>NZ_LWCS01000108.1 GCF_001650495.1 Mycolicibacterium iranicum | reverse complement strand
GAAGATTCGGGTTTCGGTCAAGCAGGGCGTGACCGCGAACGCCTATGTGCAGTGGGAGGGCGTGACCGGACCGAATGCTGCCGTTGTCGCCTACTTCCGGCCGATCGGCGGGGCCAGCTCTGACTGGGTGTTCCTGCAGAACCGGATCATCACGGGCACCGAGAGCAGCTGGATTGAGCTCGGCGGCGATTACACCGTGGTCGACGACAGCATCGAGTACGTCGAGCTGATCCTGAGCTTCACCGACGCGACGGCGGGCACGGTGTGGTTCAGCGAGACATCGGTGATTAAACCCATAGCTCCGAACACGATCCCGGGCATCCTCGTCGACGGCCTGGCCGACGGCCTCGACGCGGTGGGCGAGTTCACGCAGGCCGCCATCGGGGTTGTCTTGAAAGTCCTGACGGGGCTGCCATTTGTCGGATGGCTGTTTGACGACCTCGAAGAAGCGTTTAACGACTTCTTTGACGAGACGCAAGACACCGCGGCGCAGGCCGGCGACGCCAAACTGGGGCTGAAAGATCTGACCGAAGACGTCGTTGGCGGCTTGTCGGGTCTGCTGACCGGCCGACTACCGGCAAGTCTGCTGAAGAACTCGCAAGACGTTCTCGCCGCCAATGCCGCACTGCTGGCTGAGATTCAGGCCAAGCTGGACAGCCAGACAAACTCGACGCTGACGGCGATCGACCGGTTCGAATACTCCGACACCGACAGCCTCGACCCGCTGCTGTGGGACAGCGTCTATCTGACCGGCAGCAGCGCCAACGGTTACACCATCGCCGACGGGCACAACGCCGTCGGCTACCACGGTGCCAGCCG
>NZ_LWCS01000107.1 GCF_001650495.1 Mycolicibacterium iranicum | reverse complement strand
AGCATTTACCGCGTCGTCGACGATGGATCTGCGCCGGCGCCGTCGCGAAACCGACCCCGATACCTCGTTCACCATGACGGTGGCCAACGCGTCGCCGTGGATCATCGGCGCCAACGGCCACGGGCACTGGTGGAACGGCGATCGCGTCGGCGGCACCTCCAAGTACCTGATGCCGCGGGTTTACGTGCGGCGCTGCCGCGAGCTCGACATCAGCTGGGAGGGCGGCAAAAGCGTTGCCATCGAAGCGACGTTCGGCGATACCCGCACCGAGAAGGACGCGATCGAGCGCATCGCTGAGCTGACCGCCCGCACGATGAGCGGCCTACAACAGATTGGACTCTGGTGATTAACGAACAGCAGCCGGTGGGCGAGACTTCCCCGCAGCAGCCTTTCGCGGGCCCGCGGATGTCGCCGGAAAGCCTGACCGCGCTCACTGAGAGCGTCGTAGAGGGCGCGGCGATTCCGAAGAAGATTCCCGCGGTCGACGACCTGGACGGCCAGCGGCAATCGGTCGTCGGCGCCCTGGCGTCGGCGCTGCTGACCGCAACCGAGATGCCCGTGAGCATGTCGCCGGAAGTGGTGGGCTTGATCGCCGACCAGCTGATTGCCTACGGGGTCCGTCAAACCGACCAGATCGACCAGAACGCGATCCACGCGCCGGCGTGGATTACCGACGGTGTACGCCAGGAAGCCATCAAGCAGCCCGAGCAGCCGCTGCCTACCGAGTCCGAGCCGTTCACCGCGCAGACCGCGACGGCGCCGGCCTGCCCTAAGCGCATCGCCAAGGCGGCGAGGGCGGTTCGGCTGTGACCACACCGG
>NZ_LWCS01000106.1 GCF_001650495.1 Mycolicibacterium iranicum | reverse complement strand
ATCGCATGACCGTCTCGCGCATCCCGGCCAACGCGCCCAAGCCGCAGGACCGCAAGCCCAGAAAGACGGCGGCGCAGAAGGCGGCGCAGGCTGAGGCCGAAGGCAACGGTTACATCACCGTCGAGCAGTGCGGTGTCACCTTGCGCGTGCCCGTGCTGGGCAAGGTGCCACTCACCGCGGTTGTCGCCGCCGAGCAGGGCGACAACCTCAAAGCGACGGAGCTGCTGCTGGGCACCGAGCAGTGGTCGGCCTACCTGGCGGCCGGCCCGACGCTGGATGACTTCAACGACCTCAGCAAGCAGCTGGAGGAGTTGACGGGAAACTAGCGAGCCTCTGGCGCTTGCTCAACGAGCACGGCGACGCGATAGAGGCAGACCTGTTGCGGTTCTACCGGATTGACGTGCTCGACTTCTATCGCGGAACGCTTTCGGCCCGCCGGCTCGGTGTGCTCATCCGGCAACTGCCGGCCGAGTCGGCGTTGGTGCGGGCCCTCAACGGCGGCCGCATTCCGTGGGGCAACGTCGAAAACCTCGTCGCTGATCTGTGGGCCCTGATCCTGAAGGTCAACAGCAGCGCGAACGCTCGCGTTCAGGATCATCCGGTGCGCGCTGAATTGGAAGCCAAATCACGCGCAGAAGCCAAGCGGGCCAAGGTAATCGACATGCGTTCGAAGTTCGAAAAGCGCAAGCAGGCATACGGATTGGGGTGAGGTAATCAGTGACCACCATCGGTTACGCAACGCTGCAGCTCATTCCGTCGCTGCGCGGTGTTCGGCAATACATTGATCGGCAGACACGCGGCCTGTCGATCGACGTCGATGTCGACGTTTCGGGGGCACGCGCGGCCGGCCGCAA
>NZ_LWCS01000105.1 GCF_001650495.1 Mycolicibacterium iranicum | reverse complement strand
GGCGTAGACCAAGTCCGGGTAGAGCTTCTGCTCGGTCTGGGTGGCACGTGCCGATCCGAACTTCGAAGCCCACACCGGATCGAGGGCCACGTCTTTCGGGTTGTACCGGCTCGCTAGGACCAGACTATCGGCGGCGTCGAGCGCGACGTAGGGCTTATCAGCGGCCTTGATTTCGACCGAGTTGGTCGTCTGCACGAGACGTTCGGTCATGGCCGCGACGGTGGCGCCGCCGGTGGGGTTGATGCCGTGGAAGACGCCGAAGTCCAGTGCGCGCGAAAGTGCCGGCTGGATCAGGTCGAGGATCTGGGTGATCGCTTCGAGCTTGCCGTCTTCGTCGGCGTACTTGACCTCTTCGGTCCAGCGGACGGTCTTGTGGAACTTGAACGGCTTGGTCGTCTTGGTGGTGGGAGTGATGGTCGACGGGCCCTTGTTGGCGCCTTCTCCGACATATTCGGCTTCGCCGATGTCGAAGGTCATCGCTTGCCCCACACCGAATTTCATCGGAATGGAGTTGGACAGCGTTGCCACCGAAGAGCCGAACTTGACCTTACCCAGCCACGGGTCAAGGATTTCGTTCGGGAGATTCAGCTGGCCACTGGTCATCACGGGCATGTTGATTTTCGCTTTCTATGTTGTGGGTTTAGTCGGTCTGTCCGAACAGGTCACGCGTGAACTTCCGCATGTCGTTGTCCGGTTTCGGGTTGGGGTTGCCCCCCTCGCCGGGAACGGGATTGTTGGGCACGCCGCGCTGGCCCAGCAACCGATCTACCTGCTTGACGAGGGTGTCGGGATCTGTTGCCGTGAGCAGCAGTTCGGCGTCCTCGGAACTGATGTCGTGCAGCTTGACCAGATGGGTCTTGAGGGC
>NZ_LWCS01000104.1 GCF_001650495.1 Mycolicibacterium iranicum | reverse complement strand
CGGCGGTTCCGGTCGTGGTGTCGTGGCCGTTCCGGTCGTGGTGCGCAGCGGTTCCGGTCGTGGGATTGTCCACAGGAACGGCTGTTCCGGTCGTGAACGTTTCGACAGGAACGGCGGTTCCGGTCGTTGGATTGTTCACAGGCACGGTGGTTCCGGTCGTGGCGGCCGGCGAGGTAAGACGGTAGACCGCGGCGCGGCCGGCTTTGGAATTCGGCGCGCCGGTGCGCAGGATCAGGCCGAGTTCTTGGGCTCGGGCCAGCGCGGTGCGCACGGCTCGTGTTGTGAGGCCGCAGATTTCGGCCAGGTTGGCCTCGCCTGGTCGGGCGTTGGTGCCGTCGCGATAGTCGGCGAACGTCTCCAGTGCGACCAGAACGGTTTTCTGTGCTGCGGTGAGCTCGCGCAGGCCCAGAACGTCGCGCACCCATAGCCGCCGGCGTTCCGGCGTCATGGCGGCCGACAGGGCCGGTTGTGGCTGTGATGAGTCGGTCACGATGCAGCTGCCTCCTGGATCTTGTCGGCAATCCGGCGGCAGCGGTATTGCAGCTGCCCGCAGGATTTCCAGTACTCCAGCGTCGTGATGACGGCGCGGATGTCGTCGCGGCTCAGGTCGTCGGTGGACGAGATAGGCCGCCAGGTCACGTATTCGCACACCGCGAGCCGCCGCGGCCGGTCTTCCTTGGCTCCGACGCCGGCTTCGCCGAGTAGCGCAAACAGGTGCCGCACAAGGACCGCGGGCGCGTTAGGTGCCATTGCGAGTCCAAGGCGCCGGCCCGTCGCCGGCCGCGGCGGCGTCGAGGTTGCGCAGCTTGTCGCGGGTCATGTCGATGATCGCGTCGAGGGCGTCAATCGACTTGGCCTGCGGGCGAGTACGCAGTTTCGGGA
>NZ_LWCS01000103.1 GCF_001650495.1 Mycolicibacterium iranicum | reverse complement strand
GCCGAATGGGACTCACTGCTAATGAGTTGCCCGCCTTAAAGCGGGCCGGAGGTTCAAATCCTCTCGCCTCCGCGCAGGACGCCGGCTCGCCGGCTTGACAACTGAACATGCACGACCATGCGCCCGTAGCTCAATGGATAGAGCACCTGACTACGGATCAGGAGGTTGGGGGTTCGAATCCCTCCGGGCGCGCAGCATCAGGATCATCAGGCGGATTCATGTCGCCGACGCCATCGCGAAGCCAGCTGACGGGCACTCCTGTCGCCAGCGCCCACGCATTCATCACCATTTTGCGTGGTTTGCTCTTGCCATTTTCAGCGCGCGAAACAACGTCGCGGCTGCATCCCATTCGGTCGGCAAGTTCTTGCGCCGTCAGGCCGGCTTCTAGGCGCGCCAGCAATAGGCGGTACTCCAGGCGGATAGGCGGAATGTGCCCCGCCTCAAGTGCAGTTGTCATGCGTGAAAGTTTAGGACGTCTGTGGTAAGTCGTGCAACAGGTGCCTAGCGGCATGTTTGCGACAGAAACGACATACGCCGCCAGCTACCCAGCAAAGACCACTTTGAAGGTCTATAGGCAAACTGCAACATTTGACTGGCGTGCCTTGCTTGCCACAAGTGCCACAAATGTCTTAAATGGGTCGCATGGCGGCAACCATGCGGTCCGAGCTCACGATCACCCAAGCAGCCGAAACCTTCGGTGTGCCACGGCGTTCGATCGCTCGCGCCGCCGAACGTGGCCAGATCCCCTCTGACCGCATCGGCAACCTGGTCGTCGTCGACCGCGAAGCCGTTCGCCTCTACGCCGCGGTCTTTGAAGCGCGCCGGCGCCTCGACGAATACGTCACCGCAACCGCCGCCGCCCGAAGCTCCGACGTTGTACGCCCAGTGTCGGTTAGTGCGTTAGTGC
>NZ_LWCS01000102.1 GCF_001650495.1 Mycolicibacterium iranicum | reverse complement strand
CCGTGAGGTGGAGCGAATCCTTTCAAAGCCGGTCTCAGTTCGGATCGGGGTCTGCAACTCGACCCCGTGAAGTCGGAGTCGCTAGTAATCGCAGATCAGCAACGCTGCGGTGAATACGTTCCCGGGCCTTGTACACACCGCCCGTCACGTCATGAAAGTCGGTAACACCCGAAGCCGGTGGCCTAACCCTTGTGGAGGGAGCCGTCGAAGGTGGGATCGGCGATTGGGACGAAGTCGTAACAAGGTAGCCGTACCGGAAGGTGCGGCTGGATCACCTCCTTTCTAAGGAGCACCACGAAAGAGCGAGACATCGGGTCTTGTTCGAGCCGTGAGGAGTCGTGTCGCTGTAGTGGCGCCGGCTTGGTGCACAACAAACGTGCAGAAGTGGTGTGGGAAACGCTGCTTCGAGAAAATCATCAGACACACTATTGGGCTTTGAGACAACAGGCCCGTTGTTCCCTGGCCACTGCGTGTGGTGGGAGGCGTGTTGTTGCCCTGCTTTGGTGGTGGGGTGTGGTGTTTGATTTGTGGATAGTGGTTGCGAGCATCGAGATGGTGGCTTGTGTGAAGGTCTGCCTTCCTTGTGGGGGTGGGTTTCTTTGTGCGGGTTGTCATTTCATGTAATGCAAATTTCTGATTGATCCCGACCTCTTTGGGGGTTGGGTGACTCATTTTTTGGTTTTGTGTTGTAAGTGTTTAAGGGCGCATGGTGGATGCCTTGGCACTGGGAGCCGATGAAGGACGTGGGAGGCTGCGATATGCCTCGGGGAGCTGTCAACCGAGCGTGGATCCGAGGATGTCCGAATGGGGAAACCCGGCACGAGTGATGTCGTGTCACCCAACGCTGAATATATAGGCGTTGGGGGGGAACGCGGGGAAGTGAAACATCTCAGTACCCGTAGGAAGAGAAAA
>NZ_LWCS01000101.1 GCF_001650495.1 Mycolicibacterium iranicum | reverse complement strand
TTTTCTCTTCCTACGGGTACTGAGATGTTTCACTTCCCCGCGTTCCCCCCCAACGCCTATATATTCAGCGTTGGGTGACACGACATCACTCGTGCCGGGTTTCCCCATTCGGACATCCTCGGATCCACGCTCGGTTGACAGCTCCCCGAGGCATATCGCAGCCTCCCACGTCCTTCATCGGCTCCCAGTGCCAAGGCATCCACCATGCGCCCTTAAACACTTACAACACAAAACCAAAAAATGAGTCACCCAACCCCCAAAGAGGTCGGGATCAATCAGAAATTTGCATTACATGAAAAGAAGCACACACACCCGAAAGCCTGTGCACCCTCTTCGATGCTCGCAACCACTATCCACAAATCAAACACCACACCCCACCACCAAAGCAGGGCAACAACACGCCTCCCACCACACGCAGTGGCCAGGGAACAACGGGCCTGTTGTCTCAAAGCCCAATAGTGTGTCTGATGATTTCGCACCGCAATCCCAGCCCCCAAGGACTGAAACCCGTTGCAGCACCTAATGTTTGCCATCTGCACCAGACCCCCACCCACTACAGATGAAGGCCATCCAACGAATCGCCTGAACACACGGTGAACCCGCACGATGCGGACCGCGTCCAGGTCTCGTGGTGCTCCTTAGAAAGGAGGTGATCCAGCCGCACCTTCCGGTACGGCTACCTTGTTACGACTTCGTCCCAATCGCCGATCCCACCTTCGACGGCTCCCTCCACAAGGGTTAGGCCACCGGCTTCGGGTGTTACCGACTTTCATGACGTGACGGGCGGTGTGTACAAGGCCCGGGAACGTATTCACCGCAGCGTTGCTGATCTGCGATTACTAGCGACTCCGACTTCACGGGGTCGAGTTGCAGACCCCGATCCGAACTGAGACCGGCTTTGAAAGGATTCGCTCCACCTCACGG
>NZ_LWCS01000100.1 GCF_001650495.1 Mycolicibacterium iranicum | reverse complement strand
GTGTTGATCGGCGCCATCGCCCAGCCGTCGTACTGGATGCAGACCACATCGACGATGAACGGACACGTCGGTGGAAGACCAGAACCTATGCCGTAGCCGCCGTGGTTTGCCATTGTTGACGGGCATGTCGCGTCGTGCGGGCCGCCGTTCTTGCCGCATTTCGCGCCGGTGCCTGGATAGATGGGTGGCGACTGGTTGGGGTAGAGATAGCTTGCGCCAGTGAACTTTTGCTCAGGATCGCCGAGCAGGTAGAACCTGATGCAGTTGATGCTTTTGCCCAGCGAGTTGAGCAGCGCCAATAGCCAGGCGCCTTCCTCGCGGAGAAAGCGGTCGATGCCTTGCGCGCCGCCCGAGTGCCCGACGACCCGAATCGGGTCAGCTGCCGTGGCATTCGGCAGGTGCTTGGGTATCTCGGCTTTGAGGTTGGCGACGATGACGTAGTGCTGTCCGCTCGACGGCAGCAGTTCCGCACCGTTCTTCGAGTTGTTCGGCCAGTCGATCCGAATTGTCTTCTGCTGGGGCAGCGTTGGAGCGACGAACATGCCGCCCAACGTCTTATTGATTTCCAGCGTGCCGCCGAGCGGGTCGATATACAGTGTGACGCCCACGGGATCTCCTAACCGAGCTTCGTCAAGGTCATGTAGGTCGCGGTGCCGTCGGCGGTGCCGACGATGGCGGGGTCGTTGCCGAACCGCACGCCGCCAGTCACGTTCTGCCCGGCCACGAGATAGACGGGAATCTCTGCGGCGAAATGGTCTTGCACGCCGTTCGTCCAGAGCCCCGTGAACTTCCACGAGTCGATAGCGCCGTTGATGAACGCGCCGATGAACGTCTCCTGCACACCGCCCGGTGTCGTCGACGTCTTCAGACCGATGCTCAGCAGGTATGGCCCGGTATCCCTAACGGTGAACCTGGCCCCGTCCCAGCCGATGTCTTTCGATCTACGGATGGTCGAATTAAATAGCGCCGGTGCGAGATACGGGAACGGGGCATCGCTGGCGAGCGCGCTCGATGCCGCCGTGAGGGTGCGCGCCACCTT
>NZ_LWCS01000099.1 GCF_001650495.1 Mycolicibacterium iranicum | reverse complement strand
GCGTGGGACAGCTTGCGGCCCTTGAAGTATGTCTCAAACAGCAGGCAGCCCTTGGCCATGTCGCGGCTGTGTGATCGCCGCACGTTGACGCCTTTGGCTTTCAGCGTGGGGATCATGTGCGCCGCCGGTGAGAGGTCGTCAATGACGACTTCCATCCGCCGGCCGGCGGCCTTGGCGATCCAGTCGATCGCGGCTAGGGAGTCGGTGCCGGCCCAGACTTCCTCGAGGTGGGCCCCGCCGTCGTCCTCGAGCCAGCAGGCGCCCACCGAAATGTCCATGCCGTGTGACATGTCCACGCCGAGCGCGTTGGGCGCCACCGTGAGGTCCGGGCCGAAGTCGAGAAGGTCGCGCCAGATGCTTTCGGTGATCGGCGCGCGGTGCACCGAAACCTCGTCCCAGACTCCGAGGGCTTCGCGCATCCACGAGTCCAGCGACTTAAGTTTTTTCCGCAGTCGCAGCATGGCCCGCTTTGACGTCCGGTGCGGGTAGGACGGGTTGGCCTTTCGGATCTGGTCGTCGTCCATCGGATTGGCTTCCGCGGCTGCGCGGTCTGCCGAGAATTCGATGTAGAGCGAGTCGTCTACCTCGCCGTCAATGGCCTCTTGACGCAGGGTCTCGAAGTATTCGCCAGGATCTTTCGGCCTGGGCGGGGTGCCCATCATGAACGTCAGCGGGTTGGCCGCGACGTTCTGTGCGGCGCCCATGTCTTCCAGCGTTGCTTCGGTCAGAATCTGCGCTTCGTCGAAGACGATGACGCCAACGTTGGAGAAACCGCGACCGAAGCCATTTTCGCGCGCTCCGAACAAGATTCGAGATCCGTTGCGGAACAGAATCTTTTCGTCGCCGCGGCCGCGCTTAACGCCGCCGCGGCCGGGCTTGATGTGCGGCTTGACTTCGGACCGGTCGGCCATCCCGGCGAATGTCTCGAAAGTTTCGGCGGCGGTTGTCTTGCGGTGCGCGGTCCAGATCACCGTGAGACCGGGATGAATCAGGCACAGCGCGAAGACGATGCAGGCAATCAAGTAGGTCTTGCCGACCTGGCGCGGGATGGACAAGACGATGGTGTCGGCGGCGTAGAGGCCGCCCGCTACCGGGTCGTCGGGTTCGGGTGCTCGCTTGGCGAGGATGAGCTGGCCGGCGTCGTCCTGCCACCGGT
>NZ_LWCS01000098.1 GCF_001650495.1 Mycolicibacterium iranicum | reverse complement strand
GCCCGCACCCGTTGTTCGTCGCCTTCATCGGGGCGGCGGTCGAGTACAACAACGGCGAACGCCTTCCGGTCGAGATGCCGGCGATTCCCGACCAGCAACCCAACGGCGCCGAACACGCCCTCGAGGACGCCCCGGCCCGTGGCTGAGGACGCACCGGGCACGCACGCGTTCTCCGTCGCCGCCACCGAGACGGTGTATGTCGGCAAGATTCTGGCCTTGCGTGCCGACGAGGTGCGAATGCCCGGCGGGCGCACGGCCAGGCGGGAGGTCGTCGAACACTTCGGCGCCGTCGCGGTCGTCGCCGCGGACGACGACGGCCGGATCGTGCTGGTCCACCAGTACCGCCACGCGTTCGGCAGGCGACTGTGGGAATTGCCTGCCGGTCTTCTCGACTTCAGCGGTGAGGAACCCCATGTCTCCGCGGCGCGCGAACTGGCCGAGGAGGTAGGCCTGGCGGCCGACAGCTGGCGGACGCTGGTCGACACGAACTCCGCGCCGGGCTTCTGCGACGAGAGCGTGCGGGTGTTCCTGGCCACCGGCCTCAGCGAGGTCGAGCGGCCAGAGGCCCACGACGAAGAAGCGGATCTGCAGGTGCAACGCGTCGACCTCGACGACGCCGTCGCGAGGATCTACTCCGGAGACATCGTGAACTCCATCGCGGTGGCGGGCATCCTCGCCGCGCACGCCATGCCCGACGTCGAGACGTTGAGACCGGTCGACGCCCCGTGGGTCGATCGACCCAGAGCCTTCGCCCGTCGAGTGGGCCGCCCATGACCACAGGTGTCGATTCGCCGGTACTGGACGAACAGCTCCAGAGCTACCTCAACCACCTGGCAATCGAACGCGGCGTCGCGGCCAACACTCTCAGCTCCTACCGCAGAGACCTCCGGCGCTACGCCGACCATCTTTCGTCGCGCGGTGTCACGGACCTGGGCGGTGTCGCGGAGGCCGATGTCAGTGAATTCCTCGTTGCCCTGAGGCGCGGCGACCCCGACAACGGTGTGGTGCCGCTGTCGGCGGTGTCGGCGGCCCGTGCCCTCATCGCCGTCCGCGGATTGCACAAGTTCGCGGCCGCCGAGGGTATCGCTGCCATCGACGTGGCGCGCGACGTGAAGCCGCCGACCCCGAGCCGCCGGCTGCCCAAGAGCCTGACCCTCGACGAGGTGGTCGCGTTGCTGGAGGCCGCCGGCGGCGACAGCGACGCCGACTCGCCTCTGACACTGCGCAACCGCGCGTTGCTGGAGCTGCTGTACTCGACCGGCGCCCGGATCTCGGAGGCCGTTGGTCTCGACATCGACGACGTCGACACCCAGGCCAGGTCCGTCCTCCTACAAGGCAAGGGCGGCAAGCAGCGGTTGATCCCCATCGGGCGTCCCGCCGTGACTGCGCTGGGCACCTACCTCGTACGCGGCAGGCCGGATCTGGCGCGCCGCGGCAGAGGCACGCCGGCGATTTTCCTCAACGCCCGCGGCGGACGGCTGTCGCGCCAGAGCGCCTGGCAGGTGCTGCAGGACGCCGCCGACCGCGCGGGCATCACCGCGACGGTGTCCCCGCACGTCTTGCGGCATTCGTTCGCCACCCACTTGCTCGACGGTGGCGCCGACGTGCGCGTCGTACAGGAACTGCTCGGCCACGCCTCGGTGACGACGACCCAGATCTACACGATGGTCACGGTCAACGCGCTGCGGGAAGTGTGGGCAGGAGCGCACCCGCGGGCCCGGTGATCAGGTCTAGCCGAGATAGTCCGATTCGAGTACCAGGTCGGGGAGAAGCGTCTGGTATTCGACACGGGCTCGGTGCTCGATGGTGTTCCACACCGAGCCTTCACTACCCCGCATATACGCCCGGTAGGCAGGCGCGCCGGGAAAGCCGACGTTATCGGCGACGACGATCGAGCCTCGGTGCAGCCAGTTGCGCATCAGGATGGTGCGCAGGTCGGACAGGTAGGCCCGTTTGTCGTGGTCGATGAACACGAGGTCCACAGCCCCGTAGGTGAACCCGTGTTCGCGGGCCAGCGTGTCGGCGGTGCGCCCGCCGTCGCCGAGGGTGCCGACGATGCACGTGATCCGGTCGGCGACCCCGGCGTGCGCCCAGATCCGTCGCGCCACGTCGGCATTCGCGGGGGAGAACTCGACCGAGCAGATCCGCGCAGATGGGGCTGCCGACGCTATCCGAAGGGCGCCGTACCCGCAGTAGGTGCCGAGCTCGAGTACCAGGCCGGGGCCGGCGCGGCGCACGGCCGCGTCGAGCAGCGTGCCTTTCGCGTCGCCGATGTTGACGAGGATCGACTGCTCGTAGGCGAAGGAGTCGATCGCGGCCAGGACGTCGACGATGTCTCCGGGGCGGGCGTTGGCTTCGACGTGTGCGGCGCAGGCCGCCTCCCGCCCGTCGCCGATCTGACCCGTCCGGATGAAAGACGGCATGCCGGCCAGCAGCCGTACCCATGACCTGATGCCCATGCCGACAGATTAGGAGGGTTGCGGGCATGTTGCCTGCGGGTCTGGCTCACCAGCGCGTTGCGCACCGTTAAACTTGCCCGGATGTCCGCCATGCCTGAAGGTTGCCTGACCAGCGACGGTCCGGCATGACCGACGACACGGGACTGGACCCCGAGCCGACACCCGGCCTGACCGGCCGTATGCCGCGCGACATCCCCGAGCCTGCACCGCGCACGTCGCACGGTCCCGCCAAGGTCATCGCGATGTGCAATCAGAAGGGCGGCGTCGGCAAGACGACCTCCACGATCAATCTGGGAGCGAGCCTCGCCGAGTACGGCAGACGGGTGCTGCTTGTTGACCTCGATCCCCAGGGTGCGTTGTCGGCGGGTCTCGGAGTGCCCCACTACGAACTGGACCACACCGTGCACAACCTGCTGGTGGAGCCGCGGGTGTCGATCGATCAGGTGCTGATCACGACCCGCGTTCCCGGCCTGGATTTGGTGCCGAGCAACATCGACCTGTCCGCCGCGGAGATTCAGTTGGTGAACGAGGTGGGCCGGGAGCAGTCGCTGGCCCGCGCGCTGTACCCGGTGCTGGACCGCTACGACTACGTTCTGATCGACTGCCAGCCGTCGCTCGGGCTGCTCACCGTCAACGGGCTGGCGTGCAGCGACGGGGTCATCATCCCGACCGAGTGCGAGTTCTTCTCGCTGCGCGGTCTGGCCCTGCTGACCGACACGGTCGAGAAGGTCCACGACCGGCTCAACCCGAAGCTGTCCATCAGCGGAATCCTGATCACCCGATACGACCCCAGGACCGTGAACTCCCGCGAGGTGATGGCGCGAGTGGTCGAGCGGTTCGGCGATCTCGTGTTCGACACCGTCATCACGCGCACCGTGCGCTTCCCCGAAACCAGTGTCGCCGGCGAACCCATCACCACCTGGGCGCCCAAATCGGCTGGGGCCGAAGCATATCGGGCGCTGGCGCGTGAGGTCATCCACCGGTTCGGCGCGTGAGCGCGGTATCCCCGGAAGACGAGTCGACCCCGGTTGGTTTCCAGGTTCGGCTGAGCAACTTCGAGGGCCCGTTCGACCTGCTGCTGCAACTGATCTTCGGTCACCGGCTCGACGTCACCGAGGTGGCGCTGCATCAGGTCACCGACGAGTTCATCGCGTACACCAAGGCGATCGGCCCTCAGCTCGAGCTGGATGAGACGACATCATTCCTGGTGGTCGCCGCCACGCTGCTCGACCTGAAGGCCGCGCGTCTGCTGCCCGCAGGCGAGATTCACGACGAGGACGACCTGGCGCTTCTCGAGGTTCGCGATCTGCTGTTCGCACGGTTGCTGCAGTACAGGGCGTTCAAGCACGTCGCAGAGATGTTCGCCGAGCTCGAGGCCGCGGCGATGCGCAGCTATCCGCGCGCGGTGTCGCTCGAAGACCGTTACTCCGATCTGTTACCCGAGGTGATGCTCGGTGTCGACGCGGCGCGATTCGCCGAGATCGCCGCAGCGGCGTTCACCCCTCGCCCGACGCCGTCCGTGGGTCTCGACCACCTGCACCAGGTGGCGGTCTCGGTGCCCGAGCAAGCGGCGAACCTGATGTCGCTGCTCGAGCAGCGGGGGATCGGTCATTGGGCGACATTCTCCGACTTGGTCGCCGACTGCCGAATGCCGATGGAGATCGTCGGAAGGTTCCTGGCGCTGCTCGAGTTGTACCGAGCGCGGGCGGTAGCATTCGAGCAACCAGAAGCGCTTGGTGTGCTCCAGATTTCGTGGACCGGCGAGCGGCCGACCAGCGACCAGCTGGCAACCGCGGATGCGGAATAGAAAGACGATGACAGAAGACATCTCGACTCACGATGAGCTCGACAGCGAGCTGATTGCCGACCTCGGAACCGACGAGTTCGACGAAGCCGCAGCTCCCGAGCTGCAGGAGGCTGAGCTGGATGCCGTCCTCGAAGCACTGCTGCTCGTCGTCGATACCCCGGCATCCGTCGATGCGCTGGCCACCGCCACCGGCCAGCCCCCCGGTCGCATTGCGCAGCGGCTGCAGGTTCTCGCCGATGGTTTCGCCGCGCGTGACAGCGGTATCGATCTGCGTGAGGCCGGCGGCGGTTGGCGCATGTACACGCGTTCCATGTACGCGCCGTATGTCGAGAAATTGCTTCTCGACGGTGCCCGGTCGAAGCTGACCCGGGCGGCGCTGGAGACCCTCGCCGTAGTGGCGTACCGCCAGCCCGTCACTCGCGCTCGCGTGAGCGCGGTGCGGGGCGTCAACGTCGACGCGGTGATGCGCACCCTGATGGCGCGAGGATTGATCACCGAAGCGGGCACCGACGCCGACTCGGGCGCGGTGACGTTCGCCACCACCGAGTTGTTCCTGGAACGGTTGGGGTTGACGTCGTTGACCGACCTGCCGGACATCGCACCTCTGCTGCCCGATGTCGACGTGATCGACGACCTCAGTGAAACCCTCGGTGAAGAGCCGCGTTTCATGAAACTCAACGGGACGTCGTCGGCACCCGAGGTGCCGGCGTCGTTCGACGTGGATCAGGACTGAACATGACCGATGGCGAAGGTGTACGCCTGCAAAAAGTGTTGTCCCAGGCGGGAATTGCTTCCCGCCGGGTCGCCGAGAAGATGATCCTCGACGGCCGCGTCGAGGTCGACGACCAGATCGTCACCGAACTGGGTACCCGGGTGGACCCCGCCGTGTCGGTTATCCGGGTCGACGGTGCCCGGATCTCGATCGACGACGAGCGGATGTACCTGGCGATCAACAAGCCGCGCGGGATGCATTCCACGATGTCCGACGATCGGGGACGCCCGTGCATCGGCGACCTCGTCGAGCATCGGGTTCGCGGCAACAAGAACCTCTTTCACGTCGGACGGCTGGACGCCGACACCGAAGGATTGCTGCTGCTCACCAATGACGGCGAGCTGGCCCACCGCCTGATGCATCCTTCGTTTGAGGTGCCGAAATCCTACGTGGCCACCGTGCTCGGATCGGTGCCGCGCGGGCTGGGTAAGAAATTGCGCGGTGGCGTCGAACTCGACGACGGACCGGTGGTGATCGACGACTTCGCGGTGGTCGACACCGTGCCGGGCAAGACGCTGGTCAGGGTGACGCTCCACGAAGGCCGCAAGCACATCGTCCGGCGTCTGCTTGCCGAGGTCGGCTTCCCTGTACAGGAGCTCGTCCGCACGGACATCGGCGCGGTCAGCCTCGGTGACCAGCGCCCCGGAAGCATCCGGGTGTTGACCCAGAAGGAGATCGGCGAACTGTACAAGGCGGTGGGGTTGTGAGCCAGTCCCTGGTGGTCGCGATCGACGGCCCAGCAGGTACCGGAAAATCATCGGTGGCAAGGGGTTTGGCGACGGCACTGAGTGCCGCCTATCTCGATACGGGCGCGATGTACCGGATCGTGACCCTGAGTGTGCTGCGGTCGGGCATCAACCTCGAAGACCCGGCAGCCATCGCCGCGGCTGCGCGCGACGTCGAGATGAGCGTCGGTCACGATCCCGGTCAGGACCGCTGTTACCTTGCGGGCGAAGACGTTTCGACGGAGATCCGTGGCGACGCCGTCACCAGGGCGGTGTCGGCGGTGTCCGCTGTTCCCGAGGTCCGCACGCGTCTCGTCGAGCTGCAGCGCGAACTCGCCTCGACGTCCGGCAATGTCGTCGTCGAAGGCCGAGACATCGGGACGGTGGTACTGCCCGACGCCGACGTGAAGATCTTCCTCACCGCCTCGGCCGAGGAGAGGGCGAGACGTCGGCATGATCAGAACGTCGCGGGCGGACTGCCCAGTGATTACGAAGCGGTGCTCGCCGACGTCGAGCGCCGCGATCACCTCGACTCCACCCGTGCGGTGTCACCACTGCGTGCTGCCGACGATGCGATCGTGGTGGACACGAGCGCGATGAATCAATCCGAGGTCATCACTCGTCTGACTGAGCTCGTCGCGCAGAAAGTGGGTGTAGGACAATGACTTCGGACGACACTGACGCCGGAGGTGATGGCTCGGCCGCCGGGGACGGCGTCTGGTTCGACGAAGGCGACTGGGAAGTCGGGGCCGAGGAGGTCTCCGAGGCGATTGAGGAAATGACGGCGCCCCCACCCGTGGTCGCCGTCGTAGGCCGGCCGAACGTCGGAAAGTCCACCCTGGTCAACCGCATCCTGGGCCGCAGGGAAGCGGTCGTGCAGGACATCCCCGGCGTGACGCGAGACCGGGTGTCCTACGACGCGACCTGGGCGGGACAGCGATTCGTGGTGCAGGACACGGGCGGATGGGAGCCCGATGCGAAGGGGCTGCAGCAACTGGTCGCCGATCAGGCATCCGTCGCCATGCGCACGGCCGATGGGATCATCTTCGTCGTCGACTCGGTCGTAGGAGCCACCGCGGCCGACGAGGCGGCAGCGAAACTCCTGCAGCGATCCGGAAAGCCGGTCTTCCTGGCTGCCAACAAAGTCGACAACGAGCGGGGCGAAGCCGACGCCGCCGCGCTGTGGTCGCTCGGGTTGGGAGAACCGCACACGATCAGCGCCATGCACGGCCGTGGCGTCGCCGACCTGCTCGACACCGTCGTCAGGGCGCTGCCTACCGTGTCAGAAGTGTCGGCCGGCGGTGGCGGCGGTCCGCGCCGGGTAGCGTTGATCGGTAAGCCGAACGTCGGTAAATCTTCACTGCTGAATCGCCTTTCGGGCGACGAGCGGTCAGTGGTGCACGACGTTGCGGGAACGACCGTCGACCCTGTGGACTCGCTGATCGAAATGGACGGCAAGCTCTGGCGTTTCGTCGACACCGCCGGTTTGCGCCGTAAGGTCGGCCAGGCCAGCGGTCACGAATTCTACGCGTCGGTGCGCACCCACGGAGCGATCGATTCCGCCGAGGTGGCCATCGTCCTCGTCGACGCGTCACAGCCGCTGACCGAACAGGACCAGCGGATCTTGTCGATGGTGATCGAAGCAGGCCGGGCGCTGGTGCTGGCGTTCAACAAATGGGACCTCGTCGACGAGGATCGCCGCTACTTGCTGGATCGTGAGATCGATCTGCAGCTGTCGCAGCTGCATTGGGCTCCGCGGGTCAACATCTCGGCGAAGACGGGCAGGGCCGTGCAGAAGCTGGTGCCCGCATTGGAGACGTCGCTGGCATCGTGGGACAAACGGATCACGACCGGTCAGCTGAACACGTTCCTCAAAGAAGTGGTCGCCGCGACCCCTCCGCCGGTGCGCGGGGGTAAGCAACCAAGAATATTGTTCGCCACCCAAGCCACGGCGAGGCCGCCGACCTTTGTGCTGTTCACCACTGGCTTCCTCGAGGCGGGCTACCGCCGCTTCCTTGAGCGGAAGCTGCGCGAGACATTCGGTTTCGAAGGCAGCCCGATCCGAATCAACGTCAGGGTTCGGGAGAAGCGGGGCCCGAAGGCTCGTCGCTGAATAGGTTGGCTGCAATCAGCTCGGCGAAAGCGTCCTTGTAGGCGTCTGTCTTGGGGTAGTCGCTGTGTGTCTGGACTTCTGCGAGGTAGTGCACCCTGACAACTTCCTCGGCCTCGTTGTCGATTGGATTATCCGGATACCCGAATACCGGGAAACCCAGATAGTCACTGCGGCGCCAGAGGTTTCGCCAACGCAGTTGCTTCGTGCCGTCTGTCAACGTGCTGGTCACTGCCCGCTCGTCGAATGACAGGACGCGTTCGGCTCCGTCGAGGCGCGAAAGTCGACCATCGTCGGTCAGCTCGAACTCGTGGCGGTGGATCTCGATCTCATCTTGCCAGGGGTCTTCGGTCCTCAGGCTGCTGGACGCGCACGCCTGAATGCCAAGCACCGTCGGACCCAACAACTCCGGAAATATCCGGCTGAAATAGGCGCGGAGCTGACTGCCATAGGTGAGGAGGGAGACCCGCGACTTGTCGACTCGCGGGGAAAGGACCACCGCGACGGCGAGGACGGATCCGAGGCTGTGTGCGGAGAGAACGATCGCTCCCTCGGCGGCGCCCTGTTTCGGCTTCTGCCAGTCGACGCATCGTTCGATCAGTTCCGGTACCGCGCGCTCTGCGTAACATGGCGGCGCGAGTGGGTGGCCCGAGCGGGGTAGAAAGCACATGAGGTCCCACGCGAGGCCCAGTGGGCGGGCCCCTCCGACGATGCTGCCGCCTACCGCAACGCCGATCACGGCAAGCCCGCCCGCGGCGAGCAGGACCATCCCAACGTCCAAGGCGACCTGCTGCGCATCGACATTGAAGGGATAGTCGCCGTCTTCTTTGTAGACGGGTCGCAGACCCCACGCCGACACCCCGAGGGACGCAACGATTCCCATCGTGCCAGCGAGCGCAAGCCACGAAACAATGCGTTCGGCCCGGTGGGCCAGTGCCGCGACTCTGCGCTTCTGCAGTACCGAACCCTTGATGTCGACCTTGCTGCCTGGGTTCTTGCCACCGTTCCACCGGAATGACCTCCACGCCGCTATACCGGCCACACCCACCATGATCAGAACAACCAGCGGCAGACAGATGGCCCCGAACCACATGTAGGGCAATGGCACTTCAAGATTCGGTGGCAACAGGTCGGTGGAACACGAATAGGCACAGTCAATGGGCTGAGGTGATACCGGCTGCTTCGTGTCGGCCAACGACGCGGCGGTATTCGCACTGTTGAGCCAATTCCCCGTTGCAGAAACCACTGCGCTGGACAGGAGCATGGCGAGAAACGTTGCCAGTAAGAGGAATACGCCGGGCGCCGAACCATTCCACGCTGTCATTTTCGCGTCCTGCCGCCCCTCTGCGGCATCGTGTGCCACCAGCCACTTCCTGAACCCGAGAATGGACAGGAGCAGTAGGACGACCGCCCCGGTGATGAGGGCTCGCCGAGTGTCGTTGTGGTCCAAAGCTATCCAGGCGGTCAAAACAATGACCGAGATGGCGATGGCATTCGGGGCATGTCGCGTCAGCGATCCGATTGCGAGCCGCCATAGAAGTGCCGTCATACCGATCGTCACCAGCACCGTCAGGATGAACGCCGGTGCGGCGGACGTTCCGATCAGGTACCGAACTGTCGGTTCATGGCTTCCGTCGATACTGACGAGGATGACCGTCTGCAACACGAACACGACGCCGCCGAGGACAACCGGAGACCAGTCAGTCACAAACATCGCTGCTCTCGAACGATTTTCCCTGGGGCCGAACAAAGTTTGAACGTCGACGGCGTAGTCGCTTCGTGCGATGAGGCTCAGCAGGATTGCGAAGAGCGCCGCGATGCCGAGCACGATGACGCTTAGCTCCCAATCCGCCCGGGGGCTGGCTTGCGCTTGCGGCAAGCATTGGGCCATGAAATGGAATGGATTCACGCCATTGTTGACAGCTGTGTTCAGGGCTTCGCAGTCGGTGCTGTATCCGAAGAGAATGTGTACCGCCGTGGCCAGGCTCACCACTACGGCCGCGGCGGCCAAGTGCAAACGAGCGGTTACTCCGGTGACCTTCCGATGGCTCCAGAAGCCTTCCTCCGCCAGCAGCGGCCACTTGGGCGTCACCGTCGCGGCCTCGACCTCATGTGAACCCAGAGCTGCCACGACGTCGCGCGGTTCATCATCGGGGATGGTCGACTGCGTGGTCTCGACAGGCTTCTTGGGCTCCGGCGCGGCGGGATCAGGTTGCTCGTAGCGAACTCGGGTGGCGGCGCTGAGCCCCAAGAGTCCGAGGACGAGCACGAGAGGCACCGCGCTCAGGAGCGCGAGCCGGCGCGCCTGGCCCATCGTGATGAGGAAATCCAGGGCCGACGGAAGCGCCGTACACACTTTGGTCTTGCCGACAAAACACTGCACTGCTACCAGATCGAGTGCCACTCCACACGCGGTGACTACGAGCAGCAGCGTCAGGAGCAGGCCACCGACACGCAGAGTCGCAGCGCCCCAACCATTCCAATCGGCAATTCGTCTCCACCAACGCATGTCGGACTTTTCGGTCTTTGCGCCCGGCCCGTCGTCCACTCTTCGGGTCCAGTAGGCGATGTTGACGAGACCGAAGGGCAGCAGAAGCGCCCATCCTGCTCGTGATGCCACGCCGACGGCCTTGCTCCAGCCGGAGTCACCACCGATCGACCGGCGAGCCATCTCGCCCCAGGAGTAAGCCTCGCGTTCGACTCGGTCGTCGATGTCACCCTTCGCGCGTCCGGCAGCGGTCGGTCGCCAGAAGCTTCCGAGTTTGTCGCCGGCGAACATTTCGACGTCGTTGGCGTCGAGGCCCAGCATCGCCTCCGGTTTCGTGTTGTTGACGCCGTGGATGCGCAGCTCGAGAATCTGTCGCTCGTCGGCCATGATGCCCCCCAACCTCGCAGCCAAGACGCACGATACTGACGCGACCGTCGATTGGACGCGGGTTCGCCGAACTCGCACCGCGACGGGGAGGTTGCGTGGGTTGCCTTATCAGTGCCCCCGATAGTCTCAGCCGAGTGTCTGTCCTCGATATGGTTCTCATCGCCCTCGCCGGCGTGGGGGCTGGTGCCATCAACGCGCTCGTCGGCTCCGGCACGCTGATCACCTTCCCGACGCTGGTGACTCTCGGCTTTCCGCCGGTCACCGCGACCATGTCGAACGCGGTCGGCCTAGTTGCGGGTGGCGTGTCCGGGACGTGGGGTTACCGCCGCGAGCTGCGTGGCCAGTGGGGAAGGCTGAAATGGCAGATCCCAGCCTCGTTGATCGGTGCCGGAGGCGGCGCTTGGCTGCTGCTGCATCTCCCGGAGAAAGTTTTCATCCAGATCGTGCCCGTATTGCTGATCCTGGCGCTGGTCCTGGTGGTGCTCGGACCACGCATCCAGGCCTGGGCCAAGCACCGGGCAGAGGCCAGCGGGCAGTCCGCAGATCACGTGTCGGCGGCGCGGATGACGGCACTCGTCGCCGGGACCTTCGCCGTCGGCGTGTACGGCGGCTACTTCACGGCGGCCCAGGGGATCCTGCTGATTGCCGTGATGGGAGCGCTGCTGCCCGAGGAAATGCAGCGCATGAACGCGGCAAAGAACCTGCTGTCGCTGATCGTCAACATCGTGGCCGCGGTGGCCTACACCGTCGTCGCCTTCGATCGGATCAGCTGGAGCGCGGCGGCCCTGATCGCGGTTGGATCGCTGATCGGCGGGTTCCTTGGTGCCCACTACGGTCGGCGACTGTCCCCGGGCATGCTGCGAGGAATCATCGTGGTGGTGGGATTGATCGGGCTGTGGCGCTTGTTGACTGTGTAAGCTGTGCAGGGTTTTGGGTAGGACTCGACGATGGGATTCTCGATGGCTGATCGCGTGCTGGTCACGCCGGCGCCGTCTGACGTATCCGCGCTCGAGCCTTTCTGGCCGTCGCGCCGCTTGATGGCCTTCGACGAGTGGTGTTGTCGGCGTCCCTGACGCCCCCAACCCATTCGTCCGGTCGCTCATGGCGACCCCCTTCTGAAAGCAGCCCATGCGTTCGCTTCTCATCTTCACGCTCGTCGGTATCGGCGCCCAGCTGGTCGACGGGGCCCTGGGTATGGCGTTCGGCGTCACCGCGACCACGCTGCTGGTCTTGTCGAGTGTGGGGGCCGCGCAGGCCAGCGCCGCCGTCCACCTCGCCGAGGTGGGCACCACCTTCGCTTCGGGCCTGTCGCACTGGAAGTTCAAGAACATCGACTGGAAACTGGTCGCCAAGCTGGGGGCGCCCGGTGCTGTCGGCGCCTTCGTCGGCGCCTCAGTCTTGTCGTCGCTGTCCACCGAGCACGCCGCCCCGTTGATGGCGGCGATTCTCGTCGGCATCGGCACCTATGTTCTGTTGCGTTTCTCGTTGCGCACTCCGTTGACCTTCGGCTCCAAGGGCAGCAGCCACAGCGCGAAGTTTCTTGCCCCGCTCGGGTTGTTCGGCGGGTTCATCTATGCTTCGGGCGGTGGCGGCTGGGGTCCCGTGACCACGAGCACCTTGCTTTCGCAGGGCAAGACCGCACCGCGGACCGTCATCGGCTCGGTGAGCGCGTCCGAGTTCCTGGTGTCGGTATCGGCTTCCCTCGGTTTCCTGGTCGGGCTTCGCGAGGAGTTTCTCGACAACTGGCCGGTGGTTGTCGGCCTGATGGTCGGCGGTGTCATCGCCGCGCCGTTCGCGGCGTGGCTCGTCAGCCGCGTCAGTCCCGCGCTGCTGGGCTCTGCCGTGGGCGGTGTCATCGTCTTGACGAACAGCCAGAAACTGGTGCATTTCTTCGATATCCAATGGCCGTGGTCGACGGCGATCTACTCGGTGATCGTCGTCGCGTGGGCCTCGCTGGTGGTCTATGCGTGGCGGACGTCGCGTGCGCCGAAGTTCGCCGTCGACGGTGACCAGCGCGCCGAAGACGACGTCGAATCAGAAACGATCTCGCGCTGACTCCTGCTCCAAGACGGCTTCGAGGTCGCCAAGGCGCTCCATCGACGACACCGCACGGCGGGTGCGCATGTTCTTGGCGAGCAAGTCGCGATGGCGATGGGTGAACGCCCAATAACCGGCGGTGAAGGGGCACGCATCCTCGCCGAGACGCTTCTTCGGATCGAAATTGCAGTCGCCGCAGTGGTCGCTCATCTTGTTGATGTAAGCCCCGCCTGAGGTGTACGGCTTGGTGGCCAGCAGACCCCCGTCGGCGTGCTGGCTCATACCGACGACATTCGTCGGCATGACCCAACGAAAGCCGTCGACGTAGGCCGTCGCGAACCACTCGGTGAGCTCATCAGGTCGGTAACCCCGTTGCAGGGCATGGCTTCCCAAGATCATGAGCCGCTGGATGTGGTGGGTCCAGCCACGGTCGCGCACGCCGGCCAGGGCGTCGTGCAGACAGCGGGCCGTGACGGCATCGGCATCGAGGTCGGCCCACCAGTCGGGCAGGTGGGTGCGCGCATTCAGTTCGTTCTTGGCGGTGTAGTCGGGCCCGAAGTGCCAATAGAGGTGCCACATGTACTCGCGCCAGCCGAGGATCTGACGGATGAAGCCTTCGACCGCCGCCAGTGGCGCCTTCTTGTCGCGGTAGGCGCGTTCGGCGGCCTCGACGGCGTCGAGCGGATGCAGCACCCCGAGGTTGAGTGGCACCGACAGCAGGGAATGCGCCATCGCCCAGTCGCCGCCCATCATCGCGTCCTCGTAGCGGCCGAACGTGGCTAGCCGGTGGTCGATGAACCGGGTCAGCGCCCGCTTGGCTTCGGAGGGTGTGACGGCGAACAGGCGCGGACCGTCAGCCCCGACGGTGTCGAGGTCCATCCGGTCCAGGTCGTGGCGCACCTGCTCGTCGATGTCGTCCTCGCGGGGTTTGTAGGGCGACGGAACGTCGAGAGTCGACTGCTTCTTCGGCGGAGGTTCGCGGTTGTCTTCGTCGTAGTTCCACCGGTTGCCGACAGGGTCGGAACCATTCATCAGCACGTCGAAGCGGCGACGCTGATCGCGATAGAAATCTTCCATCCGGAACCGGGTGCGTTGTCCCGCCCACTCTTGAAAGTCCTTGCGCGGCAGAGCAAAAGTAGGGGTGGGCAGCACGTCGGCGACAAGGCCTTGCTTGCGCAGGCGGTGAACGAATCGTTCGGCGGTGTGGGAGGTGGGTTCATGCACCAGAACGGGCCGCTTGAACCGGGTCAGGGCGTCGGTGTAGGTGTCGGCATGTATGAGGGTCGCGCGGTCGCCGAGGTCGCGTTCGGCGTGACGCAGCGCTGACAGGACCAGATGCAGCTTCTGGCGGTGATAGCGGCGTTTGGCCAGTGCGGACGTAGCCTCGACGAGCAGGACTTCGCGATGAGCGTGCTCGCCGCCGTGGACCGCCGGACCGAGCTGGTCGGCGAACAGCCACAGGGGAGTGTCATCGCGCGTCGTCATCTGTCCGTGTTACCCGACTCGGCTGCAACCGACGCGGTTGGGATACAGCGGTCAGCCTGTTGTAAGCTTTCGTCCGCCTGCCGGCGATCCCGGAGGCACCACGGGCTGTGGCGCAGCTTGGTAGCGCACTTGACTGGGGGTCAAGTGGTCGCAGGTTCAAATCCTGTCAGCCCGACATAAGAAAACCCGCTCTGACCAGGTCGGAGCGGGTTTTTTGCTTCTCGGGAAGGGGGCGGTTTGAGCCAGTGGGCCAAGAGTGTCGCAAGCCCTCGCGAGTGGGATGCCTGACGCACCATGGTCGGACGGTCGGCGGTGCAAATTCGCATCACACCCGCACGGCCGACTCCACGTCGCTGAGCGCCCGCAATCCGACGATCACGCTCACGGCTACAAACCAGACGCCGAACACCGTGAGCCCGGCGGCGACCGGTGACACGAACTGCGCCACCACCCCGGCCAGTCCGATGCCGACCGGCGCGGCGACCTGCAGGCAGGCATTCTGCACGCTGAGCACCCGACCGCGGACACCGTCGGCGATGCGCTCGGCCTGCATCACCCCCATCACCGCGGCGAGCACGGCATTCGCGACGCCGAACAGGGCGGCCCCGGCGAACACCACCGCCGGTGACATCAGGGTGGCGATCAGCAGGAACCCCACCGTCGTCCCCGACAGCGCCACGGTGAGCCACAGCCGCCGCGACAAACGATTACTCAACCAGGCGAACGTTGTTGTCCCAAACAGCATTCCCACCGCCAGAGCGGTCAAGACGAAACCGAGCAGATCGGGGCGGGCGATCAGATCGAAGTACAGCGGCAGCACCAGTCCCTGCAGGCCGCCGAAGGCCAACGCCAGCCCGACGGTCAGCCCGACTGTGCCGGCCAAGAAGCGACTGCCGCGCAGCGCCCCGGCGCCTGCGGACAGTTGTGTCCACAGCGACGTCTGGTGGTTACGATCGACCTCCACCGCGCCCAGGCGGTGCGGCATGGTGGCTGTGAGCAGTGCGGCCGCCGCGGAGGCGACGGCGGTCGCGAAAAGCACTGTGCTGCCGTCGAACAACGAGAGCAACGTCCCGGCGGCCGCGGGCCCGATCACCAGCGCCATCGACGTCATCGACTGCCGTAGCCCGATCAGGCGTTCCAACGGCACACCGGCGTGACGCGCCACCGCGGGCACCATCACCTGCCGGGCCGTCAATCCCGGTACGTCACCGAACGATCCGACGATCGCCAGCGCCACCAGCCACGACATGTTCAGGCTCGTGAGCACATCGACCACCGGGATGGCGGCGACGGCACCGGCCGAGATCAGATCGGACACCACCGAACAGGTCCGGCGGTTCACCCGGTCGATCACCACACCCGCGCACAATCCCACCAGCAGCGCCGGGATCGCGGTGGCCGTCGACACCGCCCCCACGCTCAGCGGACTGCCGGTGGTCTGCAGCACGATCAGCGGCAGCGCGACGGCGAGAATGCCGTTGCCGAGGAAGCTCAGGAAATGGGAGGCTAGATAGGAGAGAGCGGCCAGCGGCATGGTGGCAGCAGAAACCGTGCCGCCGCGGCCGAGTCAAGCCTTGACTGTGCCGCGGCGGCACAGTGTTGCATACAGACATGACGCCGGATGACACGATCTCGCCTCTGACGGACGCCGACTACGCCCGCGCCGAGCAGATGCTCCAGCCGAACCGGGCGCGCCTGATACCTGGCGCTGCCGTGCGCCCGCAATGGCTTTCAGACGGCACGCGGTTCTGGTACCAGACGGGCACGCGGTACGTCGTGGTGGATCCCGCCAACAAGAGCCGCGAAGACGCGTTCGACCACAATCGGCTGGCCGCCGCACTCTCGGTGGCCTCGGGCCATGCGGTGACGGGCGACGACCTGCCGCTCACCGCGGTCGACATCTGCGACGACGGAACCGTCCGGTTTAGCGCTTTCGATGCGCGCTGGGAGTGGTCGGACAGCACGGGCACCTGCATCAGCAGTGACAGCACGCCGTCGCTGCCGTGGGAGGTCGAGTCGCCGGACAAGGCCTGGGTGGCCATCCGCCGCGACGGCAACATCTGGGTCCGCTCCCGTGGCGGCGAGCAGGAGTTCGGGCTCACCGACGACGCCGAACCGCAGTTCGAATACGGGGGCCTGGCCGATGCGACCGGTGGGCGTGCCCTGATGCGCGCGGTCGGGCTGCCACCGCCGTTCGTCGTGCAGTGGTCACCGGACTCGACGCGACTGCTCGTGCAGAAGATCGACCAGAGGGAGCTGCCCGAACTGGTCCTGGTCGAATCGTCACCCGCAGACGGCAGCCGTCCGGTGGAGCACCGGACCCGCTACACCATGCCCGGGGAAGCGACCCAGGCCATGATGACATGGAACGTCCTGCACATCGCCGACCGGACGGTGGTGCGCCAGCAGAGCGAACCCACGCCGATCATGCACGCGACCGCCGTCGTCTACGCCTGGTGGACCGGCGAATCCGGCGATAGCGTGCATTTCCTGCACCATGAGCGCTACGCCCGGACACTCGAACTTCGCCGCCTCGACCCGGCCACCGGCGCGGTCGTCACCCTGATCAGCGAGACGGGCGAGACACGGGTGGACCCGACGGCGCAGCTGGGCGACCCGCCGATGGCGCGGGTGCTGCGGACCGGCGAGAAACTGTGGTGGTCACAGCGCGACGGGTGGGGGCACCTATACCTGTATTCGGCTGACGGACAACAGGTCATGCAAGTGACCAGCGGGCAGTGGCAGGTGCGCTCGGTGCTTTGGCTGGACGAGGACTCGCGGCAGGTGTGGTTCGTAACCGCCGGCCTGGTCCACGACGATCCCTACGTCCGGCAAATCTGCCGCGTCAACCTGGACGGCACCGACTTCACCCGGCTCACCGACGACGACCTGGATCACGACGGCATCAGCCCCCCACAGGGTGGCTATTTCATCGACCAGGCATCGTCGCCGTCGGTGCCGCCGCAGTCCGTCGTCCGCGACGGTGCCGGACAGGTGCTGACCCAGCTGGAGGCGCCGGATACCGCCGCGCTGGTGGGGGCCGGCTGGAGTCCTCCCGAACGGTTCTGCACTATCAGCGCCGACGGCAAGACACCGATCTACGGATTGCTCTGGCGTCCACACGGTTTCGACGCCCAGCGACGGTACCCGGTGATCGAGCACATCTACCCCGGCCCGCAGAACTACAACGCCGGCGCCGCATTCGACTCGCCGCACGTCGGGCATCCGGAGCCGCTCGCTGCGCTGGGGTTCGCGGTGGTCATCATCGACGGACGCGGAACCGCGGGCCGCAGCAAGGCTTTCCACGACCATTCGTACCGAGCTATGGGTAACGCCGGTGCCCTGGACGATCACGTTGCCGCGATCCGAGAACTGGGCCGCCGCCATCCGTGGCTGGATACCACACGGGTGGGCATCACCGGGCTGTCCGCGGGCGCTTTCGCCGCCGCCCGGGCCATCCTCACCTATCCCGATTTCTACCGAGTGGCCGTTGCGGTCTCAGGCAATCACGACAACAACGTCAACCTGGCGATGTGGGCCGAGAACTATCACGGCGACCTCACCGACGAAGGCCGCGCGTCCATCTCAAACGTTCCGCTGGCTGCCAACCTGACGGGCAAGCTCCTGCTCATCCACGGCGAGCTCGACGACAACGCCCATCCGTACATGACGATGCGGCTGGCCCACGCACTCATCAAGGCAGACAAAGATTTCGACCTGATCCTCATCCCCGGGGCCGAGCACGCCCTGCTCGGGTACACCCACTACTCCTACCGCCGCACGTGGGACTACTTCGTCAGGCATCTGCAGGGTACCGAGCCGCCTAGCTATCGTCTGGCGCCGATGCCGCTTCCCGCTCTCGGGCTTTGAGGATCTCGCGTTGGCGGCGCAACGTGTCCAGTTGCGCCTCGTTGTAGAGCTCGTGCATGGCGTCGGTGATGGTCTTCTCGACGTACTGCTGTCCACCCGGTGCGTCGACCCGCGATTGCCCCAGATCAGGGTTGGCGGCGCGTACCGCCTGGATGTAGGGCACCATGCGCTCGGCGAGGTCTTGCCGGGTGGCCTCGTCGGCGTCGGCGGGCAACTCGTCGAACTCTAGGACCACGGGCTCGTCGGGTGAGTTGTTGATCAGGTCGGCATAGATCTGTAGGCCGCGCGGGCCAAGCACCCGCGTCATCACCACCACCAGTGAGCGGTCGGCGTCCGACATCCTGGCCATCGCGTCCGGTGAGGCGAACTGCGTCGGCAGGTCGGTGGGCGCGGTGTGCTGCAGGATTAGGCTCAGCTCGGCGCGGGCCTCTTGCAGCCGGCCGATGGTGTCGGCCAGTTCGGCATCCAGTGCCCGCAATTCGGCTTCCGGATGACCGTCGGCGTCACCCATGGCAGCGATCTGGGGCAGCGAGAAGCCCAGATCTACCAGTCTTTTGATGCGCACCAGTCGGATCAGGTGGGCGACGCCGTACTGCTTGTAGCCGTTGGTGCGGCGTTCGGGTTCGGCGAGCAGCCCGATGTCGTGATAGTGCCGCACCGCCCTCAGGCTGGTACCGGCCAGCTCGGCGATCTCCCTTGTGCTCCAGGCCATGGCCTCATTCTGGGCCATCCCGCGAACAGGACTTGACTGTGCCGTTGCGTCCGGGTGTCGGCTATACCTATGCCTACACCTGAGGACATTGATAAACAGTCCGCGGAGACCCCGCTGACCCTGCTCGATCGGATGGGCGGGGTGTCGGGGCTCATCTACGCCAGCATCCCTACCATCGCCTATGTCGTCGCGAACGCCATCGCCGGTCTGGATGCCGCGGTAGTGATCGCCGTAGGCGCCAGCATCGGACTGATCGTGTTGCGAATGATGCGCAAGGAGCCGCTCCAGCCAGCGTTCTCCGGGCTGCTCGGTGTGGTGGTCGCCGCGCTGATCGCCTACCTGACCGGCTCGGCAGATAACTACTTCGTCCCGGGCATCTGGATCAGCTTGGCCATGGCGGTGGTGTGCACCGTGTCAATCGTGGCCCGCCGGCCGCTGGTCGGGGTGGTCTGGCACTTGCTGACCAACCACGACAGCGCCCAACCCTCGTGGCGTTCCGATCCGAGATCCATCCACGGATTCGACATTGCCACCGCGGTGTTCGTGGCCCTGTTTCTGTCGAGGTTCATCGTCCAGCAGTGGCTCTACGATCTGGGCTCGACCGGGTGGTTGGCGTTCGCGCGTATCGCGATGGGTTATCCGCTGATGGGGGTGGCATTGGTGGTTGCCTACTGGGCGGGCCGCCGCGCCCGGCGCCGGCTGGAAATGCTTACAGCTGCGAGCCAAGCCGCTCTAGCAGCGGGTTGGCCTTAAGAAACGGACCTCGATCGTCGGCATCCAGCGCGGTGAGCAGGTCCATTACCGAGCCACCAGTCTAATTTGGGCGTGCAACAGTTCATACTGGCGATGGAATGTTCGCCGACGACATCCGCGAGGACCTCGGTCTGCCGCAGCTTGAACTGAGCTGGAGCGCAGCGGATTTGGCGGACGGCTACGAGCAGAGCGACATGGTGCGCGGTTACCGGACGCTCAAGCGGACTGCCGGAGGCCCTGTCGTCGCAGCGCCGCATCCGACGCTGAGCTCCAACTGCCTGTCGGTACCCACCCCGCACGGGCCGCTGGATTGGCTGCGGATGATGCTGGCGTACAACAGCAATCAGCTGACGTGGTTCGGCGATCCGGCCATGATGGCCTGGCTCAATTCCGCTCGGCTCAACGTCCTGAGCCATACCACCGCAGCGGTAGGCGAACGCGCGCGCCAAAACTGGAATGTGATGCCGCGTCAGGCGGTGTTGTCGCCGGTTCGCTGCCGCCCCCCATGCTGCAGGCCGGATGGTCCTCGTCGTCGAACCTGTCGTTCGACACTGCGGGTGTGGACCCGTTGTTCTTCTAACTCACGTCACCTTTCGCATGTGACGACCTGTGTCTCGGACACGTAGGAGGGCCGGCAGGGCCGGATCCGGCAAGGTGCCCGGTCGGATGGTCGTTCAGGCAATCACCACGGCCCGAGCGGCCGGCGCTCACGAAGCGATCACTTCAGTCCACGGATCGCGTTTCAGCGCGTGATGAGGCGCGTCGCGGTCCGCTCTATCGCGCGAAGTGTGTCAGAGGAATAGCCGGCTTTGCCGAGAGCATCGATGCCGCGGCTGATCGCGATTATCAGCTGAGCCACTTCGCGAGGGTTGTCCTGCCGCTTCCACTCTCCCGAAGTCTGAGCGCGGGTCAACGCGTCGGCGATAGCGTCTTCCGCGTGATGCAGCGTCTGTGACGCCCGCTGCACGGCCGCGGGTTCGCTGGTAGCCGACTCCGAGGTGACCTTCGCGATCATGCAGCCGATACGGGCCTGGTCGGCGATCGTGTCATCGGTCATCGCCCGGAGGTACCCAAGAGCGGCATCCAGTCCTGCGTCTCGGCCGATTCGCCTGTCGGTCGATCTATCGACCTCATCGCAGTATTCGCTCACGACCCGCTCGAACAACTGATGCTTGTCGCCGAAGGCGTTGTACAGGCTGCCTTTGCCGAGACCCGTCGCCTCGGCGAGATCGCTCAACGAGGTCCCGGCGTACCCGGAGCGGCGAAACGTCTCGCGCGCCGCGCGCAGAGCAGTCGATTCGTCGAACTTGCGAGGACGGGGCATGCGACCAGTTTACGGGTTTTTGATCGATCGGGACAGAAACCGCCGACTTGGGATAGTATTTGGTCGATCGGTACGAAACCCGTTTCGTCGTGGTGCCTGTTCGACCTTGCGGCCGGAGGGAGTCAGGTTGACACGTCATTTCTGCTCAGGAGCCTTCATGACCTCTACCGCGCCCGCCTCCCAGCGGATCTCACCCTTGGCTCTTCCCGCGCTTCTGATCGCGGTCTTCCTCGTGCCGCTCAGCATCGCCGGAATTGCGACGGTGCTGCCGGACATCGCACGCGACCTCGGGGCGGACACGGTGCCGCTGCAGTGGGTCGTCAACGGGTTCAACGCTTCATTCGCGGCGTTCACCTTGGTGTGGGGCGTGGTCTCCGACCACATCGGCTACAAGCGCACGTTCGTCATCGGCGTGGTCGGCTCCATCGCGTCCCTTGTGTTCTGCGCGGCCGCGCCCGACCTGCTCGCGCTCGACGTCGCGCGCATCTTGGCAGGCGCTTTCGGGGCAGCCGTCCTCACGTGCACACCTGCGATCATCGCCGGCGCGTTCGACGGTGCTACACGCGCCCGCGGGTTCGCGCTGTTCGGCACCACGATCGGGTTGGGACTCGCCGTCGGTCCAACGATATCCGGTGCGCTGTCAACTCTCTTCGGCTGGCGCGGAGTGTTCGTGGCGATCGCGGCGCTCATCACGGTTTCGCTTGCGATGATCGCTACTGTGCCGGATCTTCGGCATCGCCGGGAAGCGGGCGCGAAGGTCATCGACCTGAGTCTGCTGCGCAACACGCGCTTCATCTCCATCATTCTCATGCCTGTGCTGCAAACGTTCGGATTCGTGACCCTGCTGACCTACCTACCGAGTGCACTGAGCGCCGTGTACGGTCTGAGCTCCGGTCAACTTGCCATCGTGATGATCGCACTCTCCGGACCCGTTCTGATCGGTCCCATCATCGGGGTACAGCTGGAGCGCCGATTCCCCTTCCTGAGCGTGTACGGCATCTTCTACGGTGCGACCGCGCTGATGCTTCTGGGCAACGCGGGGATGCTCCTGCTGGCCGCTTTCCCGCCGGTGTGGGTGCTGTTTTTGCCGATGCTACTGCTGGGCTTATCTTTTGGGCTGCCGCTCGGCCTCATCGACCGTGCCGCGTTGGAATCGGTACCCGCGGTCAGCAGCGGATCCGCCTCGGGCCTTCTGCAGTTTGCGCGCCTGGGTAGCGAGGCAGTTATCGTCGGCGGCTACGCGCTCCTCATCTCCACCCTTGTGGCAGCGCAGATCTCCAACCCCACGCTCGCGCAACAGGTATCCGCTGGCTTCGCTGGCTACGCTGACGACTATCTGCCAGCGTTCGTCACGGGTCAAATCATCATCATGAGCGCTGTCGCCGTGAGCGTTGCTGTGGTGGCACTTCTGCACCGAGCCGCGCTTCGTGCTGAAGCGCGGTGCTCTTTCCGTGGGGGGTCCTTGGGGGCGCCGGTGGGTTGGTAGTTCCTGGTTGGAGGATGAAGACGCGCAAGTCTTCTCCAGTTGCGGTGTCGATGACGGCGATGGGAGGCGGCTGTTGACGCGCCCGTTGACGAACACCCTTATTGCCGCGCCAGGAACCAGCCCTCTACTATCTGCGTATGAACGTAGATAAGGGAGCATGCACGCGGCGGCTTCCCGACGACCAAGTCGACCTTGTCGTCGAGGTCTTTCGCATGCTCGCTGATGCCACTCGCGTCCAGGTGTTGTGGGCGTTGGGAACTCGGGAGATGTCGGTCAACGATTTGGCATCTCACATAGGCAAACCCGCGGCGTCGGTATCCCAGCACCTGGCCAAGCTGCGGATGGCTCGGCTGGTTCGGACCCGCCGGGAGGGCACCACCATTTTCTACAGTCTGGACAACGATCACGTCCGCCAGCTGGTCACCGACGCTGTTTACAACGCCGAACACGCAGGACCGGGAATTCCCGGCCACCACCGCAGCGCCGACGAACTCACGGAGTTGCACGCGGTCAACGCAGAGACTTCCAGCCCCGCTGCAGCCAAGGACCGGCGGCCATGACCCACCAGAGGGCTCACACCGACCACGATCACGGTTCCCACCACGATCAGCCGCACAGCCACAGCCACCGCGGGGGAAAGCTCGGGACCGCCCTGCGCGAACTGTTCGCCCCGCACAGTCACGACGCCAGCGACAGCATCGACAGCGCACTGGAATCCAGCGCAGCCGGAATCAGGGCCGTGAAGATCAGCCTGCTCATCCTCGCAATGACGGCAGTCGCCCAGATCGGCATCGTTGCCGTATCGGGATCGGTTGCGCTGCTGGCCGACACCATCCACAACTTTTCCGACGCGCTGACGGCGATCCCTCTATGGATCGCCTTCGCGCTCAGCACCCGGGCTGCCACCCGGCGCTACACCTACGGGTTCGGCCGCGCCGAGGACTTGGCCGGCCTCTTCGTCATAGCGATGATCGCCCTTTCGGCCATCATCGCCGGCGTCGAGTCCACTCGCCGTCTCATCAATCCGGTCCCCATAGACCACGTCGGCTGGGTCGCGGTCGCGGGCCTCATCGGGTTCATCGGCAACGAATGGGTCGCCCTGTACCGCATCCGCGTGGGCAGGAGAATCGGGTCGGCGGCATTGGTGGCCGACGGATTGCACGCCCGCACAGACGGATTCACCTCGCTCGCGGTACTGCTCGGCGCCGGTGGCGTGGCGCTGGGTTTTCCGCTCGCCGACCCCATCATCGGACTCGTCATCACGATCGCGATCCTCGCGGTCCTGCGGACCGCTCTGCGCGACATCTTCCGCCGCCTGATGGATGCCGTGGATCCCCGGTTCATCGACACTGCCGAAACGGCGTTGGCCGCCGAACCCGGCGTCACGAATGTTCGGAGCGTGAAGATGCGATGGATCGGGCACCACCTGCACGCCGACGCCGAACTCGACATCGATCCCAATGTCAGTCTGGCCGAGGCCCACCGCATCGCACACGAGGCCGAGCACACGCTCACCCATGCTGTCCCGAAACTCACCTCTGCGCTGGTGCACGCCTACCCGGTCGGCGGCGGCCCCCACACCGGACCGGCAGCGTCGGAGGCGTCCACAGTCGCTCCGCGCTAGCGGCCACCCCAATAATCCGACAGTGTCGGCGCTCCCGACTGTCCAGACTCGGGCGTCGCACTCACCGACCCGGGGTGGCCGTGACTGCGACCCACTGCACTGCTAAAACTGCTGAACAATCTCTGGCTGGACCGACGCCGCACCTAGAGTCGGAACTCAGCGCCCGAGCAGGCGGGGCAACGGAGATGAGCACACGGGGGAAACGTTGAGTCAGTGGCTGGTATCCCATGTGCCCTCGTGGCTGCTGCTGATCTTGATGGTGACCGGCACGGCGGGCACCGCGATCGTCATCCAGGTCGTGGTGCGGCGCCGATTTCCCAACCTTCGCGGTGAGGAACACAACGACGTCACCAAGTTCGCCTTCGGGGTCGTCGGTTTCGTGTTCGCGTTCTTCATCGGCTTCGTCGTCTCAGCGATGTGGGGCCAGATCAGCCACGCAGATGACCTAGTCCGCAACGAAGGAACTGCCGGTGCGCAATTGGCCAGGGACTCCCACATTTTCAGCGAGCCCGACAGGGAACGGATTCGGCAAAGTCTGCTTGAGTACGAGCAAGCGGCAATCACCGAGTGGGACGAGGTCAACGAAGGCCGGTTCTACCCGGCGGCAGACCAAGCGCTCAACCGGCTCTATGCCGCCTATGAAGCGATACAGGCGGACGCCGATGCGCAAAAGACTCTTCTGTCAACGTCTTTCAGTAATCTGAACGACCTCAGCAAGAACCGCGCCGAGCGCATTCTGCAAGCGCGCACCGACACCGGTCCGCCGTGGTCGCTGTGGGCCGTCATCTTTGTCACGAGCGGTCTTCTGTTGGGCTGCGCCATCATCTATGGCGTGGAGAAGGCCGCCAACCACTTCGCCATGGTGGCTATCATCGGAACGCTCGTCGGGGCGCAACTCTTCCTCGTGGTCGAGCTTTCCCACCCGTATGTCGGAGCGGTGTCCACCGTCCCGGAACCTCTCCAACAAGTCATCCGCACCCTGCAGGCCACACCGTAGGAGGCGGCTCGATCTGGCGGCGTCACGATCGGCATCGCCACCAGACTCATCCGACTCGCGACTAACTCGTTGAATCGTGGCCAGCGAACGATCGCCAAGGCGTAATTTGCGTGAAGCACAATCAGCCCACCCGAAGCGGCGACTGTCGTCGACGCAATGGTGCTGTGCCTCGTCGAAAGGAAACCCATGAGCTACGCCAACAACATTGGCCGCGTCGGAGCACTCGCGGTGACATTGGGTGTCGGTTGGGCTGTCGCATCTGCATCAGGCGTCGCATACGCAGATAACGGTGATTCCTCGTCCTCAAGCGAATCGTCATCGAGCACATCGTCCTCGAGCTCCTCGTCCTCGAGCCCGTCGTCCTCATCCTCGGATGACTCCGCGTCGTCTGCGTCAGACAAATCCGTCGCCGCAGACCCTGACGACAGCCAGGCCGCCGACGGCGACGCCGAAGACCAGGCTGCCGAGGACTCCGGGCACCGTCGCACCACGAAGGCGAGCCAGGCCGAGGCGGCCTCCGACGATGACGACAATGAGTCCGCCGAATCCGTCATCGACAAGGACGGGGCAGAGCCCGACGCCGCGCCGACAGAGAGGCCAACCGTGAGCAAGGTGGTCTCCGAACCGGTCAGCTCGCTGGTCACCCCGAAGCAGCCGTCACCGGCCACACCCCTGCAGGGGTCGACGTTCCTAGCGTCGTTGGCCGCGGCCCGCGACGAGCTCGAACGCAACACACTGCGCCGCACCGCCGCGACGACGGAGGAGGCTGACGTGCTTGACGTCGGCACCCCCAACGTCCTGGTCATCGGCGTCGACGGCACCAACCTGAGCCGCGTGCTGGCCCATCCCGAGCTCACCACCAACTTCTTCAAGCTGATCCAGGGCAGCACCACCGCCGCGTCGACAATCGTCGGACACACCACGATCTCGAACCCGTCGTGGACGTCCATCCTCACCGGGGCGTGGGGGGAGAAGACGGGAGTCATCAACAACGTCTTCACCCCGTGGACGTACTCCAAATGGCCTACGGTCTTCACTCAGCTCGAGACCCTGAATCCCGCGATCGAGACGACGTCGATCGCCAATTGGAACGTCATCTCGGCCATCGCCGCGTCCGGCCTCGGCGTCGACAACCTCGTCAACGTGCCGGAGCAGGAGGACGACCCGCGCTGGCTGGAAGCCGACGACCTCGTCGGTGAGTACACCGAGGCGGCCATCGCCGCCGCCGGCGCCGACGTCGCCAACCTGATCTTCAGCTACTTCGTCGGTGTCGACGAGAACGGGCACCTGTTCGGCGGCGACTCACCGGAGTACCTCGAAGCCCTGGCGAACTTCGACGAAAACCTCGGCGCGATCATGGCGGCAGTCGAGGACTGGGAAGACCTCACCGGTGAACAGTGGACCATCATGATGGTCACCGATCATGGCCACCAGCCGCAGAAGGGCTTCGGTCACGGCTTCCAGTCACCGGACGAGACCTCGACGTTCGTCATCGCCAACTCCCCGGGGCTTTTCACCGAGGGTGGGGTGAACCTCAAGTATTCGATCATCGACGTCACCCCGACGGTGATGCACCTGTTCGGCTACCAGCCGGCCGAAGACTCCGACGGCGTCTCGCTCACCGACCTCGACGACAGCACAGTGTTGCCCGGCGACAACGACGCGTTGCTGCGAAAGGCGCTGCAGGATGCTATCGCCATGTACGGCTATCCCGACATCGCCACCAACATCGCACTCAGCGTGCGCACCATCGTCGCGACGATCCCCTACTACGTCGACAACATCGTCAACGGCATCACATCGGGCTTGCAGTCGCTCGCTGATCAGGAGATCTTCCTGATCAGCCCGCTCGCCCAGCTGGCCATCATTCCGGTCGACATCGTCGGTGACATCGCCTACATCGCGACCAACATCGTCGCCCAGATCGTCGCCCGGCTCACCGGCGTGGAAGGTGCCAGCATCTTTCCGCTGGAGCGCCCGACGACGCCGACGTTCCCGTGGCCGCCGGAGGAGTCGTCCATGCCGGATCTGGTGGCGGTGGCATGCACAGAGGGGCGGGTGTCGAGCGCCCTGTTCTCCTGCGGCGCAGCGGCTGTCGCGGTCTGAACTTCGGATCGTCCTCGCCGTCGCCGCTACTTCTGCATGGACGCGATGTAGTACGTCTCGTCGCCGGTCGGATAGCCCCCGCCGTCGGTCGCAATGTGTACGTGATCGAAATGGTTCAGGGTTTCCGAACCGTAGTCGGCGGTCCAACTGGGCGCCCCGATGCCGGGGTAGAAGCCCTGCCGCCAGATCACGTGGATGACGCCCATGCGTTCCGCGTTCGCCAGCGCGTACCCGGCGATCTGGTTGCCGAGCGCGATACCTTCCTCGCTGTTGTGATCGGGGATCATCACATCGATGGCCAACCCGTTCGGATGCCACTTCAACGGATCTTGCCGGTAGCCGCCGATTGTCTTGATCTCCGGGAACATTGCACTGATCGCTCGCGCAACCCAGACGGTGTGAACCTGCAGTCCTCCTTCTGGGGCGATTCCCTTGGGCAGCGCGAAGTCGAAAACCCGGGCATCCACCGCAGGCGCGGTCGCCGCGAGCAACTCTGCTTCCGTCGGGACGGGCGTCGAAGGCGGGTCGGCGTTGAACGTGGGCATTTCCGCGACAGGTGACGCTGGTTGAGGTGGGGCCACCGGCTGAGTCTGTTGGGCATAGACCATCGCGCCGGAGATGACGAGGGAGGCGCCGACCGCCATCCACCGCCCTCTGCCGTTGGCTAACAGGTTCCTGCCCACGCAGAGCACCTTAACGGCCGTGCGGTGCCGCAGTTGGCAATTGGCGCCAACGAGTCGCGCCGTGGCCGGATATCAGGCCAGCGCGGGGGAGTTGATGGTGATCTCGGAGATTTCCGCCCGGTGGTCGCTCAGCGCGGTGATCCACACGATCACCGTGGAGGTCTTGTCCGCGGCGCGCAGCGCGATGCGATTGGCGCCGGGCTGCAACGGCGTCGGTGCAGTCAATTCTGTCGTCTCCGACAGCGCCCGTGGAGCATCGTTCGGTGCGGTGCGGATCTGCACGACCGTGCCCGCAGTCTTGGCCTCGATGGCCACGGTGCCGACTTTGGACGGCTCCGGAAGTGTGAGAACCAGACCAAGACCCTGCTTGAACACCGGGAACGGATTCGCGTCGTAGTAGCGGTCCGTCGCCCAGGACGTCGCGACATCGCCGTCGATGACATTGCCCGCGTTCTCCGGATTGTCGGGCCGCCCCTCGGGGGAGAACACGGTGGCCCGCACCGGAGTAACGGCGGGGTCGACCGCTCCCTGCTTGAGGACCTTCGGAGGACTGGCGGGGTTCGCGGGCCCGGTGGCTTTGTCCTGCCCCGGTGTCAGACCCAACTGGTTCGCGTCCAATGCGACGACATCGTCGTGGGCGTCGAGCACCTGGTTGACTGTCGAGCCGAGTCCGGTGACCGCCACGAGGATGACGGCGGCGGCGGCCGCGATCATCGTGAACGTCAGGTGCCGCCGCGCTTGCTTGGCCTGTGCGGCGGTGTCGCGGGCGTGGAACACCGCATAGGAACCAGAGGGACGGGCAGGCTGCGGGTTGGGCCGAATGTGTGGCCGACCGCTCGGCACCACCTGTTTGAGCAACGCCAACAGGACAGACGTGTCGGCCACCCCGGAATCGGGACGCAGCAGACCCGCTGCGGCAGTCGAGATCAGGAACGGGACGCCGGGTTTGATGGCGGCGGGCTCGCGCGGCCAGCCGGCTTCTTCGAGGTCGGCAGGGACCCATCCGTCCGGCATCGGTCGCTGGGGAGGCCAGCGGTCGACGAGCAGCGCGTAGAGGACGCCGCCGATACCGCGGAGGTCGTCGGCGGTCGTCGCACCCGGCAGCGGGGCGGGGAACGCGAGGACAGCGCGACCGTCGGAACTGATCCTGACCCGGTCCGGATGGTCGACGCCTAGGACGAGGCCGGCGCGGTGCGCCGCATCGGCGGCGACGACCAGAGATTTGAGGGCCGCCGCGGTCGCGGTTGCCGTCGGTTCCGTATCGCTGACCTCACGCAGCGTTCCGCCAGGCACCCATTCCGTGATCACCACGCCGACGTCATCAACCTTGAAACCGTCGACGATTTTTGCGAGCCCCGACATTTCGAGTGCGCTCAACCGTGCTGTGCGCGCAAGGATCTCGTCGACCTGGTGACGTTCCAGACCGTCGCCGGGCACGATCAGCGTGAGTGCCACGGGCCGAGTGGTCACCGTGTCCACTCCGCGCCAGAACTGGAGCGCTCCGGCCGCCCCCTCCTGCCTCACCAGTCGCCATCGGGGTGGCAGGGTCGCGGCCAAACCCGCGGTGTCGCCCCCGAGGGGCTCGGTGTTGTTCATCGCCGGACCTCAGTTCGCCGCGCCGCCAAGAATCGAGCGAAACATTGCCCGGCCGAGGCCGGGTCAAACACGGTTTGGGCGTGTCGCGGCGTGGGAATTCGTCCAGCCTGTTCGAAGGGGGTGCGGCGTGACGAGTGACAAAGCGGGGGACGGCGAGCGGGGACTGGGCACCAGCCTGAAGCCCAGGCACATCACGATGATCTCGATTGCGGGGATCATCGGCGCGGGGTTGTTCGTCGGCTCGGCCAATGCCATCGAAGAGGCAGGCCCTGCAGTGATCCTGGCCTATCTGATGGCCGGCACCCTGGTGGTCCTGGTGATGCGCATGCTGGGGGAGATGGCGGTTACCAACCCCGACACCGGGTCGTTCTCCGTGTACGCCGACCGCGCGCTCGGCGGCTGGGCGGGTTTCTCGATCGGGTGGCTGTACTGGTGGTTCTGGGTGCTCGTCATCCCCGTGGAGGCCACTGCTGCCGCCGAGATCCTCACCAACCTGATCGGGGGTGCGCAGTGGCTCTGGGCCCTGGCCGTCACGCTTCTGCTCACGATCACCAATCTGGTCAGCGTCGGGAACTACGGGGAGTTCGAGTTCTGGTTCGCGCTGATCAAGGTCGTCGCGATCGTCGCGTTCATCGGCATCGGGGTCGCCGCCATCTTCGGGCTCATCCCGGACTCCGAGGTGAGCGGCATCGATCAACTGTGGCAGCCGGACGGCTTCATGCCCAACGGTTTCGGCGCGGTCATCGCCGCCATGTTGATCACGATGTTCTCGTTCATGGGCACTGAGATCGTGACCATCGCAGCCGCCGAGTCGCCCGATCCCGAGTCGGGAATCTCCCGTGCGGTGAACTCGGTGATCTGGCGGATCTCGATCTTCTACGTCGGCTCGATCTTCGTGATCGTGGCACTCATGCCGTACAACGAACTCGCCGACGGTTCCTACCAGTCCACCCTGGAAGCGATCGGGATTCCAGGGTCGAAGCTGATCATGGACCTCGTCATCCTTACCGCGGTGGCGTCGTGCCTGAACTCGGCGCTGTACACGGCGTCGCGGATGCTGTTCTCGCTCGCCGAGCGCAGGGATGCGCCGCAAGCCGTCAGGAAGCTGACTGCCAACGGCGTCCCGTGGGTTGCGGTGCTGGCGTCCATGGTCGTCGGATTCCTCGCCGTGATCGGCAATTATCTGTTGCCGGAGAAGATCTTCGGCTATCTGTTGGCAACCAGCGGTGCGGTCGCGTTGTTCGTCTATCTGGTCATCGCCGCCAGCCAGTTCGTGCTCGGACGGTCGATGCGGTCCTCGGGGGAGAAGCCCGCGGTGCGCATGTGGCTCTTCCCGTATCTCACCGTGGCGGTCATCGCGCTGATCGTCGTGGTTCTGGTGCTGATGGCGTTCGATCCCGACCAGCAGCAGGCCATCGCGCTGTCGGTCGCTTCCGCGGTGTTCATCGTCGCCGCGGGCGTCGTGGTGCACCGACGGCACGCGACACGCGACGACGAGCTCGTGTCGTCGTAAGGATGGCCGATCGACCGTCAGGGCACCTTCGCGACGGTCAGCAAGAGCGCCGAATCGGCCAGCGCGACCAACGAGTGCCGTGTGTCGGGCAACAGCAACAGGTCTCCGGTGCGGGCGTCCCACTCCTGGTCGCCTGCGATCAACCGGACCGACCCTTTCAGCACGTACAGCGTGGCCTCACCGGGATTCTCGTGCTCGCCCATCTCGGCACCCGACAGCATCCCTATCACTGTCTGACGCAACACCTTCTCATGGCCGCCGACCACGGTGTCGGCCGCATTGCGACCATTGGCGGCCGCTTGCGACAACTGCTGACGAGCCAGCGCTTCGATCGACACCTTCTGCATGACTGCCATTGGATGCCCGATGGCACCGACACCGCAAGCCCCGCGCAGCGCCGTCAGAAAGTCTCGACCTTCTGGATGCTCACCACCGCGCCGTGGCCCGTTGCGTCATTCGTGAAACGCATACCCGACGGTGTCGACGCGATGGTCCAACCGAGGGCGCGATACGTCTTGTCGGCCAGCGTCGTCGGTGCCGCGGCACCGAGGTTGCCGTCCACCCAGGAACCCGTGCCGTCGGCGTTGATCCTCACTCCGTGGTAGGGCCCGCTGCCGTCGACGTGCTGCGCCCAGTTCGTCCCGTCGGTCTGACAGCCCACATAGGTCGTGTCGACGATGCACTGGGTGTCGCCCTCGGCAGTCTGGACGACAACGTAGCCGTACTGATTGGGCGGCAGCGCCACGACGTCCGCGGTCGAAGAGGTTGCAGGCGACACAGTGGTAGGCAGCGCCCCCAAAGGAGACTCGTAGGCCGCCAGCGTGAAGCCGTACTGCTTCAGCGGCTCGAGATCCTCGGCCTCCCCGGACGGCGTCCAGATGGCCAGCGGCCGGCCTTCGACCACCGCCTGCGCTATGTAGGTGGACGGCTGCCACGACAGCACCGACTTCATCGACGGCTCGGACTCGAAATGGTCGAAGTTGACGACGCCGTCGCCGTCCTGCGGCACGCACGTGCTGCCTTCGACGGTGTGGCGGGTACCGGACGCCGTTGCGCTGTCGTCGCGACAGATGGCGGCCTGCCAGTCCGCGAGGGAACCAGTGATCGAGGAGGGAGGCGCGCCCGCGTTTGCCGAACCGTCGGTTGCGGGAGCCGATGAGCAGCCCGCGGCGGCGAGGGCGACCCACGCGGCCGCAATGCCGCACCGTAGCGGGCCCGACCGCCCAGCCCGAGTCATATGGATCATGTCGTTCCTCTTCCCGCGGAGACGTCGAACGTTGCTCGTCGGCGGGAATCTAACGGCGGAAATTGCGGAGCCGTCAGCGACTCGCCGAGGTGTGCGACAAACGTGACCGCTGCGTGTCCCGAGGACGTGCTGACTGGCCCGACCCACCAGCCGGGCTCTTCGGTACGCTGCGCCTGAAGGGTGCGACGCTCCACAAGAGCGACAGCGCCGTACTACCGATACCGAGCCGGGAGACCCCATATGAGCGCCGAGCAGCCGTCCATCATCTACACGCTGACCGATGAGGCGCCGCTGCTTGCGACCTATGCCTTCCTGCCCGTCGTGCGCACCTTCGCCACCGCTGCCGGAATCGACGTGAAATCCAGCGACATCTCCGTCGCGGCACGCATTCTGGCTGAGTTCGGCGACCGGCTCACCGACGAGCAGAAGGTGCCGGACAACCTGGCCGAGCTCGGCGAACTGACGCAGCTACCCGAGACCAACATCATCAAACTGCCGAACATCAGCGCCTCGGTGCCCCAATTGCTCGCCGCCATCAAGGAACTCAAAACCAAGGGCTACGACCTGCCGGACTACCCGGGCGACCCCAAGAGCGACGAAGAGAAGGCCATCAAGGAGAAGTACGCCAAGGTGCTCGGCAGCGCAGTGAACCCTGTTCTGCGCCAAGGAAACTCCGATCGCCGTGCCCCCAAGGCCGTCAAGGAGTACGCCCGGAAGCACCCGCACAGCATGGGGGAGTGGTCGCAGGCGTCGCGCACCCATGTCGCGACGATGAAGAGCGGCGACTTCTACCACGGCGAGAAGTCGATGACGATCGACAAAGACCGCAAGGTGAAGATGGTGCTCACCACGAAGAGCGGTGAAACCACCGTCCTCAAAAACGAGGTGGCCCTCGACGCGGGCGACGTCATCGACAGCATGTTCATGAGCAAAAAGGCTCTCTGCGACTTCTACGAGGAGCAGATCGAGGACGCCTACAAGACCGGCGTGATGTTCTCGCTGCACGTCAAGGCGACCATGATGAAGGTCTCGCACCCCATCGTATTCGGGCACGCGGTCAAGGTGTTCTACAAGGACGCGTTCGCCAAGCACCAGACGCTGTTCGACGAGCTCGGCGTCAACGTCAACAACGGCATGTCCGATCTCTACGACAAGATCGAGACGCTACCGGCATCCCAGCGCGAAGAGATCATCCGCGACATCCACGCCTGCCACGAGCACCGCCCCGAACTGGCGATGGTGGACTCGGCGCGCGGCATCACCAACTTCCACTCGCCCAGCGACGTGATCGTCGACGCGTCGATGCCCGCGATGATCCGGCTCGGCGGCAAGATGTACGGCGCCGACGGCCGCACGAAGGACACCAAGGCCGTCAACCCCGAGTCCACGTTCTCTCGCATCTACCAGGAGATCATCAACTTCTGTAAGACCCACGGCCAGTTCGACCCCACCACGATGGGCACCGTCCCCAACGTCGGTCTGATGGCGCAGAAGGCCGAGGAATACGGCTCTCACGACAAGACCTTCGAGATCCCCGAGGATGGGGTCGCCGACATCGTCGACATCGAGACCGGGGAGGTGTTGCTGAGCCAGGACGTCGAGACCGGGGATATCTGGCGCATGCCGATCGTCAAGGACGCCGCGATCCGCGACTGGGTGAAGCTGGCCGTCAACCGTGCACGCCAGTCCGGAATGACGACCGTCTTCTGGCTCGACGACGAGCGCCCGCACGAGAACGAGCTGCGCAAGAAGGTGAAGGCCTACCTCAAGGAGGAGGACACCGACGGTCTGGAGATCACGATCCTTCCCCAGGTGTGGGCGATGCGGTACACGCTGGAACGCGTCATCCGCGGCCAGGACACCATTGCCGTCACGGGCAACATCCTGCGCGACTACCTCACTGACCTCTTCCCGATCCTGGAGCTCGGCACCAGCGCCAAGATGTTGTCCATCGTCCCGCTGATGGCCGGCGGCGGCATGTACGAAACGGGCGCGGGCGGTTCGGCACCCAAGCACGTCAGCCAGCTCCTCGAGGAGAACCACCTGCGCTGGGACTCGCTCGGTGAGTTCCTCGCCCTGGGCGCATCGTTCGAGGACATGGGCGCCAAGTCGGGCAATGAGAAGGCCACGCTACTCGGCACCACCCTGGACTCCGCGATCGGCAAGCTGCTCGACGAGAACAAGAGCCCGTCGCGTAAGGCCGGAGAACTGGACAACCGCGGCAGCCAGTTCTATCTGGCCCTGTACTGGGCTCAGGAACTCGCGAAACAATCCGACGACAAGGAGCTGGCCGAACACTTCGCGCCGCTGGCCAAGACGCTGGCTGAGAACGAGTCGACCATCCTGTCCGAGCTCAACGCGGTGCAGGGCAAGCCCGTGGACATCGGCGGTTACTACTATCCGGACCCGGAGAAGACGACGGCTGTGATGCGCCCCAGCACCACCTTCAACGAGGCTTTGGAGGCCGCCGGCAGCTAGGACGGGTGCTGGCTGCCAGCCAGCTACCCCGGCTTATTCGCCGCTTCGGACAATACTATTTTCGCCGTACGGCCACAATTTAATGCTGACACACGCGTAACATCTGACTCAGGCGTGCCGATTACTTGCCAACACCGGCACTCGTCTAGGGGTAGTTATGCGCGTGGTATTGGGTTTGTCCTTGACCGCCAACAGCGCTGTCTGGGTGCTTGTCGACACCTATGACGGCAGCATCCTCGCCGACGAGGTCGTGCCGCTGGAGTCCGTCAACGAGATTGCCAGGGCGGCGGCACGCAGTGTGCAGGCCTTCGCCCTGCAAAGCGAACGCGACATCGACGGTGTCCGGTTGGTGTGGGACGAGGAGGCGCGCGCCCACGGCATCCGGTTGAGGACCAAGATGCGTCTGTTCGGCTTCGACACCGTCGAGACGGTCTCCGAGGAGGCCGCTCGAGAGGGACGTAATCGGACCGCGCGCCACATCGCGCCACACATGGTGCTCGCCTACGGCGCTGCGCGGGCAGACCTCGACACCGATACCGACAAGGGCGTTCTCGGCCGATTGGTCGCGCGGGTGCCCGGCGTGCATCCCGGCGATCGAGGCGGCGGCATGCCGACCGGCGGCGGTCGGGTGGCCGGTCTTCGCGAGGCCGGCAGTGAGGCCGCGCTGCGGCTCTCCGACCGGTTCCGACATGTCGGTTCGACGCTGTCGAGGCCCGTACCGGCCGCGGCGGCCGGGATCGCTTTCCTGGCTGCGGTGTCCGGACTCGTCGGGTGGGCGCTGCTCGGTGGGACGTCGCCGTCATACGAGACACCTGACACGGCCGCGGCCGAAGTGGTCGTCCCCGCGCCGGCCGCACCCGCGGTTCCCGCCGTGCCGCCGGCACCGCAGGCCGTCGCAGCACCCGTGCCCGCGCCGGAAGCAGTCATCGAACAGGAGCTCACGGCCCCCGAGACACTGCCGGCGGTCGATGAGCTGCCGGAGTACTCGACCGTCGTGCCCGAGACGCTCGAAACCTGGGCCGAATCAGAGATCACGACGACTCCGGAGGTCTTGGTTCCCGAGGCGCCCGCGGCGCTGGCCGCGGAGGCTCCGGTCGCCGCTGCCGTCCAGGGCGTCGGTTCGACTGCACCCGAGCAGGGCTTGATCCCCACCGAAGAACCGCACCTGACCGGTGTGGGCCCGCTCGCCGGCCCGCCCGCCCAAGCTGCCACGGCTCCGATCGCGCAGGCGACGCCCGCCACCGTGCCCTCGACGCCCGCCCCACCGGCGCCCGCCGGTCCGCTGGGCGCCTTCCTCAGCGCGCTCCCGTAGGCGCCGTAGTTCTACTCATGCCGGGGCGTGGACGACCCGGCATGCTGGGCACATGACCCAGCCCACGCGAGACCGTGCCGTCGACGTCGCCCGCATCGGTGCACTGATCGTGGTGATGTTCGGACATTGCGCGCTGCTGCTCGCCACCATCGACAGCGGCGGTCTGCGGATCGCCAACCTGATCGGTGAGGTGCCCGCAGTCGCGCCGCTGACCTGGATTGTTCAGGTGATGCCGCTGTTCTTCCTTGCGGGCGGGGCCGCGGGCGCCTACAGCTACCGTCCCGGAACACCCTGGGGCACATGGCTGTTCAGCCGGGCGCAGCGGCTTTGCCGACCGGTGTTCTGGTATCTGGCGGCGTGGTCGGTGGGCCTGCTTGTCACCCGACTGATCCTCGGGGCCGACTCTGCGGCCGGTCTCGGCGGGGAGAGCGTGGCGCTGCTGTGGTTCCTCGGCGTCTATGTCGTCACACTGGCCTTCGTGCCGGCACTGGTTCGGCTGAACAGCTTCCGCGCCGTCGCGCTTGTCCTGACGGGACTTGTCGCCGCAGCGGCGGCCATGGACGCCGTACGCTTCGCCAGCGGCGCGCCGGAGGCTGCTGTGGCGAACTTCGTGATCGTGTGGCTGATTCCGGTCGCGATCGGGGTGGCGTACGCACGCAATCTCATCGCGGCGCGCATCGCGGCAGGAATCGGGGTTGTCGCCTTCGCCACCGCCCTGGCGCTGGTCACCTTCGGTCCTTACGAGGTGTCGCTGGTGGTCACAGGTGCCGAACGTGTCTCCAATGTCGCACCGCCCACGTTGCTGCTGGCGATGCACTGCATCTGGATGTCGTGCGCGTTCGTGGTGTCAGCGCGTGCAATCGGGCGCTGGGCACAGCGTCCCAGGGTCTGGAGCGTCGTGTCGGCAGGCAACGCCGGGGCGATGACGCTCTACCTGTGGCACATCGTCGCTATCGCGATCGCGGCGTTCAGTCTGCACGCCCTCGGTCTCGACGCCTTCGACGTCGAAGCACCCGGCTTCTGGGGGCTGCTCGCCCTGCGCGCACCGGTTTTCGCGGGCGTCATGCTGGTGCTGTTCAAGTTGCTCTCTGCGCTGGAGCGGCGTCCGCTGCCCTGGTGGGACGCGACCGTCACCGCCACCGGTGCGCGGGCCGACGCTGCAGGCATCCTCATCTGTGCGGCCGGAGTCATTCTGGTGGCGATGGCCAAGTTCGGCCTGGGCGACACCGTGGGGTGGGCGGCGTTGGGAGGCTTTCTCGTCGCCGCCGCAGCGGCGCGGTTGTGCGCTGCGGCGCCGCTTCGAGTCAGCGTCACGAAGACGCGGACAGACGCCGGTTCCGCGCTGTCTTGAGCGGATCCGCCCTACGCGTGCAACATCGTTGCGACCGGTCAGCGGTTCGCCGGTCCGCAGAACCGGGTGTACCGCGACGCCGCATCCGGACGACTTCGTCGTGACGTCGCGCGTGACGTCATTCTCGACGGGCGACGACAAAACCGTCCTCTTCACAGGCGGATCGGCGGTTTTCGCTTTTCGGATCGACAGCCCGATTGCGAACGAAATGCGGGTTTCAAGCGTTGGTTTGGACTGAATTCTTGATCCCGTCCAGATCCCAGGCCAGTATCGGAACGATGGCCGAAGTTGACGACTACTCGGGCGTGCTGCGTTCGGCGGCACTGCGGGTGACGCGACCGCGGATCGCAGTGCTGCACGCCGTCGGGCAGAACCCGCACGCAGACACCGAGGTGATCATCGGCGCTGCCCGGGAACAATTGCCCGAAATCTCAAGGCAGACGGTGTACGACGCCCTGAACGCGCTGGCGGCAACGGGGTTGGTGCGACGCATCCAGCCTGCCGGTTCGCTGGCCCGGTACGAGACGCGCGTCGGGGACAACCATCACCACATCGTGTGCCGGTCTTGCGGAGTCATTGCCGATGTCGACTGTGCTGTCGGCGAAGCACCCTGCCTGGCGGCTTCCGACGACCTCGGCTTCGAGGTCGACGAGGCAGAGGTCATCTACTGGGGCCTGTGCCCAGACTGCTCTACAGCCCAACCATCCACCCGTAGTGCGCACGAATGAAGGGAAGAAACGTGTCGTCCGATACCTCCGATGCCCGCCCGCCCCACTCCGACTCCCAGACGCACAGCCACAGCGAGTCCGAGAACCCGGCGATCGACTCGCCGAAGCCGAAAGCGCATGCGCCACTCACCAATCAGGACTGGTGGCCCGAGCAGGTCGACGTCTCGGTGCTGCACAAGCAGTCGGAGAAGGCCAACCCTCTCGGCGCCGACTTCGACTACGCTGCAGAGTTCGCAAAACTCGACGTCGACGCTCTGAAGGCCGATGTCCTTTCGGTGATCACCACCTCTCAGGACTGGTGGCCGGCCGACTATGGCAGCTACGCCGGTCTGTTCATCCGGATGAGCTGGCACGCGGCAGGTACCTACCGAATCTTCGACGGCCGCGGCGGAGGCGGCCAGGGTGCGCAGCGGTTCGCCCCGCTCAACAGCTGGCCGGACAATGCGAACCTGGACAAGGCGCGCCGTCTGCTGTGGCCGGTCAAGCAGAAGTACGGCAACAAGCTGTCGTGGGCGGATCTGCTGGTGTTCGCCGGAAACGTAGCGCTGGAGTCGGCTGACTTCGAAACATTCGGCTTCGGTTTCGGTCGAGAGGACATCTGGGAGCCCGAGGAGATCCTCTACGGCCAGGAGGACACCTGGCTGGGCACGGATAAACGTTACGGCGGCGCCGACGACAGCGACACCCGTCAGCTCGCGCAGCCGTTCGGCGCGACCACCATGGGCCTGATCTACGTCAATCCCGAAGGGCCCGAGGGAAAGCCGGATCCGCTTGCCGCCGCCCACGACATCCGCGAGACCTTCGGCCGGATGGCGATGAACGACGAGGAGACCGCCGCGCTGATCGTCGGAGGCCACACGCTGGGCAAGACCCACGGCGCCGGTGACGGCGATCTCGTGGGCCCCGAACCCGAGGCCGCGCCGATCGAGCAGCAGGGTCTGGGCTGGAAGTGCGCCTTCGCCTCCGGCAAGGCCGGCGATACGATCACCAGCGGTCTCGAGGTGGTCTGGACCGACAAGCCCACCAAGTGGAGCAACCGTTATCTGGAGATCCTTTACGGGAACGAATGGGAGCTGACCAAAAGCCCCGGTGGCGCTTGGCAGTTCGAGGCCAAAGACGCCGAGGCAATCATCCCGGATCCGTTTGACGCGACGAAGAAGCGCAAGCCCACGATGCTTGTCACCGACGTGTCGATGCGGGTGGATCCGATATACGGCCAGATCACCCGGCGTTGGCTGGACCACCCCGAAGAGCTCAACGATGCGTTCGCGCGGGCCTGGTACAAGTTGCTGCATCGCGACATGGGGCCCGTCAGCCGCTACCTCGGACCGTGGGTGCCCGAACCGCAGCTCTGGCAGGATCCGGTGCCGGCCGTCGACTACACGTTGATCGACGAATTCGACATCGCGGCCCTGAAAGCCACGGTCCTGCAGTCGGAACTATCCGTGCCACAACTGGTCAAAACGGCCTGGGCGTCGGCCTCCAGCTTCCGCGGCACCGACAAGCGCGGCGGTGCCAACGGTGCGCGGTTGCGTCTTGAGCCGCAACGTAATTGGGAGGCCAACGAGCCCTCCGAACTGGACAAGGTGCTGCCCGTCCTGGAGAGGATCCAGCAGGATTTCAACACCAGCGCCACGGGCGGCAAGAAGGTGTCGTTGGCCGACCTGATCGTGCTGGCCGGTTCTGCCGCGATCGAAAAGGCCGCTAAGGCAGCCGGGTACGAGATCAACGTGCACTTTGCACCGGGGCGCACCGATGCTTCACAGGAGAACACCGACGTGGAGTCCTTTGCGGTACTCGAGCCCCAGGCCGACGGCTTCCGCAACTATGTGCGCCCCGGTGAGAAGGGGCAGATCGAGAAGTTGCTCGTCGACAAGGCATACTTCCTCGACCTCACCGCGCCTGAGATGACGGCCCTGATCGGCGGCCTCCGAGTGATCGGCGCCAACCACGGCGGCACCAAGCACGGCGTGTTCACCGAGACGCCGGGCGCATTGACCAACGACTTCTTCGTCAACCTGCTGGATATGGGGACGCAGTGGAAGTCATCGCAGACAGCGGAGAACGTCTACGACGGCCACGACCGGGCCACCGGTGAGCTGAAGTGGACCGCGACCCCGAACGACCTTGTCTTCGGCTCCAATTCGGTTCTGCGGGCAATCGCCGAGGTCTATGCGCAGGAGGACAACAAGGGCAGGTTCGTCGAGGACTTCGTCGCAGCGTGGGTGAAGGTGATGAACAACGACCGTTTCGATCTGCGCTGAGACCCACCGGTCGGCGCCGCCACGGCTGCCATCTCTGCATGACAGTCACCGCGCCAGCGTCTGATGTGGGCTCTCGCCGTAAGTTTCGCGGTAGAGCACGGCGAAGCGGCCGGTGTGGCCGAAACCCCACCGCGACGCGGTGGCGCTCACGGTCGTCTCAGACCGGTGCGCCACCAGCAGTTCCTGGCGGGCAGCGGCCAACCGGAGCCCTCGCACGTAGGCGGTCGGCGTAGTGTCCAGGTAGCGACGGAACAGATACTGCACCGTGCGGGGGGTCGCGTACGCCTCACGTGCGAGATCAGCCAGCGATATCCGCCGCGACGCGTCGGCCTCGATGTAGGTGAGCGCGGCGCGCAGGGCCGCAGGTAGCGGATCCGTGTTGTCCGCAGGGGCGGCACCGTCACCACCCGCAAAGCCTGCAAGCACCGCGTCCCGCAGGAGTCGCGCCACAGAGTCCGACAGCGCTTCCGCCATCGCCGTGTCACCGTGGTTCACCACGTCGGTGGCATAGGTGACGGTTCGCTTCACAAGATCCGCCGCATCTTGTGACCGGGGTGCAAGCCAGGCGGGCGACGACGAGGCGTGCGGTAGCGCGGAGTGGAGATGCACGATCGTCAACCGGGTGTCGACCGTCTGGAGCGACACCCGGCTGCACCCCGCTCGCAGAAGCCGTATCTCGCCGGAAGGGGCCGCGTCCAGCCCATGCTGCGACCGCGACACGAGGGTCCCGGCGTGAACCCAGATCAGGGTCTCGTGCCCGACCTCCGCGATGGACAGGGTCGCATCACCGGCGTGGTCTGTCTGATCGACGTGAAAGCCGGTCGCCGAATGTCGGACGTGCCGGTACCGGCCGAGATTCGGCCCGTCTACGCAATCCACGTGCATGCCGAGCCCATATACGGCGTGCAGTTGCTCACGAATGCGATGGCAATCGTCATCGGAAAATTCGGACCGCGCGAGTGGACGCGGCCTGTGGGGATCCGTCAACCGTATTCGGGGTGGTTACCGATACACCCGGCGTCCGGAGGCCACGGGCAAGGGGGCGACTGAAGCGTTGCCGGAAGCCAGCATTAGCAAGTCCACCAGCACCTTTCGTCCAAACGACGTGGATGTAACCGGCAGATGGTGTCACACGTCCGCAGGGCCGCACAGCGCGTTAAACGAAGAGTTGCGGACGCACCTGTCCGCAAAGCGAACAAGTCCTGGTTGCGTGCTGCGTAAACGCGCAGCTGGGCTGGCGAACGTGGCTGTGCGTGATTTCAGCGTTTGCGTGACCGACGAGTCGGCGCCGCTTTGACGCGCACGGGCGCAACCGCTGACGACATCACGGACTCGGCACGCGCCCATACCCGGTGCAGTCCGAGGGCCGCCAGCAGCTCCTCACCGAACGCCGACGAGACGTCGTCCGACACCAGGACGCCCGGATCGTCGAGGCTGATGTCCATATTCGCCAGCGCCGCGCGGGCGTCGCCCCACGCCGCCAAAGGTTTGCAGTGCCTCAGCATTTCGTGCAGCAGGATAACCGCCTTGATGTCAGCGCGTGCCAGTGCGCCCCCGGCGACGACCACGGCATCGAACTCGATCGACCGCGCCGTGTCGAATGTGCGCTCGACGACGAGCGTCCGCCTACCCGACTTGAGGCTGCCGCCTGTCGGCGCGACGACCATCGACACGACGCCGGACTTGTCCAGCGCCTTGGCGAGTTTCGCCACACCGCTCAGGTCGGAGTCTTCGTCGGCGACGATCGCGACCTTGCGGCCCGCGACAGGCCCCGGAGTCGTCACCACCTGCGACAGCGATGGCGAAAGCGTCACCTCACTCGGCGGGCTCCCCTGTGGCGCAGGGAGTCCGAGACCCGATGCCACCTGAGCGCACAGTTCGGCGTCCACGTTGGCCAGCACCTCGAGCTGGCGCTCCTTGATCGCCTGCTCGTAGCATTTGCCCAACTCGAACGTGAACGCTTCCGCGATGTGGTCCTGTTCGATCTTGGTCAGCGAGCGGTAGAACATCGCCGGTTGGGTGAAGTGGTCGTCGAACGATGCCGGTGCGACGCGTGCCACCCGACCCTCGACCGGCCGCGGCGTCTGAACATAACCGCCCTCGTCGGCGTCGGCAACCAACGGTTCTCCACCGTCGATGCTGTTCGGGCGGTACGGCGCCTGTCCGGTGTGAACAGCGGTCTGATGCATGCCGTCGCGGAGCATGTCATTGACCGGGCAACGGGGACGGTTGATCGGCAGCTGCGTGAAGTTCGGCCCGCCCAGCCGCGTCAACTGTGTGTCGAGGTAGGAGAACAGCCGCGCCTGCATCAGCGGATCATTGGTGACCTCGATACCAGGCACGAGGTTCCCGGTGTGGAACGCAACCTGCTCGGTCTCGGCGAAGTAGTTGGTGGGGTTGCGGTCCAGCGTCAGCTTGCCGATCAACTGAACGGGAACGAGTTCCTCGGGGACGATCTTCGTCGGGTCGAGCAGGTCGATGCCCTCGTAGGTTTCCGTGCCGTCATCGGGCATCACCTGGACGCCCAGTTCGTATTCCAACGGTGCGCCCGCCTCGATGCCGTCGGCCATGTCGCGCCGGTGGAAATCCGGGTCGAACCCGGCTGCCAACTGAGCCTCTTCCCACACCAAAGAGTGAACGCCGGCAACGGGTTTCCAGTGGAACTTGACGAGACTGGTGTCGCCCTTGGCGTTAACCAGCCGGAACGTGTGAACGCCGAAACCCTCCATCGTGCGGTAGGAGCGTGGAATGCCCCGGTCACTCATATTCCAGAACACGTGATGGGTCGCTTCGGTGTGTAGCGAGACGAAATCCCAGAACGTGTCGTGGGCGGATTGTGCCTGCGGAATCTCACGGTCCGGATGCGGCTTTCCCGCGTGGATGACGTCGGGGAACTTGATGCCGTCCTGGATGAAGAAGACGGGGATGTTGTTGCCCACCAGGTCGAAAACGCCCTCCCCGGTGTAGAACTTGACCGCGAAGCCGCGGGTGTCGCGAACAGTGTCTGCGGAGCCCCGCGACCCCAGCACTGTCGAGAATCGGCAGAAGACGTCGGTCCTGGTGCCCTTCTTACCCAGGAAAGCTGCCCTGGTGATGGACGCCGCGTTTCCGTAGGCCTCGAAGAAGCCATGCGCGGCAGCACCTCTGGCGTGCACGACGCGCTCGGGGATGCGCTCGTGATCGAAGTGAGTGATCTTCTCCCGCAGATGGAAATCTTCCATCAGAGTGGGGCCGCGCGAGCCTGCCTTGAGGGAGTGGTCGGTGTCGGGCAGCCGCACACCTTGCGCGGTGGTCAGATATCGGCCGGACTGGGCCCGCGGATCATCCTGTTCCGCAGTGATTTTCGAGGCGCCGGTCGGACTGACTTCGGCAGGGGCGGCTTGATCACGCTTGCGCGCAGCAGGCATCTGTACCTCCACAATGGTTGGGCTGCTGTTCCAGCCCTCGCGCAATACCCGCGAATATTCCAGCCAAACTCACCTGGTTTCGCGTGAAGAGTTCAGCGGACGTGGTCCCGATATCTGGTAGGTGAGATGCGGGCAGTCTGACTTGGCGTCGAAGGGCCGTTGAGCACAGGAACGTCAGTCGCCGCCGGCGCGTCCCGGCGCCGAGATCAGACCGTTGAATTCCATCGCCGGGGTCGCCGAAGATGTGGGTCACATTCCGCTACCGGAGGCGATCGAGGATGTCAATGGGCGATATCAGTGCTCAGGCACGTGGCGGCTCCCCCGGGCGCACGTTCACACCGTGCCTGCGCCCGTGTCCCGAAGCGGGGTTGTCCGCCTGATTGGGTAGGGTTCCGCGCGTGATCAAGTCTGCCGCGATTGACTCTGTAAATGCCCGTCTCGCTGCGGAACTGGCGGTGGGGGCGAACCAGGTGGCCGCGGCGGTGCGACTGCTCGATGAAGGCGCCACCGTGCCGTTCATCGCCCGGTACCGCAAGGAGGCGACGGGCAGTCTCGACGACGGAAAACTGCGGTTGCTGGAGGAACGTCTCGGTTATCTGCGTGAGCTCGACGAGCGGCGCAACGCGGTGCTCGCCTCCATCAAGGAGCAGGGTAAACTCACCGCCGAGCTGACCGCCGCGCTGATGGCCGCCGACACCAAAGCCCGGGTCGAGGACATCTATCTGCCGTACAAGCCGAAGCGCCGCACCAAGGCGCAGATTGCCAGAGAAGCGGGCCTCCAGCCACTGGCCGAGCGGCTGCTGGCCGACCCGACGCAGGTCCCCGACGAGGCGGCGGCGGAGTTCCTCTCCGGCGACGTCCCCGATGTCGCGGCGGCACTCGACGGCGCGCGGCACATCATCGTCGAGCGGGCTGCCGAAGACGCCGAACTCGTCGGCGGGCTGCGCGAGCGCTTCTGGGAGCGGGGTTCGGTACGTACCCGGCCGGCCTCCGACGAGGCGTCGACCTCGGAGAAGACGCAGAAATTCCGGGACTACCTCGACCACACCGAGCCGCTGGCCACGATGCCGTCGCATCGTGTGCTCGCCGTGTTGCGAGGAGAGAAGGAACAGGCGCTCTCGCTGGCACTCGACAGCGGCGAGGATGCCCAATACCAGGCGATGATCGCAGACGCACTCGGAGTGGATCTGGCCGCCGGAGCCGCGGCCACGCCCTGGCTGACCGCCACAGTCGGTTTCGCGTGGCGAACCCGACTGTCGGTGTCGGCGTCGGTCGACGCACGTGTCCGGCTGCGGATGCGCGCCGAGGAGGACGCCGTCACGGTGTTCGCCAAAAATCTCAAGGATCTTCTTCTCGCCGCGCCCGCGGGCAACCGCACGACGATAGGCCTCGATCCGGGTTTCCGGACCGGGGTCAAGGTCGCGGTCGTCGACGGCACCGGCAAGGTCGTCGACACCTGCGCGATTTTCCCGCACCAGCCGCAGAAGCAGTGGGATGCGGCCAAGGCCACGCTGGCTGCATTGGTGGCCCGCCACGGAGTCGACCTGATCGCGATCGGCAACGGCACTGCATCGCGCGAGACCGACGCTCTGGCAACCGAACTCATCTCCGACATTCGACGCTCCGGCGCATCGGCGCCTGCCAGGGCGATCGTCAGTGAGGCCGGTGCGTCGGTGTACTCGGCATCGGCCTACGCCGCACACGAGCTACCGGACCTCGACGTCACGCTACGCGGCGCCGTGTCGATCGCTCGCCGCCTGCAGGACCCCCTGGCGGAGCTGGTGAAGATCGAACCGAAGTCGATCGGCGTGGGCCAATATCAGCACGACGTGGCCCCGGGCACCCTGGCCAAGAGCTTGGGTGCGGTCGTCGAGGACGCGGTGAACGCGGTGGGTGTGGACTTGAACACGGCTTCGGTGCCGCTGCTCTCCCGCGTTTCGGGGATTACCGAATCGCTGGCAGAGGCCATCGTCGCGTACCGCGACAAGACGGGCCGGTTCCAGAACCGTCGGGCGCTGCTGGACGTTCCGCGGCTGGGGCCCAAGGCTTTCGAGCAGTGTGCGGGATTCCTGCGGATTCGCGACGGTGAGGATCCCCTCGACGCGTCCGGGGTTCATCCGGAGTCCTACCCCGTTGTCCGGCGCATCCTTGACCGGGCAGGGGTGACGCTCGGCGAGATCATCGGTGACGAGCGCGCCCTGCGCTCGCTGCGGCCTGCAGATTTCGCCGACGAGAGGTTCGGTATCCCGACCGTCACCGACATCCTGGGCGAGCTGGAGAAACCGGGACGCGATCCCCGGCCGGCGTTCACGACCGCGACGTTCGCGGCCGGGGTGGAGAAGGTCGCCGACCTGAAGGCGGGCATGATCCTGGAAGGTGTGGTCACAAATGTTGCCGCATTCGGCGCGTTCGTCGACGTCGGCGTGCACCAAGATGGACTTGTGCACGTCTCCGCGATGGCCGACCGCTACATCTCCGACCCCCATGAGGTGGTGCGGTCGGGTCAGGTGGTGCGCGTCAAGGTCGTCGACGTCGACGTGGAGCGGCAGCGAATCGGGCTGACCCTTCGCCTCAACGACGGAGCCAAACCCGCCCGGGCCCCGCGCAAAGACGAGCGGCCCGGCAGCACACCGCGAAAATCTCAGCGCGCCAACAACTCCAGCGGACGCGATACCAGTCGTGCCAGCGGATCGATGGCGCAGGCGCTGCGCGAAGCCGGCTTCGGACGATGACCTCGGCAGCGCGGCGGACAGGGGCGACTGAGGTCGTCGCGGTCGCCGCCTGCGTCGTAGCGGTGCTCGGTGGCTGCACACGCCATGTCGACCAACCGCAGGCAAGGCCCGAGTCCCTCGCCGCCCCGATCGGCACGCTGCAGGTGGTCGACCTGCTCAGCCCGAAAGTGATCGGGGAGGACGGCAACCTGTTCGCCGTCGCCGAACCAGAGCGCTGCGCCGGTTTGGGCCGCGAGGTCGACCCGCCGTTCATCGAGGCGGAACGGCCTCTTGCCACCGACGGGGGTCACTGGACCAGCGACGACGGGCAGTATTTCGTCGAGGAGATGGTCGCGGTGTACCGGGCGGAGTTCGATCCCGCTGCCGCCCTGCGGGCGGTCCGAGAGGCCATCGACGCGTGCACGGGCACCACGCTGTCGGTCACCACAATGCGTGATCGCGTGTACGACTTCCAGGTGCAGGCGCTCCCCGCTGAGGGGCCCGAGGGCAGTGTGCTGTGGTCTCTGCGCGCGTTCGACTGGAACTGCGACAACCTCTTCGTCGCGGCCTACAACGCAGCCATCGAGATCACGACATGCGGCGCGACCCCGGGCTTCGACGTCGTCGGTCTCGCTGAGGAAGCGCTCGAGCGCATCGAGCGGCTGGCCAATACCAAGGCGTAGTCAGGCCTCGAGCTCGGCGCGCGAGCTGTCTTTGAGGTCGACGCCGGATCGTCCCAGCCTGCGCGCACCGGTCACCAGCGCCGCCGCAATGCGTGCCGCGGTGGCGTAGTCGAGTCCGCCGGGCGGGTGGATGTTCGAGATGCAGTTGCGGTCGGCGTCAGTGCGGCCAGGCCGGGGCAGGTGGGTCAGGTAGATGCCGAGGCTGTCGGCGACCGACAGTCCGGGGCGTTCGCCGATGACCATCAACAAAGTGCTCACCCCGAGTGCGGCACCGATGTGGTCCCCGAGCGCTACCCGCGCCTGCGTGGCGATCACCGGCGGCGCCAGCCGATAGGTGCCATCGAACTCGCCGGCAAGCGCGGCCAGCAGGTGTGCACCGTGGTCGGCCAGGGCCCGCGGAGACAGGCCGTCGGCCAGCACGACACCGACGTCGGCGCCGCAGTGCGGCAGTGCGCCGAGGTCGGCAGGGGCACGCCCGAGGTCTGGGCGCCGGAGATACTCGCTGCGGTCGGCGGCCCGGCTGCGCACGTGCGCTGGTGTTCCCAGGCCGAGGGCCTCGACCTCGGCCGCGAGCGCTTCGGCGTCGAGCGGCACGTGCACGGCGTCGCGCGCCGCCGAATGGGCCGCCTTGAACTCGAGCACTCGCCGGGACGGTAGCGCATTGCCGGTGCGGCCCAATCCGATTCGGGCCTGGGTGCTCCGACGCAGCGGTGCCCACACGTCGTCGGCGGGAAGAATGCGTTCCGCCGTCATTGACCTGCTGCCAGGGCTAGCAGGGGAGAGCCGGCGGGATCGACCGGGAGAACGCGTCCGTCGCCGTCGGCCATCCCCAGCCGCGTCAGCCACGCCTCGAACTCGGGCGCCGGGCGCAATCCGAGGGCCTTGCGCACGTAGAGCGCGTCGTGGAAAGCCAAACTCTGGTAGCCGAGCATGACGTCGTCGGCTCCGGGCACGGTGATGACGAACGCTGTGCCGGCCACCCCGAGGAGCGTGAGCAGGGTGTCCATGTCGTCCTGGTCGGCTTCGGCGTGGTTGGTGTAGCAGACGTCGACGCCCATCGGCAGTCCGAGGAGCTTGCCGCAGAAGTGATCTTCGAGGCCGGCCCTGACGATCTGCTTGCCGTCGTAGAGGTACTCGGGTCCGATGAAGCCGACAACGGTGTTGACCAGCAGCGGGTTCAGCGCTCGGGCGACGGCGTAGGCACGGGTCTCGAGAGTCTGCTGATCGACTGGTTTTCCGCCGGTGCCCAGATGCGCGCCCGCCGACAACGCCGATCCCTGCCCGGTCTCCAGGTACATGACGTTGTTCCCGACGGTGCCGCGACCCAGCGAGCGGCCGGCCTCGTCGGCCTCGTGCAACATCGGCAGGGTGATGCCGAAACTCGTGTTGGCGCCCTGCGTTCCGGCGATCGACTGGAAGACCAGGTCGACCGGGGCGCCCCGCTCGATGAGATCGATCGTCGTCGTCACGTGTGTCAGCACACAGGACTGCATCGGAATGTCGAACCGCTGGCGGATCTCGTCGAGCAGATGCAACAGATCCGACGTCGCATGAGGTGAATCGGTGGCCGGGTTGATGCCGATCACCGCGTCGCCGCACCCCATCAGCAGACCGTCGAGTGTCGCCGCGGCGATCCCGCGGGGGTCGTCAGTCGGATGGTTGGGCTGCAGTCGGGTGGCCAGCGTGCCCGGGACGCCGATCGATGTGCGGAATGCCGCGCGGACGGTCGTGGCGGAGGCGACGGCGATGAGGTCCTGGTTGCGCATGATCTTCGACACCGCGGCCACCATCTCCGGAGTCAGTCCCGCGGTGACCGCAGCGATGCGGTCCGCGCTGTCTGACTGAGATGCGCTGTCCAGCAACCAGTCCCGGAATCCGCCTACCGTGAGATGTGCGATCGGCGCGAAGGCGGACCGCTCATGGGTGTCGATGATCAGACGGGTGACGTCGTCGGTTTCATAGGGGACGACCTGCTCGTCCAGGAACGTCGTCAGCGGCAGGTCGGCGAGAACCCATGCAGCAGCGGCCCTTTCGGCGTCCGATTCGGCCGCGCACCCGGCCAGTTCGTCGCCGGAGCGCAGCGGCGTCGCCTTGGCCATCACATCGACCAGTCCGTCGAACTGATAGGTGTGCCCGGAGATCTGCTGGCGGTAGGTCACCTGAGCTCGTCCTCGGCGGCGGCAAGTGCGGCGAACTCCTCATCGGGGGAATTGGCGATCAAGCGGTGCCGGCTGTAGATCCCGAAGTACGCCATGAACAGGGCGAAGACGACCAGGCAGCACAGTGCGGCGATGTGATCGACGAGGAACGTGGCGATCACGGCCAGCACGGCCACGACCAGAGCGAACCCGGTGGTGGCGACGCCGCCGGGGGTCCGGTAGGGCCGCGGCATCTCGGGTTCACGCCTGCGTAACACGATGTGGCTCACCATCATCAGCACGTAGCTCAGCGCGGCGCCGAAGACTGCCATGTTGAGAAGCAGCGCGCCCTGGCCGGTCAGCGACAGAGCGAACCCGATGAGGCCGGGCACGATCAGCGCGAGCGTCGGGGCTTTGCGCGAGTTGGTCACCGACAGTGCGGTCGGCAGATAACCCGCGCGCGACAGCGCGAACAATTGCCGCGAGTAGGCGTAGATGATCGAGAAGAAACTGGCGATCAGGCCGGCGAGCCCGATGTAGTTGACGACCTTGGCCCACATGCTGTCGCCCAGTGCTTCGACCAGAGGATTGCCGGACTCCGACATCGCCGCGGCCCCACCTGCACCCGTCGTCAGGACCAGCACCGCGACGCAGGTGACCAGCAGCACCGCCATCGCCGCGATGATCCCCCGCGGCACGTTGCGCTCCGGCCGGTCTGTCTCTTCAGCGGCCAGCGGCACGCCCTCGATCGCGAGGAAGAACCAGATCGCGAACGGAATGGCCGCCCAGACTCCGAGCAATCCGAACGGAAGAAAAGGCGATGCTCCTGTCGCGTCGGTGACGGCGATGTCGGTCAGGTTTGCGGCGTCGAAATGCCCGACGGCGGCGACCGCGAACACGATGAGCCCGACGAGCGCGATCGCTGTGATGACGAACATGACTTTCAGCGCTTCGCCGACTCCCGACAGGTGGATGCCGATGAAGATGGCATACGCGGCGAGGTAGACCCACCAGCCGTCGGTGATGCCGAAGAGGCCCAGGGATTCGACGTAGGCACCGATGAACGTCGCGATGGCGGCCGGTGCGATCGCGTATTCGATCAGGATTGCGGTCCCGGTGGCGAAGCCGCCCCACGGTCCGAGGGCCCGGCGGGCGAAGGTGTAGCCACCGCCGGCCGCGGGCAGCGCCGAGGACAGTTCTGCCATGCCGAGCACCAGGGCCAGATACATCCCGGCGATGATCACCGCGGCGATCGCCAGACCTCCGAATCCGCCCTCGGCGAGCCCGAAGTTCCAACCGGAGTAGTCCCCGGAGATGACGTAGCTGACGCCCAGCCCCGCGAGAAGTACCCAGCCTGCGGTGCCCCGTTTGAGCTGACGTTTCGCTAGATAAGTGTCGGTTTCCTGGTGTTCTTCGACGCCGCTCACGAAAACAGATCTCCCTTCATGGATGTGACCCAGCACACTACTCGCCGAAGGGTTGCATCGACGTTGCACCGAACTGCGAAAAACGTTGCCGCACAACATATTTGAGGTTACGAGCACAGGATTCATCCCCGCGACCACGGCGTCGCAACCCGCATGGCGCGCGGGAACCGCGTGCCGGCGTTACGCTCCTGCCGATCCACCGCGCACCCACGGACGGATTTAAAGGTCGTTGAGCCGACCTTTAATGAAGGGTAAGGGCTGCGTGCGGCGGTGTCCAGCCGTGCGCGCGGACAAACCTCACCTGTAACAGCGGCACGGCAGTGTTCGATAGATCACACAACGGCGACGAAAGGGGACGGCGTGGGCATGGTGCTGGGGTTGTCACTGACCTCCGACGATGTCGTCTGGGTGTTGGTCGACGAGGCTGACGGCACCGTGATCGACCACGACGTCATCGAGGTCCACGACGACGCCGAGATGGCGGGCGCCGCGGCCCGCGGTGCGCGCGCGATCGCTACCAACGGCGGATTCGACGTCTCCAGCGTCCGGCTCACCTGGGCCGACGACGTTGCCCAGGATGGTCTGCGGTTGCGTACCCGCCTGGGCGCCTGCGGTTTCCGCATGGTTGAGGCCGTCCCGTTCCGCTGTGCCGTCGCCGTGATGGTGCATCCCGACACCGAGCCCGGACTTGCTCTTGCCTACGGCGCCGCGGTCGCCAAGGTCGACCTGAGCGAAGCCATCACCGCGCCCATGGCCCGGCAGGCCTCGACTCGACGCCGCTTCTCCCGCAAGCGCATCGCTGTGGGTGTGCTCGGTGCCGCCACCGTCGCGGCTCTCGGCGGACTGCTGCTCTCGCCGGGTTCTGCTCCGCCGGTTGAGCAGACCGCCGCCGCGGCAGCATCAGCGCCGCTGCCCGATCCGGGCTGGGTGGCAGTGCCCGCCCCCGCCGACAGCGCGGCCAGCGTCGTCCGCAAGGTGGTCGAGTCGCCCGAGGGCCTCACCGACGAGGTCGACCAACCCCAGGCCGTTGCCCCGGTCCGCCAGGTTCAGCCCGCGGCGCCCGCGCAGGTCGCGCCGCCGATGGCCGCCGCCACCGGCGTCCCGCACCTTCCCGAAGGCGTCCCGCATCTCGCGGCGCCCGCGGAGTTACCCGCCGCTCTGCCATCCGCGGAGATGCCTGCCGCGATTCCCGCGGCCGCGCCCCTGCCCGAAACGGCCCCGGTTCCCGAGGCGTTCCCGGTTCCGGAGGCCGCCCCGACCGGCGAGCCGCACCTGCCCGAGGGGCAACCGATGCTGCCGTCGGCCCCCGAGATGACAGATCTGGCAATTCTGTTCAGTGCGCTGCCCTGAGGGGTTAACCTCGACGCCGTGACTGCGGTGACGCACCAACTCGATACCGGGAACAGTCTTGTGGACCGGGCCCGCGGACTGCGCGACCTGGTCCGCGAACAGGCGGCGACATCGGAGCGCGAACGCACGCTGAGCCCTGAGATCGTCGAGGCGATGTGGGCGAGCGGACTCATGACGGCCTTCAACCCGGAAGCGGCGGGCGGCGTCGAGCCGACGTTCACCGAGATGATCGAGACCTGGATCGAAATGGCCTGGCAGGACGGGTCTTTCGGGTGGATCGGGATCGCGAATCTGCCATCGTCGTTTGCCGCGGCGGCCTATCTCTCCGACGCCGGATTCACCGAGGTGTTCACCGCCAATGGCAACGCCGTCACGATGGGCGGTCAATTCTTCCCCAATGGGCAGGGGGTTGCCGTCGACGGTGGCTACCGCCTGACCGGATCGTGGAGCTTCGGCTCGGGAACCGGCCACGCCCACTACGTCGCCGCCGGGTTCTTCCCGATGGTCGACGGGGAGATGCAGTGGGTCAGTGAGGGTGTCCCCGACATGCGGGTCGCCGTCGTGCCTCGTGCAGACGTTCAGTTCAACGACGGCTGGCACGTGCAGGGTTTGAAGGGCACCGGCTCCTACGACTACGCCATCACCGACGTGTTCGTTCCCCACGACCGCACGTTCGCACTGTTCACGCGCGAGCCGATGCGGGGGAAATCGGCGGCGATGCGGATGGGCATGATGCCGGTCACCGCCGCAGGCCACGCCGCGTGGGCGCTCGGGGTTGCCAAGAGCATGCTCGACGACGTCGCCGAGCTCGCCGAGACGAAGTTCCGGATGAGCGACATGGCTTCGCTGGCGAGCAGGCCGACATTCCAGAAAGGCCTGGCGCACCATGTCGCAGCATGGCGAGCGGCCCGTCTGCTGGTACTCGACGCATTCACCACCGCCGAGGCGGTCGTCGGCGGGGGAGGAGAACTCACTCCGACGCTGCGCGCCGACATGCGGGTCGCGGCGGTGTTCGCCACCGACACCGCACGATCGTGCGCGGAATGGGCGCACCTCGTCGCGGGAACGTCGTCGATCCGTGAGGGGAGCCGGCTGGAACGTGCCTTCCGCGACATCTACACGGGGACGCAGCATGCCTTCATCAGCGAGAAGGTAGCCATCGACGCCGCGCAGGTGTGGCTCGGCATCGTCAAGGACCAATTCGGGCTCTGACCCGGTGGGTTCACGATCTCGCACAGATCGCGACCGCCTGCCAGTAGGCAACAGCCGAAAGCGTCCAGGTGCATGACACACCTGGGTTACCGCCGGACCGTCTCGTTATATATGCTAAGTACTCGGCTGATTTCGACGTGGGAGCGACGTGATGACCTGGTTCAAGAGCACACTGACTGCGGCCGTCACGGCGGGTGGCCTCGCTGCAGCATTGCTGGGTCTCGGTGTTGCACCCGCCGGCGCGCAACCGGCCCCACCGCCGCCCGCCCTCGGCGAGGTTCCCCCGGCATGGGCGCCGCCCAAACCCGCTGAGGTGTGGATCGGCCAGCCGGTCGTCTGGAACTCGGCTTGGGGCGGGCGCTGGGGTGTCTGGGTCAACGGCGGCTGGATCTCCCTGACATCGAATCCTGTTACCGGCGGCGGCTGATTGAGCCAGCAAGGCCTAACAAATGCATAGCTGCGCTTTATACTCACCCGGGGAGTCGCGCACCCCGATCGCCACGACGAGGCAGGAGCAACGATGACCGGACTGAAGAGTCGCGTCACGCGCATGGGTCTGGGCATCCTCGGGGCTGCCGCGGTCTGCCTCAGCGTCGCGGGACCAGCTGCGGCCGATTCCACCGAGGACTATCCGATCCCGCGCCGCATCATCCACACCACCTGTGATGTCGAGCAGTACCTGGCCGCGGTGCGCGACACCAACCCGGTGTACTTCGAGCGCTACATGATCGACCGCAGCAACCGGCCCGCCGATGTGCAGCAGATGGCCTTCGACCGCATCCACTGGTTCTTCTCCCTCGACCCCGTCGGGCGCCGCCAGTACTCCGAGAACACCGCCACCAACGTGTTCTACGAGCAGGTGGCGACGCGGTGGGGCAACTGGGCCAAGATCTTCTTCAACAACAAGGGCGTGGTCGCCCACGCCACCGATGTGTGCATGAACTACCCCAAGGGCGACATGTCCGTGTGGAACTGGGTGGTTCGGTAACTAGGCCTTGACGCCAACCGTGATCAGGTCGGAGATCGGCGTCCACATCGGGCGTCGGACGCGGTGTTGATCATCGACGGTGAAGCCCGCTTCGGTGAACATCGTGCGCATCTCGCCGGGATTCGGGGCGTGCGACGGGTTCAGCCGGTTCGCCGACAGCCACTGAAGCGGTAGCCGCTGGCGCGGACTCAAGGTGGCCACGGCCGCGAAACCTCCTGGCGCCAGCACCCGGTAGAACTCCCGCAGGGCGGCGGGCTGATTGAACCAGTGGAACGCCGAGGTGGTCACCACGGCGTCCAGGCCGGCGTCGTCGAACGGTAGTTGCTCAGCCGGCGCGGTACGCCATCGAACTTTGTTCGATCGGCGTCCCGCCTGCGCCAGCATCCCTTCCGACAAGTCGACGCCGTAGACCGCATCGGGCTGCAGCTCGCGTTCGATACGGTCCGCGAGAATCCCTGTGCCGCAACCGACATCGGCCACCCGGCGCGATCCATGGGCGGCCAGCAGCGCGATCATCTCGTCCTGCGGCGGCCGATACACCCACTGCTGCACGACCGCCGTGTCGTAGACGGGCGCCGCGAAGCCCCAGAATCCGGTGACCGCGTCGTTGAAGCCCCTGCGGCTGGTCAGATTCAGTTCTGTGCCTGACCGAGGATGGGGAGCTTGTCCGGGCAGTATGTGCGCAGTGCTGCGGCGAGGAACTTGTACGCCTGGTCGGTGGTCGCGTCCTTCTCCAACTGGTTGTGCACAAAGGTCGCCGACGCGAACAGATCGGGATCGGTGCCCATGGTGATCCGCTTGCACGCGATCTTGCCGATCCAGGCGTTGTAGTCCTTCTGGCCGTAGATGCCATACGTGTTCAGCTCATTGGTGAACGCGGTGTCCGGATCCGCAGCGGCAGGTGCCGCGGTGCCCAGTGCTCCCAACGACACGGCCGCTGCGGCAATACCGATCATGAGGCGCCTCATGCCCTCACTCCTTCCGACGGGTCCGATTGCAGCCCACCAGGTCTCGGCCAGGGCGCGGGGACAGGGCGGGTGCGTACCCGCTGCGGCCACCAGAACCACGGACCCAGTAGCGCGGCGATGGACGGTGTCATGAACGCTCGAATCACCAACGTGTCGAACAACAGACCCAGACCGATCGTCGTGCCGACCTGCCCGATGACGGTCAACTCGCTGACCGACATCGACATCATGGTAAGCGCGAAGACCAGGCCTGCGGCCGTTACGACGGAACCACTTCCGCCCATCGCGCGGATGATGCCGGTGCCGATTCCTGCGTGGATCTCCTCTTTGAGTCGGGACACCAAAAGCAGGTTGTAGTCGGCGCCGACCGCGAGCAGGATGATCACGGCCATGGCGAGCACCATCCAGTGCAACTCCTGGCCCAGGATGTGCTGCCACAGCAGCACCGACAGCCCGAACGATGCGGCCAGCGACAGCACCACGGTCCCCACGATCACCGCGGCCGCGACGACCGCCCTCGTCAGGATCAGCATGATGATGAAGATCAGGCCCAGCGCCGAGATCCCCGCGATCAGCAGGTCGTAGTTGTTGCCGTCCTGCATGTCCTTGAAGGTCGCCGCGGTACCGCCGAGATAGACCTTCGACCCCTCCAGCGGAGTGCCCTTGATCGCCTCCTTGGCTGCCGTCTTGATCTTGTCGATCTTGGCCACTCCCTCGGGGCTCAGCGGATCACCCTCGTGGGAGATGATGAAGCGCACGGCGTGACCGTCGGGGGACAGGAACTGTTCCAGACCGCGCTGGAAGTCGGCGTTCTCGAAGATCTCCGGTGGCAGGTAGAACGAGTCGTCGTTCATCGAGTCGTCGAACGCCTCGCCCATGGCATCGGCGTCCTCTGACATCGCCGCCATCTGATCCTGCTGACCCTTCTGCGACTGATACATCGTCAGCATCATCGTGCGCATGGTCTTCATGGTCTCGATCATCTCGGGCATCAGCGCGACCATCTGAGGCATCAAGGTGTTGAGCCGGCGCATGTCCGGCAGGATCTCCCGGAAGTCGTCGGTCATGATGTTGATGCCGTCGAGCGTGTCGAACACCGACCGCAGCGCCCAGCACACCGGGATGTTGTAGCAGTGCGGTTCCCAGTAGAAGTAGTTGCGGATCGGTCGGAAGAAGTCATCGAAGTTGGCGATGCTGTCGCGCAGATCCTCGATGTCGGTGAGCATGTTCTCCATCTTCGAGACCATGTCGTTGGTGATCGAAGCCATCTGAGCGGTCAGATTGGACATCTTCTCCATGGTCGCGATGGTGTTGGCCATCTCGTCGGCCTGGACCAGCATGTCGGCCATGCGGTCCTGCATGTACTTCTCGTTGAGGCGCTGGGTGGTGCCCTGCATGCTCATCTGGAAAGGGATCGACGTGTGCTTGATCGGCTTGCCGTCGGGCCGGGTGATGGCCTGCACGCGGGCGATGCCCTCGACGCGGAACAGCGCCTTGGCGATCTTGTCGATGACCAGGAAGTCGGCCGAGTTCCGCATGTCGTGATCGCTTTCGATCATCAGCAACTCGGGGTTCATCCGCGCCTGGTCGAAGTGCTCGTCGGCGACCGCGTAGCCCTCGTTGGCGGGCAGATCGGCAGGCAGGTAGTCGCGGTCGTTGTAGTTGGTCTTGTAGCCCGGCAGCGCGAGCAGGCCGACCAGCGTGATGGCCATCGTCGCGACCAGGATGGGCCCGGGCCATCGCACGACCGCGGCGCCGATCTTGCGCCAACCCCGGATACGCATGGCGCGCTTGGGTTCCAGCAGCTTGCCGAAGCGGGTGGCGATGCTGATGATCGCGACCATCAGCACCACGCCCGCCATCACGACGACGAACATGCCGATCGCCAGCGGGACACCCATGGTCTGGAAGTACGGCAGGCGGGTGAAGCTCAGGCAGAACGTGGCGCCCGCGATGGTCAAGCCCGAACCTAGTACGACGTGGGCCGTACCGTGGAACATCGTGTAGTAGGCCTGTTCCTTGTCCTCGCCGGCAGAACGGGCCTCTTGATATCGGCCTATCAGGAAGATCGCGTAGTCCGTGGCCGCCGCGATCGCGAGCGTAACCAGCAGGTTCGTCGCGAACGTGGACAGGCCGATGATCTCGGTGTGGCCGAGGAACGCGACCACACCGCGGGCTGTGGTCAAGGACAGAACGACCATGACGAGCGTGATCAGGACCGTGACGATCGAGCGGTAGACCAACAGCAACATTGCGATGATGACGGTGAAGGTGACCGCCTCGATCATGCGCATGCTGCGGTCGCCGGCGATGTGCTGATCGGCGGCCAGTGCAGCAGGACCGGTCACGTAGGCCTTCACGCCCGGCGGTGCCTCGAGGCTGTTGACGATGCTCTGGACGGCCTTGACCGACTCGTTGGCCAGCGCCTCACCCTGGTTGCCGGCGAGTTTGACCTGGACGTAGGCCGCTTTGCCGTCGTTGCTCTGTGAGCCCGAAGCGGTCAGCGGGTCGCTCCAGAAATCCTGGACCGACTGCACGTGTGCGGTGTCGGCCTCCAGACGGTCGACCAGTTCGTCGTACCAGGCGTGCGCCTCGTCGCCGAGCGGCTGATCTCCCTCGAAGACGATCATCACGGAGCTGTCCGAATCGCCCTCTTCGAACAGCTCGCCGACCTTCTTCATCGAGATCATCGACGGCGCGTCGTTGGGGCTCATCGAGACGGCCTGCGCCTCACCGACCGCCTCGAGCTGCGGCACGAAGACGTTCAGGCATACGATCACGCCGACCCAAACCACGATGATCGGCAACGCGAACAGCCGGATCATCCGGGGGATGAACGGCCTGTGCGGCTGGCGCGCTGCGGGAAACTCGTCGGTGCGGGCGTCGGAAACTGGTGCGCTCATGCGGATTTCACGAAGCAGAAGGTCTGGGCATTCAAGCCGTCGGTTGTCCTCTCGTCCTTCAACTCATCGTCGACGAAGATGCGGCAGGTGATGGAGCTGCCGTCACCCTGTGCGACGATGTTCGGCGCCGCCGACGGCTCGGTGGTCTCCAGCGTCAGCGACCAGGGAAGGGCGGCTCCGTCGACGCGCTGGGGCTTGGCGTCGAGGTCGAGGTAGTTGACATCGGCATAGGTGCCGGTGCCGACGATTTCGTAGCGGACCACCTTGGGATCGAACGGCTCGGGGAGGTCGGCGAAGTTGCGGGGAGTCTCGATGATGCCCTCGGAACCGAAGAAGGTGCGGATGCGGGCCACCGTCAGGCCGGCGATGACCACGACGACGATGATGAGCAGCGGCAGCCACACCTTCTTACCAATTGCTAGCACGGCTGCTGACCCCGCGAAGTGGCGCGCATGTAACCCCTGGAATTCCGTGACTGATGTTCTGCTGATCGTAACTTAGCGCGTTTAAGTTCTCACCAAGCCACAGATTAGCTCAAGCGATTGTGTCCCTGCTAACTCGTTTTCTGCGGGTGCGGTTCAGGTCACAATTTGACGCTTGCGGTGTTTGCCTCGGCGCTGCTAGACATAGCGAAAGTCCAATGCTGAGCGGTCGCACAGTCGACGAGGAGCGTGCACGAATGACGCTGTACTACGACCCGTACGACCCGGAAATCACCGCCGATCCCTACCCGACCTATGCGCGCCTGCGCGATGAGGCACCGCTGTACTACAACGAGCGTTACGACTTCTGGGCGCTGTCGCGTCACGCCGACGTCGAGAAGGCGTTGCTGGACTGGGGGACGTTCTCCAACAGCCGCAGCGACATCCTCGAGCTGGTGAAGTCCGACTTCGCCATGCCCGAAGGCGTGATGATGTTCGAGGATCCGCCCGAACACACCATGCTGCGCGGCCTGATGTCGCGGGTGTTCACGCCGCGCCGCATGGCCGAGATCGAGGACCAGATCCGGCGGTACTGCGCGAACTGCCTCGACCCGCTGATCGGATCGGACGGTTTCGACGTCATCGCCGAGCTCGCCGCGATGATGCCGATGCGGGTGATCGGCATGCTCCTCGGCATCCCGGAGTCGGAGCAGATCTCGGTGCGCGACGCCAACGATGCGAACCTGCGGACCAAGCCGGGCGCGCCGATGAAGGTCGCCGACCCCGACAGGATCGCGGATGGCCGCATCTACGCGGACTATGTCGAGTGGCGCTCGGCCAACCCGTCCGACGATCTGATGACCGCGCTGCTGAATGTCGAATTCACCGACGAGCACGGCGTGGAACGAAAGCTCACGCGCACGGAAGTCCTGCACTACACCCAGGTGGTGGCCGGCGCGGGAAACGAGACCACCGGGCGGCTGATCGGCTGGCTGGCCAAAGTGCTGGCCGAGCACCCCGATCAGCGCAAACAGATTGTCGACGACCGGTCACTGCTCGGACGCGCCGTCGACGAGACCCTGCGCTTCGAACCCACCGGTCCACACGTCGCGCGCTATCTCGCAAAGGATTTCGACTACGGCGGCACCACCGTCCCCGCGGGAGGTGCGATCCTGCTGCTCTTCGGTGCAGCCAACCGCGACGAGCGTCGATACCGCGATCCCGACACGTTCGACATCCACCGCGACAACATCAGCCATCTGACGTTCGGCAAGGGCCTGCACTACTGCCTGGGTGCCAACCTCGCGCGACTCGAAGGCCGCGTCGCACTCGACGAACTACTCAACCGGTGGCCCGAGTGGGATATCGACTACGCCACCGCCCGGCTGGCCCCGACCTCCACGGTCAGGGGCTGGGAACACCTACGGGTGCTGGTCGGCTGAGGCGTCGGCACTTTCGGCATCGGGGCCGGAGTCCCCGCCGGCATCCAGGACGCTGACGGCGATGCCGTAAGGCAGGAAGCGCACGCGGCGCTTCGCGTCGGTGTTGTCCTTGTTCGCCCGCAGCGCGTCCAACTCCGTCGGATACACCTGCTCGATGTGGGCGCCACCCGCCTCGTCGATCGTGTAGATCGCCCATACGCCGTCGCCGGCCTCGCCGGTGGTCTCGGGCCGGGACCGCGGGCGGGCACCGCGCGAGAACTCATCGATCAGCGCAGACCAACCCGCGCGCTCACCAGGCGTGCCGACAAACCTGCCGAGGCCGTCGAGGGCCTCCCTGAGCCCTTCGCCTGCCTCGCGCACGACGCGGTCGAAATCCTCGGGATCAAATCCGAAGGGGCCGTTACTCCTGCTCATGGTGGTCCTCCTCACGGCAGCGCGGAAACGCTGCGGTTAGACACCAGTGTGCCTGCGACGGCAGGTCTAGTCGACTGTGGCACGGGGAGGTGGTAGGCATCCATATGCCCTTCACACACGCCGACGTGCTGGCCGCGGCGCAGCGCTCGCTCGTCGCCGCGGGAGCGCACGACCGCGAGGGCTGGATCGGGCTCTTCACCGCCGACGGCAGGGTGGAGGACCCGGTCGGGTCGGCGCCGCACCGTGGCCATCCGGCGATCGGGCGGTTCTACGACACCTTCATCGCGCCCCGCTCGATCTCGTTTCGACCCGAGGGCGACATCGTCGCGGGCGCCCTCGTGATACGCGACGTCGAGCTCCAGATCCAGATGTCGACGTCGCTGACGATGACCGTCCCCACCTACATCCGCTACGACCTGCGAGACGAGCGTGGGGACCTGAAGATCGCCGCGCTGTCGGCCTACTGGGAGTTGCCCGCGATGATCGGCCAGTTCGCCCGGGCAGGTCTCAGTGCTGTGCCCGCCGGCCTGTCCCTGGGCAGGACGATGTTCGCCAACCAGGGCCTAAGCGGCAGCCTCGGATTCCTCGGCGGCTTCCGTGGCGTCGGCAGCGCCGGCAAAGCGTTGTTCGGGCGTTTCCTCGACGACGTCTGCGGAGGGGACGAGGTCGGGATGCGGCGACTGCTCTCCGACGCCACCCTGACCCTCGGGGACAGGGAGCCCTTGACCTCGTCTGATCTGGTCAAGAGCCTCTCAGGTGGTAGCTGGGCCAAGCTCATCGGCGCCGGTCGTTCCGTAGCCGCGCGCATCGACCGGGACGGGCAGCGCAGTGTGCTCCTCGGAGAAATCGAGGCAGTGGCAGGCGCCGATCGCGCCCGCATCACCCGAATTCGCCTTTTCGCCGAGGTCAACTGACGGCAACGTTTCGGTCGCGGTGTCGCCCGGGGCGCGCCGGACGTGAGAACGTAGCAGCACCATGTCAGAGTCTGTTGCGTCCAGCCCGTCCGGCGGCGACCCGTTCCCCGGCAACTACCTGACCTACGAGCAGTTCGGCCGCAGGTTCTTCGAGATCGCCGTCACAGAGCAGCGGGTCGGCGCTGCGATCGGCGAAATCGCCGGCGAGGCCTTCGAGATGGGCCCGATCGCGCAGGGACCCGGCCGCATCGCCAAAGTGACCGCGAAAGTCCGCATTCAACAGCCGAAGGTGACCCGCGAGGTCGGCGAGCTGATCACCTTCGCGATCCGGATCCCACTGGAGATCGACATGGTGGTCGACCTCCGCATCGACAAACCGAAGTTCATGGTCTTCGGTGAGATCTCGCTCCGTGCCACCGCCAAGGCGGCCGAGCCGCTGCTGCTGATCCTCGATGTGGAGAAGCCGCGCGCCTCCGACATCGCCATCCACGTGACGTCGAAGTCCCTGCGCGGCGAAGTGGTCCGCATCATCGGCGGCGTGGACGCCGAAATCAAACGCTTCATCGCCCTGCACGTCGCCGGCGAGATCGACAGCCCGGGATCCCAGGAGGCGAAGGTCATCGACGTCGCCGAGACCATCGCCGACACCTGGACCGGCGTCTGAGTTTCACGCGTCTCTGAACGCGCCCACGGTCTCGAGCTCGGGGCGCCGCGGGGGACGCCCGGTGCCCACCGCCTTGCCCCGCATGTGCATCCACAGATACGGCATCATCATGTTCTGGGTCCACAGCATCTGCGAGTACATCCGCGACCGGAACGACGGCAGCGCGGCGGCTGGATCGGCGAACGCCCAATCATGATTGCTGCCGGGGAGCTGGAGCGCCTCCGCAGCCGCTGCGGCGAACAGCGCGTGTCCCTTCGGCGAGCCGTGCACCCGGTCGAGGGCCCACACGTCAGGCTGGGTCATCGACGGCGCCACGAACAGATCGACCAGCCGGAAGCCGTACTGCGATGCCGCTGCCCGGATGCGCTTGTTGATGGTGAGGAGTCGGTTGGCCAGCACCCTCCCGATCGGAAGGATGCGGGCGAGGTCCGGGAACGTACTCGTGACGACCGTCGCTCCCGACGAAGCGAGCCGCACGTGCATCTCGTCCAGTTGTGCCAGCGCGCGGTCGAAGCCCCGGCCCGGCCTCGTCATGTCGTTCATCCCGACGCACACGGTGATCAGGTCGGCCTGCATCGCGATCGCCCGCGGCAACTGGTCGTCGAGGACATCGCGGATCTGGCGTCCGCGGATCGCGAGGTTGGCATAGAGCAATCCGGGCCGGACTTCGTCGAGCATGGCTGCGAGGCGGTCGGCGAAGCCGGCGAGACCAGTCTCGTCGTCGCCGTCCCAGAGGCCCTCCGTCTGACTGTCGCCCAGCGCGACATACCGGGAATAGCCCAACACAGAGGCGACTCTAGCGGCGCAAGGCCTCCAACACCTGCTGCGGGCCGGCGGTGTCGGCCAACTGATCGAAACGGATCAGCTACGCCAGGAGGTCACAGCAGCCTGCCCAGTTGAACCACGATGTCCTCCAAGACTTTCGGGGGTAGCCCAACGCGCCACTCGGGCATTCGCCCCGACACCTGCACCACCCCCGGGGCAAACGAGATGGCGGTGAGCTGCAGGTCATGAGCCATTTCCGGCAGTTGTACCGGGTAACGCGGTGTGCTGGCGGGCAACCGCCACCGTCGGGTGCCGACGCTCAGCCGGCGCGCGGTCAGCCACAGCGTGGTGCCGTCGAGCCTGGCCTCGACCTCGACATGCCCGAGCCGCGGCCGTTTGGCCAGCCGCAGACGGGCGACGCCGTCTGGCCCCACCGCGGCGGACAGCCGCGGCGCCGCAGTGCGGAACAGGGTATCGAGCGCGGATGCGGGCAGGTCCAGAGTCACATCCACCGGCGCCGCGATGAGCACCGGCGGTGCGCCGGGTTTGAAGTGAACGTTATGGGCCTTTACCGTGGCGGCATCGAATCTACTTGCCCGCCAACGGATGTCCTCAGCTTTCGCGGTGACGTCGTTGAGCTGTCCGACGGCCAGTCCACGGGCGTCCAGTCGGGAATCGAACGCGGTCACGGTCATGGTCAGATCCCCGTCGGCCAGACGGACGGTCACTCTGCGGCCGACGACGAGCCTGCGCACGGTGACGAACAGCGTCCGGTAAGCGGCTGCGGCCCCGCTGTTGACAGGCATCATCGCGGTCGCCGACCACAAAGAGGAAAGCAACTCAACGGGACGTAAGGGGGCGAACCGCCGAGGACGGGTCATGATGGCGTCCATATTATCGTCGGGACCGTGCCCAAGCTCAGCGCCGGACTGCTCCTGTTCCGCGAAACCGGCGGAACCCTCGAAGTGCTCATCGGCCACCCTGGCGGCCCGTTTTGGGCGCGCAAAGACGAAGGCGCGTGGTCGATTCCGAAAGGTGAGTACGTCGACGGCGAGGACCCGTGGGCGGTTGCGCAGCGCGAGTTCGTCGAGGAACTCGGAAAACAACCACCCACGGGGGCCCGGATCGACTTGTCGCCGCTGCGCCAGCCCGGTGGCAAGATCGTCACCGCGTTCGCCGTGCGCGGCGACCTGGACCTCGACGGCGCCTTCAGCAACACCTTCACGCTGGAATGGCCGCCCGGGTCGGGAAAGTTCACGGAGTTCCCGGAGATCGACCGGGTGGGGTGGTTCGACGTGGCGGCGGCGCGGGAGAAGCTTCTGAAGGGCCAGCGCCCGCTGCTGGATCAGCTCGAGGAGGCACTCGGACGCGGCGGATCGGACGGGTCTCGATCGCGTTGATGGTCAGCGCGCGGCCGTGGAAGCGCCACCCGCGGGGCGTGCGCAGGTATTCGTCGTCGTAGCGCAGATGCCACACCAGATCCGCGGCCGCGCCATCTCCGTCCAGCGTCCAATGGTGTGCGACACACGTGATACGCCCCAGGGCATAATCGCGGTCGTCGCCGCGCGCATAGACCTCACCGACGATCGCATGCTCGGTGCGCGCGACCCCTGCCAGCGCCGCCAGTGCGGTCCGCACACCGGCGCGGCCGTGGTGGGTGCGCACCGGCTCCAGGGACCGCGGCGGGTCGGGGGTTCGCAATTCTGCTGTCGCGGTGAACAATTCGACTACGTCGCCGAACCTTCGGTCGTCGACTGCGGAGGCGTAGAGATGGACCAGATCGGACACCGCGAGCCGGTCGGCGATGTCCAATGTCACGGCAGCGGTGGCCCGCCGTTGCTTCTGCGGATGTCCTCGCGGCACTGTCTGCGGGTCTGACCGGTCTGTGCCATGCAGGTCAGCACCGGGAATGCCTCTTCGGCAGACACCGGCGGTTCGGCCGGATCGGGCGGTGGTGTCGAGGTGGGGCTGGGTACCTCGCCCTGGGTCAGCGACCAGATGGTGGCGTCCGAACCCGGGACGGACGCGCAGTAGGCCGTCGCACCGCTCTCCGTCGTCGCGGTGCTGTCCAGCGGGGTGCAGTTGGCACCGATGGCCGCAGCGGCCGGCGCTGCCGTCGTCACCGTGTCGGTCACGGTAGCGGTCGGCTCGGTCGCCGTGTCCGTGACAGCGGGCACCGGCGGCGGGGGTGCCACGCCGGAGGCGGCTGTGGTGGGCGTCGTCGGGGATGGGCGTGCGGTCGGCGGTCGCTCGCTATCGGCGCGCAGGAACTCCATCGCCGCTACGCCGATCGCCGCGACGAGCAGCACCGCGAGCACGCCGGGCACGAGCACAGCCGGCCGCAACCATGCCGGCCTGCTCCGCTCATCGGGCCGGGCTGCGGGGGATCCGGACAGCCGGGTGACATCCGAGGGGTCTTTTCCAGTGGCGCCGTCGAGCCGATGGCTGAGCGCGCGCGCGAAATCCGTGCACCGCTCGAAGCGATCGGCGGGATCCTTGGCCAGCGCCCTGGCGAGCACCGGGTCCGCGCCGGACAGATCGGGCCGGTATTCGGCGACGGTGGGCGGCTCCGCGGAGAGGTGCGCACTGATCACAACGGCCGGATTCGAGTGGGCGAACGGCGGTTCACCGGTCAACAGGTGGAAGGCCGTCGCCGCCAGCGCGTACTGATCGGCGCGACCGTCCAGGTCGCGGGCCATCAGCTGCTCCGGTGCCGCATAGGACACCGTCCCGACCGTCATGTTCGTAGCGGTCAAACCGCTGATATCGTCATCTCGGCGGGCAATCCCGAAGTCCGCCAACAGGATTCGCTCATCTTTGGCACCCGGGCGGGCGAGCAGGATGTTGGCGGGCTTGACATCCCGGTGAAGCAGATGGCGTTCATGGGCGTAGTCGAGCGCCTCGGCGACCGCGGTGACGATGTCGGCGACCTGCTGTGCAGGCATGCCGTCGCCCTGCCGGTCGGCGAGCAGATGTGCGGCATCGGTGCCTTCGACGTAATCCATCGAGATCCAGATCTGGCCGTCGTATTCGCCGCGGTCGTGCACGCCGACGATGTGGGGATGCCACAGCGTTGCGGCGATGTCGGCTTCCCGGTTGAAGCGTTGCCGATACTCGGAGTCCGCAGACACCGTGGCGGGCAGAATCTTCAGCGCATCCTGGCGGGGGAGTCTCGGGTGCTGCGCGAGGTACACCTCGCCCATGCCGCCGGATCCGAGCAGGCGCACGATCGTGTACCCCGCGAACGTGTCGCCAGCGGCCAACGGCATTGCCGAATACTACAGACGAGGCGCAGGGGGCTCAGATGTCCAACGTCAAGCCCGAACCGTCCGCGGCGCGGGACACGCAGGTCAGCATCATCCCGGCAGCCCGCTCCGGATCGGTCAGCAGTGCGTCGCGGTGATCGACGGACCCGGAGAGCACCCGTACGCGGCAGGTCCCGCAGAAGCCCTGCTGACAGGAGTACGGCGCGGTGACACCGGCCCGGCGAAGTGCAGCGAGCAGAGTCTCTTCGGCGCGCACCTCGACCGTCTCGCCGGTTGATGCGGCCGTGATACGGAACGGTTTTCCGTCGACCACCGGGGGCGCCGCGAAGCGTTCGAAGTGGAGTTCGACGTCGCCGCGTCCGACCAGCGCGGACCTGATGGCGGTGAGCATCGGGGCAGGCCCGCAGGCATAGACCGCGGTGCCCGACGGGCAGTCACCGAGCAGTTCGGCCGCCGACGGCAACCCGTTGCGGTCGTCGGTGCGGACCTCGACGGCCGCGCCGAAGCCCGCGACCTCGTCGACGAACGGGAGGCTGTCGAGGGATCGGCCCGTGTAGACCATCGACCAGTCGATGCCGAGGCGGCGGGCCAGGGCGAGCATCGGCAGGATCGGCGTGATGCCGATACCGCCTGCGATGAACCGGAATCGGCGGGCGGGGGAGCCGTAGCCGGGCACCGTGAGGGGGAACGCATTGCGCGGACCGTGGGTCCGCACCGTCGATCCCACCGGCAGGGCGTCGTGCACCTCGATCGATCCCCCGCCGCCGTCGGGGATGCGCCGTACCGCGATCCGGTAATCGGTTGCGGCAATGGGATCACCGCACAGCGAGTACTGGCGAACCGCGCCGCTGGGTAGGTGCAGATCAAGGTGAGCGCCGGGGAACCACGGTGGCACCGGGGTGCCGTCGCCGGGAGTGAGCGTCAGCTCGACGACGTCCTGGTCTCGGGCGACGGTGCGCCGCGCGGCGACGGTCAGGCCGAAGGTGTCCGGTGTCGCCGCGGGTGGCCGGATGCGCCGCACTGCCGCCGACGCGGCGAACAGCCCGGAGATCGCCGCATCGGCCAACCCCAGGGTCGGGTCGTGCCGGAGCCGTCCCGACGCGCTCGGCGGCACCCGGCGGTATCGCTCGAGGAGCCGCATCACAGATGTGCGGCGCGCGCCGCCGGTGAGGTGGCCAGGTAGGCGACCGCCTGGGCGGTGGAGCCCAGCTGCTCCGGCGAATAGCCGGGACGGAAATAGCCGAGGGTGCTGGAGCCGAAAAGGTTGCGGTAGAGGGGGAGCAGGCCCAACTTCGAGTCACGCATCCGCATCTTGTTGAACCCCCACCACGTGGCATCCACCGAGGGGTCGTGTTTCACCAGATACCAGGCCGCCCGCTGGAAGAAGACGAACAGCATCGTCGACGACATCGCCATCGCGCGGATCCTTGCGAAATAGCTGTCATGGAAGTAGACGGCGACGTCGTGGGCGACGCTGCGGTGTTCGACCTCCTCGCTGCCGTGCCAGCGGAACATGTCCACCAGCGTCGGGTCGGCACCGTGATCGTCCCACGTGCAGTTCAGCGCGAAATCTCCCATGACAGCGGTGTAGTGCTCGATCGCGGCGATCAGCCAGAGCCGGTCGCACAGGTGGTTCATCCGGCGGGCTTCGTCGACAGCGCCGTCCAGCGGCGCGAGGACCCCGCTGAACAAATGCTCGATCTGATCGAGGATCGGCGTCGGGTCCACGCCGTGATGAACCATGAACTCGTGCAGGACCTGGTCGTGCACGTCGGCGTGCGTGGCTTCCTGGCCGATGAACCCCCGGATGTCATCGGCCAGCTTGGGGTCTTTGACCAGCGGAAGTGCCTCGTTGAACGTCTCGACGAACCAGCGCTCACCCGCGGGAAGCACGATGTTGAGGACACTGACGACGTGCGAGGCGACCGGATGGCCGGGAATCCAGTGCAAGGGCACGTCGGCGACATCGAAGTGCACCTTGCGGGCCTGGATCTGGACGGGACCGGGGTTGATCTCCGCGGCAGAACGGCGCGGTCGCAGCATTGCGGCTCCTGTTCGTCGTGAACTCGTGCTGAGTTTACGACGAAGCAGACCCGTTAGTGGGAACGCGGGTACCGGTTAGGTGTCGGCAGGTATCAGGGCTGCGGCGACGTGTTGGCGATGATCGGGGCGCCGCCCCCCTGCGGGACGCTCTGCACGATGCCGGGCGCCGGCGGCGCCATACCCGCGCCGGGGGCACCGGCGACTGGGACCATAGGGGTCGGGGTGACCGTGGTGACGCCGTTCGCGCCCACAGTCGGTCCACCGGTCGGACCCATCGCCTTGATCTGGTCCGCGGCGGCCTGCGTGCAGTCGAGCATCAGGAGCATGCGACCACCGCTGGTGACCTTCTGCGAACCGACCAGGCAGGACGACTGCGGCAGCACGCTGCCGGTGGAGCCGCCGAAGTAGGCCTTGACGCCCTGGCTCTTCAGAATCGCCAGCGCACGGCCGTACTGCTCGCCGATGACGTTCGAGGGATGCGCCGCTGCACCCGGCTGCGGTTGCGACATCGCCACACCGGCACCGATCAGCGTGGCTGTTCCGGCGGCGACCAATCCGCCGCTGAGCGCAACGAGCTTGTTCACGACAACTCCCTCGGGTTCGGTATGCGGTGCGAACATATCGCAGCGGTGACGAATGTGAAACCGCTGCAGCGGGCGCCGGCGTTACAACCCGGCCGCGTGCGCGCAGGCGAAATCGGCGCGCGCCACCGCTTCCCGATGCTCAGAAGGTATCAACCTATGCCGAAAACGGCTTGGACAGGTATCGACCGCTCTGCTTAGCGTACGTAGTGACGCCCGCCACACCTGTGCGTGACAGCTACGTGGACCACACGAAACAAGGAGTGAACCCATGAACCTCGCCCTGCCCACCTCACTCATGCGCGGCATCGCCGTCCTGACCGCCACCGGCCTCGCAGTGACCGGCTGCAGCGGAGTGCAGAGCACCACCGGCGGTGGCTCCGGCGGTGACTATCCATCCGGAACGGTCGAGATGTACGTCGGCGCGTCCGCGGGCGGGTCAAGCGACCTGATCAGTCGTGCCGTCTCCAAAGGTCTGTCCGACAGCCTGGGCGCCTCCTTCCCGGTCATCAACCGCGAAGGCGCCAACGGCGCGCTTGCCGCGGCCGAGATCGCCAATGCCAAGCCCGACGGCTCGAAGATCGCGATCCAGAACGCGTCGCTGTTCACGATCACCCCGTTGGCCGTGGCCGAGAACGAGGTCACCAACCTCGACAGCTTCGACATCGTCCAAGGCGTATCCCGCGACGACTACGTCCTGGTCACCAATCCCGCCAGCGGATACCGCACGCTCGACGACATCAGGAGCGCGACCCGGGTCGTCCGATACGGCACCACCGGGGTCGGCACCGGCGCCCAACTCTCGGCGGCGCTGCTCTTCAAGACGAGCAACGTCAACGCCCAGGCCGTGCCGTTCGACGGCGGCGCACCCGCGCTGGCCGCGGTGCTCGGCAACCAGGTCGACGTCGCAAGTATCCAGGTCGGTGAGGCCATCGAGAACATTCAGTCCGGAAAGCTCACGCCCCTGGCGGTATTCGGGCCCGACCGCATTGCCTATCTGCCCGATGTGCCGACGGCCAAGGAACAGGGTCTTGACGTCGAGGTGACGCAGTACCGCTTCATGACCGTGCCCAAAGGTACCCCGCAGGAAGTACGCGACCGGCTCGTGGAAGGGATGAAAGCCACCTTCGACACCGAGGACTACAAGGCGTTCAACGAGCAGAACAGCCTCACCCCGATGGAGGTCTCCGGTGACGAGGTCGTCGCGCAGCTCGAGGAGGACCGCCAGCGCTACGCCGACCTGGTCCAGCAGTACGGCATCAACCTGCGCAACGAGGCCTGAGCCGTGACCGAGCCCGCGCCCCACCCCCATACCCGCGACATCCTCGCCGAGATCGAGGCCGAAGTCGCCCAGGAGATGGAAGAGGACCGCCCCACCCCCGGGGGGCCCGTCTACCAGATGGTCGGGGCGCTGGTGAGTTTGGCAATCGGAATCGGGGGCGGTGCGCTGTCATTCGGGTACGGACTCGGATCGCTGCGTGAACCCGGCCCCGGCTTGTGGCCGTTCGTCGTCAGCGTGGTCATCGCCGCACTGTCGGCGCTGCTGCTGGTGACCGGTCGCGGGCTGACCGACAGCGAGGCGTTCACCAGCAGCAGCCAGCTCGCCGTGGCGGGCATCGTCACCTTCGTGGCGTTCGGACTCCTGTTGCCGCTCACCGGGTTCGAGATCCCCGCGCTCGCGCTGTGCGTGATCTGGCTGAAGTTCCTCGGCGGCGAAAGCTGGCGCAGCACCGTGGTGATCAGCGTGGTCACCGTAGCTGCATTCTACTTCCTGTTTCTCTACGGCCTGCGAATTCCGTTGCCGCACTTGATATCTCTCTAGGAACGACGCACCAACATGGACATCACCGCATTCCTCGACGGGTTCGCTCTCGTCGTCGAGCCGAAGAACCTGCTCTACTGCCTCGTCGGCGTGCTGATCGGCATGGTCATCGGCGTGCTGCCGGGCCTCGGACCCGCAGCCACCATCGCGATCCTGCTCCCGATCACCTACACCATCGATCCGGTGTCGGCGATCATCATGCTGGCCGGCATCTACTACGGCGCCCAATACGGCGGCACCATCACGTCGGTCCTGTTGCGGCTACCCGGCGAGGCGTCGTCCGTGGTGACTATTTTCGACGGCTTCGCCCTGGCCAAACAGGGCAGAGCAGGCACGGCGCTCGGCATTGCGGCCGTCGGTTCCTTTGTGGGAGCCACGATCTCGATCATCGGGCTGACCCTGCTGGCGCCTGTGGTAGCGAAGGTCGCACTCGACTTCGGCCCGCCCGAGTATGCGGCGCTGGCGCTGCTGGGCGTGCTGCTCGTCGCGACCATCGGCAGCGGCAACAAGCTCAAGGCGTTGATCGCGGGGGCGGTCGGCTTGCTGCTCGCCACGGTCGGACGCGACAGCTTCACCGGCGCATCCCGTTTCACCTTCGACAGTCTCCAGCTCGCGGACGGCATCGACTTCGTCGTCGTGGCGATGGGGCTGTTCGGCGTCGGAGAAATCCTCTACAACCTGGAGCAGCGCCACCGCAAGGTCGCACCGCCTGCCACGGTCGGCAACGCCTGGCCGTCGCGCAAGGATCTCCGGCAGTCCTCCGGCGCCATCGGCCGCGGGTCCATCATCGGCTTCGTGCTGGGTGTGCTCCCGGGCGGCGGCGCCGTGCTGTCATCGATCGTGGCGTACGCGACCGAGAAGCGCCGCAGCAAGACCCCGGTACGTTTCGGCCGCGGCGCCGTCGAGGGCGTCGCGGCTCCCGAGACGGCCAACAACGCGGCGGCCACCTCGTCGTTCATCCCGCTGCTCACCATCGGCCTGCCCGCCAACGCGACCATGGCGATGCTGTTCGGCGCGCTGCTGATCCTCGGGGTGTCTCCGGGCCCGCAGCTCGTCGACGAGCACCCCGACGTGTTCTGGGGCGTCATCAACTCGATGTACATCGGCAACATCCTGTTGCTGATCCTGTCCGTCCCGCTGGTCGGACTGTTCGTCCGCATCCTGCGGGTACGGCCCGCAATCCTCGCGCCGATCACAGCACTCATCACGCTGCTCGGCGTCTACACGATCAACAACTCGACCTTCGACATCTTCTTGATGGTGGCGTTCGGCATTGTCGGATATCTGATGAAGAAGGCCGGTTTCGACCCGGGGCCGATGGTGTTGGCCTTCGTGCTGGGCTCGATCATCGAGTCGAGCACCCGGCGGTCGCTGTTGATCTTCAGTGGTGACCCGACCGGGTTCGTCACCCGGCCGATCTCCGGTGTGCTGCTGGCCGTGTTCGTCGCACTCGCACTGCTGCCGCTGGCACGGCACCTGCTGAAGTCGCGAAAGGACAGGTCGCGGGGAGACGAAAAGGCCGTGGAGACGGACAAACTGGGCGTGTGACCGTCATCGGCTGGAGTCGAGGCGGCGACGGGTGTTGCCCAGGTGTACCCGCATCGCCGCCCGCGCGGTCTCCACGTCACCCGCCACAACCGCGGCGGCGATGTCGGCATGTTCGCGGCGCACCCGCTCCGCGTGCTCGGCGTGCACGATCGAGTGCTCCTCGCCGAGGCGGGTGCGGGCCAGCATGATCGTCATGGGCCCGAGGGAGTCCACCAGGTCGAGGAAGAACCTGTTGCCGGAGGCCTCGGTGACAGCCCGGTGAAAGCGGAAGTCGGCCTCGACGGCATCCTCGGGTGCGGCGCTTTCGAACGCCTCCAGCGCGGCGCGCACCGCGGCGCGGCCGGATCCGTCCGCCCGCCCCGCGGCCAGCGCGGCAGCCTCGCTCTCGATGCCGAGCCGCAGATCGACGACGTCGAGCACGTCTCGCTGGGTGCGGATCTCGACGGGCCCGACGGTGAACGCCGTCGACTGGGGGAGGGCGAGCACATAGGAGCCGCGGCCCTGGAATGTTTCCACGAGACCTTCGGCGCGCAGTCTGGTGACCGCTTCGCGCACCACCGTGCGCGAGACCCCGAACTCCTCGATGAGCTCGGCCTCCGACGGCAGCTTCTCCCCGGCAGGGAGGTCGCCGGCGAAGATCTTGTCCTTCAGCCCGGCGACAACCCGCGCCGCCATGGTGGTCGTCATGAACGTCCGCTCGTCATCACCACATCATCGCGTGGTCATCGCGTACCGAACTCCGCGGACTCCACGGTGAGGTCGCGCATCCGCTCGCTGAGGGTGAAACCGAGGCCCGGCCGGTCCGACAGCCACATCTGTCCGTCCTTGATCTCGATGCGCTCGTCGAACAGCGGGTTGAGCCATTCGAAATGCTCCACCCACGGTTCGGTGGGATAGGTGGCGGCCAGATGTAGGTGGATCTCCATGGCGTAATGCGGGGCGAGCGCCAGACCGGCGTGCGAGGCCAACGTGGCGAACCGCAGGAATGGCGTGATGCCGCCGATGCGCGGGGCGTCGGGCTGCACGATGCCGCGGTAGCCCGCGTCGATGAGGGCCATGTGCTCGCCCACCGACGTCAGCATCTCGCCGGTCGCGATGGGGGTGTCGAAGGTGCGACTGAGATCGGCGTGCCCGACCGCATCCCACGCGTCGAGGGGCTCCTCGATCCAGATCAGGTCGTACTGTTCGAGCTCACGGCACATGCGGCGTGCGCGGGCGCGGTCCCACTGCTGGTTGGCGTCGACCATCAGCGGGACGTCACCGAGATGCTCGCGCACGGCCGCGACGCGCGCGAGGTCGGTCTGCCAATCGGGTTGTCCCACTTTGATTTTGATGCCTCCGATGCCCGCGGCGAGCGAGGCGCTGGCCTTCTCCTTGATCTCCTCGACCGAGGCCTGCAGGAACCCGCCGGAAGTGTTGTAGACCCGGCAGGAATCGCGGTGTGCGCCAAGCAGCTTGGCCAGCGGCAGCCCGGCGCGGCGAGCCTTGAGGTCATACAGCGCCACGTCGAGCGCGGCGATGGCCTGGGTGGCGGTTCCGGACCGGCCGACCGACGCACCTGCCCACAGCAGCGATTGGTAGATGCGGTCGATATCGGACGGGTCCTGTCCGATCGCGACCTCCGCAACCTCCCTGAGGTGGGTGTACTGCGCCTGCCCGCCCGCACGCTTCGAGTAGCTGAAACCGGTTCCGGTGTGCCCGTCTTCGGTGAGCACCTCGACAAAGAGCAGGACGGTTTCGGTCAGTGGTTTTTGGCGTCCGGTCAGTACTTTCGCGTCGCTGACCGGATTCTCCAGTGGAAGGACGACGTGGGACAGCTTCAGGTGGCGGATGTGATCGGACACGGGAACCTCAACTTAGTTGTATGACAAGTAACGTAACTCATCATACAAGTAAGGAGGGCGGCGGGGAAGGCTGCGTCTTGCCCGCCGGGTCAGCTCCGCGGCGTGACCGCTGATCGCATCGCCTCGCACAACGTCGCAGCCCTCGGGTCGACGAAGATGTCCTCGAGGAGGATCTGCTTGCCCGTCGGACCGCCCAGCGGCACCCGCCAGTTGGGGTATTCGTCGGTCGTGCCCGGCTGGTTCTGGGTGCGCACCTCGCCGACGGCATCGGCCAGAGACAGGGACAGCAGCCGCGACGGCGTGCGCCCCAGATAGCGGTGCAAGGCGAGCACCACATGGTCGGTGTCCTCGTCGCCCTCGGCGAGCAGCCCGACGCGCCGCAACTCCGCGAGCCAGGCTTGCTGGTGGGCGCGGTCGCCGGCCAGCTCTTCGTCGGCCGTGCGGGTGAGCAGGCCGAGTTCATCACGCAGCCTGACATGCTCGCCGGCCAGATAACCCGCGGTCGGCGGCAGGTCATGCGTCGTCACCGCAGACAGGCAGTACTCCCGCCACCGGTCGGCAGGCAGCGGTTCGCGGCCTCCGTCGGTCATCTCGAACCACAGAATCGAGGTGCCGAACAGCCCGCGATCGCGAAGATAGTCACGCACCCACGGCTCGACGGTGCCGAGATCCTCGCCGACGACGACGGCACCGGCCCGGTGCGCCTCCAGTGCGACGATGCCGATCATCGCCTCGTGGTCGTAGCGCACATACGTGCCGACCGTGGGTAGAGATCCCTTCGGGATCCACCAGAGCCGGAACAGGCCGATGATGTGATCGATGCGGACGCCGCCCGCATGCCGCAACACGGCGCTGACGAGAGCGCGGAACGGCTCGTACGCCACGTCAGCGAGGCGGTCGGGGCGCCACGGCGGCTGCGACCAGTCCTGACCCAGCTGATTGAACTCGTCCGGCGGAGCTCCCGCGGTGACGCCCAGTGCCAGCACATCTTGCAGAGCCCAGGCGTCGGCACCGTCCGGATCGACGCCTACGGCGAGATCGTGCATGATGCCCAGCTCCATGCCTGCCTGCACGGCAGCGTCCTGAGCGGCCGACAACTGTTCGTCGACCAGCCATTGCATCCAGCGATGGAAATCCACCTCCGCAGCGTGCTGCTCGGCGAACGCGGCCACCGCGTCGTTGCGCGGATGCTGCAGTTCCTCAGGCCACTGGTGCCAGTCCTCCCCATAGTGCTCGGCCAGCGCGCACCAGGTCGCGAAGTCGTCGAGGCTGCGCCCCTGGCGGTCTTGGAATGCCTGATAGGCGATCTCGCGGCCGTCGGACAGTTCGACCAGATACAGCGTCTCCAGTGCGGCGCGTTTGGCCTTCCACGCGGCGTCGCGGTCGATCTGGTTCGACCGGTTGGCGCGGGCCTGCACCTGCGCCTGGGCCTTGCGGATGCGACTGCGGTGCCGGATGTAGGCGAACTCGGGCACCGCCTCGACCCGCAGATACAGCGGATTCACGAACCGCCGCGACGTGGGCAGGTACGGCGACGGCTCCATCGGAGCGACGGGCGCTGCTGCGTGCAGCGGATTGGCGAGCACGAAACCCGCGCCGTACCTGGCCGCCGACCACACAGCGAGGTCGGTGAGATCAGTCAAATCACCTGTGCCCCAGGACTTCCGAGAGCGGATGCTGTAGAGCTGGGTGGCCAGTCCCCATGTCCGCCCGGTCGCCAGTCGGACCGACCGCAGCAGGGTGGACGGAGACACGATCACCGTGGTGCTGATGTCGGAGGAGCCGACCTGAAGATGCAGCCGGTGATAGCCGATCGGCAGGTCCGCCGGTAGCTCGAAAGTGGCCTCGCCGATCAGTCTTCCGTCGAGATCGTAAGGGGGCCTGTTGTTTTCGAGTTGCCGAACGCCGGTGCGCACGCTGCCGTCTTCGAGTCGCAACCACAGCCTGGCCGGGTCGCCGTGGGTGACGTGGACCCAGAACGGGGTGGTGGTGCCCGAGCGTCCGACGATGGTCGGAGGCAACGGACGTGCCCAGTGGTCGCGATCGTGTGCGGCCAGGGCGTCGGCGCGGTCCGCTTCGGTGGCGGCCGGGACCCCGAGCGCATCCAGCACCGCGATCAGGGTCGAAGCGGACACCGTGACCCCACGGTGGGTCCAATCGGTGTATTCGGTCGCCACCCCGTACCGCTGCGCCAGCTCGATCAGCGATTCGGACGGCGCGGTGTCATCGGACATGGCGCCAATCTTGCCCTGTAAAACCCGTTCGCAACTGTCGAAGATGTCGACGGTAGGGTCGACCGTCATGGCGTCTGAACCGCTGACCGGCGGCAAGATGCCAAATGGGCGGGCCCGGATCGCCGCCGCCGCGCTGTTCCTCACCAACGGGGCACTGTTCGCCAACCTGCTGCCGCGTTTCCCCGAGATCAAAGCCGACCTGGAGATGTCGAACGCCGCCTACGGTGCGGCGGTCGCCTCGTTCTCCGTGGGGGCGTTGCTGGCGGGCCTCGCCGCGGGCGCGCTGGTGCGGCGCTTCCAGTCCGCGCGCGTGGCCGTCGTCACGACGGTGGCGTTGGCCACGCTGATCGTGGTCGCCGGGGTGGCCGCGACACCCCTTCTCTTTGCGGCCGCCCTGCTGTTCGCGGGCGCGTGCGACGCGATCACCGACGTCGCCCAGAACGTCAACGGTCTTCGCCTGCAACGCAACTACGGTCGGTCGATCATCAATTCGCTGCACGCGATCTGGGCCGTGGGGGCCATCCTCGGCGGCCTGATGGGCGCGGCCGCCATCGCGCTGCACATTCCGCGGGGAATCCACCTGGGGTTCGCGGCGGTGCTGTTCTGCGCCGTCGTCGCCGGCGCCTACCCCCATCTGTTACGCGGCCCCGACCACGACGGCCACCCCGCAACGCAGAACGGGCGCGGCACCAAGGCGGGCGGGTTGGTCTACCTCACGTTGGCGGCCCTGGTGGGAACTGCCGTGGCGGGCGCCACGGTCGAGGACGCCGGCTCGTCCTGGGCCACCCTCTATCTGCGGGACAGCCTGGGTGCCCCAGGCCCGGTCGCGGCGCTCGGCTACGTCGCCCTCGTCGGGTTCATGTTCGTCGGCAGGATGGTCGGCGACCGGCTCGTCGACCGGTTCGGAGACCGGGCGGTGGCACGCGCCGGCGGCGTCCTCACCGCGGTCGGAATGGGCATCGCGCTGGCCTTCCCGACGGTGCCGGGCACGATCGCCGGGTTCGCCGCCGCCGGCCTCGGTGTCGCCACGGTGGTCCCCGCTGCCATGCGCGCGGCCGACGAGTTGCCGGGGCTGCGGGCCGGCACCGGGCTGACGCTGCTGACCTGGTTGATGCGTCTCGGATTTCTCGGGGCCCCACTGATCGTCGGCGTGGTCGCGGACGCGAGCAGCCTGCGGATCGGACTGCTCACGGTCCCGGTCGCAGGCGTCGCGGTGATCGTGCTGGCCGGGGCGCTGAGTGGGCGGCGACGCTAGAGAGCTGCCAGCAGCGAGAATGTCGGTGCCACACACCGCTGGTACACTGGCGTACCGATTAGTCGAAGGAGCTCGGCATGACCGCGGAGGCGACCGCCCGCAGCGCAAGAGACGACCGCCCCGTCGTGGACACCACGAACGGCCCGGTTCGGGGTGTCGACGACGGAATCGTCAAGTCCTGGAAGGGTATTCGTTACGCCGCGGCCCCGGTCGGGGAACTGCGCTGGCGCGCACCCGAGCCGCCGGCCGCCTGGACCGAACCGGCGGACGCCGCGCGGGTCGGTCCGGTCTGTCCGCAGCCCACCGACCCCAAGATTCCTCTCGACCTCGGCGCACCGCAGGGCGAGGACTTCCTCGCCCTGAACGTGTGGGCGCCCTCCCGCACGCAGCCCGGCGACGACAAGCCGGTCATGGTGTGGGTGCACGGCGGCGCCTACGTGCTCGGTTCGGCCAGCCAGCCGCTGTATCACGGCCGTGCGCTGGCCACCGGAGGCGACGTCGTCGTCGTCACCGTGAACTACCGGCTCGGCGCACTCGGGTTCCTGGAGCTGTCCACGGTCGGCGCCGACACCCGACGGTTCGCGACCAACATCGGTCTGCGCGACGTCATCGCCGCGCTGCACTGGGTGCGTGAGAACATCGCCGCATTCGGCGGCGACCCGGGCAGGGTCACGCTCTTCGGTGAATCGGCAGGCGGGGGCATCGTCACGTCGCTGCTCGGGAGCCCGGCCGCGGCGGGATTGTTCAGTGCGGCGATCGCCCAAAGTTCCCCTGCGACATCGACCTACGATCTCGGCCGCGCCGGCGGGGTCGCCGAACGGTTCCTCGAGGTGCTCGGCGCCGGGCGGGACGACCTCCCGAGGCTGGCCGACGCTCCCCTGCAGGTTCTGATCGAGGCGTCGCGGACGGTGTTCAACGAGGTTCCGCTGCGCAAGCCCGGCACCCTCGCCTTCACCCCGACCGTGGACGGCGACCTGCTTCCGGACTATCCGGTGAACCTGGCCCGAAACGGCAAAACCCACGCCGTCCCGCTGATCATCGGCACCAACAAGAACGAGGCCGCACTGTTCCGGTACATGAAGTCGCCGCTGATGCCGATCGCGCCGGAGTCCATCAAGGCCATGTTCGCCGAAATCGCCGCCGAGCAGCCAGGACTGCCGCTGCCCACCGAAGATGTGCTGAAGGGCACCTATCGCGGCCGCGGCAAGACCAAAGGCCTCGGCCTCACTAGCGACCTGGGCTTCCGCATGCCGTCGATCTGGTTCGCCGACGGCCACCGCACCGTCGCGCCCGTGTACCTCTACCGGTTCGACTTCGCGACGCCGTTGCTGCGACTCGCGAGGCTGCACGCCGCCCACGCCACCGAACTGCCGTTCGTGTGGGGCAATCTCGGCTCGGGCCGCAAAGATCCGACATTCGCACTCGGCGGCCGCAAGGCGGGCACCGAGGTCTCACGGCGGATGCAGACCCGCTGGGCGAACTTCGCCACCCACGGCTCACCGGACGGACCCGCGGGTGAACCACGCTGGCGTCCCTACGACGCCGACGACCGCGCGACGCTGGTCATCGACACACACGACGCGGTGGTCGACGACCTCGACGCCCACGTGCGCCGCGCCTGGGGCGACGACGTCCTGAGCTTCCTCTGACCGCCGTACACTCACCTCGGAGGTGCTCGCCGTGGAGTTCCTGGATTTCCTTCCGCCGCAGATGCGTGACCCCGTGCTGTTCGCCATCCCCTTCTTCCTGCTGCTGCTCATCATCGAATGGACCGCCGCCCGCAAGCTCGAGCACCTCGAATCAGAGGACTCAGAAGATTCAAGAGATGAAGGCCCTCCTAGCGGCGCCTATCACACACGGGACTCGTGGGCCAGCATCTCGATGGGGCTGGTGTCAGTGGCCACGATGGGCGCGTGGAAGTTTCTGGCGCTCTTGGGATATGCGGCAGTGTTCGCCTACGTGGCGCCATGGCAGTTGTCGGCCTCGCAGTGGTACACGTGGGTCATCGCAATCCTGGGTGTCGATGTGCTGTTTTATGCCTATCACCGGACGGCGCACCGGGTTCGGTTGATCTGGGCCACCCATCAGGCCCACCACTCCAGCCGGTACTTCAACTTCGCCACGGCACTGCGCCAGAAGTGGAACAACAGCGGAGAGATCCTGATGTGGCTCCCGTTGCCTCTGCTGGGCGTCCCGCCGTGGATGGTGTTCTTCAGCTTCTCGCTCAACCTGATCTACCAGTTCTGGATACATACCGAGCGCATCGGAAAGCTCTGGCGGCCTTTCGAGTTCATCTTCAACACGCCGTCGCACCACCGCGTCCACCACGGGATGGATCAGCTCTATCTGGACAAGAACTACGGTGGAATCCTCATCATCTGGGATCGGTTGTTCGGCAGCTTCCAGGCCGAGCAGTTCCGTCCCCACTACGGCCTCACCAAGCCTGTGAACACCTTCAACATCTGGAAACTACAGACACGCGAGTACGCGGCGATCGGGCGCGATGTGCGTGCCGCCCGTGGACTGCGCGCCAAGCTCGGCTACATCTTCGGCCCTCCCGGTTGGGAGCCCACGGCTGAGCCCAGCCCGGCCAGGGAAGCCCATGCCACGTCGTAATGTGGCACGAGTGGAGACCGTTTTCGATGCCCCCGTCGACCCCGCGCTGATCGACCGGTCACTCGCCGAGACCACGTTCGGATCGATGTGGCTGGACGTCCCCCGCCCGGACTTCCCCTCCACTGCAGGTCCCGTCACGTGCGACCTGCTCGTCGTCGGCGGTGGCTACACCGGTCTGTGGAGCGCGTTGCATGCGGCGCGGCGTCACCCCGACCGCCGCATCGTGCTCATCGAGGCCGACCGCATCGGGTGGGCCGCTTCCGGGCGCAACGGCGGATTCGTCGACGCGAGCCTGACCCACGGGTACGAGAACGGAAAGACGCGCTGGCCCAACGAGATCGACACCCTCGAGGCGATGGGCATGGAGAACCTCGACGGGATGCAGACCGAGATCGGCGAACTGGGCATGGATGTCGAATGGGAGCGCACCGGCATGCTCGGCGTCGCCACTGAACCGCATCAGGTGCAGTGGCTTCACGACGCCGCCGCCGAAGGCCACGGCGCCTTCCTCGACCTCGAACAGATCCGTGATCAGGTGCAGTCCCCGACCTTTCTCGCGGGCCTGTTGAGCGCCGAGTCCTGCGCGATCGTCAACCCCGCGAAGCTGGCGCTGGAACTTGCGCGGGTCTGCCGCGAGGCCGGGGTCGAGATCTACGAGCACACCACCGCGTCGCGCATCGAGTCGGGAGGCGCTGCGGTGCGCGTGTACACCGACGGATCGGCGATCCTGTGCAGGCAGGTCGTGCTGGCCACCAACGTGTATCCGAGCCTGCTGAAGCGCAACCGGCTCTACACGGTGCCCGTCTACGACTACGTACTGGCCACCGAGCCGCTGACCGACGAGCAGATGAGCCGCATCGGATGGCGCGGCAGGCAGGGGATCGGCGACTCCGCCAACCAGTTCCACTACTACCGGCTGAGCAAGGACAACAGGATCGTCTGGGGCGGCTACGATGCCGTCTACCACTTCGGCAGGCGTGTCAACTCCTCCTATGAGGACCGGCAGCAGTCCTACCGGCGACTGGCCGCCCACTTCTTCATCACCTTCCCGCAACTCGACGACGTCCGGTTCACCCATCGGTGGGCGGGTGCGATCGACACCAACACCCGGTTCTGCGCGCACTGGGGACTGGCTCGCGAAGGCCGGGTGGCCTACGTCAACGGCTTCACCGGACTCGGTGTCGGGGCCGCTCGGTTTGCCGCCGACGTGTGCCTGGATCTGCTGGACGGCACGCCGACACCGCGCACCGAGTTGGAGATGGTGCGCAAGAAGCCGTTGCCGTTCCCGCCGGAGCCGCTGGCCAGTGTCGGCATCCAGGCCACCCGGTGGTCCCTGGACCGCGCCGACCACTCCGCCGGGCGGCGCAATCTGCTGCTGCGGACCCTCGACGCCGCGGGTCTCGGATTCGACTCCTGAGATCGCGTTTTGACAACTCTCGTGTAACGCCGCTTTATCCCACCGCGATGACCCAGTTACACCAGCCCTGCCTGCGGGTACTGGTGAATCGGGTCATCACGGGTCGGAGGGGCAGTGTCTTTTTCAGGGTCTGTATCCACGTCCGCGCGGTCGCCGAGGCGGCCACTACAGCTGTTGCTGGCGCTGTTCGCCCCGCTATTCCTCGTCGTGCTCTCCTCACCGGCTGCGCACGCGCAGCCCGGCGTCCTCGTCTTTCCCGGCATGGAGATTCACCAGGACACCGTGCTGTGCACGCTGGGATACGTCGATCCGCAGACCCGGATCGCCTATACCGCAGGGCATTGCCGAGCCTCGGGGACTGTCTCGGACAAGTTCGGAGCCCCGATCGGCACGCAGGGCACGTTCCGCGACAACACGCCCGACGGTATGACGGTCGATACGAACCACCAGATCACCGACTGGGAGGTCATCCACCTCCACCCCGGCGTGATGGTCAACAACGTGCTGCCCGGCGGCAAGGTACTGGTGACCGATCCGGGGGTACTGCCCGCGAACGGAATGCCGGTATGCCACTTCGGCGTCGTCACCGGGGAGAGCTGCGGCACGATCGAGTCGGTCAACAACGGATGGTTCACGATGGCCAACGGCGTGGTGAGCCGCAAGGGTGATTCGGGCGGCCCGGTCTACACCACGCTCCCCGACGGCCGCACCGTCCTGATCGGCCTGTTCAACAGCACCTGGGGCACATTCCCTGCCGCGATCTCGTGGCAGGCCGCCAGCCAGCAGGCCCAGGCGGACACCATCTCCGCCGCATCGGCCCAACTCCCGCCCGTCGCGCCTTAACCGACGAGCTCGAACACCGGGATCGATGACGCCGCGCGACACATCTCCTCACGGCTCGACTGCGGCGTCAGGCCGCCCATGTGTCCCTTGACCTGCCAATACCAGCGGTCCAGATAGGGCTTGAAAAGTTCCGGCTTCGCGGAGTCGGGCACCTCGGCGATTTCGTGCGTGCGGGAATTGCGCCGCGGTCCCACCTCGACAGTGCCGGCAGCCCTCGCATTGCGTGCCCATTGAGTGTTGCCGCGCGGTGATACGAGGTAGCGGCGCCCGTCGACCGTCAATACGTTGACCACGACTCCGCGCAGCCGGCCACTCGTGCGTCCGCGAACCCGCACCGCGGTACTGCCTTGAATGCTGATCCCGGCCTCTGCGAGCCTGCGGATCGCTTCGTTGAAGATCCGCGCTCCCAATCCGGGTTGGTCGTAGCGATCTGCCATGGGTCTGTCCCTTCTCAATCGAGAGCACCGCTCTCTCTTTCTACGGTGACACGCCTGATAGGGAAATTCAAGAGCACTGATCTCGTTTTGTGTCACACTGCGGCAGTGGGCAAGCGACAGGATTCACGGGATCGGATCGAACGCCGGATCATCGAGCTCGGCCGCAGACAACTCGTCACCGAAGGGGCTGTCGGCTTGTCGCTGCGCGCGATCGCCAGGGACCTGGGCATGGTGTCGTCAGCCGTCTACCGGTACGTCGGCAGCCGCGACGAGCTGCTGACCCTTCTTCTCGTCGACGCCTACACCGAGCTGGCCGAGTCCGTCGAAGCCGCCCGCGACGCGTGTTCCGGGAGCTGGCGTGATCGGCTGGCAGCGATGGCACATGCGGCCCGGTCGTGGGCGGTGCGGCATCCGGCGAGCTGGGCACTTCTGTACGGCAGTCCCGTCCCCGGGTATCACGCACCGAGGGACCAGACCGTCGAACCGGGCACCCGGGTGGTCGGCGCACTCTTCGGCGTGGTCGCCGAAGGTATTGCCGCAGGCGAGGCCATTCCCGCGAGAGCGGACGTTTCGCAACAGCTTTCCAGCGACTTCGACAGGCTGCGCGCCGAATTCGACTTTCCGGGCAGCGACGACGCCGTCGGCAAATGCCTGGCCCTGTGGGCGACTCTGGTCGGCGCGATCAGCCTGGAAGTCTTCGGCCAGTACGGTGCCGACACCTTCACCGACCCGGCGCAGGTGTTCGACGTTCAGATGGCGATCCTGACCGAAACCCTGCTTCGGTGACCCTGGCGTCGGCGTCGGCGGGGCCCGGAATTAGAACACGTTCTAGCTTGTGCGTGCCGAGGGCGATATTCTCGACTCGATGCTTGACCAGACACCTGTCCAGATTGCCTGGGTGACCCGCGACCTCGCCGCCACCGAGGCCACACTGACGGCGCTGCTGGGGGCCAAGAAGTGGATCCGCATGCCCAATGTGCACTTCGGCCCCGATGCGTGCACCTACCGCGGCGAACCCGCGGATTTCGTCGCCGACATCTCGCTGAGCTACGCCGGTGACACCCAGCTCGAAGTGATCGCCCCGGTGCAGGGGCCCAGCATCTACACCGAGTTCCTCGACCGCTGCGGCGCCGGCCTACACCATGTGTGCATGGCGGCTCCCGACTCCGACAGCTTCGAGGCGGCCGTCGCCGCCGCCGAACGCGACGGCACACCCGTCGTCATGGCCGGCGCCATGCCCGGCGGTATGCGATTCGCTTATGTCTGCGCCGAGCAGGCGGGCGTGCCCTTCGTCGAATTCGCCTACGTACCACCGGAGATCCACGCGTTCTTCAGCCACATCAAAGAGGAGCAGAATTGAGCATCAACATCCCCGATACGGTGCGCGCCGACGACGTCGCCGCCTGGTCGGATGAGGCCGACGTCGTCGTCCTCGGGTTCGGTATCGCCGGCGGGTGCGCCGCTGTCAGCGCGGCCGCGGCCGGTGCCCGCGTCCTCGTTCTGGAAAAGGCCGCCGCCGCGGGCGGCACGACGTCGATGGCCGGCGGCCACTTCTATCTCGGCGGCGGCACCGCCGTCCAGCAGGCCACGGGCCACGAGGACTCTGCCGAGGAGATGTACCGCTACCTCGTCACCCAGTCCCGCAACCCCGAGCACGACAAGATCCGCGCCTACTGCGAAGGCAGCGTCGAGCACTTCAATTGGCTTGAGTCGCTTGGCTTTCAATTCGAGCGCAGCTACTACCCGGGCAAGGTCGTGGTGCCGCCGGGCACCGAAGGGTTGTCCTACACCGGCAACGAGAAAGTCTGGCCGTTCTGCGAGCAGGCCAAACCGGCGCCGCGCGGTCACTCCGTGCCCGTTCCCGGCGAGCTCGGCGGCGCCGCCATGGTCATCGACCTGCTCGTCAAGCGCGCCGCCGACCTCGGCGTGCAGATCCGCTACGAGACCGGAGCCGCAGCGCTCGTCCTCGACGACGACGGAGCCGTCGCAGGTGTGCGGTGGAAACATTTCACCGAAACCGGTGACGTCAAAGCGAAGTCGGTCGTCATCGCCGCGGGCGGCTTCGCCATGAACCCCGAGATGGTCGCCGAGTACACCCCGGCACTCGGGCAGGAACGCAAGACCAAGCATCACGGCACCGTGGCCCCCTACATCCTTGGCAATCCCAACGACGACGGGGTGGGCATCGGACTCGGAGTGTCTGCAGGCGGTGTCGCCGCCAATATGGACCAATTGTTCATCACCGCCGCGGCCTACCCGCCGGAGATCCTGCTCACCGGCCTCATCGTGAACAAGGACGGCAAGCGCTTCGTCGCCGAGGACTCCTACCATGCGCGCACGTCGGCCTTCGTACTCGAACAACCCGAGCAGACGGCCTATCTGATCGTCGACGAGGCGCACACCGAGATGCCGGAGATGCCGCTGATCAAGTTCCTCGACGGTTTCGAGACGATCGAGGAACTGGAGGCTGAGCTCGGCATCCCGCCGGGCAATTTCGCCGCAACGCTGGAACACTACAACGCCAACGCCGCCAAAGGTTCGGACCCCGATTTCCATAAGCAGCCGGAATACGTTGCGCCACAGGACAACGGACCGTGGGCGGTGTTCGACCTCTCGTTGGGCCGGGCGATGTACTCCGGATTCACGATGGGCGGGCTCACCGTATCGATCGACGGCGAGGTGCTGCGCGAGAACGGCAGCCCGGTGCCCGGCCTGTACGCGGCCGGGGCGTGCGCGTGCAATATCGCCCAGGACGGCAAGGGTTACGCCAGCGGCACCCAGCTCGGCGAGGGTTCGTTCTTCGGCAGACGGGCGGGGGAGCACGCGGCGCGCCTCGCGGCGGCGCAGACCGGCGCCGCGTCCTGACGGCGGCGACGGCCGCGCCGGGCCGTGCGCAAAGAGCTAGGGCGAATCCGCCCCGCGCAGCCCGTACCGCCACTCGCCTCCGCCAAGCAGCGCCAGCTCCTTCTCGCACTGCCTGATCACGGTGCCGCGGTGGGCGACGCTGATCAGGATCGTGTCCGGAAGGTTTTCGCGGACCAGCCCGTAGAGCATCGCCTCCAGGCCGACGTCGAGCGCCGAGGTCGCCTCATCGAGGAAGGCGGCCTTCGGTCTGGTCAGCAGGATCCGCGCAAACGCCACGCGCTGCTGCTCGCCGGGGGACAGCACCTTGGCCCAGTCCTGCTCCTCGTCGAGGCGGTCCACCAGATGCGGCAGCGCGACCTTCGTCAGCACGGATCTGAGCTCGTCGTCGGAGATGTCACCGGACTGGCGCGGATACGACAGCACCGTCCGCAGATCACCCAGCGGCACATACGGCATCTGGGACAGGAACATCGTCTCGTTGGGCCCGGCGGGGCACCGCAGCGTGCCGGTGGTGTACGGCCACAGCTGCGCCAGACTGCGCAGCAGTGTCGTCTTTCCGGTGCCCGAGACACCGGTGATGGCGAGCGTGTCGCCGGCCTCCAGACGCAGATCGATCGGATCGATCAGCCGAGTGCCGTCAGGCTTGCGAACCTCGACGTCGTCGAATTCGATGGCGCCGCCCGTGCTGGGCTGCACGGCCAGCGTCGGCAGCTCGCGACCCTCATCGTTGGCGACGACCAGGCCATGCAGACGGATGATCGCGGCGCGGTACCCCGCGAAGTTGTCATAAGCATTACGGAAGAAGGACAGACCACCGAGGATCTCTCGGAACGCTGCCGCCGTCTGCGACAGCTGACCCAGCGTGATCTCGCCGCTGAAGAACCGGTTGAACTGCACGACGTAGGGGATGAGCTCCTGCGCCTGCGAGATCGAGATGTTCCAGCCGAAGAAACCCGTCATCCGGTTGACATACTTCTTGTAGTTGGTCACCACCGGCGCGAACCGGCGGCGCAGGCCGGACCGCTCGGCGACCTCGCCGCGGTAGAACGCAACGGCCTCCGATGAGTCGCGAAGCCGCACCAGGGCGTAGCGGAACGCGGCGTTGAACCGTTCGTTGTTGAACGACAGCCGGATGATCGGCCGGCCGATCCAGAACGCGATGACGGTCGCAAACAGGACGTAGACGATACCGATCACGAACATCGCCTTCGGCAGCGCGAAGTTCACGAACGGGAGGTCTACCGGCCCGGACAGGTCCCACAGGATCGTCGTGAACGACACCATCGACGCGATCGAGGACACCGCCCCGAACAGCAGCGTCGATGTCGAGACATTGGCCGGCGTGTTCGGCAGCGAGCTGACGCCGGCAGTAAAGATGTCGATGTCGGCCTGGATGCGCTGATCGGGGTTGTCGATCGTGTCATCAATGAAGCGGGCGCGGTAGAACGCCTTGCCGTCCAACCAGTTTCCGGTCAGCTCGTCGGTGAGCCATGCGCGCCACCGCAGCATGAACCGCTGGGCGAGATAAAGGTCGAGCATCACCTGCGCGATGTTGACCACGGCGAGGATGCCGAAGATGCCCAACGACATCCAGAAACCGTCGCCACCGGACTGCCGCACCGCGTCGTCGCCGCTGAGCAGGCCGCCGGCGACCACCTGGAAGCTGGTCGACATGTCGCTGCCCTGGTAGGTGAACAGCACCGAGAGCCGCACCCCGATCATCACCGACAGCAGCAGACCCGCCAGCCACGCCCAGACGATGATGCTGTCGGGGCCGACGAAGTAACCGCGGGTGACCCGCCAGAACTGCCTGCCCCAGACGGTGAACTTGGCGATCAGGACCAGGGCCACCATGGTGGCCACCGCGGCGATCACCCATGCTTTGGCGATCCACCACAGGGAGATCCAGAGCTCGTTACCCCAGTCCAGGGTCGGTGTGAAGGTATCCACCCGGGCAAGGTACCGCGCCGGCCTGGCCGCAGCGTGGCGTAGGGGCTATGCCGGCAGGCCGAGTCGCTCCAGCCGCCATCGCCCGCCACCGACCAGCTCGAGCTTGCTGGTGTGGAACGGCTGGACCGACTGACGGTGGCTCACGCTGACGAGGATGGTGTCGGGCAGCTGGGTGCGCAGCACCTCGTAGAGCATGAGCTCGAGGCCCTCATCCATGGCCGACGTCGACTCGTCGAGGAACACGATCTTGGGTCTGCTCACCAGGATTCGGGCAAACGCGACGCGCTGCTGCTCGCCGACGGAAAGCACCTTCGCCCAGTCCTGGTCGTCATTGAGACGGATCACCAGATTCGGCAGCGCCACATCGAGCAGCGCCTGCTGGATCACGGTGTCCTGGATGGCACCGGGCCGTTGCGGGTAGGACACCACGGTGCGCAAGTCACCGACGGGGAAGTACGGCAACTGCGGGACGAACATGGCCTCGTCCCGTCCGTCGGGTAACCGCACCTGGCCCGAGGCGTACGGCCACATCCCGGCAAGGCTCTGTACGAGCACCGATTTGCCGATTCCCGACGACCCCGTGATCACAAGTCCCTCACCGGGTTTCACCTGCAGATCCAGCTCGTGCACCAAGGGGGAGCCGTCCGGCTTGCGTACCTCGACGCCGTCGACGACGAAGGCGCCGTCGTCGGAGTCCTGGGTCCGCACCGCGGTGAACGCGCCGGCGCGGGTGTTCTGGTCGACGAGTCCGTCGAGCCGGATGATCGCCGCGCGGTAACTGGCGAACTGGTCGTAGGCGTTGCGGAAGAAGGACAGGGAGTCGTGGATGGCGCCGAAGGCGTTCGAGGATTGCCAGACGTCTCCGAACGTGATCCGTTGCGCGAACAGGCCCTGCGCCTGCACGAGCCAGGGCAGCGGATTGATCGTCTGGCTGACCGAGACGTTCCAGCCGAAGTACAGCATCATGCGGTGCAGCCAATTGCGGTAGTTGTCCATCACCGAATCGAGGCGGCCCTTGAGCACGGTGCGTTCGGCGGGCTCACCCCGGTAGAGGCCGATGGCGGCTCCCGCGTCGCGGACCCGCACCAGTGCGTAGCGAAAGCCCGCGTTGCGCAACTCATTCAGGTAGCTCAGCCGGATCAGCGGCCGGCCGATGACGAACGCCACGATCGTCGCGACGAGCACGTAGACGACCACGATCCAGAACAGCGCGCGCGGCAGCGTCAGACCGCCGATGGTCACCGGTTCAGACAACCTCCACAGGATCGGCCCGAAGGACAGCACCGACAGCACCGCCTCTACAGCGCCGAACAGCAGCGTGTTGCTCGAGTTGTAGATCGGGTTGTTGGGGTAACCCCCGACGCCCGTGGTGAACACGTCGACGTCCTGTTGGATCCGCTGGTCGGGGTTGTCGATGGGCCTGCCCGCGAACTGGGCGCGGTAGTACGAGAGGTCGCCGAGCCAGTCATCGACAAAGCGGCGGCTCAACCACACTCGCCACCGCATCATAAAACGCTGCGTGAGGTACATGTCGACCAGCAGACGCACGACGAAGCACACCGCGAGCACCGCGAACACGCGCATCGACGCCCAGAAGCCGGCGACGCCGCTGGACATCCCGCCCTGGAAGGCGACCTGCAGCGACGTGAAGAGGTCGTTGACGTAGTAGGTCAGCAAGACGTTGATGCGGACCGAGATGATCACCAGCAGCAACAGCACCGCGAACATGACCCACACGGTCGAGCTTTTCCTACCGCGGAAGTAATCGCCTGTCACGCGCCAGAACTGACGGCCCCACTCGGTGAATCGCGCCAATGCGACCAGGATCACCAGCAGGCACAACGCCGTCAGGACGAACGTTGTAGCCACCCATCGCAGAGAATTGAGGAACTCACCTCCCCAATCGAGCGTCGCCTGGAACGTCTGAGCGTTCACCGTCTCCACACTGGGCGACCTCCCCTCCGCGCGATCCGAAGTTACCGCAGGTTCACCAGCCGAGGGCCGTTCTGGTCACGCAAACGTGCTGCCCAGTGCGTCAATTAAGCGCTGGGTGTCCACCTCGCCGCGCTGCGCGTAGGCCACTCACGTCAGTTTCCGGCGCCGCGATCACGTAGACGTCGAGCAGTCCGTGCGCCGCCCGCACCGCTGCTGATGCGGTCGCTTCCAGCGGACCGCCATCGTCATCGCCCGCGTGCAGCAGCAGGGTGTGCTCGCGAGCGCTGAACAGGGTGAAGAGCCGCCGAAACGTCGACGTTGGAGGACATCACCGCAGAATTGTGGTGCGCTCGGCCCGGGTTGTGGGGCCGCGTACCGTGATCGTGTGGCTCGAACCTCTGCGAAGACGTCCTCGAAACCGGCGGAAAAAACGGCGGCGAAGACCGGCCGGCTGTCCGGGCGGTTCTGGAAGCTCCTCGGTGCCAGCACCGACAAAGACCAGTCACGGTCGATGGATCAGGTCACCAAGGCGGCGGAATTCGACACGAAAGCCGCGCAACTCGACGACGAGCAGCTGCGCAAGGCCGCCAAACTTCTCGACCTCCAGGACTTCGCGGACTCGGCAGACACCCCGCAGTTCCTGGCCATCGCTCGGGAAGCCGCGGAAAGGACCACGGGGCTTCGTCCCTTCGATGTTCAGCTGCAGGGCGCGCTGCGGATGCTGGCCGGCGACGTTGTCGAGATGGCCACCGGTGAGGGCAAGACGCTCGCGGGTGCTATCGCGGCCGCCGGCTACGCGTTGGCCGGTCGCAACGTGCACGTCATCACGATCAACGACTACCTGGCCCGCCGCGACGCCGAATGGATGGGTCCACTGATCGAGGCGATGGGGCTGACCATCGGATGGATCACCGCCGACTCCACCGCGGCCGAGCGGCGCGAGGCCTACACGTGCGACATCACCTATGCCTCTGTCAACGAGATCGGCTTCGACGTGCTGCGCGATCAGCTCGTCACCGACGTCGACGACCTCGTCTCTCCTAATCCCGACGTCGCGCTGATCGACGAAGCCGACTCCGTGCTCGTCGACGAGGCTCTTGTGCCGCTGGTGCTGGCAGGCACCAGCCACCGGGAGACCCCCCGGCTGGAACTGATCCGGCTCGTCGGCGAGCTCGACGAGAACACCGACTTCGCCACCGACAACGACAGTCGCAACGTGCATCTGACCGAGGCAGGCGCCCGCAAGGTGGAGGCGGCCCTGGGCGGCATCGACCTCTACTCCGAGGAGCATGTCGCCACCACGCTGACCGAGATCAACGTCGCGCTGCACGCCCACGTGCTGCTGCAACGCGACGTCCACTACATCGTCCGTGACAACGCCGTGCACCTCATCAACGCCTCCCGCGGGCGCATCGCCACGCTGCAGCGCTGGCCCGACGGACTGCAGGCCGCCGTCGAGGCCAAGGAAGGCATCGAGACCACCGAGACCGGTGAGGTTCTCGACACCATCACCGTGCAGGCGCTGATCAACCGCTACCCGAAGGTCTGCGGGATGACGGGGACCGCGCTGGCCGCCGGTGAGCAGCTGCGCCAGTTCTACAAGCTCGGTGTGTCGCCGATTCCACCGAACAAGCCCAACGTCCGCGAAGACGAGACCGACCGCGTCTACGTGACCATCGCCGCCAAGACCGAGGCCATCCTCGAGCACATCGCCGAGGTCCATGAAACCGGCCAGCCCGTGCTCGTCGGCACCCGGGACGTCGCCGAATCCGAAGAGCTGCACGAGAAGCTGGTCAAACGGGGTGTCCCGGCGGTCGTGCTCAACGCCAAGAACGACGCTGAAGAAGCCGCGGTCATCGCCGAGGCCGGCAAGCTCGGGGCGGTCACGGTGTCCACGCAGATGGCCGGTCGCGGCACCGACATTCGGCTGGGCGGCTCGGATGAGACCGGTCACGATGACGTCGCCGAACTGGGCGGCCTGCACGTGATCGGGACCGGTCGCCACAACACCGAACGGCTGGACAACCAGCTGCGCGGCCGCGCCGGACGCCAGGGCGACCCCGGCTCGTCGGTCTTCTTCTCCAGCTGGGAAGACGACGTCGTCGTCTCCCATCTCGAGGACAGCAAGCTGCCCCTGGAGTGCGACGAGAACGGCAAGATCATCAGCCCGAAGGCGGCCAGCCTTCTGGAGCACGCCCAGCGCGTCGCCGAAGGCCGGCTGCTCGACGTGCACGCCAACACCTGGCGCTACAACCAACTGATCGCCCAGCAGCGCGCAATCCTCGTCGAGCGCCGCGACAAACTGCTGCGTACCGCCTCGGCCCGCGACGAACTGCGTGAGCTCTCGCCGGAGCGCTACGAGGAGGTCAGCGAGCGGCTGGGGGAGGGAGCAGAGGACAAGCTGGAGAAGATCTGCCGGCTGATCATGCTCTACCACCTCGACCGGGGGTGGGCCGACCACCTGGCATTCCTTTCCGACATCCGGGAGAGCATCCACCTGCGGGCACTCGGCAGGCAGAACCCGCTCGACGAGTTCCACCGGATGGCCGTCGACGCGTTCGCCTCGCTGGCCGCCGACGCCATCGAGGCCGCCCAGCAGACGTTCGACACGGCGCCGTCGATCGAGGACGAACCCGGTGTGGATCTGTCCAAACTGGCCCGTCCGACCTCCACGTGGACGTACATGGTCCACGACAATCCGTTGGCTGACGACACGTTGTCCGCGCTGAGCCTGCCCGGGGTGTTCCGCTAGGTTTACGCCATGGCAGGCGACCGCGTGCTGACGGTTCCCAACGTGCTGTCGGTGATCCGGCTCGTCCTTGTCCCTGTCTTCCTGTACCTGCTCCTCGTCGCCGGCGCTACCGGTTGGGCCGTCACCATCCTGATGTTCAGCGGCGCCTCCGACTGGGCCGACGGCAAGATCGCCCGGCTTTACGACAATCAGTCGTCGCGGCTGGGGGAATTGCTCGACCCCGCGGTGGATCGCATCTACATGGTGGTCGTCCCCGTCAGCATGGCCCTCGCCCACGTCCTTCCGTGGTGGGTCGTCGCGCTGTTGCTCGGCCGCGACGTCGTGCTGGCGGGCACGCTGCCGCTGCTGCGCAGCCGCGGGCTGTCCGCGCTGCCTGTCACCTACATCGGTAAGGCCGCCACGTTCGCGCTGATGTCCGGCCTGCCGCTGGTGCTCCTCGGCCAGTTCGACGGGCAGTGGAGCCGCGTCGTGCTGGCGATCGGCTGGGGCTTTCTCATCTGGGGCATGGCGATGTATCTGTGGTCGGGCGTGCTGTATCTGATCCAGGTGGCGATGGTGATGCGCTCCATGCCGCGCGGGCGGGCGCGGGTATGAGCAGTCTGGGCGGCTACGACTCCGGGCAGAGCTCGCACCAGCCAGACGCGCCGACCCGGATTCCCGTGCCGTCGCTGCTGCGATCGCTCCTGTCCGATCATCTCGACCCGGGCTATGCCGCCGCGGCACAGTCGAACCGGCCCCGCAGCCGGGCGTCGACGGCGTTGTGGCAACTGCTCGCCGCGGTCGTGGTGGCGTCCGTGTTCGCGCTGGCGTGGGCGCAGGCGCAAGAGACCGCGCCGGGCGTCAAGGAGTCCCAGCAGGTGCTGGCCGGCAGCGTGCGGTCGGCGCAGGCGGCAACCGATGCCGCCGCCGCGCGCCGCAACAGCCTCACCACCGAGGTGGACGCCGAACGCCGCAGCCGCCTCGAAGGCGACGTGACCGGCCGCCGACTGCTGACCGATCTCGACGACGCCAACTACGCTGCCGCCGCCACGCCCGTGATCGGACCCGGGCTGACGATCACAGTCACCGACCCGGGGATGTCACCCGACCTGACGGACGTGTCCAAGCAGCGCGTCGAAGGCAGCCAGCAGGTGATCCTCGACCGCGACCTGCAGCTCGTCGTCAATTCGCTGTGGGCCAGTGGCGCGGAGGCGATCTCGGTGGGCGGCGTGCGGGTCGGGCCCAACGTGACGATGCGGCAGGCAGGCGGCGGCATCCTCGTCGACAACCAGCCGATTTCGAGTCCGTATGTCATCCTCGCCGTAGGCCCGCCCAACGCATTGGGTGACAATTTCAATCGCAGCGCGGCGCTGCAACGCTTGCGGCTGCTGGAGGCGTCCTACGGCGTCGGGGTGAACGTCGCCGCCGGCGACGGCCTGGCACTACCTGCTGGGTCGGTCCGAGAAGTCCGATTCGCCAGACAGACTGGCCCCAACTGATCAGGACCTTCGTTTGATAGGAATAGTCGCGCTCGTCGTCGGCATCGTGGTCGGTGTGGTGTTCCACCCCAGCGTCCCCGAGTTCGTCCAGCCGTATCTGCCCATCGCGGTGGTCGCGGCGCTGGATGCGGTGTTCGGCGGGCTGCGAGCCTATCTGGAGAAGATCTTCGATTCCAAGGTCTTCGTGGTGTCGTTCGTGTTCAACGTGCTGGTGGCGGCTCTGATCGTGTACGTGGGCGATCAGCTCGGGGTCGGCACGCAGCTGTCCACGGCGATCATCGTCGTACTCGGTATCCGCATCTTCGGGAACGCCGCGGCGCTGCGGCGCAAACTGTTCGGGGCGTGACGATGACCGAACAGCATCACGGCCGCCACGAACTGCCGCCCGAGCCCGCGCCGCGGCGCGGCCGCTCTCAGTCGGTGTTCGGGGTTCTTGCGGTCCTGCTGTGTCTGCTTCTCGGGGTCGCGATCGCTACACAGGTCCGCCAGACCGACAGCGGTGACTCACTCGATTCCGCGCGGCCCGCCGACCTGCTCGTCCTGCTGGACTCGCTGCAACAACGTGAGGCTGCGCTCAACACCGAGGTGGCCGACCTGCAGCGCACCCTGACGCAACTGGAGGCCTCCGGCAGCAGCGACCAGGCCGCCATCGAAAGCGCGAGAGCCCGCCTGGCTGCCCTGTCGATCCTGATCGGCAGCGTGGCGGCGACCGGGCCCGGCGTGACGCTGACGGTCGAAGATCCCGCGGACGGCGTCGCTGCCGAGACGATGCTCGACGTGATCAACGAGCTGCGGGCGGCAGGTGCGGAGGCGATGGAGATCCGTGGACAGGAGAACGGCAAGCAGATCGCCGTGCGGATCGGCGTCGACACCTGGATCACCGGGAGCCCAGGCGCGTTGAATGTCGACAACACCACGCTGGGTCCGATGTATTCGGTTCTCGCGATTGGGGATCCGCCGACCCTGGCGGCGGCCATGAACATCCCTGGCGGTGCGATGGACAGCATCGAACGCGTGGGCGGCACGATGGTGATACAACAGTCCGACCGAGTCGACGTCACCGCCTTGCGACAACCGAAACCGCGTGAATACGCTCAGCCCGTCAAGTAACGACACCGATCAAGGAGCGCCGTGAGCGAGATCCCCGCCGACCTGTCCTTCACCACCGAGCATGAGTGGGTGCAGCGGACCGGTGACGACACGGTACGGGTCGGCATCACCGACTATGCGCAGGCCGCACTGGGGGACGTGGTGTTCGTCCAACTTCCCGACGTCGACTCCGAGGTCGCGTCGGGCGAATCGTTCGGCGAGGTCGAGTCGACGAAATCGGTATCAGACCTCTACGCCCCCCTGACCGCGAAAGTCATTGCGGTGAACGGCGATTTGGAAAGCAACCCGCAGCTGGTCAACTCCGACCCGTACGGCGAGGGATGGCTGGTCGAGTTGCAGGTGGAGGCGAGCACGCTGGAGGCCGGATTGGCGGACCTGCTCGACGCCGAAGGCTACCGCGCCCACGTCGCGGACTGAGGTGTTGTTAGGGTCGTTGCGACAGAAGGCCGGGACGCACCGAGCGGATCCGGCAGTGGTGAATACAACGCGGTCGTTTGCGCGGTACGGTCGACACCAGCGGCGCGACGGCTGGAGCCCGACCGCATATCGCCACAGCAGCCAGTGAGGAGCAGCGGGTGACGGACAAGGACTTCAACTCTGGGGCCGACTCTGACGAAGTCACCGTGGAAACCACATCGGTATTCCGCGCCGACTTCCTCAACGAGCTCGATGCTCCGCCCGCCGCCAGCGGCGAGAGCGCGGTCTCGGGGGTGGAAGGACTGCCGGTCGGTTCGGCGCTGCTGGTCGTCAAGCGCGGCCCCAACGCCGGCTCGCGGTTCCTGCTCGACCAGCCGACGACGTCGGCAGGCCGGCATCCGGACAGTGACATCTTCCTCGACGACGTCACCGTGAGCCGTAGACACGCAGAGTTCCGCCTCGAAGGCGGCGAGTTCCAGGTCGTCGACGTCGGCAGCCTCAACGGCACGTACGTCAACCGGGAGCCGGTCGATTCTGCCGTCCTTGCCAACGGCGACGAGGTGCAGATCGGCAAGTTCCGTCTGGTCTTCCTGACCGGACCGAAGGGTGACGACGGCGCGACCGGCTAGGTCCTCGGCGCACCGACCCACTGAAACCACGAGCCCGCCGGACGCACAGATGACACAACCCGACACACCCGCACTCAACGGGATGTCGATCGGGGTCGTGCTCGATCTGCTGCGGAGCGAGTTTCCCGACGTCACGATCTCCAAGATCCGTTTCCTCGAGGCTGAGGGACTCGTGACCCCCGAGCGCACCGCATCGGGGTACCGGCGCTTCACCGCATACGATTGTGCCCGGCTGCGTTTCATCCTGACCGCCCAGCGGGACCACTATCTGCCGCTGAAAGTGATCAAGGCGCAGCTCGACGCGCAGCCTGATGGCGAGCTGCCCCAGACTATTTCGGCGTACGGGACCCCGCGACTGGTGTCCGTGCCCGAGGGCAGCGCCGACCATGCGGTGGTACCCACAGGGCCGACCCAGGTCCGGCTCAGTCGCGGCGATCTCCTCGATCGTTCCGGTGTCGACGACGAGCTGCTGACGTCGTTGATCAAGGCCGGCGTCATCACGCCGATCTTCAAGGGCGCCGGGACGGCGTTCTTCGACGAACACTCCGTGGTGATCGCCCAGTGCGCACGGGCGCTGGCCGACTACGGGGTCGAGCCGCGCCATCTCCGCGCGTTCCGGTCCGCGGCCGACCGGCAGTCGGACCTGATCGCCCAGATCGCGGGGCCGGTGGTCAAGGGCGGTAAGGCCGGCGCCCGAGACCGCGCCGACGACCTGGCACGCGAGGTGGCTGCGCTGGCGATCACCTTGCACACGTCGTTGATGAAGTCGGCGGTGCGCGACGTTCTGGATCGCTGAGGACTAGACTCGCGGTGACGGGATTTCGCCGGCGCCGACTTCGGTCACAGCCGGTGAGAACAGAGCAACACCGGTGCGGAGGGCAGGCACATATGGGTGAGGTTCGTGTGATCGGCATTCGAGTGGAGCCGCCCCAGAACCAGCCTGTCCTGCTGCTGAGGGAGTCCAACGGCGACCGCTATCTGCCGATCTGGATCGGCCAGTCCGAGGCCGCTGCGATCGCTCTCGAACAGCAAGGGGTAGAGCCTCTACGTCCGATGACCCACGACCTGTTCCGCGATGTCATTGCCGCGCTTGGCCATTCGCTCAAAGAGGTGCGCATCGTCGATCTGCAGGAAGGCACCTTCTACGCAGACCTCATCTTCGACCGCGACATCAAGGTGTCAGCGCGGCCGTCGGATTCGGTGGCCATCGCGCTGCGCGTGGGTGTGCCGATCTATGTCGAAGAAGCCGTGCTGGCCGAAGCGGGTCTGCTGATCCCTGATGAGGGCGATGAAGAATCGACCGGCGGGGCGGTCCGGGAGGACGAGGTCGAGAAGTTCAAAGAGTTCCTCGACAGCGTGTCGCCAGACGATTTCAAAGCCACCTGATCTGCCACCTGACGCGGTTGGTCACGGATGCGTCTCGTCGGGTTCGACACGCGGGGCGGGTTTTCTCTCATATCGAATTGGGCAGCCATACTTGGTGCCGACGGGCAGTCAGGAAACGCCCTCAAGCGTATGCTCGAACAAGGCTCGAGCAGGGTGTAAGCAGCGGTTAGGTGCGCCCACGCAGGTCACGACGCGGTTCGATCGGCGAGAGGATTCGACAAGTGGGAGACACGCCACGCCAGGAGCAGCTGGACCTGACCACGCCGCAAGCGGAGGCGCTGCCCCGGGTCACGGCTGAGCCCGTACAGGCTGGTCTGTTTCCCGACGACTCCGTGCCGGACGAACTCGTCGGCTACCGCGGTCCGAGCGCCTGTCAGATCGCCGGCATCACCTACCGCCAGCTCGACTACTGGGCCCGCACCTCGCTGGTTGTGCCGTCGATTCGTGGCGCAGCGGGCTCCGGGAGTCAGCGCCTCTATTCCTTCAAGGACATCCTTGTCCTCAAGATCGTCAAACGTCTCCTCGACACCGGCATCTCGCTGCACAACATCCGTGTTGCGGTGGATCACCTGCGGCAGCGCGGAGTTCAGGACCTCGCCAACATCACGTTGTTCTCCGACGGCACCACGGTGTACGAGTGCACGTCCGCCGAAGAGGTCGTCGATCTGTTGCAGGGTGGTCAGGGCGTGTTCGGCATCGCGGTCTCCGGTGCGATGCGCGAATTGACCGGCGCGATCGCCGATTTCCCGGGTGAGCGCGCCGACGGGGGCGAGGCGATCTCGGCCCCTGAAGATGAGCTGGCATCGAGGCGTAAGCACCGCGACCGCAAGATCGGCTGAGCCGATCAGACAGCTGGGGTCGGCTGAGCCGATCAGACAGCTGGGGTCGGCTGAGCCGATCAGACAGCTGGTGTCGGCTGAGCCGATCAGACAGCTGCACAACGTCGGAGTGTCCGCCGTCATGGCCTGAACGGCATTCGTACCAGCTCCCGGGTAGACTCAGCCCCGCATCGCCCTTGTGCGGGAGAGTTCCGTGACTGCCAGTTGCGGACGCCGAAGGAGCAACACCTCTCCGTCAACCTCTCAGGCACCCAGGACCGCGCAAGGCCCCGATGCCTCTGGAAAGCGGTGTAAGCACCCGCCCATGGGGAAAGGTTGACCTGCGTGCCACGCGGGCTGGACCGAATCTCTCAGGCAGCCCGGTCAGGGCCGACGACAGAGGGGGAGGAGCCGCGTTCGTCTGCGCCCTCTGGAGTCCCGTGTCCGATCAGTCGTCCTCCCCGTCCGTTCCCCGCTTCGTCGACCGGCACATCGGACCCGACGCCGAAGCCGTCGACACGCTGCTGAGCACGATCGGCGTCACCTCGCTGGATGAGCTCGCCGCCAAGGCGCTCCCGGCCGCGATCCTCGACCGGCTCTCTGCCGACGGCATTGCCCCAGGTCTCGAACATCTGCCACCGGCCGCCTCCGAGCACGAGGCGCTGGCCGAGTTGCGGGCGCTCGCCGACTCCAACACGGTCGCGGTCTCGATGATCGGGCAGGGCTACTACGACACGCACACCCCACCGGTGTTGCTCCGCAACATCCTTGAGAACCCGGCCTGGTACACCGCCTACACGCCGTATCAGCCCGAAATCAGCCAGGGCAGGCTTGAGGCGCTGCTCAACTTCCAGACGATGGTGACCGACCTGACGGGGCTCGAAGTCGCCAACGCGTCGATGCTCGACGAAGGCACCGCCGCAGCCGAGGCGATGACGCTGATGCACCGGGCAGTCCGCGGTCCGGCCAACAAGCTGGCGGTGGACGCCGACGTGTTCGCGCAGACGGCGGCCATCCTCGCCACTCGTGCAGAGCCGCTGGGCATCGAGATCGTGACGACCGACCTGCGCGACGGGCTGCCTGACGGCGACTTCTTCGGGGTCATAGTGCAATTGCCTGGCGCGAGCGGCTGCGTCAACGACTGGAGTCGACTCGTGGAGCAGGCCCACGAGCGGGGCGCGCTGGTCGCCGTGGGTGCGGACCTGCTCGCGATGACGCTGGTCAGCCCGCCCGGGGAGTTCGGTGCCGACGTCGCGTTCGGCAGCACCCAACGTTTCGGCGTGCCAATGGGATTCGGCGGTCCGCACGCCGGTTACCTCGCAGTGCATTCCAAACAGGCCCGCCAGCTGCCGGGTCGATTGGTCGGGGTTTCGGTCGATGCGGACGGCTCACCGGCCTACCGGTTGGCGTTGCAGACCCGCGAGCAGCACATCCGCCGAGACAAAGCCACGAGCAACATCTGCACAGCGCAGGTGCTGCTGGCCGTGATGGCAGCGATGTACGCGAGCTACCACGGTCCCGACGGCTTGCGCGGCATCGCCCAGCGCGTGCACGATCACGCCCGCGCGCTCGCGGCGGGATTGTCGAGCGCAGGAATCGGGATCGTGCACGACACTTTCTTCGACACCGTGCTTGCACGGGTTCCGGGCCGCGCCGGCGAGGTGCGCGCCGCGGCCAAGGAACGGGGCATCAACGTGTGGCTGGTCGACGACGACCACGTCTCGGTCGCGTGCGACGAGGTCACCACCGATGCGCACATCGCCGACGTCCTCGCCGCCTTCTCGGCGTCACCGGCACCGGTCGGCACGGCCGATTCTGCTGTCGCGACACGGACATCAGAGTTCCTCACCCACCCCGCGTTCGCGAAGTACCGCACCGAGACAGCAATGATGCGATACCTACGGTCGCTGGCGGACAAGGATATTGCGTTGGACCGCAGCATGATTCCGCTCGGTTCGTGCACGATGAAGCTCAATGCCGCCGCTGAGATGGAACCGATCACCTGGGCCGAGTTCGGCCGCCAGCACCCATTCGGACCCGCGTCGGACACGCCGGGTCTGCGGCGGCTCATCGCAGATCTGCAGTCCTGGCTCACCGGCATCACCGGTTACGACGAGATCTCCCTGCAGCCGAACGCCGGCTCGCAGGGGGAGTACGCGGGCCTGCTCGCGATCCAGGCGTACCACCATGCGCGTGGCGACCGTGACCGCACCGTCTGCCTGATCCCGTCCAGTGCCCACGGGACCAACGCCGCGTCGGCCGCGATGGTGGGCATGAAGGTCGTCGTCGTCTCGTGCCGCGCGAACGGCGACGTCGACCCCGACGACCTCCGAGCCAAGGTCGCCGAACACGCCGACCGGCTCTCGGCGCTGATGATCACCTACCCGTCGACGCACGGCGTCTACGAGCACGACATCGCCGACATCTGTGCCGCCGTGCACGATGCAGGGGGCCAGGTCTACGTCGACGGCGCCAACCTCAACGCGCTCGTCGGCCTGGCCCGCCCAGGCCGATTCGGCGGCGACGTCAGCCATCTGAACCTCCACAAGACCTTCTGCATCCCCCACGGTGGCGGCGGCCCCGGTGTGGGTCCCGTGGCGGTCCGCTCCCACCTGGCGCCCTACCTGCCCGGCCACCCGCTCGCGGAGGAACTCGCTGGCGAGCACACCGTGTCTGCCGCGCCGTACGGGTCGGCATCGATCCTTCCGATCACCTGGGCCTACATCCGCATGATGGGCGCGCAAGGACTTCGGTCAGCGTCTCTGGTGGCGATTGCATCGGCCAACTACATCGCCCGTCGGCTCGACGAGTACTACCCGGTGCTCTACACCGGCGAGAACGGTATGGTCGCCCACGAGTGCATCCTCGACCTGCGCGGTATCACCAAGGCCACCGGCGTGACCGTCGACGATGTCGCAAAGCGGTTGGCGGACTACGGTTTCCACGCGCCGACGATGAGTTTCCCGGTGGCGGGCACTCTCATGGTCGAGCCCACGGAAAGCGAATCGCTGGCCGAGATCGACGCATTCTGCGAGGCGATGATCGCGATCCGCGGCGAAATCGACAAGGTCGGTTCCGGGGAATGGTCCGTCGAGGACAATCCGCTGCGCAACGCTCCGCACACGGCCGAGAGCCTCCTTGTGGACAAGTGGGACCACCCTTACACCCGCGAGCAGGCGGCGTACCCGCTGGGCAAGGGGTTCCGGCCCAAGGTCTGGCCCCCGGTGCGTCGCATCGACGGCGCTTATGGCGACCGGAACCTGGTCTGCTCGTGCCCGCCCGTCGAGGCGTTCGCCTGACGGGGGATAGGGTGCTCCGCATGACGGGTATCGAAGGGGGCCAGCCGAAGCTGTTCATCTTCCCGCATGCCGGTGGGACACCGCAGTACTACGTACCGTTCGCGAAGACGTTCACGACGGACATCAAGCGCACTGCTGTGCAATACCCCCGGCAGGGCGGCAAGCAGGACTTCGGGTCGTTCACGAGCCTGCCCGCGCTCGCCGACGAGGTGATCAAGATGGTGTCGCCGGACAAACAGGGTGGGGCGCACGATTCACCTGTTTTCTTTTTCGGCCACAGCATGGGCGGCCTGCTGGCGTTCGAGGTGGCCCGGCGCTTCCAAGAGGCGGGGCGGCCGATCACGGCGCTGTTCGTCTCGGCAGTGGCGGCACCCGGGTTGGTCGGATACGACGACATTCCCGACACCGACGAAGGTCTGCTGGCCGCGGTCAGCACGATCACGGGGGCCAGTCCCGTGTTCATGGAGAACAGGGAGTTCGCCGCGGCCATCCTGCCGACGCTGCGGGGGCTGAAGTCGATCGCCAACTATCGCTGCCCGCCGGACACGAAGTTGTCAAGCCCCATTCACGCCTACTACGGGGATGACGACGAGATCGCCACCGCCGACAAGGTGATGCCGTGGGCGCAGAGAACCACGGCCGGTTTCACTGCGCGTGATTTCAAGGGACACCACTTCTATCTGAACGACCACCTCGGCGATCTCGTGCCTGACATGGAGGAAAAAATCTGGTCGAGGCTACGCGAGTAGGCGCAATTGCATGTGGTGTTCGCCACATCGCCATGTCGCTGGGAACGGCGGCGAGCACATCCCGGTGCGCTGCGATTCGCCCGAGGGGCCACCCCCACAGACGCCTCCTTACCTGCTTCTTACCGGCAAGTCAGTTTCAAAATTGACGCAGGCGTGCAATTTCAGCAAACCCTTTACGGGCTCGTCAAGACAAAAGGAGCATTGGGTTCAGTGGCTGCAACCGTGTATTCGCGCACCCGGCAGTCAAGCGGCCGAGCAACGCGAGACCGGCTAACTAAGCGGGGTCTTTCCACCCCTGGCAAAACCGTGAACGGACTGTGAGTAACGCTTTGGACACGTCTGCCGATACACTTTTCGCGAAATCAGCCGTGAGCAGCCCGCTTCCCTCTGGCAAGCAACACGTGGTCTAATCCTTCGTCGGATTGCACGACATAATTTACGGGTCGATGCTAGCCTTCCGGCGAACGGGGGAATGCGCGGCCTAGAGCTGCGAACTGGTTTGCCATCCACGGCAGAGTGGCCGGGACGCAGAAGTAAGTGAAAGGACGACGTCGCATGCCGTTGCTGGAGTTGACCATTCCTGGCTTGCTCGCTGATCGCGCGCGTACCCAGCCCGAAGATGTCGCGTACACCTTCCTCGACTTCGACGTCGACCCCGCTGGTTTCGCCGAATCTCTGACATGGGCCCAGGTCCACCATCGCGCGCAGGTCGTCGCCGCCGAGCTGCTGCGCCACGGCAGCAAGGGCGATCGCGCCGCGATCCTTGCCCCGCAGGGGCTGGAGTACATCGTGGCGTTCTACGGCGCGATGGCCGCCGGCATGATCGCGGTACCGCTGCCGGTCCCCGCAATGGGCCAGCTCGACGAGCGCGTCAGCGGTGCACTGCGCGACTGCCAGCCGGTGGCCGTGCTGACGACCTCCGCCGTCGTCGGCGAGATCTTGACCTACGTGGGCAGCCTGCCCGGCGGGAACCCGCCGGCCGTCATCGAGGTCGACGCACTGGACCTTGACTCGCCGCAGACGCCCGAGGTCAACGTCGGCCGTCTTCCCAAGACGGCCTACCTGCAGTACACCTCCGGCTCCACCCGCGCACCGGCCGGCGTGATCATGACGCACACCAACGTGATCGCGAACGTCAAACAGGTGTTCGACGACTACATGGAGCACCGCAACGGCGTTCCCCCTCGCGACATCACGATGGTGTCGTGGCTGCCCTTCTACCACGACATGGGCCTCATCCAGGGCGTGTTCGCCTCGCTGCTGACCCCGAACGAGGACGAGGGCGGCAAGCTGCACGGCCGGCCCGCGGTCGTGATGAGCCCGGTGGCATTCCTGCAGAAACCGGCCCGCTGGATCCAGCAGCTCGCACTGAATCCGTGCGCCTGGTCTGCAGCGCCGAACTTCGCCTTCGAGCTGTCGGTACGCCGGACCACCGACGCCGACCTCGCGGGCATGGACCTCAGCGGACTGCTGGGCATCATCAGCGGCAGCGAGCGCATTCACGTGGCGACCATCCGCCGCTTCAACGAACGTTTCGTCAAGTTCGGCATGCCCGACACCACGGTGCTCCCGTCCTACGGCCTCGCCGAAGCCACCCTGTACGTGATCTCGGCGCCGATGGGTCACACCCCGGCCACGGTGCGCTTCGACTACGAGAAGCTCGCCGCCGGCCACGCCGAGCGTTGCGGTACCGACGCCGGCACCGAGCTGGTCAGCTACGGTGCGCCGCGCTCATCGACGGTGCGCATTGTCGATCCGGAGAGCTGCAACGAGAATCCGGACGGCAAGGTCGGTGAGATCTGGGTGCACGGCGAGCAGGTCGCGATGGGTTACTGGCGTGACCCGCAGAAGACCGAGCGCACCTTCGGTGGCGAGATCGCGAACCCCTCCGACGGCACCCCGGTCGGCCCGTGGCTGCGCACCGGCGACCTCGGCGTGATGAGCGAGGGCGAGATGTTCATCATCGGCCGCATCAAGGACATGCTGATCGTCGACGGCCGTAATCACTACCCGGACGACATCGAGGCCACGATCCAGGAGATCACCGGCGGCCGCGTCGCGGCCATCTCGGTGCTCGACGACACCAGCGAGCAACTGGTCGCAGTGGTCGAGATGAAGAAGAAGGGCACCTCCGAGGAGGAGGCCCTCGACAAGCTGCGCGCCGTCAAGCGCGAGGTCGCGTCGGCGATCAAGAAGTCCCACAGCGTCCGTGTCTCTGACCTGGTTCTCGTGGCGCCGGGCTCCATCCCGATCACCACCAGCGGAAAGATTCGGCGGTCGGCCTGCGTGGACCGCTACCGCCTCGACGAGTTCAGCCGCCTGGACGTCACCACATGACCTCTGAGTTCGACGAGGACTCAATCCGGCACTGGTTGGTCGACTATCTGGTCACCAACATTGGATGCAGTCCTGATGAGATCGATCTCGATGCCCCACTGAACGATCTCGCCGTCGGATCCAGCGACGCCGTCGTGCTCACCGGAGAGCTGTCGGAGTTGCTGGGTCGCACCGTGTCTCCGGTCGAGTTCTGGCAGTACCCGACCATCAACGCGTTGGCCAGATTCCTGACCGGCGGCGAGGTCGACACGGCCGTCGAGGTCACACCGACACGGCGCATCGCCGAGGACGCGATCGCGGTCGTCGGCCTCGGATGCCGCTTCCCGGGCGACATTCACGGCCCCGACGAGCTGTGGGACTTCCTGTCCGACGGCCGCTCCGCCGTCAGTGAGGTGCCGCCCACGCGGTGGTCCTGGTACGACGACGGATCGGCCGAGGGTGCGGCGGCGCTGGCCTCGACCACCCGTTGGGGCTCCTACCTTTCCGACATCGACCAGTTCGACGCCGACTTCTTCGAGATCTCGCCCAGCGAGGCCGACAAGATGGATCCCCAGCAGCGCTTGCTGCTGGAGGTCACTCACGAGGCGCTCGAGTACGCAGGGATTCGACCGAGTTCTCTGCGCCACACGCAGACCGGTGTGTTCGTCGGTGCGTGCCTCGGCGAGTACGGCGTGATGGCTTCCAGGGAACTCTCCGAGGTCAATGCGTACTCAGGCACTGGCGGCGCGCTGAGCATCATCGCCAACCGGGTCTCGTACTATTTCGACCTGCGCGGCCCGTCGGTCACGATCGACACGGCGTGTTCGTCGTCGCTCGTCGCCATCCACCTCGCCTGCCAGAGTCTGCGCACCGGCGATTCCGACGTCGCCCTCGCCGGCGGCGTCAACGTGATCCTGTCGCCCGCGGTGACCCGCAGCTTCGACCAGGCCGAGGCCATGTCGCAGTCCGGACGCTGCCACGCCTTCGACGCGCGCGCCGACGGCTTCGTCCGCGGCGAAGGTTGCGGCGTGGCTGTCCTCAAGCGTCTCGCGGACGCCATCCGCGACGGTGATCGCGTGCTGGCCGTCGTGCGCGGGTCGGCAGTCAACCAGGACGGCCGCTCCAACGGCCTGATGGCCCCGAATCCCGCCGCACAGATGGCTGTCCTGCGGTCCGCCTATGCCGCCGCGGGCGTGGAGCCTCGCGAGGTCGACTACGTCGAAGCGCACGGTACCGGCACGCTGCTCGGCGATCCGATCGAAGCCCGTGCACTGGGCACCGTGCTCGGCCGCGGCCGTGCGGCCGACGCCCCGCTTCTGATCGGAGCGATCAAGTCGAACCTGGGGCACACCGAGGCCGCGGCGGGCATCGCCGGGTTCGCCAAGACCGTGCTCGCGCTACAGCACGGACGCATCCCCGCCAACCTCGACTACCAGTCACCCAACCCGCACATCGCTTTCGACAACCTGCGTCTGAAGGTCGTCGACCAGCCCACCGACTGGGAGCCTGCGGGCCGCCCTCGCGTCGCCGGGGTGTCCTCGTTCGGCTTCGGCGGCACCAACGCCCACGTCGTCCTCGAACAGGCGCCCGACGCAGACGGAAACGGGCAGGACCGCGACGACGCGACGACCGATTCGGCGATCACCACGCTTGTGGTGTCCGGCAAGTCGGCGCAGCGGATCGCCACCACCGCCGGAGCTCTCGCCAAGTGGATGGCCGGCACCGGAGCGCAGGTGCCCCTGGATCAGGTGGCGCACTCGCTGAACCACCACAGGGCACAGCACAACAAGTTCGCGACGGTATGTAGCCGCGATCGCGCGGGTGCGCTCGCCGGTCTGCAGGCGCTCGCCTCCGGTCAGGCAGCGCCCGGCGTCGTGACGTCTCAGCAGAGCGGACGCCGCCCCGGCACGGTGTTCGTCTACTCCGGGCAGGGTTCGCAATGGACCGGCATGGGTCGACGGCTGCTCGCCGACGAACCCGCGTTCGCCGCGGCCCTCGACGAGCTGGAGCCGGTCTTCGTCGAACAGGTCGGATTCTCGCTGCGCGACATCATCGCGGGCGGCGAGACGATCACCGGCATCGAGCGCATCCAGCCGGTGCTGGTCGGCATGCAGCTGGCGCTGACCGAGCTGTGGCGTTCCTACGGTGTGCACCCCGACGCCGTCATCGGTCATTCGATGGGCGAGGTTGCTGCCGCCGTGGTGTCCGGCGCTCTGTCGGTCGCGGACGGGCTCAAGGTCATCGCCACCCGGTCGAAGCTGATGTCGCGGTTGTCCGGGCAGGGCGCGATGGCGCTGATCGAACTCGATCCCGACGCCGCCACCGAGCTGATCGCCGACTATCCCGACGTCACACTCGCCGTCCACGCGTCACCGCGCCAGAGCGTCATCGCCGGCCCGCCGGACCAGGTCGACGCAGTCATCGCCGAAGTCGCGGCCAAGGACCGGCTGGCGCGCCGCGTCGAGGTCGACGTCGCCTCACACCACCCGACGATCGATCCGATCCTTCCGGAGCTGCGCGAGGCGCTGCAAGATCTGCGACCGGGCTCGCCGAACATCCCCATCGTGATCACCACTCGCGACCACGACGGCCCCGAGCCGGTTTTCGACGCCGACTACTGGGTGGACAACCTGCGCAACCCGGTTCGGTTCCGCCAGGCCGTCGAAGCCGCAGGCGCCGAGCTCGGCACCTTCATCGAGGTGAGCCCGCATCCGCTGCTGACGTTCGGCATCAGCGACACGCTCGGGACCACCCACCACCACGCCGTGCCCACGCTGCTGCGCGAGACGGAGAGGGCTTCCGGCGACGCTTCCGATGAAACGTTGTCGTTCCACACCAATCTCAACAGCACATACACCACCCTGCCCCCGGTCTCCGGTCACGGACGGGAGCCGCATCCGGTGCTGCCCACCACGCCGTGGCACCACACCAGGCACTGGGTGCCCGCAACGAACACGAACCGGAGAGGCCCCGCCGCACCGCGCCCGGGCACTCTGCTGGGGGACCTGACGTCGGTCGCGACCAGCCCGCCCACCCACCTGTGGCAGGCGCGGCTGGTGCGCGAGGCCAAGCCCTATCCCGGGTTCCACCGCATCCAGGGCGTCGAGGTCGTCCCGATGTCGGTGCTGCTGCGGACCATGACCGTGGCCGCCGCAGAATCCGGGGCGACGGCGCTCTCCGCCGTCGCGTTCGATCGCCCGGTTGTGATCGACCAGGCCCAGGTGATCCAGGTTGTCAGCAACGGGGACTCCATCACGATGGCGTCGGCGCCGTCTGCGGACTCTCCCGCCAACCGCTGGGTGCGCCACGCCACCGCGCGGATCTCGTCGGCGGCGCCGACTGGCCTCGATGCGGTCGACGTGACCGGCGCTACCGACTACGACAGGTCGACCGTCGAAGGGCTGCAAGCCAAGTGGGGTGTGGAGGGGCAGCCGTTCCCGTGGTCGATCACGTCGTGCCGCGCCACCACCGACGGTGTGCTCGCCGAGGTGGCCTGGCAGGACGCGTCGGCGGTCGCGCTGCTGGACGCCGCGGTTCAGATCGCCCGCCTCGCCGACATCAACGACAGCAGGCTGCTCGTACCCGCTGGTGTCGAAAGCCTCTCGGCGACAGGGGAATTGACGGACAAATCCGGCACGGTGACGGTACGGCGCAGGCCAGCGTCCGAGGATGATCTCGTCCTCGACATCTCGGTGACCGTTCCCGACGGCAGCACCCAGGTCGAGATCCGGGGTCTGCGTTACGTCGACGTGCAGGCCGGACCGTCGGACTCGGCACCCGCCGACCCGCGCACCGTGGCCCACGAACTCGCATGGCAGCCATGGGACGCTCCGTCCGGTGAGACACCGACGTCGTTGGCCGTCATCGGAAGCAGCGCCACCGCCGTCTCACTCCGTGACGGCCTCGCCGCGGCGGGATACACCATCGCCGACGAGGCAACCGCGCGGTGCGTGCTCTACGTGCCCGACACCGGCACCGATGACACCGACGACCTCGCCGCCGCCGTCCGGCTCTCCGGTCAGGTCGCCGGCTTGGTGCGCCGACTGGCCGACAGGGCCGAGGAACCGCGCCTGTGGATCGTCACCGAAGGCGTTCGTGACGCCGACACGGCGCAGTCCGTGCGGCAGAGCACGCTGTGGGGCCTCGCCGGCGTCGTCGGCGCAGAGCAGCCGCAGCTGTGGGGCGGGCTCGTCGACATCGCCTCCGAGGCAGATCTCGCCAGCGTGGCGTCGGCGCTCGCCGGCGTGCTGCCGATTGGCGCCAAGTCGATCCTGTCGTGGCGCGACGGCCGCTTCTTCGCGCCCACACTCGCGCCCATCGCCTCGGAGGCGGTCCGCGAACCGCTGCGGTGCCGCCCCGAAGCCGCCTACCTGATCACCGGCGGTCTCGGCGCACTCGGACTGGTGACTGCCGGCTGGCTCGCCGACCGAGGTGCCCGCCGCGTGATCCTCGCCGGCCGCACGGCCCTGCCGCCGCGCAGCCAGTGGGACGCCGACGATCTCGGCAAGGACGTGCGGGAGAAGATCGACGCGATCCGCGCGCTGGAGCTTCGCGGGGTCGCTGTCGAGACCGCCGCGCTGGACATCGGTTCGCGCGACGATCTGTCCGCGTGGCTGTCCCGGCGGGACGAGCAGGGAGCGCCGCCGATCCGCGGCGTCATCCACGGCGCCGGCCTGACCGACAGCCAGCTGCTGACCGACATCGACGACGAGCGACTGCGCACGACATTGTGGCCGAAGGTGGCAGGCGCGCAGACCCTCGACGAGGTCTTCCCGGTCGACAGCCTCGATTTCCTGTACCTCACGGCATCGGCGGGCACCGTGTTCGGCGTGCCCGGCCAGGGCGCCTACGCGGCGGGCAACGCGTACCTCGACGGGCTGGCCCGTGCCAGGCACCGTCGGGGTGGAGTCACGGCCAGCCTGGACTGGGTCGCCTGGCGCGGACTCGGATTCGGTTCCGATGCTCAGGTGGTCATCGACGAACTCGGACGGCAGGGTTCACGGCCGGTCACCCCCGCCGAAGCGTTCGCCGCGTGGGAGTACGCGAGCCGGTTCGACGTCCCCCACGTCGTCATGGCCCCGACACTCACCGACGAGCAGGCCGACGGGGACTCCGGGTTCGGCGGGGCACCAGAGCGGGTGTGGTCGCAGATGTCGGCCGACGAGGTGATCGCCGAGATGGAGACCGGGCTGCGCGTGATCCTTGCGGCAGAGCTGCGGATCCCCGAGGACGACGTCGACACGGACCGCCCGCTGGCCGAGATGGGACTCAACTCGGTGATGGCCATGTCGATCCGCCGCGAGGTCGAGCGACTCGCCGGGATCGAGCTGTCCGCCACGATGCTGTGGAACTACCCGACGATCGCCGCGCTGGCGGCCCACCTGGCCGAGAAGGTGGCTCCGCAGAGCATCGCGGAGACCGGCGCCGAGGACGAGGACGACGCGGGCGACAGCCTCCTCGACTCGCTCTTCGACAGCGTCGAGAACTGATTTCTCAAATCGGCCCGTGAGGGGAGACCATGTCGGAAGCGGTCCGATGGGTCTGAGTGTGGAATTTTGTAGGTTTGGTCGGATGTAAGGAGCGACTCTGATGGCACTTCCTGAAGCCACGATCCCGGCACTACTCGCGGACCGGGCGCAGAAGCAGCCGGACGACACCGCCTACACGTTCGTCGACTACGAAACCGATCCGGCAGGCATCACCGACAGCCTGACCTGGTCGGAGGTGTACGAACGCTCGCTAGTCGTCGCGGAGAAGCTCGCCACGATCGGATCGCCGGGGGACCGCGCTGTCATCCTCGCGCCGCAAAGCCTGGAGTACATCGTCGGGTTCCTCGGCGCGATCCAGGCCGGCTTCATCGCCGTCCCGCTGTCGATGCCCCAGACGCGGCACCACGACGAACGCGTGACCGGCGCGATGGCGGATTCGACCCCCGTCGTGGTGCTGACGACGTCGGCGGTGGTCGACGACGTCCGCAAGTACGGACAGGCCGACCCGAGGCAGCGGCCACCGAGATTTCTTGAGGTCGACACCCTCGACTTCGACTCGCCGACGAAGTTCACGCCGCTGGCGTCGCTGCCGAAAACGGCCTACCTGCAGTACACGTCGGGATCGACCCGGGCGCCGGCCGGCGTGGTGGTGTCCCACAAGAACGTGGTCGTGAACGTCGCGGAGCTCCTCACCGACTACTACGAGACGTACCCGGACGGCGCACCCGCGGACACCACGATCGTGTCGTGGCTGCCGTTCTACCACGACATGGGCCTGATCGTCGGCGTGTTCATCCCGATGATGCTGGGCAAACCGGCGGTACTGATGAGCCCGGTCGCGTTCATGCAGAAGCCCGCCCGCTGGATGCAGCAGCTGGGATCGAACACCAGCGCGTTCACGGCGGCACCCAACTTCGCGTTCGAACTCGCCGTCAAGCGCACCACCGATGAGGACCTGGCAGGCAAGGACCTCAGCGGTGTCGTCGTGATGATCAACGGTGCAGAGCGCGTCCACGGCTCGACCGTGCGGCGATTCAACGAGCGCTTCGCCGCGTTCGGGCTGCCCGACTCGGCGATGCGGCCGTCGTACGGCCTGGCCGAGGCCACCGTCTACGTCGCGGCTTCGCACGGCGGACGCCCGCCGACCGCGGTGCGGTTCGACGTCGAGAAGCTGGCGGCAGGTCATGCCGAGCGCTGCGAAGGCCAGGACGGCACCGAGCTGATCGGGTGCGGCGCGGTGCGGTCGACGACCGCGCGTGTCGTCGATCCCGACACGCTGGTCGAGAATCCGGCAGGAAAGATCGGCGAGGTCTGGTTGCACGGGGAGCACGTCGCCGGCGGCTACTGGCACAACCCGAAACTCAGCGAGTTGTTCGCCGCGCAGCTCGCCGAGCCGACCGCGCGAACCCCGAAAGGCCCCTGGCTGCGCACCGGCGACCTCGGCGTCATGTTCGACGGCGAGCTGTTCATCGTCGGCCGGATCAAGGACCTGCTGATCGTCGACGGGCGCAACCACTACCCCGACGACATCGAGGCGACGGTCGCCGAGTTCACCGGCGGCCGCGTGGCCGCGGTATCGGTGCCGGACGAGGCGAGCGAGCGACTCGTGGTGATCGCGGAGCTGAAGAAGCAGGTTGAGCCGACCGTGCTGGAATCGGTCAAGCAGCAGGTCACGTCGGCCGTCTCGATGACGCACAGCGTGCGGCTGTCCGACTTCGTCCTGGTCGGGCCGGGATCGCTGCCGCTGACGACCAGCGGCAAGGTGCGCCGCGCCTCCAGCGTGCAGCTCTACCGCGACGACAAGTTCAGCCGTTTGGACGCCACTACATGACCCCTGCTTTCGACGAGGCTGCTGTTCGTCGGTGGTTGATCGACTACCTGGTCACGAACAACGGTTGCAGTCCGGAGCACATCGAACGCGGTGCCTCGATGCACGACCTCGGAGTGGGGTCGCGCGACGCCGTCGTGCTCACCGGCGTGCTGTCGGAATTCCTGGGCCGCACCGTTTCTCCGGTGGACTTCTGGCAGTACCCGACCGTGGACACACTGGCCAAGTTCCTGACCGGCGGTGAGGTCGAACCGGTCTCCGACGGTGAGGTGACGGGTGCGGCCGGACTGGACGAGCCCATCGCCGTCATCGGTCTGGGTCTGCGCCTGCCCGGCGGCCCGGACGTCGACGGCAACATCGAGGGCCCCGATGCGTTTTGGGACTTCCTGACCGAGGCTCGCTCGTCGGTGCGTGAGGTGCCCGAGGATCGCTGGTCCTGGTTCGACGACGGCACCCCCGAAGTCGCGGCAGCGCTCGCAGGCACCACCAGGTGGGGCTCGTTCCTGCGCGACATCGACGCGTTCGACGCCGAGTTCTTCGAGATCATCCCGCGCGAAGCGACCCGGATGGACCCGCAGCAGCGACTCCTGCTCGAGGTCACCCACGAGGCGCTCGAGCATGCGGGCATCGCGGCGGATTCGCTGGCCGAGACCCGCACCGGGGTGTTCGCCGGGGCCAGTGCCGGTGACTACGCACAGATGGGTTCGGCGGACCTCAGCGGCGTCGACGCGTGGTACGGCACCGGCGGTTCGATCAGCATAATCGCCAACCGCGTGTCGTACGTCTTCGATCTGCGCGGTCCGTCGGTCACCATCGACACCGCCTGCTCGTCCTCGCTGGTGGCCATCCACCTCGCGGTGCAGAGTCTGCGCACCGGGGATTCCGACCTGGCGCTGGCCGCCGGGGTGAACCTTCTGCTCTCGCCTGCCGGTACGCGCAGCCTCGACCAGGCCGAGGCGATGTCCCCGACGGGGCAGTGCCATGCCTTCGACGCGAGCGCCGACGGCTTCGTGCGCGGCGAGGGCTGCGGCGTCGCGGTGCTCAAGCGCCTGTCCGACGCCCAGCGTGACGGCGACCGGGTGCTCGCGGTGATCCGCGGGTCGGCAGTCAATCAGGACGGCCGCTCCAATGGCCTGATGGCGCCGAACCCGTCGGCTCAGATGGCGGTCCTGCGGGCCGCGTACGCGTCGGCAGGCGTCAATCCCCGAGAGGTCGACTACGTCGAAGCGCATGGGACCGGCACATTGCTGGGCGACCCGATCGAGGCGCGCGCGTTGGGCACGGTGCTCGGCAAGGGGCGTCCCGCCGACGCTCCGCTGCTGATCGGCGCGGTCAAGTCCAATCTGGGCCACCTCGAGGCGGCTGCCGGCATCGCCGGATTCGCCAAAGCCGTTCTGGCGTTGCAGCACAACAAGATTCCGGGCAACCGCGGATACGAGAAGCCCAACCCGCACATTCCGTTCGACAAGCTCCGACTCAAGGTCGTCGACCAGCACACCGACTGGGCTCCCGCGGGCCGGCCGCGCCGCGCGGGGATCTCGTCGTTCGGGTTCGGCGGCACCAACGCCCACGTCGTCATCGAGCAGGCACCGGTGACGGTCGCCGCGGATGCCGAAGAGCCGGATCCGGCCGTCACGACACTGGTCGTCTCCGGCAAGACGCCCGAGCGGATCGCGTCGCAGGCCGCCGCGCTGGCCGACTGGATGGCCGGCTCTGAGGCGCCTGTCGCTTCTCTGTCTCAGGTCGCCCACACGCTCAACCATCACCGCTCGCAGCACCCGCGGTTCGCCACCGTGGTGGCCCGCGACACCGGTCAGGCGATCGCGGGCCTGCGGGCGCTGGCAGCCGGGCAGTCCGCACCGGGTGTCGTCGGTCCCGCGGCGGCCCCACCCAAGCCGGGCACGGTCTTTGTCTATTCGGGGCAGGGATCGCAGTGGCCCGGGATGGCCCGCCGGCTGCTCGACGACGAACCCGCCTTCGCGCAGGCGATCGCCGACATCGAGCCCGTCTTCGTCGAACAGGTCGGCTTCTCGCTGCGCGACATCCTCGCGGCCGGCGAAACGGTCAGCGGCGACGCACAGGTGCAGCCGGTGCTGATGGGTCTGCAACTCGCGCTGACCGAGCTGTGGCGCGCCTACGGCGTGCACCCGGACGCGGTCATCGGCCACTCCATGGGCGAGGTCACCGCAGCAGTGGTCGCCGGGGCGCTCAGCGTCGCCGACGGACTCAAGGTCATCGCGGCGCGCTCGTCGATCATGTCCCGGCTGGCGGGGCAGGGCGCGGTCGCGCTGCTGAACGTCGAGGCCGACGAGTGCGAGGCGCTGATCGAGGCTCACCCGAGCGTCGAGATCGCCGGCTACCTGTCCCCGCGCCAGACGGTGGTGGCCGGGCTGCCCGACGAGGTCGACGCCGTCATCGCGACAGTCACGTCGCTGAACACGTTCGCCCGGCGGGTCAACATGGTCGTCGCCTCGCACACCGCCCTGATGGAGCCGGTGCTCGCCGACATCCGTTCGGCGCTCGTCGGGGTGGACGCCAACATCCCGACGCTTCCGTTCCTGTCGACGGTCACCGATCCCGCGGATTCGCCCCTGCTGGACGCCGACTACTGGGTGGCCAACGTACGCCGGCCAGTCCGGTTCAGTCAGGCCGTCGCCGTGGCCGCCGCCGACCATGGCACGTTCATCGAGATCAGCCCGCACTCGACGCTGTCGCAGGCAATTGCCGAGACGCTGGCCGACAGTCCCGATCACCTCCTCGTAGGCACCCTGGCCCGTGATGCCGACGACACCGTCGTCTTCCACGCGAACGTCAACGCCACACATACGTCCCGTCCACCGCACACCGCGTACGGCGCCGAGCCGCGCATCGCGCTGCCCCCCACGCCGTGGCATCGCACCCGGCACTGGGTGGAGGTGCGGCCGCGACGCGGTGCGGTGGCCCGCTCGGGTGGGCTGCCTGCAGGCAGCGCGGTCCCTCCCGAATGGTTCTGCGAACTGACATGGCCCGCCAAAGTGCTTGCCGGGCAACCTGATCCAGACAATTCGGCGATCTGGCTGGTCATCGGGGACGATGCGCTGGCCGCCGAGATGGCGCGCCTCGGTGCGACCGTGACCACCGGTGGCGTCGGCGACATCGGCTCGGTGACCCACGTGCTCTATGCGCCCACGGCGGCCGACGAGCTGGGTTACGACCTCTTCGAGACCGGTCGCGCCCTCGCCTCGGCCGCGGCGAGCCGCGCAGACAACACCGCAGCGAGCCGCGCAGACAACACCGCGGCGAGCCGCGCAGACAACACCGCGGCGAGCCGCGCAGAGCCGCCGAGGCTGTTCCTGCTGACCCGCAACGCGCAGCCGGTCAGCGTGGGTGACCGGGCCAATCCGGCGCAGGCGGTGCTGTGGGGCCTCGGCCGCACGCTCGCGCTCGAGCATCCCGAGATCTGGGGCGGCGTCATCGACGCCGACGAATCGGTGCCTGCCGTGGTCGCGGCGCGCTGGCTGCTCGCCGAGGCGCACGCCGGCGACGGGGAGGACCAGATCGTCTACCGCGGCGGCAACCGTCTGGTGGCGCGCCTCATCCACGCTCTGCCGCCCGCACCGGTCGGCACCGACACACTCGACGCCGAGGGCGCGCACCTGGTGGTCGGCGCCACCGGCAACATCGGCCCGGGCCTCATCGAGCAGCTCGCCTCCATGGGCGCCAGGACCGTCGTCGCCGTGTCACGCAACCCGGGCTCGCGGCTCGCCGATCTCACCGCCCGGCTCGCGGCTGTGGGCACCACTGTCGTCACGGTTGCCGCCGACGCCGCCGACGAGGCGTCGCTGCGCCCGGTGTTCGACCGTTTCGGCGCGGATCTTCCGCCGCTCAAAGGTGTCTATCTGGCGGCGATGAGCGGCGGGCCGGTGACGCTGGACGACATGACGCGCGACGACGTCGTCGCAATGTTCCGTCCCAAGATGGATGCTGCCGCGGCCGTCCACAAACTGTCGCTCGGCCATCCCGTCGAGCAGTTCGTCCTGTTTTCTTCGATCTCAGGTGTGCTCGGGTCGCGCTGGCTCGCGCACTACGCGGCGACGACGACGTTCCTCGACACGTTCGCCTTCGCCCGGCGCGCCGCGGGCCTGCCCGCGTGCGCGATCAACTGGGGTCTGTGGAAGTCGCTGGCCGACGTGCAGACGGGGTTCGAGGCGCAGGCGACGACGGAATCCGGGCTGGAACCGATGGACGACGGCGTCGCCATCACCGCGCTGCGCTCGTTCGTCGGTCCGCAGGCGCCCGCGCGGGCGACAGTCGTCGCGGCGGACTGGCCCCGCCTCGCCGCCGCGTACCACACGCGTGCGAAGCTGCACATCCTCGACGACCTGCTCGCCGGCGAGGTGGCAGCGGCGCAGCCGCTGACCGGCGATACGAAGTTTCGCCAGGAGCTGAAAAGCTGCGAACCAGATCGGCGTATCGACCGCCTGACCGACTTCGTGATCTCGCAGGTCGCTGCCGTGATGGGGCTCGCTTCAGCGCACACGCTGGATCCGACCGTCGGTTTTTTCCAGTTCGGAATGGATTCGCTGATGTCGGTAACGTTGCAGCGCTCGTTGAGCGAGAACCTTGGAGAAGCACTGCCTGCGTCCGTGGTGTTCGACTACCCGACCGTCGAAGCCCTCACCGATTATTTGGCGTCGGTACTTCCTGAGATAATCGAGACCGCCGGTACCGAGGGTGAGGAGGTCGTCAGCGACGAGGCTGACGACGCGTACGACGACCTCGCCGAGGAAGAGCTGCTGGCGAGACTGTCGGAAAGATTGAGTTGACTGAGATGACTGCTGCGTCAGGTTCGCCTGCATCGCCTGATCGCCGGGCGATCATCACCGAAGCCCTGCGCAAGATCGATGATCTGACGGCACGTCTGGCGGTCGCCGAGAAGGCCGAGACGGAGCCGATTGCCGTCGTCGGGATCGGCTGCAGGCTGCCCGGCGGCGTCGACGACGCCGACCGGTTCTGGACGTTCCTCTCCGACGGCGGCAACGGCGTCATTCGCGTGCCCGCAGACCGGTGGGACGCCGACCAGTTCTATTCGCCCGATCACACTGTCCCCGGCACCATCTGCAACCGCGAGGGCGGTTTCCTGACGTCGTGGCAGCCCGACGAGTTCGACGCTGAGTTCTTCTCGATCGCGCCGCGCGAGGCCGCCGCGATGGATCCGCAGCAGCGTCTCCTGATGGAAGTGACGTGGGAGGCGCTGGAGCACGCCGGCATCAACCCGCGCACCCTGCGAGGCACGTCGACCGGCGTGTTCATCGGCATGACGGCCAACGACTACTACCACTCGGTCGTCGGCGCACTCGCGCCCGAGGACATCGACCCGTATATCCCGTTCGGCAACGCCCCCAACTTCGCGGCGGGCCGGCTGTCCTATTTCCTGGGCCTGCGCGGCCCGGCCGTGGTCAGCGACACCGCGTGTTCGTCGTCCCTGGTGTCGATCCATCTGGCCTGCCAGAGTCTGCGTCGCGGAGAGTCCGATCACGCGCTGGCCGCCGGTGTGAACCTGATCCTGTCACCAGAGAACAACATCGCCTGCTCCCGCTGGGGCATGCTCGCGCCGGACGGCCTGTGCAAGACGTTCGATGCCGACGCCAATGGCTACGTCCGCAGCGAGGGCGCGGGTGTGGTGGTCCTCAAGCGGCTCTCGGATGCGGTGCGCGACGGTGATCGCGTGCTGGCCGTCGTGCGCGGGTCGGCCGTGAACCAGGACGGCGCCAGCAGTGGACAGACTGTGCCGAACGGTCCTGCACAGCAGGAGCTGATGCGCAAGGCGTTGCAGAACGCGAGGCTGGAGCCGTCGGACATCGACTACATCGAGGCGCACGGCACCGGCACCTCGCTGGGCGATCCGATCGAGCTCGACGCGCTGTCGGCCGTCTATGGCGACCGTAAGGACTCCGCGCCGTTGATCTTGGGCTCGGTGAAGACCAACCTCGGGCACCTCGAGTCGGCGGCGGGCGTCACCGGCTTCATCAAGACGGTGCTCAGCGTGCACCACGGCGCCATCCCCAAGCAGCTGCACTTCAACAAGCTGACTCCGCAGGCGGGCGAGGGCGCCCAGAAGTTCCGCATCGCGTCCGAGCCGCTGGACTGGCCCGCAACCCAGATCCGGCGCGCCGCGGTGTCGTCGTTCGGCGTCAGCGGCACCAACGCCCACATCGTCATCGAGCAGGCGCCGGTCACCGAACCTGTTGCGGCGCAACCGGAACCGCCGGTGAGCACGCTCGTCGTGTCCGGCAAGACGCCGGCGCGCATCGCGTCGCTGGCCGGCCGGCTGGCCGACTGGCTGCAGTCACCGGAGTCGACCGGGCTGAGCCTGGCCGACATCGCGGACACCCTGAACCACCGGCGCGCCCAGTACCCGCGGTTCGCCACCGTCGCCGCCGCCGATCGCGAGCAGGCGGTCGCCGGGCTGCACGCGCTGGCGGGGGAGTACCCGGCACCCGGCGTGGTTGGCCCCAACGACCCGGCCCTGGGCACCGGCACGGTATTCCTCTACTCCGGACAGGGTTCCCAGTGGGCAGGCATGGGCAGGCGCCTGCTGGCCGAGGAGCCGGCATTCGCCGCCGCTGTCGACGAACTCGAACCCGACTTCGTCGCGCAGGCGGGCTTCTCGCTTCGTGACGTGCTGACCTCCGGCGAGGCCGTCGTGGGCATCGACCGGATCCAACCCGTCCTTGTCGGCGTCCAGCTCGCGCTGACCGCGCTGTGGAAGTCCTACGGCGTCACACCCGATGCCGTCATCGGCCACTCGATGGGTGAGGTGACGGCCGCGGTGGTGTCGGGCGCGCTGAGCCCGGCCGACGGTCTCAAGGTGATCGCGACCCGGTCGCGCCTGATGAAGCGGCTGTCTGGCCAGGGCGCGATGGCGCTGCTGGAGCTCGACGCCGAGGCCGCCGAGACGCTGATCGCGGGCTACGACGGTCTGACCGTGGCCGTGTACGCCTCGCCGCATCAGACGGTGATCGCCGGCCCGCCCGAGCAGGTGGACGCCGCGATCGCCGTGGTCGACGCGCAGGACAAGCTTGCCCGCCGCGTCGACGTGGATGTGGCGTCGCACCACCCGATCATCGACCCGATTCTCGAGGACCTGCGCGCCGAGCTCGCCGATGTGAAGCCGCGCACCCCGTCGGTCCCGGTGATCGTCACCACCGATCAGCGCCCGACCGATGGCACGAACATCTTCGACGCCGATCATTGGGTGGCCAACCTGCGCAACCCGGTGCGGTTCGCGCGCGCCGTGGCCACCGCGGGCGCCGACAACTCCATCTTCGTCGAGGTGAGCCCGCACCCGCTGCTGGCGTACGCGGTCAAGGACACGCTCGCCGGCCCCGTCGGAGACGGGAATCAAGCCGCACGCCCGCACCGCAGCCTCGCCACGCTGCAGCGCGACGCCAACGACACCGTCACGTTCCACACCAATCTCAACGCCACCCACACGGTGCGGCCGCCGAAGACGCCGCAGCGGGGCGGCGCACGGGTGCGGCTCCCGGCCACCCCATGGCATCACGCCCAACACTGGATCCACACCGCCGCGCAGGAACCGGTGCCGCACAGGCGAGCCGACGCGGCGCCCGCGGCGGGCGAGACGCACGAATGGTTCCACCAGCTGGCCTGGCCGGTGCGTGAGCTCCCTCCCGGCGACCGCGAGGTGTCGTGGCTGGTACTCGGCGGCGACGACGACCTGCCCGAGCTGCTCGGGCTCGGTTCACAGGCCCTTCCGCTGTCGGTGCTCGACGATGCGGACGCAGTCCGGGCCGCACTCCCGGGTGTGCGGCACGTCGTCTACGCGCCCCCGGCGTCACCCGCACGCTTCGACGCCGCGCCGAGCTACGACACGTTCCATCAGCTGCGCCGCCTGGTCGTTGCGCTGGCGGGCACCGCGGACGCGCCCAAACTGTTCGTCGTCACGCGCAACGCGCAGCCCGTCACCGAAGGCGACCGCGCCAATCCCGCGCACGCGGTGCTGTGGGGGCAGGGACGCACCCTGGCGCTGGAGCACCCCGAGTTCTGGGGCGGCCTCGTCGACGTCGACGAGACCCTGCCGTCGGAGCTGCTGGCGCTGTACCTGCGTGCCGAGGCGGCCGTGGTGGACGTCACCGACCGCGACGATCAGGCGGTCTACCGCGGCGGTGAGCGCCGCGTGCCCCGGTTGGAGCCCCGCGCGCTGCCCGCGGTGCCGCTGACGCGGTTGGAGAGCGGCACCAGCCACCTCGTCATCGGCGCGACCGGCAACGTCGGGCCGTACCTGATCCGCCAGCTCGCCGAGATGGGCGCGTCGACGATTGTCGCGGCGTCGCGGCGCGGCGGCGACCAATTATCCGAGCTCGCAACGGAATTGGCCGCGGCCGGCACCACACTGGTCGAAGTCGCGGCCGATGCTGCCGACGAGGCGTCGATGGCCGCGGTGTTCGCGCGATTCGGGGCGGACCTGCCTCCGCTGGACGGGATCTACCTTGCCTCGCTGGCCGGTGGTGAGGCACTGCTGGCCGACATGACCGACGACGACCTGAACCCGATGTTCCGGTCCAAGGTCGACGCCGCGACGGTGTTGCACAAGCTGTCGCTGCGCACCCCGGTGCGCCGGTTCGTGCTGTTCTCGTCGATCACCGGCCTGCTCGGCTCGCGTGCGGTGGCGCACTACACGGCGGCCAACGCGTTTGCCGACGCGTTCGCCTACGCACGGCGCGCGCTGGGCCTGCCCGCGACGGTCGTCGACTGGGGCCTGTGGAAGTCGTGGGCCGATGCGCAGCCGCAGATGAAGGCGGCCGGCCTGGAGCCGATGCCCAACGACGTGGCGATCAGGATGCTGCCCGCCGTGCTGAGTCCCGACGCCGCGGTGCACACCGTGGTCGCCGGCGCCGACTGGGGGCGTCTGGCCGATGCCTACCGGATGCGCGCCGCGGTCAAGGTTCTGGACCACCTGGTGACTCCGCTAGGCGAGATCGCCGACCTCGATTCGGTCGCGCCGCCGGCTGCGGGAACCGTGCTGGGTGAGCCGGTGACCGGGACGTCGCACGATCACCTGTGGCGGGCGCGCCTGCTGCCCGGGCAACGGTCCTACCCGGTGGCGCACCGCGTGCGCGGCGTCGAGGTGGTTCCGGTTTCGGTTCTGCTGCAGACGCTTTCGCTCGCCGCCGGGCAACTGGGCGGTGCCGCCGTGGGTGACGTCCGATTCGAGTACCCGATCGTCGCCGAGCAGCCGCGGGTCATCCATGTGGTGGCCGACGACGGTGCGCTGACCGTGTGGTCGAGCGCCGGGCCGGACAGCCCCGAACAGCGTTGGACGCGCCACGCGAGTGCGCAGCTGTCCGCCGCCCCGCAGGGCACTGTGACGGGTGATCAGACCGTGAGCGGCACAACGTTCGACCTCCATGCGATCTCAGATATGCAGCGTGCGTGGGGGGTGGAAGGGCAGCCGTTCGAGTGGACGGTCACCGACTGCGCGGCCACGGTCGCCGGTGCTCGCGCCGATGTCGCACTGCCCGATTCGACGGAATCGGCGGCGGCCGCGCTGGTCGACGCCGCCGTGCACGTCGCACGGCTGGCTGACGCCGACAACGCCCAGCTGTTGCTGCCCGCCGGTGTCGAGACCCTCGCGGTGGGCGCGGCGGCGGATTCCCGCGGTGTCATCGAGGTGTTCAAGCGCGACGGCAGCACCGGCGCGCTCGTCGTCGACGTCCTGGTCACCGGATCAGACGGGCAGACGTGGCTCGACGTCCGCGGGCTCACCTACGCCCCCGTCGAATCGGCACCGGCTCCCGCTGTCGAAAGCACTTCGGCCGCAGCGGAGTTCATCGACTGGTCGGCCATGGACCGTAAGCAGACCATCGCCGAGCTGCGGACTCGGCTACGTGCCATCCTGGCCCGCGAACTCGGCATGCCGGACGCCGCGGTCGACGTCGACATGCCGTTCCCCGAGCTCGGCCTCGACTCGATGATGGCGATGAACCTGCTGCGCGATGCCAAGCAGCTGGTCCGCGTCGACCTGTCCGCCACCATGCTGTGGAACCACCCGTCGATCGCGCAGATGTCGGACTTCGTCGCCGACCTTCTCGCGCCGACGCAGCAGCCCTCCGATGAGGCCGAGCCGGAAGTCGCCGAAGAAGCCGACGACGACTCGTTCGGCCTGCTCGACGAGCTGTTCGACAGCATCGAATCTGATTCCGTCGAGTCGGCCAGTGCCGGCAGTGAGGGCTCAAACTGATGAAGACGACCTTCGACAGGATCTCGGCCATGTCGGCCGAACAGCGCGACAAGCTCTCCGAGCAGTTCGAGAAGGCATCCCGCGTCGCAGGTGCCGAGCCGATCGCGGTCGTCGGTATGGGCTGCCGTTTCCCCGGGGGAGCGACCAGCCCGGAGAACTACTGGAAGCTCCTGGAGTCCGGCACCAACGCCGTCACCGAGGTGCCTGCCGACCGCTGGGACGGCGACGCCTATTACGACCCGGATGTGACGGCACCGGGCCGGATGCCGTCCAAGTGGGGCGCCTACATCGAGGACATGCAGGGGTTCGACGCGGAGTTCTTCGGTATCACCCCCCGCGAGGCCGCCGCGATGGACCCGCAACAGCGTGTGGTCCTCGAAGTTGCCTGGGAGGCACTGGAGAACGCCGGGATGCCACCCGACGCGGTCGGTGAGATCCGCGGTGCCGTCATGCTCGGCGTGTACTACAACGAGTACCAGAGCGCCTCGGCAGGCAATCCCGACACCATCGACGCCTACTCGGCCACCGGTAACGCGCACAGTGTCACCGTGGGCCGCATCGCCTACCTGCTGGGCCTCAAGGGGCCCGCGGTCGCGGTCGACACGGCGTGTTCGTCGTCACTGGTATCCATCCACCTGGCCTGCCAGAGCCTGCGCATGCGCGAGAGCGATCTGGCGCTGGCCGGCGGTGTCAGCCTCAGCCTGCGCCCGGAAACCCAACTGGCGCTGGGCAAGTGGGGGATGCTGTCCCCGCACGGCCGGTGCTACGCCTTCGACTCGCGCGCCAACGGCTTCGTGCGCGGCGAAGGCGCAGGCGTCGTCGTCCTCAAGCGGCTGACCGACGCGGTCCGCGACGGCGACCGCGTACTCGGCGTCGTCCGCGGCTCCGCGGTCAACCAGGACGGCCGCTCCAACGGTCTGACCGCGCCGAACGCCCCGTCGCAAAAGGACGTCATCGCCCGTGCGCTGCGCTCGGCCGACGTCTCGGCAGGCACCGTCAGCTACGTCGAAACCCACGGCACGGGAACCTCGCTCGGTGATCCCATCGAGTTCGACGCGCTGGCCGCCGTCTACGGCAAAGGTGACACGCCATGCGCGCTCGGCGCCGTCAAGACCAACATGGGCCACCTCGAGGCCGCGGCGGGGATCGCCGGGTTCATCAAGACCGTGCTGACGCTTCAGCACGGCGCGATCGCCCCCAACCTGCATTTCGAGAAGTGGAACCCCACAATCGACGCGTCGGGCACCCGCTTGTTCGTCCCGACAGCGAAGGCTGACTGGCCCAGGACCGAGCATCCCCGCCGCGCGGCCGTGTCCTCGTTCGGCATGGGCGGCACCAACGCTCACATCGTTCTCGAGCAGGGACCGGAACCCGCTGCCATCCCTGTCGATCCGGCGCCGAAGGTCGCCACGCTCGTCGTGTCCGGCAAGTCACCCGCGCGCCTCGCAGCGGCCGCGAAGTCGCTGGCCGACTGGCTCGAAACCGACGGCGCGGCAGTACCGCTTACCGATGTCGCCTACACGGTCAACCACCACCGCGCCCGCTCCAACACCATCGCGACAGTGTGCGCCCGCGACCACGACGAAGCGGTGGCCGGGCTGCGCGCGCTGGCCGCAGGCCGGCAGGCCCCCGGCGTGATCGGGGCGCACGACGCGAAGGCGGGCAAGGGAACCGTCTTCCTGTACTCGGGCCAGGGGGCGCAGTGGGCCGGGATGGGCAAGGCGCTGCTCGCCGAGGAGCCCGCGTTCGCCGCGGCGATCGACGACCTTGAGCCCGCGTTCGTCGACAAGGTGGGCTTCTCGCTGCGCCAGACGTTGGAAGCAGGCGAGCCCGTCACCGGGATCGACCGCATCCAGCCGGTGCTGGTCGGCATGCAACTGGCGCTGACCCAGCTGTGGCGTTCCTACGGCGTCGAGCCCGACGCCGTGATCGGCCACTCGATGGGCGAGGCCACCGCTGCCGTGGTGGCCGGGGTGCTCACTCCCGCAGAGGGTTTCGACATCATCGCGACCCGGACCCGGCTGATGAAGCGGCTGTCCGGGCAGGGTGCGATGGCGCTGCTGGAGCTCGACGCCCAGGCGGCCGAGAAGCTCATCGCCGACCGGCCCGACGTGACGATCGCCGTGTACGCCTCGCCGAAGCAGTCGGTCGTCGCGGGCCCGCCGGACCAGGTCGACGAGCTCATCGCGATCGTCGACGGGCAGGGCAAGCTGGCCCGCCGCGTCGAGGTGGACGTCGCCTCGCACCATCCGACGATCGACCCGGTGCTACCCGAACTGCGCGAGGCGCTGGCGTACCTGACCCCGGCGGCTCCCAAGATTCCGCTGATATCCACGGTCGCCTACACCGGGTCGTCGCCCATGTACACGGCCGACTACTGGGCGGCCAACCTGCGCAACCCGGTGCGATTCAGCCAGGCGGTGCACGAGGCCAGCGCAGAGAACAGCAACTTCATCGAGATCAGCCCGCATCCGCTGCTGTCGCATGCGATTACGGACACGCTGGCTGCGCAGTCGACGAACCGCAGGTTCCATGTCGGTGGCACCGTGAACCGCGACCATCCCGAGACGGTGGCCTTCCACGCGCAGCTGTCGGCGGTGCGTCCGCCGGCAGCCACAGCCCCGGAGGGCGGCACAGGACGTCTCGTCGATGTTCCCGCGACCCCGTGGCAGCACACGGCGTACTGGATGGCGGACCGCTCGGGCAGCCAGCAGTACGCGGGTGCGCATCCGCTGCTCGGCCTGCACGTCGAATTGCCGTCGGGTACCGGCCATGTCTGGCAGTCCGACGTCGGGCTCGAGGCCCATCCGTGGCTGGCCGACCACATCGTGCACGGCCTGCCCGTAATGCCGGGCGCCGGCTTCGCCGAGATCGCGCTGGCCGCCGCGCAGGAGGCACTGGGCCTGCCCGCGACGGGTGTCGAGGTCGCCGTCGAGGTCGAGCAGATGCTGCCTCTCGACGCGCACACCACCCTGACCACCCAGGTGGCCGCCGGCGACGACGGCGTGCTGCGGGTGGAGATCCACTCGCGCTCGGATGCGGGTACCTGGACCCGGCACGCCGCGGGCACGGTCAAGGCGGCACAGCCGACCACACCGACCAAGCCGGCGCCGTCCGGTGAGGGCACACCGGTATCACCCGGGGACTTCTACACGGCCCTGCGCCGCACCGGCGCCCACCATGCGCAGGCGTTCGCGGCGCTGACGCGCATCGTGCGTTCCAGCGGCAGGGCCGACACCGAGATCGTGCTGCCCGACGAGGCCACCCCGCACCGCGGGATCGCGCTGCATCCGGTGATGCTTGACGCCGCCCTTCAGGGGCTGGCCGCCGCTCTCGGCGACGAGTCCCTGACCGATGCCAACGACGTCACTTATCTGCCGGTAGGTTTCGGGGCGATCCGGGTGTTCAGCGAGATCGGCCGGCGCGCCAGGTGCCGCGCGGAGCTGGTCAGCGTCGCCGAGGACAGCGGCGACGCCGTCGGACGGGTCACCCTCACCGACGACACCGGCACCGTGCTGGCCCAGGTCGGCGACGTGAAGCTCAAGCGCATCCAACGCCGCACCGTGCCACTTCCGTTGTCGCAGAAGATCTTCGACTCACGCTGGGTGGAGAAGGCCGCACCCGCGGCGGGTTCGGTCAGCGGTAGCTGGCTGGTGCTCGCCGACGGCGCCGACGGCAGGGTGGCGGCCGACGCGTTCGCGGAACTCTTCGGCGGTCCACAGCGCAGGGTGGTCACCGCCGATCTCGGCGACGAAGCCGCCGTGCGTGACGCCTTCGCGTCGGCGACGTCCGACGCCGCGCTGCCACCGGCGGGCGTCGTCGTCCTCGTGGACCTTCCTGCCTTCGCCGGCAGCGACGCCGCGGCCAACATCACGGCAGCGCAGGACGCGCTGTGGGAGATCGCCGCGACGGTACGCACCATTGTCGGCAGCTGGCACGGCAAGCCTCCGCGGTTGTGGGTGGTGGCTCGTGGCGGCTTGGCGATCACCGATGCCGACGGCGGAGGCAACCCGGGCGTCGGCACCCTGAAGGCGCTGATCCGGGTGCTCGCCTATGAGCACCCCGATCTGCGGGCCACGCTGCTCGACGTCGGTGACGGTGACGCCGGCGAGATCCTGGCCGCTGAGATCGAAGCAGGCGGTGCGGCCTCCGAAACAGACGACGTCATTGCCTGGCGCGGGGGAACCCGCCTGGTGGAACGGCTCTCGCGGGCCGTACTGCCCGCCTCGCCGGGCCGGCTCGTCGTGCGCGCCGACGGCTCCTATGTCGTCACCGGCGCCCTCGGCGGTGTCGGTCTGGCGGTGGTGCGCTGGCTGGTGGACAACGGCGCGGGACGGTTGGTCCTCAACGGCCGCAGCGCCCCGTCTCCGGATGCGCAGGCCGTCCTCGACGAATTGTCCAGCCGCGCCGAGATCTCCGTCGTCACCGGCGATGTCGCGCAGCCGGGTACCGCGCAGCGGCTCGTCACGGCGGCCGAGGAGACCGGCAAGCCACTGCGCGGCGTGATCCACTCCGCCGCTGTCCTCGACGACGAGCTCGTCGTCGGCCTGACCCGCGAGAGCGTGGAGCGGATCTGGGCGCCGAAGGCGTTGGGCGCCTGGCGTCTGCACGAGGCCGCGGCGGGCAAGGACCTCGACTTCTGGGTCGGATTCTCGTCGGTGGCCTCGCTGCTCGGCTCGCCCGGGCAGTCCGCCTACGCGGCCGCCAACGCCTGGCTCGACGCCCTGGTGGGCTGGCGCAACGCCGCCGGCCTGCCGGCGACGACGGTGAACTGGGGGCAGTGGGCCGACGTCGGCCTGGCGAGCTCCCTGCGCTTCTCGGTGCTGGACCCGATCAGTCCCGACGAGGGTGTCGAGGCGCTCGGCGGGGTGCTCGCCGCAGGCTTCTCACAGGTCGGCATCGCCCGCTTGCGCCTGGACCGCGCTGCGGCCGCGTTCCCGGAGATCCGCCAGATCGGCTACTTCGCCGGTCTGGTCGGCGAGCTGGACGTCGACGACGCCGACGACGACTGGGAGGGCGCCGACGCCCTCAAGAACCTCGACGCCGCCGAGATCAACCGTGTGGTGGTGGCGCGCCTGCGCCGGCGTATCGCCGGTGTCATGGGCTACTCGGACGACAGTGCCGTCGACACTGCCAAGCCGCTGACCGAGATGGGACTGGACTCGCTGATGGCGGTGCGGATGCGCAACACCATCCGCGGCGATTTCGGGGTGGAGCCGCCGGTGGCGCTGCTGCTGCAGGGGGCCACACTGGGCGACGTGGCGCTGGATCTGATCCGCCAGCTCGGTCTCGCCGAGGAGGACGGCTCCGAACGTCCCAATGCTCTGCGCGACCGGGCACAGCAACGTGCCGCCGCGCGTCAACGGGCCGCAGCGCGGCGAAAGGTAGGACCACGATCGTGACAGACGAGCTTCCCGACAACGCTGTAGCGGTCATCGGCATGGCCGGACGGTTCCCCGGTGCGGCGTCGGTGTCGGAGTTCTGGCGCAACCTGCGCGACGGCGTCGAATCGATCGTCGACCTGTCCGAAGGCGATCTTCTCGCCGAGGGTGTCACCGAGAAGACACTGGCCAACCGGTCCTACATCCGCCGTGCTGCGCTGATGTCGGGCATCGAGGAGTTCGACGCCGACTTCTTCGGGTTCACCCCCTACGACGCTCGGGCACTCGATCCTCAGCATCGGCTGTTCCTGCAGACGGCATTCCACGCTTTCGAGGACGCCGGCTTGGACCCGAAGGGCCTCGAGGTGACCGTCGGCGTGTTCGGCACCAGCTCGACCAGCGGATATCTGCTGCACAACCTGATGTCGAACTACGACCCGATGATGGTGATCGGCCAGGGCGCCAGCTTCGACATGGTCGCGCTGTCGCTGTCCAACGACAAAGACCATCTCGCGACGCGGGTGGCCCACCACTACGACCTGCGGGGGCCCGCGCTCTCGGTCGCCACCGCCTGCTCGTCCTCACTGGTCGCGCTGCATTTGGCGTGTCAGTCGATCCTCAACGGCGAGTGCGACATCGCGCTGGCCGGCGGCTCGTCGCTGCGCATCCCTAACAGGGTCGGCTACTGGTACGCCCAGGGCTCGATGGTGTCGCCGACGGGGCAGTGCCGGCCGTTCGACGTCCGCTCCGACGGCACGGTGTTCGGCAGCGGTGTCGGCGTCCTCGTGCTCAAGGCGCTGCAGGACGCGGTCGACGACGGCGACCGCATCCATGCGGTGATCCGCGGTTCGGCGCTCAACAACGACGGCGCCACGAAGATGACGTACGCCGCGCCGAATGCCCTGGGCCAGGCCGAGGTCATCGCCGAGGCACATGCCATCGCCGGGGTGGACGCGTCGTCGATCACGTACGTAGAGACCCACGGCACCGGCACTCCGCTGGGCGATCCGATCGAGATCGAGGGTCTTCGCCAAGCGTTCGAGCTGGCCGAGGAAACCCGAAGCGAGCCTTGCTATCTCGGCTCGGTGAAGTCGAACATCGGCCACCTGGAGACGGCTGCGGGCATCGCGGGCATCATCAAGGCCATCCTGTGCCTGCAGAACAAGGCGATTCCCGCGACGCTGCACTACACCAGCCCCAATCCCGAGCTGCACCTCGACCGCGGGCCGTTCCGGATCCGCAGCCAGTACGGGCCCTGGGAGTCCGAGGGTATCCGCCGCGCAGGTGTCAGCTCGTTCGGCGTCGGCGGCACGAACGCCCACGTGATCCTGGAGGAGGCGCCCGCCCAGCCGGTGCAGGCGCCAGCCCCTTCCCGTCCGCAGGTCCTCGTGCTGTCAGCGAAAACCCAAGAGACACTTGACCAGTCGCGCGCGACCCTGGCCGAAGAACTGGAACAGGCCGACGAGGTCAACCTCGCCGACGCGGCATTCACGCTGACCCGGCGCCGCACGGAGCCGATGCGGCTCGCGGCTGTCGTACAGGATCAGCAGAACGCCGCCGCTGTGCTGTCTGCCACCGAGACTGACAACGTCTTCGTCGGTGCGGGGCTCCCGGACGGGGAATTGTCCGCTGACCGAGTCGCGTTCCTGTTCCCGGGGCAGGGTGCCCAGCACATCGGCATGGCGCGCGGCCTCTACGACAGCGAGCCGGTGTTCGCCCGGCACTTCGACGAGTGCGCGACCCTGTTCAGTGCCGAGATGGGTTACGACCTGAAGGCAGAGATCTTCGACGGCGCCGGGCGAAACCTCGAGCACACCGACCGCGCCCAGCCCGCACTGTTCACCGTCGAGTACGCGCTGGCGAAACTCATCCAGTCCTACGGCGTCCAGCCCTCGATCATGGCCGGGCACAGCATCGGCGAATACCCGGCCGCGACCATTGCCGGCGTCTTCGACCTGGAGACCGCCGTCAAGGTGATCTCGATGCGGGCCAAACTGATGCACGCCGCGCCGCGCGGGGTGATGGTGGCGGTGCCGCTGAGCCCCGAGGCAGTCGCCGAGCACCTCACCCCCGACGTCGACATCGCGACGGTCAACGATCCCGGCAGCTGCGTCGTCGCAGGCAGCGACGAGGCGATCCGCGCCTTCCAGGCGGGCCTCGCCGAGAAGGGCATCGCGGCTCGCCGGGTGCGCACCTCGCACGCGTTCCATTCCCGACTGATGGATTCGGTGGTCGCCGAGTTCAGCGCGTTCCTGTCGCGGGTGACGTTGCACGAGCCGCGAATCCCGCTGCTGTCCAACATCACCGGGACGACGATGACGGCGGCCGAGGCGACGAACCCCGCCACGTGGGCCCGTCAGATCCGGGCCACCGTCCGCTTCGCCGACGAGCTCGACGCACTGCTGGCCACGCCGGACAGGGTGCTTATCGAGGTCGGTCCCGGCGGCACGTTGACGTCGTCGGCGGGACGCCACCCCCGGTGGTCCGAACGGCATCGCGCGGTGCGATTGATGCGGCATCAAGCCCAGAATCGCGGCGACCACGAGACGTTCCTGCTGGCGCTGGGTCAGTTGTGGGCCGCGGACGTCGACGTCGATTGGGACCAAGGTGCGGACGTGACGCACCAGCTGATCACGCTTCCCGGCTATCCGTTCGCCAAGCAGCGCCACTGGGTCGAGTACAACGCCGGTGCGGCGTGGGTCACCAACGGCTCGGGCGCCGCCGGGGTGGGTGCCCACGGCACGGCGGCGGGCGTGGCGCCCGCGACCGCCGGCGGGACGTCGACGGTGGAGGCCTCGCTGCAGCGGATCTGGGCGCAGTGTCTCGGCGTGACGACCGTCGAGCGCAACGCGAACTTCTTCGAGATCGGCGGTGACTCGCTGATTGCGATCAGTGTCGCGATGACCGCGGGCCACGAGGGGCTTGATCTGACGCCTCAGGATCTCTACGAGAACCAGACGGTGGCGGCGCTGGCCAAGGTGCTGACGGCCCGGTACGCCGAGGGCGGGCTGGCGCGTCAGGTGCTCGACGACACGGTGAACCCGCCGGTCCCGCCGAACGTCGCGTATTTCCTGGAGAACGGTCTCAGCGACATCGGCCGGTGGCGCATCCCGGTGATCCTCGGACTGCGCTCCGATGTGAGCGAGGCCGATGTGCGCGCGGTGCTGACCGCTGTCACGGCGGCCCACGACGCGTTGCGCGTGCATCTGGTGGAGCGGTCCGGCACGTGGGATCAGACGATCGCCGAACCCGGTGAGTTCACCGAGCTGGTGGTCCGGCGGCTGCCGGACGGCGTGGCCGCAGGCAGTCCTCAGGAGCGCGAAGCGGTGCTGGGCTTCCTCGACGAGCAGGTCCGCGAGCACCAGGTCGTGGTGCCGCTGACGGCGACCTTCGTCCAGGGTGTGTCGGGCGGTGCGTCGTACCTGGCGCTGAGCCTGCACGGGACCGCGGGCGGCTCCGGGGACGACGGCGCATCCCGTGACATCCTGCTGACCGACATCTTCACCGCGTTCAACCAGCGCATGGCCGGTGAGGAGATCGCGCTCGCTCCGGTCGGCGCCTCGTGGCGCGAATGGTCGCAGCGGTGCGCCGGGCTGGCCAGCCACCCGGCGGTGCTGGAAAGCCGGGACTACTGGCTGGAGGTCGCGGGCAGGCGGACGCTGCACATCGCCGGTGCGGAACCCTCGGGACGTCCGGGCGCAGCCGACGTCGAGCGCGTCTCATCGGCACTGTCTGCCGCCGAGACCGGCGAGGTCGACGACGCCCGCAGGCGTCTGCGGCTTCCTGTGGAGGACATCCTGCTGGCTGCGCTGACCCGGACCGTGGCCGCGACAGTGGGCGAGGGCGCGGTGGCTGTCGATCTGGGCGGTCGGGGCCGCTCGGTGCTCAAGCCCGACGTGGACCTGCAGCGCACGGTCGGATGGTTCACCACGCTGCATCCGGTGGTGCTGCATGCGTCCAGGTCGGACAGCGCGGCGCAGTCGCTCGCGGAGGTGCACGAGGCGCTGGACGCGGTGCCGCACTACGGGATTGGGTACGGGTTGCTTCGGTACCTGTTCGCCCCGACCGCGCGGGCGTTGGCTTTGACTCGGCCTGCCGACATCCTGTTCTCCCACATCGGGACCATTCCCGAGGTGCCGTCCGACCAGCCCGACGACGCCCCGGTGCGGTTCGACGCAGACACGGCGATGCCGATCAGGGACACGCTCCCGGGTCTGGGGCACGCGACCGAACTGCGGGTGTACCGCACGGCCGGCGTGCTCCATATCGACTGGTGGTACGACAATCGCCGTCTCGGGCCGACAGATGTGGAATCCTTTGCCCGGCAGTACTCGGCCGCCATCCTGGAGATCACCAGGGAAGCGCTGGCCGAGGCGGACAGCGACGCGGCCGGCGAAGAGCTGGCGCTGGTCGATCTGTCGTGAGCGGTTAGAGGGGAGCGGCATGTCCAGCTCAGACAAGGCCGTCGTTGTGGCCGGCATCAAGAAATCGTTCGGCGAGGTGACCGCCCTGCGCGACGTCAGCTTCGAGGTGGCGCGTGGAGAGGTGCTGGGCCTGCTCGGTCCCAACGGTGCGGGTAAGACGACCACGGTCAACATCCTGTCCACGCTGATCAAGCCGGACAGCGGGCGTGCGCTGATCGCCGGTCACGACGTGGTCAGCGATCCGGCGGGAGTGCGCCGGGCACTGATGCTCACCGGTCAGCACGCCGCGCTGGACGACCTGTTGACCGGCCGCGAGAATCTGCTGATGTTCGGTCGCCTGCAGGGCCTGAAAAAGAAGGTCGCCAAACAGCGCGCGCAGGAGCTGTTGGAACAGTTCGATCTGGTGCATGCCGGCGACCGCGCGGTGGGCAACTACTCCGGCGGCATGAAGCGCCGCATCGACATTGCGTGCGGGCTCGTGGTGCGACCCGAGGTGGTGTTCCTCGACGAACCCACCACGGGGCTGGATCCACGTAGCCGCCAAGCCATCTGGGAGCTCGTCACCGATTTCAAGGAAGCCGGGATAGCCACGTTGCTGACCACCCAGTACCTCGAAGAGGCCGACCTGCTCAGCGACCGCATCATCGTGATCGACAAGGGCACCGTCATCGCCGAGGGAACCGCGGATCAGCTCAAGGAGCGTACCGGCGGCACCTACTGCGAGATCGTGCCGCGACAGCTCAGCGATATGCCGGAGGTCGCCAGGATCCTCGGTCCATTGCTGCCCGACTCCCACCGGGCCGCTCTGCGGGACACCTCGGACCGCATCTCGATGCCGGCGCCCGACGGGCCGGGCACGCTGATGCAGGCACTGCATCTGCTCAGCGACGCCAACATCGACCTCACCGACATCGCGCTGCGCCGTCCGTCGCTCGACGAGGTGTTCCTCGCCCTGACCGGGGACCATCCGAAGGCCATCGAAGACGACGACCGAGAGCTCTCGGCGGACGCGAGCGCCTACGCGTGATCGAGCAGACGGCGATACCTCAGCGCTCGGCTGCGATTCCGCACGCCGTTCGGCCGTCGGTGTCGGCGATCCAGCAGTGGTGGGTGCTGACCATCCGGATGATCATCCCGACGCTGCGCAACGGGGAGCTCGGTACGCAGGTCGTCGGGTCGATCGTCTTCACGGTCGGTTATTACCTGCCGCTCAAACAGATGATGGGCGCGGTGCAGCCGCTGAGCAGCTACGCGCAGTACCTGACGCCGCTGATCATCCTGCAGGCGATCTGGTTCGCGGCGATCTCCGCGGCGTTCCGGTCGGCGACGGACTCCGTTCAGGGCATCAACCGGCGGTTCCGCGCGATGCCGATTCCGTCGATCACCCCGCTGGCGTCGCGGATGACGGCGAGTATGTACCGCTGCTGTATCGCGCTGGTGGTGTCGGTGGCCTGCGGGTACGTGATCGGTTTCCGATTCGACAACGGTGTGCTCCACACGCTCGGCTTCGTCGGTCTCGTCCTGCTGATCGGCGCGGCGCTCGCGATCATCGGCGACCTGATCGGTATCGCCACCCAGAACCCCGAGGCGACCGCCCCGATGATGCTGATTCCGCAGCTGACGCTGGGTTTGGCGTCGGTGGGCCTCCAGCCGGTCGAGCGGTTCCCCGACTGGATCCAGGGCTTCGTACGCAATCAGCCGCTGTCGCAATGGGTCTACGGGCTGCAGGCGCTGGCCGGTGACAGCACCGGAGCGGCGCCCGAGGCGACCCTGTCGGTGCTGGGCCCAGGCATTCTGTGGGCCGTCGGCTGCATCGTGGTGGCCTTGGCGCTGCACACCTGGGTGAGCGGGAAGCGGCGACGCTCGTGACACTTCACACGTCGTCCACGGCTCCCTACCGCCCCGGCGGCAGACACCGCCGCGAGAAGATCTGGGAGAACTCGCCGAAAAAGCTGCTGCCACAGGTGGTGGTGCTCACGGCGCGGATTCTGCGTCGGTGGAGCCGCGATCCGGCGACCCTGGTGCAGTCGATGGTCATGCCCGCGGTCTTCCTGGTGGCGCTCGACATCGTGCTCGGGGACGTCATCGAACAGGTCACCGGGCACAGCGGGCTGTACGGCCAGGTGCCGCTGGTGGCCCTGGTGGGCGGGATGACCGGTTCGATCATCGGTGCGGTGGGCATCATGCGGGAACGTGAGGTCGGACTGCTGTCTCGCTTCTGGGTGGTTCCGGTGCACCGCGCGGCCGGCTTGCTTGCCAGGCTCACCGCCGACTTCGTGCGCATCGTCGTGATTACGCTTGTCGTCATGTCGGTGGGGTTGCTACTCGGATTCCGATTTGAGCAGGGCGTCCCGGCAGCGATCCTGTGGGTGTTCATGCCCGCCCTGTTCGGGGTGGCGCTGTCTGCCGCGGTGCTGACGTTGGCGCTGTTCTCCTCGAGCACCATCGCCCCGCAGGCCACCGAGATCGTCATCGCGGTCCTGATGTTCTTCTCGATCGGTTTCGTGCCGCTCGACCAGTACCCGGAGTGGCTGCAGCCCTTCGTCGAGAATCAGCCGGTCAGCACTACGATCGAGGCGATGAAGGGCCTGTCGCTGGAAGGTCCGATCGCACAACCGGTCTTGTTCTCGGTGTTGTGGGCGGCGGGTATCGCCGCCGTCTGTGCGGTGCCGCTGGCGATCGGCTACCGCAAGGCCAGCAAGCGCGGCTGACAGAAGGCCGAACAGATCACTGACACACCGAACACCTGGGAGTTGGGTACTCATGTTTCCGTCATCGGGCATCAGGAAGCTGGCACGCAGCGAGGAGATGTTCGCCGAGACGCAGAACTTCGTCGGCCTCGCCGCCCACGTGCGCGGCACCGTCGACGTCGACGCACTGGCCGAGGCCTTCGACGCACTGCTGCAGGCTCATCCGGTTCTCAACGGTCACCTCGAGCAGCTTCCCGATGGCAAGTGGGAGATCGTCCTCGACGACCTGATGCACGAGGGGCTTGAAGTCGTCGAGCTCAGCGGCGATGCCGAAGCGCCGCCCCTTCGGTTCGACCAGACCGCCGCGCTGACCCACCTGCGCCTCACCCGGCGCGACGACGAGACCCATCTGACGTTGTACATTCATCACAGCCTCGCCGACGGCCATCACCAGTTCAGCCTGGTCGAGGAACTCTTCTCGACCTACACCGACCTCGTCACCACCGGCGCCACACGGCAGGCGCCGGTGGCACCCGTGCCGACGTCGCTGGAGTCTGTACTGTCTGACCGCGGCGTGGAGAAGAAGCTGCGCTCCGGCCTTGAGCGGTTGCTCGCCGCGATGTTCGCCTACGACGTGCCACCGTCGCGGCGTGCCACCTCGGACACCAATCCGGTTCTGCCGCAACGTGTCCCGATGGAGTTCTGCAAGCTCTCAGAGCCCGAGACCGACAACATCATCGCGTTCTGCCGGGCCAACAAGCTCGGCTTGAACAGTCTGTTGTCCGCGGCGATCCTGATGGCCGAGTGGCAGCTGCGCGAGACCCCGAACATCCCTGTGCCCTACGTGTATCCGGTGGATCTGCGCTATCTGCTCTCCCCACCGGTGTCGGCCACCGAGTGCACCAACCCTGTGGGTATCGCCACCTACCTCGCCGAGATCAACCCCAGTACCGACGTGGTCGACCTAGCCCGCGACATCAACGACACTTTCAAGAAAGACATCGCCGAGGGTGTGATCCAGCAGAGCTTCCTGCACTTCAGCCCGCAGTACGTGGGCAACCCTCCCGGACTGCCCGACGTCGTGATGTTCACCGACAACGGCATCGTCCCACCGATGCGGATGCCGCCCGAGATGGAGCTCGCGGCCAGCCACGGCGAACTGTATTTCGCTGTCGGCGCGGGCATCGAGATCTACACCAGCAAGATCTTCGCGGGCCGTCTGATGATCGAATACCACTCGCACGGACCGCAACCGGAGAAGTCCGTGCAGGCGATCGAGTCGCTCTTGCGCGGCATCGCCGCGCGTCAGGCCTCCGTTCGTGTCGGCTGAGTCGGTGTCAGCTGACGGGCCCGAATCCGTAGCGGTGGTACTGCAGGGCGTTACGCACCGGCGGCACAACGCGAATGGCGCGCCCCAGGGCCTTGAAGAGTTTCGACGCGCGGGGCGCGGTACTCGCGCTGAAGATCGTGACGCATGCCAGCAGGCGGGTCCCGGCGACGTTGGAGAGGATGTCTTCGGGGCTGTTGACCGCCCAGTGCAACGTGGATCCGGTCTTGCGCACCAGGGTCTGGGTCTTCTGGGACCGGATACCCACCCAGTTGTAGAAATCGATCTGCAGTTCGCCGGACGGGAAGCGGTCGACGACTCGGCGCAACAGGGCGATGCCGTCGTCCTCCGTCAGGTACATGCTGATGCCCTCGGCGAGGAACAGCACCGGCTTGTCGGCCGGAATCTGGTCGAGCCAGGACAGTTCCGTGGCCGGGGTCGGGAGCAGATGGTAATTCGGTCGCGACGGGTAGACCTGTTCGCGCAACTCGATGACGCCGGGGAAATCGACGTCATACCACTGCACATCGGGTCCGGGGTCGACGCGAAACACGCGGCTGTCGAGTCCGCACCCGAGATGTACCACCGTGCAGGGGCCGTGCGCGGCGATGAACTGCTTGGCCCAGATGTCGTACTGCGCGGTGCGGACGGTCACGATCGGCGCCCACTTGCCGTTGACGCCGAGATCGTTCCAGTCGTAGTCGATGCGCTCGATCGCCTCCTTGGCGAACCGGTCGCCGAGAACGGGACGTTCGAAGTCGGCGTCAAGCGCTTTCAGATAGAGGGTCGTCAGCATCGTCTGGGCCGGCCCGGTCAGATCGATGGAAACCTTGTCCGTCATGGCACAGAGGCTATGCGCAATCGCCGCCAGGGAACAATCAGCCTCATACCGGAGGGAGCATGCAATGAGTGACCGCGCACGCGAGGAGCAATCAGGCAGCAGCGCACGCGAGGAGCAATCAGGCAGCAGCGCACGCGAGGAGCAATCAGGCAGCAGGGTGTTGTTCGTCTACTACTCCTACACAGGCCAGACCCAGAAGGTGCTCGACGCTGCCGCCGACGTTCTGCGCGACCGCGGGTGCGAGGTGCACATGGCGCCGATCGAGTTCGTCGATCCGCAGTACTCCGAACCCTTCACCCGCTTCCCCATGCGCAGCGTGTGGCCGGACATGTTCAGCGTGTTCAAGGCTCAGGGCAAGGGGGAGACGGGCGAGATCCGCACGCCCGAGGCGGTGCGGGAGGGAGCGTACGACCTCGTCGTCTTGGGCTCGCCGACGTGGTGGCGGACGGTGAGCATGCCGCTGCGATCCTTCCTCGAATCCAGCGAGGCCGCGGTGCTCGACGGCACGCCCTACGCGGTGCTCACCGTATGCCGGCGCTATTGGCGGGAGAATTTGGAGGCGGTCCGCGAGCTCGCCGACAAGCGGGGCGGGCGCTTCGTCGACAGCATCCACTTCGAGTATCCGGGGGGCCAGCTGCAGTCCATGCTGTCTTTGACAAGCTACCTGGGGTCGGGCGAGTACAAGGATCGCTATCTGGGCGTCAAGATCCCGCCGACGAATATCAGTGCTGCGCAGGTGGATCAAGCGCGGGCGTTCGCGGGCCGGCTGGCGGACCGGTTGTTCGGCGGACGTTGAGAAGGCCGCACCATGCCCACACCATTTGACGTCCAGACGGATTCACCCGCTGGGGTGGACCAGATCCTCACCGCCTTCGGCGACGAAGGGTACTGGCGTGACCGGATCGCCGAGTTCGGCGGTGGTGCAACCACACTGGACAGGCTCGACGTCGATGCCGACGGCGCGGTGTCGGTCGCGACCACCCAGGACCTGCGCAACGACCTGCTGCCGGGACCGCTGACCAAGGTGTTCAGGGGCAACCTCTCGATTGTGCGCACCGAGACGTGGCAACGCACAGGTGCCGATGCGGTGGAAGGTGCTGTCACCATCTCGGCGTCCGGGGTTCCGGGTTCGGGCGTCGGAAGCGCGACACTCGCTCCGGTATCGGACGGTTCGCGATTCAGCTTCACCGGGACGGTGGAGGTGAAGATCCCGATCGTCGGGGGCCGGGTCGAGAAGGCCATCTGCGGTCAGATCGTCACCGAGATCCCACAACTTCAGCGCTTCACGTCGGATTGGATTGCACAGAATGCCTGAGCCCACCCCGTCAACACCGGAAGCCTTTGCGCGACTGGACATGTCGCTGATCGAAGTGATGATGACGCAGCGCGCGGTACGCCGCGTCTACCCGGACCCGATCGACGACGAAATCCTGATGAAGTGCATCGAGGTCGCCCTGCACGCGCCCACGGGAGCCAACGGGCAGAACTGGGAGTTCATCGTCGTCAAGGATTACGCCACGAAGAAGAAGCTCGCGAAGCGGTACCGGCAGGCATGGAACCTGTACTACCACGCGGTGATACGGCGGGTGTCCAAGCGCGACCCGTCGATGGCCAAGACCGCGCGCGCGGTGCAGTGGCAGGTGGACCACTTCACGGAGGTGCCCGTCCTCATCGTGGCGTGCCTGCGCCTCGGCGCCAAAGACGGCCGAATCCCGTTCGTGCCGATGCCGCACGCGGCACTGTCGGGATTCTACGGCTCCATCTACCCGAGCGTGCAGAACTTGCTGCTGGCGGCCCGCGCGATGGGCCTGGGCGCCTCTCTGATCACTCTTCCGCTGTGGAGCGTGACCTCGACCCGCAAGACCCTCGGGCTACCCGTGTCGGTGACACCGTGTTGCGTTGTGCCGCTGGGGTGGCCGCGCGGCCGCTATGGGCCGACCACCCGAAGGCCGGTCGCCGAGGTGATGCACCTCAACACCTACGGCAACCGACCGTGGATGGGTACCGGCTAGCTCTCTCCACCGCCGGAGCCGCTGCTGCCTGAGTCACCCGAGTCCGAGTCGTCCGAGCCGGTTTCGTTGTCGGACGCGGAGCCGCCCGAACCGGCAGTCTTCGCGTCGCCTGTGCGGTCGTCCCGCCCGGCGTCGGAGTCGTCGTTCGCGTCGGCATCTTCGGCGGCGTCGGCTTCGGCGGCGTCGGCTTCGTCGGTCGAATCGGCTGCGTCGGAAGCAGGTGCTGAATCTTGCTGCGAGTGAGCGAACTTGCCCCTCAGGTAGCTCGTCGCGGAATCGACGATCGATGTTGCCGACGGCTCCGCCGATGCCTCGGTGTCGGAGTTCTCCTCAGCCTCGGCGGATTCGGCAGCCGCGTCCGCCACGCGGGCATCGTCGACATCGACCAGGTCGTCTGCTGCCTGGGTGCCGAACGAACGCAGCGCAGATACCGGGGACGGGTCACCGAGCACCTCGTCAGGCGCGGCATCGGCGACGAGCGCCAATGCCGGTGTTTGAGAGGAAGTCTCAGGCTCCTCGGTGGCCTCGTCAGCCGGCGGGCGCAGGAAAAGCTTGACGAAGGTCTCGATCTCGCGCACCGCGACCCAGTCCGGCATATGCCCGGTGACCTGCATCGCGGCACTGAAGTTGGCAACGGCCGTGACCATCGCCCACAAGGTCGTGGTTTTGATGCCCGTCGGCTCGGCTGTCAGCGAATCCCACAGGGCCTGAAGGGGTTCGGCGGGGTCCAGCTTCACTGTCTCGTTCGACCACGGCGTCTCCTCGCCGTTGAAGGGGGTCCTCACCTCGGGGAAGGTGTATCCGTCTTCGTCGTAGAACTCGCTCATCGGGACTTTGAACATCCGGCCGAGCATCCCGGCCAGATCGGGGCAGTCGTAGTTGCAGCCCTCGTACATCGGCAGATTCGCGGTAGCCCACCAGTTCAGATGCCGGCCCAACGGCTCAGACAGAGCCGGAAACGGGATCAGCGTGTTGACCATTTCCTTCAACATCGCCGGGTTGGCCTCGTCCCAGCCCCATTGGTTGTTGGCGTGGTTTTCGTTCCAGCTCCCGCTGATGACCATCGCGGCGGCCAGCCGATCGAGCGCGGCCACCATATTGGCCGGAGCGCTGAGCGCATGCTGAATCATGTTGACGGGCACGTACGCCACTGAGGACGCGGACAGGCTGACATCGGATTCGATGACGCGGACTGTCGGCGCAGGCGCCTGGATCGGGGTTACGGCAATGACACTGGCACCAACCAGAGCCACGCTGGTGGTGATGACCGGCTTGACGGCTACTCGCATGACACCCAACTTTCCCCCCGACAGTTACATCGGTCGACCGGATGACCATACCCTGCGCCCCCGGGCAGAGCCCGCCCGTTCCGCAAACAATCGCAATTTGTCGTGACGCGGGCTCCGCCGGTCGGTGCGTATGCGACCGGCTCGAGCCGGTCCGCACCCATCCGCGCCGGGCGCGGCCTCGACGGGCGCGACAATAAAGAACCCGATATTGACGGTGATGCGAAATTTGCGGAGCTCAAGGGGGTTTCGTGGCGATATGCGCATCGAATTCGGCGGCCGCCTTCGAATCGCGTCGGCCGAACGATGGTTGGCTTGAAGTCTTCGCACGCCCGCCATCAACTCTGAACCCAGGGGGCATGATCGCCGGGGCCGACTCCCGAGCAACGATCCACCAACGGAGAAGACTGCGACGGTGCGCCAACCGACATCTTCCCGTGGCAAACAACTCAGAGCTTCTTGAGCCCTCGCAGAACCGAGGTGTACGGCGCCGTCGCCGCGATACCTTTGCGCAGCTTGGGGTTGAGCTGGCTGCCGTTGATCACCAGCAGGTACCTCAGGCCGTGATCGCGCCACTCGGCCACCTGGTCGAGAATCTCGTCCGCGGTCCCGTGAAAACAGATTTCTTTCATCAGCGACGCGGGAACTCGGGCCGTGTATGCGAGTGCTGTCTCCTGATCGAGCGTCTGCGGAACGAGATCCTGCACGCCGGAGAAGTCGGATCCGAGGGGATGTTCGACACCGTGTCTGGCCCAGGCCTCGGCCGGTGCGGCGAGCGCCACCGACTTCACGATGACCGAATCGAGCGCCTCGTCGACATCGTCGCGGGTGCGCCCGGCCACCACCGTCCGGTTCACCGCCGGTGTGATCGCCATAGGGTCGCGGCCGTTGTCCGAGGCGGCGGCGCGCACCGCTTCGAGCGCCCGCGAATAGTCGTCGGGCCGCGAGATGACGAAGGGAACCCAGCCGTCCGCGTAGCGCCCCGTCGCGCGAAGCATTCGGGGGCCGTGCGCTGCGACCCAGATCTCGGGCCAGCGGCCCTTGTGCGGCGGCAGGTCGAAGACTGCGTGCCGAAGCGGGAACCAGTCCGATTCGCGCGTCACCGGTTCGCCGCCCGAATCCCACAGCGCGCGGATGGTGGCCAGCGCCTCGACCAGCCGGGCCACCGGCTTGCTCCACTCGACGCCGTAGGGTTCATTGCCTTCGCGTTCCCCGACACCGATCCCGAGGATCGCACGACCCCGGGTCAGCAGATGCAGTGTGGCGGCGGCCTGCGCGGTGACCGCCGGGTGCCTGCGGCTGGCATCGGTCACACAGACACCGAATCTCAGCCGGCGCAGGCGATTCCGTGCTGCCAGGTGGCCGAGCATGGTCCACGGTTCGAGGATGGCGTCGACCTTGGGCACCAGTTTCGCCGCGAGACCGAGATGCTCCGGGGTGGCCACGGAGCGGGGCACCAGCGAGTTGATGTGATCGCCGACCCAGAACGAGTCGGCGCCGGTGGCCGACGCCGTGAGCATGCTGGCCGACGGCAGCAGCGTCGGCGAGATCCGGGTGTTGACGATGCCGTCGAGCAGTCCGAAACGGAAGGGGGAGACGGCGGATCGCGCTCGGAACGTCATAGTCAGCGACCGTACTCCCGCCATCCGAACGCCCGGTCGCCACATGTTCGTCGGGCAGTGGCCGATGGTAGGTTGCACATACTCGTCTCCGATCGGAGATCCCGCCCCTCGATCGAAAAGGTTGTGGCCCCGTCATGGCACCCGCCCCGCTCGAGGTGATCGACAAGGGGAGTGCCGGCCCGACTCATCCGGTCCCGCTTCTTTTCGTGCACGGCGCGTGGCATGCGGCCTGGTGTTGGGACGAGCACTTTCTGGACTTCTTCGCCGGCAAGGGCTATCGCGCAACGGCCCTGAGTCTGCGCGGTCACGGCAACAGCCCGTCGGACAAGCCACTTCGGGCCCTGTCGATCAACGACTACGTCGACGACGTCGCGACCGTGGCGGCGAGCCTGCCGGCACCGCCGGTGGTCATCGGGCACTCGATGGGCGGCTTTGTCGTCCAGAAGTACCTGGAGTCCCGGGACATCCCAGCGGGCGTGTTGATGGCTTCGGCGCCGCCCCGGGGCTATTTCGCATCGGGAATCCGGTGGTTGCGGCGGCATCCGCGGGACTTTCTGAAGCTGTCTGCCACCGGCAAATCGCTGCCCTATGTCAGCTCGCCGGAGCTGGCCAGGGAGCGGTTCTTCTCGCGCAACACACCGGAGGCGGTCGTCATCGCATGCGCTACCCGGCTTCAAGAGGAAAGTGCCCGCTCCGGTCGCGACGGCGTCACCGTGCTGCCCCGGCCCGCGCTGGTGCGGGCACCGATGCTGGTTCTCGGCGCCCTTGAGGACTCCTTGGCGGTCACTCCGGACGAGGTGAAGGCGACGGCGGCGGCCTACGGGACACAGCCCGAATTCTTCCCGGGCATGGGGCACAACATGATGATCGAACCGGGGTGGAGATCGGTCGCCGAGCGAATCGATTCGTGGCTCGTATCGCGCGGTTTGTGACCCGAGGATTGTTGCCCGTGCGACGGATGTAACGGATGAGTTCTGGTCCATCCCGGCTAATTGACGCAGCCAGCAAAAGCCTCTGTAACACATTCCAGTTGACAACCGATGTTGCTGGAAGGTGGGCGCTCCGCCCCGCCGATCGAGCCGTGCCCGCAGTGGCTACGGTTCCGTAACCGGTTATCCACGTGGCGTTGGCATGAATTCGCTGAATGAGCTTTTTGGGAGATATCCTGCAGCTCACAGTCTTTGTCCTGAATTGGCCACCAATTGCCACGAGAACCATTTCATACTCCGAGCCCCGACTTTGCCAGCTGTCGCGCAGGACGGACCCGTCCGGGAAACTTGTCCCCGACAGCCTCTACAGCGGTTTTCTCCGAGGCGTTGCCGGGATGTTCGTGATTTCGTCCAGCAATTCCTTGCGGTATGTGAATCTGTGATAATCTCCGCTCACCTCTGCCGTGATCGGATCGTCATCACATTGCAACGACCTGGAAGGTTGCGACATGCATTCAGCGCTTCGCCCGTATATGACGACGGGTCTTGCCCTTGTGGGTTCGAGCGTAATCGCGCTCGCTCCGATCGCGCCGCCGGCGCCGGCCTTCGGCGCCGCCACCACCACCAAGCAGGTCACTCAGGACGTCACGCTCTCCGCGCGGGTGGTCACGATCAACCCCACGCCGGACGCGCTGGAAATGGGCGAGCAGCTGCAGGGCACGGTGTGCGGCGGTAACGGCACCCCCTGCTACGAACTCGAGTACGCACCGGTCTGGACCGGCCCCGGCTACTTCGGTCTCGGTGTCGAAGCGCTGAAGCAGAATCTCGCCGCGAACCCCGGCGAGGACACCACCATCTTCGCCTTCAGCGAGGGTGCCGTCGTGGCCTCGCAATGGCTGGAGAAGCACCTCGAGGACCCCGAGGCTTATCCGGCGCCCGCAAACCTGACGTTCGTCGTCATCGGCAACCCCACCCGCAAGTACGGCGGGTCGGGCACCGTCTGGGGCCAGGACTGGCCGACCAGCGAGTACAAGATCATCGACGTCGCCCAGCAGTACGACCCGACGGTCGACATGCCGACCAACACGTTGAACACGCTGGCGGTCCTCAACGCCACGATGGGCTTCTTCACCAATCACCTCGGCAAGGGCTACTCGGACGTCGACATCGACGCCGAGGAGAACAGCACATGGGAAGAAGACGGCATCGAGTACGTCTTCGTGCCCGCCAAGACGCTGCCGATCGTCGAGCCGCTGCGCTGGATCGGTCTCGATCAGCTGGCCGACGAACTCACCCCGGGCCTGCAGTACCTGATCGAGCAGGGCTACAACCGCGACGACCGCATCAAGAACACGACGATCGCCGCGCCCGAGAAGAGCTGGTCCTACATCCCCATCAACTTGGCGGAGACGATCGCCAACATCCCCTACTACGCCGTGCAGGGCACCAACCGGTTCGCCAACGCGATGCGCGCGAGCGGCAGCTGGTGGGTCTACACCCCGGTCAACGTGCTGGGCTGGGATCCGGCCAACCCGGAGATGACGCGTGCGTTCGTCGACTTCCTGGTCGCGATCCCGTCCATCTCGGGTCCGATGGGTGAAATCGCCGATTACTGGGCCCGCGCCAACCTGCCGATGAACGCGGGCTGCACCGGCTTCCCGCCGTGCGAGGACCCCTCGGCCATCACCGATCAGATGTTCAAGGTCATGCTGTGGGATCTGTTCAGCCCGAACGGCTTCACCTTCACCGACCCGATCACGCCGCAGTACAACCCGATCAGCGACACGGAGGCGTTCTGGGGTCAGGAGCTCGGTCTCACCGGTGACCCCGTCGAGTGGTACGGCGAGACGATCCATCTCGAGCCGTTCGCCGAGACGGCCTCGTTCTGGGACCACCTGAACTCCACCCCGGAGGGCATCAAGACCCCTACTCTGAAGGATCAGATCGACGCCTTCCTGAACCTCGCCGATGGTCTGACGACCACGTGGAATCCTTTCGTGCCGAAGAGCTACGTGTGGAATCCGAAGATGACGCCGTTCGCGTATCTGGCGCGGCCGCTGGCCCCGCTGCTGTGCCCGACGTGCAACAAGGTCGACCCGTTCATGCCGGAGGACTGGAAGGTCGGCTTGGACGTCTACCCGGGCGCCTACATCCCGCCGTCGGTGAGGGATGAGTACGACCCCGAAACCGGCAAGTACATCGGCGATCCGGTCGACGGTTTGACCGACGAGGAGATCGCGGAGTGGAACGAGAAGGCCGGGTTGAACGACATCCCGGAGACCGAGGAGGCCACCGAGGACTCCGAAGACTCCGAGGAGACCGGCTTGACCGCGCTCCTGGCCAAGCTGGCTCCCGAGGAGACCGCGGAAGAGGCCACCACCGAGGCCGAGACCGCCACGGAATCCACCGACAAGACCACGGAGGAAGGCGCCGAGGAGCCGAAGACCGACGTCGTGTCGACCGCGGTCCAGGACCTGCTGGACAAGTTCCAGCAGGCGCCTGCCGAGGAGACTCCGGCTGAGGAGACACCGGCTGAAGAGGCCCCGGCCGAAGAGGCCCCGGCCGAAGAGGCGCCGGCCGAAGAGTCGGAAGCCCCTGCCGATGAGACCGAGACCGAGGCACCCGCCGAGGACGAGGCTCCCGCGGCCGACGAGGACGACGCGTCCGAAGAAACCGCTCCCACGCGCAGCAAGACCACGAAGGCCGACAGGTCCGAAGCGGCCGCAGCGAAAGCGGCAGCCTCGGAATCCGAGTCGGAGTCCTCTGCCGACTCTGCTGACAGCGATTCGGGCAGCAGCGGCAGCGGCGGCAACGGAAGCAGTGGCAGCGGAGGCAGCGGCGGTTCCGATGAGTGACGAGGTCTTGAAGGGCCGTAGTATCGCCCCGTGAGCACGGAGCAGTTTGAGGCCGTCATCGTCGGTGCGGGATTCGGCGGGATGGGTGCCGCTATCCAGCTCAACCGGCTGGGGTACCGCAAGATCGCCATCCTCGATCGCGAGGATGACCTCGGAGGTACGTGGCACGTCAACCGGTATCCCGGACTGACGGTCGACGTCCCGTCCACCACGTATTCGTACTGGTTCGAGCCGAATCCGTACTGGTCGCGGCTTTACGCGCCCGGTACCGAGCTCAAGACCTACGCCGAACACGTCGCCAAGAAGTACGACCTGCGCCGCTACATGCGGTTCGGGATCACTGTCGAGGGTGCACGGTGGGACGAAGAGAGCCAGACCTGGTTGGTGTCGCTGATCGGCGGGGAGACGCTGCGGACGCAGTTCCTGATTCTCGCGACGGGCTATCTCTGCCAGCCGAAGAAGCCCGACATCGCCGGCATCGACGACTTTGCCGGTACGGTGCTGCACGCCCAGGAGTGGGACGACGACTACTCGCTGAAGGGCAAGAGGGCGGCGATCATCGGTACCGGTTCGACCGGTGTGCAGCTGATCCCGAAACTGGCCGAAGACGTCTCGGAGCTGACGGTGTATCAGCGCACACCCATCTGGGTGATGCCCAAGCTGGACTTCTCGTTCGGTCCGCGTGCTCAGCGACTCTTCGCCAAAGTTCCTGCTACGCAACGGTTCTTGCGGCTGTCCAGTGACATGTTCATGGACATCATGGTGACGATCGCGATGTGGAAGTTCCGCCAGTTCCGTCCTGTGAACCGTGCGGCGGCCGCGATCGGGCGCCTACACCGGTTCCTGGCCATCAGGGACAGAGAGCTTCGTCGTCAACTCACGCCGTCCTACGACTTCGGCTGCAAGCGGCCGACGCTGTCCAATGTGTACTACCGCACGTTCAACAAGCCGCACGTGCATCTGGAGACGGTCGGCATCGATCGGATCGAACCCGATGGCGTCGTGTCCAAGGACGGGACCAAGCGGACGATCGACACGTTGGTTCTCGCAACGGGTTTCGACGTCTGGGAGTCCAACCTGCCTGCCATCCCGGTGATCGGCCGAGAGGGCCGCGATCTTGGAAAGTGGTGGCGCGAGAACAAGTTTCAGGCCTACGAAGGGTTGTCGGTACCGCTGTTTCCCAACCTGCTCACCCAGGCCAGCCCGTACGCATGGGTGGGAATGTCGTGGTTCGACACCGTCGAGTACCAGATGCGCCACATGAATCGCCTGTTCGGGGAACTGCAGCGTCGCGGGGCCAGGACCTTCGAGGTCACCGAAGAGGCCAACGCCCAGTTCCTCGAGCGGATGCTGACCCTGCTTGACGACTCGGTGTTCACGCTCGGAAACTGCGCGAACTCACGTTCGTACTGGTTCAACAGTTCGGGTGAGGCGCCGCTGTTCCGGCCGACGTCGATCCGGCAGGCCGTCAAGGAACAGGACACCTTTCCGCTCAGCAACTACGAGATGGCCTGACAGGTCACTGTAATCGGCGGGCCACCGCTGAAAATATCTTTCGACCCGACACCAAGGGGTGACGACATGGCAACGGCCACTACCGATCCCGTGCGGCTGCCGCCCGGCCCGCGGATCCCGAAACTGATCCAGGGCGCCGCTGTGCTTGCCGCCCGCTACGGCTCGGTCGCCGCCCTGGGCCGGCGCTACGGGCCCACCTTCACATTGCAGCTGCCCGTATTCGGTGAGACCGTGGTGATCAGTGACCCGGTGCTGGTCAAGGATCTGTTCAGCACCAGCCGTGAACTCGTCGGAAGGCCGCAGAACAATCTCGGCGGCGATGTGTTGGGCCCCGGTTCGATCTTCAATCTCGAAGGCGACGAGCTGCTGGCACGCCGCAGGCTGCTGCTGCCGCCCTTCAACGGCAAGAACATGCGCGCCTACGAGGACATCACCGAACAAGAGGTAGTGCGCGAGATGGCTTCGTGGCCCGAGGGTGTCGAGTTCGAGACCCTGGAGCCGATGATGCGGATCACGTTGAACACGATCCTGCGCGCTGTGTTCGGGGCCAAGGGGGATGAACTCGACGAGCTTCGGATCGTCATTCCCGCCGCGGTCGAATTCGGTTCCAAGATCGCCTTGTTGCCGTCGGTGGTGCGCCGTGATGTCGGACCGTGGAGCCCGGGCGGCAAGTTCGCCCGCTATCGGCGGCGAATGGACGAGATCTGCAACTCGCTGATCGCCGAAGCTCGTTCGGACCCCCACTTCGCCGACCGCGGCGACGTGCTCTCCCTGTTGCTGCAGGCCCGCTACGACAACGGCGAGCCGATCCCGGATCCCTACATCGTGGACGAGCTCCTGACCATGCTCGTCGCCGGGCACGAGACGACGTCCACACAGCTCGCGTGGACAATCGAGCGCATCCGCCGCCATCCGGAACTGCTGCAGCGACTCTCCGACGAGGTGGATGCAGGTGGCTCCGAGCTGATGACGGCAACAATCGCCGAATCGCAGCGCACCCGCCCGGTGTTGACCGCCGCCCTGCGTCGTGCCAGAACTCGAATTCGTCTGGGGGAGTGGGTAATTCCCGAGGGAGACACCATCATGGCCAGCACTCAGCTCGCGATGGCGGCCGAGCAGAGTTTCCCCGACGCCGAGAAGTTCAACCCGGACCGGTTCGTCGGCAACCCCCCGAACCCGTTTGCGTGGATTCCGTTCGGGGGCGGCATGATGCGCTGCATCGGTGCGTCTTTCGCCACGATGGAGATGGAAGTCACCCTGCGCACGATGCTTCGCGAATTCCGCTTGGAGCCGACGAACGAGCCGGACGAGAAGCCGCACAGCCGCGGCGTCACGGTGACTCCGGGGCGGGGTGGCCGCGCGGTGGTGCGCCGGCGGCAGAAGCTGGAAGCACACGGCGCTGATTCGATGTCCGTCGCCGAGAGCAGCGGCTAGAACCGGTATTGCAGAATCCGCGCCTTCCTGGCGATCGACGGTATGCGATGCGAGAGTCGGCTCGCCATCCGGAGACCCGTCGGGAAAAGTGCGGTCTCCGGGCGGTGCATCGCGCTCGCCTCATCGACGAGCCGCAGATCCGGATTCCACGATTCGGGCGTCCGCGCATCCTTGAATCCCGGGAAGTTCCATTGCCGGTGCGGCGAATTCGACGTACGCGAGGTCGCCAGCCTCCCGACGATCTGATTGGCCTTGCTGACGGTGCCGTAGTCGTTGAACGCGATGACGCCCGAGGCGAAATGTCCGGTGATCCGCCGCAGGATCCCCACGACTGCGTCCTCGTCGAGGAAGGCAAACAGGCCGTCGGCGAATACCATCGCAGGTCTGTCGGCGGGAATGCCTGCTACCCAGTCGGGTTCGAGCACGCTGGCTGCCACCGACCGTGCACGCGGATGCGCGGGCACCAGTGACTCACGGACGGAGATCACCGCGGGCAGGTCGACACTGAACCAGTCCACCGTGTCCGGCGGATCCACCCGCCACACCGCGCTGCTGAGGCCGGCACCGATATCGACCACCACCGCATCCGAATGCGCCGCCACATGTGCCCGGATGTGTTCGTCGAGCATCTTCGCCCGCAGCGCCACCAACGCCACGACACTCGGACGCGCGCCGAGGGCAGCGAAATCGTGCTCGATTTGTCGCACCGTGGTGTCCGCACACGGGTCGGCGAGAATCGGCCTGCCCGACCGCGAGTCGAGGGCACGGCAGTACTCGGTGAGAAGGGCGGTCTGTTCGATGGGTGCTAGGCCGCTGACATCCATACGGCCAGCCAAACACATCGAGCGTGCGTAGGTAAAAGTCAGTGCGTGGGGTTGGCTATTCGCTGTCTCCTGATGCCCCGCCACCATCCGAGTCGTTGTCTGACGATCCGCGGTCCGAGGGCGCGCCGGCGTCGCTCTTCTGCGTACGGCGATGCCGCCCGCCGGAGTCCGACGGCCCGGTCTCGCCGTCGGAGGCTCCCGCACCGGTCTGGTCGGAGGCGTCGTCATCACCGGCAGCGTCGTCGTCACCGGCAGTGTCGTCGTCACCGGCAGCGTCCTTGCCGTTCTCGGTGCCGGCCCGCGACTCGTCGGCCCCCTCACCGAGAACATCGTCACCGGATTCGTCGGCCAGGATTTCCTCGCCCTCAGTCGCGGGTTCCGACGGCGGCGCCGTCGAAAGGGCCGTCAGGGGAGCCGGTACCGATTGCACCTCGTCGCTTGAATCCGCCTTCAGCAGTTCAGGCTCCGGCGTCATATTGGGCGGAAGCCCGGGTTGCGCCGGCAGGTAGGAGCGGTCATAGGCGCGCTCCACGATTTCCTTCAGTGGGGCGTTGAGCGCATCGGCGACAAAACCCAGACCGACCCATCGCAGCGGCTTGAGCAGCGGCAGATTCTCGGTGGGCACGAAGACGTAGGTCGTGTTGCCCTCGACCCAGACGTAGTTCGCCTCGTCGTAGATGTCGACGGTTTCGTAGTCCTGATGAGTGAAGAAGAACCCCGCGTTCGCATTCAGCAAAGCCAGCAGGTTGAAGGGATTGTCGGGGAAATCGGACGCCATGTCGTACTGCTGGGACACGTCGATCACGTGGTAGTCGGTGACCGGGAAGGTGGTCTCCCAGTCTCGGTCCGAGCCACCGTACTTCCGGCTCGGATTACCCATCAGCACAAAGCTCAGGTCCTGGGCCGCGGGGGCGCCCTCTGTCCCGGCGTTCTCGGTCAGCCACCTGCCCGCCACCCGCGCCCCCTGGCTGTAGGCGAACACAATCTGTTTGCCGGTCGTTCCGTCGCGCAGAGCCTGGTTCAGCGTGGCCACCGCCGCCGCCGAATTGGCACGCGAGTAGAGCACGTCATCGCACGTCCGCGGCGACGAACACATGACACCACTCAAATCGTCGTTGTTGCCGCCGGGCAACAGACTCAGCGTCAAAACTCGCGTGGGTTCCCCGGGGAAGTAGGTGAACGCCGCCGCAGCAATCGAAGTCGTCGGACCGGCCAGAGGAAACGCCATCAGTGGGACGACAGCTGCAGCGGCCACCGCCATCGTGTTCCGCCGGCGTTTACGCGTCGCCTTCGCCATGTCTCCCCTTGCCATATGTGTCCCCAGTCGCCACACCAGCACCGTTTGCTGACGTGTTCAGCGTACCGTGGGGTACCGACGTCTCTCCCACGAACGCGCAACGCGATTGCTAACTGTAATGTCCCGATTACCGCGTGTCAGACGCAGGCACGGCAAATTTAGACGCCCGTACGCGAACTGGACACATAGATTTGCTACTCACTCCGCCTCGGCCGGGTCAGCGCAGTCTGCCGGCGACGAAGTTCGCGGCTTCCTCGACCATCCCGTTCTTGATGTAGGAGAAGTGCGCGGGAAAGTTGATCCCCGACGAGCAGAACGGATCGTCGAGTCCGCATAGATCGATGGTTCTCGGCCCGTAGGTACCGCTCAGCTGTGGCAGCGCCCCGCCACCCGGAATGTCACGCAACGGATTTCCGAAGACCGCTACAGCGGCCACATGGTCGGCCAACTGCGGCGGCAGGGGGGTGGGCGTGAAGCGGCCCAACGGTTTCGGGTCGACGGTGATCAGATCGATGACGCCTGCGCCTTGCGAGTTTCCGCCGAGCACCAGTTTGGTGTCGGGGCAGTTGTCGGCCATCCACTGCACGCGGCCGGTTGCATCCGCTGCGCCCATCGGAGCCGACACGTCGAAGTCAAAGCTCGCGGGATAGTTGACCCCGTAGGCACCGACCGACCTGTCGCCCATCTTGGCTCGCAGTGAGTCGACGAAAGCCTCACCGAGCCAGCCGAGACCGGGCGGTGCGCCGGTTCCCCGCGCGAAGATCACCTCGACATCGGGACACGGTTGCGCGTTTGCCGACGGAATCCCGACGGCCGTCGGGATTGTCGCGGCCATGGGGATGGCCGCGACCATCACCGCCGCGCCGAGAGCACTCCACATCCGCCGCACCAGCATGAATACATGCTGTCACATCGCTGGAAGTGCTCCCAGAAAACCAGCGTTGAGCTGGCCTTTTCAGTCGAACGAATAATCGGTGAGCGGAAAGTTGTCGTTCTCGCGGTTGGTCTGGTTGGTCGAGGCCGGTCGCACCAGCGTTTCACCGCTCGGACTGAAGTAGTAGGAGCGCGACTTCGAACAGTCTCCGAGCCCGAATACCGTCTTGCCCAGAAGTTTCGACATCCGCTCGCGGAACGCGGCGTTGGCTTGCGACGTCACCTCGAAGGTCGTCGCGTTGCGGCGCTGCACCTCACCGAACAGACGATCCATGTGGCGCATCTGGTATTCCACGGTGTTGAAGAACGACAGTCCGCTGGACGCGTAGGGACCTGCCAGGCTCAAGAAATTGGGGAACGCCGGGATCGAGACACCCTGATAGGCCTGGAACCCGTTGTCGCGCCACCACTTACCGAGGTTCCGTGCGTCGCGGCCGATGATCTCGATCGCGGGAATGTTCGCCTCCCAGAGATCGAATCCGGTGCACAGGACCAGAGTGTCGATCGTGGTCTTCGTCCCGTCGCATGCGACGATTCCGTCTTCTTCGACCCGCTCGATACCGGTCGCCTGCAGATGCACGTGCGGCTTGGTGAACATGCGGTAGTAGGAGTTCGAGTACGTCGGGCGCTTGCAGCCGAATTCATACTCCGGCGTGAGCTTGGCCCGCAGCGCCTTGTCGCGGATCGAGACGAAGCGCAGTGCGCTCGACGTCAGGTTGGCGATGGTGTTGAGCTGCCGGAAGTATTTGAAATTCAACACCGACAGGATCATCATCGCTTCGAGGTTCACGTCGCTGGTCCACCGGAAAGCCCGCTGCAGCAGTGGTAGCCGGGCAAACAATTGCCGAAGAAACGGCGGGATCGGGAAGTCGACTTTCGGGACGACGTGGATGGGCGTGCGCTGGTAGACGGTGAGCTCGGCGGCCTGCTTGGTCAACTGTGGAATCAACTGCACCGCGGTGGCGCCGGTTCCGATGAGACCGATGCGATCTCCGGCGGGGGAGTAGCTGTCGTCCCAGTCCATGCTGTGCAGGATGCGTCCGCCGAAATCCTCGATGCCGGGGATGTCAGGCTTGCGCGGCTGGGACAGGTAGCCGGTCGCGGTGATCAGGAATTGCGCGGTCAGGGTCTCACCACCGGACAACACCACATGCCAGAGCTTCGCGTCGTCGTCCCAGGCCGCACCGTCGACCGGGCTGTTGAACCTCATATGCCGGCGGATGTCGTACTTGTCGGCAACGTGCTCGGCGTACTGTTTGAGTTCAGATCCTGGTGCGTACAGGCGTGACCAGTACGGATTCGGCTCGAACCAGTAGGAGTAGGTGGGCGACGGAATGTCGACCGCCAGGCCCGGATAGTGGTTGACGTGCCACGTCCCGCCCAGGTCATCCTCCCGGTCGAGAATGAGAATGTCCTCGTAGCCCATCTTCTTCATCTGGATGGCAGCCCCCATACCGCCGAAGCCAGCACCGACGACGATGACGTCGTACCGCGGTTCGTCCATGATCAAATACGGTACCTCACAGCAAATAGATCATCAGGTCACGGAGCGCTCGCCGCGTCCACCGGGATCCGCAGATCTCGCGCTTTCGCGCCGCACACCACGAAGCCCCGGCCGGATGCCGGGGCTTCGGGCGGGCGTCCTACGTCGGCAGCCTCGAGTTCGGGGAGGCTACTCCGAGGAGCCGGAGTCAGACGACCCATCTCCATCAGACGACGAGCCCCCTGACGAGTCGGAATCCGCGGTGCTGCCGGAGTCCTTGTCGTCCTCGTCGCCTGCCGCCGCGTCCGAATCCGCCTTGTCGGCATCGTCTGCGGCCTGAGCTTCATCCTCGTCCGACTTGGACGACTCGGCGTCCTCATCGGCGTCGTCCTCGTTCTTGCTCGCCTTGGTCGTCCGGCTGTGCGAATCGTCGGCCTCGCCGGCGTCACTGTCGGATTCGGCGGCATCCTCTGTGCCTTCTTGGGTGCCTTCTGTGTCTTCGACGTCCGAATCGTCCTCGACGGCCGCCGCGACCTCGTCGGTCGCCTCAGGAGCGGCGGCCGAACGGGCGGCGAAGGTGGCCGTGGTAACGGCGTCATTGCGGCTGTAGCCCGCGTCGATCTTCGCCTTCAGCTCGGCTTCTCGCGGCTTGAGGAAGGGCAGCAACTGCACGATCGGCAGGGTCTTGGCCTCGACCAGGTAGGTGGTCGTGGTTCCACCCTTGCTATTGGTCACGGTCGACAAGACTCTCGCGACCGTTGGGTCCTCGTAGTCCTCGAACATCATCGGCACGTGGACGAAGATGCCGCCGGCGATGGCGTTCGCGACGGCCAGGAAGTTCCACCACCGATCCGGCATGTCGGCCGCGCCGTCGTATTCACCGGTGACGACGTCGATGTCGTAGACGGTCTCAGGCGCAGGCCGGTACGTGTAGTCGTACTGCGGGTTGTACTTGCTGGAACCGTCGAGCAGCTTCTGACGGCTGGAGTCGGCCACCAGGATGAACTTGACCTGGCTTTTCGTCGGCGCATTGGTATCAGCGGCCAATTCGCGCATGAAGTCATTGACGACAAGCGACCCGGCAGAGAACCCGACGACGGTGAATTGTTCCCCGGCTTCGAGGCGTTCGAGGGCATCGTCGAAGTGGTCGCTCAGGCTGGCAATGCCCTGAGTGATCGACTGCCCCAGCGTGTTGCCCGATCCGGGACGCTTGGCCTCGGCCGGCCACTCGACGCCGTCCAGGATGTCGTTCTCGTCGGCCAGCTTTCCGCCGAGCAGCGGCGCGATGACGATTTCGTGCATGTCGGGCGTTCCCAGACCGCCGACGGCGACAGCCGTCGTCACGGCCTGGGCTCCCGTCGTCGTCGTCATGGCCAACGCCGCCGAAGCAAAGGCCGCGCCACACGCGACCCCGGCTTTTCGAAGGCTTCTGCGCATCTCAAATCTCCCCGATTAGTAGCAGTGAAGCGACTCGCCAACTTGGCGTTCCAGAAGCATATTGCGCCCGGGTCAAACTTTGCGCAGCAAAATAGACATATTTCCGGTGAACGCAAACCTAGCAAAAGTTAGTTATATTGCTGTTATTACTTGTTTACGTCATCTTTATAAAGGTAGAGAAATGCAACGTTTGCAGACGGGAAAGCTAACCACAGGTTTCTAATCCTGGTGTAAACCCAGCTAAAAGCGCATATTGACGTCAAGTTGGCCATCGCTGAAAAGAACGCATCCGCAAAATCACGTTTTTGTAATTTTGTACCTCACCGGGCGGGCGCAGCGCCTACCTATATGTTGCCAGCCGCTGTTGCGCTAATAAAAATTGTTGGTCTGTACCACGGGTACCAGCACACCCTTTACGGCAGGGATCGTGCGAGTGAATTCTGGAAGGCGCAGACCGCCCGTCGGCGACCGCTCGGGTGGTTCGCCCACGCTGCAGAACTGACTCTTCGGTAAGATTGACGCGCGTCAAGGGCAAACGCATCCGCACCCCTGGTCCACCTCCCGGCAAGAGGGTCCGGCGACCGGCCGATATCCTTCCCGAATGGCATCGAACGCAGCTGGTCTCACCGGGAAAGTCGCCTTCGTCACCGGTGGAGCCTCAGGGATCGGCGCGGCGCTGTCGGACAAGCTGGCAGCGGCCGGTGCACAGGTGTGGATCGCCGACCGCCAGATCCGGGCTGCCGATGAGCTGGCACAACGACTGCGCGCCGACGGCGGTACGGCACACGCGGTGGAGCTCGACGTCCGTGATCCCGAGGCGTTCGCACGCGCCATCGACGACACCGTGAGTTCCGGCGGCCGGATCGACTATCTGTTCAACAACGCCGGTATCGGGATCGGCGGTGAAGTCGACAGCCTCACCCTCGACGACTGGACCGACATCATCGACGTCAACCTGCGGGGCGTCATCCACGGCGTGCAGTCGGCCTACCCGGTGATGATCCGGCAGGGCAGCGGCCACATCGTCAATACCGCCTCCATGGCCGGCCTGATCACCACCACCGCGCAGGCGGGTTACACGGCGACCAAGCACGCCGTCGTCGCACTGTCGAAGGCGATGCGGGTGGAGGCCGCCACCCATGGCGTCCGAGTCTCCGTGCTGTGTCCCGGGGTCGTCCGCACGCCCATCCTCACCGGGGGCGAGTTCGGCAGGAACAAGAGCGTCAGCCGCGAGAATCAGCTCAAGCTGGGGGAGGCACTACGCCCCATGGACGCCGACGTGTTCGCGGACAAGGCCGTTCGTGGCGTCCTGCGCAACGAGGCCATCATTGTCATACCACGGTGGTGGAAGGCCCTCTGGTACCTCGAACGACTGTCACCGACGCTGTCGATGCGCACCGCTGGCATCGCGCTGAAGCGCACCCGGGAAGTCCAGTCAGCCGTACCGCTTCAGTAGCTTGCGTTCCTTGCCTGGACTCATCGCCGCCAGGCGCACATCGCCGTTGTAGTGGGCAAGCACCCGAGGATCCATCACGCGTCGCCACAGCGGTGGGAACAGCGCGAGTAGCACCATCGTGGCGTACCCGGACGGAAGTTGCGGGGCCTCTTCCGCGTGACACAGCGCCTGATATCGCCGCTGCGGGTTGGCGTGGTGATCCGAATGCCGCTGCAGGTGGAAGAGGAAGACGTTGGAGATGACGGAGTTGCTGTTCCAGCTGTGCGAGGCGCGCACCCGTTCGTAGTTGCCGTCGGCTCGACGCTGCCGCCGAAGTCCGTAGTGCTCAAGGTAATTGATGGACTCCAGAAGGCAGATGCCGACCACCGCCTGCCCGATGAGCCACGGCAGAACGTCCGGTCCGAACACCGCCAGCAGGATCGCGAACAGCACGATCGTCATCAACCAGGAGTTCAGAACGTCGTTGCGCAAGCTCCACACCCGCTGGTGATGGCGAGTCAGGCGCCGCCGTTCGATTCGCCACGCCGACCGGAGGCTGCCGAAGAAGGACCGGAACTGAAAGGCGTACAGGCTCTCACCGAGTCGTGAACTGGCCGGGTCCTCCGGTGTGGCGACGCGGGAGTGGTGGCCGCGATTGTGTTCAACGTAGAAATGCCCGTACCCGGTCTGCGCGAGCGCGACCTTGCTGAGCCACCGCTCCGATTGGGCGCGCTGATGTCCGAGTTCGTGCGCGGTGTTGATGCCGACGCCGGCGATGCCGCCGACGGTGAGCATGAGCCCGAGCTTGTCGGGTTCGCTCATCGGAATAGCGCTACTGCCGCTCCACAACCAGCAGGCCAGCACCAGCGACAGATACTGGGCGGGGAGGTAGGTGTAAGTCGCCCAGCGGTAGTACCGATCGTTCTCCAGCCAGGCGAGTGCGCTGTCGGGCGGGTTCTCCGAGTCAGGGCCGACCAGGTAGTCCAGCGTCGGAAGCACGAGGAACATCAGCACCGGACCAGACCACCAGAACACGCTCCAGCCGGTGAGCCCGGCAGAAAGGGCAGACATCGGCACCAGCGTCGGAACCACCAAGCCGAATAGCCAGACGTAGCGCTTTCTGTCTCGCCAGGGCTGAGCGGTCTCAGGCGACTGTCCGCCACCCCTCCATGCCCGCTGCAGAGTCGGCATCAATCGAAACCTCCCCCTCCCCGCCCCACGATCACCCGATCATCGCAGTCGCAAACGACTTTATGGTAACGCCGTCATACCATTGAGGCACGCCACGAGCAATCGTGGGAGCGAACTTCTCGCTAATCTTGGGAGTCCGGTTCAAGATCAGCCAACAGCGTGCTGGGCAGCTGCTCAGAAGCGATTAGGGTGTCCTCACGAGGGGTTTCGGCTGCCCAGCCTGCAGCAAAGTACGGATTCCGTATCAGGGAAACCCGAGGCTGACCCGGGCAACCACCGATTCGCCTTGCGTGTTGCGCCGCACGATGTCTTCCAAGGATCTGGTTTCCTCGATTGCTTTCATGCCCTGAGGCGAAAAGGTGGCGGGACCGTAGATGCCTGTCGTCAGGAGTGGATTGGTGAGGGCCTGAGAGAACGCGTCCACGGCCACCATCGTCGTCATCAGCGGCGGCAGCGTACTGCCTTTTCGGACGTCCTCCGCGAAAAGTCCCGGGAAGAACTCGACGTTGTCGATATCCCCGTAGCAGGCCTTGAGAGCGTCTCGGACGGGCTGCTTCGACGTCAGTTCGTCCAAGTTGCGAAGCCGCGGTAGCCCGCACCTCTTGCGATATGCGTTGAACGACGCGAGCTGGGTCCGTCGAGCCACGTACATCGACGCCTGCTCGATGTCGAGCATCGACGCATCGGTGTTGAGGAGGTCGATCGTGCCGCACGGCTGGGCAGAGGCCTCGGTGAAAAGGCACGCCACGCCGTGAGTGGTCAGCGGACTGGTATCCCACGTGAGGCTCGCGAACTGCTCGGTTACCCCGCCGACAGTCACGACGGACGGCACCAGGCTGTGCCAGCGGTAGAGCAGGTTGAACTCGACCGACATCCAGTTCTGCCGGTACCAGCGCTCACTGGCACCAATGCCCGGCTCCATGTACAGCGGGAACTTGATGGGCGTGATGTGGTTGATGTAGTCCTCGATCACGACCTTGATCAGCAGCACGATCATCGTGTTGCGGGTGGTCTCGAAGATGCGATTGCTGTCCCACTTGTTGTGCTTGCGGATCTCCCTGGCGATGCGGTTGTGTTCCCGGATGAAGACGGTGCTCATCATGGCAAGGCCGTAGTGCATGTTTCCGCGGGGGAGTCCGAGTGCGAAAAGGTGGCGTTTCTTGGCGTCGGGGAGCGTCGTCGTGGTCCTCGCTTTGGAGTCGTCGACACTTTCGAGAACCATCGGAAGATCTCTGAAGCACTCTTTGACGTTGCCGTCGCTGTCGTAGTAGAGCGGCGGGAACTCGCGGCCGTCGGGATCCGTCGACGTCTTGAGCAGACCGAATTCCGCACGCAGCGCCTGTGTCTCGACGTCCTTCTGCCCATAGAGCTGGCTGAGGTCGATGTCGTGAGTGGAGGTGTTCTTGCGCGGATCTCTGGGGTCGGTCCGCAGGAATCCGTCGACGAACCACTGGGCGAAGAACGGAAACAGTAGCGATGACCGGTCGGACAACGTTCGAGCGCCTGTCGGCCTCCGGAACAGCGCCTCGACGCAGGCCATGTCGGGCTTGGCGTCGGGCGCAAAATCGTCGTCGCCTCTGAGGTGCCGGGCGCTGAACCCGCGGTCGTTGAGGGCGTCCCAGCTCGTGTACGGGGATTTCGTGCTCAGCGCGGGCGGACGCGTTTCCATCGTGTAGATCGACGAGTTGATCAGGAACCGATTGACCCGCGAATTCACTTTGGGTATCCGCCGTAGGAGAAGCCAGAACCACGAGCCATGCGTGGTCAGCAGCACCCGGATGCCCCGCTTGAAGCCGTTCTTCCGCCAATACCCCCCGGTCATGAGCGTCAATATACGTCGGCCGAGGAATTGTTGTCGCTGGTGAAAGCTACATTCTCACGACAACATCTTCGTGATCGCCGCCGCGAGTTCCGGTGAGGCCGAACTGCCGAGGTTCTGGTAGTCCCCACCGGTGATCTGCGCGACCGACTCCCACGTGGCGCGGTCGGAATCGTCACCGAAGTCGATGATGTTGACGGCTACCGGCCGATCGGCCTTGAACGCGCCCCTGAGGTAGTCCTGGAGACCCGCGGCGCCCAGCGACTGGTCGGTATGGGGTCCCGTGGTGATCACCAGCACCGAGTTCTTCTGTCCTTCACGATATTTCGCTGTGGCGTCGCCGTAGGCCAGACGCAATGTGGTGAACGACACCGCACCGCCGCTCGACGCCGTCTGCCCGTCGAGCTCGGAGATCAGCGCATTCTTGCGCGGCGTACCATTGACCGGTTCGGACAGCGGTCCGCCCGCCACCTCGGACCGTCCTGCGACGCCGTCGAACGTCCAGAGGCCGACCCCGGCATCGGGGGGCAGCACCTGGATGCGCGCCTTGAGTGCATCGGTGACATTGGCCAGCCGGGTCGCACCACCCTCGTCGGCCGGCATCGACTGGTCGAGCATCACGGTCACGGTCGGACTCTCGGCCGGGGCGGTCAGCGTGTCGGCGATGGTGGTCCGGACCTGGTTGTCGCCGATATTGAGCGGGGCCGAAACAGGAGCAAAGTCGATTACGTCGTTGGCAGGCGGCTCGGCGCCCTCGACCCGGAAACCCGCGTTCGCGAGCTCGTCAAGGTGCTCGGGTTTGCGCAGGAAACGTGCGAACTCGCTTGCCGCCGTGACCTGTTCCTGTGACAGCCAGTCGCCGGACAACAGCACGGTCGGAAAGTCGGCCATCGCGGTCGGCCCAGGCGGCAGCCACGCCGCCAGTTTGCCGCTCATGTCGGGCGACGACGCGGCGCGCTGGAATACCCGCTGCTCGGTGGTGACGACGGCGTGTACAGGCGCTTCCGCCGGATTGGAGGCGTCGACGAGCGCGTTGATGGCGGTGTCCGCGTCGGCGTCCGGTAGTTCCGGAACTCCCGACATCAGGGTGCTCACTGCGCCCAGTCCCGCGTTGGCGGGTTCTCCGGACGGCGCCGAAGCCGATGCGACGGCTTCGGCCGCCAGGTAGGACGCGTCGCTGTCGCCTCCCAGCGGTAGCGCCAACCGAAGCCCGCCCCAGCCCTGCAGTCCGAGATTGTCCAGCGATGCCTGGTCGGTCTGCAGTTCGGGCAGAGTGCCCCAATTCTGTTCGCCAAGAGCATCTTTGAGCTGGGGCGCCACGGCGAGCACCACGGGGGAGCTGACCAGGGATCTGCTGTCGCTGACAGATTCAGGACCCGTGGCGGTTTCGAGACGAGCTTCCGACACCGAACTGGCCGGGATCCACAGCGCGGGCCGTTCGCCGAGATCGGTGGGCCAGGAGTCTTTCAAGCCGTTGACCACCCGGTCGGAATCGGCAGGCTTGACACCCACCATGACGCAGCGGTCCCCGACGGGATCCGCGGTCTCGTTGTACTGCTCGGCGAGCGCCGAAATCGGCTCGGCAATAGCCGGATCGGCAACGACGGCAACGGCGAGTTCCCCGTCGACACACCGCGCGGCTGCTACGTCGGACCGGTTGGACAACGAGTCGCCGATGAACCGCCACAGGATGACGACGGCGACCACGACGACGACGGCCACCAACGCGACGACGATGCTCACGCTCACGCCCCGGCGTCCCGGCGTCACCGCGCGATGGGTGCCCGTCCATTCTCCGTTGTCCCAGCTGCGCTGCGAGCCGGTGCGCGGCCCGGGTCCGCCGACAGAGAATCTGGTGGTGCTTTCGTCATCACCGAAATTGCTTGTCGGCGCGTCGAATTGATCGCCCGAATCCGTGCTGAAACCGATTCGTTCGGTGTGCGGTTCGTCTGGCCTGCGTTCGCTGGACTCGTCGGGATCCGGGAGGCTGTGTCTGCCCATGCCGTTCTAAGCCTCGCTTGATTGACCGGTCAGTGCTGTTCGTGCGTCAGCCAACGGTACTAGCCGCTTTGAACTCCCGGCGCCGGCGGTGCAGGATCGGCTCGGTGTAGCCGTTGGGCTGTGCACCGCCGTCGAGAATCAGTTCCTGAGCCGCTTGGAAGGCGATGCTGCCCTCTGGGTCCGGTGCCATCGGCCGGAAGTCGGGGTCCTTGGCGTTCTGCTCGTCGACCACCGCGGCCATGCGGCGCAGGCTGGCCTTGACGTCCTCCTCGGTGATCACTCCGTGACGCAGCCAGTTGGCGAGCAGCTGACTGGAGATGCGCAGCGTCGCCCGGTCCTCCATGAGCGCCACGTCGTGAATATCGGGCACCTTCGAACAGCCCACGCCGGCATCGATCCAGCGCACCACGTACCCGAGAATCGACTGGCAGTTGTTGTCGACCTCCTCGCGGATCTCTTCCGGCGCCCACGCCAGCTCCTTGGCCAGTGGGATGTGCAGCAGGTCGTCCAACGAGGAGCGGCGTTTGCCGGCCAGCTCCTTCTGCACCGCGAAGACGTCGACCTGGTGGTAGTGCATGGCGTGCAGCGTCGCGGCCGTCGGCGACGGCACCCACGCCGTGGTGGCGCCGGCCCTCGGCTGTCCGATCTTCTGCTCGACCATGTCGGCCATCAGGTCAGTCATCGCCCACATGCCCTTGCCGATCTGCGCCTTACCGGACAAGCCGGTCTCCAGGCCGATGTCGACGTTCTGATTCTCGTAGGCGGTGATCCAGTCGGTGGACTTCATCGCACCCTTGCGGATCATCGGGCCGGCTTCGATCGAGGTGTGGATCTCGTCGCCGGTGCGGTCCAGGAAGCCGGTGTTGATGAACACGACGCGATCGGCGGCCGCCTTTATGCAGGCCTTCAGGTTGAGCGTGGTGCGCCGTTCCTCGTCCATGATGCCGACCTTGATCGTGTTCTGGGGCAGGCCCAGAACGTCCTCGACCCGACTGAACAGCTCGCAGGTGAACGCGACCTCGTCGGGGCCGTGCATCTTGGGCTTCACGATGTAGATCGAGCCGGTTCGGCTGTTGACCAGGGGACCGTTCTTGGTGTCACCGTCGCCGTCGGACTTGAGGCCGTGTATACCGATCAGGCTGGTGAACAGCGCGTCCTGGATGCCCTCGGGAATCTCGTTGCCTTCGGCGTCCACGATCGCGTCGTTGGTCATCAGATGCCCGACGTTGCGGACGAACAGCAGACTGCGTCCCGGCAGCGTCACCTCGGCTTCGCCGTCCGGCCGAGTGTAGGTCCGGTCCTGCGAGAGCACCCGGGTGAACGTCTTGTCGCCCTTGCTGACCTCTTCGGAGAGGTCGCCGCGGTTGAGGCCCAGCCAGTTGCGGTAGCCGAGCACCTTGTCATCGGCATCGACTGCGGCCACCGAGTCCTCGAAATCCATGATCGTGGTGATCGCCGATTCGAGCACGACGTCCTTGATGCCGGCCTTGTCGGTGGAACCGATGGGGGAGTCGGCGTCGACCAGGATTTCTATGTGCAGGCCATTGTTGGCCAACAGCACCGCTGTCGGCGCGTTGGGCTCACCCAGGTACCCGACGAACTGCCCGGGGTCGGCCAGACGGGGCGACAGGGCGCCGTCTTCGACGGCGATGGTCTCGATGTCCGACCATGACCCATCTGCCAGCGGGACCGCGCCGTCGAGGAAGTCGCGGGCATAGGCGATCACTTTGTCGCCGCGCACCTTGTTGTACGAGGAGCCTGCCTCGGCGCCCCCTTCGTCGGAGATGACGTCGGTGCCGTAGAGCGCGTCGTAGAGGGAGCCCCAGCGGGCGTTGGCGGCGTTGAGCGCGAACCGCGCGTTGAGGATGGGCACGACGAGCTGCGGGCCGGCCGTGCTCGTGATCTCGTCGTCGACGCCGGCGGTGCTGATGCTGAAGCCGCCGGGCTCGGGCTCGAGGTAGCCGATGTCTTCCAGGAACTGCTTGTAGTCGGCCGGCTCGAATCCGCCGATGACCCGTGCTCGATGCCACTTGTCGATCTGCGCCTGCAGGTCGTCGCGGCGGCGGAGCAGATCCTGATTCTTCGGGGTCAGGTCGGCGACGACCTTGTCGACGCCGGACCAGAAGGTGTCGGGGTCGATGTCGGTGCCTGGCAGCGCCTCGCTGTTGACGAAGTCGTACAGCACGGGGGCGACGCGCAGGTTACCCACCGTCACGCGATCAGTCATGATTCCTCCCTCGCTTGCACGCGCGCCCGCGCCATGCTGTTGCAGTGTCTGGCTTGTCAACGGACCAGCTTACCCACCGGTAACAGCTGCTATTCGCCGGTGGCGGCGTCCCTGAGCGCTGAGCACCGTTCCAGGAGCCGGCTCCTCAGCGGTGCAGCGCGCCCGCTGATCTCTTCTTGGGCGCGTGCGTATTCACGTCTTCCGCCGGAAGTTTCGACAGCTATTGGACTGAATCCGTAGTCGCGCAGATCGTACGGGCTGGCTCTCATGTCGAGCACGCGCGCGTCAGCGGCCAGCTCGAGGCAGTCCAGCACCAACCCCGATTCGATCAGCGGGCCCAGCTTGAACGCCCATTTGTAGAGATCCATGCCTGCATGGACGCAACCGGGTTGTTCGAAGCTCACCTGCGTCTGCCGGGTCAGCTTCTGCGAGTTGCGCTCGACCGCGGGGGTGGTGAAGAAGCGGTAGGCGTCGAAGTGGCTGCAGCGCAACGGCATCGACTCGACGACGGCGTCGGTGCCCGAGGGTCCGAGGCGCAGTGGAACCTGGGTGTGACGCACGCTGGGAGCGCGGTAGACCATCGCCCACTCGTGCAGCCCGAAGCAGTTGTAGCGGGCCGGTCTCGACGCGGTCGCGCCCAGCAGGTCGGCGATGAAGATCACAGTACCCAGGCGTGCCGCGAGGTAGTCCGCGCTCACTGTGACGCCGCCGTCGGCGCGCTCGTATCCCGCGCGCTGCAGGTAGACGTCGGCCTCCGGCCCGTCGAGTGTCACGCCCCACCCCGGGTGCCAGACACGGAGCTGGCGCGGCCGCAGGCTGTAGTAGGTGAAGAGGAAGTCGAAGACGGGGTGCGGTTCGCCGCTTCGCCGGCGCTGAACGTGTGGTGCGAGGAGCTCGTCGGCGCGCCGCCGGTGGGCTTCGGCGCGGGCGTGCCACACCGCGGCGGGCCGCGAATCAGACACCGCGGCGGGCCGCGAATCAGACACCGCGGCGGGCCGCGAATCAGACACCGCGGCGGGCCGCGAATCAGACACCGCGGCGGGCCGCGGATCAGACACGGTGCGTGCTGTCGCGAACGGTGCCCACGAGGTCCTCGACGAGGTCTTCGAGCGCGACCATCGCGGTGGCGGTGCCGTCGGTGTCGGTCACCAGGGCGAGGTGGCTGTTGGTGCGGCGCAGCCGGGTCAGGGCGTCGGGCAGCGGCAGCGACGCCGGGACCAGGGGCAGTGGCCGCACCATCGAGGCTTCGATGACGGCGTCGCTGTCGGAGTCGCCGTTGACGAGCGGCAGCACGTCTTTGATGTGCAGGTAGCCGATGTAGTTGCCGCTTTTGTCCGCGACCGGGAACCGCGAATAGCCCGTTTCTCGCAGCGCTTCTTCCAGCGCAGCGACTGTCGGTCCGGCGCCTTCCTGCACGACCGGGACGGCACGAATCTGACGCAGGGGCATCGCGACGTCGGCGACGACCCGGTTGCGGATCTGCAGCGCGCGGGTCAGCCGCGTGTGCTCTTCGGGGTCGAGCAGGCCTTCAGACAGCGATTCGGCGATCATCTCGGACAGCTCGACGGTCGACACGGTGACGTCGAGTTCGTCCTTGGGTTCCACGCCGAAGGCCCGCAACGTCGCGTTGGCGCACCAGTTGTAGAAGGCGATGAAGGGACGCGCAATCCGGATGTAGACGAGGTAGACGGGGATCAACAGCATGGCCGTCGATTCCGGCCCTGCGATGGCGATGTTCTTGGGAACCATCTCGCCGAGCAGCACGTGCAGTGTCACCACGATGGTCAGCGCAACCAGGAACGACACCGTGTGCAGGAGCGCGTCGGGGATGCCGACGAGGCCGAAGGGCTTCTCGAGGAGATGTGCCACAGCCGGTTCGGCGACACGTCCCAGCAGGATCGAGCACACCGTGATGCCCAGCTGGGAGCCGGCCAGCATCAGCGACAGGTTCTCTCCGGCCCGGATGACGGTGACGGCACTGGACTTGCCCTGTTCGGCCAGGGCTTCGAGGCGGTCGCGGCGGGCGGAGATCAACGCGAATTCGGAGGCGACGAAGAACGCGTTGGCCCCGAGCAGGACGAACGTGAGAAGAAAGCCGAAGACGTCACCCACGAGGTTCGTCACCTTTGCGGCCCAGCTCGGTCAGTCGCAGCTGATCGATGCGACGCCCGTCCATCTTGATCACGGTCGCCAGCCAGCGCACCGGGTCCTCGATGGGACCGTCGGGATCGAATGCGGTCAGCTCCACCGTCTCGCCTTCTTCGGGAATGTGGCCGAGCTTTTCCAGGACGAGGCCGCCGATTGTTTCGTAATCGCCTTCGGGGGCCCGAAATTTCGTGCCTTCAGCGACTTCATCGATGCGCAGCAGGCCGGAGACCTGCCAGCCCTGGCCCGCCGCGACCACGTCGGGCGGTTCGACGTCGTGTTCGTCGCGCACGTCGCCGACGATCTCCTCGATCAGGTCTTCGACGGTCACCATGCCCGCGGTGCCGCCGTATTCGTCGACGACCAGCGCCGTCTGGAGGCCGTTGGCGCGCACCTCGGTCATCACGGCGTCCCCGTCGAGGGTCGAGGGAACCTTTGTCACCGGCTGCACGAGGTCGCTGAGTCTGGTTGTCGCGCGCGCGGCCGCAGGCACCTCGAAAATCTGCTTCACGTGCACCATTCCGATCGTTTCATCGAGATCGCCGCGGATGACGGGGAACCGGGAATGGCCGGTGCTGATGGCGGCTTCGCTCAGGTCGACGACGGTGTCATCGGCTTCGAGAGTGTCGATCTTGGAGCGGGGCGTCATCAATTCTTCGGCGGTGCGGTCACCGAACTGCAGAGACCGGTCCACCAGGACGGCGGTGACGGGGTCGAGCGAGCCGCTCTCGGCCGACGAACGCACCAGCGACACGAGCTCCTGCGGTGATCGGGCCGAGCGCAGTTCCTCCGCGGGCTCGATGCCGAGCCTGCGCAGAATCCAGTTGGCCGTGCCGTTGGTGAATTTGATGAGCGGGTTGAAAGCGAACGAGAACATCAGCTGCAGCGGGGCCGACCACCGCGCCGTCGGCACGGGGCGGGCCACCGCCAAGTTCTTCGGTACGAGCTCGCCGAACACCATGGAAATCGACGTGGCGATCAAAATGGCCAGGGCCAAGGAGAGGCCGCCGGCGAAGCGCTCGGGAATGTTCAGGGCTGTCAGACCGGGATGAATGAGGCGTGCGACGACGGGCTCGGCGAGGAAACCGGTGGCCAGCGTCGTGATCGAGATGCCTACCTGGGCGCCTGAGAGCTGTGTCGACAGCGTGCGATGGGCGCGCTGCACCATGACGTCGCGGCGGTCTCCGTCGCGGACGTTGGATTCGACCGTGCTGCGCTCGAGCGCGGTCAGCGAGAACTCGGCGGCGACGAACACCGCGGTGCCCGCGGTGAGCAGGACAATCGCGAGCAGCGACAGCAGTGACATTCCGACGGTCATCGGGACGCCCCGATGGCAGCGTCACGCGCGGGGGAGCCGGGTCGGGTGCCCGGCCATCTAGGGGACGGCTCTGCGTCGCAGGGTTGGTGGTCAGACCGCTCACCGGCGGTGGCCGGTTCGGATGGGTCTCCATCCTGTGCCTGAGGCACCTGGTCCCTTTCGTCGACAGTGGCGCCGCGCACAGGTCTTCCCTGCGCGGAACCTCATGAGTGTCAACACATGCTAGCGGAACTCGAACATCCGATTGCCAGCCGAATGCTTAGCCTAACCAAATTCGCCGGATGGTACTTTCGTGCCCACAGCAGGGAAGAAAAGGGGCCCGATGACCCAGATGACGATGTCGTTCACCCGGTGGGCGGGAGTGGTCGCAACAGTGGCCGCGGCCCTGGCCCTCACGTCGTGCGGGTCGGAGACGCAGACGGAGAGCGCAGACAAGCTCGTCGTCTACTCGGGCCGCAGCGAGGAACTGGTCAAGCCGCTGATCGAGCAGTTCAGCGCCGAGAGCGGCATCGAGGTCGAGACCCGCTATGCGGGGTCCGGCGAACTCGCCGCCCAGCTGCTCACCGAAGGTGACAGGTCACCGGCCGACGTGTTCCTCTCACAGGATGCCGGTGCGCTGGGCGCGGTCTCCAAGGCAGGCCTGCTCGCACCCATCGATGCCGAGACCATCGCGGCGGTCCCCGAGCAGTACTCGGCAGCCGACGGCTCATGGGTCGGGGTGTCGGGACGCGCACGCGTCATCGTCTACAACCCGACGTTGGCTCCCAACCCGCCGGACACGATCGACGGCCTGCTGGCCCCGGAGTGGAAGGGCAAGATCGGCTTCGCTCCCAGCAACGCGTCCTGGCAGTCCTTCGTCACCGGCCTGCGTGTGGTGCGCGGGGAGGACGGCGCCGAGCAGTGGCTGCGCGCGTTCAAGGCGCAAGATCCGAGAGCATTCGAGAACAATGTCGCGGTCCGCGACGCGGTGGACGCCGGCCAGATCCCCCTCGGCCTGGTCAACCACTACTACCTCTACGAGCTGATCAATTCCAAGGGACCGGACGCCGTGGTGGCCGAGAACCGGTTCATGGCGCCCGGGGACCCCGGCGGGCTGGTGAATGTCGCGGGCGTGGGCGTACTGAAGGCTGCCCCGCACCCGGAGAAGGCCCAGCAGTTCGCCGCGTACCTGGTCGGTGAGTCGGCACAGAGGTATTTCGCGACCGAGACCGCCGAGTATCCGCTCGCTGCGGGGGTCGCGCCGTCAGCGGAAATGCCGCCGCTGGCCGACCTGCAGCCCCCGGCGGTTGACTTGTCGCAGCTCGACGACATCGAGGCCACCCAGGAGCTGCTGGTCAAGACCGGCCTACTGACGAACTGACCCGATGACCGGCGCCGTCCGGCTGGGCCGTCGACGCCCGCCTGCGCTGCTTGTGCTTCCGGCTGTCCTGGTCGCCGCGTGTACCTTGGTGCCGCTGGTCTATCTGGCCGAACGCGCACTGGAACGCGGCTGGCCGTTTGTGGTGGAGGAGATCTTTCAACCGCGCACCGCGGCGCTCGTGGGTCGTTCGCTGGTGCTCGTCACCACCGTCACCGCCGCCTGTGTCATCCTCGGCGTCGGGCTGGCGGTCCTGTGCACCCGCACCAGCCTCAAAGGGAGGCGAGGGCTCGCCGTTGCGCTGACGCTTCCGTTGGCAATGCCCAGCTATCTGTTGGCCTACCTGTGGGTTTCGGCTTTCCCCGCGGTCGCCGGCTTCTGGGGCGCCACGCTGGTTCTGACATTGGTCAGCTACCCGCTGGTGCTGCTGACGACTATGGCGGCGCTGGCGCGCGTGGATCCCGCCCAGGAAGAGGTGGCCCGATCCCTCGGGCTCGGCGGCTGGGCCGTGTTGTTCCGGGTGACGCTGCGGCAGGCGCGCGCGGCGATCGCCGCCGGTGCGCTGCTGGTCGCCCTCTACGTGCTCAGTGACTTCGGTGCGGTGGCGGCCATGCGGTACGAGGCATTCACGTGGGTGATCTACGGTGCGTACCGGTCGGGATTCAATCCGTCGCGAGCCGCCGTCCTCTCGCTGGTGCTGATGGTGTTCGCGGTCGCGCTGGTGGTGGCCGAGCATCGGGCCCGCGGGTTGGCCGCCGCATCCCGGATCGGGGCGGGTTCACCGCGGCCGGCGCCGCTCAACCGTCTCGGCCGGTGGAGCTGGGCCGCTCTGCTGGCTCCGGTGACCGTGCTGGGGGCCGCGCTGGTCGTGCCGGGCATCGAGCTCACAGGCTGGCTCCTCGCCGCGGGCCCGCGCTGGGACGTCACGGAATGGCTTGGCGCACTGGGCAACACGTTCTGGCTTTCAGCGGCGGCGGCGGTGGCGTCCACAGCTGCGGCGCTGCCACTGGGCGTCCTGGCAGCCCGGCACCGCGATCGCGCCACCAAGGCCCTGGAGGGGGCGAGCTACGTGGCGCATGGCCTGCCCGCGATTGTCATCGCCATCTCCATGGTGTCGCTCGGAGTGCTCCTGCTCCGACCGATTTACCAGCATGAGCCGCTCCTGATCCTGGCCTATACGGTGCTGTTCGTGCCCATGGCCATCGGTTCGATCCGCGCCGCAGTGGAAGCTGCCCCCATCCGGCTCGAGGAGGTGGCCCGGTCCCTCGGCCGTACTCCGGTGCGGGCGTTTGCGACGGTCACTGCCCGCGTGGCACTTCCCGGTATCGCGGCGGGCGCGGCGCTGGTGCTGCTGACGTGTATGAAGGAGCTGCCGGTGACGCTGCTCCTGCATCCCACCGGCACCGACACACTCGCCACCCGGTTGTGGGGCTACAGCTCGATCAGCGACTATGCGGCATCGGCACCCTACGCGGTGGCACTTCTCATGTTCGCCGCCGTGCCCACCGCCGTACTGGGCATGTGGAGCACGAGTTCTGTTGAGGTGCGCAGTGATTGAGCTACCCGCGGCCTCTGTCGCCGCGCGCGGCGTCGGCAAGTCGTTCGGCGAGCGACGGGTCCTTTCCGGAATCGACCTCGACGTGGCGGCGGGTTCGATCACCGCGGTGCTCGGACCGTCGGGCTGCGGCAAGACGACGCTGCTGCGAATACTGGCGGGCTTCGAGGACCCCGACATCGGAACTGTGAGTATCGCCGGCGAAACGGTGGCCGGTTCCGGTGTCACCGTTCCGGTGCACCGCCGCCGAGTCGGGTTGATGCCGCAGGAGGGAGCGTTGTTCCCGCACCTGAGCGTGGGGGAGAACGTTGCTTTCGGGCTGGACCGAAACACCCGAAGAAGCGCGAACGGCGAGGTGAGGGAGTGGCTGGAGGTTGTCGGGCTCGACGGCCTGGCCGACGCGCGCCCGCACGAGATCTCCGGTGGCCAGCAGCAGCGGGTCGCGCTGGCGCGCGCTCTCGCGGCCCGGCCGCGGGTGCTCCTGCTCGACGAGCCGTTCGCCGCGCTCGATGCCGGGCTGCGCACACGCGTCCGCGAGGACATAGCCGCGATCCTGCGCGAGGCGGGCACCACCGCGATCCTGGTCACCCACGACCAGTCCGAGGCGCTGTCGCTTGCCGACTCGGTGGCGTTGCTCATCGGCGGCGTGGTCGCCCAGCACGCCAATCCCGCAGATCTGTTCAACCGCCCTTCCACCTTGACCAACGCCCGGTTCATCGGCAGCACAGTCGAACTCGGCGGAATTGCCAGGTCCGGGATCGTGCACACGGCGCTCGGAGCGCTCCGCGCCCGGCTCCCGGTCGCCGACGGGCCCGCCGTGGCGGTGCTGCGGCCCGAGCAGCTGCGGCTCGGGTCAGCAGGGATACCTGCGCTGGTGACGGCCTGCCGGTTCTACGGTGCCGACACCGTCGTCCACGTCCGACTGGTGGACGGAACGGCACTACAGCTGCGCAGCGCAGGCCGAACCGATCTGGTGGCGGGCGAATCCGTCACCGTCGAGGTCGACGACCGCGAAGACCAGAGTGTCCTGGCGTATCCGTCACCAACCGGTGGGCAGCGGGTGCCCCTCGGCGAAACCAGCGGCTGACTGCACTCCGAGCACGACCTTCTCGTGCAGTTCGGGCAGTGTTGCTGCGCCGACGTAGGTACACGTGCTGCGGACGCCGGAGGTGATGTGGTCGATGAGGTCCTCGACACCACCGCGCACGGGGTCCAGTCCCATCCGCGAGGTCGAGATGCCCTCCTCGAAGAGTCCCTTGCGCGCCCGGTCGAAGGCGCTGTCGGAGGCGGTGCGGGCTGCGACAGCGCGCTTGGACGCCATGCCGTAACTCTCCTTGTAGGGCTGGTCGTCGCGGTCGTGCATCAGATCACCGGGTGACTCGTACGTACCCGCGAACCACGAACCGATCATCACGTTCGACGCTCCCGCAGCGAGCGCCAACGCCACGTCGCGCGGATGGCGCACGCCTCCGTCCGCCCACACGTGTCCGCCGAGTTCCTTTGCCGCAGCTGAACATTCAACCACGGCGGAGAACTGCGGACGGCCGACTCCCGTCATCATCCTCGTGGTACACATGGCGCCGGGGCCGACGCCGACCTTCACGATGGTGGCGCCGGCATTGATCAGGTCGCGAGTACCCTCCGCCGAGACCACGTTGCCCGCCGCCAGCGGAAGGCCGAGGTCGAGCGATGCGACCGCCTCGATGACGTCGAGCATCTTCTGCTGATGCCCGTGTGCGGTGTCGATGACAAGGAGGTCGGCACCCGCGTCGGCCAGGTCGCGGGCTTTCGCTGCGACGTCGCCGTTGATCCCGACCGCCGCCGCGATCCTCAGCCGACCGTTCGCGTCGACCGCCGGGGCATAGATGCCCGCTCGGATGGCGCCGGTGCGCGTCAGGACACCGGCCAGCGATCCGTCGGCCTCGGTGAGGACGGCGATGGACCCGCCGTCCTTGGGGGCGTGGTCGAGGAGATCGAAGACTTTGCGGGGCTCCGTACCGACCGGAGCGGTGACGAAATCGTGGATCGCCACATCACGAACTCTGGTGAAGCGGTCCACTCCGCGGCAGGACTCCTCGGTGACCAGGCCGACGGGCCGATTGTCGGCCACCACGACCGCAGCCCCGTGGGCGCGTTTGTGGATCAGCGCAGCGGCGTCGGACACCGAGTCGTCGGGGGAGAGCGTGACGGGGGTGTCGACGACGGTGTCGCGGCTCTTGACGAAGTCCACCGTGTGCTGGACTGCGGACAACGGAAGATCTTGCGGCAGAACGACGATCCCGCCCCGGCGGGCGACCGTCTCGGCCATCCGGCGCCCCGCCACCGCGGTCATGTTCGCGACGACCACTGGGATGGTGGTGCCCGACCCGTCGACCGTGGACAGGTTCACGTCGAAGCGCGACGGCAGGTTGGAGCACCCCGGCACGATGAACACATCGTTATAGGTCAGGTCGAAGGGCGGCCGGTGGCCATCCAGAAACTTCACGGCCCCGAGTCTAGTGGCGTCGTATCCAACGCCGAGCAGACCCGAACTCGCACGCTCGTGGCCCGGACCGTGCGAGTTCGTGTCTCGTCGCGGACGAACGTCAGGCTTCGACCTCGGTGCGGTCGCCGCTCCACAGGGTGTGGAAACGCATGTCGCGGTCGGCGTCGATTCGTCCGTAGGTGTGCGCGCCGAAGAAATCACGCAACCCCTGCGTCAGCGCGGCCGGTAGACGCTCGGTGCGCAGACCGTCGTAATAGGACAGCGCGGAGCTGAATCCGGGGATCGGGATACCGAGCTCGGTGGCCGTCACGACCACGCGGCGCCAGCTGTCGATCGCGGCCTCGATGGCATCACGGAAGTACGGGTCGACGATCAGGGTGGGCAGATGGGGGTCGTTGTCGAACGCGTCGGTGATCCGGTTCAGGAACTTGGCCCGGATGATGCAGCCGCCACGCCAGATCCTCGCCATGTCGCCGGGCTTGATGTCCCAGTTGTACTCGTCGGAGCCGGCCTGGATCTGGTTGAAGCCCTGCGCGTAGGCGATGATCTTCGACGCGTACAGCGCCTGGCGGATGTCCTCGGTGAACTGTGTTGCGTCGCTGGGCTTCTCACCGAGATCGCCGGACGCCAAACCGGTCGTCGCCTTGCGCTGGGCCACCGAGCCCGAGAGAGCGCGCGCGAACACGGCCTCGGCGATACCGGTGACGGGCACGCCCAGGTCCAGAGCAGACTTGACGGTCCAACGGCCCGTGCCCTTCTGCTCGGCCTCGTCGAGAATCAGGTCGACCAGCGGCTTGCCGGTCTTGGCGTCGGTCTGGCGCAGCACCTCGGCGGTGATCTCGATCAGGAAGCTGTCGAGGTCGCCCTTGTTCCATTCGGCGAAGACGTCGGCGATCTCGGGAGCGGTCTTGCCGAGGCCGTCGCGCAGCAGTTGATAGGCCTCGCCGATGAGTTGCATGTCCGAGTACTCGATGCCGTTGTGCACCATCTTCACGAAGTGCCCGGCGCCGTCCGGACCGATGTGGGTGCAGCAGGGCACGCCGTCGACGTGCGCCGAGATCTCCTCGAGCAGCGGGCCAAGCGATTCGTAGGACTCGGCGGGGCCGCCGGGCATGATCGACGGGCCTTTGAGCGCACCTTCCTCGCCGCCGGAGATGCCGGCTCCGACGAAATGCAGGCCGCGCTCGCGGATGGCCCTCTCCCGGCGGATGGTGTCGGTGTAGAGCGCGTTGCCGCCGTCGATGATGATGTCGCCTTCTTCCATGGCGTCGGCGAGCTCGTTGATCACCGCATCCGTGGGGTCACCGGCCTTGACCATGATGATGACGCGACGCGGCTTCTCCAGCGCGTCGAGGAACTCCGCGATCGTCTCACTGCGCACGAAGTCGCCCTCGGAACCGTGCTCGGCGAGCAGCGCGTCGGTCTTGGCGATCGACCTGTTGTGCAGAGCCACCGTGTACCCGTGACTGGCGAAGTTCCGCGCGAGGTTGGACCCCATGACGGCAAGGCCTGTCACGCCGATCTGGGCGGTACCCGTGGTCGAGCTCATAGACGAAATCCCTTCGATTTCCGATGTCGGCACAGCTTCTGGCAGGTGAAACGCTTCTAGCAGTTCAAAACGCAGAGGAGCTCCGGGCACGTCCCGGTTTACACGACGAACAGTCGGTGCAGTTCGTTCAACCACGGCACCGCGAAAGCGACGGTCGGCAGCACGAGCACAGCCGCCGCGGCGGCGTAGGCGCCCGCCGCGAGCATCCTGCTGTTGGGCTTGCCGCCGAGCCGGCGCACCCGGACGACCGTGGTGGGGCCGCCCGCGGCGAGAGCCCCGCGCGGTGCACGCGCGGCGGCGCAGGCGACGAGGGCCCGCGCCAGCGGGGTCGGACCTTCGGCCCGCACCGCGGCGTCATCGGCGAGCAACTCGATCAGGAGACGAACGGCGTTGAGTGCGTGTGCGCTGCGCACCAGTCGCGGGAACGCCGCGTGCACAGCGGTGAACATCTCGAGGACCAGATCATGACGGGCTCGCAGATGCGCGCGCTCATGCTCGAGGATCGCCCCGATCTCGTTGTCCGACAGCGTCTTCAGGGCACCCTCACTCAACACAACGCGGCTGCGGACGCCTGGCAGGCAGTATGCGAGTGGCTGGTCCACATCGAGAATGCGCAACCCGCTGCGCGCCCTGGGACTGGTGCGGCGGGCGCCGACGAGGTCGACGACCATCCGGTGGTGGGCTCGGCGGCGCCGCGTCGCGATCGCGACGTTGATCACCGAGGCGATCAGCCGCGCGCCGATCACCAGGGTGAGGACGAAGACCGTCACATAGGCCGTCCACAGCGGCCAGCCCAGCGCGGCGACCCCGCTGGTGATGGTTGCGGTCGGCCGACCGTCGGGTCCCGGCTCGAAAAGCCGGATCGCGATGGCGATACCCGCCGAGAATGCGGAAAGGACGGCGGCCAAAGCGATCGACTGCCACAACACGATGGCGGCGCGGGGTGCACGCAGGGGCCACGCAGCGCGGGCCAGCAATGCAGGCACCGGCCCCGACAGAATCAGGGCGACGATGGTGAAGGCCAGCGCGGACACACTGTCAGTGTGACTCAGGCGGTGCCCGCACCGCCAGCGGGTCTTTGAGCCTGGTGCTTGTCTTCCAGCTCGGCGAGAGCGCGGCGCAGCGCGGCCGCCTCATCGGCGCCGACCCGCTCGACGAAATGCACGAGAGCTGCTTCGCGACTCCCGGAGTCCGCAGCCTGATCGAGTGCGTCGACCATCAGCCCTGCGACCAGTTCGTCGCGGCCGTGGGTGGGCGCGTACCGATGGGCGCGATCGTCGCGGTGCTGCACCACGAGGCTCTTCTTTGCCAGCCGCTGCAACACGGTCATGATCGTCGTGTAGGCGAGATCGCGGTGCGCCGCGAGCGCCTCATGCACCTGCCGCACAGTCTGCGGCTCGCCCGCCGACCACAGGTGGTCCATGACGGAGCGTTCCAGCTCTCCGAGCCGAGTCAGCTTGGCCATCTTCCGTCCATCTCCTACAGGCAGTAGATCAAAGGGTACTACGGGTTTACTACCGCGTGTCGTATCAGCTTCGCACGCAGTCCGGTCGGCCCCGGACATCCTCTCCGTCAAGGCAACGTCGCGGCGTCTCCCGATGCACCCGTCCGCTCGTGTGAGTCCGGTCACAGGATATCCCTCCCCTGGTTGTCGCATTGTGCTCGCAACTCTAGTAAGGCTAACCTAATCAGTGGTTAGGCTAACCTAACTGTTGATTCGAAGTGGAGGTTCCATGACGGTCCTGGTCGAGGATCCGCTGATTGCGAGCATGACAATCAAGCGAACGTTGCCGATCCACGAATCGAGCCGTCGGCTTCGGGCGTTGTACCGCGAATGCCCCAGGGTCTACGGCGTTGCAGTGATGGGCGACCTCTCCCGGCGACGCTGGTGGCCGCTCGCAGAGATCCTGACAACCGACCGACTGGACACCATGTTCGATGCCGGCGTCGCCGAGACCGACAGCCGCGCCGCCGTGGCTCAGCAGCTCGCGGCGACGTTCGCGCACGTGGTGATCGGCCGGGTGATCCCCCTGCTCGTCCTCGAGGCCCGCGCCTGGGACACCGGCCTGGAGAACCTCTGGGTTCATGTCGACTCCGAGGGTGCCATCGACTGGGTCGGCGTGGTCGATCCGACTGTCCGCGCACTGGCAGATGACCCCTTCTTCCGGCCCCGCCGGGTAGATGCCGGGCGTACGGGTCAGACCGGGATCGTCGCACTGCCCAGCGAGGCGGCCCTGACGACCTGGATCGCGCATCGCAGCCACCGCGCGCTCGGCCCGTTGTTCAACAGGCTTGCCGCCGTCTGCGACGGCGCAATGCCCGTGGCGGCGATGTGGCACATCGTCGGAGGCGCAGTCGTCAGTGCGGCGACTCAGGTTCCACTCCTGGCGGGCTCCAGCGAGGTCGTCAGCATGCGACGCGGGCAAGCCGTCCTGGACGCGCTGGTCGGGTTCGGCCTGCCGGTCCGGGGGATGCCGAGGATGAACACCGGGAAGCTCTTGCTTAATTAGGACAGCCTTGCCTATCCTGTGGAGGTTGGTTCGAACACCGACTTCGGAACGAACGGACCGCGCCGGAGTCCTGAGGGCTGCAGAGACCCCCGGTCCAACCGAAGGAAGGGCCCTACGCCATTGCGCGTGGGGCCCTTCCGCATTTCTGCGCTTCCCTATTTCCCGTTGGGTGACCCGACGGTGTAGACACAAGCCGTGACGACTGACCTTCGCGAAAACCTCGGTGCCGGTTTCGACAGGGAGCTCGGGCTGACGTACCTGGAGATGACCCCCGACGGCGGCCGCGCCCAGCTGACCATCACCGAAAAGCTGTTGCAGCCGTGGGGAATCGTCCACGGCGGCGTGTACTGCGCCGTGATCGAGAGCATGGCCAGCGTGTCCGGCCACGTCTGGTTGAACGAGAACGGCGGGGGCACGGTCGTCGGCGTCAACAACAACACCGACTTCCTCCGGGCGATCCGTACAGGAACGGTGACGGCGACGTCGACACCCATCCACCGGGGAAGGCGTCAGCAATTGTGGCTGATCACCATCACCGACGAAACGGATCGTGTGGTCGCGCGGGGGCAGGTACGTCTACAGAACATCACCGATGCGTAGCGTCGCATGCAACCCCGATGCGTAGCGTCGCATCCGACTCCGACGCGTAGCAAGCGCGTGAGCGCTGCTGACTGCCCTCCGTCGTGGCAGGATCGCGGCCATGCGTTTAACGCCGCATGAACAGGAACGGCTGCTGCTTTCATACGCAGCCGAAGTCGCTCGCCGCCGCCAGGGGCGCGGCCTCAAGCTCAACCACCCCGAGGCGGTTGCGGTGATCAGCGACCACGTCCTCGAAGGCGCCCGCGACGGCCGGTCCGTCGCGGAGCTGATGGTCAGTGGCCGTGAGGTTCTCGCGCGGGAGGACGTCATGGACGGTGTCCCCGAGATGCTTCACGATGTCCAGGTGGAAGCGACCTTCCCCGACGGCACGAAACTCGTCACCGTCCACCACCCGATTCCTTAGGAGGGCCGCGTGAGCGAGGAGCCTGCGGATCGCGCATATGTCACCCCTGGGGAGATCGTCTTCGGCGAGGGAGACATCGAGATCAATCCGGGCGCAACACGGTTGGAACTCGACATCGTCAACACCGGTGACCGGCCGGTGCAGGTCGGCAGCCATGTCCACGTGACGCAGGCGAACAGCGCGCTGGAGTTCGACCGCGCGGCGGCGCACGGCTACCGGCTCGACATCCCGGCGGGCACCGCGATCCGCTTCGAACCCGGTGTCGCGCAACGGGTCAGTCTCGTGCCGCTGGCCGGTACCCGGGAGGTGTGGGGTCTGACGCTGGATCCGCCGGGCAGATTGGACCAACCCCGATGAGCGCCTGTGCCAAGAGGAGACGGACCCCATGACTCGACTGTCTCGGCCCCGCTACGCGGCTCTGTTCGGCCCCACCGTCGGTGACCGTATCCGGCTCGCCGACACCGACCTGTTCATCGAGATCACCGAGGACCGCAGCGGTGGGCCCGGACTGGCGGGCGACGAGGCCGTCTTCGGGGGCGGCAAGGTGCTGCGTGAGTCGATGGGTCAGTCCCGCGCCACGCGGGCCGACGGGGCTCCCGACACCGTCATCACCGGCGCCGTGATCCTTGACTACTGGGGAATCATCAAGGCCGACATCGGAATTCGGGACGGCCGCATTGTCGCGATCGGCAAGGCCGGTAATCCCGACATCATGACGGGAGTGCACCCGGACCTGGTGGTCGGTCCGTCGACCGAGATCATCGCGGGCGACGGCCGGATCGTCACCGCGGGGGCGATCGATTGCCACGTCCACCTGATCTGCCCACAGATCATGGAAGAGGCCCTCGGCGGCGGCATCACGACGATCGTCGCCGGCGGCACCGGACCGGCCGAAGGCAGCAAGGCCACCACGGTCACACCCGGCTCCTGGCATCTGGCGCGCATGCTCGAGGCGCTCGACACCTGGCCGCTCAACGTGGCGCTGCTGGGAAAGGGCAACACCGTCAGCGCCGAAGCCATGTGGGAGCAGTTACGCGGTGGCGCAGCGGGTTTCAAGCTTCACGAGGACTGGGGGACCACGCCTGCAGCCATCGACGCGTGCCTGACGGTGTGCGAGGCGGCCGGCGTGCAGGCCAACATCCACACCGACACCCTCAACGAAGCGGGCTTCGTGGAGGACACGCTCACCGCCATCAAGGGCCGCTCGATCCACGCCTACCACACCGAAGGCGCCGGCGGCGGTCACGCACCCGACATCATCACCGTCGCCGGTAAACCGAACGTGCTGCCGAGTTCGACCAACCCGACGCGGCCGCACACCGTCAACACACTCGATGAGCACCTCGACATGCTCATGGTGTGCCATCACCTCAATCCCGGCGTCCCTGAGGATCTCGCCTTCGCCGAGAGCCGCATCCGCCCTTCGACGATCGCGGCCGAGGACCTGCTGCACGACATCGGGGCGATCTCGATGATCGGCAGCGACGCTCAGGCGATGGGCCGCATAGGCGAGGTGGTGATGCGGACCTGGCAGACCGCACACGTGATGAAGCGCCGCCGCGGATTCCTGCCCGGTGACGCAGGCGCCGACAACTTGCGGGCGCGCCGCTATGTCGCCAAGTACACGATCTGCCCTGCCGTGGCGCATGGCATGGCCGAGGAGATCGGTTCGGTCGAGGTGGGCAAGCTGGCGGATCTGGTGCTGTGGGAGCCGGCGTTCTTCGGTGTGCGTCCGCACGCAGTGGTCAAGGGCGGGATGATCGCGTGGGCCGCGATGGGTGACGCAAATGCGTCCATCCCCACTCCGCAGCCGGTGCTGCCGAGGCCGATGTTCGGCGCGTCACCCGCCGCAGCGGCTGAGACGTCGCTGCATTTCGTTGCACCGCAAGCGATCGAGGCACATTTGGCGGAGCGGATCGCAGTCAATCGCCAGCTCGTTCCCGTGGCGAACGTCCGCGGTGTCGGCAAGGCACAGATGCCGCTCAACGACGCCACCCCAGACATCCAGGTCGACCCGGATACCTTCACCGTCCGCATCGACGGTGAGGTGTGGCAGGAACAACCCGCCGCGGAACTGCCCATGGCGCAGAGATACTTTCTGTTCTAGGCGATTTCTTCACAATGTCGAACCTCGTCACGCTGCTCGCGCTTGCTGACTCCCGGCTGCCGACGGGCGGGCATGTCCATTCGGGCGGCATCGAGGAGGCAGTGACCAGCGGGCTGGTCGTCGACCTTTCGTCGCTGCGCGCGTATCTGACGCGGCGCATCCGCACCACGGGACTAGTCACCGCATCCCTGGCTGCCGCGGTGCACCGCGGCAGCCTCTCGGCCGCGGCGGGCGAGGGCGGTGATCTCGAAACCGATGCGCGCACACCGTCTCCCGCTGCCCGAATGGCTTCGCGTGCGCAGGGGCGCGGCCTGGTGCGGCTCGCCCGGCGGGTATGGCCGGACGAGACCTGGCACACCCTCGGTGCGACGCCGCATCTCGCGGTGGCCGCCGGAGCCGTCGGCCGGGCAGGCGGCCTTACCGATCAGTACACAGCGTTGTCGGTCGTCTACACCACGATGACCGGGTCGGCCACCGCCGCGCAGCGACTGCTGGCGCTTGATCCTGGCGACGTCGCCGCGCTGACCTTCGAGCTGTCCGCGTTGTGTGAACAGTGCGCGGCCGATGCAGCGAAGGACGTCGCCGACCTGTCCGACCCGCTACTGGACGTCCTCGCACAACGCCACGTCGCGCGGGACCGGCCGCTGTTCGCGTCCTAGGGGTTGGTGTGGCCGTCGGCCTGCTTGTTCACGTGCGCGAGGAGCTTGCTGCGCGCTGCCGCAGCCGCGTCGAGAAGTTGGTCGTGCCGCTGACGGGTGTCGGCGGAGGCCATCCTTTCGTACAGCAACTCCGCCAGGTCGCGGACGTTGGCCACCGCGATGTCACCGGGGCTGAGGCGAACACCCGTTTCGGCTTCGACGCGCGTGCGTAGCTCCAGGGCCCCCAACGAGTCGAGCCCGTACTCTGACAGCGGCCGGTCGGGATCGATACTGCGGCGCAGGATCAGGCTGATCCGCTCGGACACGAGACGACGTAGCCGAACGGGCCACTCATCAAGCGGGAGGTCGTTGAGCTCGGCTCGCAGTTGGCCTGTGCCTGTGTCGGATTGGGCGCTGGCGCGGAACGCCTCGGCAAAGGGGCTGCGCGAAGCGAAGGCTGTCACCCACGGCGTACCGATGATTGGCGCATACCCGGTGTAGGTCCGGTCGTGTCGCAGCAGGGTTTCGAACGCGTAGGCGCCTTCGTCGGAAGCGATCGCCGCGCCGGCGCCCTCCGCGAAGTCTGTCGCCCGCCCGACCTCACCCCAGGCGCCCCATGCGATCACGGTGGTCGGGCGGCCTTGGGTTCGGCGCCAGTGGCCGAAGGCGTCCATCCAGGAGTTGGCGGCGGCGTAGGCTCCCTGGCCCGGGGATCCCAGCAGCGCGGCCGCCGAGGAGAATGCGCAGAACCAGTCCAAGGGCTGGTCGGCGGTCGCGGTGTGCAGATTCCATGCGCCGTAAACCTTGGGCGCCCAGTCACGTTCGACGAGGTCGTCGGTGATGCTGGTCAACGTCCCATCCTCGACCACCGCCGCGGCGTGCAGCACTCCGCGCACCGGCAGCCCGGTGGCGGTCGCGGCGGCCACCAGCCGCTCTGCCGTCCCCGGATCTGCGATGTCACCGCATTCCACAACGACGTCGACGCCTGTCCCACGGATACGCTCGATCGCCTCCTGCGCCTTCGACGTCGGGTGCGAACGCGAGGAGAGCACGATACGTCCACAACGGGCCGCTGCCAGTTTCTCCGCCAGGTACAGCCCGAGGCCACCAAGACCGCCGGTGAGTACGTAGGCACCGTCCTCGCGGAAGACCGGGACGTCCTGTGGCTGCACGACGACCCGGCACGTTCCGGCCCGCGGTATGTCCAAGAGCAGCTTGCCTGTGTGCTGAGCAGCGCCCATCACCCGAATGGCGACCGCGGCGTCGGAGAGGGGGTAGTGGGTGGCTTCCGGCATGGGCAGGACACCGCTGACGGCGTTGGTGTAGACCGCGTTGGCCACGTCCTGGAACTTGTCCGGATGACGACTGGCTTTCAACGACAGGTCGAACGCAAGGAAGGACAGGTTGCGCTGAAACGGCAAGAGCCCCAACCGGGTGTCGCCGTAGATGTCACGCTTACCGATCTCGACGAACCGCCCGTCGAAAGCCAGCAGTTCTATCCCCGCCCTCTGGAGGGGGCCGGACACGGAATTCAGCACGATGTCGACGCCGTAGCCGTCGGTGTCACGACGGATTCCGTCGGCGAACTCGGGGCTTCGCGAGTCGTAGACATGCTCGATCCCCATGTCGCGCAACACCTGCCGACGCTGCTCGCTACCCGCCGTGGCGTAGATCTGCGCACCTGCGGCGCGCGCGATGGCGATGGCCGCCTGTCCCACGCCCCCTGTCCCGGAGTGGATCAGTACCTTGTCACCCCGGGAAATGCGCGCCAGCTCGTGCAGGCCGTACCAGGCGGTCGCGTGCGCGGTCGTCAGCGCAGCCGCCTGAGCGTCGGTGAGACCGGCCGGCAGAGTGACCGCATGCCGCTCGTCGCAGGTGATGAATGTCGCCCAGGTGCCGTTGAGCGACATCCCGCCGACGCGATCACCGACCTGATGCCTGGTGACGCCGGGGCCGATCGCGGTGACAACGCCGGCGAAGTCCATGCCCAGCTGTTGCACCACACCGTTGATGCTGCGGTACCGGTCGTATGCCAGAAGGACGTCCCTGAAGTTGATGCTCGATGCTGCGATCGCGACCTCGATCTGACCCTGGTCCGGCGAAATACGCTCAGAAGCGACGAGTTCGAGTGTCTCGAGATCTCCTGGACTGCGGACCTGCAGGCGCATGCCGTCCCGATCCGGATGGGCGAGGGAGGTGCGTCGCTCTTCGGGGCGCAGGGGAGCGGGGCGCAACCGGGCGGTGTACCACACGCCGTTGCGCCACGCGGTCTCGTCTTCGTCAGATCCGCTGAGCAGTTGGTGGGCGAGGCGTTCGGCCTCGGTGGAATCGTCGGCGTCGATCTGCTGCGTGTGCAGATCAGGGTGTTCGGTGCCGATCACCCGAGCCAGGCCCCGCAGCCCGCCCTGGTCGAGGTTGGCCACATCGCCGGCGACGACGGTCTGGGCATTGCGGCTCACGATGAACAGGTGAGGCAGTTGGCCCGGGATCTCGGGGAGTTCGCGAGTGATGCGCACCAGGTGCTTTACGTACTCGCAGCCCACCCGCGGAGAAGTGTCGACGGTGTCCTCGGTTCTGGGTCCCGTGAGGATCACCATTCCCGTGAAGTCACCGGTGCGGAGATGCTCAGCGAGCAATCGTGTGTTCTGCATGTGGTCGCCGCGGGGGAGCCACGTCATCGTGGTGCATCGTGCGCCATAGTTCTTCATCGCATCGCTCAGCGTGGAGGGCAACACGTCGGCGCTCGACGTGCTGATGAGCAACCAGGTTCCGGCATCGGTCCGGGGGATCTCGGGCAGAGCCCGCTCCTGCCATCCGACGGTCAGCAGACGCTCAGCCAGCAGCCGGTCTCTGCGCTCGGCGTCGGAAGCTCCTGTGCCGCAACGCAGGCCGCGCACGGTCAGTAGGACGGCGCCGTGTTCGTCGAGCACATCCAGATCGGCATCGACACCCGTGCCGTCCGCCTTGGTCACCCGCGTATAACAGTAGCGTGCATTGCGTGCCGAGCCGAAGGAGCGCAGCCGGTCGGCGCCCAGGGGCAACCCCATCATGTTCTCGCCCAGTTCCTGGACCCGGCGGCTCGCACCCACAGACTGGAAGCAGGCATCCAGAAGGGCTGGGTGCACACCGTAGGCGCTCTGCTGGGAGCGGATCTGGCGCGGCAGGGCGACCTCGGCGAGCACCGTGCCTGTTGCCGCGTCGGCGGTACGCACGGCGCCGAGGCCGGTAAACGCCAGACCATAGTGAATACCGACGCGATCCAGTCCAAGCCGGACGTCGGCTCCATCGATGCTGTGCGGATGTTCGGCGACCAACGCCGAGAGGTCGTACGTGGGTGGTTCCACGTCATCGGTGGCGCTCAGGACCGCGGCAGCATGCCGTATGGTCTCGCCACCCTGATTGGTCTCGACGCTGAACTCGCCCACGCCCGGGGAGGACAATGACACGGAGGCACCGATCGCGGTGTGGTCGTCGAGCAGCAGCGCCCGTTCGAAGCGAAGGTCGCAGATCTCGGCGGCATCACCCAGGACGGCCTGGGCGGCCTCCAGCGCCATCTCACAGTAGGCCGCACCGGGGAGCACCGCCACATCGCGGATCCGGTGCTCGGCCAGCCACGGATGTGCGGCGGTGCCGATCTCGGCCTGCCACACGTGTCGCTCCGGTTCCTCCTGAAGGCGCACATGCGGGCCCATCAGGGGATGGGCCGACACGGTATAACCGCCGGGGTTGTGGGCCTCTTGACCGTCGCCGTCCAACCACAGCCGGCGGTGAGTCCAGGTCGGCAGCGGAGCGTCGACCAGCCGCCCTTGCGGGCACCGCGCGGGGAAATCCACTGCGGCACCGACACTGTGCAGATCGCCGACGAATTCCAGCAGTCCGTAGGGCAGCGCCTGATCGCGACGCATCCCGGCCAGGGCAGCCGACGGCAGCTCCAGACTGTTCGCGGTCTGCCCGAGGGCATTGGTGAGCAGTGGGTGCGGGGACAGTTCACCGAAGACGCGGTAACCGTCCTCCAGAGCGGCCCGTACCGCCGTGGCGAAGCGCACCGTTCGGCGCAGATTGTGCACCCAGTACTGGCTGTCGCACACGACCTCATCGCGAGGGTCGAACTCCGTGGCCGAATAGAACGGTACCTCGGGCGGCGCCGGGGTGATCTCAGCGAGCACGTCGGCCAGCTCGTCGAGGATCGGATCGACCTGAGGCGAATGCGACGCAACGTCGACGGCGACCTCGCGGGCGCTCACCCCGCGTTCCTCCCATGCGGCGATCAGCGCCCGAACGGTGTCGGTGTCGCCGCCGATCACCGTGGACTCGGGTGAAGCCACCACGGCGACGACGACATCCTCTGCGCCTCGAAGCTCGGAAAGCACTTGTTTGGCAGGTAGTTCCACCGACGCCATCGCTCCCGAACCTGCGATGGTCGACATCAGCCGGGAACGGCGGCAGATCACCCGCGCGCCGTCTTCCAGGGACAGGGCGCCCGCGACCACGGCCGCAGCCGCTTCACCCATGGAGTGTCCGATGACAGCACCCGGGCGCGCCCCATGGTCTTTCAGTGCAGCCGCCATCGCCACCTGCATGGTGAACAATGTCGGCTGCACCTGATCGATGCTCGTGACCATGTGGGGCGCCGTCATCGCCTCGGTCACCGAGAAACCGGATTCCCGGGCGATCAGTGGCTCCAACTGCTCGACGGTGGCGGCGAACACAGGGTCGTTCGCGAGCAGGTCCTTCCCCATCTGGGCCCACTGCGAACCCTGCCCGGAGAACACCCACACCGGTCCGCGGTCGTCCTGCCCGACTGCCGCCTCGTAAGGGGTATCGCTGTCCGCCAACGTCTGCAGAGCCGCGGCGAGCTCGGCCCTGGTGCTCGCGACGACGGTGGTGCGGACCGGGCGGTGTGCGCGGCGCCGCGTCAGGGTGTACGCCAGGTCGGGCAGGGCCGCGTCCTCGTGCGTGCGCACCCACTCGGCCAATCGTCCTGCGGTGCGCCGCAACTCGTCGGCGGAAGTGGACGACAGCGGAAAGAGCATGGGGGGCGTCGCATCGAGATCGCCGCCGCATGGCGCGGCGCCGTCCATCGACACGGGAGCCTGCTCGAGGATGGCGTGGACGTTGGTTCCTGACATGCCGTAGGACGACACCGCCGCACGCCGGGGCACCTGGCCGTTGGTAGGCCACGGCGTATTAGTCTGTGGTACAAAGAGTTTGGTGTCGATGTCAGCCAGGTCGTCGGGCAGACGGGTGAAGTGAAGGTTCTGCGGAACGATGCCGTGCTGCAGGGCGAGGACTGCCTTCATGACCCCCAGTGCGCCGGATGCGGATTGGGTGTGGCCGAAGTTCGTCTTCACCGCAGCGAGCGCACACGGATTGTCGAGGCCGTATACCTCTGCCAGACTGGCGAATTCGATTGGATCGCCAGTCGGGGTACCGGTACCGTGCGTCTCGACCACGCCGATGGTTGCGGCATCCACTCCCGAGACCGCGAGTGCCGACCGATACGCCGCGACCTGCGCGGGTCGCGACGGTGTCGCGATGTTGACCGTGTGGCCGTCCTGATTGGCAGCGGTTCCCCGTATCACCGCCAGGACCCGGTCCTCGTCACGCTGCGCGTCCTGCAAGCGCTTGAGCAGCAGAACCACACAGCCCTCACCGCCGACGAATCCGTCGGCCGCCGCGTCGAATGCGTGGCAGCGCCCTGTCGGGGATCCCATCCCCAGGGCCGACCCCGAAACGAACTTGCGCGGATCCAGCATCACCGAGACACCCCCGGCGAACGCGAGGTTGCTCTCCCCCTCGTGAAGACTGCGGCAGGCCGTGTGAACCGCGGTCAGACCGGATGAGCAGGCGGTGTCCATGGTCAACGCCGGACCGTGTAGGCCCAACGCGTAGGCGATCCGGCCGGAGGCCATGCTGAAGCTGTTGCCGCTGAAGCCGTATGGTCCCTCGACAGCATGGGCGTCGGCGGCCACCAGTTGGTAGTCCCCATGGGTGAGTCCGACGAATACCCCGGTCAAGGATCCGTTCATCGCGGCTTTGGTCAGTCCCGCATGCTCCATCGCCTCCCATGAGGTTTCCAGCAGCAGCCGGTGCTGGGGATCGATGGCCCTCGCCTCGGATTCGTTGATGCCGAAGAACTCTGGATCGAAGCCGTCGACGTCGGCGAGGAATGCGCCCCATTTCGAGACTGAGCGCCCCGGCACCCCGGGCTCAGGGTCGTAGTACTCGTCGGGATCCCAGCGCTCACGCGGCACCTCGGTGACGAGGTCCTCGCCGCGCACCAGCGCTTCCCACAACGCCTCGGGGGATTCGATTCCCCCGGGCAGCCGACAGGCCATGCCGATGACCGCAATTGGTGTGACTGTGTTGCCCACGGCCTTGCCCCCGTTCCCTTGAGGCCAGGCCGCCGATCCGCGGCGGAGCGACCCTCTCCGACTCGGACCGTACGTCCAGCTGTGCGGGTCGGTGCAGTGCTTCGTCAAGCACCGTGCGACCCAACTGAGCCCGACGGACCGGCTGTCAGGAGGCTGACCGTCGTCAGCCTCTCAGGCGGATCCGCGGTGTGTGATCCCATTGACCGACTATATCGATTCAGAAACTAATTTTTTAACGCGTAGACATGTTGCTGTGACTTTGAAATGACGCCATGTCGAGCTTTCGCGATTCGGCGAATCCGGGACACGGCCAGAGCGTCCTGCCGACGGATCGAGCGGAGAAGATCGTCAGCAATCAAGATCATTTCACGTCCTTGCCAGATCAACTTTCACGCACGGTGTGAGCCCGCGTTCGGACCCGATTTCCACCCGGGAAAAACAGGTAGAGCCCTACGCTTGACACAATTCGCGTCATGGTGTGGCTACGCGATTCTGCATCCCGAAAGCTCCACGAGCGACCGCTGGCGAACCGCTTCGAGGCGCGGAAGCACGTCATCCGAAATGCGAAACTGCACCTCGGCTCCTAGGGTTATGTGACGCCCGCGAAAATGATTTGCCAAAACTGCACTCGGGCGTAGCTCTCCTCAAGTAGGTTCAGATGGTTCAACCAGTTCGAGTGGGTGGGGGACGTCCATGAGCGTGAATCCGTTCGACGACGCCAACGGCAGCTTTCTCGTATTGATCAACGACGAGGAGCAGCACAGCCTGTGGCCGACGTTCGCCGAAGTTCCGGCGGGCTGGCGAGTGGTCTACGGCGAGGCCGGTCGCGATGCATGTCTGGAGTACATCGAGCAGCACTGGCCGGACATCCGGCCGCGAAGCCTGCGGGAACGTCTGGCTGCCGACGGGAATTCGCGTTAGCCAGATCGTCGCTGGCAGGGGGCCGGGGAATGACTCTTGACGACGGGGTGCGTCCGCTGACACGCGGACAGCTAGACATCTGGCTGGCGCAGGAAACGGGCGACTCCGGCGCCGAGTGGCAGGTCGGCCTGCTGGTGAAGATCGCCGGAGCGGTCGAACGTGATGCCCTGGCATGGGCGATCCGGCGTGTGATGCGCGAGGCCGAACCCGTCAGGGCGGTCATCCACGAGGTGGACGGACAGGTGGTCCAGCGGCCTGTCGAATACTCCACCAGCACTGTGGAATTCCACGACCTGCGCGCTTCACCCGATCCTGTGCGGGAGGCCCACACGCTGGCCTCGTCTATGCAACGCACACCGATGCCGTTCGGTGGCCCGATGATCAGATTCGCGCTGTTCCAGACAGGGCTCAGCGAGTTTCACTTGTTTGCGACGGGTCACCATATCGTCATCGATGCGATCGGCGTTGCGTTGGTGGGTCATCGAATCGGTGTCGTCTACTCCGCGATCGTCGCCGGCGAGCCCGTCCCGCCGGCACTTTTCGGTTCACTGCAGGACTTGATCGACATCGAGCACGAATACGAAGCTTCCGGCGACTATCTCGTCGATCAGGCGTACTGGACCGAAAACCTTCCAGGAGAGGCCGGTACCAGCCATTCGCCACCCGCGGTCGACGACCACGATCAGTGGCCGTCACCGCCTGTTCGATTGGACCCGTTGATCTTCCGCCGAGTCGACGAGTTGTGCAGTCAGTGGCACGTACCGACGGCGACGTTCATCACGGCGGCCTGCGCATTGATGGTGCACAGTTGGTGCGCAGCGGGTTCGGAGGTGGTGCTCGACTTCCCGGTCAGCAGACGAGTACGCCCGGAAGCGAAGACCATACCCGGCATGGTGGCCGGTGTCGTGCCGCTCGTGCTGACCGTCCAGGCGGGGTTCACGATCGAAGAATTCTGCGCTCACGTCGACACGCGTATTCGAGAAGCCCTGGTGCACCAGAGATTTCCCGCGTACACCCTTGAACGTCAAGCCCGCCGCGCCGCGGGAGACCCCGCTGACAGGGTGAGCGTCAACTTCCTGGCCGCGTCCTTCGATGTGAGCTTCGGCGGTATCCCGACGTCGGCGACCTATACCAATTCGGGCGTAGTGGGCTCATTTGGCCTGGTCTTCTCCGGCGCGGGCGACGACCTCTTCCTCAGAACCGTGGGCACCGGCCGGCCGTTCGCTAACTGCGACGTCGTGGCACTCGCGCGACGCCTCCAGCGGGTTCTGCTGGCGATGATCGACGATCCGACGCGTCCGCTGTCCTCCATCAATGTTCTCGACAGTGATGAGCACGCTGTCCTGGATGACGCAGGAAACCGCAAGGCATTGGTCCGGCCGTCGGACCCGGCCAGATCGATTCCGGATGCTTTCGCCGCGCAGGTGAGGCGCGCCCCGGAAGCGGTAGCCATCTCCTGCGGGAGCCGCAGCCTCTCCTACCGCGAGCTCGACGACGCCTCGGACCGATTGGCGCACCGGCTGGCCGGGCACGGTGCCGGGCCGGGTCAGCGGGTGGCGCTGCTGGTGTCCCGGTCGCCAGAGGCGGTTGTGGCGATGCTGGCGGTGCTCAAGACGGGTTCGGCGTATGTGGCGATCGACCCGGCCCATCCGGATGCGCGGGTCGACTTCATGCTCGCCGATGCCAACCCGATCGCCGCGGTCACGAGCGACGCGCTGGCGCACCGACTAAAGGGCGCCGACTTGTCGGTGATCGTTATCGACGGACCCGAAGTCGACTCGCCACCCATCGCCGTAACGCCCGGACCTTCGGCAGGGGACATCGCATACCTGATCTACACCTCGGGAACCACGGGCACCCCGAAAGGGGTGGCGATCGCCCACCACAACGTCCTCCAGTTGTTCGCGTCCCTGCAGGACGGCGTCGGGTTGGGGCCCGCGCACGTCTGGAGCCAGTGTCACTCGCTGGCGTTCGACTTCTCGGTGTGGGAGATCTGGGGCGCGCTGCTCTACGGCGGACGGCTGGTCGTGGTGCCCGACGAGGTGGTGCGCTCGCCGGAGGACTTCCATGGCCTTTTGGCCGCCGAGCAGGTCACCGTGCTCAGCCAGACCCCGTCGGCGTTCGCGGCGCTGCAGGACGTTGCGGTGCGCCGGCCCGGCGGCCTACCCGAACTCAGCCTTGAGGTTGTCGTCTTCGGTGGGGAAGCGCTACTGCCACAACGTCTTTCACCGTGGCTCGAGCTGCACCCGGGTTCGCCGCGTCTGATCAACATGTACGGCATCACCGAGACGACGGTGCACGCCACGTTCCGTGAGATCGGCCTCGCGGATGTGGACGAGGTCGCCAGTCCGATCGGCGCGCCGTTGGCCCACCTTGGATTGTTTGTGCTGGACGGGTGGTTGCGCCCGGTTCCGGTAGGTGTGGTGGGGGAGCTCTATGTCGCGGGTGCCGGCGTCAGCATGGGCTACCTCGGCCGCCCGGCACTGAGCGGAACTCGTTTCGTCGCGTGCCCGTTCGGGGCACCGGGAACCCGCATGTATCGCACCGGGGACCTGGTGTGGTGGCGCCCCGATGGACAACTGCACTATGTCGGACGCGCCGACCAACAAGTCAAAATCCGCGGCTACCGTATCGAACTCGGCGAAATCCAAGCCGCCCTGAGCGCCCTCGACGGCGTCGACCAAGCCGTCGTCATCGCCCGCGAAGACCGCCCCGGCGACAAACGCCTCGTCGGCTACCTCACCGGCACCGCCGACCCCACCCACGCCCGCACCACACTGGCCCGCCAACTACCCAGCTACATGGTGCCCACTGCCCTGGTGACCATCGACACGCTGCCGCTGACCGTCAACGGCAAACTCGACACCAAGGCCCTACCTGCACCCGAGTACGCCGACGGTGAGCGCTACCGCGCCCCGGCCACCACCGTCGAGGAGATCCTGGCCGGCATCTTCGCCGAAGTGCTGGGCGTCGAACGCGTCGGGGTGGACGACTCCTTCTTCGATTCGGGTGGGGATTCGTTGTCGGCGATGCGCCTGGTCGCCGGCATCAACTCCGCTCTCGGTGTCGATCTTGCGGTGCGCACGGTGTTCGAAGCCCCCACTGTGGCCCGGCTGGCCGCCCACGTGGAGGATGGCGCAAGGTCGCTCCCGCGGTTGACCGCTGGACCTCGTCCCCCGAGGGTGCCCTTGTCGTTCGCTCAGAAACGGTTGTGGTTCGTCGACGGGTTGCAGGGCCCCTCCGCGGTGTTCGACATCGCGGTCGCGCTGCAACTGCGGGGTCAGCTCGATGCCGACGCCCTCGGCGCAGCACTGCACGACGTCGTGGCCCGCCACGAGAGCCTGCGCACCGTTTACAGCGCACCGGACGGCATACCTGAACAGGTGGTGGTCGCCGCCGCGCAGGCCGATCTGGGCTGGACGGTCGTGGATGCCGTTGGCTGGTCAGCGGAGCAGTTGGGGGAGGCCATCGACCTGGTCGCCCGGCATTCGTTCGATCTGACTGCCGAGATTCCTCTGCACGCACGGCTTTTCCGACTCCGCGACGACGAACACGTACTAGTGTCTGTGGTGCATCACATCGCCGCCGACGGCTGGTCGATCCGACCGCTGGTGGCCGACCTGGCGGTCGCTTACGAGAGCCGGCGCTGCGGGCAGGCGCCGGATTGGGCTCCGCTACGGGTGCAGTACGTGGATTACACGCTGTGGCAGCGCGAACTCCTCGGAGAACTCACCGATCCCGACAGCGTCATATCCACCCAGCTCGCGTATTGGCAGCAGGCACTGGCGGGCCTACCCGAGCACCTGGGGATACCCACTGATCGGCCCTACCCGAGAGAAGCCGACCATCGCGGCTCGAGCGTGACCGTCGACTGGCCGGCGCAGCTGCACACCCGGATCAGGCGGCTGGCGCGGGCGCACGACGCCACCAACTTCATGGTCGTTCAGACGGCGCTGTCGATACTGCTGGGCCAGCTGTCCGCGAGCACCGATGTGGCCGTGGGTTTTCCGATCGCCGGGCGCCGCGACGCAGCCCTGGATGACCTCGTCGGCTTCTTCGTCAACACTTTGGTGCTGCGGCTCGACTTGGACGGCGACCCCACCATCACCGAGTTGCTGGCACAGACACGTACCCGGATCCTGGACGCCTACGCACATCAGGACATTCCTTTCGAGATACTCGTCGAGCACCTCAACCCCACGCGGAACCTCTCTCATCACCCTCTCGTTCAGGTCATGCTCGCCTGGAGCAACCTGGCGGAACTGGCCGGCGACGAAACGGCCATGCAATTGGGCGATGTGCAGGTTGCGCGAATTCCGTTGCGCACCAGCACCTCCCGCATGGATTTGGCGTTCTCGTTGGCCGAGCGCTTCACTGCCTCTGGCGAGCCCGCCGGGATCGGCGGCACAGTGGAGTTCCGCACCGATGTGTTCGACCCGGCCAGCATCGAGATGCTCGTCGCAAGGTTGCAGCGGGTCGTGGAGGCGATGACCGCCGACCCGTCCCTCCCAGCGTCCTCGATCGATCTGCTCGACGACGCCGAACACGCCTCTCTCGACGACGCAGGTAACCGTGGGGTCCTGACATTGCCGGTGGTACCGACGACCGTTCCCGACGTGTTCGCCGCACAGGTGAGCCGCACCCCGGACGCGGCGGCGGTCTGCTGCGGAGATCTCACCCTGTCCTACCGGGAGCTCGACAAGGCGTCGAATCGACTCGCCAATCTGCTCATCGGCCGTGGGGCCGGCCCCGGGCACCAGGTGGCGTTGCTGCTGAACCGCTCGGCGGAGGCGGTTGTCGCGATTCTGGCCGTGCTGAAAACCGGTGCGGCATATGTGCCGATCGACCCGGCGCATCCGCCCGCACGGACGGGCTTCATCCTCACCGATGCAGCCCCGATCGCCGCCGTCACATGCGCTGAATACGTCGGCCGGCTCGAGGGATTCGACGTCGTCGTGGTCGACGTCGATGACCCCGCCCTGGACACCCAACCCGGCACCAGCGTGCCCGGACCGGCGCCGGATGACCTCGCGCATGTCATCTACACCTCGGGCACCACCGGCACTCCGAAAGGCGTTGCGGTCACCCAGTACAACGTGGTTCAGATGTTCGAGTCACTGGAAGCCGGGGTGGAACTGGGACCGGGACGGGTGTGGCCACAGTGTCATTCGCTGGCGTTCGACTTCTCGGTGTGGGAGATCTGGGCCGCGCTGTTGTTCGGTGGTCGGCTGGTCGTGGTCACCGACGAGGTCGTGCGCTCACCCCGGGACTTTCAGGCACTGCTGTCCGGTGAAAACGTCAGCGTGCTGAGCCATACCCCGTCCGCGGTGGCGGCGCTGTCCCCGCAGGGACTGGAGTCGATGGCCCTGCTGATCGGCGCTGAGGCGTGCCCGGCTGAGTTGGTCGATCGGTGGGCGCCGGGGCGGGTGATGGTCAACATCTATGGCCCCACCGAAACCACGATGTGGGTGGCCAAGAGCACGCCATTGGTGGCGGGCTCAGGTCCGCCACCCATCGGCACACCCATAACCGGGGCGGCTTTGTTTGTGTTGGATGGGTGGTTGCGTCGGGTTCCGGTGGGTGTGGTGGGGGAGTTGTATGTGGCCGGCCGGGGGG
>NZ_LWCS01000097.1 GCF_001650495.1 Mycolicibacterium iranicum | reverse complement strand
GGGCGGGGTTCCCGTGGAAGCGGCGGCGTGGGCGGTGACGGCGGCAACGCCGAATCACAGATCGGCAATGCGAACGGCGGATTCGGCGGTAAGGGCGGCGGCTCGGTGTGGGGTGACGCCGGCGCGGGCGGATCGGGCGGCGACGCAGCGGCGTTCTTCAAAGACGGCCAGGCGACGGCCGGCAATGGCGGTGACGGTGGCTCTACCGAACGCGGGAACGGCGGCGACGGTGGCGCTGGAGGCAGCGCTGTTCCTGCCGGTGAAGCGAACGCCCAAGGCGGCAACGGCGGCAACGGCGGTGGCACACAGGTCGGCGACGGCGGCAACGGCGGCGACGGCGGGTGGGGTCGCGCTGTCAACGGCGCCGCTGCCGGTGGCGCAGGTGGCGACGGCGGCGATGTGACGCAGCGCGGGTCGGGCGGTGCGGGCGGCGAAGGCGGTGATGGCACCGTGCTCGGCGACGAGGACGGAGACTCCGCGCCGACGTCGAACGCGTACGGAGGCAAGGGTGGAGCGGGCGGTGACGGAGGCTCCCGACAGGGTGACGGCGGCGCCGGCGGCAAGGGTGGCAACGCATCGATACCGCCCGTGCAGAGCAATGGAACTTCCGGTGGGCGGGGCTCCTTCACCGCGGGCAGCGGCGGACAAGGTGGAAAGGCCGGTGGAGCAGGCGAATCCGGCGAAGACGGGGCCGAGGGCTGGCAGGGCCGAACCAACGCTCCCGATAATCCGGCGAACCAGCCGGACACGAGCGGCTCTCGCCAAAGTGGTTCGGCACCGGGAACTTCGGACTAGCCGCGAGCATCGATCGCATGAGCGGGAATTAGGGGTTGTGATGGGTTCGGATCGTTTGGTGTCGCGTACTGGGGCGGGTGTGTTCGTCCTTGGCGTGGGGTTGTTGGTTGCGGCGGGTCCTGGTGTGGCGTTGGCGGTGGCTTCGCCTGGTGATTCGGGTGATTCGTCGTCGAGTTCGTCGGAGCGGTCGCGTGATTCTGATCGTGCGTCGACTTCGCGTGAGCGTGATCGTGCGGGGTCGTCTTCGTCGTCTCGGGAGTCGGTGTCGCGTGCGGATCGGCCGTCGGCGCCGTCGGGTGGGTCCGAGGGTGGGTCTTCGGGTGGGTCCTCTGAGGACAGCAAGGATGCGCCGAGTGGGGGTGAGTCTGAGGATGCGGTGACGCGTCCGGGC
>NZ_LWCS01000096.1 GCF_001650495.1 Mycolicibacterium iranicum | reverse complement strand
ATGGGCAACTGGCACACCATCGGCATCGAGTGCGAAGGCCCGGTGACACCCGGCATCACGCCGGCCACCCAACACCGCGAACGCTGGCCCGACGTCCAGATCATCGCGCTGCGCAACCTGTGCGCGGCGCTGCTGCTACGCCTGGCGCTGGGCCCCGATCGACTGCTCGGACACAAGGATTACGCCGGCCGCGCGCAAGGCAAATGGGATCCGTGGAACCTCGACGTCACCGGCTGGTTCGCCGGCGAAGTCGGCAAAGACATGTCCGGTTTCGTGTTCCCCGGCGAACGGCCGGCCAACGGGCCCACGCCGGCGCCGGTGCCCGCACCGGTCCCGCCGGCCGACCGCTACGCCGGCGTGCTGCTGCACCGCGGCATGTCAGGGACGGCCGTCGCGAAACTGCAAACCGCGCTGCGGCGCTGGTACTCAAGGCTGGTCGTCGACGGCGTGTTCGGGCCGGCCACCGAAGCCGCCGTGCGCGACTGGCAATCGCTGCGCGCACCGCTGGCCGCTGACGGCGTCGTCGGGCCGGCCACCGCCGCACGCATGGGGCTGGTGCTCTGATGGCCTGGGAAGCACCCGACTCGATCGGCGACACCGATTCAGCTGTCGATGCCGCCAAAGACCAGCTGCGCAAATACAGCTACGGCAAAGACGTCGGTGACGGCCCGGTCTACACCGTCGAATTCGGCGTCGCGCTGATCGTCTTCCAAAACAACCGCAACGCGCAGATACTCAAGGGCCAAGTCCGCGGCATGCCCGGAATGAACACCGTCGGCCGGCTCGACTGGGCAACCAAAAAGAATCTCGGCATCCTGCCCGAGCAGATCAAGCCGCCAGCGGCGAAGTCGCTACCCGTGGTCTTCACCATCAACGGGCACATGGGCGGACTCTTCGACGGGCCTGCCTACTTCACGGCACGCGAGCTGGAAAAGCAGGGCCGCGTCCGAGTGCAGCCAGTCGGCTACAACAACACCCGCAAACCGTTCGACAACGTCAGCGGCGTCCGCGAAATGATCCGCCTCGTCCACGATCCCGTGGTGCTGCCGTTCGGCACGCTCTGGGCGATCGACAGCCACAGTCAGGGCTCGATCGTCGATTGCGACTTCTACGAGCAGGAGATTGCGCCAAACCGCGGCCGATGGCCCTACAGCCATTACCGCGGCGGCGTGCGGTTCGGCAACCCGCGCCGGCCGATGGACACCGTCGCCC
>NZ_LWCS01000095.1 GCF_001650495.1 Mycolicibacterium iranicum | reverse complement strand
CCCTCGGACCCACCCGACGGCGCCGACGGCCGATCCGCACGCGACACCGACTCCCGAGACGACGAAGACGACCCCGCACGATCACGCTCACGCGAAGTCGACGCACGATCAGAATCACGCGACCGCTCCGACGAACTCGACGACGAATCACCCGAATCACCAGGCGAAGCCACCGCCAACGCCACACCAGGACCCGCCGCAACCAACAACCCCACGCCAAGGACGAACACACCCGCCCCAGTACGCGACACCAAACGATCCGAACCCATCACAACCCCTTACTCGATCAGCGATCCCGCGTGTCAGCGGGTGCGGTGCTGTATGTCCCTGGCGGTCCGTCCGGAAAGTGCGGCCTGGTCGCGCCGCGGTTGCAGCGTCTTCCATGACGACGGCGGAACTTGCGGGTTCTCAGGCCTCTCGGCGATGAGCGTGAGATAGCTGCTCCGGTTCCACGCTTCCATGAAAACTTCACGCGGAATCTGCCACGCCCGGCCATACGGCTCGCCGGCCGAATTCGGCCACGGGGCGGCACTGTCATTGATGGTGATCATGTCGGTGTTCGGGTCGTAGCCCGTCACCACCACCGCGTGATCGGAACCCGCGTCGGGATCGGGCGCCCTGAAACTGTAATTGGTGGCTTTGTGATAGAGGATCTGGCTGTACACGGCGGTGACAACGGCCTTATCGGCTGCGAGCGCTGTCTTGATCTTCTCCAGCGCCGCGTCCTCGTTGGCGGTGTCACGCGAGTCGTACGAGTGCACGTTGGAGTCGATGCCGTATTGCTTGAGCAGGTTCCTGGCGTCTTCGTAGAACGCCCACTTGCCGCTGTCGCGCATGCCGCGGTACATCATCTTGCCCGCAAACTTGCCATTGGTCACGCTGAGGAGATTCATTGCCTGATAGACGATCTGGGCCTCGGTCGGCGCCCTGCCCGTGAGAATCCCGATCACGCCGGCCACCGACATCAGCACACAGTCACCGGAATTCTGGGGCTGCCAGTACCTGGCCGCGTTGGCCGGGTCGCCGTAGGTTGCCTGCAGTTCCAGATCACGGCGTGTCAACGTCAACGAACCCGCATACCCGAGCGCCTCGGGCACCACCGGCGAAGACGGCGACGACGGAACCACCGGCACCACCCGCGGCTGCACCCGCACCGTACGCAACGTCAACAACCGATCCCGATCCACACCAGCAGCCGCCCGACCCAACGACGGAACCCGCGTCACCGGAGCCGGATCCACCACCACCTCAGACACCGCCACCGGCGCCACCACCCCAG
>NZ_LWCS01000094.1 GCF_001650495.1 Mycolicibacterium iranicum | reverse complement strand
CCTGATTGACGCACCACCCGCATATCACCGCGGCAGTGATCGGCTCGAATGTGGTTGTAGAAGGGCAATGCATGTCCGCGTCATCAGCCGCGTCGCCCCATTCGCTCACGCTGTGCTGTCCGCGCCAGAAGCCGCAATGCTTGCAACGCTTTTCGCCATACAGCGGTAAATAGGAGGATGCTGTCATTTTCCCGACACTTCTTTCTTCGTTGAGTGTTGTACCGGCACGGCGTACAAATCACGCCCGTGTCGCCATCCGACGAGGAACTGACGTTTGTACTCGCGAGCTACGGCATCAGTCGGTTCCCATTCCTGGATGTCCTCGGGATACCAGCCGTCCTCCGAATCAGGACAGAATTGATCTATGTACAGTGCGACAAACGCGCGGCAGTGCGCACACTGCTTGTCCGTGTACGGTCCGTCCTCGCCGATGATCCGCATTCGGCGGTATGGCTCACCGGGATTTATCCATCGGCCACACGCTGAGCACATGTGATGGATTCTCGCCGTTGGTGTTTCGTTCCATAGAACCTGCATTTCAATAGCCTTTACACTCTGTTGGTGACGGTCGTTTGCGTCCGTTCATTCGAGCACTCCTGCCGGCAGTGGCATGCCGAGCTGTTTGCAGAGGTCGATGAAGCGGTTGGGTGCCCAGTAGTAGCCGCAGAGTTCGTTTTGGCAGGTGCAGCCGGTGTCGACGCTGATAGCCAGGGCGGGTACGCGAACGTATTCCCCGGCGCTGTCTTGTTTTTGGACGATGTCCATGCCGCAGACCGGGCAGGGCGCCGAGAGGTAGCGGACGTGTTCGTGGTTGAGCAGCTTTACCAGGCCGTCGGCCCAGGCGTTGATGATGTCGGCGAATCGCCGGATTTTGTGGACGTCGGCGGGTGTCCAGTGTTGCGCGGCCAACGCGCGGAGCTGGTCGACAGTGTGGCCCCGCGATCGGGTCCAGACGTCGAGCATGAAGTCGATGTTGTCGAGCTGTTCGACGGCGTCGACCCAGACCGTTGGCAGCGATCGCGCGTGTCCTCCGTTGCGGCTTCCCTGCTGGCCGGCCAGCGCGGTGCGCAGCTGCGCGTAGAGGCCGGGTATGCGAATGAAGGTGTTGTTGATGTAGCTGTCGGTAGGTTCGACCATGCGGTGCACGGCGCCCTGCAAGTCTTGGATGGCTGCGGTGAGCCGGTAGGGCATTTTCCTCGCTGGTGTCGGGTGTGACATTCGTTGCCTCCGTGGGGTTTCAGCGGGTCGAGCAGGGGATCATGCGTGCTACGCCGGTGTCGTGCCGGCAGAACTCAAGCGGTTGGGCGCCGCAGTTGCCGCAGTGTCGTTCGATGGCCCCGTCATCGATGCATATGC
>NZ_LWCS01000092.1 GCF_001650495.1 Mycolicibacterium iranicum | reverse complement strand
GTACAGCTCAGTGAGATTTCCAACTTTTACGACCGCCGTGCGCGCGCTCAGCGTGACCAATGATGTCCGCGTGCCTGGCATGACCGAAGCTGAAGGCGCTCTGGTCAACCGGCTGCTCACACAGTTAAGCGACAAGGCACGCCGGAACAATCTCCGCCTGGCGTACTACGACGGTCGTCGCGCCGCCTTGCAGCTCGGCGCCGTTGTGCCGCCGCAGTACTACCGAATGGGTCTGGTACTCGGATGGTCGGCCAAAGCCGTCGACGTCTTGGCGCGGCGCTGCAACCTCGACGGCATTGTCTGGCCCGACGGTGACATCAATTCCCTTGGCCTGGCCGAATTCAACGACGCCAACGCGTTCTACGCCGAAGCATCGTCGGCGTTCGTGTCGTCACTGGTTCTCGGTGTCGTGTTTTCGATCACCACCGGCGGCGCGCCCGGCGAACCAAAGGCGCTGGTGCATTTCAAGGATGCGCTCAACGCCACCGGCGACTGGAACGGCCGCACCCGCCGCATGGCCAACCTCCTGTCCGTGACGTCCCGCGACGGCGACGGCCGGCCCGACGGCCTGGCGCTCTACCTCGACGGCCAGACCGTCACTTCAAGCAAACAGAACGGCCGATGGTCGACCGCTGAGCGCACCTTCCACGGATACGGTGTGCCGGTCGAAGCGCTTCCCTTCCGCCCCAACGTCAATCGCCCGCTTGGCCGGTCCCGCATATCGCGCACGGTGATGTCACTGCATGACCAAGGCTTGCGCACGGTGATTCGCATGGAAGGCCACCTAGACGTCTACAGCTTCCCCGAGCTCTGGATGCTGGGCGCGGACTCCAGCGTGTTCAAGAATGCTGACGGCACCGTGAAACCGGTGTGGCAGACCATGATCGCGCGCATTAAGGGAATTCCCGACGACATGCGACCTGGCGTGCCAAACCATCTGGCGCGCGCCGACGTCAAACAGTTTCCCGCAGCATCCCCAGAACCGCATCTGGCCGCACTGCGGCAACAGGCGCAGCTCTTCGCCGGCGAAACATCACTCACACTGGAATCGTTGGGCGTGTCCAATAAAGCCAACCCGACGTCGGCTGAGTCCTATATCGCTTCCCGCGAAGACCTCATCGCCGAAGCAGAAGGCGCCACCGACGACTGGACACCGCCGCTGCGCCGCACGGTAGCCCGCGCGCTGGCCATCCAAAACGGTGAACGCACCGTGCCCAAGAGCTATCTCACGATGGAACCGAAATTCCGTTCTCCCGTACATATCTCGCGGGCTGCGCAAGCTGATGCCGGCCAAAAGCAGATCGCGGCAGTGCCGTGGCTTGCCGAGACGACGGTCGGGCTGCAGCTGCTCGGATTGTCGGGGCCATCCAAAACGGTGAACGCACCGTGCCCAAGAGCTATCTCACGATGGAACCGAAATTCCGTTCTCCCGTACATATCTCGCGGGCTGCGCAAGCTGATGCCGGCCAAAAGCAGATCGCGGCAGTGCCGTGGCTTGCCGAGACGACGGTCGGGCTGCAGCTGCTCGGATTGTCGG
>NZ_LWCS01000091.1 GCF_001650495.1 Mycolicibacterium iranicum | reverse complement strand
TTGCCGCCCTGACCACCAGCGCCGCCATCTTCTCCGGCGGCGCCGTCACCCCCGTCGCCACCGTCACCCCCCGCGCCGCCGGTCTCGCCTTGGTCGCTCGATGCCGCCAATCCGCCCGTGCCGCCGTTCCCGCCGTCGCCGCCGACTCCGCCATTGCCACCGTTACCCCCGTCGCCGCCACGGGCCGCCAAACCCTCAGCGACACCCGCGCCACCGTCGCCGCCGATACCGCCATTCGCGCCCGGGCCACCATCACCGCCGTCGCCGCCGTCGAAGCCGGAGCAGGTACCACTGCCACCGCCGCCGCCGCAGAGCCTGCCGGCACCGTCCCCGCCATTGCCGCCGCCGATTCCGCGGCCGTCGGCAGTCACACCACCGTTGGCGCCCGGTTGGCCGACCGCGCTGAGGCCTGGTGCGCCATCTTGAGCTCTTTGGCCGCTGGTCTCAGGATTGACGCCGTTCGCGCCGTTGACGCCGTTGCCGCCACGACCGCCGGCACCGCCATTACCCACGAAGAAACCGCCGTTGCCCCCCGCGCCGCCGGCAGCACCGGCACCTCCTGCGCCGCCCGCGCCGCCGTTGCCGAACAGCCCGGCGTTGCCGCCGTCACCACCCAGCATCCCGGCGGTCGTGCCGGCGCCCCCGGCGCCACCGGTGCCGCCGAAGAGACCGGCATTGCCGCCTGTCCCGGCGCGCAGACCGCCGCCGCTGAATCCGTTGCCGCCGTTGCCGAACAGGATGCCGCCGGCCTGACCGTTCGGATTGAGCTCCGTGCCGTCGGCGCCATTGCAGATCAGGCCGCACGGGTTGCGGTAGTCGACCACTGGCGGTACATCAGCGGCCTCCTTGCGGGCAGAGTTGCCGTCCTGCAGGTACCCCCACAGCTGTGCGTCGGCGAGGGGCTGAGAATCCGAGTCTGCCGCTGCGGCGCCTGCGCCGACGAAAGAGCCGAATCCGATCAGAGCTGCGCCGCCGATTCCGGTGGCGAGGAAACGCCGCACCGGAAAGCGTCGGGCGGTAGATGTTTTGCTGGCGTGGCTTATGGAAGCCATAGTGGAACCCCGGTCCGTCTCGATACCTGTCAACTGAAGGAAGTGCCTCTACAGCGTGGCTTGTCCGAGGAGCACGGACTGAGGTAGTGCACTACCTGTCTTTGAGATCGGGTCGAGAAAAATACCTGGGGGCTGCGCCGACCTGAGCGCGTCATCGCCGAGCAGACACAAACTCGCACACATTTCGGCCGAAAAGGGCGAGTTTGTGTCTGCTCGCGGTCAGGAGAAGACCGCTTTGAAGCGGTTCAACGACTCCTGGATGTCGCCCTTGAGCGCCGAAGCGACGACCATCCCGATCGGACCGAACAGGGCAGGCCCACCCAGATGGATGTCGAACGTGACGGTGGACCCGTCCGGATCTTTTGGAGAGGGCTTGATCTTGCCCATCAGCTTGACCTTCACGCCGCCCTTGCCGTCGCCGTTGAGCGTCATCGCCTCCGGCGGCTTGTAGTGAACGACCGTCCAGTTCACGCGGTTCGGCATGCCCTTGACTTCGACGATCGACGCGATCTGGGTGCCCTTCTCGATGACGTCGGGCAGCGGGGAGCGCCACACCCGGTGGATGGACAGCCACTCCTTGTACCGGGAGAGATCCGACGCGGCCTCCCACGCCTTCTCGGGCGCGAGCGGGACGTCGACAGATACCGAGAGCTTCGCCATGCCCTACGAGGTGGGC
>NZ_LWCS01000090.1 GCF_001650495.1 Mycolicibacterium iranicum | reverse complement strand
CGATTCAGCCGAGGATCTAAGAAGATCGGCTGTCCCGATGTCGTGAGGTTCGTGACAGTAACGCGGCCAGTGCCCGCAGGCGAAACGTTCAGGTTTGCGTTTGCTTCACCGGCGGCCTGCAACATAGCCGGTGCGCCCGCAGAACCGCCGAGAGCGTTGACGTAGTTGACAACTGAAGTGTTCGCACCATCGACACGAAAAACCGTCTGACCGCTGCCGTTGTGCATCCAAATTGGGCTAGTGCCCTTTGGCTTTAACAGCATGCCAACGTTTGCATCTGCACCGGCAGATAGAAACGTCGGTGTCTGTCCAGTTCCTGCCCAGATGACGATGGCACCATTACCCTTGGGCTGCAACTGCAAATGAGCGTTTGTGTCGCTACCCTGTACCGACAGTATGGGTGGTGCGCCGGTTACCGTATTGTTAAACTGCACGTAATTGACGGCATTTGCCGTAGCGCCAAACATCGCAATGTTTGTTCCGTCGCCTTGTCGGACAGCTACGCTGCCAACACCCTTGCTAAAGAGGCTCAGCGAAACGTTGGTGTCCGAACCAGCTGCTGATACCCAAGGCCCAGAGCCCGCTGAAGCATTCTGAAACTGAACGTAATTGACAGCACTGGCGACGCCCACGAGAGCTACGGCGGCATTACCGTTGCCGTCATAGACTGCGCCAGTGATGCGCGGATTTGCCGCCGTCAGGCTTGTAATCGTGACTCGCCCAGCACCTTTGGGCGCAATCGCAAAATCTATATCTGTATCGGCACCAACAGTTCGCAAAATCGGTGCAGAACCAGCCACATTGTTCACAAGCTGAACATGATTCACGGCGCTTGCTGTTGAACTCATCAACAATGACGCAGCGCCATTTGTATCGTACAGACCAGTAGTAATACGCGGACTTGTCAAGGCAGCAAAACTTGCGGTCAACTGCGTAACGGTGACGCGACCCGTGCCGAACGGAAGGATGTTGATACCGGCGTTTGCGTCACCACCAGTGGGGATTTGCGGACGCAGGACTATCGGCGACCCAACAGGAGCGGGCTCTAGCCTGAAAAATGTTGAGGCATTGGCAATTGCCGGAATGTTGACCGCATTGGCCCCGTTCAGGTCACGAATCGTGTCCACGCGCGGGGCGTTGATCGTGGGCGACGTCAGCGTCGGCGTACCGCCGAGAGTGTAAGTGCCAGTGACAGTTCCGCTCAAAACAGGCGCAACCAACGTCTTGTTGGTCAGGGTCTCGGCGCCGGCGAACGTTGCCCGGTCGGCCAGTGCCGCCGCCGCGGCAAGCCCGAGGTCCAGGGCCTGGTCTGTGCGCTGGGCCATGAGGTTGACCTGCGCGGCCGACAGATTGTTCGCTTTCGGCGGGTACTCGTCGAAGTAGTCGCTTCTCAACGGTGGGTTAGGCACCTGTCACACCTCTCATCATCATGCTTCCAAACCTGATTCGGCCGACCAGAAACGACGTTGCCGCAGAGTCGCTTTCGCGCCCGGCGGCCCTTTGCACACCACCGGCACCAAAATCGGGCTGTCCTCGGTTCCGGTGTAGGGCGGAACTCCATAGATCGGCTCAACACCGTTCATCAGGCCGGCGAAGTTGGACAGGTCCGCACAGACGTAGGTGTCCATGAACGGGTCCGACATCACCGACAGCAGCGATGCCACGGGCGCCGTGACGACCATGCGGGCGGCGTCGTCGCCGACTTTGCGGCCCCATCGGCGTTCTTGCCCGAACGCCCAGTCGGGAAACTGCCACTGCGTTGCGGGGTCGAATTCCCATTCGGGCCAAAGGGTTTGATCGGTGGGATTCCACAGCTCGAACCAGCCCGTATTCGGGGCGTAGCTGATCGTGACCGACTTTGTCAGCCCCAGCGTCTCGACTCCCTGCAAGTCGGCCGTCGAGCCGCCTGTCAGCGGTGCGGTGA
>NZ_LWCS01000089.1 GCF_001650495.1 Mycolicibacterium iranicum | reverse complement strand
GCCCTGGGCTGCTCGGTGTTGATGGAGATCGGACCGCAGCCGGTGCTCACGGGCGCCGCGGCGCAGGTCTGGCCGGAGCACCTGCCCCCACCGCGCGCGATCGCCTCGTTGCGCAAGAGTGTGGGCGACCGGCGCCAGATCGCCGACGCGCTGGCCGCGGCCTATGTCGGTGGGCACCGCCCTGATTTCGCTGCGCTGCACCAGCAGCCGGGTCGCCGGTTGGAGTTGCCGACCTATCCGTTCCAGCGGCGCCGGTTCTGGCCGAAGACCTCGGGGGTGGCCCTTGACGGGCCGGTCGGTTCGGGGATCCTGGGCAGCGCCAAGGATCTGGCGTCCGGCGATTCGGTCTACACCAGCCGCTTGTCGGTCAAATCGCAGCCGTGGCTGTCTGATCACGTGATCTACGGCACCGTCGTTGTTCCCGGCGCGACGTACGCGGCGATGGCGCTGGCGGCGGTGGGCACCCCGGCGCATGCGAAGGATGTGTTCTTCTACGAGCCGATCATCCTGCCTGAGAAGAGTTCTCGCGAGGTTCAGCTGACGCTGCATCCCCTGGACAACACCCAGTGGAAGTTCCAGGTGCACAGCCGCCCGTACGGCGAGAGCGGTGCGGAGTGGTCACTGAACGCCGAGGGCACGGTGGCGTCCGGGGTCGGGGACGGGCCTGCCGAGCCGCAGGACGCCGAGCCGGTCGACGAAGTCCTSGARCGSCTGAACCGGATGCGTCCGCAGGAGTTGTTCGAGACGTTCGCYGATCTGGAGTTGGCGTGGGGGCCGAGCTGGTCGGGTTCGTTGAAGTCGTTGTGGCTTGGTGAGGGTGAGGCGATCGGCGACATCCTCGTCGGCGCCGAACTCGCCGAGCAGCTCGGCACCGAACCGATGCATCCGGTGCTGATGGACTTGTGCACCGGTGTGGCGTTCCCGGCCTTCCCGGCGCTGCTGGCCGCCGAACAGGGYGTGAATGATCTTTTCCTGCCGCTGCGCTACGGGCAGGTGTCGTTGCGGGAGAAGATGCCGCGCCGCTTCTACTGCCGGGCGAAGTGGCACCAGAGCGCTCTGGACGGTGAGACCCAGGTGTTCGACTTGGACTTCCTGGACCGGGACGGCCAGCGGTTGGGTGGGATTGGTGAGTTCACCGTCAAACGCGCGCCCCGCGAGGCACTGCTGCGTGGGCTGGGCGGTGACGCCACCCGGCTGCTGTACACCCTGGGCTGGCACGAGATCCCGCTCACGCCCGCCGACGGCGCCACCGTGAGTGGCACCTGGCTGATCGCCGGGTTCGACGAGCTCGCCGCCCTGGTGCCCGGGTGTGTCCCGGTCGACCGCACCACGAACCCGGAACTGCTCGGAGCGCTGCTCACCGATGCCCAACAGCGCGGTCTGCCGTTTTCCGGTGTGGTCTGGCGGGCCGACGCCGGCGGCGCTGAGGAGTCCACCGCCGATGGCGGTGCCCGGCTGGAGTCCGAGATCGCCCATCTGCTCAGCGCGGTGCACACGGTGCAGGGCGGTGGCGTGAAGCTCCCGGACGGGCTGTGGATCGTGACTGAGCGGGCGGTGGCCACCGAGTCCGGTGAGCCGGTGGACCCGGTGCAGGCGGCGTTGTGGGGTTTCGGGCGGACCACGATCAACGAGGAACCCGGGTTGGGTGCCAAGCTGGTCGACACCGACGGAACCTCCGAGGCGGTGCAGGCGCTCGCCGGTCTTTTGGCGGCCCCGGTCGAGGAGCCCGAACTGGCGGTGCGGCAAGGCAAACTGCTGGCGTCGCGGTTGCTGCCGTGGGCGCGCAGCGGTCACCTGGCCGTTTCGCGCGGCGGGGACTACGTGTTGGCGCCCACCGAGCGCGGGGCGATCGACAACCTGCGACTGACCGAGACCGACGTCTCGACCCCCGACGACGGCTATGTGCAGGTACGGGTGGAGGCTGCGGGCTTGAACTTCCGCGACGTGCTCAACGTGCTCGGCCTCTACCCCGGCGATCCCGGGCCCATCGGCGGCGACTTCGCCGGCGTGGTCACCCAGGTGGGTGACGGTGCGTCGGGCGTGCAGGTGGGTCAGCGTGTGTATGGGTCGATGCAGGGCGCGTTCGCCAGCCGGTTCAACGT
>NZ_LWCS01000088.1 GCF_001650495.1 Mycolicibacterium iranicum | reverse complement strand
GGATGGGAGGGGCCATGTCGGCCGCCTCAGCGCTGCGCAGTCCCGGCTCTTGGGCGTCCTCGGTAAGCGCGGCGACCCCAGTCAGCGCTGACACGGGCTCGCGCATCGAGCAGGTGCGATCCGGGACAACGATGCCGGCCAGCATGGGCGGCGGCGGAATGATGGGACCGATGGCCCACGGGGCCGCCGCGGCAGGGGCCGCCAATCAGCAGGATTCGGAGAAGAAGCAGGTCGACGGCGCCACTGTGATGGCGGCGGCGTCGAACCTCTACACCGGCACCGACTCGATACCGGTGATTACCGGAGGTGGTGGTCTGCTGACTGCCAGCGCCGGGGGCAAGGGGGTGCCCTGAGCGAGTTGCGGGCACAACACATTCTCGACATACATACAGGCGACACACCCGAAAACGGCTGTCGCCGTTAATGAAAGGATTATCAGGACATGACGATTGCCGGCGATATGGAGCTCATGGAGACCACCCAGCAGGGTCTCTTTGAGAAGCAGGACCGGTTGCAGTCGATGGTGCAGCAGCTCGGCTCGGCACTCGAAGCCGTCGCACCGGGTTTCAAAGGTGCTGGCCAGGCTGCGTTGATGCGGGTCGGTGAAGACCTGCAGACCATGGGCAACCAGCAGGCCCTCATGCAGGAAGAGCACGGTCAGAAGATGGGCGTGTCGAAGACGAGCCTGCAGGAAGGCGATGAGGACGCCGCTGCCGGCCTCAGTGCCATCGACGCCCTGAGCCTCTGACCAGGGCATTACACCCCGAATCTAGGAACTAACGTAGAGGAGCACCATCATGAGCTTGATCGAATACAACGTCCCGATGATTCAGGACTGCGCTCAGCAGATCGCGGCCTGCAAGACGCTGACGGCCGAGGTCGCCGCCGAGGCGAACAAGTTGAAGGCCCTGACCGAGACGTCGTTCCAGGGCGGCGGCGGCGACGGCTTCCGTGAGAACTACACCCGAGCCATCACCATGGTCGATGCCTTGAGCGGCAAGCTCAACGAGGCTGAGACCGCGCTGCTGACCGGTGCGGACGGAATGGTCGCCAAAGACGCGTCGATCAAGGCGCAGTACGTGTAGGTGGCCACCCACCTTCTGTGACGGGTATTCGGCCCGGTCTGGCGATTCTGTCGGCAGGCCGGGCCGACTGCTTGACAGCAGTAGTGCAACAAGATCGTTCACGACGGGGAGAAGAACCATGGGCGGGACAGCATTTGTGGGACGTCCGGGTCCGCGTGCGGCGGGACCACAGCCGGCGACAAGCTTGGAGATCACCGCCGAGGGGCTCTGGCTGGTGCAGGCATTGTGTGCGGTCGAGACGTTGCCCGCAGTGCTCGTGTGTCGGCCATTTGTGAGTGAATGCGGCGTGCCGGAGAGTCACCCGGGCTATGCGGTGCTCCACGAGGCAGGCGTCCTGTTCGATGGCGATGCCGTGCACCCGCAGGTGAAGTTGTGGATGGAAACACTCGGCAATCCGGATGTGGTGCTGTCGTGTCTGATCCACCGCGGCGGCGAGCATCTACGGGTGGCTATTGCCCGCCGCGGTGATGTAACGGTCGCCGCCGCGCGGCACGGGGAGAACGTCACGGTGGAGAGCTTGGGCCCGGGCATGACGCTCGCGGGCTTGGTGCAACGCGTGCTCCCGCTGTGCGGTCCGGCCGTGGCGCCGGCGTCCTTCGACGCGGTTACCGTCCCGACCGCGGACTTGCTGAGCAGCTTGGCGCAGGTGTTGCGCGGCGAGCACAGTCCGATGGTGGCGTTGGGCCGGCTGGGCATGGATGCCAACCAACATCGCATCGTCACGCTAGCAGCCGATCATCCGGTCATGGAGTTGTCGATGGTTGTCGTGACCCACGGCAGTAACCATCAAATGCAGGTCAGTAAGACAGCAGCAACGGTGACTGATACCAGTGCTGGCAGGGTCGTCAGCGGGCCTGTTCGTAGCGAGAGTGGCTCCTGGTGGACGTTGATCGCGCCGGGGTCAGACGCGGCGATCCTCTCAGCGCTCAAGTCGGTGATGTCTACGGTTGGCCTGGCGGACTGGTCAGCTACGCCTAAGCCGGGGCGTTAAGGGCGCCATCCTTCAGCCCTGGCCGTGCCACCGAAACGTCACCACATAAATCAGTCAAATCATATGTTTACGTGGTGACCAAAAGTGATTAATCATGTACTGTTATGAAGCAGTTCCAGGAGGTAGGCCACTTGTGGCGCAGGAGAATCGAGAGCCCGTGAGCGATCAGGACTTTTTCAGCCAGTATCTACAGCCGACGGGTACGCCCGCCACCGGGGACGACCCGGCGACTCCGCTGCCGTCCAACGACGATGCACGTGACGGCGGCGATCCGCCCCTCAACGGGGGAAGCGCTGTGCCGCAAGCTGATCCCTTCGGGGCAGAGGCCACACCGCCCACTGCGGGACCGCGCGTGCCCGACGCTGGATTCGATGGTGGAAACCCAGCAGCCGCGTACCCCGCGCCCCCGGCGACGAGCACCTCACCGCAGACCGCTGACCTCGGGTACGCCAGCACCCACCGACCACCGGACCCCTACACAGCACCACCGCTACCGCCAACGGGCGGAATCGATGGTGTCCACGCCGCGTACCCGCAGGCAAGCACCCCACCGTGGACAGCTGGCGCTGAATACGACAATGGATACCCGGCAGCCGCACACCCCGCGCCCCCGGCGGCGGGCGCCCCGCCGCCCTGGGGAGCCGACCCCGGATACAACAGCACCCACCGACCACCCGACCCTCACGCAGCGCCACCGCCGGCCGGGTACCCGACGCCGCGGCAACCCGGTGACCAGTCGACAGCGCGGCACGCTCAGCCACCAGGACCCAGCTATCAGCACGTCGGTCATGCAGGCGCCTACAGCGGCTCCCAGCGCGGGTACACGGACCCAGCTCCGCGGCACATGCCCACCCCGCCGCCCCCGGGACCCTACGAGCCACACGGTGGTTCGCCGCGTCCAGGGCCGACCGAACGGCCGGACTGGCAGTCGGGACCTCCCGCCGGTTATCCGGGCGGACCGGCTCCGCAGCCCCCGCC
>NZ_LWCS01000087.1 GCF_001650495.1 Mycolicibacterium iranicum | reverse complement strand
TCCCCCGCCGCCGCCACCACCGAACGTGAGCGTCTGCGCCAACGTCGGACGGCGGATCTCCGTCAGCGGGTGCATTTAGGCTAGCCTCTCCTGGGTGTCGTTCTCGCATGCCTCGGTTGTCGAGATCGCCGGCCTGAGCAGTCGCTTCCGACGGATCGTGCTGCACGTCGACGACGCCGCAGCCCTCGACGTCAAAGACGGTGGTGACTCCGCGGTAGGCGTCTACTTCAACCCCGCAGATCATCCTCACGGCGCGGGCAGAAACTATTCGGTGCGCTACCACGACGGGTCGCGAATCACTCTCGACGTCGTCCTGCACTCCCGCGGACCGGGAACAGATTGGGCGTCGTCGGCCTCCAAGGGCGACCGCGTCGTTCTCGACCACGCGCGATCGTGGTACCGACCCCCGCCCAACACGGATTGGCAGCTATTGGTCAGCGACCTCTCAGGACTGCCTGCCGCCGCGCGAATCATCGAAGAACTGGCCGAACCCACCTGGGCGACGCTGCTCATCGAAGTCGCCACCGATGAGGACCTGCGCTATCTTCCGCAACGCTCCGACGTAACGGTGATCTCGACCGTTGGAACTGGAAATGGTCACGCGCCGAGCGCTCTCGCCGACGCCGTCCGCGCATTCGACATGCCGGACGGGCCCGGGTACTTCTGGTTCGCCGGCGAGGCCGCCGAATCGCGCGCCGTGCGCAAATACGTGCGCAGCCTCGGTTGGAGGATCGACCAATACGACATCACCGGCTACTGGCGCTTCGACTCAGAGAACTGGGACGCCAGATTCGCCGAAGTCGAGGGCGACGTGCTCGCCGTCTACGAACGCGCGCTGACCGAGGGCAAGGGCGACAAAATCGCCTTCGAGGAATTCGACGAGGCCTGCGAACGGATCGGCCTGTGAGCCTGCGCTTTCGACGGCACTACTCGTAGTTGATGTCCCCCACGCGGAAGTGACGGGTCGAAAAGTCTATTTGGGCAGCAGGATTGGCGATCGCAGTGGTCAAACCTGCTCCGAACGCACCCAAGCTGTCGAACAGCGTTGCGGTGCCCACCGCCACACCGTCGGCGGCGTGATGAGAATCCGCCTGGATGCCGATCCAGTCGTCGGCGGGCAACCGTGACATGGCGACCGTCAGATCCCCGTTGATGTACCCGATGCCGGCGGTCCCGAGGTTGGTCACCAGACTCGTCGCCTCGGCAACCATCGCAGCGCGCACGAACGGCGAATTCTGCTCATTCGCAACCACTCTGATGCCGTCGTTGAAGAACCGCTTGCGCGAGGCGTTCTGGTGTTCGGCCGGCGAACGGGTCCACCCGACGTCGTCGCTGCCGACGAACGGCAGGATGGTGCCGTCCGGGACGGGCATACCGGAGGCGTCAGCGAAGGTCTGCACCGATTGCCACAGTGTTCCCGGTGGCGCAGAAGACGGTCGGTACTGGACCAGGGTGGCCCTGGCGACCGACCGGCCGTCCTGAATCACGTCGCACTCGGCGCCGTGAACCCTGCGGCCGTCGCGAACCACCCTGACGTCCACGACGGTCCGGACGTTGCGGGCCGCGCGGAACAGGTCCACCGTCAACCGGGTCGGGCGGAACTCCCGAGAACCGCACTCGCTCTCCAAGGCGCGGGCGGCCAAGCCGACGATCGCGGGACCATTCAGATGGTCCTCGCCCCAATGGCTCTGCGCATACCGGGTGGGTAGGAAGCCGTCGTCGGCCTGTGTGAAGTGCGCCGCGGTCTCCGCGGTGTCGCTGGGCTGCTGCACCGTCTCAGTAGACCGTGCCGCCCCGCGAATGGTCACGCCGGGGCAGGCGATTCCTCCTCGACGGCTTTGGTGCCGGGATCGTCGCGCCCCGGGCGGCGTCCCCGGAGGATGAACGCGGCCAACGCCAGAATCAGCACGACACCGCCCAGAACGCCGATCTCGACGACGGCGCGCGCGAAGTTCGGGCCTTTGTCGAGCAGAGTCGCGGCCTCGACAGACAGCACGACGATCTCCTTGATGCCCGCCAGCATGCCGACGATCAGGAAAGGCTCGACGGCGATCTCGTGGGAGCGCAGCGATGTCCGAACCGCATACAGCAACTCGACGAAAATGAAGATAAGCAGCAGACCGTCCAGGATCTCCAGCATGACGGTGTTCGCCGGTGCACTGCGCAGCCGCAACATCGTGTTGAACTGACTGACCAGCAACGCACCCGAGCCGATCACCAGCATTACAGCGATGGCCCAGTAGATGGCGTCCTCGACGACGCTCAGAACGCGATCGGCAAGACGCTGCCGCTCCTCGGGCTGCGCGTCCTTCATGTCGGCCACCGCGACACCCTCAGCGATTCAGCTGCCAGATCCGCGTCGACAATGCGGTCGCGAACCCACACCACAGCGGATATGCGGCCAGCGCCACGCCCGCAGTGGGGTTGACCGCGCCCGCCCGGCGAGCGAGATCGGCGCTGCTGACGGTCAACAGCCCCGACAGCAGCGCAGCGGATCCGAGCTTGCGGCGATTGAAGAACACCCAGCTCCAGCCGGCATTCAGCATCAGGTTCGCGGCGAGGGCCCGCGTGTACTGACGGGCCTGCTCGGTGTCACCGCGGTCGTTGAGTGTGTCGAGCGTCGAGGCGGAAACGGCCGCGATGTCGGAGTACAGGATGTTCCACGCGATCGGAAAAGCCTGCCGGGGCGGCTGGAAGCCGGGCTTCTTCAGCCGGTCGTACCACGAGGACTGCACCGCGGGCCGGGTTGCCAGCGCGCCGGCTGCGGCCGCGGCGAAGGATCCGCCGGCCGTTTTCGCAAGAGTCGAGAGACGCATCTGATTCCTTTCCGGCAGGATTTCCGCCAGTGTCAATACCCCGATCGCCACAGGACGAATCAGGCTGCGACGGGCTCGCTACGGCTGAGCAGCCGGTAACCACCATAGAGTCCGGCGGCAACCAGCCCGTTGACGAAGTAGGCGATGTCGGCGCCGTGCCATGCCACGGCGATCGGCCCCTGGATCAACGATGTGTTCATGAACGGGATCGCCGCGGCATAGGCGACCGCGAACACGATAAGGGCGGCGATGCCGTCGCGGCGGCTTGTCGGCTCACAGGAGGGGTCGAGGGCGTCCCGACCGGCGATCCGGCCGCGCCAGTCGATCACCACGATCGCCACGAAGGCCGGTATCCAGTAACTGACCAGTAGCAGTACATCGGTGAACCGCGTCGCCGTGTCTGCGGCGTGCAGCCACAGGATCAGGAGGAACGCCAGCACGGTCACGATGACCGCGGAGATCGGTCGCCGAACCCGCACGCCCATCGTCTGCAGTGCCAGCGACCCGCTGTAGTCGTTCATGATTCCCGAGCCGATCGACGCCACGGCAATCACGAGCAGTGCCAGTGCGCCGATGAGCCCGCCGCCCATGACCGTGCGCACGCCCTCGACAGTGTGCTCCCCCACCACACTGGCCGCGGCGATTCCCACCCCCTGAACGAACACGTAACCTGCGGCCAATCCCGCTGCGGTGAAAGCGAATACGCGGACCGCCGAAATGCGGGCGGGAAGGTAGCGGCTGAAATCTGCGGCGTATGTCGCCCACGAGATGGAGAGGCTGAACGCAATCGTGACCTCCAGTACGAAAGCGCCTACCAGGTCGGCACCCGTCACCGTGGCAGGGACGACGATTTCGTGGCCGCCGACGAGCTTGGCGGCGAAGACCAGAAACGTCACGAACAGCACCACGGTCAGTACCGCCTGCAACCGATGAATGAGTTCGTAACCGAAGAACCCCACCACGCCCTGCACCCCGAGCACGATGAGCACCGCGGACCAGAACGGGATGCCGAGCAGCGCCGACAGCGCCTCACCACCGAACAAGCCCACCAGTGCATCCCAGGCGATCGACGAAAGCCATTGCAGCGCAGCGGGAACGACCACGGCGCTTCCGAAGGGCATACGTGCGTTCGGGAGCTGCCCGACGCCGGTGCGCGGGCCGAAGGTCGACAGGTAGCCGACGACGAGCGCACCGAGCACCGTACCGATCACCATGGCGAGCATTCCCAGCCAGAACCCGAGGCCCAGGACGATTGCCAGCGTGCCGGTGAAGATGCCGGTCATGTTCACCTGCGGGGCGAACCACACGGTGAACAGCCGACCCGCGCTGCCGTACCGGTGCGATTCAGGAATCGGCGCGATGCCCTGCGTCTCGACCGACAGGTCACCCGCACCCGACGGTCGGCGCCCGCTGAACACGTCGGACACGTCGTTCGAGGTTCGTTGCGACATGGCCATATTCGACCATGCGGCGCCGGGCTCGACCTGACCGCCCTCGACGACCATGATTCATCAGGTGACCGGACAAGACTTGACGACCCACGCCCCCGACGGCAGGCCTCGCGCCCGCGGCGCCGGAATCGTGCTGCCGGGCAGCCCGGGACCACTCAACGCGCTCACCGACGTCGCCGGCGTCGAGGTGGGGGTGACGACACTGGTCGACGGCGACGGACCCCTCGTCGTCGGACAAGGGCCGGTACGCACCGGGGTGACGGCCATCCTGCCCCGCGGAACCGCAGGTGTCGGACAGCCGTGCGCCGCCGGATGGTACTCCCTCAACGGCAACGGAGAAATGACCGGAACCACGTGGATCGACGAGGTCGGTTCATTCAATGTGCCTGTGGTGCTGTCGAATACACACGCAATCGGGGCTTGCCATACCGGCGTCGTGCAATGGGTCAACCGCGTCGCACCACGCCTGGCCCGACAGTGGCTGCTGCCGGTCTGCGCGGAGACCTGGGACGGCTACCTCAACGACATCAACGGCGGACACGTCCGGCCCGAACACGCCGTCGCGGCGCTCGACAGTGCTCGCGGGGGGCCGGTCGCCGAGGGGTCGGTCGGCGGCGGGACCGGGATGAACTGCTACGAGTTCAAGGGCGGAAACGGCACGGCGTCACGGCTGGTCCCCTACGGCTCCCGGACCTACACCGTCGCAGCGTTCGTCCAGTCCAACTTCGGATCACGCGCCGAATTGACCATCGCGGGTCATCACATCGGTCCCTCGCTGCTCGACGACAATCCGCTCGACGGCGACTGGTTCGCCCGCGACCTGGCGGGCTCACCCCCACCGGGCGCCGGTTCCGTCATCGCGATCGTCGCGACCGACGCACCCCTGCTCCCGGGGCAGTGCAAGGCGCTCGCCCGTCGGGTTCCATTGGGACTGGCCAGAACGGGAACGACCGGCAGCCATTTCTCGGGCGACATCTTCCTCGCCTTCTCTACGGCGGACGTGCCGGATCTGGCCAGCGCGTTCCCACTCGGTCCGGTTGACGACAACGAAATCGGTTCGATGTCCTTCCTGCCGTGGGGCCGGATGGACGTTCTGTACACCGCCGTCGTGCAGTGTGTCGAGGAGGCGGTGCTCAACGCGCTGGTCGTCAACGCCGACATGGTCGGCCGCGATGGTCACCGCTCCCCACGGCTGCCGCTCGACCGATTGGCAGCGCTGCTCGGCCAAGCGCCATAATCGACGAGAACTGAAGATCAGCTAACGAACTGGTTCTCGATGAGCGGAGCGTGACGTGGGGCAGACGGTTGCGCGCCCCCGTCTTCTGGTCGTCGGACTCAGCATCGTGGTCTTGACGGTGGCTGTACTGCAGACTGCCGTGGTGCCGGTGCTCGGCGTCATCGCCGAGCAGTTGCAAGCCTCGACCGTCGCGGTCAGCTGGGCCGTGACAGCCAACCTGCTGGCCGCCGCGGCGGCCACGCCGCTGGTCGGGCGCCTGGCCGACCTTTACCGCAAGAAGCTGGTGTTGCTGGTCGTCCTCGCAGTCGTGCTGGCCGGTTCGATTCTCGCCGCCGCGACGTCATCGCTGGCGCTGCTGATCGTCGCGCGGGTTCTGCAGGCGGCGTCGTTCGCGCTGTACCCGATCTGCATCGCGATCCTGCGCGAGGAGCTCAAGCCCGACCGGATGGTGTCGGCCATGGCGGTGCTGTCCGGCACGTTGGGATTCGGCGGCGGCACCGGCCTGGTCGTCGTCGGCCTCCTTATGAGCGGAGACGCCGACTATCACCGGGTGTTCTGGCTGACCACAGCGTTCACCGTGCTCGTCATCATCATTGTGCTCACGGTGGTTCCCGACCGGCCACGCGCCGCGTCGGGATCTATCGACTGGCTCGGCGCCGCCGGACTGGCCGTCGGTCTGTCGGCCCTGCTTCTGGCAATCACCCAAGGCAACTCGTGGGGCTGGATGTCGCCGCGCACCCTCGCCGCCACCGCGGGCGGGGTCGCGGTGCTGATCGGTTGGTGGTTCTGGGAGCGCCGGGCCGCCAGGCCCCTCGTGTCGACTCGGATGCTGGCCCAGCGGTCGATGCTGTTCACCAATCTCGCGACGATCTTCGTCGGGATGGGGCTCTACTTCGCATTCCTCGGCCTGACACAGTTCGTCCAGATAGACGACGAGGTCGCCGGATACGGCTTCGACGCGACAGTGCTGGAGGCCAGCGTCGTCTACCTACTGCCCGGTGCGCTGACCGGATTCCTCATCGCGCTGGTCAGCGGCCGCTTCATCGACCGCTTCGGCGCCAGACCGGTGCTCGTCGTGGCCGCGGTGGCCGGAATCGCGGGCTTCCTCCTCATCGCCTTCGCGCACGCAGCGACATGGCAGGTGGTCATCGCCAGCATCCTCGCGAATGCCTACATCAGCCTCGGCTACGGCGCGCTGCCCGCATTGGTCGTCGCCGACAGCGACGCCGGCGAAACCGGCGTTGCGACCAGCATGAACGCCATCGCGCGAACGATCGGCAGCTCTACGGCAGCCGCCATCGTCGCGGTGCTGCTGAGCCGCACGACCGCAGCGGGCACACCGGTCGAAAGCAGCTTCACAGTCATCTTTGTCGGCGGCGCCGGCACTGCGATGCTGGCGATGGTGCTCATCGCGGTGTCGCGGCCGCGCTCACGGGCCACGGAATCCGATGAGGCACGCTACGAATCGCGCGCGATGAACCACGAGTGGGGCTGAGAACGGGCGAAGGTCAGCGCAGTTCCGCCAGGTTGCACACCGACCGTCGCACGTCGCCCTTGATGACCTTGGCGACCACGTTGCCGACAGGCGTGTTCAGCAGGCCGCCGGTCAGCTCGGCGATGACGCGAAACGACGATCCCTCCGGCTGCACCGGCTCAACCTGGAGGGTCAAAGCGATGCACACCCCTCCGCGCCCCCTGCCGACGAGTTCGATCTCCTTGGGTTCGTCGTAGCGGGTCACCTGCCAGTGGATGACGTTGCGGAAGCCCTTCACCCTGATCAGCGACGACACCTGCGTATCGACGTCGATCTCGGCGGGCACGGTGCTCTTCCAGCCGCCGAAGATCGTCAGCCATTCGTCGAACCGCTTGAGGTCCGAGGCCAGCACCCAGGCTCGCTCCGGTGTGAGATCGGACGTCACGGACACATCGACAGTCGCCATTCCCTCTCCCTACCCAAGCTGTGCGCGCGCGTAAACAGTGCCATTCCCGACGGTTGGCTGCCAGACTTGAGACCGCGATGCGCGGCATGCCGGCCGGTGTGGGTCCGGCGTCAGTGCAACGCGGCCTTTTACGCGGAATCTCTCGAAATGACGTCCGTTAGGCAGCGGATTCCATTGTGGAAATGTAAATTCGTTGCGGATTCGCTTGCGCGTAACCGCGTGATCCGCGATGGTTTATTGACAGCCGGGGGGCAGTAATGAGGAGGATGCGCTCTGACCCGCGCACGCACGACCGCTGACGCACAGACGGGACAGCACGGCGCCACTGGAGCCAAGGGTGGTCCCGTCATCGAGATCGACCACGTGACGAAGCGCTTCGGCGATTACGTCGCCGTCGCCGACGCCGACTTTTCGATCGCCTCCGGCGAGTTCTTCTCGATGCTCGGCCCGTCAGGATGCGGCAAGACGACGACGTTGCGCATGATCGCGGGTTTCGAGACGCCGACCGAAGGCGCCATCCGCCTCGAAGGCGCGGATGTCTCCAGGACGCCGCCGAACAAGCGCAACGTCAACACGGTCTTCCAGCACTACGCACTGTTCCCGCATATGACGGTGTGGGACAACGTGGCCTACGGCCCACGCAGCAGGAAACTGGACAAGGGTGAAACCCGCAAGCGCGTCGACGAACTCCTCGAGATCGTCCGCCTGACCGACTTCGCCGAACGCAAACCCGCGCAACTCTCCGGCGGACAGCAACAGCGCGTCGCACTGGCGCGTGCCCTGGTGAACTACCCCAGCGCCCTGCTCCTCGACGAGCCGCTCGGTGCGCTCGATCTCAAGCTGCGCCACGTCATGCAATTCGAGCTCAAGCGCATCCAGCGTGAGGTCGGAATCACGTTCGTCTACGTGACCCACGACCAGGAGGAAGCGTTGACGATGAGCGATCGGATCGCCGTCATGAATGCAGGCAACGTCGAACAGATCGGCAGCCCCACCGAGATCTACGACCGGCCCGCAACGGTATTCGTCGCCAACTTCATCGGCCAGGCGAATCTGTGGGCGGGTCGTCAGACCGGGCGCGCCAACCGCGAGTTCGTCGAGGTCGACGTGCTCGGATCGACACTGAAGGCGCGTGCCGGCGAAACCACGATCGAACCCGGCGGGCACGCCACCTTGATGGTGCGGCCCGAGCGCATACGGGTCACCATGGACGCCCCGACGGGCGACGTCGCAGGTGTGCCCGCCAAGGTCGTCGACCTGACGTTCCAGGGCCCCGTCGTGCGACTCTCACTCGCCGCGCCCGACGAGTCGACGGTCGTCGCCCATGTCGGGCCGGAACAGGATCTGCCGCTGCTGCGCCCAGGTGACGACGTCTTCGTCAGCTGGAGCCCCGATGCATCGCTGGTACTACCCGGCGACGACATACCGACGACCGAAGACCTCGAAGAGATGCTCGACGACTCCTGACCATCCTTGTTGCCGACCCCATCCCCCTCCTTGGAGCCGACGAAAGGCACCCATCGCCATGTCCCGTGAGATCAACCCCCAACTGCTGGCCCGGATGACCGCGAACCGGACGTCCCGCCGCCGCTTCCTCGGCGGCAGCGCCGCGGCAGCCGCCGGCCTCACACTCGGGTCATCGTTCCTGGCGGCCTGCGGGTCGGGTAGCGAATCGTCGAGCAGCAGTACCGAGGACAGCGGTCCCGCCAGCGGCACGCTCCGGATCTCGAACTGGCCGCTCTACATGGCCGACGGTTTCATCGCGGCATTCCAGACAGCGTCGGGCATCACGGTCGATTACAAGGAAGACCTCAACGACAACGAGCAGTGGTTCGCCAAGGTCAAGGAGCCACTCTCACGGAAGCAGGACATCGGCGCCGACCTGGCGGTGCCGACGACGTTCCTGGCTGTCCGGCTCAACCAACTCGGGTGGCTCAACAAGATCAACCACGACGCCGTCCCCAATATGAAGAACCTCCGCCCGGACCTTCTCGAGGCGAGTGTGGACCCGGGACGTGAGTTCAGCGCTCCCTACATGTCCGGCCTGGTCGGACTGGCCTACAACCGGGCGGCAACTGGCCGTGACATCAACACCATCAACGACCTGTGGGACCCGGCATTCAAGGGTCGGGTCAGCCTGTTCTCCGACGCCCAGGACGGCCTCGGCATGATCATGCTGTCGCAGGGCAACTCCCCTGAGAACCCGACCACCGAGTCGGTGCAGCAGGCCGTCGACCTTGTGCGCGAGCAGAACGACGCCGGCCAGATTCGGCGCTTCACCGGCAACGATTACGCCGACGACCTGGCGGCCGGCAATATCGCTGTGGCGCAGGCCTATTCGGGTGACATCGTCCAGCTGCAGGCAGACAACCCGGACCTGCAGTTCGTCGTGCCGGAGTCGGGCGCGACGACATTCGTCGACACCATGGTCATTCCCTACACGACACAGAATCAGAAGGCCGCCGAGGCGTGGATCGACTACGTGTACGACCGCGCGAACTACGCCAAGCTGGTGTCCTTCGTCCAGTACATCCCCGTGCTGTCGGACATGACCGCGGAGCTCGAGAAGGTCGATCCGGAATCGGCGAACAACCCGCTGATCAACCCGCCCGCCGATGTCCTGGCCAAGTCGAAGGGCTGGGCTGCATTGACCGACGAGCAGACGCAGGAGTACAACACCGCGTACGCCGCCGTCACCGGCGGCTGACCCGATGGCAGGTGTCGCTTCCAGCAGTCGTCAGCGGAGCAAGATCGCCCCGTATCTGATGGTGCTGCCGGCGTTGGCGTACCTCGCGATCTTCTTTGTGGTGCCGTTCTTCTCGCTGGCACGCACGTCGCTGTCGGAGACCGCAGGTTCTGTCTTCATGCCGACGCTGACGTTCGCGTGGGATTTCGGCAACTACGCCGACGCGTTCACCCTCTATCGGGAGCAGATTTTCCGGTCGTTCGGCTATGCGCTCGCAGCCACGGTGCTGTGTCTGCTGCTGGCGTTCCCCCTCGCCTACGTCATCGCCTTCAAGGCGGGGCGCTTCAAGAACCTGATCCTGGGCCTGGTGATCCTTCCGTTCTTCGTGACGTTCCTGATCCGCACCATCGCCTGGAAGACGATTCTCGCCGACGAGGGATGGGTGGTCACCGCGCTGGGCGCGATCGGACTGCTGCCCGAGGAGGGCAGGCTGCTGTCCACCAGTTGGGCGGTGATCGGCGGGCTGACCTACAACTGGATCATCTTCATGATCCTGCCGCTCTACGTCAGCCTGGAGAAGATCGACCCTCGCCTGCTCGAGGCGTCGAAGGACCTCTACTCATCGACACCTCGCGCCTTCGGCAAGGTGATACTGCCGCTGTCGATGCCCGGCGTCCTGGCGGGCAGCATGCTCGTATTCATCCCTGCTGTCGGCGATTTCATCAACGCCGACTATCTGGGTAGTACGCAGACGACGATGATCGGCAATGTCATCCAGAAACAATTCCTCGTCGTGAAGGACTATCCGGCGGCGGCGGCACTCAGCCTGGGATTGATGGTGCTGATTTTGATCGGGGTGCTGCTCTACACCCGTGCGCTGGGCTCGGAGGACCTCGTATGACCACACAGGCCGGCGCCGCGATCGCCAGCGCCGCGCAACAGGATCCGGCGCCGAAAAAGGTTCGCAGTCGGTTCAATTGGGGAGACGTTCTCCTGCGGATCGTGGCCGGCCTGGTGCTGCTGTACCTGTTCCTGCCGATCTTCGTGATCGTCCTGTTCTCCTTCAACAAACCCGAGGGCAAGTTCAACTACACCTGGCAGGGCTTCACGCTGGAGAACTGGCTCGACCCGTTCAAATACCCGCCGTTGACCGACGCGCTCAAGCTGAGCCTCAACGTCGCCGCGGTGTCGACGGCCGTCGCGGTGGTGCTCGGCACGCTGGTCGCCATCGCACTGGTGCGGCAGCGGTGGCGGGGACAGCGGGCGGTCGACACGTTCCTGGTGCTCCCACTGACCGCGCCGGAGGTCGTCATGGGCGCGGCGCTGCTGACGTTGTTCCTGGACTTCAACCAGCCTGCCGGCTATGTGACGATCCTGTTGTCCCACATCGCTTTCGAGGTCAGCTTCATCGCGATGACGGTGCGGGCCCGGGTACGGGGTTTCGACTGGACGCTGGAGGACGCGTCACTCGACCTCGGCGCCGGCCCGGCGCGCACTTTCTTCAAGGTCACGCTGCCGCTCATCGTGCCGGGAATCGTGGCGGCCGCGATGTTGTCGTTTGCGCTGTCGCTGGACGATTTCATCATCACCTACTTCGTCAGCGGCTCGGAGGTCACCTATCCGCTGTACGTCAACGCGGCGGTGAAAGCGGCGGTGCCGCCGCAGATCAACGTGCTGGCGACTGCCATTCTGGTGGTCAGCCTCATCCTTCTCGCCGCGGGGACCCTGTGGCGCCGCAAGAAGTTCGACGGCTGAAGCCGAGACTTGAACTTCGCAGGACACCGCTCGATTTTTCGCGGCGAGGATTCAGTCTCGGCGTGAGCTCGGTCAGGTCAGGTCAGGTCAGCATCACCGTCACGCTGACGCGCCCCCGTTCGTCACGGTGGGCGACCGCATGCCCTGAGCGGTCGGTGCCGTCGAAGTTCATCAGCGTCAACGGACCGCCTTCGCCGGTGAAGTTTCGCCACCACATCTTCGACTCCGGAGCCATGACGCGGATGAGGACGCCATCGGCTGTGCGCTTGTAATAGATCGGCGTCTGGAATGTCCTGCCCGACCGCCGGCCCTCGTACCTGATCTCGACCATGCCCCGGCGCACCAGAGGGCCGATGACCGGAGCATCGATGAGCCGAGCCACCGCCGAGTTGACGAGGTTCACTGCGCGGGATCCGTAAAGTCCGCTCGCCATGCGATCTACGTTAGCCCCGGACATCAGCCCTAGCCCACCTCGAGTGGCACCGGGGCCGCTCTGGCACCGGTGCGTGCAGCACCGACGCCGGCAGCCACGACCAGGCAGATGCCGACAATGCCCAGCGGGCCGGGCACCTGGTCCAGCACGACGAAGCCCAGCAGCATCGCAAAGCCCGGTTCCAGCGCCATCATCGTCCCGAACGCAGCTGTGGTGAGCCTGCGCAGAGCCAGCAGTTCCAGCGCAAAGGGCACCACCGGCAGAAGTACGGCCAACCCGAGGCCGATCAACAGAATCTGCGGAGTCATGTGCGCGACGACCCCGGGCCCGACGACAAGGGTCGCGACAAGCCCGGCGACGGGCATCGACACGGCCAGGCCGGTGATTCCCGTGACCTCGTCGCCCACCTTCTGGGTGAGCAGAATGTAGCCGCCCCAGCACACCGCCGCAGCGAGCGCGTACGCGACCCCGACCAGATCCACGGCGCCGCTCCAGGGTTCGGTGAGCAACACCACGCCTGCTGCGGCGAGCCCGGGCCACACCCACCGACCCTGTCCGCGGCCGCGGGCGACCGCCACACCGAGTGGGCCGAGGAACTCCAGCGCGCTCGCCGTCCCCAGCGGGATGCGATCCAGCGCGGCCATGAACAACATCGTGATCCCCGCAGTCACGACGCCGAGAAGGACACAGGTCAAAAAGCTGTTGCGGGTGAACGCCGTTCGACGCGGGCGGACGATGATCAAGAACAGAATTCCCGCCCACGCCAACCGCAGCCATGCCACGCCGTCGACACCGATGTCCTCGATCAGGGTGACCCCGATCGCGAGCCCCAGTTGTACACACACCATCGATCCCACCGCCATGAGGGCGCCTGTACGGGCGTGAGTCGACTCCATCCCTGCATTGAACGGGACACTGACCGTTGCGGTCCACGTGATTTTTCGCGACATACCGTTCGTAAATCGTGAACGGTAGGTCATTGCCGACCGTTGGCGGCCCCGCGCTACAGACTTCGCAGCGCGGCGTCGAGATCCGTTCCCGCCCAGAGGTTCAGTACGTTGACGAGCATCTGCAGCGGTGCGCGCACCCCCTCGTCACACTCGATATGAGGATCGGCCCGTGTGGTACGGGCGTCGAGGTCCGGTACGCGGGCCCGGATCAGCGCGGGCACGTCCAGCAGCCAGGTCACCCCCATCAGGATCGCGTACAGCGCCAGGTGCCGGTGCAGCGCCGCCGGCCTGAGCCGCGGACCACCCATGTCACCGACCACCTCGCAGAACACCCTCAGCAGGTCGCCGAGATGACGGCTCCACAGATCGGCCTCGGCCGCCGACAGCGCACCCCACAACGCCATGGCGACGTTCATCTGGCTCACGCAACCCCAGTCCATCAGGCCGCACCGCAGGCCGTGTTCGTCGCGCCAGAACCACGCGTTGTCCACGTTGGCGTTCCAATGACACAACGCGATGTGATCTCGTGTCGCGGCCAGATGCCGCCAGATGGCGGGTTCGGCGACGGTCACCGCCCGCCCCTCCGGCATCAACCGGGCGATCAGCTGCGGTGTGCGGACGCGTTCGGGGAACAGTCCCGGGTGCGCCTCGACGAATGCGGCGAGACGGATCAGCCGGCGGTCGAGTTGCTCCGGGGTCCGCGAGGGCCGCTCCCCCACCGTCGCGGCCCCCAGATCGACTGAGAATTGCTCGACCAGACCGCGCGGTAGCCTGCCTGCCCGGTGAGCCCCGGCAAGACGGGCCAACGCGACGACAATCGCCCGGTAGTGTTCGAACTGGCCGGGCATGCGGTGGTCGAGGCATTTTGGATAGTGTGGCTCGATCCCGTTGGCCCCGAACAGTATCCGCTCGGTAATGAGCAGGCCGGTGCCCGAGGCTTCGTGATAGTCGGCGAACTGCGTCGCCGGTACCGCGATCGGGAAGCCCGGGGTCTGCGCCAGCGCGGCGAACCTGACTTCGGACCTCATCTGAGTCCTGCCGACATCACGCAGCACGTCGTCGAAGTCACGGGAGAACTTCACGAAGAGTTCGCTGTGCAGGCCCCGCTGAGGCACGGCGTAGCGCACCGACAGCACCACCTTGCGCCCGGTACTGCCGCCACCGATCTCCTCGAAGCGGTCGATGCCAACCACGTCGTTGTCCGCGCCGAGCACTCCCCACGCCCGAAAGGCGTCGCGCAGGAAGCCAACACCGCCGTCCCGCAGCGCCTCCGGACAAGCGGGAAACTCGAGGCCGGACAGGTCGCCGCGGGGCCACGAACCGTTCACCGCATCAGCTCGCGGCGACGTCGATCGCGCACAGGCGAAGGCCGGCTGACCGCCATACCGTTCCTTCTCCGCCGCGCACTGGGCCAGTGTGTCAACCCCGTGGCGTCGCCGGGCTGTTTAGACGCTTCGCTTAAATCCCCGTCCCGGGCAACGCTTCCCAGTCACGCGACACCGACGCCGTCCAGCGCGGGGTGCGGCGCTCGAGGAACGCGGCTGCGCCCTCGTGCGCATCGGCGCTGCCCATCACCCGGCGGTGCGCCTCGGTTTCCAGCCGCGCGACCTGCCGCGGCGGGTATCCGTTCGTCATCGTGTCCCACAGAAGGCGCTTGCTCAGTGCCGCCGACATCGGGGCGACATTGATCGCGATGTCGCGAGCGATGGCCATCGCCTCCTCCAGTACTTCGGCAGCTGGGACTGTGCGCGTGGCGATCCCCATCGCGAGCGCCTCCGCACCGTCGAACGTGCGGCCCGTCAGCAACAGATCCGCGGCCACCGTGCCGCCGGCCAGGTGCGGAAGTGTCCAATGCGACATACAGTCCCCGATCACACCGCGGCGAGATTGTGCGACAGCGTATTTGGCGTCGGTGGCCATGATCCTGATATCGGCCTGCAGTGCGATGGTCAAGCCGATGCCGATCGCGTGGCCGTTGACCGCCGCGACGACCGGGGTGCGGAGCTCGAACGCCGCGGGGTCGGTGGGCGACGCGGTGAACGAGTCGGTGATCGATCCGAACGGACTCGCGGGCGCCGAGAAGTCGGCCCCGGCACAGAAGGCATCTCCGGCGCCGGTCACCAGGACCACCCGTACGTCATCGTCGTCGTCGCAGTCGCGGTACGCGGCGTTGAGCAATGCGCCCATCTCATTGGTGTAGGCGTTGCGCCGCTGCGGCCGGTTCAGCGTGAGCACCGCGACGCCGCCGCCGACAGAGACGGTCAGGTCGGTCATGTCGCGAACTTACCGACTGCGTCCAGTCCGACTGGGGACAATTCCTCCATGGACACCCGCCGTCTGGAACTGCTCTTGGCGCTGTCGCGGCTCGGCTCGATGCGCGCAGTGGCCGACGAGCACCACTTGACCACGTCGACGGTGTCCCAGCAGATCGCGGCACTGGCGCGCGACACGGGCGCGCAGTTGGTCGAGCCGGAAGGCCGCCGCGTGCGGTTGACCCCTGCGGGCCGTCGCCTCGCCGACCACGCAGTCACCATCCTCGCCGCGGTCGACAGCGCCCGACTGGATCTCGATCCAGACGCCGAACCGGCCGGTACCGTGCGCGTCGGCGGTTTCGCCACCGGTATCCGGGTCTCGCTGCTGCCAATCGTCGCTGATCTGCGGATCCGCTACCCGGACGTCGACGTCGTGATCAGCGAGTACGAACCGATCGAGGCGTTCACATTGCTTGTCGGCGACGACCTTGACCTGGCTCTGACCTACGACTACAACCTCGCCCCGGCCTCGCCGGCCGCGAGCCTTGAGCCGACGCCGCTGTGGTCGATCGGGTGGGGCCTCGGGGTGCCGTCGGGCACGCCTGCCGACTCCGATCTCACCGCCTTCGCGGAATCGACGTGGATTGTGAACTCGCGCAACACGGCCGACGAAACGGCGGTGCGCACACTGGCTTCGCTGGCCGGGTTCAGTCCCAGGATCGCGCATCAGATCGACAGCCTCGATCTGGTCGAGGACCTCATCGTCAGCGGATTCGGCGTCGGCCTGCTGCCCCTCGGCAGACCCACAGGTCCCGGGGTCAGCGTCCTGCCGCTGCGGAATCCGGAGGTGACGCTGACCGCCTATGCCGTGACCCGGGCCGGACGGTCGGCGTGGTCACCGCTGCGCGCCATCCTGGACCGGATGCGTCCACCGCCGGGAGTTCCGCAACACCCTCAGTGGCCCCGCCCGGAGGCGAGCCGCTGAGACTGCCGTCGCACGAAGGCCGCGTCGACCAACGAACCGTGTCCGGGGACATAGACGGCGGACTCGCCGCCGGCGGCCAACACCTTCCCCAGCGTGGCGGGCCAGGCCGCGAGGTCCGAGTGCGCGTCGATGCACGGGTCCGCGGATTCCTCCACCAGGTCCCCGCAGAACACCGCGGTGTCGGGGCCGTCCTTGACCACGGCGATCAGATCGTGATCGGTGTGACCACGGCCCGGATGGCTGATCGACACCGCGACGCCACCGACCATGACGACGGCCTCGGCCACGCTCGCGCGAGGTGGGTCGAGGGCGGCAAGCGCGTCATCCACCTCGTGCGGTTCGGCGCCGTGCATGAGCGCGTCGGCGCGCAGCAGCGGTTTCAGATCGGCCATCGCGCGGGTGACCTCGGGCGAGCAGTACGTGCGTGCCCCCGCGAACACCGAATGTCCGAGCACATGATCGAAGTGGTTGTGCGTCAGCACCACATGGGCGACGCCGCACCCGGTGAGCGCCGAGACGTCGCCGGCGACGGCCCGCGCCTCAGACAGGGTCGTGCCGGTGTCGACGACCAGCGCCACGCCGTCATCGTGGACGACCCCGACGGTGACATCGCAAAAGGGCAACCTGCAGCGCATCACGTGCGCGGAGACCCGCTCCCAGACAAGCGACGCCATGTCGCCGAAAGTACTCCGCACGTGCGCTGACGTGGTGTTTGCGGCCGAGTAAGCGTGGGAACACAGCCCCCATGTTGATCCGACGTGTTGCGCGCCCCATGCTGTCTGCAGTGTTCATCTCGCGGGGTGTCGAGGCCCTGCGAAGCCCCAAACCAGCGACAGACGCCACCCGGCAGACCCTCGAGGGTCTGAGCAAACTGCCCGACCCGGTCGGTACCAACGTGCCGTCCAACGCCGAGACCGTCGCCAAGGTGACCGCCGCCGTCCAGATCGGTGGCGGGCTTCTGCTGGCCACGGGTCGACTCCCCCGCGTCGCCTCGGCCGCCCTTGCTCTGTCGGTCGTGCCCAGTTCGCTTGGCGGCCACGCCTTCTGGAACGAAGTGGACCCGCAGCGCAAGACCGATGAGCGCCGCGCATTCATCACCGACATCAGCTTGATCGGCGGCCTCATCATCGCGGCCGTCGACACAGAGGGTAAGCCGTCACTGGGATGGCGGGGGCGTCGTGCGGCCCGCAAGGTGTCCGAAGCCGTCGCATCAGCGCTGCCCGCCGGCACAGCCGCAGGCGGTTCCCTCACCGACAGCGCGTTGGCCGAAAAGGTCGGGCACGGCCTGCACGTCGGCGCCGAGCGCGGGCGCGAACTGGCCCACGTCGCCGGTGAGCGAGGCACTGAACTCGCCGAGGTCGCTCGTGAGCGCGGCGGGAAGTGGGCCGAGATCGCCCGCGAACGCGGAGGTGAGCTCGCCGAGATCGCGCGCGAACGCGGCGGTGAATGGGCAGAGGTCGCGCAGAAGCGCGGCGGCGAGTTCGCTGAGCTGGCCCGTGACCGCGGAGCCGAGCTGGCCGAGGTCGCGCGAGATCGGGCGCCTGAACTGGCTGAGGTGGCCCGTGACAGGAGCTCGGACTGGGCCGATCTGGCACGCGGCCGCGCAGAGTTCGCACTCGACCGTGCCGCGGTCCTGGCGGACACTGCGGGCAAGGAAGCCAAGAGGGTGAGCAAAGAAGCCAAGAAGCAGGCGAAGAAGCAGAAGCGCCGCGTGAGCTGACCTGTCGCAGGCAAGACACGAAGATCCGCGGATTCCCGTCGAATCCGCGGATTTTTGTGTCCACGGGCAGCCCTCGCGCCCACAGTGTTCCGGGGATTCGGCGTCCGAACACTGACGGTCCTCGCAGCGTCTTCAGCCCCGCGGGGCGTAGCTGAAGTCGATGTTGGCCCCGTCGACGGTGGTGACAGTGACGATGAACGTCGCGTTCTCCGCGCCTGCGGTCACCGCACAGTCGACGGTGTTGCCCGGTTTGCCCTCCAGGTTCCCCGAACATGAGGCCAGGTCCGGCCGCCTACCGAGGTGACGAGTCAGATCGCCGAGCAGTGAGCTCTCCACCTCGCTCTTGGTCAGGATCGGCACGAGATCGAAGCTCATCATCAGACCCTCGACGCTCGTGACCTCTGTTGTGCGCCGCAATGTCGCTCCGTCGGCAGTGACGTCACATTGCGCAGACTCCCCCACCACACCCAGCAGTCCGCCCAGGCAGGTCACCGCGGAGGCAGACGGGCCGCCGGCCTCGTCGACAAGCCGGACCACCGCCCGCTCGAGTTGTTCCTCGGACAGCGCGGGCACCAGCTCGTAGTCGATGCTGTCGCCGTTCACGCTTGTGACGGTGACGATCGGCTCGAAACTGTTTGTGGGGCTCATCACGACGTCGCACCGCGCGGTCTGACCGACCTCACCAACGAGGGGGTCCCTGCACGTCACTGACTGCGGATCGTTACCCGCCTCGCCGAGACGGGCGGCGATGTCGGACTGTAGATCCGCCGTGGCCACTGCCGGGATCCCCGGGGGGCCGGTGGTGCCGCAGCCGACCGCCGACGGAGTCATCGCTGCGAGCACGGCGAGCGGACCGGCGACCTTCCTCATGTGTGCAGTCCTGTCACAGGTCGGAAGTTTGCAGGCACCCTAGCAGACCCCGGTGAGGGTGGTGATTAACTGCCAACGTGCCCAGACCTCATTCCCTCGCCCGTCGTCTGCACGATCGCATGGAACCCGTGCACGCGGTCACGTACTTCACGCCAGAGGCGAGGTCCGCCCTCGCCGCGCTCGGCTATCAAGGCTTCTGGATGGGGTACTTCGCCGCCCGGTCGGCGCCATTGGGAAGCGTCACTCCCGATGTCGTGACGGCGGCGTTCTACAACTTCGCCCCGACGCGGGTGGCCAAGGCGTTGCCCGCCGCATGGGAGGTCGCACCGCCTGACGCCGCGCTGAAAGCCCGTGAAGATTCGGCCGTCGCAGCTCTCGCCCGCTGCGGAGTCGCGGACGACGAAGCAACCGTCGTCGCCGACCTCGTCGCCAAAGCAATCGCGAACCTCGAGGTGGGCGGGCGCGTCCTGTTTGCGGCCAATCAGGCCCTGCCCTGGCCGCAGGAGCCGCTGGCCAGGCTGTGGCACGCCGCCACGCTGCTCCGCGAACACCGGGGCGACGGCCACGTCGCGGTGCTCATCGCGAACGGCGTGTCGGGGCGTGAATGCAACGTCCTGCATGCGGCGGCGGGCAAGGTTCCCGCGGACATGATCATGCGGTCGCGCGATTACGACGAGGCGGAGTGGAATCAGCGGCTGGTCCAGCTGGAGCAGCGGGGCGTCCTCGACGCCGCCGGTGACTTGACCGATGCGGGGCGCGATCTCAAAGCAGACATCGAGAGCCGCACCGACGCGGTGGCACTGCCAGCTCTTGCCGCGCTCGACGATAGCGAGGTGGAGGCCTTGTTCCAGGCACTGACCCCGATCACGCGGAAGGTCGTCGCTGCAGGTGACATCCCGGCGGGGACCCCGATGGGCCTCACCCGCGACGATCTCGACGACGGCAGTGCCCACCTGGGCTGAGCGTCATCGCGGGGCGTACATGATCAGGCCGACGCCCAACAGGCACACGGCCGCACCGGAGACGTCCCAGCGGTCCGGGCGGAAACCGTCGGCGACCATGCCCCAGATCAGGGACCCGGCGACGAACACGCCACCATAGGCAGCCAGGACGCGGCCGAAGTTCGCGTCGGGCTGGAAGGCGGCGACGAAGCCGTAGGCGCCGAGCGCGATGATCCCCGCCCCGATCCACAGCCACCCGCGGTGTTCGCGTAAGCCCTGCCAGACCAGCCAGGCACCGCCGATCTCCAGGATCGCGGCGAGAATGAACAGCAGAACGGACTTGACGACCACGGGTCCAGCTTGCCGCGGGCGGGCGCAAAATGCCCGCTGCACGCGACGTGTCGGCGTGCAGACCCGCGCGGCCGGCTCAGTGGTGGACGCTGGTGGTCGACGTGTGACAGGCGTCCGGCGGTGTCCCGACCACATCCAGGGCCGGGTTGCGGTCGAAGAAGCCGAAAGGCTTGAGCCAGAAGGACACCACGTCCACCGGCATGACCGGCCAGTCCTCGGCGCGGGTGATGTGGTGGATACCGAACACGTACCACAGCACGACATCGGTGTTCTCGATGGGACGGTCGGCGGCCGTCCAGAGGGACAGGCCGGTGTCGTGAGCCGATTGGTTGACGAATTCCCCTGCGGGCCAACGCTCCTCGGGATGATGCGGCGTCACCCACAATGTGTGGGCGATGACCCCTGCGCGTTCGAGGACCGGCGAGCCGGGCTCGAACATCGGCGGGATCGCACCGCTGGGAACGAGCTTGTAGGCCGGATGGGCGCCCAGTCCCGTCACCACGTTCGGATTGACCACCTTCCACGCTCGCTGCGTGGCGAAGTTGACGTCCTGCCTGGCCTCCTTCTCCGTGCGCAGCGGGGTGTTGCGGACCACCAGCGACAACCCGTGCGGATTGCCGGGGCCGATCGGCTCGGCGAACGATTCCGACATCACCACCGTGTTGCCGGAGCCGTCGACGTCCATGTCGAGGCGGGCGACCAGGAAGTGCTGGTGGAAAGGCGCGTAAGTGCGCTCGTCGACCAACGTGCCGTTAGGGTTCGGGGCATCCGGCGGCAGCGGCGTGGTCACCATGATGCCGGTTGCACGGACCTCGCATTCGATGTTGCCGTCCTGATAAAGGCGCCAGTAGACCAGGTATTCGTAGTTCGCGACCGTCACGTGGAACGAGATGGTGAGCCTTCGCATCCGGCGCACCTCCGCGCCGATCTCGTGGTCGACGTGCTTCGACAGCACGGCGTTGTCCTCCTCGTGAATGCAGATTGCGTTCCTGATGGTGTACGGCTCGCCCTTGCTGTTGTGCAACACCGCGTCCAGATACCGGATCTCGCCGAGGCAGTCGCAGCCCAGCTCCAGCGAGGTCGTCATGAAGCCAAGCCCCCATTCGCCGATGTCGAATGCCGTGCGGCGGTAGTGATCCGGCGACGGGTCCCGGTAGGGCACGATCATCTCGGCGAACGACATGCGGTGTGCGATCGAGCGTTCGCGGTCACCGTCGCGGTAGCGCACCGTGTGCAGCGTCATTCCCTCGCGGTGGTTGAAACCCACACGCAGCGACCAGTTCTGCCACTGTAGAAGGTTGCCGTCGAGGGTGAACGAGGGACCCTCGGGCTGGATGATGTGGAGGGGTTTGACACGTTCCCGAGTGGAGCCGTTGAGGATCCGCTGGGGGATGTGGGCCGGGACGTACTCGCCCATCACCTGCGGAGTCGGCCGACCGTCGGCGAACGGGCCCTCATCCTCGATCCTCAACAGTTGCATCGCATTGAGGTCGATGACGCAGTGCAGACCGCTGACCAGCCTCGCGTAGGGGTTAGCTCCGGGTGCGGCCTTGACCCAGCTGTCAGACCATCCGATCCGGCGATCTCGGTATTCCGGCGGGGCAACCGCGTCACCATAAGTCCAGGTGTCGAAGAACACCAGATCCATCTCGGTGACGCCGCGACTGCGCAGCGCGGCGATGACCTCGGGGTGCGTACGAAGCATTCGGTCGCACTCGGCGAACTCGTCGACGGTGAAGTTGGCCTGCACGCCGGGGATGTGGTCGAACTTCTCGACGCGTCCCTCGGTCAGTGACACCACGCTCTTGTAGGTGGCGTTGGCCGATCGATCGAAACAGATCACCTCGGCGCGGCGCGGCGGCGTCGGTCCACCCTGCTCGAACGCCACCAGTTCGGCTTTGGACGGCTCGATCATCTCGATGGAGGCGAAGCGCCATCCCGACGCCGATCCCGGTGCGCCGGAGGCGGGCTCGACTCCGCGGTCTCGCCCCAGGATCGCGGCCACGGCCGCGAATTCGTCAGCGGTCAGCGGATCGAGAGGATGCGGAACCGCGGGGGATGAATCACGGGGCGCAGACACCTGTCAACGCAATCACATCCGGAGTGTCCCGGCATGCTGAATCGCGCAAGTCGACCACCTCAGCGGGTGGCGAGAAAGAACCCTTCCCATGCCAGTCGCCGCTCTGAATGCGGGTCCAGCTCGACGCGTCTGCGCCGGTCGAGGACCAGGACGGCCCTTTCGTCGCTGGTGTACAGCGGCCAGTCGTGTCCCGGGGCACCATGGCCTGCAAACGACAGCCACCGCTTCTGGACGTCCTCGGTGACCTTGCGAGCGCTACGCGAATCGACCCCTGCAGCAAGCAGCCTGCCGAACTTCGACCGGTACACGTCGAACACCGCGAGAAGTTCGGTTGCGTGGGTGGCGCCCATCCCGGCAAGCCGCAACGCCGCGGTCGCATAGTCGTAGCGGTACACGTAGGTCGGCGCGTACGCCGAATGCGCCTGGGCCATCTGCCACACTGCGGAGCCGAAGATGAAGTCCCCGCCGAACCGCACACACGCGGCCGTACCGGGATACCCTGGATATGCCGCCAGAATGCGTTGGCGCGCCTCGGGTTCCATGTGCATCAGGAGGCGCTCGATCGCGGGCTCGCTCGTCGGCAGCAGCTTGAGGAAACGGGTGAAGAGGCGTCCCTCGTCTGCGTTGGTGCCGACGATGAGCGGCACCCTGTGAGCTGTGCCGAACCGCATCGCCTCTACGGGATCCTCCGGTAGGAACTCGGTGCCGAAGGTGGGCCCGATTGCGAACGCGCCCAGCAGATCTCGCTGGCCCTCCACGACGAGCCGGTCCAGCGCATCGACGAGGTCGGCCGGTCGCGCCGCCAGCAGCGCACGCGCGCCGTCGCTCTCCGACGCCCCGAGCTGGCGCGCGAACCGGGCCGCGTAGTCCTGGGCGATATCGGCATCGCTGATCATTCCGCTGGCAGGGCTCTGCGAAATAGCCCGCGCGAAAAGACCTTTCGCTTCCGGAGTGGCCATCAGCGTCGTGACCGCGTGCGCGCCGGCGCTTTCGCCGAAGATGGTGACGTTGCCGGGGTCGCCACCGAACGCCGCGATGTTGTCCTGCACCCAGCGCAGCGACATCACCAGGTCACGCAGGAAGAGGTTGTCGTCGATGGTGATCTCGGTTGTCGACAGCGACGACAGTTCGAGGCAACCCAGCGCTCCGAGCCGATAGTTCACCGACACGTACACACACCCTCTACGGGCCAGCGAAGCACCGTCGTAGATGGGCGTGGCCGAGCTGCCCAGCAGGTAACCACCGCCGTGGATGAAGACCATGACAGGCAGCGGTTCGTCCGACCGTGCCGCGGCGTCCTCAGGCGCGACGACGTTGAGCGTCAGGCAGTCCTCGCTGGTCGGCTGATACCGGCCTGGTGCCAGCAGGGTGTACATCCTCTGCTGGGGGGCGCAGAAGCCGAATCCGTGGCAATGACGCACCCCGCGCCACGGTTGCACCGGCTGGGGTGCCCGAAAGCGGAGAGGACCCACGGGCGGTTTGGCGTACGGAATGGACCGCCAGCGGTTGACGCCGTCACGGGTGAAGCCCTCGACGGTGCCCGTGACGGTCTTCACACGGACGGTGTGTTCATGCATTCTGCCGACGGTATCGAACGTTGGCCCGGCCTGCCTCACCATCGGATCCGTGTCCGCTCGCTAGCCTGGCCGAATGCGCCTGGCTGCTGCGATCGCGATGAGCGCCCTGGTGGCGGCTTGCTCCCAATCGGTGGGAGGCCAGGCCGAGTCGTCGGAGCCCCCCGCACCGACACCCACGACAGCCCCCTCACCTGCGACGAGCTCACCGTCTCCGGCTCCGTCGACCGCTCCGAAGGCACCCGCAGCGAGCGCTTCGATAGGCGACGTGACCGGCTGGATCGAGGCGGGCACGCCGGTGGATGCGGGCGGATTCCACGTCGCGTTCCGCGACGGGGTGACCACTCGACTCGGCGACGACATCGCCTTCGTTGCCCCGTCCGGGGCCCCCTACAGCACCATCCAGTGCATCACCGGGGCAGGTGCACTGACGTGCCTGCTTGACCTCACCTCCCCTCCGCCTGCCCCCGCGCAGGCCGAGGGAATGTGGAAGCCGGGCTGGATCGAATTCTCCGGTACTGAACTCTCTGTCGGGGCGCTGCGCGGCGATCCGGGTCCGTTCGTCAACGGCACAGGCACCGAACTGGCGCCCGGCCAGTCGCTGACCTTCGGCGACAACCGGTGCCGCAGCGACGCCTCGGGGTTGTTCTGCGTCAACTATGCGCACCGCGCGGCGGTCCGGATCGCCGCCGACGGGATACTGCCGTTCGGCTGTCTGGCCGAGGTGCCGCCGCCTCCTGAATCGGCAGCGCTGTTCATCTGCTGAGTACGGCTACCCGGCGGCGTCCCCGCGGGCCTTGGCCCTCGCCTTGGCGGGGTAGGTCAACGTCATCCCCACCGCCCCGACGATCACGACGACCGGAATGACGGCCTTGGTCAGGTGCACCGTCGCCGGTGCCATCACCGCCAGATAGCCCAGCACGGCGATCAACGCGAATACCAGCGCCCACATCAGCGTCAGCACCTGGTTGGTGCGGCGGAAGGCCGCCTCCTCCCAGTCCTGGCGTGCCGCTGTCGGGGGTGCGTACTGGGCGGTGAACGGCTCGAATGCCAACGAACCCAATGCCATCACCGCGAGCACCCCGCTGGAGAGCGCCGTGGCGTACGAATCCATCCAGTCGCGGTCCTCGGCCCCGAGGATCAGTCCGGCGACGGTGACGCCGGTGAAGAACAACACAGTGACGATGTCGAGCAGCCGTACGCCGGCGAAGCCGGCCGACATTCCCATGATCAGCGCCGAGATGACCGCGCAGATGGCCCCGAACATCCAGGTGCTCGGACCGTCGGCCACGACCCAGTAGATGATCCACGGGACGAATCCGATGAATGGGCTGCGCTCGAACCATTCGTCCACGACGTCAGAGATACCAGAGTCGCGTGCTGCTGCAACACCGTGCGCATCAGGAGCGACCGGTGCACGCATAGCCGCCAGGTCGGTGGGACGTATCGCGATGTGGCGACTGCGTCCCGCCGACCCGGCGGCGATTTGTTGGACAATGCGTGAGACGAAGGAGGTTCGTCAGTTCAAGCGGAAGGTGCCGGTGACCAGGGTCGGCGACACGCTGACCCCGTTGATCGTGGCGCGTGGACCGGCGCCCGGCGGGAACTCGATCGGGCCTGCCGGGCTCAGCTTGCGCTTGTTGCGGACGTCGTTGCGGACGTCAAAATCACTGAGCTCGTCAAGGTTGAACACATCGAAGTTGCGGTCGCCCTCCTGGAATCCGCTGAACTGCACGCCGACCGCGGACCCGTCGGGACGCACCACCCATGAGGCCCGCACGCCGTCGGACTCGGCGGTGTACATGCCGGCGACGCCCGTGACCGAGGCCGCGCTGAAGGTGTATTCGACGCCGTTCATCGTGACTTCCCCAGTGACGTCGGTGCCGTCGAACTGGGCGGCGAGGGTGTCGCGGAAGCGGGACTTGAGATCGACGCCGCCGTCGGTCTGATTGCCGAAGAACCATGCCTCGTCGTCGGTTCCGTTGCAGGCGTAAGCCGCGACCGAGGACCCGTCGACGCTGATGCCAATCGTCATCGTCTTGCCGTCGGCGGCGGTCATGTCGGCCATATACCGGGCCGACGCAGGGAACGGGGCCGCGGCGGAGGTCTCGGGCGCGGGCTGCGACGGCGAAGTCGCCTCGGTGGTGTTCGAGGTGCTCGAGCACGCCGACAAAGTCCCGAAGGCGATGAGCGCGCTGACCCCGGCGAGCAGTGTGCGGGTGTGTTTTCTCATGTTCACAGCATGATCGGCAGCTCGCGCAGGCACATGAAGATTGTGTGGAGATCGCATGGAGATCTGGTCGGGCGGCGGTCAGGCGGAAGCCAGGAAGGCCTGCACCTCGTCACAGAAGACCCGCCAGGCCTGCTCCGACCCCGTGAGCAGATGGTTGTTGCTCGACAACGTGACCAGCCGCGCGTCCGGGATCAGGGCCGCGAGCTCCTCGCCGTAGCGCACCGGCACTCTGTGGTCGTCGCGAGAGTGCAGGATCAGCGTGGGGCACTGCACCTGGGTGCAGAGGTCGCGTACGTCGATGCGGGCGAACTCCTCGAGGAAGTGCACGGCGTTTTCCGGTGAGGTCGTACGTCGCTGCAGCTGGTCGAACGCCGCCCAGTCCGCTCGTGTCCCGTCCGGCAGGAACTGCGCCGCGAAAACCTGGCGGAACGCCGGGTCATCACGCCCCCAGCCCACCCGGGCGAGGTCGAGATCCAATGCAGCAGCCCGCTTTTCGTCTTCACTGAGGGCGCGCACGGCACGGCCGCGCGCATATGCGCCGCACAGCACCAGCTTGCTGACCTTGTTGGGATGGCGGGCCGCGTAGGCAACGGCCACCGCTCCCCCCTGCGAGACCCCCAGCAGCGGAAAGCGTTCCAGCCCGAGCGCTTCGACAACCGACTCCAGATCGGTCACCCAGTCGTCGAAAGTGAAGCCGTCGACCTCCCAGTCCGACAGCCCGCAACCACGCTCGTCATAGCGGATGAACTTGTGTCGCAACGACATCTCGCGCACCCAGTGCCGCCATACCGGGCTTTCGATGTCGTAACCAAGATGGGTCATCCAATTCGCGGCGCGCACCAGCGGCGGCCCGTCACCGGAGACCGCATAGGCCAGCCGGACCCCGTCGGCGGCACGGGTGAACGCGATGTGCTGGCGCGGCACCTCGGGTTCGGGTTCTGATTCCGGTGCGACAACGGGCTCCTCGACGTGCAACCGGCCGACGAACTGGTAACCGCGGCCTCGCACGGTGCGGATGTAGCGCTGCGATTCGCCGTCATCGCCCAGGGCACGCCGCGCCGCCTTGATCCGGCTCGTCAGCGCAGCCTCCCCGACGAAGCGCCCGCCCCAGACGCTGTCGAAGAGTTCTTCTTTCGTGACGAAGCGTTCGTGGTTGCTCACCAGTTGGGTGAGCACGTCGAACACCTGCGGTTCGACCTTGATCACCGTCTCGCCCGAGCGCAGCTCGTAGCGGCCCGCGTCGAGCACGAAATCGTCGAAGCGCCACACCCGCGGCGGCGGGGTAATCGCGGGATTGGCGCTGGTCACGCGCTAACAGTACCGGCGATCAGGCCCCGCGGCGGGGTCCTACCGCCAGCCGTCGGCGGCGCGCGCCGCTCGCATGACCGCCTCGCACAGCTCGCGCAGTTCCGCGGCGCCGGCACCTTCCTCCAGGGCCGTCGCCATGTCCTCGGCGGCGCACCGCACCTGATAAACCCGATCGGACAGCACCGAGGCCTCTTCGGCGGACAGCACGACCGCGTCGGCGGGCACCGAGGTGCCTTTGACCAGAGCACGCTGCTCGTACGCCCGCTGACGGCACGACTGCCTGCAGTATTGGCGGCGCCGGCCCATGCCGGCGTCGGCCACTTCCCGCCCGCACCAGCGGCAGGTCGCAGGACGCCGTCGGGTGGTGGTCGCGGGGCTCAGCGAGGTCACGAGCCCGACTGTAGACGGGACGACCTCGAAATCCCGGTATCATCATGGGTCGAGTCGGGAACTCTACGACGAGTATCTGCGTTAAACCCAGGTTGCCGATTCGCCTCCGGCGAAGTTCCGGAACAAGAGCACTAGCAGAGGAGTTGACGATGGCTGATCGTGTTTTGAGGGGTAGCCGCCTCGGAGCTGTGAGCTACGAGACGGACCGCAACCACGACCTGGCGCCGCGTCAGGTCGCCCGCTACCGCACCGACAACGGCGAGGAATTCGACGTCCCGTTCGCCGACGATGCCGAGATTCCCGGCACGTGGCTGTGCCGCAACGGCATGGAGGGCACGCTCGTCGAAGGTGATGTGCCGGAGCCCAAGAAAGTCAAGCCGCCGCGCACCCACTGGGACATGCTGCTGGAGCGCCGCTCCGTCGAGGAGCTCGACGAACTACTCAAGGAGCGTCTCGAGATCGTCAAAACGCGGCGCCGCGGCTAGTGACGGCCCCGACCTCGGGCCTCCCGGCCGGTTGAGGCGGGCTTTACCACACTGAGGCCCTCGGTCGGCGACTGCGAAGGTCAGGCGTTTCCACGTGCGCGGTCGATGCGCGCGCGCAAGCCCCACTGGGCCACCTTGACGATGGCCTCCCTGATGGTCGAACCGTCCATCTTGGAGACGCCGTGTTCGCGCTCGGTGAAGGTGATCGGCACCTCGACGACCGTGAACCCGGCATTGATGGAGCGCCACGTCAGGTCGACCTGGAAGCCGTAGCCCTTGGAGTCGACGGCGGCGAGATCGATCTTCTCGAGCACCTCCCGCCGGTAAGCTCGATAGCCGGCGGTGATGTCGTGGACGTCCACGCCGAGCAGGAGCCGCGAGTAGGTGTTGGCGGTGCGCGAGAGCACCAGGCGGCGCCGGGGCCAGTTGCGCACCTGACCACCGTCGACATATCGCGAACCGATCACCAGATCGGCGCCGGCGTCGATCTTGTCGAGAAGGCGGTACAACTCCTCGGGGGCGTGGCTTCCGTCGGCGTCCATCTCCACCAGCACGGTGTATTGGCGGCTGAGACCCCACGCGAACCCGGCCAGGTAGGCGGCGCCGAGCCCGTCCTTTGAGGTCCGGTGCATGACGTGGACACGGTCGGGATCGGCCATGGCGAGTTCATCGGCGAGTTCACCGGTGCCGTCGGGGCTGCCGTCGTCGACGATCAACACGTGAACGTCGGGTGCCGAGTCGTTGACCCGCGACACGATCGTCATCAGGTTGTCGCGCTCGTTGTACGTCGGGATGATGACGAGAGTGCGTGCGCTGGGACGGTCAGCCGGTTCGGCGCCGTCGTCGATGCCACCGGGGACGCTCATGTGGCTCCTTTGTCGTCGTCGGCGGTCGATCGTCGACCTCTCAGTCTTGCGGGCACGAATGCACCATTGTGCAGCATGGCCCAGAGAAGACCCGAAACGCCGAGGGCGACGAGCGCCCCTTCGACGTAAGGTCCGAAACGTGTGGCCGGCGTCATAGTGGTTTTCAACCGGACCTGTTGATCGAGGTAGGCCGGTTCGAACCACCCGGTCCTGGCAATCTCGTGACCGTCGGGCGCGATCACCGCGCTGATTCCTGTGGTTCCCGCCACTACGACGTAGCGGTCGTGCTCGACCGCCCGTAACTTGCCGAAGGTCAACTGCTGCTCGCTCATCGCCTGGTTGAAGGTGGCGTTGTTGCTGGGCACCGCGAGCAGCTGTGCGCCGTTGCGCACCGATTCGCGTGCCGCGCGATCGAAGATGACCTCCCAGCAGGTGGTGATGCCGACCGGCACTCCCGCCGCCTGCACGACGCCGTCACCGTCGCCGGGGATGAAGTAGCCCGCCCTTTCTGCGTAGGACGACAGCATGCTGAAAAAGCTGCGCCAGGGAAGATACTCGCCGAAAGGCTGCACGATGCGCTTGTCGTGGCGATCCGACGGACCGGTCTCGGGGTTCCAGACGAGGACCGTGTTGTTCGACACCGGATTGTCTCGGCTGTAACCCGGCGCCGCAACGACCCCGCCGACCAGAATAGGTGCGTTGATGGAGTCAGCCGCCATCGAGATCTCCTGGGCGGCATCGGCATTGGCGATCGGATCGATGTCGGAGGAATTCTCCGGCCATACCACCAGCATCGGTTGCTGGGCCCGCCCCGCCCGCACGTCATCGGCAAGCCGCAGAGTTTCGCGCACATGGTTGTCCAGCACGGCCCGTCGCTGGGCGTTGAAGTCCAGACCGAGACGAGGGACGTTGCCCTGCACGGCGGCGACGGTCACCGGCGGTTCGTCGCCCGCGCCGACGCCGGCCTGGCGCACGTGGGGCCAGGCCAAGGTCGACCCGAGCAGTACGACTGCGATGCAAAGGCCGGGCAGCACGACCGACGGCGGGGCAGCGGCGCGCGCGGTCGCGTCGCGCCGCCACCAGGTGATGATCTCGACGACAAGCGCAGCCAGGCTGAATGCGACGAGCACCAGCGCGAAGGACACGAGGGGGGCACCGCCGACGTAGGCCAGAGGCAGCAGCGGGCTTTCGGTCTGTGAGAACCCGACAACGCCCCAGGGGAATCCGCCGAACGGGATGGTCGATTTCAGCCACTCCTGCGCCGACCACAGCCCGGCGAACCACAGAGGCCAGCCGGGCAGTCGGCGTACCGCGACCGCGGCCCACCCGAACAGCGCGGGGAACAGCGCTTCGACGAAGCTCAGCGCCAGCCAGGGCACCGGACCGACCAGACCGCTGATCCACGGCAGCAGCGGTATGTAGAAGACCAGGCCGAACACCAGCCCGTATCCGGCGCCGCCGGCCATCGATCTGGCACCGCGGGTCAGCACCCAACCGAGCAGCGCGAACGCAACGATCGCCGCGAACCACCAGCCGAACGGCGGGAAGCTCGCGCACAGTGCGAGCCCGGCCGCGATCGTGACCGACAGGGCAGGCAGCCGGTCCACCATCTTTGGGCCGACCATCCGGCCGAAACGCCGCAGACTGGTCTCGGCGGCCAACTCAGCCATGGATGACGGCACCCCGGTGAACGGTCTGCCGACACCTCGGGAAACTGTCACCGAGCGCGGGCAGCACCGGCACGCGGGACCGCGAATCCGTGGACCACCGCTGCACCGCATCGGCCGGAGCACTGACCTCGAAATCGTCGGCGTCCCACACCGCGTAGGTGGCGGGTGCGCCCGGAACCAGCGTGCCCATCAGACCGTCCCGTACTCCGCCGGCACGCCAGCCGCCTCTGGTGGCCGCCGCGAATGCTGCGCGCGCCGAGATGGCGCTACCGGCGGTTTGGTGCCGAGTCGCTGCGCGCACCGTGGCCCACGGATTCATGTCAGTGACCGGACTGTCGGAACCGAAGGCGAGTGGCACGCCTTGGGATGCTAACAGCGCGAAAGGATTCAGCCCCGCGGCGCGGGCTGCGCCGAGACGCTGCGCGTACATGCCGGTTCGCCCGCCCCACAATGCATCGAAATTCGGCTGCATACTGGCGATCACGCCCCAACTTCCCAGTCGCGCGGCCTGCTCGTCGGTCACCATCTCGAGGTGTTCGAGACGGTGGCCGCAGCGCGCAACCGCCGGGACGCCGAACCGGCCGACGACTGTTTCCAGGGCCGCGACCGCCGTGTTGACGGCGGCGTCCCCGATGACGTGAAACCCCGCGGTGACGCCCGCTTCGGTGCACGCGCTCAGGTGCGCGGTGACTGCGCCGAGATCCAGATAGGTGTTGCCGATGGGCGCCGGACACCCCTCGGCGAGATCGGCGTAGGGCTCGTGCAGCCACGCGGTGCGTGACCCGATGGCACCGTCGACGAACAGATCGCCTGCGAGCCCGCGGGCCTGTGTCGCCGCGACAAGCTCGACAGCCTCGGCGGCGGTGGTGACGTGTTCGCCCCAGTATCCGACGACCTCGACGCCGTGTTCGTGGGCGCGCAGCTCCAGCCAATCGTCGAGGCCGCCGATCTCGGGGCCCGCGCATTCGTGGACTGCCGCGATCCCGAGCGCCGCCGCGGCGTCGAGCGCAGCAACCCTGGCCTCGGTGCGCTGGCGCGCGGTGAGTCGCTCACGCGCCGCGCGGCGGACTTGGTGGTGCGCGTCAGCCGTCAGCGGCACCTCCTCGCCGACACCGGCGGCTCGACGCAACGCCGTCGACGCCGCCGCCGAGTGCACGTCGACGCGTGCCAGATAGGCGATCCGGTCGCCGACGGCGGCGTCGATATCGGCGGTGGTCGGTGCCGACCTTTCGGGCCAACCGGAGTCGTCCCAGCCGTGCCCCCAAATGACCGAATCGGGATGCATTCTGGCGTAAGCCCCCACCATGTCCAGGCAATGCCGCAAGGACGTCGCACTCCGCAGGTCGAGGCCCGTCAGCGTCAAACCCGTTGCGGTGACGTGCACGTGGCTGTCGACGAAGGCCGGTGCGACGAACCCGCCGGCGAGATCGGTGATGACGGCGTCGGGATATTGGGCCCGCCCTACCTCGTCGCTGCCCAGCCAGGCGACAGTCCCGTCACGCACGGCCATTGCCGTCGCGTCCGGCATCGCCGGGCTGTGCACTCGTCCGTTGAGCAGGAGATGGGTGACGGTCACTCCGGCAGGTGGCGCTGTTCGATGGCGGGCCGGATGTCGAACCCGTCACGGTCGTCGTGGACGTCGATGACCTCGCCGTCGACGTACTCACCCCGGCCCGGGTAGCTTCGGCGACCTGCCGCCGCCGAGCCGACGGTGCCCACCCCGACGATCAGGGGGGCCCGGCGAGCCGCCATCGCGGTGACGACGGGACGCGCGGCGGCACGGGTGGGTGGCAGCAGGAGCAGCGCACCGAGTACGGAACTGGCCACACCGGGAATCACGACGAGCACCGTACCGAGCGCCACGAGCACGCTGTCGGTGACCGCCCCCTGCGCCTCGGCCAAGGTGAGTCCGGAACGCAGTCGGCGGACGTGCCGACGCAGCTGAGAGCCAGCCAGCGCGAGACCCACGAGGAACGCCCCGGCGACCAGCAGGACGGTCCAGCCGAAACCGATCGTCGACACCAGTGCCACCAGGACAGCCAGCTCGATCAACACATAGACCAGGAACAGCCTCATCGCCATAGTGTGCCAACGTGCGGGCAGTCGCGGAGGTTCCTACGAGGGCAGGGGTTCGACCTCGATCGCCGCGTGCACCTTGTCGACGCCGCCGCGCACGATGGCCTGGGGAATCCACCACCAGGCGTGCCACCAGTAGCGCCTGGTCACCATGTCGAACACTCGGCGAGTCTCAGATTTAGGCAGATTGCGTGCCACCGCTTCGACCGGTTCGCCTTTGACTTTCCCGAGCACCCCGCATTTCTGGATGGTCACCCGGGGGGTGTTCTTGATTCGCTTGGTCTTCCAAGACCCGTCGTCGGTGCTGATCAACAGCTTGCCCTGATGCGGCACGCCCCACACCGGGGTCGGTTTGGGCCGCCCGTCTTTGGTGAACGTGGTCAGCAACAAGTACTTCTCGCGGTAGACGTCCTCAAACGTCGGACCCTTTGCAGCCTGGTCGGTCACAGCTCGATTAGTTAACCGGTTTGATCTCGATCGAAACGTTCTTCTCCATGCCACCGCGCAGCTTGGAGAAGAAGTTGAAGATCTTGCCGAGCAGCCCGTACCGCTTGCCCAACGCGTCGTAGGTTTTGCCGTTCATGGATTTCGGCAGAATCGACGCCGTCGCCTCGACCGCTTCACCTTTGGGCTTGCCACCCCGATCGCACTCGGCGATGGTGACGCGCGCGGTGTTACGGATCCGCTTCACCTTCCAGGACTTCTCCTGGGTGATAGCGATCAGCGCCTCGCCGGCCGGTGCGGCCCAGATCGCGGTCGGCTTGGGCCTGCCGTCCTTGGTGAACGTGGTCAGCAGGATGTACTCGGACTTGGCGACGTCGGCAAAGGTCACAGACATGCCGCCAGGGTAGCCACTGCTAGCCCTCGAGATCACCCTCGGTCTCCAGCAGCACCTGCTTGAGGGCGTCGAGCGTCGCCTGCTCCGGCGCGGCCCACATACCGCGCCCCGCCGCCTCCAGGAGGCGCTCGGCCATGCCGTGCAGTGCCCACGGGTTGGACTCGTTCATGAACTTGCGGTTCTCATCGTCCAATACGTAGCTCTGCGAGAGTTGCTCGTACATCCAGTCGGCCATGACGCCCGCGGTGGCGTCGTAGCCGAACAGATAGTCGACGGTCGCGGCCATCTCGAACGCGCCCTTGTACCCGTGCCGGCGCATCGCGTTCATCCAGCGCGGGTTGACGACGCGGGCGCGGAACACCCGCGTGGTCTCCTCGCTCAGCGTCCGGGTGCGCACCGCGTCGGGTCGGGTGTTGTCCCCGATGTAGGCGGCGGGGTCCTTGCCGGTCAGCGCACGGACGGTGGCCACCATGCCGCCGTGGTACTGGAAATAGTCGTCGGAGTCGGCGATGTCGTGTTCGCGGGTATCGGTGTTCTTGGCCGCCACCGCGATCCGGCGGTAGGCGCGGTTCATGTCATCGGTCGCAGCCACGCCGTCGAGGCCGCGGCCATAGGCGAAACCACCCCACGCGGTGTACACCTCGGCCAGATCGGCGTCGTCGCGCCAGTTGCGGCTGTCGATCAACTGCAGCAGCCCCGCGCCGTAGGTTCCGGGTTTGGAGCCGAAAATCCTTGTGGTCGCACGACGCCGGTCACCGTGTTCGGAAAGATCGGTCTGTGAATGGGCTCGCACAAAGTTGTCCTGCGCCGACTCGTCGAGGTCGGCGACGAGCTGGACAGCGTCGTCGAGCATCGCGACGACATGTGGGAACGCGTCGCGAAAGAAGCCCGAGATGCGCACGGTGACGTCGATGCGGGGGCGGCCCAGCTCGGCGAGTGGAATCGCTTCGAGGTCGACGACGCGCCGCGACGCGTCGTCCCAGATCGGCCGGACGCCGAGCAGCGCAAGAACTTCGGCGATGTCGTCCCCCGAGGTGCGCATCGCGGAGGTACCCCACACCGAAAGGCCTACCGATTCCGGCCACCGGCCATAGTCCGCGCGGTAGCGCTCCAGTAGCGAATCCGCCATGGCCACTCCGGTTTCCCATGCGAGGCGGGACGGGACGGCCTTGGGGTCGACCGAGTAGAAGTTGCGCCCGGTGGGAAGCACGTTGACGAGGCCGCGCAGCGGCGAGCCGGACGGTCCGGACGCGATGAACCGCCCATCGAGCGCCCGCAGAATCTGGCTCACCTCGTCCGCAGTGCCTGCCAGCCGAGGCACCACCTCGGTGGCGGCGAAGCGCAGGATGGCGGCGACGTCCGAGTTGTCGGTCAGGCGCGCGACGGCCTCGGCATCCCACCCGGTGCCCTGAAGTGCCGCAACTAGTTCGCGCGCCTGAGCCTCGGCGGCGTCGACGGCCGCGCGGTCGTCCTCGCCGTTCTCTTTGAGGCCCAGCGCCTCCCGCAGACCCGGCACCGTCTGCTCGCCACCGAAGAGTTGGCGCGCCCGCAAGATCGCGAGCACGAGGTCGAGCTGCGACTCCCCCTCGGGTGTCTCGCCGAGGATGTGGAGCCCGTCGCGAATCTGGACGTCCTTGATCTCACACAGCCAGCCATCGACATGCAGCAGCATGTCGTCGAAGACGTCCTCGTCCGGGCGGTCTTCCAGGCCGAGGTCATGGTCCATCTTGGCGGCCCGCATAAGTGTCCAGATCTGCTGCCGAATTGCGGGAAGCTTGGCGGGATCGAGTGCCGAGATCATGGAGTGCTCGTCGAGCAGCTGTTCCAATCTCGCGATGTCGCCGTAGGTTTCGGCCCTGGCCATCGGCGGAATGAGGTGGTCGATCAGCGTTGCGTGGGCGCGTCGCTTGGCTTGCGTGCCTTCGCCGGGGTCGTTGACGAGGAACGGGTAGATGAGCGGCTGGTCGCCCAGCGCGGCGTCGGTGCCACACGCGGCCGACATGCCGAGCGTCTTGCCGGGCAGCCATTCGAGGTTGCCGTGCTTGCCGAGATGCACGATCGCATCCGCGGCGAAGGCATCGGTGAAGCCGTGGTCCAGCCAGTGGTAGGCGGCCAGGTAATGATGGCTGGGCGGCAGATCGGGGTCGTGGTAGATCGCGACCGGGTTCTCGCCGAAGCCGCGGGGCGGCTGCACCATCAGCACGACGTTGCCCGATCGCATCGCGGCAATGACGATCTCGCCGTCGGGATCGACGCTGCGATCGACGAACAACTCGCCCGGCGGCGGGCCCCAGTGCTCGACGACGGCGTCGGTGAGATCGGCGGGCAGGGTGGCGAACCACTCGCGATAGTCCTTGGCGGACACCCGGATCGGATTGCCTGCGAGCTGACCTTCGGTGAGCCAGGCCGGATCCTGCCCGCCGCGTTCGATCAGCGCGTGGATCAGCGCATCACCATCGCCGGCCGCCAGGCCAGGGATCTCGCCGACGTCGTATCCGCGTTCGGCCATCGCCCGCAGCAGCCGGATGGCGCTTGCGGGGGTGTCGAGCCCGACCGCGTTGCCGATACGGGCGTGCTTGGTCGGATACGCGGAGAAGACGAGGGCGACGCGCTTGTCTTCGGCAGCAATGGAGCGCAGCCGAGCATGCCGGACCGCCAGACCCGCGACCCTGGCGCAGCGTTCGGCGTCGGGTACGTAGGAGATCAGTCCCTCGTCGTCCATCTCCTTGAACGAGAACGGCACCGTGATGATGCGGCCGTCGAACTCCGGAACCGCGACCTGGGTGGCGACGTCCAGCGGTGAGAGACCGTCGTCGTTCTCGTCCCAATGCGCCCGCGAACTCGTCAGGCAGAGACCCTGAAGGATCGGGATGTCCAGCGCAGCAAGGTGTGCGACGTTCCAGGTGTCGTCGGCACCACCGGCTCCGACGGCCGCCGGAGTGGCGCCACCGGCTGCGAGTACGGTCGTGACGAGCGCGTCGGCGGTGCCGAGCAGCTCGATCAACGCGGCATCGGCGGTCCGCAGCGATGCACAGAACACGGGAAGTGCCGCTCCCCCAGCATGTTCGATTGCTTCGCAGAGCGCCTCGACGTAGGCGGTGTTGCCCGCCAGATACTGGGCCCGGTAGAACAGCACCGCGATAGTGGGTCCGTCACCTGGCTGCGCGGCGTGTTCGAGCACTCCCCATTCCGGTGTGGCGACGGGTTCGGCGAAACCGAAACCGGCCATCAGAAGCGTGTCGGCCAAGAAGGAATGTAGATTCGCCAGGTTGTCGGTACCGCCCTGGGCCAGGTAGATGTGCGCCTGCAACGCCACGCCGGCCGGCGTCGTCGAATGGGCCATCAAATCGGCATCGGGGGCTTGTTCTCCGCTGACCACCACCGCGGGCACACCACTGGCTGCGACGGCCTCGATGCCGTCCTCCCACGCGCGGTAGCCGCCGAGGATCCGCACGATCGCGATATCTGCCTCGCGCAACAACTCGTCGAGTTCGCCGTCCACCAAGCGCGACGGATTGGCCCATCGGTAGCGGGCGCCACTCGCGCGCGCCGCGATGAGGTCGGTGTCGGACGTCGACAGCAGGAGCACCGTCGGAACCTGGCTTGGAGCGGGTTCGATCACCACCTATTCGTACCGGACTACCGTGGCAGGCGTGAGCGCGGGCACTGCAGCCGGATTCGCCATCGGCACCCCGGACCCTTCTGTGCGCGACGTCGTCCTGCGTTATGAAGGCTTCGCCGTGTCCGGCGGCGGGCCCGCGGTTTTCCGCGAGGTCGCGTGCACGTTCGTCCCGATCATCATCGACCTCGACAAGGGCTGGGCGGTTTCTCATCGCGAACACGTCGGGTCGGCACCGCTGCGGCTGAACTCGTTCGTCGCAGGCCTCACCGACGGTCCCGTCCTGGTCGGGCACGCCGGCTCCGCCCGATGTCTGCAGGTGGATCTGACACCGCTGGGAGCCCGCCGCGTCCTGGGCCTTCCGCTCGCCGAGCTTGCCAACCGGTCGGTGTCGATCGAGGCGGTGTTGGGACGAGACGGCGCGCAGCTCGTAGAGCGCATCGGCGACGCGGCGACGTGGCAGGAGCGTTTCGCGATCGTCGACGACGCCCTCGTGCGGCGGCTCCGCGACGCGGTGGACGTCGATGCCGAGGTGGCGTGGTCGCTCGAGCGGATCGTGGCCAGCGGAGGGAACCTCGCGGTCGGGACGCTCGCGACCGAACTGGGCTGGAGCCACCGCAAACTCATTGCGCGCTACCGCGACGCGGTGGGGCTCCCGCCGAAAGCAGTCGCGCGGATCGTCCGATTCGAGCGCGTGTGCGCGCGACTGCGCGGCGGCGCCGGTCTGGCGGTGGCCGCCGCCGAGTGCGGCTACTTCGATCAGGCCCATCTGTCGCGCGAAGTCCGCGAGCTCGCCGGTATCACCCCGGGCGAGTTGCAGGGGAGCGTCAATTCCGTACAAGACCCCGCCGTGTGACGCCGCTACCGTCCTCGGCATGACTGAGAGCCAGACCCATACGGGCGCCGTGCCGATCGTGCCGTTCACTGATCCCAGGAAGGGCATCGAGTGGCTTGCGAAGGCGTTCGGCGCCGTGCCGACGCTGGTGGTGCCCCCGGATCCCGACCAGCCGCTCCAGCACGCCGAAGTGGAGATCGGCACGGGCGTGGTGATGGTCGACGACGCCGAGCGCGACAGCGTCTTCGCACTGCCCGGTCCGGTGGTGGTCTACGTCGTGATCGCCACCGCAGCCGACGTGGACGCTTTACACGACCGGGCGGCCGCGGCGGGCGCCGAGATCGTCATGGGCATCACCGACCACGACTACGGCTCTCACGAGTTCGCGGCGCGGGATCCCTACGGCAACATCTGGAGCTTCGGCACCTACCGACCCGCGAAGAGTTGAGCGTCAACCGTTCCAGCGGGCGTACCACGTCCGGCCGTAGGGCGCGCCGAGAGCGGCGATCAGCAGGAAGATGACCCCTGCGAACGCGATGAGTGCAAGCATCGTCGGTTCCTTTCACGCGACCCGTTGTTTGACACGGGTTCAGTAAGCAAGACGGTACCGCCGGTCCCGGTAAAAATGGCGCTTGTGTGCGTGACGGAACGAGCCCAGAGAAGAAGTGACGAGCGTCACATGGCCGGAGAGTTCCGGGAAGCTTCGCTGCCGGCGCGGCGGTCACCGGCGAAGTCACCTCGGCGATCTCTGGATGGGCCTCGAAGCGTCCGAGATGGTCGATCCGCCGTTGCCGGTGAGGCCGCGGGCTCGCACATAGTGCCTGCGTGAGCTCAAGGACGTAACCCACCGCGTCGGGACTGCACCGAAACGGCGCGGATTCGATTCGCGCTGAATCGAAGGGTGGTCCCCGTCGCCGCTGAGCGGCACAGTCCTCCGTCGAACGCCTTAGGAGGACCCTTGCCATCTTTGAATGTGGTCAAGCTCGGCGCCCACATCGGCGCCCGTGTGGACGGTGTCGATCTGGCGCGCGGAGTGGACTCGCTTACCGCCGCTCAGATCAATGCCGCGCTTCTGGAACACAAAGTGATCTTCTTCCGCGGACAGCATGATCTCGACGACGACAGCCAGCTCGACTTCGCCCGCGTACTCGGCATACCGACGACGGCACATCCGACGGTCACATCGCGCGGCGCCGATGTGCTGCCGATCGATTCGCGCTTCGACAAGGCCAACAGCTGGCACACCGACGTCACCTTCGTCGACCGCATTCCGAAAGCATCGCTGCTACGGGCGATCACGCTTCCGCCCTACGGCGGAACAACTACGTGGGCTTCGACCGAAGCGGCCTATGAGCGGCTCCCCGCGCCGCTTCGGGTGCTCGCCGAGAACCTCTGGGCGGTGCACACCAACAACTATGACTATGCCGCCGACGCCCGCGTCGAACAGCTCGCCGACACCGAGCGCCAATATCGCGAGGAGTTCGTCTCGGACTACTACGAGACCGAGCACCCCGTCGTGCGGGTCCACCCGGAGACCGGACGAAAGGTGCTACTGCTCGGCCATTTCGTCAAGCACTTTGTGGGCCTTGGTCAAGCCGAATCTGCGGTGTTGTTTCAGCTTCAGCAGAATCGGATCACCAAGCTTGAGAACACGATTCGATGGAACTGGGAGCTGGGCGACCTTGCCATCTGGGACAACAGGGCCACCCAGCACTACGCCGTCGCCGACTACGGCGACCACTTCCGCCGGCTATCACGGGTCACCCTCGCCGGAGACATCCCCGTTGACGTCCACGGAAACCACAGCCGGGCGATTCACGGCGACGCATCGGCGTACTCCCAGATCGTGGTTCCGGTGCGTCTCGCGAGCTGAGCGCCTCAGAGCCGGTCCATCATTCGCGACATCAGCGCGTCTTCGATGAAGTCGTGATGCCGCGGATAATGCCGGGGCTTGACGAGTTCGTCGGAACTGCCTGTGGCGCTGCGGAGCCCGAAGGCGGCTCGCACCATCGACAGATAGCTGCGCCGCACCTTCGGCCCGGCCAGGGCCGCTGCCGAGCCGAGCAACACCTGCTGTTCGGAGATGAGCGTCGACGGTGCTGCCTGCTCTGCGATCGACGTGTCGACTTCGCGTGCCGCCGGCACATCCGGACTCGTTGCTAGATCGGTCATTTCAATCACTCCCCTTGCTGGGATCTTGGAGCCGGCCCCCACCGGTCTCCCGATGACGCCAAAGCTACGAACCGATCCGGTGCGTGGCACGGGTAATCGGCTACGCGAAAACCCAGTTACCACTCGCGTAATTACGCAGTGGCGATATCCACATACCTACGCATTTCGCGCTTATACGCGCTGACCACGAGCTTGTTGATCTTGATCCGACTATCGTGGGAACACCGGTCGGCGCCATCCCTCCAGCGTTGAGGCAGACAGCAATCTCGTGGCACACACCGTTTCGTCCCCAAGGCGCGCGAGTACCGTGAACCCATGAGCCGGACGCGCGACGACGACGCCTGTCCCGGTGCACTGCAGACCCACACTGCCGCAGACGGCGAGCTCGCGCGCATCCGATTGCCCGGCGGCGCCATGACTGCCGATCAGATGGAAACAGTAGCTCTGGCAGCCATCGACCACGCCACATCCACGCTGGAGCTGACGTCACGCGGCAATGTCCAGATCCGCGGCGTGCGCGACACCGAGTCCGTCGCCGAACTGCTTGCCGCCAGCGGGTTGTTGCCGTCGGAAAGCCACGAGCGCGTGCGCAACATCGTCGCCTCACCGCTGGCGGGCCGCAGCGGCGGACTCTGCGACACACGCAAACTCGTCACAGCGCTCGACTCGGCCCTGCAACGCGACCCACAGCTGGCGCAACTGCCCGGACGATTCCTGTTCGGCATCGACGACGGCCGCGGTGACATCTCGGGGCTCGGCGCCGACCTCGGTGTCCATGCGCTCGACGCGTCCACTGCGGCATTGCTTCTCGGTGGTCTTGACACCGGAGTCCGGATCGACATCGCCGACACTGTCGAGGAACTTCTCGACGTGGCGACACGTTTCACCGAGCTCCGCGGGAATTCCTGGCGCGTCACAGAGCTCGACGATCCGACGGTCCTGCTCGCCGACCGGGCGGCGACCGCCGCCCCGGGTACGACGTGGCCGGCGCAGACCCGCCCGCCGGTCGGCTGGATCGAGCAGGACGACGGACGGATCACCCTCGGCGCCGCGGTGCCGCTCGGCGTCCTCGACGCCGAGGTGGCGCGCTACCTCGCGGCGGTCGGCGCCCCGCTGGCCGTCACCCCGTGGCGGTCGGTCCTGATGTTCGACCTCGACGAGGGGGTCGCCGACGCGGCGCTGCGTGTGCTGGCACCCCTGGGGCTGGTCTTCGACGAGAACTCCGCATGGCTGACGCTGTCGGCGTGCACGGGCAGCCCCGGCTGCGCGCACTCCCTGGCCGATGTGCGGGCCGACGCGGCAGCAGCGCTGGACCCCCAGGTGACGACGCACCGGCACTTCGTCGGCTGCGGCCGCGCCTGCGGAAGTCCCGCGCACGGCGCCGTGCTCGTGGCGACCGGAGACGGCTATCAGGCCCGCGATCTCCACCCGTAGGGTGAGCGGGTGCTCGACTACACCCGTGACGCCGCGGAGATCTACCGTCAGTCGTTTGCGGCCATCCGCGCCGAATCGGATCTGGCACGGTTTCCCGAGGATGTCGCACGCGTGGTGGTGCGGCTGATCCACACGTGCGGCCAGGTTGATGTCGCCGAGCATGTCGCCTTCACCGCGGACGTCTCGTCGCGTACACATGCCGCCCTGGCCGCCGGTGCCCCGATCCTGTGCGATTCCTCGATGGTCGCCGCGGGAATCACCCGGCGGCGTCTACCCGCCGACAACGAGGTGGTCTCGCTGGTGGCCGATCCCCGCGCCCCTGACCTCGCCGCGAAGATGGGCACGACACGATCGGCAGCAGCGGTCGATCTCTGGGCGGACCGGATCCCCGGCGCGGTGCTCGCCGTCGGCAATGCGCCCACCGCGCTGTTTCGACTTCTCGAGCTCGTCGACGACGGCGTCGCACCGCCGGCCTCGGTGCTCGGCGGACCCGTCGGCTTCGTCGGTTCGGCACAGTCCAAGCAGGAGCTCATCGACAACCCGCGCGGGATCTCCTACCTGATGGTCACCGGTCGCCGTGGAGGCAGCGCGATGGCTGCAGCAGCTGTGAATGCGATTGCGACAGTGGACGAATGACAAGAAGTAACGGAACCCACGGAACCAGGGGAACGCAAGGAACACTGTGGGGTGTCGGACTCGGTCCCGGTGACCCCGAGCTGGTGACGGTGAAGGCAGCCCGGGTCATCGGCGCCGCCGACGTCATTGCGTATCACAGCGCGCGCCACGGGCGCAGCATCGCGCGCAGCATTGCCGAGCCTTACCTGCGTGACGGGCAGATCGAGGAACACCTCGTCTATCCCGTCACCACCGAAACGTCGGACCACCCAGGCGGTTACGCCGGCGCGATGGAGGACTTCTACCGCGAGTCGGCCGAGCGCATCGCAGCCCACCTCGGCGCCGGCCGAGACGTCGCGTTGCTCGCCGAGGGCGATCCGCTGTTCTACAGCTCGTACATGCACATGCACACCAGGCTGACGGAGCGCTTCGACGCCGTGATCGTGCCGGGCGTCACGTCGGTCAGCGCGGCGTCGGCAGCGGTGTCCACACCGCTGGTGCAGGGCGATCAGGTCCTGACGATCCTGCCCGGCACACTGCCCGCCGAGGAACTTCAGCGTCGGCTCTCCGACACCGACGCCGCCATCATCATGAAGCTGGGCCGCTCCTACCCCGCTGTGCGGCAGGCACTTTCAGCTTCCGGACGGCTGGACGACGCATACTACGTCGAACGGGCCAGCACCGAGAGGCAGCGGGTACTGCCCGCCGCCGACGTCGACGACGCCTCCGTGCCCTACTTCGCGCTGGCCATGCTGACCGGCGACAGACGCGCCCCCGCCCGCTCCGGATCGGTAGTGGTCGTCGGACTGGGACCCGGCGCGGCCGACTGGATGACACCGCAGAGCAGACATGAACTCTCCGCCGCCACCGACCTGATCGGATACGGGCCCTACCTGGACCGGGTCGCCGTCCGAGACGACCAACGCAAGCATCCCAGCGACAACACCGACGAACCCGCCCGGGCCCGCCTCGCGTGCGAACTGGCCCAGCAGGGCCGGTCCGTCGCGGTGGTGTCGTCGGGAGATCCTGGCGTGTTCGCGATGGCCACCGCCGTCCTCGAAGAGGCCGAGGACTGGCCGGGCGTCGACGTCCGGGTCATCCCCGCGATGACGGCAGCCCAGGCGGTGGCCAGCAGGGTCGGCGCTCCACTGGGCCACGACTACGCCGTGATCTCGCTGTCCGACCGCCTCAAGCCATGGGACGTCATCGCGCGGCGCTTGGCAGCGGCCGCCGCCGCCGACATGGTGCTGACGATCTACAACCCGGCGTCGAAGACCAGGACCTGGCAGGTCGCGGCAATGCGGGACCTCCTATTGGAGCATCGCGACCCGGCCACGCCGGTGGTCATCGGCCGCGACGTCTCCGGCCCGCGCGAATCGGTCACGGTGGTGCCACTGGCCAAGCTGGATCCCGACGACGTCGACATGCGCTGCCTGCTCATCGTCGGCTCGTCGCAGACCAGGTGGCACCAGGCCGACGGTGTCGACCGCGTCTTCACCCTGCGGCGATACCCGCAGAGCTGAGCTGTTGACACCTGTCGCGCTTCATTGACAGTCGTCAGAAGTGCGGGTTAACCTCGCGCGTGCAGCGAGGACTTCCGGTGCGCTCGCCCACCGACCGCCGTCAACCGCAGAAAAGCGATCTGCGCCGCGTCGCGATCCTCGAATCGCTCGACCACCACCTCCGCGAGGCCGGATTCGACGCACTGAACATCGCCGACGTCACGCGCCGCGCGGGTGTCACCCGGTCGGCTTTCTACTTCTATTTCGAGAACAAGGCCGCAGCCGTGGCGGCACTGCTGGAGCCGATGTACGACGACGGGTTTTTGGCCAGCGACATCCTTACCGACCCCGCCCAGCCACGGGTCGACCGCATCCGAGCGATGCTGACCGCGCTCCTCGACACTGTGGACCAGCATCGCTATCTGCTGCAGGCGATGCTGGAGGCCCGAGCTTCCAGTCCCGCGATCCGCGAGGTGTGGGACGACGCCCGTGACTCGTTCGTCGCGTCTGTTGCAGGCATGATCTCCGCGGAGCGAGAAGCCGGCCACGCGTCCGAAGGACCTCCTCCCGAGGTGATCGCCAGCATGCTGCTCGAATTCAACGACCGGCTGATGGAGCGTTACACCCTCGGCGGCCGACTCACCCGCGACGAGCTGCTCGCCGGAGCTGAAACCATCTGGCTGCGAACCATTTTCGCCAACGGCGGCGTGAACTGAAAGGCAACCCGTGACCATCCCCCGCACACCTGAAGACATCACACCGCAGTGGCTGGGAACCACCCTGGGCATTGACATCAGCGACGTGCGCGTGACGAGCATCGGCACCGGGCAGACCGGGGCGACCTACCGGGTGTCCGTCCAGTACTGTGCGGACGCGCAATCCCCCACCCCGCCCGCCACTTTCGCAGTGAAGCTCCCGGCGCAGGACGACACGGTGCGCGACAGGGTCGCGCTCGGCTACCTGTCCGAAGTCGAGTTCTACTCGGCGGTGACCACCGAGGTGGCGATCCCGGTACCACAGTGCCATTACAGTGAGATCTCCCCCGAAGGAACCGATTTCGTACTCGTCCTGGCCGACATGGCGCCCGCAGAGCAGGGTGACCAGATCGCTGGATGCACCTCCGACGAGGCGGTACTGGCCGTCGAGGCGCTGGCCGGATTGCACGGGCCCAGCTGGGGCGAACGGCGTTTCTTCGACCTCCCCTCGATCGTGATGCCCAAGCCGGGAGACGAGGCGGCCGCCACAGGCCTGGGCGAAGTCGCAGTGATGGCCGCCAACATCACCCTTGAGAAACTCGGAGGCTCGGTGAGCGACGAGGACCGTGACACGCTCCTCACCTCGATGAGCCTGGTGACGCCGTGGCTACTGGCCGAGCCCGATCGGTTCTCGCTGATGCACGGCGACTATCGCCTCGACAACCTGCTCTACGACCCGGACCGCACCAGGGTCACCGTGGTGGACTGGCAGACGATGGGAATCGGCCTGCCTACGCGTGACCTCACGTACTTCACCGCGACCAGCCTGGCACCCGAAGACCGCACCGCCGTCGAGCGCGAGCTGGTCGAGCGCTACCATGCCGCGTTGCTGACGCATGGCGTCATGGACTACGACATCGAAACCTGTTGGCAGGACTACCGTCTAGGGGTTTTCCAGGCACCGCTGATCACCGTCCTGGGCTTTGCGTTCGCGGCATCCACCGAACGGGGCGACGAGATGGTGCTGACCATGCTGCGCCGCGGCTGCCGCGCGATCCGGGAACTGGAAGCGATCGACCTCGTCAGGTCGTACGAGGCTTCGTCACAGACCACTGCGTGACGGGCATCGCGGCGCGCCAGCCGGTGAAAGCACCGACGGCATCGCCATGGTGGTGCTGAAAGCGTCGCAGCTCGCCCCCAACTCGCGAATACCATTGCGCAAGAACAGCTTCAGATTCAACCGTGACGGCGTTGGCGACCAGCCGGCCGCCAGGTACCAGCTTGTCCCAGCACGCATCCATCAGTCCTGGCTGACTGACACCACCCCCGACGAAGATGACGTCCGGCGGCGGCGTGAACCCAAATGTCTCCGGCGCGTCGAACGTCGCTTCGACACGGACGCCGAAAGCCCTGACGTTGGCGGTGATTCGCGCGCGGCGCTCCTCGTCACGCTCGAACGCGATCGCCCGGCATCCCGGTCCACTGAGGCACCATTCGATCGATACGCTGCCCGACCCCGCGCCGACGTCCCACAGCATCTCGCCGGGTCTCGGCGCGAGCGCGGCCAGCGTCGCCGCGCGGATCGCCTGTTTGGTGATCTGACCGTCGTGCGCAAAGAGGCCGTCGGGCAGGCTGCCGAAGCGACGTTCGTCGGGCAGATATCGCACGGCCATCACATTCAGGTCGTCGACGTCTGCCGGCGGGCGTGCCACCCACTCGCGCGCGGTGGACGACCTCCGCAATTCCTTCGGCCCGCCCAACTGTTCGAGGATCGTGAGCTCGGAATCCCCACGGTCGGTGTCGGTGAGCAACCGCGCAAGCTCGGCCGGCGTCGACCCGTCCCGCGACAGCACGATCGCCTGACCGCCACGGCGCACCGCGGTGTGCGGCGGGTTCGTGACCAAGCTGATGATTTCGGTGTCCTGCACAGCCCATCCGACCCGCGAGCAGGCCAACGTCACCGAAGACACATGCGGCAGCACCACGACGGTGTCCGCGCCGTGGACACGGATCAGAGTGCTCCCGATCCCGTGCAGCAGCGGATCGCCGCTGGCCACCACGTGCACATCGCCATCGACCCCGTCGAGCATCGAACGCAGCGCGCTCACCAGCGGGCTCGGCCAGGCCCGCCGCGACGCGGTTACCGATTCGTCGAGCAGGTCGAGCTGTCGTCGAGAACCGTAAATGACTGTTGCTCTGCCTAACTCGGCTTTCGAGGCTTCGGGGAGGCCCGACATGCCGTCGGCTCCGATTCCCACCACGACGATCATCGGTACCCTCCGCTCATCGCCACCCTCTGCTCTTCGCGCAAGCGCTCATCGCCACCCTCTGCTCTTCGCGCAAGCGCTCATCGCCACCCTCTGCTCTTCGCGCAAGCGCTCATCGCCGCAACCTGCGCCACAGCCACCGCGGCGTTAGCCGGAACGCGAACGCCAACGCGACCAGGGATCCGGGGATCCACACCGTGCTGCGCCCCCGGCGCAGGGCCCGCACTGCCGCGTCAGCCACCTGATCGGGTGTGCTCGACAGCGGGGCGGGCGCCATACCCTCGGTCATCCGGCCGATGACGAATCCGGGTCGCACCAGCAGCAGGCGTACCCCGGAGCCGTGCAGTGCATCGGTGAGTCCGCTGCAGAACGCGTCCAGCCCGGCCTTGGCCGACCCGTAGACGTAGTTGGCGCGGCGCGCCCGCACACCGGCGATCGACGAGAACGCGACGAGCGATCCAGACCCGGCGGCGCGCATCGTGTCGGCAAGCACGGTGAGCAGGCTGACCTGTGCCACATAGTCGGTATGCGCGATGGCCGCCGCGTGCGCGGCATCGGTCTCGGCACGAGCCTGGTCGCCCAGGATGCCGAAGGCGAGCACCGCCGTGCCGATCGGGCCGTGATCGGCGACGATCGCGTCGACAAGTGGACGGTGCGATGCGAGGTCGTCGGCGTCGAAGGCGACAGCGTGCACCGCGGTGGCTCCGGCCTGGCGCAGCGCGGTGACCTCGGCCTCCAGCTCGTCGGGTCTGCGGGCGGCCAGCACCACAGTGGCCCCGTGCGCCAGCCGCAGCGCCACCTCCATCCCGATCTCGCTGCGGCCGCCGAAGACGACCAGCGTGCCTACGGCCAGAATCGTGTCCTCCACGGCGCCGATTATCTCCTGCGCTAGCGTGGACCCCGATGGCCAAGGCAACCACGCGTCTGACGAACGACGCGCTGGCGTTCCTCACGGAGCGTCACCTCGCGATGTTGACCACGCTACGTTCGGACCAGTCTCCGCATGTCGTGGCGGTGGGGTTCACCTTCGACCCGACCACCCACATCGCCCGCGTCATCACCACGGGCGGTTCTCAGAAGGCGGTCAACGCCGAACAGCGTGGCGTCGCGGTGCTCAGCCAGGTCGACGGCGCACGGTGGCTGTCTCTGGAAGGCAAGTCAACGGTGCACACGAGCACCGAAGCGGTACGTGACGCCGAATTGCGCTACGCCCAGCGCTACCGAACGCCACGCCCTAACCCCAAGCGTGTCGTCATCGAGGTGCGTGTCGAGCGCGTGCTGGGTTCGTCGAGCCTGCTGGACCGCGGCGACGACTGACTGATCCGGTTCAGGGAACCGGGATCACCACCAGCTCGTGGGGTCGGTTGTTCACCGAAAGGGCGCCGTCGGCCGTGACGATCACGATGTCCTCGATACGTGCGCCCCACTGGCCCGGAAAGTAGATGCCCGGCTCCACCGAGAACGCCATCCCTTCCTGCAACGGCAGGGTGTTGCCCGCCACGATGTAGGGCTCCTCGTGCACGGACAGCCCGATCCCGTGCCCGGTGCGGTGGACGAAGGCATCTGCGAGACCTTCCTCGGCGAGCACGTCGCGTGCGGCGGCGTCGACCTGCTCTGCGGTCACACCCGGCCGGACCGCCTCGACGGCGGCGCGCTGGGCCCGCTGTAGCACCGCATACCGGCGCGCCACTTCGGGATCGGGTTCACCGATGCTGTAGGTACGCGTGGAGTCGGAGTTGTAACCGGGGTCGTACGGGCCGCCGATGTCGACGACGACGATGTCGCCGGCGCGTAGTTCGCGGTCCGAGCACTCGTGGTGGGGGTCCGCACCGTGCGGGCCGGACCCGACGATGATGAAGGCGACCTCCGAATGCCCCTCGGCGACAATGGCTTCGGCGATGTCGGCGGCGACGTCGGCTTCGGTGCGGCCCGGTACCACAAACTCGGGCACCCGAGCGTGGACGCGATCGATGGCCGCACCGGCCTTGCGAAGCGCGTCGATCTCTGCGGGGTCCTTGATCATTCGAAGGGTGCGCAGCACGTCGGTGGCCAGCACCGGCACCACGCCGAGGACCTCGGCGAGCGGAAGCAAATGTAGTGCGGGCATCGAGTCGGTCACCGCGACCCGGCGGGACGCTTCACCCGGCAGAGCATCCGCCACCAGGCGGTAGGGATCGTCGCCGTCCACCCAATCCCGCACGGTCACACCGAGTTCGGTGACTGCCGACTCCTTCAGCGCGGCCAGTTCGAGCCGCGGCACGACGATTGTCGGGTCCCCCGCCGCGGGTAGCACGAGAGCCGTCAGGCGCTCGAAGGTCTGCGCCCGCGACCCGGTCAGGTAGCGCAGGTCGTAGCCAGGTGTGATGACGAGCCCGGCCAGGCCCGCGTCAGCCGCGGCCGAGGCCACGGCGCGCAGCCGTTGTGCGTATACGTCGTCGTCGAATCGGGCGCGCGTCATGTCAACCAGGCTAATCGCCCGTCCGTGCCGACCGCGAGCAGACGCAAACTCGCACGAATCACCGCCAATGGGTGCGAGTTTGTGTCTGCTCGCCGGAGTTGGCACCTGGCAGGATGGCCCGCATGGCCCGTGCGTCCGATCAAGCCCCCCTGGTTCTGCTCGACGGTGCGAGCATGTGGTTTCGCTCGTATTTCGGTGTCCCGTCCTCGATCACGGCGCCGGACGGCCGCCCCGTCAACGCGCTGCGGGGGTTCCTCGACGCCGTCGCCACTGTCATCACGCGGGAACGCCCGCACCGGCTGGTGGTGTGCCGCGACGACGACTGGCGTCCGCAGTGGCGGGTCGACCTCATCCCCTCCTACAAGGCGCACCGCGTCGTGGAGGAGACGCCGGGCGCCGACCCCGACGTCGAGGAAGTACCCGACGACCTGACGCCGCAGGTCGGCATGATCATGGAGATCCTTGACGCCTTCGGGATCCCGACAGCCGGTGCGCCGCACTGCGAAGCCGACGACGTCCTCGGCACGCTGGCCAGTAACGAGCGGCGAGACCCGGTGGTCGTGGTCAGCGGCGACCGCGATCTGTTGCAGCTGGTCCGCGACGAACCCGTCCCTGTCCGGGTCCTCTATCTGGGCAAGGGACTCGCCAAGGCGGTCAAGTGGGGACCGGGGGAAGTGGCCGACGCCTACGGTGTGCCCGTCGACCGCGCCGGACCGGCCTACGTGGAGCTCGCGCTGTTGCGCGGTGACCCTTCCGACGGGCTTCCCGGCGTTCCGGGCATCGGAGAGAAGACTGCCGCCACCCTGCTGGCCCAGCACGGGTCGCTGCAGAACATTGTCGCCGCCGCACAGGACCCGCGGTCCAGGATGTCGAAGGCGCACCGGAACAAGCTGCTCGCCGCCAGCGACTACATCGAGAACGCAGGCCCCGTGGTCCGCGTGGCAACCGACGCCGACATCGACTGGTCGACCGACGGCGACACGCTGCCCCTGGCCGCCCGACATCCCCGCAAAGTCGCCGAACTGGCGGAGCGCTACGGCGTGTCGTCCTCGATCGGACGACTTCAGGCCGCCCTAGACAAACTCTGACAAGCGCCGACCGAGCCGACCGTCTACCTGGGCCTGCCTACCTCGTAGGTGCCGTCGTCATCCTGGAAGGTCACGGTGACCTGGCGCTTCGTGCCGTCGATGCTGACCTCGCAGTTGAAGGTGTCACCCTTCCTCACCGTCGGGCTGACCCCGTTGTTGCACTTGACGTCGTTGACATTCTTGGCGCCGTAGCCGTTGGTCTCATCGGTGAGGATCTGCTCGACACCGGTTTGCGCGGCGTTGACGTCGAGCTTGGTGGTCACGAAGAAGCCGGGCTTCCAGAAGCCCAGAACCGCCACCACCACGACGACGAGCAGCACGAGTCCGCCGACGACACCGCCGATCAGAGCCATCGACTTCTTCGAGCCCTCCTCGGTGCCGGGCTGGGGGAAGCCGGGGTACTGGCCGTACTGACCGGGCTGTTGCCCGTACTGGGGGGGCTGCTGGCCGTAGGTGCCCTGCTGGCCGTACTGCTGTGGGTAGCCGCCGGGCTGGTTGTACTGACCGGGCGGCGGATAGCCGGCCGGGTTGTATTCCGTGGGCTGCTGGCCGTACTGATCCTGGGGGTACTGCTGGGGCGAGTAGGTGGGTGGCTGCGTCGGCTGCTGGTACTGGGGGTACTGCTGCGGCGTGTAGGCCGGGGGTTGCTGCCACGCGGGCTGCTGCTCGGTGCTCGGCGGCTGCCAGCCCTGGTTGGCCGTCTGATCGGCCGCCGGCTGGTCCGCTCCCTGGTCAGGCTGCTGACCCGGCCACGGCTGCGTCGGATCAGATCCCTGCGGTCCGCTCATTTCTCTCCTTGGTCAAACGCGTCTGGCATGCCTGCTGGCAACACACACTACCCGGCATCAACTGCTACGACGCCGCGCCGAACATCGTTGATCGCACGTTTCGCGGTCGCCCGCAAAGCCGGTGACGGTGCCGCGTTTCGCACTTGGTCGGCGAGATCGAGCACCTGCCGGCACCACCGGACGAAATCGCCCGCCGACATGGACGAACCGGTGCCCGCGACGTCGCCGGCTGCCAGCGCCGTGGTCAGGTCGCCGGTGCTGGCCCACCGGTAGACGGCTGCGACGAATCCGTCGTCGGGTTCGCGACTCGGGGTGATGCGATGCCGCTGTTCGTCGGATCGTAGTTCCGCACACAGGCGACGCGTCTGGTTGAGTGCGCGGCGCAGCCGGCCCGTCGGGATCTCGGACCCGTCGCCGGGCCCGCGGCCGTCCCGTCGAGATTCGTAGAGCACCGAAGACAGCGCCGCCGCCAGCTCTGCTGCGTCCAATTGGTCCCACACCCCTGCCCGCAGGCACTCGGCGACCAGCAGATCACTCTCGCTGTAGATGCGGGCGAGCAGCCTGCCGTCCTCGGTGACGGTCGGCGTGTCCCCGTCGCCGGTCGCGATGAAACCCCGTTCGGTCAGCAGTACGACGATCCGGTCGAAGGTGTGGGCCAGCGAGTTCGTCGCGGCGGCGATCTTCTTGCGGAGCTGCTCGTTGTCCCGTTCGAGTCTCAGATAGCGCTCGGCGATCCGTACCTGCTCTTCCCGGTCGGGCAGGCTGTGGACGCGGTGGGCGCGCATCCGGTCCCGCAGCGCGGCAAGCTCGGGGTCGATGTCCTGTTCGGTCTGCGGCCCGCTTCTGCGCCCCCGGGCCGACGGAAGGTCGAAATCGGCCGCCGCAGAACGTAGCGCGGATGCTACGTCACGCCGGGCTCGCGGGTTGCGGTGCTCGACGCGTTTGGGCAGCGTCATCTTGCCGACCGGTCCGGTCGCCCCCGAATAGTCGGCCGACGAGATGCGGCCCGCCCACCGGTGTTCGGACAGGACCAGGGGGCGCGGATCGTCGTCGTCGCGGGAAGGCTCGAGCACGACGGCGAGGCCGCCCCGCTTACCTTGCATGGTGATGATGTCGCCACGCTTCAGCGCGGCCAACGCGTCGTTGGTGGCCTGCCGGCGCTGCAGCCGCGACGCCCGGGACTGCGCACGTTCCCGGTCGGAGATCTGGGCCCGCAGCCGCGCGTAGTCGAGGATCGCGGCATCGTTGCCTCCGAGTTCGGCCGCGATCTCGCCGAGCATGCGTTCGCCGCGTTCGACTCCGCGCACCAGACCCGTCACCGACCGATCGGCCTGATACTGCGCGAAGGAGCGCTCCAACAGCCGGTGCGCCTGCTCGGGCCCCATCTGGTGGACGAGGTTGATGGTCATGTTGTAGGTCGGGGCGAACGAGCTACGAAGCGGGAAGGTGCGCGTGGACGCAAGCCCGGCGACCTCGGCGGGGTCGACGTCTGGGTTCCACAGCACCACGGCGTGCCCTTCGACATCGATCCCGCGCCGTCCCGCGCGGCCCGTGAGCTGGGTGTACTCCCCTGGCGTCAACGGCAGGTGCTGTTCGCCGTTGTACTTGACGAGGCGTTCGAGCACTACGGTGCGGGCGGGCATGTTGATACCCAAAGCCAGTGTCTCCGTAGCGAATACAGCCTTGACCAAGCCCGCGGTGAAGAGCTCTTCGACGGTGTGGCGGAAGGTCGGCAGCAGTCCCGCGTGGTGAGCGGCCAGGCCGCGCAGCAGCCCCTCACGCCATTCGTGGTAGTCCAGCACGATCAGATCGGCGTCGTTGAGATCCGCGGTGCGCCGATCGACGATCTCGGCGATGCGGGCCCGCTCCTCGTTGGCGGTGAGCCGCAGCGACGAACGCAGGCACTGCTTGACCGCGGCGTCGCAACCGGCGCGCGAGAAGATGAAGGTGATCGCAGGTAGCAGTTCGTCCTGGGCCAGCACGCTGATGACTTCAGGCCGGCCCGGGGTGCGATAGAGGCTGGGTTGACGGCCGGGCCTGCCGCGACCGCGCGGCTGCCAGTCGACAAGGCGCTCGGCTTCTCGCCGATGGGCGATGTGGCGCAACAGTTCCGGGTCGACAAGCAGGTTCCGTGCCGCCGGTCCCGAGGCGCGGTAGTCGAACAGGTCGAGCAGCCGCTTGCCGACCATGACGTGCTGCCACAACGGGACGGGTCGATGCTCGTCCACCACGACCGTGGTGTCGCCGCGCACCGCCTTGATCCATCCGCCGAATTCCTCGGCGTTGCTCACCGTGGCCGAAAGGCTGACCAGCCGCACGTCCTCGGACAGATGCAGGATGACTTCCTCCCAGACGGCGCCGCGCATCCGGTCGGCCAGGAAATGCACCTCGTCCATCACGACGTAGGAAAGCCCCTGCAGCGCAGAGGAATCCGCATAGAGCATGTTGCGAAGCACTTCGGTGGTCATCACGACCACGTCGGCGTCTCCGTTGATGACCTGATCGCCGGTGAGCAGGCCGATCCGTTGCGGTCCGTACCGGCGCACCAGATCGTTGTGCTTCTGGTTGCTCAGCGCCTTGATCGGTGTGGTGTAGAAGCACTTTCGGCCTGCGGCCAGGGCCAGATGGACGGCGAACTCACCGACCACGGTTTTTCCCGCGCCGGTGGGGGCGCACACCAGCACGCCGTGCCCCTGGGCGAGCGCCTCGCAGGCGCGGCGCTGAAATCCGTCGAGCGCGAAAGGCAGTAACGCGGTGAAGGCTACGACGGAGTCGGACAGGGGCGGCGCCCCGGCTGCTGGCTCAGGTCGCGTCGTCATCGACCACAAGTCGCGACGGAGTCGGCACCGCGGTGGGCGGCTCGATCGGCTCCACACTTCCAATCGACGCTGCCTGGTCCTCCGGAATGTCTTCGAGGGCCGCGCGGCGCGCCTTGCGCCTGTCGCTGACCCGTGAGATCTGGATGGCGATCTCCATCAGCAAGGTCATGGCGAGTGCGAGCGCCAGCATCGAGAATGGGTCCGAGCCGGGGGTGACGAACGCGCAGAACACGAACAGCCCCATGATCAGACCGCGGCGCCAGGCCTTGAGGCGCTCATAGGTGAGTATGCCGACGAGGTTGAGCATGATGATCAGCAGCGGGAACTCGAAACTTATGCCGAACACCAGCAGCAGGTTGATCAGGAAGCCGAAATATTGGTCGCCGGACAGTGCGGTGACCTGGACGTCGCTGCCGACGGTCAACAGGAAACTCAGCGCCTTGGACAGGACCACGTAGGCCAGGATCGCGCCCCCGATGAAGAGCACGGCCCCGACCATGACGAAAGCGACGGCGAAGCGGCGCTCCTTGGCGTACAGGCCGGGGGTGATGAACGCCCACAGCTGATAAAGCCACACGGGACAGGCCATCACCACGCCCGCGGTCATGCCGACCTTCAGGCGCAGCATGAACTGGTCGAAGGGCGCGGTGGCGAGCAGCCTGCATTCCCCGTCGGGGGTTATCGACGCCCGCGCCGAATCGGGCAGCGCGCAGTAGGGCCCGCGCAACCAGTCGCCGAGGCTGGGCAGCCCCAGGAAGCCGTGGCTGTACCAGAGGAAACCGAGGACCGTCGTGGCCAGGACGGCCAGCACCGCGATCAACAGCCGGGTGCGCAACTCGGTGAGGTGATCGACCAACGACATCGTGCCGTCAGGGTTGACCCGTGAACGCCGTTGCCGAGGGTCGAGTTTCTTGAGGAGGCCGGATATCTGCACAGGTTGCCTAAGTGCTGCTCACAGGCGCGTCATGACGAACGCGGCCCGAGGCCGCGTTCAGGAGCTGTCCGGTCAGGCCGGGCGTTTGTCCGACGTCGGCCGAGCCGACGATTCAGACCGTGTTGGCTCGGACGACGCGTCCACGACTCGCTCGGACGTGATCTGCGTCGGCTGCCCAGGCGTGTCCGAGGTCTCCGACTTCGAATCTGCCTGCATCTCTTTGATCTCGGACTTGAAGATGCGCATCGACTTGCCCAGCGACCGTGCTGCGTCGGGCAGCTTCTTCGCACCGAAAAGCAGCACGAAAACGGCGATGACGATGAGCCAGTGCCAGGGTTGTAGACCACCCAATTTGGTTACCTCCAGACGTCTGCGACCAGCTTACTCGCCCGGCGAGTTGATGCCGACCCGATAGGCCTCGAGCGCCGCCGCGGCCGACTGTCGAACCCGATCTGCCAAATCCGACGGGTGCAGTACCTGCACAGCCGCGCCGAATCCCAGGACGAAGCGCGTCATCCACTGGTCGGAGGCGTACGTCATCGCCGCCTCGCACGAGCCGTCGGGGAACTCACGCAGCACCCGCAGCGGGTAGTAGTCGAACATCCACGCCGCCGAGCGATCGATGAGCAGTGTCGCGGTGGGCAGAGACGGGTCCGCGATGTCGGGATCGAACAGCGAGGTGTCCGGGCCTGCCTGCACGGCCGGCGGAGGCGGCAGCGACGGCTCGTCGAGAACCCGAGCGTCGACGATCCGGTCGAAGCGGAACAGGCGCACGCCCTCGGCGGTGCGGCACCACGCCTCCAGATAGCTGTGGTCGGCGATGAGAACCACGCGGATGGGGTCGACGATGCGGCTGGACAGCATGTCGTGCGATGCCGAGTAGTACTCGATCGCCAGCGCGCGGTCGTTGCGTACCGCGGTACGTACCGCTGCGGCGGCCTCGCTCTCCATCGGTGCCGGCTCGTCGACCGCAGCGCCTTCGACGCCGTGGCCGACGGCGCCCGCCGCGGATTCGATCTTGGCGATCGCGCTGCGCGCCGCCTCGGGGTCGACCATCCCGGGCACGTCGACCAGCGCCCTCAACGCCACGAGCACACCGGTGGCTTCGGGTGAGGTCAGGCGCAGAGGGTGGTCGATACCCGCCGAGAAGGTGACCTCGATGGTGTCGCCGGAGAACTCGAAGTCGATGAGGTCGCCAGGGCCGTATCCCGGCAGACCGCACATCCACAGCTGGTTGAGGTCATCGCGGAGCTGTTTGACGCTGACCCCGAGGTCGGTTGCGGCCTCGGCGTAGGTGATCTTCGGGTTCGCCTGGAAGTACGGCACCATGTTGAGCAGCCGCACCAGCCGTGCACTGATGGCCGTCACTGGTTGTCCCCCGCGTCGGCTCCGACAGGCGCCAGGTGTGCTTCCAGCCGCCCGATGACGTCGCGGCGCAGCGATTCCGGTTCGAGTGCCAGCACATCGGCGCCGTAACTGGCCACCTCCCTGGCCAGCCGGTCGAACATGCCGATGTCGATGCTCAGTTCGTCCCCGGCCCGTCCACCGATCGTCCTCGGGCCGATCACGGTGCCGCGGCGGCGCAGCGCGGTGGCGCGGCCCTCGGCGACCCACACCGTCGCTTGACCGGCGGCAGGCCAGTCCCCCACGACTTTCGCGACGATGCCGCGCAGGTCGGTCCCCTCCGGCATGCTCACCGCGCCTGCGGGCCCGATCGGTGTCACGTCGGCTCCGATGCGCGAGAGCCGGAAGGTCCGGACCGCGTCGCGGTCGCGGTCGTGGCCGACCACGTACCACCGACCCCGGTCGGTGACCACCCCCCACGGCTCCAAGGTGCGGGTGGCGTACGGCTCACTGCGCGCAGGGCGGTACCGGAACTGCACGGCGTGTCCGGAATCGATGGCCGACAACAGGATTCCGAGGACCTCCTCCGAACCGCGCAGCCCGGGCAGCGCCGCCGTCGAGGTGATCGCGATGTCGTCGTCGGCGGCTTCGATGTCGACACCGGCCGCCCGCAGCTTCAGCAGCGCACCCTGGGTGGCCGTGATCAACTCGGGCGATTCCCACAGTTGTGTCGCGACGGCGACGGCGGCCGCCTCGTCGGGGGTCAGTTCCACCGCCGGCAAGGCGTACGCCTCCCGGTTGATGCGGTACCCCTCCGCGGGGTCGGTCGACGACACCCGACCGGTCTCCAGCGGGATGCCCAAGTCGCGGAGTTCGTTCTTGTCGCGCTCGAACATCCGCGAGAACGCCTCGTCGCTGGCCTCGTCGGAGTAGCCGTAGACCGTTTCGCGGATTCTGTCCGCGGTGATGAAGGACCGCGTGGACAACAACGCGATGACGAGGTTCATCAACCGTTCGACTTTCGAGATCCCCACGGGTTAGAGCTTAGGGCTCGACGGTGATCCCGGCGGACACGCGATGAGCCGAACGGCTGCAGCAGGCCCGCGGAGCGCGGACGGTCAGCTACCCAGCGTTCGCGGCCGTGCTTCGGTCTGCAATGCGCGTCTGGGGTCCGGGTAGTCGACGTAGGCGTTGGTGATGTTGAACCTGGTGTTGCCGTAGGTCACCGTGAAGTTGCCGAACACCCGGATGACCGGGTCTTTGGCGATGAGCACCATGGTCTGGCCTGGCCCGACGGTGGTCTTCACCGAGTACTTGAACGTGTGCTGCAACGACTGCTCGTTTCCGTACTTGTTGTTGACTTCTACGTTGACGATGCCGAACAACTTTCCGGACGCTTTACCGCCGACCTCCCAGCTGCTCTTCTCGCCGAGGGTGACGGTGTCTTCGAAGGTGTACTCCTCCGCGACGGTGAGACTGTTCTTGTGCGAGGCGAGCTCACGTTCCCCGGTGTATGCGGCGAGGTCGCGGCTGAGGGGGAGGAACTTGCAGTCCACGACTCCCTTTTCGCACGAGTTGAGCACCTGGTTCATGTCGACGGGCGTCTCCGTCCCGTCGATGTTGACGACAGTGTTCGGCGCGTCGTAGAAGTACACCTGCTCGCGCGTCCCTCTGTTGTTGTTCCATGTCTGCGGGCTGCATGTGCCGACACTGCTGCTGCAGATGACTTCCTCGATCCCCAATCCGGGGTTGGCGGCGATGCCCGCCTGGTACCACTGCCCGCTGGGGGTGCGGTAGACCGGCCACACCGGGCGGTCCTGAAGGAACCACCACGTGACCTCGTAGTGATCGACGCCGGCGAAGGGCATCACACTGAGCAGCGGAGGACCGGCTTCGGGCCGCTCATTGGTCGCGTATTCAGTCAGGGTCAACGGCCATCGCGTCAGGTTGTAGACGTTGACGCCCCGACTGACCAGGCATGTCCGGCAGGGCTTGCGCACAACGACATCCTCTGAGGGGCTTACCTGGGTAACGCTGGGTGCAGTCGCGGACAGCGCAGCCGTTGCAACCGCCAACGCGTCGCCGGCGGGGGCTGTGTCCGACACCACGGCGATCCCGTCGCCCTCGGATTCGGCGACGTAGAGGTCTCCGGCGGCGGTGATCGCCAGTCCGGTGGGGCCGAGGTCAACGGCGATGCCATCGGTCTGCTCGGTCGACAGATCGGTGTCGAGGACGGTGTTGGTCGCGGTGTCGATCACGTAGATCGTGTCCAGCGTCCGATCGGTCACATACAGGCGCGAGCCGTCAGGGCTGACGGCGACACCGAACGGCGTCTCTCCGACCCGGATCGCTGTTGCCCCGTCGGCGTCGTCGGCGTCGACGATGGTGTTGGTGGCGGTGTCGATCACCGATACCCCTCCGTCACCGCTGAGGGACGAGGAACCGCCGTTGGCGACATACAGCCGCCTGCCGTCGGGACTGAATGCCAGTGCCGCGGGCCTGATTCCGACGCCGACCGATGTGACGAGGGTATTCGTCGCGGTGTCGATCACCGAAACACTGTTGCCGAGCTCGTTGGTCACGTATGCCCATTTGCCATCCGCGCTGACCGCCACGCCGAACGGCGCCGCGCCCACGCCGACCGCGGCGACCACCGTTCGTGTCGAGGTGTCGACCACCGACACCGAGTTGTCGGCCGTGTTGGTGACGTACAGCCGATTCCGAGTGGGACTGAGCGCCACGTTGGACGGAGAGTTGCCCACATAGATTCGCGTGCCGATGGTCGACAGCGTGCGCGTGTCGATCACCGAGATGGAGTCCTCACCGGAGTTGACGACGTACGCGCGTCCGTCGCTTCCGACCGCGACGCCGTATGGTGCGTCGCCCACCCTCACGTGCGCAACGATCTGCCGAGTGGCGGTGTCGATCACCGAAACATGATCGGTGTCTTGATGGGTGACGTAGGCCCGGGTGCCGTCGGGGCTCAGTGCCACCCCGACCGGACGGCCGCCGACGTTCTGGTCGGCCCCCGCGCCGAGGCTCACCGTCACAGGCACGTTGACCGTGCGCCTGCCGAACAGCATCGACGCCAACCCGCGGTCGCTGACGGCGACGGTGAAGGTGTCGGTTCCCCCGAGCGCCGCCTTGGCCGCGTTCGGCGTATAGGTGTAGAACCCCGCGGAATCCACCGTGACCAGACCGTCGGTGGGCTGCGCCGTCACCGCGTAGCGCAGGATGCTGCTGTCGTAGTCGTCGGCGAACAGCGATCCGGTCACGAGCCCGGCGGCGTTCTCACCGATCTGGGCGGGCGCGGCGAACGGCGCCTCGTTGGACAGCGCCCGCCGGATTCCGGCTGACACCAATTCCAGGAAGGAAGGTCGACGCAGCGGCGCCGGGACACTCGGATCCGTCTTCTGCGGCGCAAGGCCGACCGCGGCAGAGGTGGTGGCGGGCGGGGTCGCTGTCGCGGTGGACGCCGGCGCGGTCGCGGCGGGGATGTGCTCGTCGGCCGACAGGCGACTTCTGACCACCGTCGCTTTACCGCTGTTTCGATGAGCTGTCGCGGCAACGCCGTCGGTGTTCTCAGAGTCCGAGGATGTGTCATCCGAAGCGACTGCCGCCGTTGATGTTTCGAGATCCGTCACAGGCGCGGTGCGCTGGACGGGGGCGGAGCCTCCTTTGCGCTTCGATGCCGACTCGTCATCGACTTCCTCCCGGCCGGATTCGTCGTCGGCGGGCTTTCCGGGAAGCGGCGACTCGGCATCGTCGCTGCTACCGCCATCGTCGCTGCTATCGGCATCGTCATCGTCGGCCGCTGAAGTATCCACCGAAGAATCTGAAGTGTCCGACCTCGAGTCCGACGACGCGGACGCCGATGCCGACCTGGATGCGTCGGAATCGGCGGTGTCGGCGGCGGCTACGCCGTGTCCGGTGGCGATCGCCAAACCGATCCCCACCGCGGCGGCCCATCCACTCAGCCTGATCATTCGGCCCGCATCTTCGACCACCGCACATCACCCCGTCGAACTCTTGTCGCGGGCAGCAGTCCCGCGCATCCACTGAAGGGCCATGCTCGCAGAATCGATCACGTTCCAGGGGGCCAGACCTTGTTCGACGTCAAGAGTTTCATCGTCGCTCATTCCTGCTCACTCGCTCGAGTCCTGGCCACCATCTGTCGTTCATCAGGCGCCCAATCCGCCGCGTCCCGGCAGAATGGCGATCGTGAGCACTCGGTGGCAGCAGTCCGACAGACCTCGTGGAGACGACTACGACGCGCGCTGGGAGCGACTGGCGCAGACGGGCGAAAGCGTGCACGGCGAGGCCGACTTCATCGAGGCACTGTTGCGGGAGTGCGGTGGCGCGCGCGTGCTGGATGCAGGCTGCGGAACCGGAAGGGTCGCAATCGAACTCGCCACCCGCGGGTACTCGGTGGTCGGTATCGATGCCGACCCTGCGATGCTGTCCGCCGCCAAAACGAAAGCTCCACAGGTGAGGTGGATCGAGGCCGACCTCGTCGAGACCGATGCTCATCTGCAGGAGACGTTCGACATCGTCGCGATGCCGGGCAACGTGATGATCTTCCTCGACCGCGGCACTGAAGCCACCGTCGTCAGCCAGCTCGCGCGCCGCCTGGCGCCGGGTGGGCTGCTCGTCGCAGGCTTCCAGCTCGTCGCAGGGCAGCTGACGCTCGCCCGCTACGACGAGGTCGCCGCCGCCGCAGGCCTGGAATTCGCGGGAAGGTGGGCCACGTGGGACCGCGACCCCTACGAGGGCGGGGACTACGCGGTGACCGTGCACGTGAGGAGCAAATGAGGCTCAGTGCACCGTCTCACATAGAAGCCCCGCTCACATGGAAGCGATGAGCCGCTTGACCCTCTCGTCCACCGATCGGAACGGGTCCTTGCACAGCACGGTGCGCTGCGCCTGATCGTTGAGCTTGAGGTGCACCCAGTCGACGGTGAAGTCGCGGCCGGCTTCCTGCGCTGCGGTGATGAACTCACCCCGCAACTTCGCCCGAGTGGTCTGCGGCGGGGTGTTGACCGCGGCCTCGATCTCCTCGTCGGTGGTGATCCGCGCGGCCAGACCCTTGCGCTGCAGCAGGTCGAACACCCCGCGGCCACGCTTGATGTCGTGGTAGGCGAGGTCGAGCTGGCTGATCTTGGGATCGGACAGCTCCATGTTGTAGCGGTCCTGGTAGCGCTGAAAAAGCTTGCGCTTGATCACCCAGTCGATCTCGGTGTCGACCTTCGCGAAGTCCTGGCTTTCGACGGCGTCGAGCTGGCGGCCCCACAGGTCGACGACCTGTTCGATGTTGGTGTTGGGTTCGCGGGTCTGCAGATATTCGACCGCACGGGCGAAGTACTCGCGCTGGATGTCGAGTGCGCTGGCCTGCCGTCCGCCTGCCAGGCGCACGGGCCGACGACCGGTCAGGTCGTGGCTGACCTCGCGGATCGCGCGGATCGGGTTGTCGAGGGAGAAGTCTCGGAACGCCACACCTGCCTCGATCATCTCCAGCACAAGCGATGCCGAGCCGACCTTGAGCATCGTGGTCGACTCGCTCATGTTGGAGTCCCCGACGATGACGTGCAGTCGGCGGTACTTTTCGGCGTCGGCGTGCGGTTCGTCGCGGGTGTTGATGATGGGGCGTGATCGGGTCGTCGCCGAGGAGACGCCCTCCCAGATGTGCTCGGCCCGCTGCGACAGGCAGTAGGTTGCCGCCTTCGGGGTCTGCAGCACCTTGCCCGCGCCGCAGATCAGCTGGCGCGTGACCAGGAACGGCAGCAGCACGTCGGAGATCCGGGAGAACTCGCCGGCGCGCACGATCAGATAGTTCTCGTGGCACCCGTAGGAGTTTCCGGCCGAGTCGGTGTTGTTCTTGAACAGATAGATGTCGCCGCCGATGCCCTCGTCGGCCAGTCGCTGTTCGGCGTCGATCAGCAGGTCCTCCAGGACCCGCTCACCCGCGCGGTCGTGGGTGACCAACTGCGTGAGGCTGTCACATTCGGCGGTCGCGTATTCGGGGTGGCTGCCCACGTCCAGATACAGGCGCGCACCGTTACGGAGAAAGACGTTGCTGCTACGTCCCCACGACACCACCCGGCGGAACAGATAGCGGGCAACCTCGTCAGGGCTGAGCCGGCGGTGGCCGTGGAACGTGCAGGTGACACCGAATTCGGTCTCGATGCCCATGATTCGTCGCTGCACCTCATCGAGACTACAAGTTGTCTGGCTCACAAGACGGGCAGACACCCGCTCCGGCGCCTGTGGATAACTCGGCTGGGCGCCGCTCGCGGCTGTCAGCATGAGCCATGGGGGAAATAGCGCACGTGGATCTCGGCCGTCTGCGCGCCGTCGCAGACAGCTTCTCGGGTGCGGCGGACGACGTCGCGGGCATGCCGTGGCCGGTGCTCGACCGCGACGCGCTTCCCGGGTCGTCCGTCGCGGCGACGAACACCGTCGACCTGATCGCCGGTCTGGTCGACGGGCTGACCGCGGACCTCAACAGCTGGGCAACGGCGGCACGCGCCTGCGCGGAGGCCTTTGAACACGCGGATGCCGTCAACGGGGAAAGGTTCGGGTCGCGATGAGCTCTCTGACCGTCTCGTTGGTCCGACGCTGGCGACCCGAGGCGCTGTCGACACTGGCCCGGGAACTCGACGACGCCGCCCGCCGGTTGCGTGGTCGGATCGACGACGCCGTCGCAGCATCGGACCAAAGCCAGGACCACTGGATCGGCTCCGCAGCCGATGCCGCACGAGAACGTGCCCGCCGGATCGGCGCCGACACCGTCGAGGTGGCGCGCTGGCTGGTGACGGCCTCGGTGGCAGCCCACGACGGTGCCGCGCAGATCGCCGCGGCTCGAAGCCACATCCTCGCCGAGGTGGACGACGCGCGCACGCACGGATTCGACGTCGCCGACGACGGCTCGGTGACCGTCGCCGCCGCACCGGCGCCGCTGCTCGTGCTGCTCGCCGGCGGCCACGACACGGTGGCAGAAGACATGCTCGAAATGCGGGCCGCGGAACTGAGCTCCCGCATCCGTGAGGCCTTACTCAGGCTAGAGGCGGCCGACGTCGACGCGGCTCACGACATCGCGTCGGCGCTGGCCGGCAGCGAGGCACCGGACAGGCCCGCCGCCACGGTGCCCGCCGGGGCGTGGCCGGTGCAGGCGGCCGACGTGGTCGATGCGTGGCCCGCCATGAGCCAGGACCGGATCTCCACTCAGATCGCAGGGATGAGCGTCGAGCAACGCAACCGTCTGATCACCGACTTCCCGCACCAGGTCGGCAACACAGACGGCGTGCCCTGGGACATGCGGATCGCCGCAAACCGTCTCAACATCGCGTCGGCCATTCTGGCCGAGACCGGCGCCGACCCGCTGTCTGGCAGGCGCATCGCGTTCTACCGCAGCCTCCTCGGCGAGATCGATGATCCCGAAGGCGGACAACGCATCCCGCGCAAGATCATCGCGTTCGATCCAGGCCGCGCATCGCTGGTCGAACTCAACGGAAACCTCGGTAGGGCCCGTGGTGTCGCGGTGCTGGTGCCCGGCGTGAACACCACGATCGAGGGCTCCTCCTCCAACACCGAAACCGCACGGCGCTTCGTGTCGGCGACGCGCGGCGAGGTCGCCGTGATCACCTATCTCGGCGGGCCATTCCCGCAGGTGCGCAATCCCGCCGCGGTCCTGCAGTCCGCAGACACCGGCTTCGCACTGGACATGGCGCCGCGCCTCGTCGCGTTCAGCGAGGACGTAGACCGCCGGGTGGGCGCCGGGGTCCCGGTGACGGTGATCGGGCACTCCTACGGCGGATCGATCGTCGGAACGGCCGAGACGATGGGGCTGACCTCGGACCGAACCCTGTTCCTGGCGGCGGCGGGCGCCGGGGTCGGAGTCGACGACCCCGGGGACTGGCACAACAGGAACCCTCATGTCATGCGCTTTTCGATGACCGCGCCCGGGGATTTCATCGAGCTGGTGCAAGGCATTCCCGGTGGACCCCACGGCAGCGACCCCGATGAGATGCCGACTGTGATCCCGTTGGCTGCTGGGGTTTACGACGACGGCGGGCCGGTCGCCGGCTGGGATGCGCACAGCGGGATGCTCAATCGACCCTCGGAGTCGTGGCGGACGATCCTGGCGGTCATCGCCGGGGATTCACAGACCGTGCGTCGCGCGGTGCTCGACGCACCGTGAGCGCACCGCTGCGCATCAACTGCCGACACGGATTTCGGACAGGAACTGCGAAACGAGCGGCACCACCTCGCCGAGGTGGGTCTCAAGCAGCCAGTGCCCGCCGCCCAACAGATGGATTGGCACATCGGGCAGGTCGCGGCGGTACGCCATCGCCGACTCTTCGGGCATGTACCCGTCGTGAGGTCCCCAGACGATCAAGGTCTTGGGGCGATGCTCGCGCAGGTACCGCTGTTCATCGGCAAACCAGGCCAGCGTGTTCGGCTGGTCTTCGAGGAGACGGATCAGGTTGGCAATCCGGTCAGGTGTGTTCATCAGCGTCCAATGCAGAGTCGCCAGGTCGGGACTGACGCGGGGCGCGACGTCGTCGGGCAGTTCGCCGGCGAACTCGCTGTGGAAGCCGCGAAGCGTCACGTGGTCTGCGATACGCCGGCGCGCTTGCGGGCCCGGGTTGTTCCACGACTCCTTCAGGAACTCGTATTTCGGCCCGAACGCGTCTTCGTAGATATCGCCGTTCTGGATGATGAGGCCAGCGACGTTATCGGGGGCATGCATGGCGAGACGGAAGCCGAACTGCGAGCCGTAATCGTGGAGCCAGATGACGTAGCGGCGTAGGTCCAGCACGTCGACGAACCGCTGCAAAAACGTGGAATAGGCGTCGAAGGTGTAATCGAATTCGGCAACGGACGGAGTGGCGCTGTATCCGAAACCAGGTAGGTCCGGAGCGATCAGGCGGTACCGGTCGCCGAGTCCCGCGATCAACCCCCTATAGACGAACGACGAGGCTGGATAGCCGTGCGGAAGCAGGACAACTGGTGCGTCATCAGGGCCGCCCGCGCGGTAGAAGGTGTCGATGCCGTCAACGACGACCCTATGATGCGTGATGGGTGCGGACACGTAGCACGCGTTTCCTGTGCGAGCCGCAGCCAAACCCGACCCCTACTCCCGCGCCGTCCACCCCAGCCGGTGGCTGATCTCGTCGGCGGCCGCAATCGTCTGCTTGGCGACCTCATCGAACCGTTCCGGCGCCAGCCGGTAGGAGGGACCCGAAACACTGAGCGCCGCAACGACTTGCGCGTGCGGACCGTGGACGGGCGCGGCGACGGCATTGAGCCCCACCTCAAGTTCCTCGCTCACGCTGGCCCATCCCCGCTCCCGCACCACCGAAAGCTCGTTCTGCAGGTCGGCGACGCTGCCGACGGTGGAATCGGTGAAGCGGGTGATCGGCACCGGGACCCGGGAACGCATGTCGTTGGGATCGAGGCCGGCCAGCAGCACCTTGCCACTGGAGGTGGCGTATGCCGGGCAGCTCTGACCGACCCAGGTGCGCAGCGTGATCTCCGCGGGACCGATCGATTCGACGATGTTGACGATGCGGTCCTGGTCGAGCACCGCGAGGTTGGCCGTCTCACCCACGTCGACGCTGAGCATGTCGCAGGCTGCCTGGCCCAGCTTCACCAGATCGCTCTGACCGCCCGCCACGTGCGCGAGCCGCGGAATGGCGAACCCGAGGCGGTACTTGCCACGTTCGGAGACCCGCTCGACATATCCGCGCGCCTCCAGCACCGCGATCAGCCGCGACACCGTCGACTTGTGCACGCCGAGATCGGCGGCGATCTCGGTGACACCGGCCTGCCCGAGCGAAGCGACGAGCTCCAGGACTGTGAGGGCGCGGTCCACGGACTGCACGGCGGCGGGCGGATCCCCCGCTGATGCGCTGTCATCCTCGACCATTGCGCAACCAGCCTATATGCCCGTGAGACCGAGGTTGCCGACGCGTCGGCGCACCGCTGCGATCTCTCGCAACCCGTCACCGAGCAGGCTGCGATTAAGGGGGGACAGTTCCGACATGGTGATGACGTCGTTCGGGGTGTGGCCGGCGGCAAGCTGCTCGACCTGGTGGGTCATTCGAAGCCGCTGCACCATCGCATACACATCACAGAGGGTGCGCGCGTCGGCGTCGCTCAGCACACCGGATTGCGCCGCGGCCTCGAGCCGGGTCGGGGTGGCCGCCGACGTGACGCCCGCGTTCAGGCCGCCCCAGCGGGCGAGGTTCACGATCGGGGTCACCGCGTGGTTCTTCAGATCGAATGTGCCACCGCGCCGCGACAGCACGTCGCGCAGCGAACGGGTCCGCACCTTGCCCGACAGCACTTCGAGCAACTGCAGTCGCAACGCATTCGGGTGTTCGTCGCGAATCCGGTGAAATGCCGCAGGCACCGTGTGCAGGGACGGGTCACCCCACACCACGCGCGCGTCAATCAGCAACGAGGACATGATGAGGCCCTGGTTCTGCAGCGGGTCATCCAGCCAGGCCCGGGCCGCGTTGCGCCACTCGGACTGTGTCCGTGCAAATCTCGTCGATGCCGCGGTCGCGCCGTTGCGGTCGTGGGGCAGACCACACGCCTCGAGCAGGTCGTGGACCTGCGCGGCGATCGCCCGCAGCTGGGGCGCGCGGCCCGCAAGGTCGTCACGAAAGGACAGCGCGCTGTCGACATCGGAGGACGGCATCGCCTCCCGGCGCGCGACACTGCCGAGCGTCAACCATGCGAAACCGTCGATGTCACCGGTATCAGCCTGCGCGAGAACAATTTCCAAGGCACGGCGAACCAGGCTGTCGATGACGACCGAAAGAATGGCACTCGTCGCGGCAGCCTTGGTGCCGTTGCGGAAAAGGTCGACAGCGGTACCGGTGACCTGCTGCCCGACGCGCTGCAGCTGCCCCGCATCGGCGGCGTCGGCGATGGAGCGCCGCAGCATGAAGCTCTGGCGCGCCGAGGCCGCCAGCAGATCGGCGTCTTCGAGCACTCCCACCACTTCACCGCGCGGCGTCAGCACCGGCATGTGCCGTAGCCCGCACTCGAGCATTTCCATCAGCACACTGTCGGCGGACAGATCTGTCGTGACGGTGCGGGCGGGCGCGCTCATCACCGTCTCGATGGCCGTGTCGACCGCGAGCCCGGCCGCAACGACGCGGGTGCGCAGGTCGCGATCGGTGAAGATGCCCAGATTCCCGTCTCGCAGCCGGACCAGCGCGGAGGACACGTGATGCTCGGTCATGCGCACGACGACGTCGCGCACCGTATCGGTCGGCGCCACCACCAGGACCTCGCCGCGGACGAGTTCGGCGACCGGTCTGCTGTCGGTGGCCGGCGCGATCGTCGGCCGCTCGGCAGTCCGGGGCCAGCCGGCGGATGCCAGGAAAGCCAAGCCAGCCGGTTTGGCGAACTGTGCGCGAACCAGCGGCCCGGGTAGCTTGATCAGGGTGGTCGCCGTAGTGGCGCGGGCCTCGAAGTCCATGCCTGCGCCTGTCAGCAGCGGGGTGTAGCCGAAGATTCCACCCCGGGTGACGACGTCGATCAGGGCGCCGTCACTGCTGGATCGCAATGCCACTGCGCCGTCGTAGACCATCCACACCTCGTCGGGCACCCGCGACGCGTAGTCGGCGACGACCGCGCCGGTCCTGAACTCCTCGATCGAAGCCCCGGCGGCGAGTTCGGCGAGCTCAGCCTCCGTCGAGCCCTGGAACGGCGTGTGTTCGGCCAGGAACTCCGGAAGGCTCTGACGGTCAGGCTTCTCTGATGAGGTCGGCACACTTCTCCGCCATGGTCATCACGGTGATGTTCGGGTTGACCGACGGTAACTTCGGCATCGCCGACGCGTCCACGACCCGAAGCCCCGTGACGCCCTTGACGCGCAGGTGGGGATCGAGCACCGCCATCGGGTCCGACACCGACCCCATCCGGGCAGTCGACGCGGGATGGTAGACGGTGTTGTGGCAGCGATGGATGTAGTCGAGCAGTTCGTCGTCGGTGGTGGCGTCGGGTCCGGGTGCCAGCTCGCGGGCGATCCACGGGGCCAGCGGTTGTTGTCCGGCAATCGTGCGGGCCAGCTTGACACCGGCAAGCATGATCCGGTCGTCGTAGCCTTCAGGGTCGGTGAAGTAACGCGGGTCGACCCTGGCTCGGTCACGGAAATCGCGTGATCGCAGACGCACCGTCCCACGCGATCGGCCCTGAGTCACGTTCGGCGTCAGACAGAATCCGTTGTCGGTCGTGGGATATCCGTGGCGCAATGTGTTCATGTCGAAGGGCACGCTGCCGTAATGCATCATCAGATCAGGCTGCGTGACACCCTCGTCGATGGTCGTGAAAAGACCGATCTCCCACCACTGCGTCGACGTCGTCACCATCGGCCTGGCGGCTTCCCAGAACACCAAACCCTCGACATGGTCGTCGAGGTTGGCCCCGACGCCCGGCGAGTCGACGCGCACGTCGATGCCCATCTCCCGCAAGTGGACGCTGGGCCCGATCCCCGAGAGCATCAACAACTTCGGGGTGTCGATCGCCCCCGCGGTGACGATCACCTCCCGGCGTGCGGACACCGTGTCGTAGCCGGTGAGGTCCGGCCGCTGATAGCGAACCCCCGTGGCTCGCTGCGACTCGTCGAACAGGATCTCCGAAATCCAGGAGTCGGTCCGGACTTCCAGGTTCTTGCGGGTGCCCAGGATCGGGTGCAGGAACGCCTTCGACGTTGAGTTGCGAATTCCGTCCTCGCCGCCGTTGATCTGGAACCAGCCGGCCCCGTTGCGGACGGTCTTACCACGGTTGAACGCCACCGTCGGCAGACCTGCCAGCGCGGCGGCTTCGAGAACCGCGACGCCGCAAAGGTCTTCGGGCGGAACGTCACGCAGCAGCACCGTTTCCGTCAAGCGCCGGACCAGAGGCAACACCTCGTCTGCGCCCCACCCGGTGGCGCCCATCTGTACCCACTCGTCGAGCGCCTCGGCGGGCGGGTGGAACGCGATGCACGAGTTGTGCGAGGAACATCCGCCCAGGACCTTGGCCCGCGCGTGGCGCATCAAGGAATTGCCGCGCTCCTGCGGTTCGACCGGATAGTCCCAGTCGTAGCCGGAGTCGAGCAGATGCATCCACTCCGACAGCACCAGGATCGCGTCGTCTCCCACATCCGACGGCCCCGCCTCGATCAGGCAGACCGTGACGTCGGGATCCTCGGACAGCCGGGCGGCCAGCACGCAGCCCGCGGTGCCGCCTCCGGCGACGATGTAGTCGAAGGTGCCGGCATCCCGCCCGCGAGGCGGAATGTTCGTGTCAGCCATCGGCGCCCGAAACCGTCTCGGCAGCATGCGACTTGAGGGTGCCGATATGGTTGCGGCCCTTGAGGGAGTACCACAGCAGGCCCGCGCCCAGGATGATGCCGATGTAGAGGAACGCACCCCAGGTGAAGTACCAGGGCTCGCCGTACACGGCCGTTCGCGGCCATGCGAGGTTGATCGCCATTCCGATACCCCACACGACCGCGACGATGTTCACCGGGAGCCCCCACCTGCCCATCGTGAAGTATCCGCCCTCTGCGAGATCCTTTGGTGGCCACTGCTTTTGGATCCGCTTCTTGAGAAGCGGACCCGTCACCATCAGGTAGGCCAGATAGATCATGATGATCGCGATCGACGTCAGCACCGTGAAGATCTGGATGTTCGCGATGTTGATGACCAGGATGAGCAGGGCCAGAATGCCGATGGTGACGGCGGGGACGATCGGCGTCTGCGTCTTCGGGTTCACCGTGGCCAGCTTCTCACCGAACGGCAGCGCGTTGTCGCGGGCCATCGCGAAGCTCAGCCGGATCGCGGCGGTGTGGACAGCCAGGCAGCACACGGTGACCGCGATGACGATGCAGACGAGGAAGATCTTGCCCAGCGGCCCCCACATCACCTGCTCGACGATGTACTGCAGGCCGCCGCTGCTCTCCCCGAGCTGCGGGTCCTCCAGGTTCGGCGCGGCCATCACCGCGAACACCAGGATGCCGCCGCCGATCACGAAGGACGCCAAGATCGCGCGGGCGATCGCCTTCGGTGCGGTGCGGCGAGGTTCGACGGTCTCCTCCCCCAGCGAGCTTGCCGTGTCGAATCCGTACRTGACGTAGCCCGACGCCAGCGACGCGATGAGAAACGCACCGAGGAAGCCCATGCTCTCTCCTGCGCCGTATCCGTTGGTGGAGAAGAAGACCTGCGGTCCCCGCTCGACGTTGACGGCGAGCAGGATGACGATCAGGACGGCGGCGATGAGTTCGATGAACACTCCGCTCGAGTTGATCATGGCCATCAGCCGAACCCCGAGCGCGTTCACGATCGTGGTGAAAGCAATGAGGATGGAGCCGAGCAGCACCGCATTTGCGGCGTAGTCGTAGGTGCCGGAGCCGTCGCCGATGATCTGGAAGCCACTCCACAAGCGCGGCAGGTTGAGCTGGTAAGCCAGCGCCACCGCCGAGATCGTCACGATCGACGCGGTGAGCATGAGCCATCCCGAGGTCCACCCGACGAGCCTGCTGGCCAGTTTCTTGCTCCAGTTGTAGACGGACCCTGCAACCGGGTACTTGGCCGCCAGCTCCATGAAGCACAGTGCAACTGCCATTTGACCCACGAACACGATGGGCCACGACCACAGATAGGCGGGCCCGGCAGTACCGAACCCGAAGTAGAAGAGCTGGAACGTGCCGGTCAGGATCGAGATGTAACTCACCCCTGCGGCGAAGCTCGCGAACTTGCCGATGCTGCGGTCCAGCGACTCCTTGTATCCGAAGTCCTCCATGCCGCTGTCGGCGTGCGGCTGTTTGATCACCATGTGCTGTCCTATCCCTTGAACCAGCCCGCGGCGCCGGGAGCGGTGTTGTGCCAGATATGTTTGAGCTCTTGGTATTCCGCGAGACCGGTCGGGCCGAGTTCGCGTCCGTTACCCGACTTCCCGAAACCGCCCCATTCCGCCGAAGCGGTGTAGTAGCCGAAGTCGTTGAGCCACACCGTGCCGTGCCGCAACGCCCGCACTACACGTTCGCCTCGCGCCGTGTCCGAAGTCCGGACACCGGCCGCAAGACCGTATTCCGTGTCGTTGCCGAGGGCGATGGCCTCGGCTTCGGTGGTGAACCGCTCGACCGTCAGGATCGGACCGAAGGTCTCCTCGGTGACGATGCGCATCGACCGGTCGCATCGGTCGAAGATCGTGGGAAGGTAGAAGTAACCGTCGGCCAACCCCGGGTCGTCGGGCCGCGCACCGCCGGTGACAAGCCGCGCTCCCTCCGAGATGCCCAGCTGAACATAGCTTTCCACCTTGTCCCGGTGATGTTCGGACACCAGGGGGCCGGTTTCGCTGGCCGGGTCCATACCGTCGCCCATCGTGATCTTTTCCGCCCGGGCGGCCACTGCGGCGACGAACTCGTCCGCGATGGACTCCTCGACGATCAACCGGGTGCCCGCCGAGCACACCTGTCCTGAATGTAGGAAGACTCCGGTCAGAACGTGGTCGACGGCCGCATCCCACCCCGAATCTCTGTCCCCCGATGCCCCGATGTCGGCGAACACGATGTGCGGATTCTTGCCACCGAGTTCCAAAGCCACCTTGGTGACGTGTGTGGCGGCCGTCTTCGCGATGGTGCGCCCGGTGGCCAGCCCACCGGTGAACGAGATGAAATCGACATCCGGATTGTCGGTCAACGCCGCCCCGAGGGTGGCACCGCTGCCCTGCACGAGGTTGACCACTCCAGGCGGCACCCCGGCCTCCTCGAGGAGATGAGCGAAGGCGATGGTGGTCAGCGGCGTGACCTCGCTCGGTTTGGCGATCATCGTGCAACCGGCCGCCAGCGCCGGCGCCACCTTCCAGGACATCTGCAGCAGGGGGTAGTTCCACGGCGCGATCAGCACGCACACGCCGATCGGTTCACGCACGACGCGACTGATCACGGCGGAGTCACCCACGTCGACGACGCGGTCGGCTTCTGCGCCGACGAGCTTGGCGTAATAGCGGAAAACGGATGTGACGTCGTCGATGTCGATGCGGCTTTCGGCCAGCGTCTTGCCGGTGTCGGCGGTCTCGAGACGAGCCAGGGATTCCTTGTCGCGTTGCAGGAGGTCTGCGACGCGCTCGAGCAGGGCGGCGCGTTCCGTGACGGGTGTGGCGCGCCAGGCACCGTCGTCGAAGGCTGCTCTGGCCGCGGCCACCGCCGCCGACGCGTCGTCCGGGGTGGCTTCGTCCACGACCGCCGCGACGCCGCCATGAGCGGGGTTGATGATGTGGCGGGTGCCTCCATCGGAGGCGTGACGCCACGAGCCGCCGATCCAGAGATCGGGTTCACCGTCCATGGCCCTGTCGACCTCCTTGCCGTCTACACCGGAGCAGCAGCAAGTCTGGACATTACCCAGTGATGGAACTCCGCGATGTGGTGTTCGGCCGGAACGAGGACTCCGCCGTTGCGGTAGGCGCGCGACGACATCGCCGGCTGGGTACGTTCGCACGCGTCGAAGTCCTGGACGTTGACCCGGTGGAACAGCTCGACGGAGCGGGACACGTCCCGGTCGGAGCCGACCACCTCACCGGTGTAGAGCCAATCGCATTCCACCACTGTGCGATCCGCGGCCACCGGATACATCCGGTGGAAGATCACGTGGTCGGGTACCAGGTTGATGAAGACGTTCGCCTTTACCGTGATCGCGTAGTAGCGGCGGTCCTGATCGTCGGTGATGCCTGGCAGCCGGTCGAACCCCTGCCCGCCGTCGACGGTGAATCCCGCGACGTCGGGGCCGAATTCGGCACCGAGTCCGACGTTCGCCTGGGCGGCCAGGCCCCGCGCGAACTCGGGCAGGACGCCGACGAGTTCGGGGTGGATCGAGCTGCAGTGGTAGCACTCCATGAAGTTCTCCACGATCAGCTTCCAGTTCGCGGCGACGTCGTAGACCACGCGGTGCCCCACGTCGAGACCGCCGATGCCATAGCGATTGATGGCGTCCGAGTCGCCGAGTGTCCTGGTCGTCTCGGTGAGCACGTCCTCGAACGGCGGCGGGGTATCGGACAGACACACCCATGCGTATCCGAGCCACTCGGTCAGCGCCACCGGCACCAGTCCGTAGCGATAACGGTCGATCGGTGCTCCCTCGTCGTCGGTCAGTGTCCCGATGTTGGGCGCCGCCATGAGTTTGCCGTCGAGTGCGTAGGTCCACGAGTGGTACGGGCAGCGCAGGGTCCTCTTGACCTCGCCCTCGGACTCCATGCACAGCTGGGCACCGCGATGCCTGCACACGTTCAAGAAGGCGCGAAGCAGGCCGTCGCGGCCGCGGATCAGCAGCACGCTCTCGCGGCCGACCTGCACCTTCTTGAACTTCCCCGGTAGCGCGAGGTCCGAGGAGCGCACCGCGCAGAACCACGTGTTCTCGAAGATGTGTTCCTGCTCGGCGGCGAAGACCTCGGCACTCGTGTAGTACCTGCCGGCCAGGGTGGGCAGCAGGGCGGGCGGAGGAAGGGCAGTCATAGGGCCGTCACCAATCTGCGGGGGTCGAACAGCGAGATCGGGTGCGTCGTTGCACCGGTGGTGGCGAGATCAGCGAGGATTTCCCCTACCACGGGAACGAATTTGAAGCCGTGCCCGGAGAATCCGCATGCCACCGTCACGTTCTCGGTGTCGGGGTGGCGGGCGATCACGAAGTGTTGATCCGGGGTGTTCGAGTACATGCAGGTCGCCGAGTGGACGCACGGTCCGTCCAAGGCTGGGAGCAATTGCGCTGCGCGGTCGCGCATTTCGCGGATCTCCTGGTCGTGCACAGTCCGGTCGATGGTGTCCGGCGTGCACTCGACGCCCTTCCGGAAGAACGCGACCTTCACACCGCCGCGGGGTCCGTCGATGGCAGGGAAGCCGTAAATCTGCATACCGGAGGCGTCCTCGTCGATGAAAATCGGGTGATCGATGAACGGTTCGATGCCCCCGACCGGATCGAGCCAGTACAGCACCTGGCGTTCGACGGTGATGGGGATCCCGAAGTCGGCGAGCAGTTGTGGGGCCCATGCCCCGGGGCAGATGACCACCTGTCCTGCCGTATATATGCCTGCGGCTGTCCGGACGGTGACACCGCGGGCTGTGTCGGACCACTCCAGAACTTCCTCGCCGAAGCGCAGCGTCGCTCCGGATTTCGCAGCGAGATCCAGATGGGCTTGCACGGTGAGTTCAGGGCGCGCGAACCCGGCCTTGGCTTCGAAGAGCGCAATGTCACCGGGTTGCGGCGTGAAGTTGGGGAAGCGGTCCCGGATCTCGTTCTCGTCGAGGACGTCGTGGGGTAGGTTCCACTCCTGGCTCGCCCGCAGGCTGCCGGCGACGGTCAGGCAACCGGGGGGCCCGAGGAACAGCCCGCCGGTCATGCGGTACACGTCGCGCTCACTGTCCTTGGCGAGCTCGTCCCACAGCTCGTACGCACGCAGCAGCAGCGGCACGTAGGCCGGATCTTCGAAGTAGGACTGCCGGATGATGCGGGAGCCGCCGTGACTGGACCCCTTGTCGTGGGCGGGAGTGAACTTCTCCAGCCCCAGTACGCGCTGTCCACGTGCGGCGAGGTGGTAGGCCGCAGCGCTACCCATACCACCCAGCCCGATGACGATGACGTCGTAAGTCACACCGTCACCTCTTGATCCGCGACATCTCGGGGTCCACAACCGGCTCGGCGTGCACGACGGCGCGATGTGTCGCCCCGCGGTAGGCGACCGTGACGACGTCGCCGACGGCCACCGCCGCAGGCAGCCACGCGTAGGCGATGGTGCGCCCGATGGTTGTGGAGAAGCCCGCGCTCGTGACGTACCCGACGCAGCGACCGGCGACGGACACCGGCTCCTTGCCGAGCACCACCGCGGCCGGATCGTCGAACACGATGCTGCGCAGCACTTTCTCGGGCTCGGGGGCCTGCTGCAGGGCCGCCTTGCCGACGAAATCCGTGTCTTTGGACATTTTCACCGCGAAATCCAGGCCCGCCGCGGCGGGCCGGTGTTCGGCGGTCATATCGGTCCCCCAGCTGCGATAGCCTTTTTCGATGCGCAGGCTGTTGAAAGCGATGCGGCCCGCCGGGATGATGCCGAAAGGTTCACCGGCACTCGCAATGAGATCCCACAGCGCACAACCGTATTCGGCGCTGGTGTAGATCTCCCAACCCAGTTCACCGACATAGGAGACCCGCATCATCGTGACCGGGATGGCGCCGAGATAGGTCTGCAGCGCGCGGAAATACTTGAATCCGTCATTGCTCACGTCGTCCGGGCACAGCGGCGCGATGACCTCGCGAGTGTCGGGACCCCACACGCCGAGGCAGCACGTTCCCCCGGTGATGTCACGCAGCATGACGTCGGCGGGTTTGCGCCGCGAAAGCCAGTCGAAGTCCATCGGCGAGTTCGCGCCGACCTGGAACGTGTGCGGCGCAAGGCGTGCCACCGTGAGATCACTGCGAATGCCGCCGGTTTCGTCGAGCAGCAAAGTGTAGGTGATCGACCCGACGCTCTTGTCGACATTGTTGGTGGTCATCTGCTGCAGGAATGCGGCGGCACCGGGTCCGGACACCTCATACCGGGTCAGCGGGGTCATGTCGAACATGGCGACGTGCGCGCGGGTCCAGTGCGCTTCGGCGATGGAGATCGGCGACCAGAACCTCGCCGCCCATTCGTCGCGGTTCGGCACATCAAGCCCGTTCTCGAAAAGCCGTTGCGCCAAAGCCGCATTGGATTCATACCAGGCGGGGCGTTCCCAGCCGCCACCCTCGTAGAAGTACGCCCCGAGTTCGGTCTGGCGGCCATGGAACGGACTCGTACGCAGGCCACGCAGGGCGGTGCGGTACTGGTGGGGGTGCAGGACGTCGTAGACCTCGACGAACGCCTGCGAGCTGGTCTGCATGACGAATTCGGGGCTGCGCGCGACGTCCTCGAATCGGTAGAGATCGCATTCATGGGTGTCTACGGACGGCGTGCCGTCCACGATCCATTCGGCGGTGGCCCTTGCGACCCCCGCCGAGTGGGTGACCCACACCGCCTCTGCAACCCAGAATCCGGGCAGCTCGCGATGCTCGCCCATGATCGAGAACCCGTCGGGAGTGAACGAGAAGATGCCGTTGAAGGCCTCTTCGACCTTCGAATCCCCCAGTGCGGGAAGTAGATCGACAGCCGCCCGCCAGGCCGGAGCGAAGTCCTCTTCGGTGAACGGCATCATCGAGGGCATCGGTTCACCGGCGGTGTCGGCGAGCAGCGTCGTCATGTCCACGGGCATCGGCTTATGGCTGTACGAACCTATTCCGAGGCGGTCGACGTGCTCACGGAAGTAGAGGTCCTGGTCCTGGTGCCGCAGGATCGGCAGGCCCGCCTCGGCGAGCTCGGTGTTGCGGCCGACGAGGTCTGGGATCTGCCCGGTGCGCGCGTACTGGTGGGCCATGGGGACGAGCGGAAGGATCAGCCCGACCTGTTCGGCGAACTGCGCACCCCAGAAACCGGCGGCGCACACCACGACATCGGCCTCGATGACACCGTCGGCGGTTCGCACGCCGGTGACGCGGTGACCGTTGTCGAGGATTCCGAGCACCTCGGTGTGAGGCCTAAGCGTGGCTCCCCTCGCTTCGGCGCGGCGGGCCTGCGACTCCGCGGCGCGCAATGCCTTCGCCAGGCCGTCCGCGGGGGTGTGAAAGCCACCGAGGATGCGATCGCGATCGATGAGCGGGTGCAGACGCACGCATTCGGCGGGGGTGAGGAGATGACCCTCGATGCCCCAGGACTGTGCCCACCCGGCTTTGCGATGCAGGTCCGCCAAGCGCTCGGGAGTGGTGGCGACCTCAAGACCGCCGACGGGATTGAACGCCCACCCGCCGGGGTGATCGAGGGCGTTGAACTTCTCGACCGTGTACTTGGCGAAGGCGGTCATGGTCTTGGACGGGTTGGTCTGAAACACCAGGCCCGGCGCGTGGGAGGTGGAGCCCCCGGTGGCGAACAGTGGCCCGCGGTCGACGACGGTGACGTCGGTCCACCCGCGCGCGGTCAGTTCGTCGGCGAGGGAGGTGCCGACGATTCCGGCACCGATCACGACGACTTTCGGCATGCCTCGACCGCTTTCATTCGGAAGGAAGATTGAGATCGTCTTGAGTTGCGTTATGCGCAACGCGATGCGTTATGCGCAACAAAATCATCCACCCTCATAGGGCACGACGCAAGCCCGACTCGCTGCGGACACGCTGAGAGCCCGAGAAAGTTGTCAGCCGAGTACCCATGCGCGCGCCGGAGGAGGAGAAGCATCGGGACAGATCGACGCAGTCCCCGGGATCTCGCGCCGGCTACTGCATCGGCGCGACGGCTGGACCGCCGACTAAGAGCTGGCGTCTTCGGATTCAGCCGATTCTTCGGCGGGGGCAGGCAGCAGCGCTTCCAAAGCTGCCCCCGTGATGCGGCGGAACGCCCGGCGAGGCCGGTTTGCGTCCAGGATCGCCACCTCGAGGGTCGACGGGCCCAGCGTTCGCGCTTCTGCACCGTTGCCCCCGGCGCCCAATGCCGCCACCGCGATCGACACCGCGTCAGCAAGGCTCGCGTTCTCGGTGTAGGACTCGTTGAGCGCGGCCGCGATCGGTTCTGTGGTGCCGCCCATCACGACGAAATGTGGTTCATCGGCGATCGACCCGTCATAGGTGATCCGGTAGAGCTCAGGCGCTTTCGTCTCGCCGTAGTGCGCGACCTCGGCCACACACAGTTCGACCTCGTACGGCTTGGCCTGCTCGGTGAAGATGGTGCCCAGCGTCTGGGCGTACACGTTGGCCAGCTGACGGCCCGTCACATCGCGGCGCGAGTATGCGTAACCCTGCGTGTCCGCGAACCGGATCCCGCCGCTGCGCAGGTTGTTGAACTCGTTGAACCGGCCGACGGCTGCGAACCCGACGCGGTCATAGAGCTCGCTCACCTTCTGCAACGACCGCGACGGATTCTCGGCGACGAACAGCACACCGTCTGCGTAGGCCAGCGCTATCACACTGCGGCCCCGGGAAATCCCTTTACGCGCAAGCTCCGAACGCTCACGCATCGCCTGCTCGGGCGAGATGAAATACGGAAAGCTCACAGCTCGTCACCTCGAACGGGCTCGGAGTTCGGCCCAAAAGTATTTGCCTGCGAACGACTTTCGATGATCTCCCGACACAGTGCGGCGATCTGCTGCTCGGAGATCTCGACGGCGCCGTCGGCGTTGATGACGACCGCCGTCGGGAAGATACCCCGCACCAGATCCGGTCCGCCGGTCGCGGAATCGTCGTCGGCGGCATCGTAGAGCGACTCGATCGCGACCCTCAGCGCCGAATCCGCGTCGCGGACTTGCGAGTACAGCTTCTTCATCGAGGACTTGGCGAAGATGGAGCCGGAACCCACCGACTGATATCCCTCTTCTTCCAGATTGTGCCCGCCCGCCGCGTCGAACGACACGATGCGGCCGGCCCGCTCGGGATTTGGATCGTCGAGGTCGTAACCGGCGAGCAGTGGCAGGGCGACGAAGCCCTGCAGGGCGGCGCCGAGGTTTCCGCGCACCATCGTCGCGAGCCTGTTCACCTTGCCGGCGAACGTCAGCGCGACACCTTCGAGTTTCTCGTAATGCTCCAGTTCCACCGCGTACAACCGCGCGAATTCGACGGCGATCGCGGCGGTGCCTGCGATGCCGGTGGCGGTGTAGTCATCGGTGATGTAGACCTTCTGGACGTCGCGGCTGGCGATCATGTGCCCCTGCGTGGCACGGCGGTCACCGGCCATCACCACCCCGCCGGGGAACTTCAGCGCGACGATCGTGGTGCCGTGCGGTACGGAATCCGTCGGAACCGGACCGCGACCGCTGGCGGGCAGCAGGTGGGGCGCCTGATGGCGCAGAAAATCCGAGAACGAGGACGGATTCACGCCGCCATGCGACATGGCCGACGGCGCAGCGAAGACGCCGGGTAAAGCGGACGGGAAGGCGGACTTATCTCGATCCGACCAGGTCACTGTCCACCCTTCTGCACGTATGCACGCACGAAGTCCTCGGCGTTCTCTTCAAGGACGTCATCGATCTCGTCCAGCAGGTCGTCGGTCTCTTCGGCAAGCTTTTCGCGGCGTTCTTGGCCGGCGCCCGAGTTGCCGGAGAGGTCGTCGTCATCGCCGCCTCCACCGCCACGCTTGGTCTGCTCCTGAGCCATCGCCGCCTCCTGCGTAAGTCTTCTCACCCTTGCGGGCATTCGACCGTCTGCCCCCGGTCTCACCACACTACCGGGCTGTGCCTGGATTGCTGGGGATAGCTTGATCAGGTCGTCAACTGCTCGACGAGTTCGGCGGCGCTGTCGACAGAATCCAGCAGGGCGCCGACGTGTGACTTGCTGCCACGCAGCGGCTCCAGAGTGGGGATGCGCACCAGCGAGTCGCCACCCAGGTCGAAGATCACCGAGTCCCAGCTGGCCGCGGCGATGTCGGCTCCGAAGCGCCTCAGGCACTCCCCGCGGAAGTACGCGCGGGTGTCGGTCGGTGGGTTGTCCACGGCGTCGAGCACCTGCTGCTCGGTGACCAGCCTCTTCATCGAGCCGCGGGCCACCAGCCGGTTGTAGAGGCCCTTGTCCAGCCGCACATCGGAGTACTGCAGGTCGACCAGATGAAGCCGGGGAGCGTTCCAGCCGAGGTTCTCGCGCTGGCGAAAGCCCTCCAGCAGTCGCAGCTTGGCCGGCCAGTCCAGAAGATCCGCGCACTCCATCGGGTCGCGTTCGAGCAGATCGAGGATGTGCGCCCACGTCTCCAGCACATGGGAGGCGCGCGGGTCCGGGTCGCGGCTGTCGACGAGCTTGGCGACGCGGTCGAGGTAGATCCGCTGGAGCGCGAGTGCGGTCATCTCCCGTCCGTCGGCGAGCGCGACGGTCGCGCGCAGAGAGGGATCGCGGGACACGACATGCACCGCATGCACCGGGCGGGCAAGTGCCAGATCGGTGAGATCGACCCCGATCTGGGGTCCCTCCTCGATCAGGTCGAGCACCAGCGACGTGGTGCCCAGCTTGAGGTAGGTCGAGGTCTCGGCGAGGTTGGCGTCGCCGATGATGACGTGCAGCCTGCGGTACTTGTCGGCGTCGGCATGTGGTTCGTCGCGGGTGTTGATGATGCCGCGCTTGAGCGTGGTCTCCAGACCGACCTCGACCTCGATGTAGTCCGAGCGCTGCGAGAGCTGGAAGCCGGGCTCGTCACCCGAGGGACCAATGCCGACCCGCCCCGAACCGGTGACCACCTGGCGCGACACCATGAACGGGGTCAGGCCTGCGATGACGGCGGAGAACGGCGTCTGACGGCTCATCAGGTAGTTCTCGTGCGATCCGTACGAGGCGCCCTTGCCGTCGACGTTGTTCTTGTAGAGCTGGAGCTTCGCCGCGCCCGGCACGCTCGCGACATGGCGCGCAGCGGCCTCCATGACGCGCTCCCCCGCCTTGTCCCAGATCACCGCGTCCATCGGGTCGGTGACCTCGGGTGCGGAGTACTCGGGGTGTGCGTGGTCGACGTAGAGACGGGCACCGTTGGTCAGGATCATATTCGCCGCGCCGACCTCGTCGGCGTCGACGACGGGCGGGGGCCCCGACGAGCGGCTCAGGTCGAAACCGCGGGCGTCACGCAACGGCGACTCGACCTCGTAGTCCCACCGGGTGCGCTTGGCACGCTGGATGCCCGCGGCCGCGGCATACGCCAGCACGGCCTGGGTAGAAGTCAGGATCGGATTCGCGGTTGGATCGGACGGCGACGAAATGCCGTACTCGACCTCCGTTCCGATGATCCGTTGCATACCGACCAGCCTAAAGGTCCGGGCGGTGGGCCCTCCCGCGTGGTGAGATTTACCCGCTATGACTCCCAAGACTGCGGACAGACTCGCGGCTGAGCGCTGGTTTCTCCGCCACGGCCTGCCCGCCGTGCTGCGTCCCGGTGTCCTGGTTTCGCGGGTGTGGACGCGGTCTGCGCCCGCACTCGCCGGCCTCGCCGTCATGATGACGTTCTCGATGTTCGTCGTCGGCGTGACCGGCGAGTACACGGTCGACATCAACGGTGCCCCAACACGAACCGAATGGTTCGTCATCGCGGTCCTCCTGCTCGTCCTCCCCCTGGCCGGGCTGATCGGCTGGTTCGTGTCGCGCACCGATGACGCCCGTCTCCGCGCGACGGTGTCCGCGGCGTCGCTGGCCATCTCCACCCTTGGCAACATCTACGCGGGCCCGAGCGCTCGCATCTTCGCCGACTTGATCGCCGAGCTCATCGTCGTGGGGCTGATATTCGTCGGTACCGCAACGGGAGTCGGCGCGATTCTGGGCTGGGCGATCCGCATGATGCTGAGCAATCTGGCGTCCATCGGAAGCTTGCTTCTCGGAGCCCTGCCGGTGATGCTGCTGACGGTTCTCGTGTTCTTCAACGGGCCGGTCTGGACGATGGCGGGCATCACCAGCCGCCCCCGGCTCTGGCTGGGATTGATCTTCCTGATGCTGATCGCTGTCGCGTTCCTGGTCTCGGGAACTCTGAGCCGGGTACGTCCGATCCTGCGACCCGACGCCAAGCAGCCCGAGGACGCCGCGCAGCTGACCGGGACCCCGTTCGCGGCGATGCCGGACCGCCCGCGGCGGGTGCCGCTGTCGAAACCGGAGCGGCTCAACGTGGTGTTCGTGCTGGCGATGTCGCAGATCGTCCAGGTGCTGACCGTCTCGGTGGTGACAGGTCTGCTGTTCTTCGCGCTTGGCCTGATCCTGATCAGCCCCGAGTTGTTGGCGGCATTGACGACGAACCCGTCGTCGGACGGCCAGTTCCTCGGTATGACGCTGCCGGTGCCGAACGCGTTGATCCAGATCACGATGTTCCTGGTTGCGCTGACGTTCATGTACCTGTCCGCGCGCGCCGTCGGCGACAAGGAATACCGGGCGCAGTTCCTCGAGCCGCTGGTCGAGGATCTGCGGCTCACGCTGGTGGCCCGCGACCGCTACCGCACCGTGACGGCCGGTCAATGAGCCTGCAAAAGCCGCCGGATCTGCGGCCGATCCACGACTGGTTCCTGCACCGGGGTCTGCCCCTGGTGCTCACCAGGCGGGTGCGGGCCCGCAAGCTCGTCCAGCGGTCCGCGCCGATGGTGAGTGCGGTCGGCGCACTCACCGCGCTCACCATGATCGCGGCCGACCTGACCGGAGACGACCCGGACTACGGGTATGCGGCCAGGCTCGGTGTGATCGCGGTGGTGCTCGTCGCGGCGCCCTTCGCCTTGGAGATCCTGCACCGAGTGGGCACGCGGATCGGCGAGGCGCTGCGCCGCTGGGCAGCGGTGCTGGTGATGGCGATCTTCGTGGTGGTCATGCCGCTGACGGTGAGTGGATGGTCGCGGGCCGCCGCGGCGGAGGCGCCGATCTTCGTCGCGATTTCGCTCCTGGCGATTTGGCTGACCTACCTGGGCTTCGGCTCGATCGCGTTGTGGGCTTTCCGGTTCGCATGGCTGCAACTGGGCGCGCTGGGCACGCTGATGAGCCGCGCCCTGCCGCTGCTGATGCTGACCGTCGTCGTGTATTTCACCGGTGAGCTGTGGCAGCTGTCGGCCCGGATGAGTCGCGAAAGACTTTGGCAGACAATCGGTTTCCTCAGTGCCGTGGCGTTGTTCTTCATGATCGCCACGATCCGTGACGAGGTCAGGGCCTTGCGTCAGGACCGATCCGAACGTGAGGATCCCAGCGCGCTGCTGGCCGGCACACCGCTGGAGTCAGTACCGACCGATCCGGCCGCCCGCACCCCGTTGTCGAAAGCCGAGCAGATGAACGTCGTTGCCGTCATGGTGGTGTCGCAGGCCATCCAGGTCGTGCTGTTCACCGCCGGGCTCTTCGCGTTCTTCCTGGCTCTCGGGATCATTGCGATCCCCGACGACGTCACCGTTCTGTGGTCGGCCGAGGAGACCTGCTCGGTCGGCGATCCCCCCTGTGCCGGAACGTGGTTCGGGATCCACATCCCGATTCCGCAGACCGTGGTGCACACCTCGCTGTTCGTCGCGGTGCTCTCTGGGCTCTACTTCACGGTGAGCACGAGCGTCGACCCGCTCTATCGTCAGCGCTTCTTCGAACCGCTGATCGACGACAGCCTCGCCGGTCGCGATGCCTACCTTGAGATCGAGAGACGGGCTACATTCACGTCGTGACCAACGTCTTCGGCAAACGATACGGTGAGGTCCTCCTCGTGCACGTGGACGAGACCGGCCCGCAGGCAACCGTATACAACACCTTTCCGCTCAACGACTGCCCCGCCGAACTGTGGACGAAACTCGACGCGCAGGCCATCGCCGCCGAGCACCAGGCGGTCGCCGCAGTGCTCAACGGGCCGCGTTACTGGCTGATGAGCCACATCGAGAAGGACGGCGGCACCGAGACCGAACGGGAGACTTTTGGTGGCATCGAGATGCTGCGGCAGGCGACGGTCGCGTTGGCGTCGATGAACCCCTCACCGTATTCGGTCAACACCGTCGACCGGAGAGCCGCGTTCGTCTACGACGCAGGCAGCCCGGTGTTCGAACTCGTGGACGCCGACGGCCGCCAGTGGGTCATGCAGACCTACAGTCAGACCGTCGACCCCGACCTGACGCTGGCGGACCTGGCGGACCTGGCCCCCAGGCTCACCCTGCCTGACGGATGGAGCTACCGGACCCGCACGCTGGACCAGCCGCTGCGCGTGGACACCACGACGGAGAAGGCCAGCGTCCTGCAGGACGACCTCGCCAACAGCTATTCGCTGTTGGCATGATCAGCACTGATTGGGTCGCGCCACCTCAAGCTCGGGCGGAGTGTCGCCGGAGATCTCCTCGCCGGCCTCGGGCGACTGCGAACACACCACCCAGTAGGTGAGGTTGATCTGCTCGAAGGGCGGACCAGACGCCACCGACGTCTCCGGAGCGACAGCGCCGTCACTGGCTTTGAGGACGGCTTCCGTCGCACTCTGCAGCAGCTCCCCCTCGACGTCGGGCATCTCCCATTCGTCGGCCATCGCGGGACTTGCGGCGACAACTGCCGTCGCGAACAACAGAGACGTCACGGCGATGATCCGTGCGGCATAGCTCTTCATAAGGCTCCCGATCGTGATGACTTTGCGCGAAAAGTACGCGCGCTCGATGTCATGACGAAGTCGGGGATGTGAACAATTCGTGCGAAATCCGGGCCCGAGGCGATCGCCCCGGGCCCCGGATCCCGGCTACAGGTACTGCCCGAGGTTGGACTCGGTATCGATAGCGCGGCTTGCGGACGAACTCTTGCCGGTGACAAGAGTGCGGATGTAGACGATCCGCTCGCCCTTCTTACCCGAAATCCTGGCCCAGTCATCAGGATTCGTGGTGTTGGGCAGATCCTCGTTCTCCGCGAACTCGTCGACGATCGAGTCGAGCAGGTGCTGGATGCGCAGACCGGGCTGACCGGTTTCCAACACCGCCTTGATCGCATTCTTCTTCGCCCGGTCCACGACGTTCTGGATCATGGCGCCGGAGTTGAAGTCCTTGAAGTACATGACTTCCTTGTCACCGTTGGCGTAGGTGACCTCCAGGAAACGGTTGTCGTCGATCTCGGCGTACATCCGGTCGACGACCTTCTCGATCATTGCCTTGATCGTCGCGGCGCGGTCGCCGGAGAACTCGGCGAGATCGTCGAGGTGGATGGGCAGTTCCTCGGTGAGGTACTTGCTGAAGATGTCCTGCGCCGCCTCTGCGTCCGGCCGCTCGATCTTGATCTTGACGTCGAGACGGCCGGGCCGCAGGATCGCGGGGTCGATCATATCCTCACGATTGGAGGCGCCGATGACGATGACGTTCTCCAGCCCCTCGACACCGTCGATCTCGCTCAGAAGCTGCGGCACGACCGTCGTTTCGACGTCGGAGCTGACGCCCGTGCCGCGGGTCCGGAAGATCGAGTCCATCTCGTCGAAGAACACGATCACCGGGGTGCCTTCGGAGGCCTTCTCACGGGCCCGCTGGAAGATCAGTCGGATGTGCCGCTCGGTCTCACCGACGAACTTGTTCAGCAGCTCGGGACCTTTGATGTTGAGGAAGTAGGACTTCGCCTCGCGGGCGTCGTCCCCACGGACCTCGGCCATCTTCTTGGCCAGCGAGTTGGCGACCGCCTTGGCGATCAGCGTCTTGCCGCAACCGGGCGGACCGTAGAGGAGGACACCCTTGGGCGGGCGCAGCGAGTACTCGCGGTAAAGCTCCTTGTGCAGGAACGGCAGCTCGACAGCGTCGCGGATCTGCTCGATCTGACGGGTCAGGCCGCCGATGTCGTGGTAGCTGACATCGGGGACCTCTTCGAGCACGAGGTCTTCGACCTCTGCCTTGGGAACGCGCTCGAACGCATATCCGGCCTTGGTGTCGACCAGCAGGGAATCACCGGGACGCAGCTTGCGGGGCCGGTCGTCGGTGAGGTCGTTCTCGTCGGCGTATGAGTCCTCGGGCAAATGCTCGGCCGCGACCAGGGGCTCGGCCAGCCAGACAATGCGCTCCTCGTCGGCGTGGCCGACCACGAGGGCGCGGTGCCCGTCGGCCAGGATCTCCCGCAGAGTGCTGATCTCACCGACGGATTCATAGGTGCCGGCCTCGACCACGGTGAGCGCCTCGTTGAGCCGCACCGTCTGGCCCTTCTTCAGCGCCTTGGTGTCGATGTTGGGCGAGCACGTCAGCCGCATCTTCCGGCCCGAAGTGAATACGTCGACGGTGTCGTCGTCCTGGACCGACAGCAGTACGCCGTAGCCGCTGGGTGGCTGACCGAGGCGGTCGACCTCTTCCCGGAGCGCCAGCAACTGCTGGCGCGCCTCCTTCAAGGTGTCCATCAGCTTGGCGTTGCGGGCGGCCAGCGAGTCGATTCTCGCCTCGAGCTGGTGAACATCTCGTGCACTGCGCAAACCGCTTTGGGAACCAACAGCATTCTCCAGCTGTTCTCGCAAGGCCGCCGCCTCGCGTCGCAGCTGTTCCAGCTCTGCCGCGTCGTCGCTGGACAGGTGGCTACTAGGGGATGTTCCAAAGGCGTCAGAGCCTCCGGAACGCTCGGACTCACTCATGCTGAGCTCCTTTCCCACACCCGATGTTGGTGCGGTAACAACTTCAACGCTACCGGCGATTCAGTCATTGTGTGTGCTCTAGGAATTCGACACACCAGCAACACTGTTAGCCTCTGTAGATCAGTTCGGCAGAACGGAAGGACAGCCGTGACCCTGAAATCCCTCGTTACCAGCCTTACCGCTGGGGCAGCAGCCGCCGCATTCGTCGGTGGTGCGGCCGCGGGTGTGACCTCGATTGCAACCGGTGCCGGGATCGCGTCAGCCTCGCCTGTCGCCGTCGGTGCGCCGTTGCCTGCCGCCCCCGCTCCCGATCTGCAGGGTCCGCTGGTGACGACGCTGAGCGCGCTCGCAGGCCCGGGATCGTTCGCAGGTGGCAAGGGCTCTTACATCGAGGGTGGCCTCGGCCGCATCGAGGCCAGAGTCGCCGACAACAGCTACAACAATGCCGCTGCCCAGGGCTACTTCCCGTTGAACTTCGTGGTGTCCAACATCGACCAGAACGGCCCTGTGGCCACCGCGAGCGTCACCGCGACCGCGCAAACGGGCGCGGCGGCCTCCCAAAACGTCGTCTTCGTCGCGGGCCCCAGCCCGACCGGATGGCAGATCTCGAAGCAGTCGGCCCTGGCGCTGCTCAGCGCCGTCGGTGGCTGACCGCTTCTGACGAAATTGTGACGCTGGCGCGTCCACCCCTCGTAGCCCGTTGCGCCGCCACACTCGGTGTGGCGGCGCTCGGGCTGTGTGGGTTCCTCAGCGGGTGCGATCAGCCCGAGCGTCCCGCCGTCACGCCGTCCTCGACCGCGGCGCCCACACCGTCTGCCGGGCACTCCGATCCGATTCCCGACTCTCCCGGCGGACCCCCGCTGCCGCCGGCGAACGCTTTGACCGACGTGATGGCCCGGTTGGCCGACCCGGCGATTCCCGGCGACCAAAAAATCACGCTGATCGAACAGGGCACTCCCGACGAGGCTGCCGGTCTCGACCGTTTCGCGATCGCGCTGCGGGACAACGCCGCTCTGCCCCTGACCTTCGAGGCGAGAGACCTCGCATGGTCACGGGCCGTGCCCGGCAATGTCGTCACCACGATTGTCGTCAGGCAGGCCAACCCGCAGGGCGGCGAGTTCCGCTATCCCATGGAGTTCGCCCTCACCGACGGGTCGTGGCGGCTGACCCGCCAAACCGCGGACCTGCTGTTGGAGCTCGACACCGCACCGCCGACCCCGCCGCGCTGATCGTATGTGGATCGGCTGGCTGGAGTTCGACGTCCTTCTCGGCGACGTGCATTCACTCAAGCAGAAGCGCTCGGTCATCCGGCCGGTGATCGCCGAGCTGTCGCGACGGTTCGCGGTGTCGGCGGCCGAGACCGACGCCCATGATCTGCACCGGCGCGCAGGCATCGGTATGGCGCTGGTCGCCGCCGACCGAGCACACGTGGTGGACGTCCTGGATGCCGCCGAACGCCTGGTGGCTGCGCGCCCCGAACTCGAATTGCTCTCCGCTCGACGTGGGCTTCTCAAGAGCACCGACGACTAGATCGTCGGCCGCTTCTTCCGCAGCGGAACCGGAGCGACCGCGCCAGGCGCGAGCTTGCGCGCGCTGATCAGGAACGCCGTGTGCCCGCGCATCGTGTGTTCGGGACGCACCGCCAGACCGACGACGTGCCAGCCTCGCTGCATGCTCTCCCACGACCTCGGCTCCGTCCAGCATTGCTGCTCGCGCAGCGCCTCGACGGTCTTGGACAGCTGGGTGACGGTGGCGACGTAGATCATCAGAACCCCGCCGGGGACGAGCGATTTCGCGACCGTGCCCAGGATCTCCCACGGCGCCAGCATGTCCAGCACCACCCGGTCGACCTCCGGCCCGTCGTATTCGCAGACATCGGCCGTCACCAGGTCCCAGTTGGACGGCTGTGCACCGAAGAACGTCACGACGTTGCGCAGCGCGTGTTCGGCATGGTCTTCGCGAAGCTCGTAGGACGTCACCTGTCCCTCCGGCCCGACGGCGCGCAGCAGTGAGCACGTCAACGCCCCCGATCCCGCGCCGGCTTCCAGCACCCGCGCACCGGGGAAAATGTCGCCCTCGTGCACGATCTGCGCCGCGTCTTTGGGGTAGACCACCTGAGCGCCGCGCGGCATCGACATCACATAGTCGACGAGCAGCGGCCGCAACACCAGGAACTGGTCGCCGTTGGTCGACTTGATCACGCTGCCTTCGGGCAGCCCGACGACGTCGTCGAGGGAGATGATGCCGCGGTGGGTGTGGAACTCGCCGCCGGGTTTGAGCAGCATCGTGTAGCGCCTGCCCTTGGCGTCGGTGAGCTGCACTCGATCACCGATTTCGAAGGGCCCTGTTCTGCGCACGGTTGATCAGCCTGCCAGTAGACGCGCCGGGGCGGGTCTCCGGGGTTGTCCGACCGCGGTCCTACTGTGAGTGCCATGGACTCGCCGGTGAGACGCCCCGCGTTGTCGCCGTCGCGCGCCGCGGATTTCAAGCAGTGCCCTCTGCTGTACCGGTTCCGCGCGATCGACCGCCTTCCGGAGCCGTCGTCGGCCGCACAGGTCCGCGGTTCCGTCGTGCACGCCGCTCTCGAGCAGCTCTATGCGCTGCCCGCCGCGGACCGGTTGCCTGAGACCGCGGCGGCACTGGTAACGCCGGCCTGGGACCGCCTGGTCGCCGAGCAGCCGTCGCTGGACTCCGACATCGAGCCCGGCATGCGAGCCGAGCTGCTGGAACAGGCGCGCACCCTGCTTTCGGGTTACTACCGGCTGGAGGATCCGACCCGTTTCGACCCGCAGAGCTGCGAGCAGCGCGTGGAGGTCGAACTTGCTGACGGCACGCTGCTGCGTGGCTTCGTCGACCGCATCGACGTCGCACCGACCGGTGAGATGCGCGTTGTCGACTACAAGACCGGCAAGGCGCCTCCCGAGGCGCGTGCGCTGGCCGAGTTCAAGGCGATGTTCCAGATGAAGTTCTACGCTGTCGCGCTGCTGCGCTCCCGCGGCGTGCTGCCCACCCGGCTGCGGCTGCTCTACCTCGCCGATCAACAGGTGCTCGACTACACGCCCGACCTCGAGGAGCTCGAGCGCTTCGAGAAGACGTTGATGGCGATCTGGCGTGCCATCCAATCTGCAGGAGCGACAGGGGATTTCCGCCCGAGCCCGTCGAGGCTGTGCAACTGGTGCGCCCATCAGGCACACTGCCCGGCGTTCGGCGGCACTCCCCCGCCGTATCCGGGCTGGCCCCAGCAGCTCGACGAGGGCGATCCCGACGCGGTACTGCAGGCAGAGTCCGCAGCGTGATCGACTGCCTCTTCCACCGCCTCGGTACAGACGGTGAGTTCGACGTCTTCGAGTCGACCGATGGCACCCGCAGCAACTGGGATCCTCAGATCCAGCACGGCTCCCCGCCGCTGGCCTTACTGACCATGGCGATCGAAAAGCTCTCCGCCGGAACCGGTTTGCGAGTCGCGAGGCTGACCCTCGACATCCTGGGTGCGATACCGGTGACGACCGTGCGGGTGCGGGCCTGGGTAGACCGGCCCGGTAGCCGCATCTCGATGACGGCCGCCGAAATGCTCGCCGACCGGCCGGACGGAACGCGCAGGGCCGTCGCCCGCGTCACCGCGTGGCTGCTGGCGCCGAGCGACACCCGCGACGCCGTCACCGACCGCTACCCGCCGCTGGTCGAACGTGACGCGGTGGCCGTCGCACATGCGTGGGAAGGCGCGCCCGGCTATCTGGAGACGATCAGCTGGCGCAGGCAGCCCGATCAGGACGGCAGCGCTGTCGCATGGCTGAGCCCGCTTGTGCCCCTTGTTGATTCGGAGCCAACCACACCGCTACAGAGGCTCGCGATGGTGGTCGATTCGGCGAACGGAATCGGCGCGGCGCTGGATCCGCAGCGGTTCATGTTCATGAACACCGACACCGTCGTCCACCTTCATCGGCTCCCCCGGGGACGGGACTTCGGCCTGCGCGCCCGCGGGTCGATCGGCCCGGACGGGATCGGAGCGACGACCGCCGACCTGTTCGACCGCGACGGCTTCATCGGCACATGCGCACAATCGCTGCTGGTGCAGCGACTTTGACGATCGACGAGGTTCGCCGACGTCGCACCCGAACCGGTTCCCGTCCCACGATCGGGTGACGCAGAGATCGGCTGCGCCTGCTGCGGGCCGCCCGTGGCCAGCTGTCAAGACGCCAGAGCCGCGCGGTCCTCGTCGGCGAACGTGTCCTCCAGGTGCAGAGGCGAATAATCGACGTCGATCTCTTGAAGCGGGCGTCCGCGCGCGCTGCTGATCGTGCCGAAGCGCCGCATGCCTTTGTCGGCAGCGTAGTTCTGGAACTCGTCCATCGACAGGCCGAACGGGATTTCGTCGTAGAGCGCGAACGCGTCTTCCGTGTTGCGCAGTGCCAGCGGTATCAGTTCGTTCATCCGCGACTCGAACACCGACCAGTTGGCGTCGTCGGCCGCCACGTGGCGGCGGCATGTGAAGGTGCCCCACGCCATGTGGCGACGTTCGTCGTCACCGATCCTGCGCACCAGCTCCTGCATTCCGGGCAGGATGCCGCGGTCGACGCAAATACGGTGCCACGCATAGTATCCCGTGAGCGCCATCATGCCTTCGATGACGTGGTTATAGGTGACCGAGGCGCGCACCTGGGCGGCGGGTGACGGGTCACTCGACAGTGCGTCCAGGGAGGCGGGGAGCTCTTCGTAGAACATCTGCCGATACGCGGGAAGCTCGTCGAGGTAGCCCTGGAGGTCGCCGGTGATGCCGACCGCGTCGAGCCACATTCGGAACACCTGGGTGTGTTTGGCCTCCTCGAAGGCGAACTGGGTCAGATACATCTCGTCGCCCAGTCGCCCCTCTGCGCGCATCGCGGCCATGAAGGGCTGGATGTCCTGGGTCACCGCTTCCTCTCCGGCGATGAACTCGGCGCACAGCCGTGTCGCCCAGTCCCGCTCCACCTCGGTCAACGATTCCCAGTCGGCGCGGTCTCGGGAGAAGTCGATGTCGGCGGGATCCCAGAACTTCGCGTTGCCTCCTGCGAAGAGCTTCAGCGGCAGGCTGTCCCAGTTGAGTCCGCCCGCAGCCAGCGAGTCCGAGCGTGTTCTCGTCATGTCATCACTCCTTCGGTGTGTGTGGTTGTCTGTCTCCTTGCGACCGCTCCGAACGCGGTCGCCAGCACGGCGACATAGCGGCGTGCCACAAGAGCGGGCTGGTCGGGCGACAGTTCGTCGAGCCCCAGCAGCGGGTCCATGCCGCGCACGTAGGGCGCCAGCGCCAGGTGCGGCAACAGCATGAGCAACAGCGACAGCAGAGCGTCGATGTCGGCATCGGCGCTCAGGTCCCCGCGGTTCTGCGCGTCGCGGACCAGCGGGCGCAGCACCTCCAAGTAGTGACGGTGCACGACGGCCCGCACGCTGACCCGCGCGTCGGTGTCGACCTCGAAACTGGCCGCTGCGTGCAGCGCTCGGTCCCGCGGATGCTCGGCGAAGTACGCCACCCAGACGTCGAACAGGTCAGTCAGGAACTCGAAGAAGGGGCGGGTGGGGTCGAGTCTGTTGATCTGCTCTTCCATGTAGGCCCGCACGCGCTGGCTGCCGACGTCCGTGATGAACGCGTACAGGTCGCGCTTGTCGGCAAAGTATTGAAAGAGACTGCCTTTTGCGACACCGGCGCGCCGGGCGATGACGTTGAGACTGCCCGCGGAGAACCCATGTGCGGCGAACTCCGCTTCGGCGGCGGACACCACCGCCGCGCGGCGATCCGCGCCCAGACGAGACCATGTCACCGTCGGCATCGCGCCTCCAAGGCTTGATGTGACCAGTGGTCATATTACTGTGACACAAGCCACAGTCAAGGGGCTTCGCTAGGTGAGCGGTGTGAGGTCCTGCAGCAGTGTCGGGACGAGCTCGCTGACCGTCGGGTGGATGTGCATGGTCCGTGAGATCGCCGTGTAGGGCAGCTTCGCGGTCATGACGTCGAGAATCAGGTGCACGACCTCGTCGCCGCCGACACCGAGGATGGATGCGCCGAGAATCTCCCGGGTCTCCGCGTCGACGACGACCTTCATGAAGCCCTGGGTCTCGCCTTTTTCCACGGCGCGGCCCACGCGCGTCATCGGACGCTTACCCACCAACGCTTTTCGACCCGACTTGCGCACCTGGTCGACCGTCAGGCCGGCGCGCCCCAGCGGCGGATCGATGTAGAGCGCATAGGTGGTGATGCGGTCGCTGACCCGGCGCGGGTCATCATCGAGCAGATTGGCGGCAACGATCTCGAAGTCGTTGTACGACGTGTGGGTGAACGCACCCTTGCCGTTGCAGTCGCCCATCGCCCAGATGTGCGGCGCGCTGGTGCGCAATTGGTCATCGACGACGACGTAGCCGCGGCTGTCCGTCTCGACCCCGGCCGTATCGAGTCCGAGGTCGTCGGTGTTGGGTATCCGTCCGACCGCGATGAGCACGTGGCTGCCGATGATCGGCTCGGCGCCCTTGCTCGGGGTGACAGCAATTCCATTCTCTTGCTTGGCGAAACTGATCGCATCGGCGCCGACCACGACGGTGATGCCCTCGGCTTCCAGGATGTCCTTGATCGCCGCCGACACGTCCTCGTCCTCGCGGCCGGTCAGGCGCGGCCCCTTCTCGACGACCGTGACCTGCGCACCGAAACGGCGGTACATCTGGGCGAACTCCAGCGCAATGTAGCTGCCGCCGATGATGACGAGATGCTCGGGCACGACGTCGAGGTCGAGGATCCCGACGTTGGTCAGGTAATCGACGTCGGCCAACCCGGGCATGTCCGGGACGACGGCGCGGCCGCCGACGTTGAGGAAGATGCGATCGGCCTCCAGGAGCTGATCGTCGACGCGGATGGTGTTCGGGCTCTCGAAGCGGGCGTGCCCGCGGATCAGCGTGGCACCTTCCATCCCGGCCAGCCAGTTCTCCAGGCCTTCGCGATCGCCGCCACTGATCTTGTCCTTGCGCGCTTTCACCGCTGCCATGTCGACGGACACCTCTCCGGTGCCGATACCGAAGTCGGCGCCGCGGCGTGCGAGGTGCGCGGCGTGCGCACTGGCGACAAGAGTCTTGGTCGGAATGCAGCCGTAGTTGACGCACGTGCCGCCGACGAGCTTGCGCTCGATGACGGCGACGGTCTGTCCGGCGGCGGTGAGCCGCCCGGCCAGCGGCGGGCCCGCCTGCCCGGCACCGACGATGATGGCGTCAAACCGCTGCGGCATGAGTTGCCTAGACCAGGCTGACGAGGAAGGCGACGAGGAAGCCACCGCCGACGGCGATGACGTCTTCTGTAAAGGCCCCGGGACGGTCGTTTCCGTTGTTCTTGGCGGCGAGCCTGCTGCGGAGTTCCGCGCCGGCGATCGTGCCGAGCACGGCACCGACGACGCCTGCGCCGGTCGCGGAGAACGTGTGGAAGAAGGCACTTCCGATGACAGCCCCGGAGAACCCGCCGGTGACAAGGCGGGCGATGAACTGCGGCGGCACTTTTCGGCTCGGCGTCTTGGGTAACTGGTCGGTGATCAACTCGCCGACGAGCAGGATCGTCAACACGGTCACGGTGATCGGATGCGCCACCCATTCCGACCACTTGTCGGTGACGTCGATCCAGCCGAGCATCGCGCCCCATGCCACGACGGCGGGCGCCGTCATCGCACGCAGGCCGGCGATCACGCCGATCAACAGGGCCAGAACCAGAACGAGAACCTGCGTCATCGAACCTCCGTGCGGTGGATGGACATCCGGACGCTAACACGCCGAACGGCGCGACGAGCGGTCTAGATCAGAAGCGGCAGAACCGGATGTCGGAGGCCAGAATGGCTTTCGCGCCGATCGCCGCGAGCTCGTCCATGATCGCGTTGACGTCGCGCCGCGGGACCAGGGCGCGTACCGCCACCCAGGCGGGGTCGGCCAGCGGCGCGATGGTCGGCGATTCGAGTCCCGGCGTGACGGCGGTGGCCTCGTCCAGCACCGTGCGGGGGCAGTCGTAGTCGAGCATCAGGTACTGCTGCCCGAACACGACGCCCTGTATACGGGCCGCCAGCTGATCGCGCGCGGGATCGGCCTCGGAGTCGGCCCGCTCGATCAGGATCGCCTCGGAATCACACAGCGATTCACCAAACGCCACCAGGTTGTGCAGCCCGAGGGTGCGCCCCGAACCGACGATATCGGCGATGACGTCGGCCACGCCGAGTTGGATGGAAATCTCCACAGCCCCGTCGAGGCGTATGACTGTGGCCTCGATTCCTTTGTCGGACAGGTCTTTACGGACCAGATTGGGATAGGCGGTGGCGATCCGCTTACCGGCCAGGTCCGCGATCTGCCAGTCCTGCCCCGCCGGGGCGGCGTAGCGGAAGGTCGACGAGCCGAAGCCCAGCGCCAGCCGCTCCCGCACCGGCGCGTCGGCGTCGGCGGCCAGGTCACGGCCGGTGATACCGAGATCCAGTTCGCCCGAGCCGACATAGATCGCGATGTCCTTGGGCCGCAGGAAGAAGAACTCGACGTTGTTCGCAGGGTCGACGACGGTCAGGTCCTTGGGATCGGTGCGGCGGCGATAGCCGGCCTCCGAGAGGATCTCCGAGGCCGATTCGCTGAGGGCCCCCTTGTTGGGAACGGCTACGCGCAGCATCGTCGCCGATGAGCCGCTTGCGCGAAGAGCAGGCATCAGAGCTTTCCGTACACGTCGTCGAGCGACAAGCCGCGTGAAAGCATCAGCACCTGCGTCCAATAGAGCAGCTGGCTGATCTCCTCGGCGAGGGCGTCGTCGCTCTCGTGTTCGGCTGCCAGCCACACCTCGCCGGCCTCTTCGAGGATCTTCTTACCGATGCCGTGCACGCCGCCGTCGAGTGCGGCGACGGTTCCGCTACCGGCAGGACGTGTGCGTGCCCGTTCGCTCAGTTCGGCGAACAGCGCATCGAAGGTCTTCACGTTGGGCGATTCTGTCACGCCGGGGCAACTGGTTTGCCATCGCCCGGCGTGCGCTCAGTTCGCCGAGGCCTTGTCCTGGCGCAGGATCTCGCCGTGCATGTCCTCCAGCGATACACCCTTGGTCTCCATGACCCACTTCCACACGAACAGGCCCGACAGGACGGCGCACAGTCCGTAGAAGCCGTACGCCAAGCCGAGATGCTCGCGCAGGCCGGGGAACGTGACCGTGATCAGCCAGTTGGCCGCCCACTGTCCCGCGGCGGCCAGGCCGAGCGCTGCGGCGCGTATCCGGTTCGGGAACATCTCGCCCAGCAACACCCACACGACCGGGCCCCACGACATGCCGAACGCCACCACGAAGAGGTTCGCCGCGATGAGCGCGATGACCCCCGATGCACCGGGCAGACTCGGGGTGCCGTCGGGGTTCACGGTCGCGTTGGCGAAGATCACCGCCATCGTGATGAGCGTGACGGCCATGCCCGAGGATCCGATGAGCAGCAGTGGCTTACGGCCGATCTTGTCGATCAGTGCAATGGCGATCAGTGTCGTCAGCACGTTGATGACCGACGTAATGACGGTGTAGATCGCCGACTCGTCGGCACTGAATCCAACCGCCTGCCACAGCACGTTGCTGTAGTAGAAGATCACGTTGATGCCCACGAACTGCTGGAAGATCGACAGCCCCAGGCCGACCCACACGATGCCGTAGATCCCTCCCGTGGGCTTGCGCATGTCCTTCCACGACGGCTTGTCCTCGCGCTCCAGCGTCTCGCGGATGCGGGTGATGGTGATCTCCAGGTTCTTCTGACCGAGCAGCTTGGTCAGCACCCGGCGAGCTTCCGGAATCTTATGGCTGGCAACGAGATAGCGGGGTGACTCCGGGATCGTGAAGGCGAGCACCCCGTACAGGACGGCCGGCAGGGCCATCGCCAGGAACATCCACCGCCAAGCGTCCAGACCCAGCCACAGCGGCTCGTTCGCACCGCCGGCCAGCCACTGCAGCAGGTAGTTGACCGCGAACGACAGAAAGATGCCCGACACGATGGCCAACTGCTGCAGCGAGCCGAGCCTGCCCCGGATCCCTGGCGGAGATGTCTCGGCGATATAGGCGGGGGCGATCACCGAGGCAACACCGACGCCGACACCACCGACGATGCGGAACAGCACCACCGTCCACACCTCATGGGCGAAGCCGGTACCGAACGCGCTGATCAAGAACAGCACCGCAGCGATCTTCATGACCGCGATACGGCCGATCTTGTCGGCGATGCGGCCCGCGGTCATCGCGCCGACCGCGGCCCCCAGGAGCGCGGAGGCGACCGCGAAGCCGAGCTCGGCGTTGCCGATGCCGAAGTCTTCCTGAATGGAGTCGACGGCGCCGTTGATCACCGCACTGTCATAGCCGAACAGCAGACCGCCGAGAGCGGCCACCGAAGCGATCCTGACCGCTGTCTTGCCGGACGAGAAGTCCTGGCCTTCTTCGAAGATCTCCGGGCTCTCCCCGACTGGACCACCTTGACCGGCCATGCGACGACCTTTCCCGCACCATTGCGTGATTCGAATCACATTCAAGCACTCGAACAGTTAACCCCGGGGGTGTTCCCGCAAGTGGACCCGTCTACGCACCTGTCAGGCAGTGCGTTCGCGCAATTCGCGGTCGATCTCGGCATAGATTCGGCGCAGGCCCTCGACGTCGAGGTCGGCCAGCGACCTCACATGGCGACGGCGCAGGCCTCCCGGCACCGGGACGTCGTTGGGCACCACGAGCACCGCGCAGCCGGCCTTCTCGGCCGCCGCGGTACCCGTCACCGAGTCCTCGACGGCCAGGCAGTCCGACGGATCCAGGTCGAGCAGTTCGGCCGCCCGCAGGTACGGATCAGGCGCCGGCTTTCCGTTGGGGACCTCATCACCGCAGACGGTGGTCGAGAAATAGTGGCGGCCAATACTGTCGAGTGCCCGCTCGGCCAGCGGCCGGGCGGTGTTCGTCACCAGAGCCATCGGAGTACGTTCTGCCACAAGAGCTTCCAGCATCTCGCGAGCCCCGGGGCACCACGGAAGCCCGTCATCGAACAGCATGGCCGTGTGGTCGTGCAGCCAGCGAATCGACTCCGCCATCGCTTCCGGGTCGGGCTCGAGGCCGATTTCGGAATACACGGTGACCATCGTCTCTTCGGCCGAGGCCCCGACGAGTGCTGTCCTGGTTTCCCGGCTCATCGACGCGCCGTGGGACGCATAGAGGGCGGAAAGTGACACATCCCACAGCTTTTCGGAGTCGACGAGCGTTCCGTCCATGTCCCACAGCACCGCTCGCACGCCGCCATTCTGGCACGCGGCGGCCACCTCGACCCAATTCGGTGTCAGTCCTCCGGGTTGTAACCGAGGTTGGGCGCAAGCCAGCGCTCGGCCTCCTGCAGGGTCCAGCCCTTGCGCCTCGCGTAATCGGCGACCTGGTCCTGGGCGAGCCGGCCGACCACGAAGTACTGCGATTGAGGATGCGAGAAGTACCAGCCGCTGACCGCAGCACCCGGCCACATCGCCATCGACTCGGTCAGCTCGATACCCGTGCGCTCCTTGACGTCCATCATCTTGAACAGCGTCACCTTCTCGGTGTGCTCCGGGCAGGACGGGTAACCCGGAGCCGGCCGGATACCCACGTACTTCTCCGCGATGAGCGCGTCGTTGTCGAGTTCCTCGTCGGGTTGATAGCCCCAGAACTCGGTGCGCACCCGTTGATGCATCCGTTCGGCGAACGCCTCGGCCAGTCGATCGGCAAGCGACTCCAGCAGGATCGCGCTGTAGTCGTCGTGGGCGGCTTTGAACTCCGCGATCTTCTCCTGGCTGCCCAGCCCCGCGGTGACGGCGAACGCGCCGACGTAGTCCCGCAGACCTGTCTCTTTGGGGGCGATGAAATCGCCTTGCGAGCGGTTCGGGATGCCCTCGCGGTGCTCGCCCTGCTGACGCAGGTTGTACAGCGTGGTCAGCACCTCGGTGCGGTTGTCGTCGGTGTAGACCTCGATGTCGTCACCGACCGCGTTCGCCGGGAAGAAGCCGATGACCCCGTTGGCGGTGAGCCACTTCTCCTTGATCGCAGTGTCGAGCATTTCCTGCGCGTCGTCGTAGAGCTTGCGAGCCGTCTCGCCCGACGCCGGGTTGTTGAGGATGTCGGGGAACCGGCCCTTCATCTCCCAGGCGTTGAAGAACGGTTGCCAGTCGATGTACTCGCGCAGTTCCGCGAGGTCGTAGTCCTGAAATTCGCGCACCCCCACACCGATCGCAGGCACTGGCGGCGTGTAGCCGTCCCAGTCGATCGGCGTGCGGTTGGCCCGCGCCTTCTCCAGGGTGATCATCGGCCGCTCGTTCTTCTGAGCGTGCCGTTCCCGCAAGGACGCGTAGTCCTTCTCGGTGGCCTCCAGCAAGGCGGGCCGCTGCCTGTCGTCGAGCAGCGCCGCGGCGACGGGCACCGAACGGGAGGCGTCCTTGACCCAGACCACCGGACCTTTGCGGCGCGGCGCCACCTTGACCGCGGTGTGGGCGCGCGACGTCGTCGCGCCGCCGATCAACAGCGGGATCTCGAGCCCTTCGCGTTCCATCTCGACGGCGAAGTTGACCATCTCGTCCAGCGACGGGGTGATCAGACCCGACAGGCCGATGATGTCGGCGTCATGCTCCTTGGCCGCATCCAGGATCTTCTGGGCGGGCACCATCACGCCGAGGTCGATCACCTCGTAGTTGTTGCACTGCAGCACCACCCCGACGATGTTCTTGCCGATGTCGTGAACGTCGCCCTTCACGGTCGCCATGATGATGGTGCCGTTGGTGTCCTTGCTCGCCTTTCCGTCCCCGGCCGCACCCGCGGCCTGCAGGTCCGCCTTCTCCGCCTCGATGTACGGCAGCAGATACGCCACGGCCTTCTTCATCACCCGGGCCGACTTCACCACCTGCGGCAGGAACATCTTGCCCGAGCCGAAGAGATCGCCGACGACGTTCATGCCGTCCATCAGCGGTCCCTCGATCACCTCGATCGGGCGGCCACCCGCGGCGGCGATCTCGGCGCGCAGTTCCTCGGTGTCGTCGTCGACGTGCGCGTCGATGCCTTTGACCAGCGCATGCGTGATCCGCTCGCGCACCGGAAGCGATCGCCATTCGGCGGCGCCCGCCTCCTCGGTCTTGTCGGTCTTGTTGAATTTCTCCGCGATCTCGAGCAGTCGCTCCGCGGCATCCTCACGGCGGTTCAGCACGACGTCCTCGATGCGGTCCCTTAGTTCGGGGTCGATCGAGTCGTAGGGCACCAGCGCGCCGGCGTTGACGATGCCCATGTCCAGGCCGGCCTTGATGGCGTGGAACAGGAACACGGCGTGGATCGCCTCGCGGACGGGGTTGTTGCCGCGGAACGAGAACGACACGTTGGAGATGCCGCCGGAGATGTGTACCCCGGGCAGGTTCTCCTTGATCCAGGCGCACGCCTCGATGAAGTCGATCCCGTAGGTCGCGTGCTCCTCGATACCGGTTGCCAGCGCAAAGCAGTTCGGGTCGAAGATGATGTCCTCGGACGGGAAGCCGACCTCCTCGGTCAGGATCCGGTAGGCCCGCCCGCAGATCTCCTTGCGGCGCTCCAGGTTGTCGGCCTGGCCCTGCTCGTCGAACGCCATCACCACGACCGCGGCGCCGTACTTGCGGCACAGCCGCGCCTCACGGACGAACTTCTCCTCGCCCTCCTTGAGGGAGATCGAGTTGACGATCGGCTTGCCCTGCACATTCTTCAGGCCCGCCTCGATGACCTCCCACTTGGAGGAGTCGATCATCACCGGCACCCGGCTGATGTCGGGCTCGGCCGCGATCAGCTTCGTGAACCGATCCATGGCTGCGACACCGTCGATCATGCCTTCGTCCATGTTGATGTCGATGACCTGCGCACCGACCTCGACCTGCTGCAGCGCGACCGACAGCGCGGTGTCGTAATCCTCGGCCTTGATCAGGTTGCGGAATCGTGCCGACCCGGTGATGTTGGTGCGCTCACCGATGTTGACGAACAGCGAGTCGGAGGTGATGTTCAGCGGCTCCAGACCCGACAGCCGCGTGGCGAGATCGATCGTCGGCAGCTCGCGGGGGGCTTTGCCGTCGACGGCCTTGGCGATCTCGGCGATGTGCGGCGGCGCCGTTCCGCAGCAGCCGCCGACCAGGTTCACCAGTCCGGCCTCGGCGAAGTCGGCGATGTAGGACGCCTGACGTTCCGGCGATTCGTCGTATTCGCCGAACGCGTTCGGCAGCCCTGCGTTCGGATAGCAGGAGACGAAGGTGTCCGCGATGCGCGCCATCTCGGCGATGTAGGGCCTCATCTCCGGCGCCCCCAGGGCGCAGTTCAGACCGACGGCGAGAGGTTTGGCGTGTCGGATCGCATTCCAGAACGCCTCGGTGACCTGACCGGACAGCGTCCGCCCGGAGGCGTCGGTGATGGTGCCCGAGATGATCACCGGCCAGCGGCGACCACGTTCCTCGAACAGCGTCTCGACAGCGAACACCGCCGCCTTGGCGTTCAGCGAGTCGAAGATCGTCTCGATGATGATGAGGTCGGCACCGCCGTCCACGAGGCCGTTGGCGGCCTCCAGGTAGGCGGAGACCAATTGGTCGTAGGACACGTTGCGCGCCCCGGGGTCGTTGACGTCCGGGGAGATCGACGCGGTACGCGTCGTCGGCCCGATCGCGCCTGCCACGTAGCGCGGCTTGTCCGGTGTGCTGTAGTCGTCGGCGGCCTTCCGGGCCAGGGCGGCGCCCGCGTAGTTGAGCTCGTAGCTCAGGTCCGCCATGTCGTAGTCGGACAGCGAGATCGCGTTCGCGTTGAACGTGTTCGTTTCGAGGATGTCGGCACCCGCCTCGAGGTACTCGCGGTGAATCCCCTCGATGATCTGCGGTTGTGTGAGTGTCAGCAGGTCGTTGTTGCCCTGGAGGGCGGTCGGCCACTCCGTGAACCGGTCCCCGCGGTAGCCGGCCTCGTCGGGCCGGTCGCGCTGGATCGCTGTGCCCATCGCGCCATCGATCACCACGATTCGCCTGCGCAACGCAGCCGTGAGTTCCTCGGTGCAGTCGGGGCGGATATTCGGCGTGCCCGCCGTATTGGTGTCTGTATCGGCGTCTGATTTGATCGCGGTCACCAACACTCCTTCCGTAACGGAAGGCGTCCTTGACTCTGCCGAGCGTGGCGGATATCGGGAAGTTCTGCCCCCGACAGCCGTTGCAACGCCTCTCGACGGTGAAAAGTCTACGTCGTCACCAGATCGACGTCTGGACGCCCACTTTCTCGCTGCGATCGCACAAGTCACAGACCGCGGCGGCGATGACGTACGTATCAAGATTAACCAGGCTGCCGCCGAACGTATTTCACCCCGGACGTGTCCACAGCGACCGCGTTCGCGCACCCGCGCGACGAAGGGGTGGGTCGATGCCCGTCATCCAGCCCACCCAGGGCTTACGCTGGCCTGGTGACTCCCTCGGATTTCGGCGGTCCGAAGCGATCCGACCTGCCCGACCTGTGCGACACGATCATCGTCGCCGCGTTCGAGGGCTGGAATGACGCCGGTGACGCCGCCAGCGATGCATTGGAGCACCTGGACGCCATCTGGGAGGCGGAGACCATCGTCGAGATCGACGACGAGTCGTACTACGACTACCAGGTGAACCGGCCGGTGATCCGGCAGGTCGACGGCGTCACCCGCGAGCTGGTCTGGCCCTCGATGCGGATCTCGCACTGCCGCCCTCCCGGCAGCGACCGCGACATCGTGCTGATGCACGGCGTGGAACCCAACATGCGCTGGCGGACCTTCTGCGCCGAACTGCTGGCCATCGCCGACAAGCTGAACGTACAGACTGTCGTCATCCTGGGCGCGCTGCTGGCCGACACGCCGCACACCCGCCCGGTGCCGGTGTCCGGCGCCGCCTATTCACCCGACTCGGCGAAGACGTTCGGCCTGGAGGAGACCCGCTATGAAGGCCCGACGGGCATCGCGGGCGTGTTCCAGGACGCATGCGTGCAAGCCGGCATCCCCGCGGTGACGTTCTGGGCCGCCGTGCCGCACTACGTCTCGCAGCCGCCGAACCCCAAGGCGACCGTTGCCCTGCTGCGCCGGGTCGAGGATGTCCTCGACATCGAGGTGCCGCTGGCCGACCTGCCCGCACAGGCCGAGGAGTGGGAGCAGGCGGTCACCGAGATGACCTCCGAGGACGAGGAGATCGCCGAGTACGTCCAGTCCCTGGAGGAACGTGGGGACGCCGAGGTCGACATGAACGAGGCGCTGGGCAAGATCGACGGCGACGCGCTGGCCGCCGAGTTCGAACGGTACCTGCGCAGACGCGGGCGCTAGACCTTCTCGGGCTGCGGCGCCTTCCACGTGCCGTTGAGGGCGTCCGGTTTCGGCCAGTACAACCGAAGCACGAGGGCGAACGGACCCTCCGGTGCGGGCAGCCAGTTAGATTCTCTCTCGATACCGGGTGATTCGTTTTGGACGTAGACGGTGTAACCACCGTCGGGGTCGGCGACCAGGCTCGGCAGCATGGCCGAGTTGATCAGGTACCGCTGGATCGGGTTCTCGACGAGCTGACTTGCCGGCAGCTGATACATCGTCAGCGACCAGAACGCGTTGACCGGCGGCAACTGCCCTGACGGGAACCGGTAGACGTACCTGTTGGCGCCGGTGAGCGGAGCACCCGCGGAATCGTTGAACGCGCCAGGATAGATGGCTTCGGCCGCCGTGTTGCCGTAGATGCCGAGCACCGCGCCCGCCATCCGATAGAGGTAGTTGCCCTTCAGATCCTCGCGGGTGCCGAAGAACTGCGCCGAGCCCAGTTCACCGGTGTCGACCTTGTCTTTCTTGAAGCCGTTGAACTCGGCCCAGGCGTCGGCCATTCCGCCTTCGATCGCGGTGCGCATCTCGGGGCTCAGCGTGTCGGCGTCGAAGCCCCCTCCGGCGCCGACGCCGATCTCGGCGAACCGCGCCCGCAGTTCCTCTTCCCCGGGAAGTGTCGGCGCGAACCGCATGACGAAGTCGAGGATCTCGAAAAACTGCGGTGAGGTCCTCTGTTGGTCTGAGGTCAGCGGCGGCACGAAGTCGATGGCCGGTGCGGGTGCCGGGGACGGCTGGTTGAGATACACCGACAGCGGCGCCACCTGGTAACCCGCCTGGATCTTCTCCACCTCACCGAGGTCCGAGGGTCCGAACAGCTGGGTGCGGTAGAGCACGAAGGCCAGCTCCGTGTCCGACCGGATCACCTCATTGATGCCTTCGGGCTTCTCCCCCTGCCAATTCGGCCCGACCAGAAGGTATTTCCCACCACCGTTGCCGGTGGTGCGACTGCCCGCATAGGCGAAGTTGTAGGTGTATCCGTCGACGAACTGCAGCGAGTAGTAGCGGTCCTGCTGAATCGGCGGCACGGTCAGTACCAGTGGCTCGGTCCGCAGATCGGCGCCGACAGCCGAGTACGGCGTGTCCGAATTCGGGGTCTGGATCGCGGTGTCGGCAGGCGTGTAGACGCGGGCGGTGTTGTGGACATCGTTCCACCCGCCCTTGTACTCCGGATCTTCCTTGTCGACGAAGTAGCTGTACTGGACGCGGTAGTTGTCCACCATCGGGAAGCCGTAGATGTAGGCCTCTTTCGCGATGGCGCGCGCCTGCTCCGGGGTGACGGCCGCTTCGGTGGGAGGCGCGGCCGCCGTGGTGGACTCGGCATCCCCGGCGGTGTCGTCGGTGGAACAGGCCACCAGCAGAACGATAGCTGCGGCGAAGATGCCGACGCGGCGGAACCCGGGCATCAACGCTCCTCCAATTCCTTGGTGCGCAGACCCATCGAGCGGCCCAGCGCGGCGACCTCGGCATCCATCCGCGGAAGAAGGTCGGGCACGAACCTCAGGACAGGAAACTCACCCAGCGGGGTCGACAGGACAGGTCTGAGCCATCGAAGTACTCCGACCCACGTGGGGCAGTTGATCTGTCGCTTGCGCTTCTCGATGCCGGAAACGTACGCGTCGCCGCATTCTTCGACCGAGGTGGTCTGGTTCAGCGGGAACGGCAGCTTGCCGATCATCTCGCCGAAAGTGGACAGGTCGGCCTTCGCGTCGCGGACCAGAGGCGTGTCGATCCAGGACATGTGCGCCGATCCGACGTCGACCCCGCGGTGACTCACCTCAAGACGCAGCGCGTTCGCGAACTGCTCGACGGCGGCTCTGGTCGCGTTGTACGGCGCGAGCCCGGGCGCCGCGGCGTACGCGGCCACCGACGACACGATCAGCACATAGCCGCGCCGGTCCAGGACCGACGGCAAGGTCGCGCGCACCGTGTTGAACACGCCGGTGACGTTGACGTCCATCAACGTCCGGAACGCTTCCGGGTCCACCGTGAGAACCGAACCGTAGGACGCGATGCCGGCGTTGGCCATCACCACGTCGATCCCGCCGAACCGGTCCAGCGCGCCGGCAGCTGCGTCCTGCATCGCGGCGAGGTCGCGCACGTCGGCGATCAGCGTGTGCACGCGGTCGCCGCCGAGTTCGTCCCTCAGATCGGTCAGCGGCGGCTGGTCGAGATCGGTGAGTACGAGACTTGCCCCCCTGGCGTGCAGACGCCGAGCGACCTCGGCGCCGACGCCTCGGGCGCCACCAGTGATGAACACGGTCTTTCCGGCCACAGAAGGCATGGCCGAAACCTACCTCGTGGGACGCGGTTACAGCCGAATTCCGAGCAGCGCGTCCACCGCGGTTGCGACAGTGCGCCCCGCATCGGCGTCGTGACCTCCGTAGGACAGCGCATCCGTAGCCCAAGCATCAAGAGCTGCAAGCGCTTTCGGAGTATCGAGGTCATCGGCGAGGTAGCGGCGCACCCGGGAGATGACGTCCGATGCACCGGGAGCGACGTCCAGCGAGGTCGCACTGCGCCACCGGTGCAGACGCTGCTGCGCCTCGTCGAGCACGGCGGGGCTCCAGAAGCGGTCCTCGCGGTAGTGGCCGGCGAACAGGCCGAGCCTGATCGCGGCGGGGTCGACGCCGTCGCGGCGCAGCTGCGACACCAAAACCAGGTTGCCGCGACTCTTGGACATCTTGTGGCCGTCCCAGCCGATCATCCCCGCGTGCACGTAGTGGCGTGCGAAACGCCGCTCGCCCGAAACACATTCGGCGTGGGCGGCGGAGTACTCGTGATGCGGAAAGATGAGGTCGCTGCCGCCGCCCTGGATGTCGAGGACGGTGCCGATGCGGCTCACGGCGATGGCGGCGCACTCGACGTGCCAGCCGGGTCTGCCCGGCCCGAACGGAGAGGGCCAGCTGGGTTCGTCGGGGCGCTCGGCGCGCCACAGCAGCGCATCGAGCGGATCGCTCTTGCCGGGCCGGTCGGGGTCGCCGCCGCGTTCGGCGAACAGCGCCGCCATGGTGTCGTGGTCATAGCCCGACTCGTAGCCGAACTGAACGGTGGCACCGGCACGGAAGTAAACGTCCGGATACTGCGGGTCGTCGACGACATACGCCGCACCGGAGGCCAGCATCTTCTCCACCAGCTCGACGACTTCTGCGATCGCTTCGGTGGCGGCGACGTAGTCGCGGGGCGGCAGGACCCGCAGGGCGGACATGTCCTCGCGGAACAGATCGGTCTCGCGGTCGCCGAGCTCGCGCCAGCCGATGCCGTCACGCTGCGCGCGCTCGAACAGCGGATCATCGACGTCGGTGATGTTCTGCACGTAGTGCACGTCGTGCTCGCCGTCGCGCCACACCCGGTTCACCAGATCGAATGTCAGGTACGTCGCGGCGTGGCCGAGGTGGGTTGCGTCGTACGGGGTGATGCCGCACACGTACATCGTCGCGGTGGGGCCCGAACTGACAGGCCGTACCTGCCGGTCGGCGCTGTCGTAGAGCCGCAGCTGCGGCCCGCGCCCAGCCAGCACCGGAACGCTCGGCGCCGACCACGATTTCATAGCGTCGACTCTAGACATCGACGTGTGGGACAACTGCCACGGCTATTTCATTCCCGACCGAATGACCTTCAACAGCGGGTCTGCCACCTCGGGCCTGCACATCAGGAGATCCGGCAGGTAGGGGTCGCGGCGGTTGTAGATCAGCGGGGAGCCGTCGAGCCGGGTCGCGTGCATCCCGGCCGCCCACAGCACGCCCGCGGGCGCCGCCGAGTCCCATTCCCACTGACCGCCCGCGTGCAGGTAGGCGTCCACGTCGCCGCGGACCACGGCCATGGCCTTGGCCCCCGCCGAGCCGATCCGTAGCAGCTCGACGTCGAGTTGGTCGCGGATCCGCCACAGGATCGCGGGGGGCCGGTTGGAGCTGGCGGTGATCCGTATCGGTCCGTCGGCGCGCGGTGGCGGTGGCTTGACGGTGTCGCTGCGGTAGACCTCGCCGTGCGCGGGTAGCGCGACCGCGGCGTCGGTGAGCGTTCCGGCCGATCGCTGCCACAGCGCGATGTGCACGGCCCAGTCGGCACGTCCGGGCATCGAGTACTCGTAGGTGCCGTCGACCGGATCGACGATCCAGACACGGTCGGCGTGGACGCGCGACACGTCATCGACGGCCTCCTCGGACAAGATCGCGTCGTGCGGTCGCCCGCGGTGCAACCGGTCCAGGATCAGGGCGTTGGCCCGCATGTCGCCGGCGTCACCGAGGGCATACGGGTCGTAGTAATCGCCGTACCCCATCCGCTCGCGCATCGCGAGCAGCAATTCACCGGCCTCGACGGCCACAGACGCGGCCAGGGCCGCGTCCGTCAGAACGCCGGCCATGGGATCGGCCGCCGGCGATCAGCTGTAGGCATCACCGGATTACGCAGCAGGCCAACGACTCTGGAACGCAGCGCGGCGACCTCACGGGGGGTGATGTGGTTACACAGCTCGGCACCCAGCCCGGACTTCAGCTCATCGCCGAGCCTTTCGACGTCGGCCAGGGTGTCGTCGTCGACGGGCTTGCCGGCCCACCCCCACAGCACGGTGCGCAGCTTGTCCTCGACGTGCAGCGTGACACCGTGGTCGACGCCGTACACGCCTCCGTCGACGCCGTGCAGCACATGTCCGCCTTTGCGGTCGGCATTGTTGATCAGCACGTCGAACACCGCGATGCGGCGCAACCGGTCGTCGTCGGCGTGCACCAGGACGACTTCGTCGCCCGCGTAGTCGTAGGCCTGTAACACCGGCAGGAACCCGGCGGGGAGCTTGCCTGCGGGCACCAGGTCGATCAAATCCGGGCCGGCATCGTCGGCGGGGTTGCCCTCGTCGTCACCCGGCTGGTCCACCCAGCTCTGCAGCATTCCAGGCCCGGCCGGACCGTCACGAATGATGGTGTAGGGCACCACATTCCAGCTGAGAGCGGCCGACACCAGATAGGAAGCGAGCTCACGGCCGGCCAAAGTGCCGTCCGGGAAATCCCACAGCGGCGCCTCGCCGCGTACCGGCTTGTACACACAGTGCTGGACGCGTTCCCCAAGGGTCGCCTCGCACAGGAACGTCGCGTTGCTCGCGGAGCGGATACGTCCGAGCACAGAGAGTTCGCCGCGGTCAAGGACCTCAGACTTCGTCATCGTCGGACCCCGACAGCGCACCGCGCCGATAACCGTTGGTTCGGACGCAGATATGGCCTTCGGGGTCCAGCGGCTCCTCGCACAGCGGACAGGGCGGACGGCCCGCCGAGATGACGCGGTTGGACCGGGTCGCGAACTGGCGGGCGGACTCCGGGGTCAGGAATACCCGGACGGCGTCGGGCCCGTCCTCTGCGTCGTCGAGCACCACCGAGGCGTCGAACTCGGTCTCCGAGACCGCGAGCAGCTCGACGACGACGGTCTGGGCTTCCGAATCCCATCCCAGGCCCATGGTTCCGACCCGGAATTCGGCGTCCACGGGGGTGATGAGCGGGCTCAGGTCCTCGACCTCACCGGTTTCCGGCGGGATCGGGGTGCCGAAGCGCCGGTTGATCTCCAGCAACAGCGCGGCGATCCGCTCGGCAAGCACCGCCACCTGCTGCTTCTCCAGGATCACCGAGATGACGCGCTTGTCGTGGACTGCCTGCAGATAGAACGTCCGGTTTCCCGGCTGGCCGACGGTCCCGGCCACGAAGCGGTCGGGTGTGCGGAAGACGTGAATTTCGCGGGCCATGGCACTCTCCAAAATACCGGGAAAGGTCAGGATCGCTTCATTCGGTGGAGCCACCGACGACGGCGTCATCGGAGGGAACGTCCCCGTCCTGAGGCTTGTCCACCGAAGGGGGCGCCGAGAGCGCGGCGTTGAGCGCGGTGCCGGTGTGGTTGACGTGGATGACGTACGGGCGCATCGGCGTGTAACGGATCACACTCACCGACGCCGGGTCGGCGTTGATGCGCTGGAAGCTGTCCAGATGGGAGCCGAGGGCGTCGGCCAGCACCGACTTGATGACGTCGCCGTGCGTGCAGGCGACCCACAGCACGTCGGAACCGTGCTCGTCGGCGAGTCTGCGGTCACAATCCCGGATTGCCGCGACGGCGCGGGCCTGGACGTGCGCCAGACCCTCTCCGTCGGGGAACACCGCCGCGCTGGGCTGCTGCTGGACCACGCCCCAGAGCGGTTCCTTGACCAGGTCGCCGATCTTGCGGCCGGTCCAGGAGCCGTAGTCGACTTCGATGATGCGTTCGTCGACGACGGGCTGCAGGTTCAACGCCGCGGCCAGCGGCTCAACGGTGCGCGCGCATCGCAGCAGCGGGGACCGCACGATGGCCTTGATCGGCAGCCCGGCGAGCCGATCGACCAGTGCCGAGGCCTGTTCGCGGCCGCGGTCGTCGAGGTCGACGCTCTCCGAGCGGCCCGCCAGAGTGTGCGCGGTGTTGGACGTCGACCGGCCGTGACGCAACAGAAGAACCGTCATATCGCTGCCACCGTCCCAGTAGAAAGCAGAATCAACACCACTGTGCCCAAGATGATCCGGTAGCCGACGAACCAGTACATGCTGTGCCGGACCAGGAATCGCAGGAACCAGGCCACCGCCGCGTAGCCGACCACGAAGGCGATCACGGTCGACACGAGGAGCTGCACCCCGGTCGCGCTCATTCCTTCACCGACCGGATCGAAGGCGTCGGGCAGGGAGAACAGGCCGGAAGCGAACACCGCGGGGATCGCGAGCAGGAATCCGAAGCGTGCGGCGAGTTCGCGCTGCATCCCGAGGAACAGGCCGGCACTGATCGTGGCTCCCGATCGCGAGACGCCGGGCACCAGCGCCAGGCACTGCGCGAAACCGACGATCACACTGTCTTTCCACGTGAGCTGCTCGACGCGGCGGGTCTGCCTACCCGCGTACTCGGCGGCGGCGATGACGAAGGAGAACACGATCATGGCCGTCGCGACGAGCCAGAGATTGCGTGCACCGGTGCGGATCTCGTCTTTGAACAGCAACCCGACCACGCTGATCGGGATGGTGCCGATGATGACCCACCACCCCAGCCAGTAGTCGGCGGTGCGCTCGCCGGATCGGAACAGGCCGGCCCACCACGCTGTGACGATCCGAGCGATGTCGCGGGCGAAGTAGACGAGCACGGCGACTTCGGTGCCGAGCTGGCTCACCGCGGTGAAAGATGCCCCCGCGTCGTCTTCGAAGAACACGCGGGAGGCGATCGCCAGATGCCCCGACGAAGATACCGGCAGAAATTCGGTAAGGCCCTGCAGCACGGACAGGATGACGACCTGCAGCCACGACATCTCCCCCGTCACGCCGACGACCGTACCGTGAGACGAGGCGTCAGACGCCTAGCGCCCGTTTCGTGCCACCGGCTGAGCCTCGGCGATCGCGTCGCGCACGGTCGCGATGACGCTGCGCTCGTCGGTCACGTCGATGTCGGTGAGACGGCGGCTGGCCGTGGCGACGATGTCCTCGTCCAGGGGCACCGGGCCGCGCAGCCGCGGCCGGTACACCTCCACGATGAGGACATGCTTTTCCACGTGAAAGGAGAAGCTACGCCCGTCGCCGAGCTGACCGAAACCGCTGGCGTGTACACCGGTGGTGATGTCCTCAACGGTGAATCCCTGGCCGGTCACTTCGCTGTCCGTCGCGAGGGTCATGGTATGGACCATACCTCCGTTGGCGTCGCGGGGCGGCCCGGACACTGCCGATCGGCCGCTGCGAGATGCATAGACTGGCGTCCCGGTAGATTTTCCACCCACTCGAATCGAGAGAGCTACCCGTTGCTGCCATTTTCAAACGCGCGATGCCTGACGGCCCGACTGGGAGTTGCCGCGTCGACTTTGGTGGTTCTCGCGGGATGCTCGTCGAATCAGGCGGATTCACCCCCGCCGACCGTCGCGCCGGCTCAGGCCGCGCAGTCACCTGCGCTGACCGGGACTCCGGCCGGCACCGTGCTGCCGCTGGACGCGCCCGCGCAGACCGCGGTGTTCGACCCGGCGACGCGCTCGCTGCTCGTGCTGTCCCCCGGCCCCGGTGAACGGTCCACGGTCACGGTGTTCGCCGGGCCGGGCGCGCCGTCGCCGGTCGAACTCGACGGGGCCGCGACGGCGATGGCGGGTGACGGCCGGGGCACGGTGTACCTGTCGACCCGGGGTGGCTATTTCCGGTTCGATGCCGCGAGCGCAGACCTGACCAGGGTCGCCGTCGACGGTCAGGAAGGTGTCGACTTCACCGCGATCGCCCGCCGCGCGGACGGCAGGCTGGTGCTCGGTAGCGCAGACGGAGCGGTGTACACCCTGTCGTCGGACACTACGGTCGGCGCTCGCCTGAAAATCTTCGCCAGGGTGGATGTCGTTGTTGCTCAAGGTAATACTGCGGTGGTGCTCGACCGCGGACAGACGTCGGTGACAAGTCTCAACGAGGAAGGCACGAGCTCCGAACATGCGCTGCGCGCCGGGGAGGGCGCGACGACGATGGCCTCCGACGGGGCCGGACGCGTTCTGGTGGCCGACACTCGCGGCGGTGAACTGCTGGTCTACGGCGTGGACCCGCTGATCCTGAGGCAGCGCTACCCGGTGCCGGATTCGCCGTACGGGCTGGCCGGATCGGGGAACACGTCCGGTCTGGCATGGGTTGCACAAACGGCGATCAACACTGTCGTTGGTTACGATCTGGCGACCGGCATACCCGTGGAGAAGGTGCGATATCGAACCGTGCAGCAACCGAACTCGCTGGCGTTCGACGATGCGTCCGGCACCCTGTACGTGGTATCGGGTGCCGGAGAGGGCGTGCAGGTGATCGAGGGGGCCGCGAAGTGAATTCGAGAGGCCGGATGCCCGCCGCGTGGAGCAAGGCAGTCGCGGAGGACTCCGCCGACTACGAGTGGATTCCGCTGCGGCTACCACCGGACGTGACGCGGGTGACAGCATCGATCCGCTTGTCCATCGAGGCCGAATACCGCGGCTGGGAGCTCAACCGAGTGCGGCTCTACACCGACGGGTCGCGGCGGGTACTGCTGCGGCGCAAGAAGCGTGCGGACGGGCCACCCGGACCGGATCAGCCCGCGCTGTGATGTATGCGGCGCTGCGCAGGGCGCTCTTCCTGGTACCACCCGAACGTATCCACACCTGGGTCTTCGCCGGGCTCAGGGCGGCCACGACCCCAGATCCGCTGCGTCGCCGGCTGTCCAGCAGGCTGGCACCGCACGATCCGGTCTTGGCGAGCACGGTGTTCGGTGTGCGCTTCCCGGGACCGATGGGGCTGGCCGCGGGTTTCGACAAAGACGGCCTCGGCGTGCACACGTGGGGTGCACTCGGTTTCGGATACGCCGAGGTGGGCACGGTGACGGCACACGCCCAGCCCGGCAACCCGGCGCCACGGATGTTCAGGCTGCCCGCGGACCGGGCGTTGTTGAACCGCATGGGCTTCAACAACCACGGGGCCGCCGCACTGGCGGCGCAACTCAACAGCCGCTACTCCGATGTGCCGATCGGGGTGAACATCGGCAAGACGAAGGCGACTCCGCCGGAGCGGGCGGCGCAGGACTATGCCGAAAGCGCGCGACTACTCGGCCCGCTGGCCGCCTACCTGGTGGTCAACGTCAGCTCCCCCAACACTCCCGGCCTGCGCGATCTGCAGTCGGTCGAGTCGCTGCGGCCGATCCTGTCCGCCGTGCTGGCGGAGACGTCGGCGCCGGTGCTCGTCAAGATCGCACCGGACCTGGCCGACAGCGACATCGACGACATTGCCGACCTCGCCGTCGAGCTCGGCCTCGCGGGGATCGTCGCCACCAACACCACGATCTCGCGGGACGGCCTCGCCACTCCCGGTGTCGAGGCGCTCGGCTCGGGCGGAATCTCGGGCCCTCCGGTCGCGCGCCGGGCGGCCGAGGTGCTGCGCAGGCTTCATGCCCGTGTGGGCGACCGACTGGTGCTGATCAGTGTCGGCGGGATCGAGACCGTCGAAGACGCGTGGGACCGCATCACCGCGGGCGCATCACTGCTGCAGGGCTACACCGGATTCGTCTACGGCGGCGGGCTGTGGGCCAAGACGATCAATGAGGGTATCGCGAAACGCTTGCGCGACAACGGTTTCACGTCGCTATCCGACGCGGTGGGTTCGGCGAGCCGCTGATCAGTGCTGCTCGTACGTCCCGGTGATCAGCGCGCGGGCGATCGCGTGGCCGAACAGGTTGAAGCCGAGATAGGCGGGTGTGGCCTCGGCCGGGACGTCGAGCTTTTCGACATCGACGGCGTGCACGGCGACGATGTAACGATGCACGCCGTGGCCGGCGGGTGGGGCGGCGCCGATGAACCGCTTCAGGCCGGCGTCGTTGGCCAGGGTCACGGCATCGCCGGGGAATCCGCTGGCGCTGCCGTCACCGACCCCGGCGGGCAGCTCGGTGACGGTCGCGGGCAGGTTGAACACGGCCCAGTGCCAGAAGCCCGAGGCCGTCGGCGCGTCCGGGTCGTAGACGGTGACGGCGAAGCTGCGGGTCTCCTCCGGGAATCCGGACCAGCTCAGCTGCGGCGACACGTCTGATCCGCCCGCCCCCATGATCACGCTGACCTGATCATTGCCCCAGGTTCCGCCGTCGGTGAACGACTGGGAGGTGACGGTGAAGGTGGGCAGCTCGGGCAGAAACGAGTAGGGGTCGTAGTCAAAAGCCATGGCCGATGATTCCTTTCAGTCGATGATCACGAATGCAACAGGAAGTGCTCAAGTACCTGTGCGCCGAACGTCAACGCATCGACAGGTACCCGTTCGTCGACGCCGTGGAACAAGGCGGCGAAGTCCAGATCGGGCGGCAACCGCAGTGGGGCGAAGCCGAAGCAACGAATCCCCAAGCGGGCGAAGTGTTTTGCGTCAGTGCCGCCGGACAGCATGTAGGGCACAGTGCGGGCGTCGGGATCAGTGGCCAGGATCGCGTTGTTCATCGCGTCGAGCAACTCGCCGTCGAACGGCGTCTCATAGGACGGCAGGTTGGTGATCCACTCCCGCTTGACGTCGGGGCCGATGATCTCGTCGACCTCCCGCTCGAACTCGGCGAGCCGGCCCGGCAGCACCCGACAGTCGATGACGGCCTCGGCTGTCGCCGGTATGACGTTGGCCTTGTAACCGGCTTTGAGCATCGTCGGGTTGGCGGTGTCTCGCAGCGTGGCGCCGACAATGCGGGCGATCCCCCCGAGTTTGGCCACGGTGCCCTCGAGGTCGGGTGAAGCCGGATCGAACGCGTAGCCCGTCTCCTCGCCGACGGCGGTGAGGAACTGTTCGACCGATTCGGTGAGCACGATCGGGAACCGATGCTTGCCCAGCTTGGCGACGGCCTCGGCGATCGCGGTCACGGCGTTGTCGTCGTGCACCATCGATCCGTGACCGGCGCGTGCGCGGGCGGTCAGCCGCATCCACAGCATGGCCTTCTCGGCGGTCTCGATGAGGTACAGCCTGCGTTCGCCGCCGTCCGGACGCGGCACCGTCAGCGAGAACCCGCCGACCTCGCCGACCGCCTCGGTGATCCCGTCGAACAGGTCGGGCCGATTCTCGACGAGCCACTTGCACCCGTAATTCCCGCCGGCCTCCTCGTCGGAGACGAACGCGAACACCAGGTCGCGCGGCGGCACGATCCCCGACCTCTTGAAGTGCCGGGCGACGGCAAGCATCATCCCGACCATGTCCTTCATGTCGACTGCGCCACGCCCCCACACGTAGCCGTCCTCGACAGCTCCGGAGAACGGATGCACGCTCCAGTCAGACGCTTCGGCGGGCACCACGTCGAGGTGGCCGTGCAGCATCAGCGCACCGCGGGAACGGTCTTCGCCTTCCAGCCGCGCGAACACGTTGGCACGGCCCGGCGCACCGGCCTCGATGTACTCGGTCGTGTACCCCACCTCGGCGAGCTGTTCGGCGACCCAGCGCGCGCATTCGGCCTCGCCTTTTGTGGTGGCCGGCTCGCCGGTGTTGGAGGTGTCGAACCGGATCAGCGTGCTGACGAGGTCGACAACCTCGTCGGACGGCGATGAAGGACCACTCACATGTCCCTTTGTAACAGCGCCGACGCCTGGTTTGGGCCTGGGGCCGCTCATCCGCTAGCCTTAGCTGCCGCACAGCAGGTCCGAGTGGCGGAATGGCAGACGCGCTAGCTTGAGGTGCTAGTGCCCTATTAACGGGCGTGGGGGTTCAAGTCCCCCCTCGGACACTCTTGTTCCATCTACCGCATCAGCGGCACAGCGAGCCCCAGAATGGGGTTGATGAACACCACCGCACCCCCTCGCGAGATCGCGCTCGACCTGTACCGGTCCGCCGCGGTGATGCTCGTGGTCATCGGACACTGGTTGCTGTCGGTGATGACGTACCGCGACGGTGAGTTCGGGCGCGACAATCCGCTCGAGCTGATGCCATGGACGCAGTGGCTCACCTGGGGCTTCCAGGTCGTGCCCGTGTTCTTCGCGGTCGCGGGGTACGCCAGCGCGGTCTCGTGGAGCCGCCACGATCCGGCCACCTCGCGTCAGGAGTGGATCCGGCGCCGGGTGGCCCGCACGCTCGGCCCCACCGCGATCTACGCCGGGTTCGTGCTCATCGTGATGGGTGCGCTGCACCTTGCCGGCATCGACGGGCAGGTGCTCGAGCTCGGCGGCTGGGCGGTGGCGATGCATCTGTGGTTTCTGGCCGTGTACCTGATGGTCGTCACGCTGACACCGGTCGCCGTTGCGGCACATCGGCGCTGGGGGCTCGCGGTACCCGCGGTGCTGGCGCTCTGTCTCGTCGTCGTCGACGTGGTGGGCATCAGCACGGGCCATCAGGAAATCCGGATGGCGAACTATTTCTTCTGTTGGGCGGCCATCTATCAGCTCGGAATTGCCTGGCATGGTGGACTTCTCGGCCGCCGCACGCTGGTCGGGATGGCCCTCGTTGCCGCCGCGGCGCTGCCGATGCTGGTGACGTGGGGCCCATACCCGATTGCGATGATCGGGGTGCCGGGTGACCGCGTGGAGAACTCCGCTCCCCCGTCGCTGGCACTGTTGGCGCTGGCTACGGCACAGATCGGCGTGCTGTTCGCGATCGCGCCACTGCTGAATCGCGCTCTGAGGCACGGTCTTTGGCCGCGGGTGATCGCCGTCGCCAACAACAATGTGATGGCACTGTATCTGTGGCACATGCTGCCCGTGATCGTGGTGACGGTCGTCGCCTACCCGGCGGGCCTGTTGCCACAGCCGCCGATGGGCTCCGGCACCTGGTGGCTGGCACGCCTGGAGTGGGAGCTGGTGCTGGCGGTCGTCACCGCAGCACTGCTGTGCCTGCTGTTCTGGCAGCGACGCATCTTCGCCGCGTCGATGCCGACGTTCGCCGTTCCGGTGCCCACGCCTCTGGCCGAGGCGATGCTCTACGCGGGAACCGCCGCATGTGCGCTGGCGCTCAGCCTGTTGTCCGCGAACGGGTTCGCCCCGGCTGGAAGGTTCCCGGTCGCGACGGTGGCGCTGTTCGCCGCAGGCGCGCTGCTGGTTGCGGCTCGGCCACGGGTGGTGGCGGTCGAATCGGCTCGTTAGACCGCGGACACGACCAGTTCACCACCGGTGTCCGAAACGCAGGTCAGTAGTATCGGCTTCTGCTCGGCAGTGCTGCTGTAGCAGGTGAAGTTCGCGAACTCCTGATACTTGGGTCCATCGTCGTAGTCGTAGGACTGCGCCACCCAGGAGTCCTCACACGTGGCCCCGCCCATGACCTCGTACTGCTGGCCGGGCGGTGACGGACAGGGCGTGTAACCCGGAATGGCCGCGGCGACCGGGGCAGCCATCCCCGCAGCGCCCAGTGCGATGACGACAAGAATCACGCGGAGTGTCTGCATGGTCGAATGGTCGCAGCCTGCGTGGCCGGCGTCCGCGAAATGCGGCGATCCGCTTCGCCAGCCTGCGGTCAGTACACGTCGCGTACGTAGCGCTTCTCTGCGACCATCTCGCGCTTGTAGTCGCGGGCGGCGTCTGCGCTCATCCTGCCGTGTGTGCGGATGATCTCGGTGAGGGCGTCGTCGACGTCCCTGGCCATCCTGTTGGCATCACCGCACACGTAGAAGTGGGCACCGTCGTCGAGCCAGCGCCACACGTCGGCCCCGTAGTCGAGCATCTTGTGCTGCACATAGACACGCTTGGGCTGATCGCGGGAGAACGCGAGATCGAGCCGGTTGAGGAAGCCGTCGTCGACCATGTCCTGCAGATCTTCTCGGTAATAGAAGTTCTGCGCCCGGTGCTGGTCGCCGAAGAACAGCCAGTTGGGTCCGCGGTGGCCGAGCGCCCGGCGTTCCTGCAGGAAGCCGCGGAAGGGCGCGATGCCGGTCCCGGGCCCCACCATGATCATCGGTGTCGCAGGGTCTTCCGGCGGACGGAAATGCGGGGACCGCTGCAGGAACACCGGCACCGCGGTGCCGTCCGGGAGGTCGGCAAGGTACGTCGATGCGACGCCACCGCGCGGACCGCCGTCGGCTCCGCGGTAGCGCACGATCGAGACGGTCAGCTGTACCTCGTTCGGGCTCACCAGCGGACTCGACGAGATCGAATACTGGCGCGGGGTGAGCCGTACCAGGACTTCCTGCCAGAGTTCGGCGTCGGCACGGACGGGGAACTCACGGACAAGATCGATCCCGTTGCGGTTCACGAGCCATTGGTCGAGCGCCCCACGATCGTTGCGCAGCTTTTTGGCGGTGCCGGCTACCGGGCAGTGGTCGGCGACGAACTTCACCAGATTCGACGTCACCTTGCAGATGTCGTAGTTCCACGTCAGCGCTTCGCGAAGGGAGATCTGCGCACCGTCGACGAGTACGGCTTCTGAGCCGCTGAATCCCGTTGCCGAAAGCCAGCTTTCGACAGCGAAACTCGAATTGAGCACGCACACACCGAGTGAGTCGCCGACGGAGTACGTGACGCCGTGGCCGCTGATGTCGAAACCGAACTGCCGCACCTCTTTGGCGGCGTCCTGCGGGGTGAGCCGGATGTTGCGGCACAGCGGAGCGTCGATGGGCTTGGCGCGGGTGAACAGTGCCGGTGACGCCGATTCGCGAACGGGCGCGGGCGAAGGTCCCGCCATCCGGTCCACCACGCTTTCGGCCCACCGGGTCATCGGTTCGTCGTCGTAGGCCTCGCAGTCCGCTCTGTCGAGCATTCGCGTCGCCCCGAGGTCGGCGAGCCGGGCGTCCAGAGATTTCGCGTAGCCGCAGAAATTGTCGTAGGACCGGTCGCCGATGCCGAGCACCGAGTACCGCACCCCGTGGAGTGAGGGGGCCTCCGGCGACTCGAGTCGCTCCCAGAAGTCCGCGCCGTTGTCCGGTGGCCCGCCGTCGCCGAATGTACTGGTGACGATGACGATTTCGCCGGCGTCGGTCAGGTCGTCCAGGTCGACGTCGTCCATGGCACGCAGGCGGGCCCCGGAGATGCGCTCGCCGAGCGTGCCCGCGAACTGCTCGGCATTGCCCGTCTGCGATGCCCACAACACCAAAGGGCCGGTGTCTGGTTCATGCGCGGGGTCCTCGAGCCTCGAATACCGCCCGGCGAGCAGTCCGTCGATCCACAGCCGGGCTCGGGCACTGACGGGCGCGCTCGCCGGCAGGACGGGCACGCCGGGACGTCCTTCGTCGATGCCGGCCAGAAAGCCGGCCAGATATAGCCTTTCGTCGTCGGTCAGCTCCGGTTCGCTCGACGTCACCGGAACCGGGGTCAACCGTACCGCGCACACCTTGAACTCCGGCTGCAGCGAATCGGGGTCGACGGCGTCGTTGGTGAGTGCGTTGACGGTGAGGTTCTCGCCGTGCTCGTCGTTCCAGTGGAACGGCACCCAGGTGTTTCCGGGAGACACGCGGTCGGTGACGACGGCCGGCAAGACGGCACGGCCGCGCCGGGTGACCAGCTCGACCTCCGATCCATCCGAAATCTGCAGTGCCGCCGCGTCGTCAGGGTGAACTTCGACGAACGGTCCCGGGTTGAGCTTGTTCAGCTTGGCGACCTTGCCGGTCTTGGTCATGGTGTGCCACTGGTGCTGGAGGCGACCGGTGTTGAGGATCATCGGATAGTCGTCATCGGGCAGCTCGGCGGCATCCACGTGTGGGCGGGCATGAAACACGGCGCGCCGCGTCGGCGTCGCGAACGCCAACCGCGGCATGCGTCCGACGGCATCGGTGTGGAGGTCCTGCGACACGCCGTCGTTGAGGTAGCGGATCGGATTGCGGTCGGGCTGCTCGCCCGAGGCACACGGCCACTGCACCGGCGTCTCGCGCAGCCGTTCATAGGTGATACCGCGCAGGTCGTACCCGGTCTTGGGATTGTGGAACCGGCGGATCTCGTCGAAAATCTGCTCGCTCGACTTGTAGTCGAAGTCGTCACCGAAGCCGAGGTGACCGGCCACGCCGCAGATCAACTCCCAGTCCGGCCGGCAGTCACCGGCGGGCGGGACGGACTGCTGCAACAGGGTGAGGGTGCGATCCGAGTTGACCATCACGGCATCGCTTTCTGCCCACAGCGTGGCGGGCAGCATGATGTCGGCGTACCTGTTGGTAGCGGTGTCGGCGTAGGCGTCCTGCGTGATGACCAGCTCGGCGGCCTCCAGGCCGGCGATCACCGCGGCCCTGTTGGCCACGCTGGCAACAGGATTGGTGCAGATGATCCACACGGCCTTGATGTCGCCGTCACCCATCTGCCGGAACATCTCCACCGTTCCCGGGCCGACGTCGGCGCGGATCGTGCCGGGTTCGAGGTCCCACTCGGTTTCGACGAATGCTCGGTCTTCGGCCGAGAGCACCGCGCGCTGGCCGGGCAACCCCGGTCCCATGTACCCCATTTCGCGTCCGCCCATGGCGTTGGGTTGGCCGGTCAGCGACATCGGTCCGCTGCCCGGTCGGCAGATGGCGCCGGTGGCCAGGTGCAGGTTGCAGATCGCGTTGGTGTTCCACGTGCCGTGGGTGCTCTGGTTGAGGCCCATCGTCCAGCACGACACCCAGTTCCCCGCCTCGGCGATCATGTCTGCGGCGGTGCGGATGTCGGCCTCGGTGAGTCCGGTGAGTGCGGCGACGCGATGGAGTGGGTAATCGGCGAGGAATGGCGGCATCGCCTCCCAGCCCTGGGTGTGCTCGGCGATGAACGCCTCGTCAATCGCACCCTTGGCCACCAGCAGGTGCAGGATGCCGTTGAGCAGCGCGAGGTCGGTGCCCGGCCGTATCGGCAGATAAAGGTCGGCCTTGTCGGCAGTCGCGGTTCTGCGCGGGTCCACGACGATCAGCTTTGCGCCCGCCTTCAGCCGGTCGGCCATCCGCAGGTACAGAATCGGATGGCAGTCGGCCATGTTCGAACCGATGACGAAAAACAAGTCGGTGCAATCGAAGTCGGTATAGGAGCCGGGTGGACCGTCGGATCCCAGCGACTGTTTGAAACCGGTGCCTGCGCTGGCCATGCACAGCCGCGAGTTCGACTCGATGTGAACGGTGCGCAGAAATCCCTTGGCCAGCTTGGTCGCCACGTATTGGGCCTCGATCGACATCTGCCCCGAGACGTACAGCGCCACCGCGTCGGGGCCGTGCTGGTCGACGATTGCGCGCAGGCGCACACCAGCTTCGGCCAGTGCGTCGTCGACGTCGACGGCCACCGGGTCCGCATCGCGGACCGGCCGCAGCAGCGCCGTTGTGAGCCTGCCGTCGGTGGCGGCCATCATTTCGGCATGGGTCGCGCCCTTCGTGCACAGGCGCCCGAAGTTGGTGGGGTGCAGTTTGTCTCCGGAGACCCTGGCGATGACGGGGACACCCGCAGCGGGGTCGGTGCGGGTCTCCACCGAGATCCCGCACCCGACCCCGCAGTAGGAACAGGCGGTGCGCGTCACCGGCTACCCGACGGGGACCGGGTCGGAGGCGCGGCCGATGTGCTCCCCGCTGTGGGTGCGGTGTTCCTGCAGTCGTAGGAACACAAACCACGTGACGAAGGCGCAGACGACGTAGAAGCCGAGGAACACCCAGAACGCCATGGTGGCTGATTTCGCGTCGCCGACATAGGACGCCCGCAGCACGATGTTGATGAACACGCCGCCGAGCGCCCCGACCGCGCCGGCGAATCCGATCAGTGCGCCGGACATGGCCCGCGACCAGGCCGCTTTCTCTTCGCGGCCCAGGTCGTCGCGGCCCTGCGCCTTGGCCTCGAAGATCGACGGGATCATTTTGTAGGTGGAGCCGTTGCCCAGACCGGACAGGATGAACAGCAGGATGAATCCGGCGACATAACCGATCATCTGCCCGCCCGTAGGCGCTCCAGCCGCAGCGTCATCCATGACGCCTGTGGCGACGAGAACACCCGCGGCGAACATCATCGCGACGAACACGTAGAGGGTGATCTTGCCGCCGCCGACGCGGTCGGCGAGCTTGCCGCCGAAGGGCCGCGAGATGGACCCGAGAAGCGGTCCCAAGAAGGCTATTTGGGCCGCATGCAGTGATGCTTGCGCCGGCGTGTCCCCTCCGGCGAGGTAGTTGATCTGCAGCACCTGGCCGAACGCAAACGAGAATCCGATGAAGGAACCGAACGTTCCGATGTAGAGGAAACTCATGACCCACGAATGCTTGAACTTCATCGCCTCGACGAGGGCGCCGAAATTCGACTTCTGGTTGCGCAGGTTGTCCATGAACAGTGCCGCGCCGAGGGCGGCGATGCTGATCGCGACGAGGTAGATGGCGCAAACGATTTCGGGACGGGCATTGCCGAGCGTCGCGATGACCAGCAGCCCGATGAGCTGGATAACGGGAACGCCGATATTGCCGCCGCCGGCGTTGAGGCCCAGCGCCCACCCTTTGAGGCGTTGCGGGTAGAAGGCGTTGATGTTGGTCATCGACGAGGCGAAGTTTCCTCCGCCGAGGCCTGCGAACGCCGCGATGAACAGGTAGGTGGTGTAAGACGCGGGATTCTTCATGTAGTAGAGCGTCAGCACCGTCGGGATGAGCAGCAGCAGCGCGCTGACGATCGTCCAGTTGCGGCCGCCGAACTTGGCGGGCGCGATGGTGTACGGAATCCGCATGAATGCACCGACCAAGGTGGGAACGGCGACCAGGTAGAACTTGCCCGCCGCGTCGATGCCGTAGACGTCCTGGGGCATGAACAGCACCATCACCGACCAGATCGACCACACCGAGAACCCGACGTGCTCGGCCACGATGGACCAGATCAGGTTGCGCTTTGCTACCGCCTTGCCCCCTGATTCCCAGGCCCCGACGTCCTCGGGATCCCAGTGCTCGATGTCGCGCTTACGAACTGCCGATGTTGCCATGGCCCCAGTGAAAGACCAGGTCATTCCCTATCCGTTGCACATCGATGACCCTTGTGAAAACTCGCCCTCACACCGCAGATCAGCTCACCGTGAGGCCCACGAACTGTGATGGCCGGGATCCATGGGCGACTTCCCGGGGAAACGAACCCGAAACACGCCGCTCCTAGCGTCGGGGGATGGCCGACGAGCGCTCGCGCGAGGAGCATTGATGTCAGACGGAAGCAAACCCCGTTTTCTGCAAGGCGCCTTCGAGTTCGACGGCGCCGGTTACGACAAGCCGGTCCCGCTGGACGAATCGCTGCGATACGTGGTGCCCGCCGGCGCCACCACCCAGCCGGTGTACTTCCGCGGCGGAAACTCCACGAAGCAGATGGTGACCGTCGTCTTGTTCCGCGACGGGACCCCCATGCGGTATTTCCCCATCGCCGCCAAAGGTGCCACCCATGTCGCGCTGCGCGTCGTGGAAGACCTCCTGGGTGACACCATCCTCGAGCTCTACGTCGCGGCACCCGACGGCGTGAAGGGAACGGTGATCGTCGACCTGGGTCTGATGGAGGTTTAGCGATGGCTCAGCGTCTGGTGGTGGTCGGCAACGGTATGGCCGGTATCCGCGCCCTCGAGGAGGTCATCGCCCGCGGAGGGCTCGACCACTTTCAGATCACCGTCTTCGGCGACGAGCCGTACGGGAACTACAACCGCATCCTGTTGTCGAATGTGCTTGCAGGCGTGGATGACCCGACCGAGATCTATCTCAATGCGCTGGACTGGTACACGGACAACGGCATCGATCTGCGTGCCGGGGTACGGGTGGTCCGACTGGACACGTTCGCCCACCTCGTACATGCCGACGACGGCACCACGCTGCACTACGACAAGCTGATTCTGGCGACGGGCAGCCGTTCGTTCTTCCCGCCGATGGCCGGATTGTGGCGGGACAACAAGACTCTCGCCGACGGTGTGTTCGGGTTCCGCACGCTCGACGACACCGCCGCGATGATTGCTGAGGCGGCCAACCGCACCAAGGCGGTCGTGATCGGTGGGGGGCTGCTAGGCCTGGAGGCCGCGCGGGGCCTGCAGAGCCGCGGGATGGCGGTCGACGTCGTCCATGCGGGACCCACTCTGATGAACGCCCAGCTCGACGATCCAGCCGGGGCGATCCTGCGCAAGTCCGTGGAGGACCTCGGCATCGGCGTGCACACCGAGAAGCGCACCACCGAGGTGGTCGTCGGCGACGACGGCCGGCTGGCGGGAATCCTGTTCTCGGACGGCTCGCGGATCGACTGCGACATGTTGGTGATCGCGGCGGGTATCCGGCCCAATGTCGGGCTGGCACAACGGGCAGGCTTGACCGTCGAACGGGCGATCGTCACCGACGATCACATGCGCTCGATCGACGATGACGACGTCTACGTCGTCGGTGAATGCGCCCAACATCGCGGCCAGGTATACGGATTGGTCGCGCCGCTGTGGGAGCAGGCCAGAGTGCTGGCCGATCACTTGACGGGGACGAACCCGAGCGCGGCCTACCACGGATCCCGGGTCGCGACAAAGCTCAAGGTCGCCGGCGTCGACGTCGCGTCGATGGGCGTGAAGGCTCCCGAGCATCCCGATGACGAGTTCGTGCAGTACTGCGAACCCAAGCACGGCGTCTACAAGACGATCGTCATCCGAGACGGAAAGCTGGTGGGCGCCACTCTCGTCGGGGATGTGTCGAAGGTGTCGTTCTTGACGCAGGCTTTCGACAGCGGGTTACCTCTGCCCGACGAGCGTGTGGCCCTGATGTTCGACATCGGCACGCCCGATGTCGGGGTGGGGGTCGCCGAGCTCGCCGACGACGCCCAGGTGTGCAACTGCAACGGTGTCTCCAAGGGCGCGCTGGTCTCGTGCGTGCAGGGCGGCGAGACCTCGGTGTCCGGGGTGATGGCGAAGACCAAGGCCGGAAAGGGCTGTGGTTCGTGTAAGGAACTGGTGTGCCAGGTGGTCGAGTGGGCCGCCGGCGGAGCGCTCACCGAGGACCCGTCGGCGTCGTGGTACGTCCCGGGTGTGCCCTACGACAAGCCGACACTGATGCAGCACATCCGCGATCTCGAATTGCACTCTGTGTCCTCGGTGTTCGCTGCGCTCGCACCCGACGGCAAGGAGGATGCCGGATCGAAGATGGCGCTGGCCTCGCTCCTGGAGATGATGTGGGCCGACGAGTTCGTCGACGAGCGTGACGCACGGTTCATCAACGACCGAGTGCACGCCAATATTCAGCGCGATGGCACGTTCTCGGTGGTGCCGCAGATGAAGGGTGGCGTGACAGACGTCGCGCAATTGCGCAAGATCGCCGATGTCGCCGAGAAGTACGAGATTCCGATGATCAAATTGACCGGGGGCCAGCGTATCGACCTGCTCGGTGTCCGCAAGGAGGACCTGCCCTCGGTGTGGGCGGATCTGGACATGCCGTCGGGGTATGCGTACGGCAAGAGTTTCCGGACCGTGAAAACCTGTGTCGGAAGCGATTTCTGCCGCTACGGCGTCGGTGATTCGACGGCGCTGGGCATCGCGATCGAGGAGCGCTACCAGGGTTTGGCGAGCCCGGCGAAGATGAAGCTCGCCGTCACCGGGTGTCCTCGCAACTGTGCCGAGGCGCTGTGCAAGGACCTAGGGATAGTCGCCGTGGAAGGAGGAGTCGGCGGCCGCTGGGAGATCTACGTCGGCGGCGCGGCCGGGGCGCACATCCGCAAGGGGGATCTGTTGGCCACCGTCGAGTCGCCTGAGGAGGCCATCACGTTGACCGGACGTTTCCTGCAGCACTACCGGGAGAGCGCGAATTGGCTTGAGCGCACCTACAAGTGGGTGCCACGAGTGGGTATCGAGCACCTGCGGGACGTGCTGGTCGACAACCCCGACGACGACTTCCTGGCGGGCCTGGACGCGCGGATGCAGAGATCGGTGGACGCCTATCGCGACCCGTGGCAGGACGGCCGTGAACCGGCATCGGTCGGACAGTTCCGGTCGTCGTTGCCGCTGCTGCCGCTCCCCCAGGTGCCGGTGCGATGAGCCGAGGATTGCGATGAGCGCTTGCGCGAAGAGCCGAGGATTGCGATGAGCGCTTGCGCGAAGAGCCGAGGATTGCGATGAACGTCGAGGAGATCCCGATCGGCGAGGGACGCACTATGGTGGTCGACGGCGTTCAGGTCGCGGTGTTCCGATTGCGGGACGGATCGCTGCGGGCGATCGACGCGGTGTGCCCGCACAGGGGCGGCCCTCTGGCGGACGGCCTGGCCGACGATTGTGTGGTGGTGTGCCCGCTGCACGGCCATGCGTTCGACCTGAGCTCGGGCACAGAGATGTCCGGCGCCGGCCTGTCGGTACGAAGCTATCCCGTCGAAGCGGTGGACGGGAACGTTCGTATCGCCGTCTGACCGGGAATAGCCGAAGACATCCTGTCCGTTAGGTGCCGTGTCCCATATCTCCCAACTGAGGAGCTCGTCATGCGGTACGCCATCATCGGAGCGGGGAACATCGGCACCGCTCTCGCCGGCCATTTCGTCCGGACAGGCATCGAGGTGGGGCTGGCGGCCTCACGCGGTGTCGACGCGGTTCGTCCCGCCGCGGAGAAGCTTGGGCTGGGGGTGGCCGCCGTCGACGTGAGCGAGGCGCTGCTGGCGGACGTCGTCATCCTGGCCGTTCCGTTCGACGCCGTCCAGGAGTTGGTGGCGCAGGTCGACGACTGGCAGGGCCGGATCGTCGTCGACGCCACCAACGCTATCGACTACTCGACCTTCTCCCCCGCAGATCTCGGAGGGAAAGCATCCTCGGATCTGGTCGGTGAGTGGGCCCGTGGTGCGCGCGTGGTGAAGGCCTTCGGTCACACGTGGGCCAAGGTGCTCGCTCACCAGCCGGGCGACGGAAAGGGTGGGCGGCGCGTGTTGTTCGTCTCGGGCAACCACCCTGCCGCCAACGATGAGGTCGCCCAGGTGATTTCCCGGCTCGGGTTCGAGCCGATCGATCTCGGACGCAACGCCGAGGGAGGCCTCCTGCAGCAGTTCGGCGGGCCGCTGACCACCAAAAGCTTCGTATCCCAGCCGATCAGCGGAGCCGGCCCGGCGGAGATGGATCTCGCGGTGTGAATCCGGCGAACCACGCGATGAGCGTCTCGGCGAACAACTTCGGATCCTGACCGTGCATCGAGTGGCCCATCATCGGGAAAGACCTGTACGTCAGTGACTGCCCGGCACCCTTGACGAGCTGGCTCACGCGACCCGCCTGGACGTCGGTGCACGCGCCGATCAGCCCGCCCGACGCCTCGTCGATCATGCGGAAGTGGTGGGTGAACAGCACGGGCACCTTGACCTGGCTCAGCATCACGTGGTGCGGGCAGCTGGCCGCGAAAGTACCTGTGATGAACGCCTTTCCCCATTCGGGGTCATACTCGCGCAGGTTCTGTGCAGGCTCGGCGGTGCCGACGACGAGCGCGACGTGGGCCTGCCAGTCGGCGAGCTCGTCGGGAACCGCAGCGACAAAACCGTCCCAGTCGCCGACGCTCCACTGGTCGCCCAGGTAGCGTGCCCACATCCCGAACAGCGGACCGATGCTGTCGGTGATCGGCGGGCCCACGACGGGGTCGATCTCGGAGCTGAAGAACGGCGGGTCCTCCCAACACGCGGCGATGACTTGGCCCGGCTTGGCGTAGGCCGACAGCCAGGCACTGGCGAGCCCACCGGAGGACAGCCCGCTGACGAACGCCGGCTTCCCGATCACCCCATCGAGGAAGCGCACCAGATCGTTGCCGACGTTGTCGAGGGTGTAGCGGTGCGGCGTGCGCGTGGATCGACCCTGACCCCGCATGTCCACGGCGTGGACATGAAAGTGCTCGGCCAGCAGCGGCATCGCCGGTTCGTAGCCCCACCACGATTCAGACTGCCCCGGTATGAGCAGCAGTGGTGGTTTGGTCTCGTCACCGGCGACTGCGTAGTTCAGTCGCACTTCCCCGGTGTCGAAAAGCTGCTCCGGGTAGGTGTGTTCGACGTACGTGGCTTCTGGTGCGTGCGGCCCGAAGACGCCTGCGTACCTTCCCATCGCTCCAGGCTGTCACACTTCGTCGGGCTTCACCGCGAGCACCGGCTTCGGGCACTCCAGGATCACCTTCTGCGCGACGCTTCCGAGCATCAGTTTCCCGACCGGGTTGCGATGCCGGATGCCGACCACGAGCAGCTGGGCATCGCCGTTGCTCATCGCGGCCAGCAGCTCCTCGGCGGGATCCACCCCGACCGGCTGGCGCAGCTCGAACGCCACCCCGCATTCGGCCAGCCGCGCCTCGACGCTGTGGACCTCGCTCCGACCGGCAAAACGCGCGTCCACGTACGAATCGCCCGAGGTGGCGTTGATGACGAGCAGATCGGTCTGACGCAACTTCGCCTCGGCGATGCCGTATTCCAGTGCTGCGTGACCGAACGGGTCGGCCGTGTATCCGACGACAATTGTCATGACTGCGACGCCTTTTCTCTCTGATCCTTGTCGTCCTCGACCACGAGCAGCGTCTCCTCGCTGCGGTTCATAAGCCGCAGGATCAGCGGAGCCAGCAGCAGCAGCGCCATCAACACATAGGTGGTGATCGCGACGGGCTCGGTGAACAGGCTGCTCCACTCGCCACCGCCGAGCTGCAGGCTCTGCCGCAGCTGGCGCTCGATTCGGGGACCGAGGATCACGCCGATGATCAAGGGCAGCACCGGAAGTCCGAAGCGGCGCATCATCAGGCCCATCAATCCGAAGATCAACAGCAGCGCCAGATCGAGGGGTTGCAGGTTGACCGCGAACGCCCCCAGCGTGGCGAAGAACAGGATGCCCGCGTACAGATAGGGCCGCGGCGTGCGCAGCAACTTGGCCCACAGCGGCGCCAGCGGCAGGTTCAATACCAGTAGCAAGAAGTTACCGATGAACAGGCTCGCGATCAGCGTCCAGATCAGCAGCGGCTCTTTGTCGAACAGCGTGGGTCCGGGCTGAATGCCGTAGGACACAAACGCGGTGAGGATCACTGCAGCGGTCGCATTGGTGGGCAGACCCAGCGACAGCATCGGCACCAAAGTGCCTGCCGCCGAAGCGTTGTTGGCAGCCTCGGGGCCGGCAACGCCTTCGATGGCGCCCTTGCCGAATTCCTCGGGGTGCTTGGACAGCTTCTTTTCGGTGATGTAGCTCAGGAACGTCGGGAGCTCCGCACCGCCTGCGGGCAGGGCACCGAACGGGAACCCGAATGCCGTGCCCCGTAGCCACGGCTTCCACGAACGACCCCAGTCCTGCTTGCTCATCCAGGGGCGTCCCACCGGGATCACGTCGGCGGGGCGGCGCCGCAGGTGAGCGGCCACCCAGAGGGCTTCACCGACCGCGAACACCGCGACGGCGATGACGACGATGTCGATGCCGTCGCTCAGCAGCGGGATGCCGAAGGTGGCGCGAGGCTGGCCGGTCAGCGAGTCGATGCCGACGATGCCGATGGCCAGTCCGAGTAGCAGCGAGATGAGGCCGCGCATCTTCGACGAGCCCAGCACAGCAGTGACCGCAACGAGCGCGAACAGCATGATCGCCAGATATGAAGGGGCACCCAGGGTGACGGCGAACCGGGAGATGGCCGGGGCGAACGCGGCCAGCAGCGCGGTGCCGATAGAGCCTGCCACGAACGAGCCGATCGCCGCGGTGGCCAGGGCCTGGGCGGCGCGGCCCGCCTTGGCCATCTTGTTGCCCTCGATGGCGGTGATGACCGACGACGACTCGCCAGGAGTGTTGAGCAGGATCGACGTGGTGGAGCCGCCGTACATGCCGCCGTAGAAGATGCCCGCGAACATGATGAAGGCGGCGCTGGGGCTGACGTTGTAAGTGATCGGCAGCAGCAGAGCCACGGTCATGGCGGGGCCGATGCCCGGCAGTACGCCGACTGCGGTGCCGAGCAGCACGCCGATGACGGCGTACAGGAGGTTCATCGGGGTCGCAGCTTCGGCGAACCCCTGCATGAGCCAGTCGAAATTCTCCATTTACAGAATCCCATCCAGAATGCCTGCGGGCAGCGGGATTCCGAGCCCGGAGTAGAACGCGTAGAAGCTGCCGACCGCTAGGACGGCGCCGATGGCGATGTTGCGCACGTAGTGCTTGCTGCCCAGAACGGTGGCGCAGCCGGCGAAGAAGAGGGCTCCGGCGATGGCCCAGCCGAGCGGCTCGACCAGCACGATCAGCAGGACGAACAGACCGACGAGCAGACCGACGGTGCGCCAGTCGCTGGGCATGTCGGGGTCGATGTCCTCGCCGGCGTCGGCTTCACCCTTGGAGCCACGGGGAATCGCGATCGCCAAGATCACCGCCATCACCAGCAGTCCGACCCCGATGACGATCGGGAAGAGGCGGGGGCCGACAGGGTCGACCTTGGCGTACCCGCCGGGCAGCGTGAGCGCATCGAAGAGCAGGAAGGCGCCGACGAGGACCATCACCGCGCAAACGACGTACTGCGCGTAATCGGGACGCTGTGCCTGATCGGGCTTTTCGATGTCGGTGCTCATACCAGCCCCAGATCGGTCAGCGTCGTCTCGACGCGTTGGTCCTGTTCTTCGAGAAACCTCTCGAACGGTTCTCCGGTCATGAAGGCATCGCTCCAGCCGTTCGTCACCAGCGCTTCCTTCCAGGCATCGGTGCCGTGCAGTTCTTCGAGGACCCTGACCATCGCGTCGCGGTCCTCAGCGGAAATCCCGGGTGGCGCAAGGATTCCGCGCCAGTTGGTGAAGGTCAGGTCGATGCCCGCCTCGGTCAGCGTGGGCGCATCGACGCCCTCGACCCGCTCGTCGCCGGACACGGCCAGTACCCGCACCTGCCCCGATTCGATCTGGTCGACATATTCGCCCAGGCCCGACGTGCCCGCGGCGATCTTGTTGCCGAGCAGCGCGGTGAGCAGGTCACCACCTCCGTCGTAGGACACGTAGTTCACCGCAGAGGGCTCCACCCCGACCGCTTTGGCTGTCTCCATCGGGAAGAGGTGGTCGGGACCGCCCGGACTGGACCCGCCGCCGACCGTGATCTTGGCCGGGTCGGCTTTCCACGCTGCGACGAAATCCTGCACCGTCTTGAACGGCGAGTCGGCGGGAACGAGGATGCCTTCCTGCTCTTCGACCACCTTGGCCAACGCGGTCGCATCGGAGGCGCGCGCCTCCGACCCGTTGGTGAAGGTGGCCCCGACGACGCCGAGTCCCATCATCATCATGAGGTCGCCGTTGCCCTTTTCGTTCATCAGGCGGGCCATCGCGACCGTGCCGCCGGCACCGATGACGTTGAACACCTCGATGCGGCCCGTGATGTCGTCGTCTTCCATGATCTTGACGGCTGTGCGTGCGGTGAGGTCGTAACCTCCGCCCGGACTGTTGGGCACCATCATCCGCAGACGGTGCAGACTGGTGTCCTCGCCGCGGGTCACCCCGCACGCAGAGACGAGCAACGCGGCTACGACGGCGATGACCAGACCGATACTCGGCCTGCGTCTGCCGGATACGAACATGACGTCCCCAATCATTTGTGATGCTCAGCAATACTGGACCTCGGCAGTGACCCACGTCACCCATGTGGACGCAAAGAAGGTATTGGTCATTAAGTACATGCGGAGCCTGGCCGGCCAGTTCCTGGTCTTCCAGCTCACGGTCGTCGCCGTGGTGCTGGTCGCGGTCGCTGCCGTCTCGGTGGCCCAGTCAGAGGGCGAGTTCAGGGAGGTCCGAGGTCAACGCATGATCGCGGTGGCCGAGAACATGGCCTCCGCACCGATCGTGCGGGAACGCGCCGAGCAGGTGCCGCCCGACCCGTTCACCTCTCGGACGCTGGCACCGGAGGTGGACCGCGCCGTGGCACTCTCGGGTGCCAGCCTCGCCGAGATCCTGGGTCCCGACGGCACCGTGCGTGCGTCGTCGGACCCGTCTCGCATCGGTGCGCGAGTGGACCTGGGCACCAGTCGTGCCGACGAGGGCCGCGCCTGGTTCGGCGATGCCGACATCGAGGGCACGCACAGCCTCGTCGGACAGGTTCCGATTCTGTCCATCGACGGCGACGTGCTGGCCGTCGCGTCGGTCAGCGAGCAATACCCCTCGGTGTGGGCCTTGCTCAGCGGCGCGGGTGAAGGTCTTCTGGTGTATCTCGGGTTGGGCGCAGCTCTCGGCCTCGTCGCGTCGTGGCTGCTGTCGCGGCGCATCAAGCGGCATACGCGCGGGCTTGAAGTCGCCGAGATCGCGAGCCTCGCCGACCATCGGGAGGCACTGCTGCACAGCATCAGAGAAGGGGTGATCGCGGTGAACAACGACGGCGAGATCACTCTTCTCAACGACAGTGCCCAGGATCTGCTCGGGGTGCCCGGCAGCGCGGTCGGCCGACGCGTCGATGCGGTGGGGATCGATCCGGCGGTGGTCGCGCTTCTCATGTCCTCGGATGCGACTCAAGACGTGGTCATTGCGACACGGACACGCGTGTTGGCGCTGAGCCGCCGCGCAGCCACCAGTCAGGGCATGCGGATCGGCACCGTGACGACGATGCGCGACAGCACCGAACTGGCCGCCCTGCAGAGCCAGCTGTCTTCGCACAAGAGCGTGACCGACACGCTGCGCGCGCAGACCCATGAATTCGCCAATCAACTGCACACCATCTCGGGCCTGGTGCAACTCGGTGAGTACGACTCGGTGCGTGATCTGGTGGGCACGTTGACGCGCAGGCGGGCCGAGATCAGCGACGCGGTGACCGAACGGATTTCCGATCCTGCCGTGGCGGCGCTGCTGATCGCGAAGACGTCGCTGGCCGCCGAGAGTGGCGTCGACCTGCACCTCGACCCGCACTCGCACCTGGCTACTCTCGATCCGGCCATGGCCACCGACGTGATCACGCTGCTGGGCAATCTCATCGACAACGCGGTGGACGTGTCCGTCGGTGCGCCGCACGCGTCGGTGACCGTCCAGATCGACGACACCGACGGTCTGACGATCTCCGTCGTCGACACGGGACCCGGTGTGCCGGAACATCTTCGAGAGGCGATCTTCGCCCGTGGCGTCACCTCAAAACCTGAGGTGCCCGGCGGCCGCGGGATCGGACTGGCGCTGGTGCGGTTGGTGACCGCGCAGCACGGCGGCACGATCGACGTCAGCGACACCCCTGATGGCGGCGCACAGTTCCTGGTGCGCTTGAACGCGGTGTCCACACATGCGTGACGTGCTCGTGGTCGACGACGATTTCATGGTCGCCGAGATCCACCGCCGGTTCGTGGACCGGGTGGAAGGTTTCCGCGCGGTCGGCGTGGCCCGCACCGGCGAGGAAGCGCTCTCGGCGGTTCCGGAACTGCACCCGCACCTCATTCTGCTGGACGTCTACCTCCCGGACATGACCGGGTTGGATGTGTTGCAGCGCTTGCGTTCTGAGGCAGACCGCGTGGATGTCATCATGATCACCGCGGCGCGCGAGCTCGACACCGTCAGGGGCGCGCTGGACGGCGGCGCCGCGGATTACCTCATCAAACCGTTCGAGTTTCCGCAGCTGGAGGCGAAGCTGCGGGCGTTCGCGTCCCGTGCGGACGCGCTGCAGTCCGCGAGCGGCGCGGACCAGAGCCTCATCGACGCACTGTTCGGCGGGCCGTCGGTGACGCCGGCGAAAGTGATGCCCAAGGGCCTCGGCGCAGAGACCGGAGAGCTGGTGCTGGCCGCGGTGCGCGATGCCGGTGAGGTCTCGGCAGCCGAATGCGCTGACCTGGTGGGCATTTCCCGGGTCAGCGCTCGGCGCTATCTCGAACACTATCTCGGTACCGGCGCTCTCGAGCTCCGTCTGCAGTACGGAGTCGGACGCCCGGAACGCCGGTACCGGATCGCGGGTTAGACCCTCCTATACCGTCGTCGGCCGGTTGACGATGGTGCCTGCTCCCGTGCCGTCGGCGATCGTGGCACCGGTGGGACTGGACAGCGTCACGAGGAAGCTCTCGTTGCCTTCGAGTTGGGTGTCCCCGAACACCACCACGGTGATGGTCTTGCGGGTCTCGCCGGGTGCGAATGTCAGCGTGCCCGACGTCACCCCGTAGTCGCTGCCCCCGGTCGCCGTGCCGTTCGACGTGGCGTAGGCCACGGTGACCGGCTGGGTCGACGGGGCGGCCAGCGACACCACGAACTGCGCGAGCACGCCCGGGCTGCTGTCGTCGAAGTCGAACTGGATGGATTCCAGGTAGGCCATCTTGTTCGTGTTGACCGTGTTCCAGTCATCGGCCAGGATTCCGCCGGTATCACGAGAATTCGGGTTCCACGACCAGAACGTCCACGACATGTCCTGCGTACCCGCCGCGATGTCGATCGTGCCGTTGTTGTCGAAGTCTCCCGACAGATACGACGTGATGGCCTCATACCAGACGACGTCCTTGGGATCGGTCAACCTGGTGCCGAACTCCCCCAAGTAGATCGGGGCAATGTTCTGCTCATAGATGTAGCCCCACATCTGCTCGAATTTGTCCGGCAACCCCGCACCGAAGTTCGCCTGCTGGAACCATGGCTGCGCGTAGACCGAGTTCGGGTAGTCGTGCGGCGAGTACACCACCCGGTTGGGCACGTCCAGCACGATCGGCCGGTCCTTGACCCCCATCAGATTGCCGCCCCACCAATAGGATTGACCCTGGTAATCAGCCACGCCCTCCACGATGATGAGCCAGTTCGGGTTCACCGACAGCACGGCGTTGCCCGCCCGTTCTGCCGCCGCGGCCCAGTCGGTGGCTCCCCCACCGCCCCACGTTCCGCTGTGCGGTTCGTTGTGCAGGTCGGCCCCGATCACGGTGGGGTTGTTGGCGTACCGCTGCGCGAGCATCTTCCAGTCGTTGATCCACGCCGCTTCCGTGTAGGACCCCTCGTACCAGAGGCCGTTGCCGTTCGGGCCCGCCCCCTTGCTGCTGCGATGGTGATCGAGGATGACACGCATCCCGATCTCGCCGGCGTAGGCGACGATCTTGTCCATGATCTGCACCGGGGTGAGGCCCGCCAGGTCAGGATTCTTGGAGAAGTCGATGCCGTTGGGCGCCGCCGTGGTGTGCAGCATCTCGCTGGAGTAGGCGAGCCGGATGGTGTTGAAGTCCAGCGCCGCCATCTGGTTCATCATGTCCTTGTAGTTGCGCGTCCACAGACCGTGCGGTGCGAACGTCTCGCTTTCCATGCCGAACCAGTTGACGCCGGCGATCTGCACCGGATTGCCTGCCGAGTCGAGGATCTGGTTGCCCGACGTCCTGAACCAGCCCGGCGCGACACCCGTTCCGGGGGCACCCTCGGTCACCGAGGCATCCGAGATGCTGAGCGACACGTTCGCCGGGATGTCGTCGTTGGTGATGGTGCCCACGGCGGAGCCGTCAGCGATGGTCGCACCGTTGGGGCTCGCCAACGTCAGTGTGAACGTCTCGTTCTGTTCTGGCGTGGTGTCACCGGTGATGGAGACCTGGATCTGCTGCGAGAGCACGCCGGGCGCAAAGGTCACCGTCCCCGATGTGGCGGTGAAGTCGACACCTGCGGCGGCCGTGCCGTTCGAGGTTGCATACGTGACCGTGACCGGAGTGGTCGACGATTTCGACAGCGTGACCAGGAAGGTCATCTGCGTTGCGCCGCTGTTGGTTTCGTTGACCGTCGCGTCGGCGACCGTGATTGTCGGCGGCTGGGTGGGAGCACTCTGGCCGTTGACCTTGAAGTTGGTCGCCGTCGCGGAGGATCCTCCCGGGGAGGCCTGGAAGCCGAAGGTGACGGTCTTGCCGGCCGCGACGCCCGCATTCCAGGTGGCGTTGCGCACCACGTAGTGGTTGCCGACCCGGCTGACGATCTCGGCGTTCCAGATATTGCTGATCTGCGCCGGGGTATCGAACTCCACCGTCCAGCCGTTCAATGCCGATGTTCCCGCAGCCACGGTCACGGTGGCGGTGAAGCCCGACCCCCAATTGTCGTTGACGACCATGGTGGCCGACGGATTGCCAGGCGTGGGGGCGATGTCGTCATTGGTAATGGTGCCGGTGGCGGAGCCGTCGGCGATGGTGACGCCGTTGGGGTTCGACAGTGTCAGTGTGAACGTCTCGTTCTGCTCGACCGTCGTATCGCCCAGGATCGCCACCGAGATCTGCTGACTGGTCACGCCTGCCGCGAAGGTGAGCGTTCCGGTCTTGGCGGTGTAATCGTTACCGGCCGTGGCGGTTCCGTTCGCCGTCGCGTACGCAACACTGACCGGGGTCGTCGCGGCTTTGTCGAGAGTCACCGTGAACACCAGGTTCTTGCTGCCACTGGCCCCCTCGGTGACCGTCGCATCGGAGATCGTCACCTTCGGCGGGACCACGGGAGCGACGTCGTCGTTGGTGATGGTGCCGACCGCGGAACCGTCCGCGATGGTCGCCCCGGTGGGGTTGGACAGCGTCAAAGTCAACGTCTCGTTGGACTCCACCGCCGTGTCCCCGAGGACCGGCACTGAGATCTGCTGGCTCGTCACGCCGGCGGCGAACGTCACGGTGCCCGACTTCGACGTGTAATCGGTTCCTGCCGTGGCGGTTCCGTTCGATGTCGCGTAGGCGAGGGTGACCGGCGTCGTCGACGCCTTGTCCAACGTCACGGTGAAGACCAGATTCCTGCTGCCACCGGCCCCTTCGGTGACTGTCGCATCCGCGACGGAGGCCTTCGGCAGGACTGTCGTCGGGTTCTGACCGACGGGCACGCCGTTGACGACGAAGTTGGTGGCCGTCGCCGCTCCTCCGCCCGGTGATGCCTGGAAGCCGAAGCTCACAGTCTGCCCCGCCGAGACCTGCGGGTTGTACGCGGCATTGCGAACCACGTAGTGGTTACCGACCCGGCTCACGATCTCGGCGTTCCAGATGTTGCCGATCTGCGCCGGGGTGTCGAATTCCACTGTCCAGCCGTTGAACCCGGATGTTCCCGCGGTCACCTCGACCATCGCGGTGTAACCCGATCCCCAGTTGTCGTTCACGGTGTACTTCACCGCGACATTGCCCGGCGTCGGAGTCGTGCCGTCGTCGTCGGTGATGGTGCCCGTGGCGGTGCCGTCGGCGATTGTCGCCCCGGTCGGCGTCGACAGCGTCACCGTGAACGTCTCGTTCGATTCGGCGACCGTGTCGCCGATGATGTCGACGTGCACGGTGCGAGACGTCACGCCCGGCGCGAACTCGATGACGCCAGACGACGCGGTGTAGTCGGTGCCGGCGATGGCGGTGCCGTTCGACGTGGTGTAGCGCACCGTCACCGGCTGGGTCGACGGCTTGTCCAGCGTCACGGTGAACATGAAGTGGGCGTGGTCGCCGTTGCCCTCGGCCACCGCGAGATCGGCGATCGATATGGCCGGCGGTGGGCCCGAGATGGGGTTCACCGTCCCGTAGTCGTTGAAGACTGCGCTGTAGCCGCCTGCCGGCGTGTTGGTGCCCGACGTGGTTGTCGTGGCCTGGCCGATATTGCCCGGCTGGTCCCGGTTGATCGACCACATCGACAGCATGCCCAAACCTTTGGCACGGGCGAAATTCTCCAGCGCCTGCGCGTCCGAGGTGGTGAACACCTCGGTCAGCACATCGTTGACCCCGAGCATCGGGGTGACGCCCAGCTGGTTCCAACCAAAGGTCTTACCGTGGTTCGCGTACAGCGAAGTCAGCTGTGCGTGGGTCGACTCCGCGGCCTGAATGGCGTAGGCGCCCATCGTCTTGGCGTTGGGACCGCTTGTCGGCGCGGCTGATTCACCGTAGTCCATCGCCATGATGTTGACGCCGTCGAGCTTCACCCCCGCTTCGAGGGCCTTGCGCACGACGTTGACACCGTCGGCGGTCAATCCGGTGGGCAGGACGGGCAGGGTGTACCAGACCTCGAGCTCGGGCATCTGCTGCTGAAGCAGCCTGATTGCCTGGGCGTTCAATGCGATCGAGGCTGGTTCAGCCACCGCGGCGCCTTCGATGTCGAAGTCGATACGGTTGAGGCTGTACGTGGTGACGATGCCGGCGTACGCGGTGGCCAACGCCTGGGCGCCCAGCCCGCGGGCGGCGTACCACTGCGCCAGGCTGGTGCCCGACGCGCCTCCGAGCGAGATCATCACGTCACCGCCGGCGGCCTGCAGCGCGGCGATGGACTGGTTGATGGCCTTGGCCTGATCGAAGTCCGAATCCGGGGTCAGCGCAGACAATCCCGCCCATGCCAGCTTCCCGTCCGGGGTGGCCTGAAGGAAACCGAGTGTCAGCAGCGAGGTTCCGCGCTGCTGTGCGATGGTGAGCAGGTTCGGCACCGGCCAGGCACCCATGTCGACGTACGGTGCGAAGAAGGCTTCGCCCCAGAGCTCGTCGCCGGGGTTTCCGGAGTTGATGCCGCCGACGCCGGGCGTCACCACGGTGTCGTCGTTGGTGATGGTGCCGGTGGCGGAGCCGTCGGCAATGGTGGCCCCGAGCGGGTTGGACAGCGTCACGATGAATGTCTCGTTGGCCTCGACGACGCTGTCTCCGATGACGTCTACGTGCACCAGTTGCGAGGTGACACCGGGCGCGAAGGTGATGGTGCCGGTGGTGGCGGTGTAGTCGGCGCCGGCGATCGCGGTGCCGTTCGAGGTCGTGTAGGTGACGGTGACCGTGCCGGTGGAGGCCTTGCTCAGCGACGCCACGAACATGAAATGGCTGTGCTCGCCGTTGCCTTCGGTCACTGACAGGTCGGCGATGGACACGCTCGGCGGAATGGTCGGCGTCGAGTCGATGTCGTCGTTGCGGATTGTGCCGGTTCCGGAGCTGTCTGCGATGGTGGCGTTGACCGGTGACGACAGTGTGAGGGTGATTTGTTCGTCGAGCTCGACGAGGGTGTCGCCGTTGATCGTGACACCGACCGTCTTGGAGGTCTGGCCGGGCGTGAAGGTCAGGGTGCCGACGGCCGGTGCGTAGTCGCCACCGGCGGCGGTGGCGGTGCCGTTGCTCGTGCTGTAGCTGACGGTCACCTGTTCTGTGGAGGCCTTCGACAAGGAAACAGTGAATGTCATCGTCGTTGTGCCGCTGTGACCTTCGGATACGCTGGCGTCACTGACGGAGAGTTTCGGATGGGTCACCGTCTGTCCCGCGCCGTAGATGAGGTTGGCCCACTTGGTGCGGGCACCGTCATCGAGCGCGACGATGTTGCTTGTCGTGAGTTCGCCGATGGCGACGCCGGTGAGGGTGTAGGACTGGTTGTTCGCGGTGATGGCGATCTTCGTGGAGCCGCCGACCTCGGTGACGTCGAACTCGTGGGCTTTGAACCAGCCGAAGTCCAGTTTGTCCTTGCTGGGGTCGAAGTTCATCGCGGTGTGGCTGCCGTACAGCCAGTCGATCTTCGTGGTCGTGCCGGTCTGGCCTGTCGGCGGCTGGCCGCTGCCTGCGGTGGTCGGCCAGTTGTTGGTACCTGCGATGGCCACGCCCAGGGGCAGCACCTGGGAGTCGGGAACGGTGCCGATGCCCAGTTGTAGATGCAGTCGGTCCTCGCGAACCTGGGCGCTGTGGAAGACGAAGTTCCTGGCGGTGAGCTGACTCTTGGTGACGCCCTGCAGGATCAGCGCCTGCCCGGTGCCGGCGTTGGAGATGACGACGCCTTCGGGGGTGTCGTTCATGAACAGCTGCTCGCGGGTCCCGAAGTAGCGGAAGTCCACCACGTCGGTGGCGGCATTGAAGGTCACGCGGTCGATCTGACCCACCTCGTGTGAGCGCGCGTAAACGGTGTTCGCCTTCGGGGTGATGCCCTGTTCCCACGCCAGCGCGCCGGAAAGATCCTGGCGCAGATGATCGTTGATGACGGGGGTGAAACTGTCGACCGTGAGTTGGCTCAGCGAAACACCCTGTAGCACCGCAGTTTCGCCGGACCATGGATTGCGGAATCCGACGCCCTCGGGGGTGTCGACGACGATGAAGTTGTGGACGGACACATCTCCGAGATCGAGTTTGTCTTTGGCCGGATTGAAGCCGACGATGTCGGCGCCCGACGTCGTGAGGTGGTAGATCGTGCCTGTCGTGGCGGTGGTCGCGGCGAGGGTGCTGACGGCGGCACTCCTCAGTGAGCTGCGCTGCGACGTGGACTGCGTAGCAATGCCGTTGGCGTCGAGGGTGATGGTGATGGGTACCTGCGACCTGGTCGGCGTCACCGAGATGAGGTGGAAGCCCGCGTCACGGACCTGGACGACGAAAGTGTCGGCGCCGGCACCGCTCCGTGGGTCGGCGGTGTAGGTGAACGTGCCGGTGCTGTCGACCTCGACGGTGCCGCGGGTGGGGGCCTGGACGATCGAGTAGACGAGCTTGTCGCCCTCGGGGTCGGTCGCAGTCAGCAAGCCGGTGACGACGCCGGGAGTGGTCTGGCTGGTCGACGCCAAGGCGGCGGACGGGCCGTTGTTGGCGAACAGCTTGTCCATTTCCCGGCGGATCGCGCCGAACACCGCCGTCACGAACTCGAAGGAGGGCAGAGGTGCGGTGCCGTTGCCCGCCGAGGGGCCGATGCCCAGAAGCCCGAGGAACCTGGAGACGACGCCGGCGACGCTGGTGGTTTGCGTGCTGGTTGTCGCTTCGGGGACCGAGGACAGCAGTGACACCGTTTCGGTGTCGTCTAACTCGGCGGCCGGCGTGTCGGCGGAGAACGCGGGCGCGTTCGACGCCGACGGATCGTCGAGGTCCGCGTCGGCGTCGGGTTCGGCGTGATCGTCGGCGGGCTCGGCGGCGCCGGGTTCGGGATCCGGTTCGTCGACGCGTGCGGCGGAAGCATCGTCGCTGATTGCTTCTTCCGGCGCACGATCGGTGTCGTCGACGATCGGTCCGGATTCGTCCGCGTCATCATCGAGCGGCGTAGTGGAGTCCTCAGGATCTGAGGTGTCGTCGTCGACGGCCTCGGATTCCGATGGGACGTCCGTGTTCTCGCCCGATTCCGCGTCGTCTGTTTCCTCGGACGTTTCATCCGTAGCGGCGGCACCGGCCGATTGCGACGTCGCGACATTCTTTTTGGTGGTGCCCCGCGCTTCTGCGGTCGTTTCCGAACGCGACTCGCCTGCTGCGCTGTCGTCCGTGGTGTCGGCGCTCGCGACCGTAGGGCCCGCGAGCCCGATCCCGAAGGCGACAGCTAACACACCGACGCGTCCGACGAATCTTCCGTAGCCCATCAGCAACTCACTCCTATCAATTACCCATCCCCGGCGGGTGGGACGCTGGCTAATTTCGTTCAAAATCACGCATGTGAAATTGACGACTTCGAAATGCATAGAACACCAGTAACGGCGGATCGTCAAGCAGCCGCCGCTAACACAGCTGCGATCAAGGGTGCCGCAGATCTGCAAACTTCAGTCGAAAAGGTTTGTTAGCCGATTTACCTGTGTAAAGTTGCTTTACACAGGGCTTGGTCCAGCTGTCAGCGAACGGTTACGTTCACGACAAGGGAGGATCCAGGAGCCCATCGGCGAACCGAACACACGAGCGATTGTAAAATTTCTTAACAATGGGACGGCGCGCGACAAAACCCGGGACAGCTAATACGAATGCGTCGAACGTCTTTGCAGGTTTCGTGATCCGGATACGTGCGCATGCTGACTGGCAAACTGTCATGCGCATACGTCAATAAAGTAAGAGTGCTCTGGCAAAACTCGGTGTCCCGTCTCTGATGCCGACCGCGACATCCTGGACGCCAAATTCCATGGACGTGATACTGCCAGCCGCCTGCAAGATCCTGCCAGCGGAATTAATGCCCTGAGCTGCCGGTTTAAGCAGTCAGATCACCACGATCGAGAAGAACAAGAGAATAAGTCGAAACCGCGCGACACGCTCCACGGCTCCGACCCGACACAGGGAAGAAGCATCACCACCATGAAGAAGTTCAGCATTACCACCGCCGCAGTAGCCGGATTGTCCGCCGCCGTCCTCGGACTGGCCGCGCCGGCGCTGGCAGCACCCACCGGCTCCGACGCGCAGGCCACGATCAGCCAGCTCGAAGCCGACGGCAACCGAGTGATCGTCCAGAAGCAATCCGACGTCCCGCTGGATCAAGCCAGCGTCGTCAGTGTCAACCGCGGCGCTCCCATCCGTGGCACCGTTCGGGATTTCTTCGGCGACCGCACCTACCAGCAGACCATCACCGGGTACGTCTACTACGTCAATGTGAAGTAGCTTCCCTGAGCAACAGGGCCACCTCCACGGAGGTGGCCCTGTTGTCTTCTTGGGGCAGATCTCACCCGCCGGTGAGGAGCTACGGCCCGGCGTGCGGGACCGACCGTCTGGAAGCCGATCGCCGGGATCAGCGGCCCGGCGACGCTGCCGATCGCGTTCGGGAACGGACGACGAACCCGATCCACGAGCCGACAATCGCCGCAAACACCAACGCCTGCACCAGGATTGCGGCCTCTTCGGGGTACCAGACACCGGTGATGTAATGATCGATGAAACCGTGCGCGGATATGTCACCCATTCCAGCCGCAGCTCGGGCGACGCGTTCCAGATCGGTCAGTGGGCACGGCAGGCCGAACGCCAGACTGGCCACGGCCCATCCGACGACCGGCATATGGAGCCACACCGTGCCAGGCCATCGCCTGATCAGGAACCCACCGACGATCAGGTAGCCGAGAAACGCGAAATGCAGTGCCGCCGTCGAAACTGCGACGACGGCGAACAGGTTGGCAGCCGGAGCATTCATGCTGTCCGCCATGGTAGAAGATTCGGCACCGTCCCCGGATTCCGCGAAACGGTGCCGCCGGGCAGATAATGGCCGGCGTGGCACCCAAGGTTCTGTTTCTGCTCAACGAGCACATCGCGACCCCGGCCCTCCTCGGTGACGCTTTCGCCGAAAACGGGTTCGACATCGACACGTTCGAGGTCGTCCCCGCCGAACGGTCCGGCCACCCCGCCGGTGACGTCGACTTCCCCGACCCGTCCGGATACGACGTCATCGTCCCACTGGGTGCGTCGTGGCCGGTCTACGACGAGGCGCTCGTGAACACCTGGGTCAGCGCCGAGATGCAGCTCGTGCGCGACGCCGCAGACGCCGGGATCGCGCTGCTCGGGGTGTGCTTCGGCGGTCAGCTTCTCGCCCAGGCATTCGGCGGAACCGTCTCGCGCGGTCCACGCCCTGAGATCGGGTGGTACGAGATCCCCACCGACCGGCCCGACGTGGTGCCGGGTGGACCGTGGTTCCAGTGGCATTTCGACCGCTGGACCCTGCCGCCCGGAGCGACCGAGATCGCCAGGACCCCCGCTGCCTCTCAGGCGTTCATTCTCGGCCGGGCACTGGCTCTGCAGTTCCACCCGGAGGTCGATGCCGACCTGCTCAAGATCTGGCTTGCCGCCGACCTTACCGGCGATGTCCCCGCCGCCGGCTTGGATCACGACGAATTACTCACCCGCACAACGGAACTCGCCGCGGATACCGGGGGCAGGATTCGCGCTCTGGTGCGTGGCTTCCTGACCCACGTCGCAGGTCACTCACGACCGAGCTGATGCGCCAGCGCGTCGGCGACATCGCGGTGCCGGAACTCGTGACCAAGACCAAGCAGTTTCGACGGGACAACCCGCTGGCTCGCCTCCGCCAATTCGCGGGCACCCTGCTCTCCCAACAACAGTCGCGGCCCGAACGACGGCACCGGTACCAGCGCCGGGCGGTGCAACACCTTCGCGAGCTCCTCGGTGTACTCGGTATTTCGAACCGGCTCAGGCCCGACCGCATTCACCGGACCGCTGAGCTGATCGTCGTACAGGGCGCGGTGATAGATGTCGATCACATCGTCGAGACCGATCCACGACAACCACTGCTTGCCGCTGCCGAGCCGTCCGCCGAGCCCTGCGGCGAACAGAGGCCGCAGTAGGCGCAACGTTCCTCCGTTGGCAGCCTGCACGATTCCCGTCCGCACCTTGACCACCCGCAGTCCGGCGTCGGACGCAGGGACCGTGGCGGCCTCCCAATCCGTGACCACGTCGGCGAGGAAACCCTCACCGCGCGCACTGTCTTCGGTCAGCTGGGTGTCACCGCGGTCGAAACCGTAGAACCCGACCGCCGACGCGCAGATGAAGGTGCGAGGGCCGTTCTCCGCCGACGCCGCGGCCGCGGCCAGACGCCGTGTCGGCTCGATGCGGCTGTCCCGGATGGCTCTCCGGTGCCCGTCGGTGAATCGTCCCGCAATGGACGCGCCCGCCAGGTGTACGACGGCGTCGACCCCGGACAGGAGGTCCGCCGCCGGCGCCCCGGGATCCCAGTGCCTCTCGTCGGCACCGCCCGCCGCACCGCGAACCAGTCTGATCACCCGGTGACCACCGCTGGTGAGGAATGCGCACAATGCGGAACCGACCAGCCCCGAAGATCCCGTGACCGCGATGACCATGGGCGCCATCCCCGCCGCCGCACCTCTGCGGTGCGCAGCCAGGTCGTCGGCCAGCTGGCGGTGCCGGTAGACGAACGTCGAGCGCAGCCCGGCCGCTGGCACCACGGCGTCGACCTCGTCATGGACCCGGGTCTGTGCGCCGACGTCAGAGAACGTGTGGATGTGGCGCCAACCGCCGATCACCCGCGGCGGCCACGACGCGATGCCGTGGGAGGACAACTCGTCGACGAAGCGGCTGCCCGGCACGTAGGCCGATGGGTCATGACGCGCCACCCAGCGCAGACCGCCGGGCAACCCCAAGACCGCGGTGCCGTCGGCGAGGGACTCGGCTTCCTTGATCACCGTCATCGGCTGCCATGGCGGCACCAGGCGGGGCATCGCGCCCGGACGGCTGAACCAGTTCCACACCTCATCGCGCGGATGGTCGACGACACTTTCGAACTCGATGCCCATGGTCTCCCTCGTTTCCACTGCTAGATAACCCCATAATCGAACGGGTACTCCTCTCAAGGACCGTGCCATGAGTGACAAAAGACGAACCTTTCGGGACCGTCGCGAGGCGGGCCAGGTGTTGGCGCGCGATCTCTCCCGCTACCGAGGGCAGCAGAACCTCCACGTCCTCGGGCTGGCGCGTGGCGGCGTGCCGATCGGCGCGGAAGTCGCACGAGCGCTGAACGCCCCACTCGATGTATGCCTCGTCCGCAAGCTCGGGGTTCCGCAATGGCCCGAACTCGCGATGGGCGCGGTCGCCACCGGCGGTGGCGTGGTGCTCAACCATGACCTACTGCGCAGCCTCGGAATCGCCGATGAGCAGGTTCGCGATGCCATCGCCCGAGAGACCGCAGAACTGCATCGCCGGGAATTGGCCTACCGCGGTGGCCGCGGGCCGCTGGAGGTGTCGGGGTGCACGGTGGTCCTCGTCGACGACGGCATCGCCACCGGAGCGAGCATGGTCGCCGCGGTGCGTTCTGTCCGACAGGCCGGCGCCGCGCAGGTGGTCGTCGGCGCTCCGGTGGGTCCGTCGACGGTGTGCCGACTACTGCGCGAAGAGGCCGACCACGTGGTGTGCTCGACCATGCCGGCGCACTTCCTGGCGGTCGGTCAGGTCTTTGCGGATTTCCATCAGGTCAGCGACGACGAAGTCCGGCAGCTGCTCGCCGTGCCGCGCTGACGGCACCGCTCAGTTCTTCGGCTTCTCGTCGTCCACCGGTTCGCCGGGCTGCTCCGTGGACGCCACGTCGACGGCGACCGTGTCGTCGCGAGAAGTCTCGTCGTACTCCTCGGCGATCGGAGCCTCGTCCGGATAGTCCTCGTACTCGCCTTGGTCTTCTGCGAGAACCTCGGTGCCGGTGGATGTTTCGTCGGCGTCGCTCTTCGAGCGGTCCCGGATGGCGTCGACGATCAGCAAGACGACACCGATGACACTGGCGGCGATACACACCCAGGCGATGAGCTCGTTGCTGGTGACAACGGCCATCACAAGAGCAGCGAGACCGACGACGGCGAGCACGAGCGCGACGATCAGCATGAGCCCACCCTAGGTGCTAGGGGCACGCGACTAGTTGTTGCCCCGGTTGAACTGATTGAAGCCCCCGTCGTTGTTGGCTCCCGAATCCACCGGTGCGGCCGAGCCGCGCTGTCCCAGCTCTTCGAGCTGCGACTCCAGATAGGTCTTCAGACGGGTGCGGTACTCGCGCTCGAACGTACGGAGCTGCTCGAGGCGACCTTCAAGAACAGTGCGCTGCTGGTTGATGGTTCCCATGATCTCGGAATGCTTGCGCTCGGCGTCGGCCTGAAGGGCATCGGCCTTCTCCTGAGCCTGCCGCAACTGCGTCTCGGACCGGCTCTGCGCATCGGCCAGCATGGCATCTGCGCGCTGCCGCGCTTCTGTGACCGTGGTCTCGGCCGTCTGCCGGGCCTCGGTAACGAGCTGATCGGCCTCCGCGCGGGCGTCGGCCAGCATCTTCTCCGACTCGGCCTTGGCGCTGTTGGTCAGACGATCCGCGGTGTCCTGCGCAAGGCTGAGCACCTTGGCGGCGCGCAGATGCTGGTCCTCGGTCGCCGGAGCGGCAGGCTGCGGCTGCACGGGCGGGGCTTCGTACACAGGCTGCGGAGCTGGAGCCGGTGCAGGTTCGGGCTCCGGCTCGTAAACTGGGAGGGTCTGAGTGGGCTGACCGGCGCTTCCGCCGGCCCGGGCGCTCGCGAGTTCCTGGTCCAGCTCGGCGACCCGCTGACGCAGATCGGTGTTCTCCTCGATGAGGCGGGACAGCTCGTTTTCGACCAGGTCGAGGAAGGCGTCGACCTCGTCCTCGTTGTAGCCGCGTTTGCCAATGGGTGGCTTGCTGAACGCCACGTTGTGCACGTCGGCAGGAGTGAGCGGCATCGTCTGCCCCCTTGAGGTCTGGACCGTCAACTGATCACGAAGTGTAAAGCCTTACTGGAACGTAACTGGCGTCCATCCTGTCACACCAGACCCGGCGGTTGCAGGCGAGGTCGATAATTAATACCGAAACTCAACTTTCCCGGTCACCCCCGGAAGGCCCACGAACGTCTATTCACGGCCATATCGCGCCCTCATCGTCCACGCGCGACGAGCGTCAGACCGCGGCACCGAACGCCAACTGCATACCGATGAACGCGACCAGAAGCAGCACCATGATCGACAGGTCGATGCGGACAGCACCTATCGTGAGCTGCGGGATTATCCGACGCAGTAGTTTCACGGGCGGATCGGTCAGCGACATGATGATTTCCAGCACGACGACGGTCACTCCGCGCGGATGCCAATCACGGCTGAACGAGCGGATGAACTCGACCACGACCCGGGCGATCAGCAGCAGCCAGAAAATGAACAGCGCGAAACCCAGGATTTCGAAGAAGAGCGCCAACGAAGCCGACCTCACTCAGGCAGATGTGTGACTTTGACAACAGGCCAAGTACAGCCTGGGCCGCAGCGTGAGTGCGACAAAGTCAGACTACCCGCGGTGACGCGCCTGACTACTGGTAGGCGTAGAAGCCCGCCTCGGCGATGCGGCGACGCTGCTCGGCAGTGACGTCGACATCCGCCGGCGACAGCAGGAACACCTTGGTGGCGACCTTGTCGAAGGAACCACGCAGCGCGAAGGCCAGGCCTGCCGCGAAGTCGACCAGCCGCTTGGCATCGGCGTTGTCCATCGACACCAGATCCATGATCACCGGGGTGCCGTCACGGAAGCGCTCTCCGATGGTGCGTGCCTCGCTGTAGTCCTTGGGGCGCAGCGTGGTGATTTTGGCGAGCGGGCTGCCGGCCTCGAACAGCTCGGCCATTCCGCGCGGATCCATTGCCAGGGCGCCGCGCGTCGAACCCCGCATCGCGCCGAAACGCGGTGGGGTGCGGTCGAACTCACGCGGAGTCCGGATGCGAGGCTCGAACCGGGCATCGTCGAAACCACCGGGGATTCCGCCGCGGTAGGCCGCGGGCTCGTCGTACTCGCGAGCCCGATCGTCATATCCGCGTGAATATCCCTCGTCCTCGAAGCGGTCTTCCCGCGAACGCCGGTAACTGCGGGCGGGGCCGCGGTCGTCGTCCTCGTAGTAGTCGTCTTCGTAATCGTCCATCGGCGCCATACCGAAGTAGGCCTTGACTTTGTGCAGTGTGCTCATTGTTCGGACCCTTCTTGCGGTGACACTGACTCAGGAATGTCCAGCGAAGCTGTGGTGTGTGATGAAGGTGTGACTGGTGTGACTACTTCCGGTGACGTTAGCGGTCGCGGCCCCAATAGAGCGGTACCGACACGCACACAAGTCGAACCATGTTGGACCGCTGATTCGAGGTCGCCGGACATGCCCGCCGACAGCCCCAGGCGTTGCTGGTAATGGCCTTGCAGCCGATTACGCTCGTGCTGCAGGCGCGCGAACGCTTCGCCAGCATCGGATCCCAGTGGCGGGATGGCCATCAGGCCGACGAATTCCAGACCTGTCGCACCGTCGATAGCGGCGCACAATTCGTCGATGCGCTCGGTTGCGTCGACGTCTATCCCGCCACGTGCTTCATCTCCGTCGATGCTGACCTGCAAATACACCTTCAGCGGCCCGGTTCGCCGCCCTGCGTCAAGGGCATCGGAAGCGGCCCGGTCGAGCGCCGCGACCACCTTGGCGCTGTCGACGGAGTGCGCCGCGTAGGCCCATTCAGCCACCGAGCGCGCCTTGTTGCGCTGAATCCGGCCGACCATGTGCCAGCGGATCTGGGCCGATCCGATCTCTCGACCGACCTCCTCGACCTTGGCGGCGGCTTCTTGATCACGTGACTCGGCGAAAGCCGTGCAGCCCAGCCGGTGCAAGGCGACCACATCGGCGGCGGGGAAGAACTTGGTGACGGGAAGCAACTCGATCTCGGCGACATCCCGTTCTGCTTGCGCTGCCGCACGTTGCAGCCGGTCGCGCAAAGCCGTCAGCGCCGCGCCGAGCTCCTCCTCGCGGGACGTCATCGCCCGGGCTCCAACCAGATCAGCGACGCCAGCCGACCGGTCGGGTTGTCCCGCCGGTGACTGAACAGGTTCGGGTCGTCGACCGTGCATCGGGGATCGACGTCAATCGACCTGACGCCCAAAGACCGCAACTGCGCGGCGATCCCGGCGCGCAGGTCCAGGCCCGGCGTGCCGCGACGCGTCGTCGTCCGGCTGCCGGGCAGCACCTGGTCGACCTCGGCGGCCATCGCCTCGGGCACCTCGTAGTTGCGACCGCTGACCGCGGGCCCCAGCAGAACCGACACATCGCCGACATCGGCCCCGGACTCCACCATCGTCTCCAGCGCCCGCGCGACGATGCCGTTCGCCGCGCCCACCCGCCCCGCGTGCACCGCGGCCACGACACCGGCCCGCACGTCGGCCATCAACACAGGAACACAGTCCGCGGTCACCACCGCCAGCGCCAGCCGCGGTGTCGTCGTCACCAAAGCGTCGGTCTCAGAGACGGTTTCACCGCCGTGGTCGACAACGGTGACGTTGGCGCTGTGCACCTGGTTCATCCAGACGATGCCGTCCGTCTTGATCGCCTCAGCGAGACGACGACGGTTGGCGGCTACGGCCGCCGGATCGTCGCCCACGTGGTCACCCAGATTGAATGTCGCGAACGGCGGCTTGGAGACCCCACCCGCGCGGGTGGTGGTGACGCGCCTGACCCGGAACGTCGTCGGGCGGCCGGAGGACGCACCATCGGACACAGGGCGGCCGGAGGACGCACCATCGGACACAGGGCGGCTGGAGGACTAGTGGCGCATGAACGGCGGCACGTCGACGTCATCGTCGGAGATACCACCATCATCTGGGCCGCCACCACCGATCCGGACCGTCGCGCCGTTGGTGTGCCCGGCGGGCACGCTTGCGGCATCCGAGGGTTCGAAGATCGACGAGTTCACCCGGCCCGCCTTACCCGGCGCAATCGGCTGGCCCTGGGCAGCTGCGGCCGCGGCCTGAGATTCCCCGGTGACGGGCTTGCGGCCCGGTCCGGCGGCATCGAAGCCCGCGGCGATAACCGTGACGCGCACCTCGTCGCCGAGCGAGTCGTCGATGACGGTGCCGAAGATGATGTTGGCGTCCGGATGAGCAGAATCCTGCACCAGCGAGGCGGCTTCGTTGATCTCGAACAGGCCCAAATCGCTGCCGCCGGCGACCGACAGCAGCACGCCCTGCGCACCCTCCATCGAGGCCTCCAACAGCGGCGAGTTGATCGCGATCTCGGCCGCCTTGAGGGCACGTCCGTCTCCGCGTGCTGAGCCGATGCCCATCAGCGCAGTGCCTGCAGAACTCATGACACCTTTGACGTCGGCGAAGTCGACGTTGATCAGACCCGGCGTCGTGATCAGGTCGGTGATCCCCTGCACACCGTTGAGCAGCACCTCGTCGGCGCTGCGGAAGGCGTCCATCAGCGAAACGGCGGCATCGCCCATCTGCAGCAGCCGGTCGTTCGGAATCACGATGAGGGTGTCGCAGCTCTCGCGCAGCGCCTGGATGCCGTTCTCGGCCTGGTTGCTGCGCCGCTTGCCCTCGAATGAGAAGGGACGTGTCACCACGCCGACCGTCAACGCGCCGAGCTTGCGGGCGATCGACGCGACGACGGGCGCCCCGCCCGTGCCGGTGCCGCCGCCTTCGCCGGCGGTCACGAACACCATGTCCGCGCCGCGGAGCAGCTCTTCGATGTCGTCCTTGGCGTCCTCGGCGGCCTTGCGGCCCACCTCGGGATCCGCGCCCGCGCCGAGGCCGCGGGTCGAATCGCGGCCGACGTCGAGTTTGACGTCGGCATCGCTCATCAACAGCGCTTGCGCATCGGTGTTGATCGCGATGAACTCGACGCCCTTGAGGCCCTGTTCGATCATCCGGTTGACGGCGTTGACGCCACCGCCGCCGATGCCGACCACCTTGATGACTGCGAGGTAGTTATGCGGGGGGGTCATGGGTGCCCTTCCTGCTTCGGATTGCGTGTCGTGGTGCGGATAACCGCTGGAGCAAACCCTCAACCTCAACAAGAGGCTTAGAGTTATGTCAAGTTGTTCCGCGCAAACAGAACGGTAGGGCCGGGTGCCACGCATGCCGAGCAGGCGCGCCGAAACGACACGACAAATTCTTGTGTTGCGCGCCGGCTCACTTGACGGTCGGCAGATCCGGGCTGGAGACGTCGTAGACCTGGCCCGGCTGGGTCAACAGCGCGGCTAGTTTGAGGGCTTTCTCCTCGGTTCGGTCGGTCGTCCCCCAGACCACGGTGCGGCCGTCGATCAGCGTCAGCGTGATCGACGCCATCGACGGCGCCGAGACGCGGCCCACCTGGCTGGCCACATCGGGCCGCAATGAGGTCATCACCTGCAGCGCGGCCTCGGTGGCCGGATCATTGGGCCCGGGGTTGTCGGTCTCCAGATACGGGATGCCAGGCGGCGGCGGGCCGGTGGCGAAGTCGACGCCGTCCTTGTCGAACAGGTGCACGCCATCCGGATAGTCCCTGACCACCACAGGCACCCGCTCCACGATCGTGATCCGCAGCGTCGACGGATACTGACGCTGCACCCGGGCCGAGGCCACGCGGCGGATCCCTGCCACCCGCTCGGCGACCGCATCGGTGTTCACCTGAAGCAGCGGCGTTCCTGGCGCGACGGCCGCGGCCGCCACCACCTCCTCCTGCGTCACCGCCCCCACTCCGGTCACGAGGATGCTGCGTGCCGACATGATCGGCGTGAAGTACAGCAGCAGCCCGAGGCCGACCACGACGACGGCCAACACCGCGGTCCACATCAGGACTTTCAGCCCGCGCACCGTGCCGCGGCCCAGGGTCTTCGTCTGCGGCTCAGGCTGGCCCAGCACCTTGCGCTTGGCTTCCCGGCGGGCCTCCTCGATCGCGGTCGCCCTGGCTTGCGCCGCCCGCCGCTCCTCGCGTTCGCGCCGCGCGCGTCGCCGCGGGCCCTCGAAGTCCTCGGCCTCGGAGGTCTCGGCCGTCTCTGACATCTCGGACGGCTCGGCCGTCTCTGATTTCTCGGACGGCTCGGCCGTCCCGGGCTCGGTCGGCTCGGCCGTCCCGGGCTCGGTCGGCTCCGTCATGCCCTGGCCTCAACTTCGGTGAGGATCTCGCGCCCCAGCAGCGTGACATCACCGGCGCCCATCGTCACCACGACGTCACCCGGCGCCACGGAGGCCGCCACCCGGGCTGCCACCGCAGAGAAATCAGGAACGTAGGTCACGGGTGCGGTGACCGCATCGGCGACGGTCGCCCCGCTGATCCCCGCCAGCGGCTGCTCCCGCGCCGCGTAGACGTCCAGGACGAAGACCTCGTCGGCGGCGCTCAGCGCCTCGCCGAACTCGGCAGCGAAAGTCTCTGTGCGCGAATACAAATGGGGTTGGAAGACCGCGATCGCGCGTCCCTGTCCCTCGACCGCGGCACGCAGTGCGGCGAGCGTGACCCGCACTTCGGTGGGGTGATGGCCGTAGTCGTCGAAGACTCGGACCCCGTTGGCGGTTCCGACCAACTCGAAGCGGCGTCGCACGCCGTCAAATCCCGCGAGCCCGTCGAGCACCGAGTCCACGGGGGCCCCTGCCTCGGTCGCCGCCAGCAGAGCGCCCAGCGCGTTGAGCGCCATGTGCCGGCCCGGCACCGCCAGTCGCACGACGCGCGGGCCCTTCTCGCCGCGCAGCGTGATCTCCGCGACCGCGCCAGTGCCCTGCTGTGTCCACTCCACCAGCGTGGCATCGAGATCTCGGGCACTGCCGTACCGCAGCACCCGCACCCCGAACGCCGCGGCGCGGTCCCCCAGCGCCGCCGCACCTGTGTCGTCGGCGCACACCACCAGGGCCCCACCGGGCCTGATGCGCTCGACGAACTGATCGAAGACCGCGGTGTATGCCTCGACGCTGCCATAGAAGTCGAGGTGGTCGGCCTCGATGTTGGTGACGACCACGATGTCCGGGCTGTATTCGAGCAGCGAACCGTCGCTCTCGTCGGCCTCGGCCACGAAGCACGAACCACTGCCGTGGTGAGCGTTCGTGCCGGCCTGCCCGAAGTCGCCACCAACGGCGAAGGACGGGTCGAAACCGCTGTGCTGCAACGCAACGATGATCATCGACGTCGTGGTCGTCTTGCCGTGCGTACCCGTCACCATCAGCGTGGTGTAACCCGCCATCAACTTGGCGAGAACGGCCGGTCGCAGAATGACCGGAATCCCTCGCTTGCGGGCCTCGACCAACTCCGGGTTGGTCTTCGGAATCGCGGCGTGTGTCGTGACCACCGCCGTCGGCCCCCCGGGCAGCATGTCCAGCGCCGCCGGGTCGTGGCCGACGCGGACCTGGGCGCCACGGGCCCGCAACGCGATCAGCCCGCGGGAGTCCTTGGCGTCTGACCCCGACACCAGTCCCCCGCGGTCGAGCAGGATGCGCGCGATGCCCGACATACCCGCTCCGCCGATACCGACCATGTGGACGCGCTGTAATTCCTCGGGCAGGTCCGTGCTCATCGCCGCCCCCCACGCGCGACGTCGAGCGCGATCTGAGCCACCCGGCGTGCCGCGTCCGGGTGCCCCGCCCGCACCGCAGCGGCCGTCATCGCTGAGATACCAACCTCGTCGCCGAGCAGATCGGACACCGCGCCTGCGACGAATTCCGATGTGAGAGAACGGTCGTCGACGAGAATGCCGCCGCCCGCCTCGACCACCGGGAGTGCGTTCAGTCGTTGCTCGCCGTTACCGATGGGCAGCGGCACGTACACCGCGGGCAGCCCCACCGCGCTGACCTCGGCGACGGTCATCGCCCCGGACCGGCACACCGCCAGATCCGCGGCGGCATAGGCGAGATCCATCCGGTCCAGGTACGGCACCGCCACGTACGGCGGATCGCCCGGACGCGGCGTGCGCAACTCGAGAGTATTCTTCGGCCCGTGCGCGTGAAGCACCGAGATGCCCGCGGCAGCAAGGCTTTCGGCAGCACCCGCGACCGCCCGGTTCAGCGACTGGGCGCCCTGGGACCCGCCGAACACCAACAGCACCTTCGCGTCGTGGGCAAATCCGAAGTGCGCACGCGCCTCAGCGCGCAACGCCATGCGGTTCAGCGACGTGATCGTCTCGCGCACAGGCACTCCCACCACCTCGACACGTCCCAGACCGGGATCGGGAACGGCAGAGAGCACACGCACCGCCGACCGGGCTCCGACCTTGTTGGCCCATCCGGCACTGGCGTTGGCTTCGTGGACCACGACGGGCACGCGGCGCCGGGCGGCCAGATACGCCGGCACCGCCACGTAACCGCCGAACCCGATGACGACGTCGGCGCAAACCTCGTCGAGCACAGCCCGCGTCTCCTTGACCGCCTGGCGCACCCGAATCGGCAGCCGGACGAGGTCAGCGGACAGCTTGCGCGGCAGCGGCACCGGGGTGATCAGCTTGAGGTCGTATCCGCGCTGGGGCACGAGCCTGGTCTCCAGGCCCCGCTGGGTGCCGAGCGCGGTGATGCGCACTCGTGGGTCCAGTGCGGTCAACGCATCGGCGACCGCCATCGCGGGTTCGACGTGGCCTGCCGTGCCACCGCCGGCAAGAACGACCGATATCCCCCGGTCGATGCGCTCCTGCCCCGCCGGGACCGATATCCCCGTCACCCGTAACGCTGACCTTCCAGTGTGCGGGCCCTCCGGCCCTGATTGCGCTGGATATCACCGTAACCGCCCGACGGCCTGCCGGAACGCACCGGGTGCCGGGCGGGCTGCGGCTTGCGGGGCTTCGACTTGGTCGACGGCTTCTTGTCCTTGGTCGCCCGGGGAGCCTTGTCGGGCTTGGTGGGGCGGCGACGCAACCGGTCGCGCAGCGCCTCGGTACGGGTGGGCACGTAAGGCGCGGGCAGAGGGAGACGCAGGATGCGGTTGACCCGGTCGTCGCGGCCCGCCCTCAGCGCGGCCACCGCTTCCGGCTCGTGGCGGGCAGCGTTGGCCATGATGCCGATCATGAGGAGCGTGGTGGCCGTCGAGGTGCCGCCCGACGAGATCAGCGGGAGCTGCAGGCCGGTGACGGGCAGCAGTCCGACGACGTAGCCGACGTTGATGAACACCTGCGAGAGAATCCACAGCGTCGCGGTGGCGGTGAGCAGGCGCAGGAACGGATCGGCGGAGCGGCGCGCGATCCGCATGCCCGTGTAGGCGAACAATCCGAACAGCACCAGCAGGCCGGCGGCGCCGATGAAGCCGAGCTCCTCGCCGATGATCGCGAAGATGAAGTCGTTGTGTGCGTTGGGCAGATAATTCCACTTCGCGGTGCCCTGGCCGAGGCCGTCGCCGAAGACACCTCCGTTGGCGAGCGCGAATCGGGCCTGCCGGGCCTGATAGCCCGAACCCTGGGCGTCGGCGGTCGGGTTCAACCACGACTGCACGCGTGCCGAGCGGTAACCCTCGGCCAGCGCCAGGATCACGCCGGAGACCAGCACCGCTCCCAGAGACGTCAGGAACACCCGCAGTGGAAGGCCTGCGTACCAGAGCAGACCGAGCAGGATCACACCCATAGACAGCGTCTGCCCGAGGTCGGGCTGCGCGACGATCAGGGCCAGCGCGATCACCGCGGCGGGCACCAGCGGTACCAGCATCTCGCGCAGTGACGCGTGCTCCATGCGACGCGCCGCCAGCAGGTGGGCGCCCCAGATCGCGAGCGCGATCTTGGCGAGCTCCGACGGCTGCATCGAGAATCCGGCGACGACGAACCAGCCGCGAGATCCGTTGGCCACCTTGCCGATCCCGGGGATGAGCACCAGAACGAGCAGGACAACGGAGAAGCCGTACCCGAGGAAGGCGAAGCGGCGCATGATCGCCACCGGCATCCGTAGCGCGATGTAGAACGCGAACAGACCGATCACGGTCCACAGCAGCTGCTTGGCGAACACCGACCACGGCGAGCCGTCGGTGTCGTAGGAGTACACGCCCGAAGCTGACAGCACCATCGTCAGACCCATGGTGATCAGCAATGCGGTGATCGCCACGATCAGGTGGAACGACGTCATCGGCTTACTCAGCCAGGCTCCGATGCGGGTGCGCGGCAAGGCGATTGCGGATTGAGGGGACCGGGGCGCGGCGACCGGCTTGCCGGTCTGGCCGTCGTCGTTCGCCGGGTTGGCGCGGCGGCTACGCAGCCGGTGCAGGATGTTGCTCACGGGTCTACCCGGTCGCTGCGCGCACGGCCGCGGCGAACGCGTCGCCTCGGTGCCCGTAGCTCGTGAACTGGTCAAACGAGGCCCCGGCGGGGGCGAGCAGCACGGCGTCGCCCGGGCTTGCCAGCCCCCGGGCAGCGTCGACGGCGGCCGCCATCACAGCCTCACCGAGCGGCATGGTGCCCACCTCGACAACACGAGTCACACGAGTAACACCGGCCACATCGTTCTCATGCACCACAGGATCCTCCCCCGTCACAAGCTCGACGACGGGGACATCCGGCGCGTGTCGCGCTAACGCGTTGCCGATGACTGCTCTGTCCTGTCCGATCAGGACGGCACCAGCCAGGCGGTGCGCTGTCTCAGCAACCATCTCGTCGACGGACGCACCTTTCAGCAGACCTCCGGCGATCCAGACCACCCGCGGAAACGCGGTGATCGACGCCTGGGCGGCGTGCGGATTGGTCGCCTTGGAGTCGTCGACATAGGTGATGCCTTCGGACACCGCGACGACCTCGGCGCGGTGCCTGCCCACCCGGAAGTTCGCCAGCGCCGCGGCGATTGCGTCGGCGGATACGTCGACCGCACGGGCGAGCGCTGACGCCGCGAGCGCGTCCAGCACACCGACCGGCCCCGCGACCGGAATGCTGTCGGCGGCCGCGAGCGCCACGTCGTCGCCGAACGCCCGGTCGATCAGCATCCCGCCCCGAACCCCCAATTCGCCGGGCTCCGGCTCACCCAGCCGGAAGCCGACCTTGATCGGCGCCTGCGAATCCCTCAGCAGTTCGGTGGCGACAGCGTCGTCCAGGCCGCCGACAGCGACCCGGCCCGTCAAGACCCGTGCCTTGTCGGCGGCATACGCCTGCATCGAACCGTGCCAGTCGAGGTGGTCCTCGGCGACGTTGAGCACCACACCGGCCTCGGGGCGCAGCGACGGCGCCCAGTGCAGCTGGAAACTGGACAGCTCGACGGCCAGCACATCGGCGGGACGGTCCAGCAGCGACAGGACAGGATCGCCGATGTTGCCGCACAGCACCGCTCGCCTGCCCGCCGCCTCGAGCATGGCGAACAGCATCGACGTCGTCGTCGTCTTCCCGTTCGTACCCGTCACCACCAGCCATTTCCGGGGCGGGCCGAATCGGCCCGACCGGTCCAGCCGCCAGGCCAGTTCCACATCCCCCCAGATCGGTACGGCTGCGGCTGCGGCGGCGGCCAGCACCGGCGCGGTGGGCGCGAATCCGGGGCTGGTGACCACGAGTTCGAAATCGGTGATCCGGTCGACGGCCGTGACGGGGTCGAGCACCTCGACGCCCTGCTGGGTGAACGCGGTCAACGCGGCGGGGCTGTCGTCGGTCAGCACCGCGCGGGCCCCGAGTGTCGTCAGCGCCGCGAGAATCGCCTGGCCGGTGACACGCGCACCCGTGACGAGGACACGCGCGCCCTCGACCAGGGGCTCAAGCCCCGACAGTGGTCAGCCATTCGCTGTAGAAGAGCGCCACACCGAGCCCGCAGGCAATGGCGGTCAGCAACCAGAACCGGATGATCACCGTCGTTTCGGCCCATCCCACCAATTCGAAGTGGTGGTGAAACGGCGCCATCCGGAACACCCGGCGTCCGGTCGTGCGGAACGCGAGGATCTGCACGACGACCGAGGTGACCTCCGCGACGAACAGCGCGCCGAGGACGACCGCGAGCATCTCGGTGCGGCTGGTGACGGACAGGCCCGCGATGACGCCGCCGAGCGCCAGTGAGCCGGTGTCACCCATGAAGATTTTGGCCGGCGCTGCGTTCCACCACAGGAACCCGATGCAGGCTCCGGCGGTGGCCGCGGCGATGATCGCGAGGTCGAGCGGGTCGCGCACGTTGTAGCAACCCACACCGGGACTGGTCGCGCAGGCGTTGCGGAACTGCCAGAACGTGATGAGGACATAGGCCGCGCAGACCATCGCCATCGCGCCTGCGGCGAGGCCGTCGAGCCCGTCGGTGAAGTTCACCGCGTTCGACCACGCGCTGACGATCACCACGCAGAACAACACGAACACCGCGGGCGCCAGCGTGACGGTCGCGATCTCGCGCACGTAGGACAGCTCGGGGCTGCCCGGGGTGAGCCCGTCGGCGTTGCGGAATTGCAGCGCGAGCACCCCGAAGAGCACCGCGGCGACGAGGATTCCGACCGTCTTGGCCGTCTTGTTCAGACCCAGGTTGCGTGCGCGCCGGAGCTTGATCAGGTCATCGAGGAAACCGACGACGCCCAGCGCCGTGGCCAGGCCCAACACCAACAGGCCGGAGGCCGACGGACCTTTTCCGTCCATCAGCACGCCGACCAGGTGGGTGCCGAAATAGCTGGCCCAGATACCCGCCAGAATCGCCACACCGCCCATCGACGGAGTGCCACGCTTCTTGTGATGGCTGGGTGGGCCATCCTCGCGGATCTCGTGGCCGAACCCCTGCCGGGTGAACAACCGGATCAGCACCGGGGTCAGCAGTATCGACACCGCCACCGCGATCGCGACCGCGATCAGGATCTGCCTCACAGCGCGCCCTCGCCGGTGTCGTCGGCCGCCAGCTCATCTGCCAGCGCACCGAGCCCAGCGGAGTTGGAGGCCTTGACCAGGACCACGTCGCCGGCCTGAAGTTCGTCGCGCACCAGAGCCAGTGCGGCGTCGGCGTCGGCGACCTGGGTCACCTCGGATCCCCACGACCCCTCCATGACTGCCCCGTGCAGCATGGCGCTCATAGGCCTCCCGGATCCGACGACGATGAGTCGAGAGACATCTAAGCGCACAGCCAGTCTGCCGATGCGGTCATGCTCGCTTATCGCATCGTCACCGAGCTCGGCCATCTCGCCCAGCACGGCAAAGCTCCGGCTTCCCCGGGCCATCCAGGCGAGCGCTTTGAGCCCGGCGGCCATTGAATCCGGGTTCGCGTTGTAGGCGTCGTTGATGATCGTCACGCCGTCCTGGCGGGTGCTGACCTGCATCCGGTGCCGCGACGCCGGACCCGCCGCGGCAAGTGATGCCGCCACCTGTTCCAGCGTGGCGCCGCACTCCAGCGCGATGGCCGCAGCCGTGAGCGCGTTGGACACCTGGTGGTCGCCGTGCACCGCGAGGGTGACGGGAACCTCTGAACCTGCCGCGTGCAGCGTGAAGCTGGGCCGCGCCAGCGGATCCAAGCTGACCCCGTCGGCGCGCACGTCTGCGTCCGGACCGCGGCCCACCCGCACCACGCGCGCGGAGGTGACGTCCGCCATGGCGGACACGACCGGGTCGTCAGCGTTGAGGACCACCACACCGGACGCCGGAACTGCTTGCGGCAGCTCCGATTTCGTCGCGGCAATGGCTTCGCGGGAGCCGAACTCGCCAAGATGGGCGGTGCCGACGTTGAGCACGGCGCCGATCGAGGGCGGGGCGATCCGGGCAAGGGCGGCGATGTTGCCGGGGTGACGCGCCGACATCTCCAGCACGAGGAAGTCCGTCGACGGGGTGGAGCGCAGCACTGTCCAGGGATGGCCGAGCTCGTTGTTGAAGGACCCCGGCGGGGCGATCACCTCGCCGAGCGGGGCGAGTACCGCGGCGATGAGGTCCTTGGTCGACGTCTTGCCCGACGAGCCGGTGATGCCGATGATGGTCAGCCCGTCCTCGACGAGTTCGGTGGCCACCGCGGCCGCCAGCCGCGCCAGGGCGGCAAGCACCGCAGCACCGGAACCGTCGGCGTCATGTTCGAGCACCCCGGCCGTCCCCGCCGCGGTGTCCGGGGCCACGGGGTCGACGACGACAGCGGGCACCCCGACCGGCCGTGCCGCCAGCACCGCCACCGCACCCGCGCCGATGGCCGTCGTGGCGAAGTCGTGCCCGTCCGTGCGTGCGCCCGGAAGCGCGAGGAACAGACCGCCGGGTGTCACCTTCCGAGAGTCGAACTCGACGGTGCCCGTCACCTGGATGCGGCTCGCCTCGTCGGCGGACACGTCGGCCAGGCGGCCGCCGACGATCTCGGCGATCCGGCTCAAAGTCAGCGCGATCACCGTCGCGCCTCCAGCGCCGCGGCCAGCTCGTCGCGGTCGTCGAAGGGCCGCGTCTCCCCCTTGCTGGTCTGGCCCGCCTCGTGGCCTTTGCCTGCGATCAACACGATGTCCCCTGCCCGCGCCCACGCCACCGCGTGATCGATCGCGGTGCGCCGGTCACCGATTTCGACCACCTCCGCCGCCGCACCGGCGGCGCCTGCCATGATCGCTGCGCGAATGGCGGCGGGATCCTCGTCGCGCGGATTGTCGTCGGTCACGACCACAAGGTCCGCCAGCTCGGCGGCCACCCGGCCCATCGGCTCGCGTTTCCCGGCGTCCCGGTTGCCGCCGGCGCCGAACACGACCGCCAGCCGGCCCTCGCCCTGATCGCGAAGGGTCTGCAGTACGGCGCGCAACGCGCCCGGCTTGTGCGCGTAGTCGACGAGCGCCAGGAACGGCTGGCCGCGGTCCACGGTCTCCAGGCGGCCGGGCACGGTCGCGGCGCGCAGTCCCGGTGCGGCCTGTTCCGGCGACACGCCCACCTCATCCAGCAGTGCCACCGCCAGCAGGCAGTTGGCCACGTTGTAGCTGCCTGGAAGCCCGATCTGCAGCCGGTGGTGCACCCCGGCAGGGTCAACGGCGAGGAAATCCTGCGCGCCCCCGTCGGCCGAGGAGCGGTTGCCGCGGCGGATGTCCTCCACCCGCCAGTCGGCCGGACCTGTCGCACTCACGGTCACCGCTTTCCCTGCACGCGCCGCCATCGCCCGGCCCCACTCGTCGTCGATGCAGACGACCGACTGCGCGGCGTGCGTCGGTGAAGCCGGATCGAACAGTCGCGCCTTGGCGTCGAAGTAGTCCTCCATCGTCGGGTGGAAGTCGAGGTGATCCCGCGACAGATTGGTGAAGCCGCCGACGGCGAACGACACGCCGTCGACGCGGCCGAGGGTCAGTGCGTGACTGGACACCTCCATCACGACGGTATCCACCCCCTGTTCGAGCATGACCGCCAGCAGCGCCTGGAGTTCGGGTGCTTCCGGCGTGGTCAAGCCACCCTGCTGCTGGCGGCCGTCGATCCTGACGCCGACGGTACCGATCAGCCCAGCCACCCGATCCGCGGCGCGCAGGCCTGCCTCGACCAGATAGGTGGTCGTCGTCTTTCCGGATGTACCGGTCACACCGATGACCCGCAGATGCTCGGAGGGCCGGCCGTAGACGGCGGCGGCGACTTCTCCCAGTGCCGCGCGCGGCTGCGGGTGCACCACGATCGGCACACCCAGCCCGTCGCACTCGGCCACCCCGTCCTCGTCGGTCAGCACCGCGACCGCGCCCCGCTCGACGGCGTCGGCCGCATACCGGGCCCCATGCGCCCGGGATCCGGGCAGCGCGGCGAACAGGTCACCGGGCCGCGCGTCCTGCCCGCGCAGCGTGACGCCGGTGATGTGGACCTCAGGGATGGGACTCTTGCCGGCCGCCACCGCGGACACCAGACCGGACAACTCGCCCAGCGACAGACCGACGGGGTGGCTGGGGCGCAGATTCATGGCTTTGACACAGTACCGACCGACCAGGCCTGCCATCTGCCCGTCGCTGTGCTCGACCCGATTGTCAGCCCGCTTGAAGTGTCAGCCGCGCACCCGGATCGGCAGAGAGCGGCACGTTCTCCCGACGTAGCAGCCAGGACGCAATGTTGTGGAACAGCGGCGCGGCCGACGAACCCGGCGAGCCGTCCGCCGCGCGGTGCGGCGCGTCGAGCATCACACCGATGACATAGCGCGGATCGTCCGCAGGCGCCATGCCGGCGAAGGTGATCCAGTAGACGTCGCTGTAGTAGCAACCGCAGGCCGGGTTGATCTGCTGGGCGGTACCTGTCTTCCCGGCGATCTGATAGCCCTCGACCGCGGCCTGCGGACCCGTTCCCTGCTGCACGCCCATCGGATCGCGCTGCACGACCGCCCGGAACATGTCGCGCACGGTGCGAGCGGTCTCGGCCGACACCACGCGGATGCCTTCGGGCCGGGGTTCGGCGGTGGCGGTGCCGTCCGGTGCGACGGTCTCTTTGATGATGCGCGGCGGTACCCGCACGCCGTCGTTGGCGATGGTCTGGTAGATGCCCGTCATCTGCAGCAGAGTCATCGAAAGGCCCTGTCCGATAGGCAGGTTGGAGAAGGTGCTGCCCGACCACTGATCGATCGGCGGCACCAGGCCCGAACTCTCGCCGGGTAGACCCACACCGGTGCGCTGGCCGAGCCCGAACATCGTCAGCATCTCCGCGTACTTTTCCGGCCCGAGCCGCTGAGCCAGCATCAGCGTGCCGACGTTGGACGACTTCCCGAAGACACCCGTGGTGGTGTAGGGCATGGTGCCGTGTTCCCACGCGTCGCCGACGGTGACGCCGCCCATATTGATCGATCCGGGGACCTGCAGCACCTCGTCGGGGGTGGTCAGCTTGTTCTCGATGACGGCAGCCGCGGTGATCATCTTGTTCACCGAGCCCGGCTCGAACGGGGACGACACCGGCAAGTTGCCCAGCTGCCGGTTCTCCTGGCGGCTGATGTCCTGGGCCGGGTTGAACGTGTTGTCGTTCGACATCGCCAGCACCTCACCGGTTTTGGCGTCGAGGACAACCGCGGAGGCGTTCTTGGCGCCCGATGCGTCCTTGGCGAGCTGCACCTGCTGCTGCACGTAGAACTGGATGTCGTCGTCGATGGTCAGCGTGACCGTCGACCCGTTGACGGCGTCGTGGCGGTTGCGGTAACTGCCGGGGATCACCACACCGTCGGAACCTCGGTCATAGGTCACCGAACCGTCGGTGCCGGCCAGCACCGAGTCCATCGAATCCTCAAGGCCGAGAAGGCCGTGGCCATCCCAGTCGATACCGCCGATGATGTTGGCGGCCAGCACACCGCCGGGGTACTGGCGCAGATCCTGGCGCTCTGCGCCCACTTCGGGGAACTTCGCGATGATCGCATCGGCGATCGTCGGGTCGACCGCACGGGCCAGATACACGAAAGTCTCGTTGCTGCGCAGCTTTTTGAGCACCGTCGCGGTGTCGGGCTTGTTGCCGAGCCGCTGCGAGATCTCCGCAGCGATCTCACGAAGGCGCGCATCGGGCTCGGGCGCCTCGTCGGACTGCTCACCACCTTGTTGGAAGGCCTCTTCCAAAAGCTTACGAACCTTCACCGGCTGGAACGTCAATGCCCTGGCCTCGGTGGTGAACGCCAACTTGTCTCCGTTGCGGTCGACGATGGATCCGCGCAGTGCAGGATCGATGTCGGTGACCTTCAACTGCCCCGCCGCTTCCGCACGCAACCCTTCTGCTTTGGGAACCTGCAGCGTGAACAGCTGCGCCGCAGCCACCACCAGGAGCAGGAAGATGACCGCGTTCCCCGCACGATGGCGGAACACGAAGGACGCACTGCGCAAACCGTTCTGGGGCAGCGGTTGGCGAGTGCGCCTGGCCCGCGCTGAGTGTTCCTGGTTCGGCGCCTTGGCAGCGCCCTTGGGCGCGACCTTCGCGACGGCCTTGCCGGGCTTCGCTGCGCGGCTCACGCGGGAGCCCCGGGCGCAGCGGGTGCCATGGGCGCCACGGGGGCCACAGGCACCGTGGGCACAGGAGCGGTGGGCACTGTGGGCGCGAACTGTTCGGTGCCCAGTGGCGCAACCGGTCCGACCGGAGTGCCCGGCAGCCCGGCCTCCAGAGGCGCGACCGGAGGCACCGGCGGTTGGGCGACAGGAGCCTGCACCGGCCCGGGAATTGGCAGCTGTCCTGAAACCGCATGCGGCACTTCAACACCCGGGGCGACGGGAGCAGCCGGAACGCCGAGCGGGGTGACGGTGGACGGGACACGCACCGGCACCTCTCGCGGTTCCACGACGCGGGGCGCCGGGGGCACCGGGGGCGCCGGATCCGCCAGCGGCGCGTTGAGCGGCGGCGGCGGAACACCTTCGGCCGGTTTCGGGGTGCCGACGACCACCCAGTTCCCCGTCGGGTCCTGCACCAGGTGGGCGGTGTCCCGCGACGGGATCATGCCCAGTTCCCGGGCCGCCTCGGCGAGCGCGGGCGCAGCCTGGGCCTGCAGTACGTCACGCTCAAGTGCTTCCTTCTGTTGCATCAGAGCCTGGTTGAGCTCGCGAGCATTGCCGAGCTGATATGACCGCTCGGCGGCGTCCGTCGACAGCCACAACGTCACCCCGAGGCCGACCCCCAGCGCCGAGATCACCAGCACGACAAACGGCACCCGCGACACGAGCGTGCGCGGGTTCAGCTCTACCGAGGCAAGCTTGACGAGAAGCCGCTCACGAAGTGGTGGCCGGACGACCTTCGGTGCCTTGGCTTTCCGCGCTTTGGCGCGAGCCTTGGCCTGGCTGGCGCTCTTCGGACGCGCCGGAGCGTCGGCGGGTCGCGCGATCGGTGTGGTCCGCGGCGCCGAACGCGCCGGGCGTGCGTCGCGGGCCGCCTTGCGCCCGCCACGGGGCTGCGTGTCGACGGGGACACGCTTGGTCTCGCGCACGCCCCTGCTCTTACGTTTGGCCTGCGGCTTCTTGGCCGACCCGCGAGAGCGGGCCGAACCGGTCGCCGTGGTGCGCGTTGGCTTCTTTGCCTTCATCGCTACTGTCCCCCAACTTTCTCCACTGCGCGCAACCGGACCGGGGCGCTTCTCGGATTGCGTTCGATCTCTTCGGCGTCGGCTCGCTCAGCGCCCCGGGTGAGCGCCACGAACTCGGGCCCATGGCCGGGCAACTCGACGGGCAGCCCCGGCGGTGTCCGGGACGCGGTGGCGGCGGCGAACGCGGTCTTGACGATCCGGTCCTCCAGCGACTGGTAGGCCATCACCGCGACGCGACCGTGGGGCCGCAGCACGTGCAGAGCGGCGGGTAGGGCGAGTCGCAGCGACTCGAGTTCGGCGTTGACCTCGATGCGCAGTGCCTGGAATGTGCGCTTGGCCGGGTGGCCGCCGGTGCGCCGTGCCGGCGCCGGGATCGCGTCGTAGAGCAACTCCACCAGCTCGCCGGTGGTGGCGAACGGTGTCGTCGCGCGGCGACGCACGATGTATGACGCGATCCGTCCGGCGAACTTCTCTTCGCCGTACTCCCGCAGCACCCGCGCGAGCGCCTTCTCGTCGTAGGAGTTGAGGATCTGGGCGGCGGTCAGATCGGATCCGGAATCCATCCGCATGTCCAGCGGCGCGTCGGCCGAATACGAGAAGCCGCGCTCGGCCCTGTCGAGCTGCATGGACGACACGCCGAGATCGAACAGGATCGCGTCGACACGTCCGCCGTGCGCGACCACCGCTTCGGCGATGCCGTCGTAGCGTGTGCGCATCAGCGTCACCCGATCACCGAACGGGGCCAGGCGCTCGCCGGCAATCCGAAGCGCATCGGGGTCGCGATCGAGGCCGATGACGCGCACGCCGGGAAACTGACTGAGAAACCGCTCGGAATGCCCGCCGGCACCCAGCGTCGCGTCGACCAGAGTCGCACCCGTCCCGTCGTCGCTCGTGCGAGTCAGGGCCGGTGCGAGCAATTCGACGCATCGGTCGAGAAGGACCGGGATATGAGGCTCGTCCACCATCGCTGCACTCTGTGAGTTTGAGGCGGCCCCTGCAGTGAGGTCCCTGCCCGAGTGCACGGACCTGACGTCGGGGAAGTACGTCAGGGCCGGTTCGGGCAGAGGCCGCACGGCACGGGCCTGCGGGCCGGTGGCCAGATCAGAGAATGTCGCCGAGTGCTTCATCGCTGGCCGCGGAGAAGTTCTCTTCGTGAAGCTCCTGGTAGTCCTGCCATGCCTGGGCGTCCCAGATTTCCAGGAACCCGATCGAACCCGTCACCACGCACTCCTTGGTCAGGTTTGCGTAGCGCCGGTGTTCTGCGGAGAGGGTGATGCGGCCTTGTGCATCCGGGTATTGCTCGTCGGTACTGGCGGCCAGGTTGCGCAGGTAGGCCCGAGCCTGGGGATTGCCCCGCTTGGCCTTCGCGGAGATCTCGGCGACCATCTCCTCGAAGTCGGCCCTCGGGTGGACAGCAAGGCTGTGATCTTGGCTTTTGGTGACCATCAACCCTCCTGCCAGCGCGTCGCGGAACTTGGCGGGCAACGTCAGTCGCCCTTTGTCATCGAGCTTGGGTGTGTAGGTGCCGAAGAACATCTCGTCACCTCGCAGTCCCTTCCTGCAACGGAACCCCGGTCGCTCCGTTGTCCGCCACTTTACCCCACATTGCCCCACTTTGCTCCAAATAGTGGACGGCGTTTCACTTCCCTCCCCACCAACAGGTCGAATGCGCTTGTGCGCCCCGCCTCCCGTAGCGACACACCGCGAAGAGCCCGCCGCAAAAGCCCAGCTCATCGGCGCGAAAAGGCACAACAGGGGCCGCGGTGGGGCACGGTGGGGCAAAAAAGAGGGGCAGCCCTATGGGCCGCCCCTTGTGGTTCGAACTACCGGCTACTCGTCGAAGCGACGACGGAAGCGGTCCTCCATCCGACTGGTGAACGATCCACCGTTGCCTTTGGTGCGCTTCTGCCGCTGAGCCGAGACATCATCGGGGAGGCGATCGCCCTTGCCGACCCGAGGTCCCGTGATGGCGAAGACGACGCCGCCGAACATCACGATGAAGCCGATGACAGAGAGGATCGGGAAACTTCCGATCATTGTCGCCTTGAACGCCACACCGGCCACGAGCATCGCGAGGCCGAGCACGAACAACGCTGCTCCCTGCAGCCGGCGCCGAGTGGACGGCGCCCGCAGAGTCCCACCACGAACGCTCGACGCGAACTTGGGGTCCTCGGCATAGAGCGCGCTCTCGATCTGGTCGAGCATGCGCTGCTCATGATCGGAGAGTGGCATTCGTCCCTCCCTCTTGCCGGGGCGTGGCAGTCGTTCAAAGTCAGGTGTGCCCGCGTGTACGGGCACTTAACAACAATGATACGAGCTGAATCTGAGCCGTACCACCTTGTTCGTCGCACGATTCTATGACGTGCACCGCCCGCGCGAAGCAGCGCATGGTCTTCCCGATAATGGAGGTCGGCCGCACCATCGACCTTCGGGAGAGGCAGACACTTGGCGACACGTCTGATCGATCTGTCGCCAGAAGACATGCAGCAGCGTCTCGGCGACGCTCTCGCGGTCTACGTCGACGCCATGCGATACCCGCGGGGCACCGAAGATCAGCGGGCATCGATGTGGCTGGAGCACATCCGCCGGCGGGGGTGGAAAGCGGTCGCCGCGGTCGACGTGCCTGATGACGCGATCGCGGAGGCGCCGCCGACGACCGCGCCGCTGCTCGGTGTCGCCTACGGCTACTGCGGGGCGCCCGACCAATGGTGGCAGCAACAGGTGGTGTCCGGCCTGCGGCGCAGCGGCGCTGACGGCGCGCGGATCTCCGAGCTCATGACCAGCTATTTCGAGCTCACCGAGCTTCACATCCACCCCAAGGCCCAGGGCCGCGGCCTCGGTGAGGCACTGATCCGCCGACTGCTCGTCGACCGGACAGAGCAGCACGTGCTGCTGTCCACACCGGAGATCAACGGAGAGGCCAATCGCGCGTGGCGCCTCTACCGTCGCCTCGGATTCACCGACATCATTCGCGGCTACCACTTTGCGGGCGACCCTCGCCCATTCGCCATTCTGGGCCGTGCCCTCCCTCTCTGAAAGCTGATGACTCTCTGAACTCAAATGCTGTGGCCATCTGGCACGATGACCAGGTGCTGAATCGTCACCGCACCCGCCGACGGCTTCTCGCGCTGGTCCTGTTGCTGTTTGTGGTGGCGCCTTCGCTGATCGGGTGTGTGCGAATCAGAGCATCGATCACGGTGTCCCCCGACGACCGGGTGTCCGGCCAGATCGTCGCGGCAGCCATCCCACGTGACGACAACGACAAGGGCCCCCAGCTGCTCAACAACCTGCCCTTCGCGCAGAAGGTGGCCGTGTCCGAGTACAGCCGCGACGACTACGTCGGCTCGCAGGCCGTGTTCTCCGACCTCACGTTCGCCGAACTCCCCCAGCTCGCGAGCATGAACCGCGACGCCGCCGGCGTGGACATCTCGCTGCGGCGGGCCGGTGACCTCGTGATCCTGGAAGGCCGCGCCGACCTCACGTCTCTGAGCGACCCCGAGGCCGACGTCTCTCTGTCGGTCGCCTTTCCCGGCGAGGTGACGTCCACAAACGGCGACCAGATCTCCTCGTCGGTCGTCGAATGGAAATTGCGGCCGGGTGTGGTCAGCACGATGAACGCCCAAGCGCGCTATACCGACCCCAGCGCGCGGTCGTTCACCGGTGCGGCGATCTGGCTCGGGGTCGCGTCTTTCTTGGTGGCAGGCATCACCGGCTGGTTGGCCTACAACAGCAGGGACCGGTCGCCACGCCCGGGCGAACCGCAGGATCAGACGCGCTGACCCTTAATTGCTCTTCCCCGGGTCACAGGCTCTACGCTGAACACCCGGAAGCCGTTACTGCCGACAGAGAGAGGGGCGCCCGCTGAGCGTGGATGCCACGGCACCGTCAGCCGTCGAGCTGGCAGCGGCCGTCACCGAACAGCTCCGCGACTATCTGCAGGAGCGTCGTCGAGACGCGGCATACATCGGCGCGGATTATGCGGTCCTGACCGAAGCCGTCGAGGAATTCGTACTGCGCGGCGGCAAGCGCCTGCGCCCGGCATTTGCATACTGGGGCTGGCGCGCCGTAGCCGGCACCGAACCCGAGCCCCACGTGCTGCGGCTGTTCTCCGCCCTGGAGCTCCTCCACGCATGCGCGCTCGTCCACGACGACGTCATCGATGCGTCGGCCACCCGGCGCGGGCTGCCCACCGTGCACAAGATCTTCACCCAACGCCACCGCACCAACAGCTGGCACGGCTCGTCGGAACAGTTCGGCCTTTCGGCCGCGATCCTGCTGGGCGATCTCGCGCTGGTCTGGGCCGACGACATCGTCGCCACCGCAGCCATCGACGCCGACGCTGCGCGCCGTGTCCGGCGGGTCTGGGCTGCAATCCGCACCGAGGTCCTCGGCGGGCAGTACCTCGACATCGTCAACGAGGCGAGCGGATCCGAGACCGTCGCCGCCGCCCTGACCGTCAACATCTACAAGACGGCTTCCTACACCATCTCCCGGCCCCTGCAGTTCGGCGCGGCCGCGGCCGCCGACTGCCCCGAGATCCTCGAGGCCTTCCACGAGTTGGGCACCTCCCTCGGGGTGGCGTTTCAGCTGCGCGACGACGTGCTCGGTGTCTTCGGCGACCCAGCCGTCACCGGAAAGCCGTCTGGAGACGACCTGCGCTCCGGAAAGCGGACGGTGCTGCTAGCCGAGGCGGTGGGACTGGCCGAGCAGCACGACCCGATCGCGGCCAAACTGCTGCGCACCTCCGTCGGCACCGACCTGACCGACGCCCAGGTCAAGGAAGTGTGCCAGGTGATCGAATCCGTCGGCGCGTTGGCGGCCGTCGAGAACCGGATCGATATGCTGACCCAGCGCGCGCTGCAGATCCTGAACGCGGCGCCGGTCGACGGCCAGGCCAAGGCAGGGCTCACCGAGCTCGCGAGATTGGCCGCCAACCGGTCGGCCTAGCAGCATGACCCCGAGCATGTCCGAGCCCGCCGCCGCCCAGACCCCGAAAACCGGTCTGCAGGAACAACTCCACCGGCTCAAGTCGTTCGCGCGCTCCCCCGAGGCGCGGCCCGCCGTGGTGGGCGCGCTCGGCGCCATCCTGTTGACCGCAGGCGGCCTCGGGGCCGGCAGCACCCGGCTGCACGACCCGCTTCTAGAGTCGCTGCACCTGTCCTGGCTGCGCTTCGGGCACGGGCTGGTGGTGTCGTCGCTGCTGCTCTGGACGGGTGTGGCGATGATGCTGCTCGCGTGGCTGTGGCTCGGACGCAGGGTGATCGAGAGCAGCGTTGGATGGCGGGCAGGAGCCCCGCGACCCGGGGATGTATCCGAATACACGATGCTCGCCACCACCGGATTCTGGCTGGCGCCCCTTCTGCTCAGCGCCCCGCTGTTCAGCCGGGACACCTATTCGTATCTCGCGCAGGGCGCCCTGCTGCGTGACGGGTTCGACCCCTATCTCGTCGGCCCCATCGAGAACGTCAACTCGCTCCTGGACAACGTCAGCCCGATCTGGACGACGACGACCGCGCCGTACGGGCCCGCCTTCATCCTGATCGCGAAATTCGTCACCATGGTCGTCGGCAACGACGTCGTCGCGGGCACGATGCTGCTGCGGCTGTGCATGCTGCCCGGTCTGGCTCTGCTCATCTGGGCGGCGCCGCGAGTGGCCCGCCACGTCGGCGCCAGCGGCGCGGCCGCACTGTGGATCGCCGTGCTCAACCCGCTGGTGATCATCCATCTGATGGGTGGGGTCCACAACGAGATGTTGATGGTCGGGCTGATGATGGCGGGCATCGCGCTGTGTTTCGGCGGCCGCAACGTCGCAGGCGTCACCCTCATCGCGGTGGCCGTCGCGGTCAAAGCCACGGCGGGGCTGGCACTTCCGTTCATGGTGTGGGTGTGGGCACGCAACCTCCGCAAGCGCCGCGGTTTCGCGCCGCTGAAAGCATTCACTGCCGCGACTGTCGGATCCCTGCTCATTTTCGTCACGGTCTTCGCGGTGCTGTCCCTGGCCGCGGGCGTGGGGTTGGGCTGGCTGACAGCGCTGGCGGGTTCGGTGAAGATCATCAACTGGCTGACGGTGCCCACCGCCATCGCGAACCTCACCAACGTCCTCGTCGGCCTGGTCGTTCCGGTGAACTTCTATGCGGTGCTGGAAACGACGCGCATCATCGGCGTCGCGGTCATCGCGATCTCCGCACCGCTGCTGTGGTGGCGCTACCGTCGTACCGACCGGGACGCCCTGATGGGCATCGCCCTGGTGATGGCGGTGGTGGTGCTGTTCGTACCTGCGGCACTGCCCTGGTACTACACGTGGCCCCTCGCCGTGGTCGCCGCACTGGCGCAGTCGCGCCCGTCCATTGCCCTGATCGCAGGATTCTCGACGTGGATCACCGTGATCTGGCGGCCCGACGGTGCCCACGGCATGTACTCGTGGACCCACGTCCTGCTGTCATCGGCGTGCGCAGCCGGGGCGTGGTACTGGCTCTACAAGTACCGGGCCGACGACGACGGCGGAGTCGCCGTCAGTACGCCATCGCCTGAGCGCGGCGAACCACCTCACGAGCCTGATGCGAATGCAACGCATCGACCGGCCGGGCATTAGCCTGCCCCTCCGTGGAGCCGTCGCGCCGGATCGTCAATGACGAGTCGGGGGTGAAGAGCCACCGCACGATCTCGGTTTCGGTGTATCCCCCGTCGTGCAACACGACCAGGAGCCCGGACAGGGCCTTGACCACATGACCGGTCTCGTCGAAGAAGACTTTCGGCACCACGACGGTCTTGTCGCGCCGCACCGCGACCAGATGGCCTTCGCGGAGTTGCTGGTGCACCTTGGTCACCGGGATGCCCAAAAGCTGGGCCACCGCGGGCAGGTCGTACACCGCTTCGTCGGGATCGAGAACGTCGTCGGCAGTCGGAATGCTGCTCATCGCACAGAGTCTAGGACCATACGGGGATCTTCGACCCTGACTCGTACCATGATTGACGATGGAGACCCACCAGCAGCCGAGCCCGCTCACGGGTGCCGTGCTGGACGGTCGCTACCGTGTGGACACCCTGATCGCGACCGGGGGCATGTCCGGGGTGTACCGCGGGCTGGATCTGCGACTCGATCGACCGGTGGCGCTGAAGATCATGGATTCGCGCTACGCCGGTGACGAGCACTTCATGACACGGTTCCAGCGCGAGGCACGCGCTGTCGCGCGGCTCAAGGACCCGGGACTGGTGGCTGTGTACGACCAGGGTCTCGACGGTCAGCACCCGTTCCTGGTGATGGAGCTCGTCGAGGGCGGCACGCTGCGCGAGCTGCTTCGGGAGCGCGGCCCGATGCCGCCGCATGCGGTGGTAGCCGTTCTTCGTCCCGTACTCGGCGGGCTGGCCGCCGCGCACCATGCGGGCCTCGTACATCGCGACATCAAGCCCGAGAACGTCCTCATCAGCGACGACGGCGACGTCAAGATCGCCGACTTCGGGCTGGTCCGGGCCCTCGCCGACGCCAAGATCACGTCGACGAGCGTGATCCTCGGTACCGCCGCCTATCTCGCCCCCGAACAGGTCGCCACCGGCGACACCGACGCCCGGGGCGACGTCTACGCCGTCGGAGTCCTCGTCTACGAGCTCCTCACGGGTCATACCCCGTTCACCGGAGACACCGCCCTGGCGGTGGCCTATCAACGACTTGACCGCGACGTCCCGCCCCCAAGTAGTGCGATCGAGGGCGTCCCAAGGCAATTCGACGATCTGGTGCGGTGCGCCACCTCGCGCGACCCCGACCGCCGCTTCGCCGACGCCGCCGAGATGGCCGACCAACTCGACACCATCGCCCAGGAGCTGGCACTTCCTTACTTCCGAGTGCCGGCCCCGAAGAACTCCGCTTCGCACATCTCGCTGAGCACCGCCACCGGATCACACGGGCTGCACCCGATCTCCGACGACACGACGATCAACCTCGATAGGCGGACCGGCCACCGGCACACGAAGGTATTCACCCGCGACGAGCTGCCTGCGATCACCGACGACCTCGACGACTTCGATGAAGACGACCAACACTCTTCCGAGACAGCACGATTCGCCGGAATCGACCTGGAGCAGTTCGACTGGGCACGGCAGCGTGCGAGGCGGGCACTCTTCTTCTGGGTCGTCGCGGTCATCACGCTGGCGGGGCTGGCCGCCGCCGGGGCATGGACTCTCGGAGCGAACCTGCCCAACCTGCTCTAATCGCGGAGCATCTCCGCTCCGGTCTAATCGCGGAGCATCTCCGCCACCAGGAACGCCAGCTCCAGCGACTGCTGCGTGTTGAGCCGCGGATCGCAGGCAGTCTCGTAGCGGCCCGCCAGATCGGTATCCGAAATGTCCTGTGCGCCACCGAGACACTCAGTGACGTTCTCGCCGGTGATCTCGACGTGGATGCCACCGGGATGGGTTCCGAGCGCGTGGTGCACCTCGAAGAAGCCCTGCACCTCGTCGACGATGCGGTCGAAATGCCTTGTCTTGTAACCGGTCGACGATTCGTGGGTGTTGCCGTGCATCGGGTCGCACTGCCAGATGACCCGATGGCCGGACGCCTGCACCTTCTCGATGATCGGGGGCAGCACGTCGCGCACCTTGTGGTTTCCCATCCGACTGACCAGCGTGAGCCGGCCGGGCTCGTTGTTCGGGTCGAGACGTTCGACGTACTCCACGGCCAGCTCGGGCGACGTGGTGGGGCCGATCTTGATGCCGATGGGGTTCGCGATGACCTCGGCGAAAGCGACATGGGCGCCGTCGAGCTGACGGGTGCGCTCTCCGATCCACACGTAGTGCGCAGAGAGGTCGTACAGCTTCGGCGTCCACGAATCGGAAGAGTCGACGGTGTCCTCTACGTCCATGCGCAACATCGCCCGTTCGTAGTCGAGCACCAATGCCTCATGGCTGGCATAGATCTCGGCGGTATCGAGGTTGCGGTCGTCGACGCGGCAGGCGCTCATGAAGCGCAGTCCGCGGTCGATTTCGCCCGCCAGCGCCTCATAGCGTGCGCCTGCGGGCGAGGTCCGCACGAATTCCCGGTTCCAGTCGTGCACCTGATGCAGCGACGCCATGCCCGACGACGTCAGTGCGCGCACAAGATTCATCGCGGCGCTTGCGTTGGCATACGCACGCACGAGGCGGGACGGATCGTGCTCGCGCACCGCGGCATCGGGGGCGAACCCATTGATCATGTCGCCCCGGTAGGACCTCAGCCCCAGCGCGTCGACATCGGAGGACCTAGGCTTGGCGTACTGCCCGGCGATGCGGGCCACCTTCACCACCGGCATGCTCGCGCCGTAGGTGAGGACGACCGCCATCTGCAGCAGCGTGCGGATGTTGGCGCGGATGTGCGGCTCGGTGTTGTCGACGAACGTCTCGGCACAGTCGCCGCCCTGCAGCAGAAACGCCTTGCCGAGCGCGACGTCGGCCAGGTGCCGCTTCAACCGCTCGATTTCTGAGGGCACCGTCACCGGGGGCACGCTCTCGAGAACCTTGCGCATCGCTGCGGCCTGGCTCGCGTCCCACGAGGGCTGCTGCAGCGCGGGCTTGGCCAGGGCCGCGTCGAGGCGCTGCCGCAGGTCCTCGGGCAGCGGCGGGAGCGCAGGTAGCTGATCGATGGGGACGTCGACGGTCCAGTTCACAGGTTTATCGTAACCGCGCCGCAAAACCGCATGTCAGCGCAGCCGCGAGCTCAGCCTCCTGTCATCAGGCGGAAGCGCACCAGGTTGTGCTTTGCGTCGACGAGCGCGTCATGCGCGTCCCGGGGCCGGGGTGGCATGCGCGGCGAGCCCCGTTCCTCCCAGAACTGGCGCAGCTCCCGGGTGAACCGGGGAATTGCCGGCGGCAGATCCGTCATCGGCCCCCACAACTGACACAACACGACATGGTCGTAGGCGCCGACCCACGCCCACAACTCGATGGGCTCGTCCCCGTCGACGCCGAAGAAGTCCTCCAGCTCGGACCGGATCTGCCGCCGCGAACGCCACAGCGGCGAAGCCGGCGACGGGAGTTTCGGCAGCACGTTCTTGCGCACCCACCGACCAGCCCGCTCGGGGTCGAATTCGGTTGATATCGCGTAATATTCGCGGCCATCCTCGGCAGCCACGCCGATGGAGATCAAGTCGATGGTGCGGCCGTTGTCGATGAACTCCGTGTCGTAGAAGTACCGCAAGTCAGGAAACTTTCTGTTCGGCCGGTTCGCGGCCACTCGGGGCGGGCGCGGCATGGATCTCACGGTCGAGTTCCTGGTCGACCAGCGCGTCGTCGGGGAACTTCGGCATCCCGGAGATCGCGTCCTGAAGCCACAGCTTGGCCTGCACCACCGGTCGACGCAGCCAGCGCTCCCGTTCGAGTGCCTTGTGCATCTTGCGGGGCCGGTTGGTGTAGCGCCAACGCGCCCACGGCGCATGCGGCCGGGAAAGCCTGACCGCGCCGATGACCAGCAGGGGCGTGATGAACATGCCGATCAGGCCGGTCCAAACCTTGCCCTTGACCAGCACGATCACCGCCAGCGCCAGATTCACAAGCGCAGCGACGACAACGACGGTGCGCATCCCCAGCGACGGATCGTCCTCCCATGTGCCGACGTCGAAGAACGACAGCGGATTCAATCCCAGGATCAGCAGACCGCACACTGCGACGGCGACGAACACCGCGTCGACCGACGCGCGGCCGTCCTCGGCCCAGTACACGTCCTCCAGATGCAGGATCAAGGCGAACTCGTCGAGCACCAGCGCGGCGCCGATGCCGAAAAGGATTGACGCCGCGGTGAACTCGGGTACACCCCCGTCGACCGCCATCGTGACCATCGCCACCCCGGAGACCATGACCAGAACCACGCCGATCACCACATGGTGGATGTGGAGGCCTCCGCCGCCCGAGATGTTGCGTGGCTGGTACCACTTGCGGGGTTTGTCGCTGTCTGCGGTGCGCCGGATGTATCGCACGATGGTGCGGGTCACGGCGAACGTCACGATGAACGCGATGAGGCACCACATCAGCGGTTGCCGGGACTCGGGTACGTGCAGCGACAGTTCCCAATGCAGGTCGAGGTCCGAGTCCACGCAGAAAACTTACGCCGACCTGCGTGTGTCGCGGCCGGGATACCCGACGACGCGCCGGTCGGCACCGATAGTCTGGTCGGCGATATGAGTATTTGGGGGCCACGGCTCGCTTGGCGGGTGTTCCAACTTCTGACGCTCGCGGCGCTCGTCGCAGCGGCGTGGCGCCTGCTCGGGCACACCCCTTACCGCATCGACATCGATGTGTACCGCATGGGCGGGCAGGCCTGGCTGGACGGCCAGCCGCTCTACGCGGACGGGCAGATGTTCCAGACCAAGGGCGGGCTGGAATTGCCCTTCACGTACCCGCCGCTGGCGGCGGTCGCGTTCTCGCCCTTCGCGCTGTTGTCCCTCGATGCGGCGAGCGTCGCCATCACGGCGACCACGCTGATCCTGCTGATGGTGTCCACGGTCATCGTGCTCACCCGCCTCGATGTCTGGCCCGCGACACGGGTCACCGGCGAGCCCGCCTGGATGCGTCGGTGCTGGCTGGCCGCCGCCATCGTCTCTCCGGCGGTGATCTATCTGGAGCCGATCCGCGCGAACTTCGACTTCGGCCAGATCAACGTCGTGTTGATGACACTCGTCATCGCCGACTGCGTGCCCCGGCGAACGCCGTGGCCGCGCGGCATGCTGCTGGGCATCGCGATCGCGGTCAAGCTGACGCCCGCGGTGTTCCTGCTGTACTTCCTCCTCCGTCGTGACACCCGCGCCCTGCTTGTCACCGCCCTGTCGGCGATGATTGCGACACTGGCCGGTTTCGCGTTCGCATGGCGGGATTCGTGGGAGTACTGGACTGAGACGGTCCGCAACACCGACCGCATCGGCTCGGCGACCCTGAACACGAACCAGAACATCGCCGGCGCTCTGGCCCGGCTCGGCCTCGGTGAAGGCGAGCGGTTCGTGCTGTGGACGGCGTTGTGCTTCGCGGTACTGGCGCTGACGGTGTGGGCCGCGCGCAGGGCGCTGCGGGCAGAGCAGCCTGTGCTGGCGCTGCTCAGCGTCGCCATGTTCGGCCTTGCGGTCTCGCCGGTGTCGTGGTCACACCACTGGGTGTGGGTGCTGCCGACCGTCCTGGTGACCGCTGTGCTGGCGGTACGGCTGAGGAACGTGGCCCTCGGTGCCGTGTCGGCGGCCGGGCTCGCGCTGATGGTGTGGACACCGATCACGCTGCTGCCCGAACATCGCGAGACGACGGCATCGCTGTGGCGGCAGCTGGCGGGCGGCTCTTATCTGTGGTGGGCTTTGGCGGTCATCGTGGTCATCGGCACGGTCACGGTTCGACGGGGTCACGCCGCCGCGCAGCCCGACGCGACAGACACCGACGCGAAAGCGGTCAAGGCCTAACCGGCTGCGGACTCCGGAAGACGGGTCGGGGTCTTGGGGGCGGCGTCACCTTTTCCCTGTTTGACGTCTGCGGCGTAGAGGTCGACGTACTCCTGGCCCGAAAGCCGCATCAACTCGTACATCACCTCGTCGACGACCGCCCGCTCGATGAAGCGGTTGCCGGCCAGCCCGTCGAAGCGCGTGAAGTCCATCGGCGCGCCGACCCGGATCGTCACCCGTCCGGGCCTCAATCCCTTTCCTGGCGGGTTGACCTGGTCGGTTCCGATCATGGCGACGGGAATCACGGGAACCTGGGTCTGCAGTGCCAACCGGGCCAAACCCGTCTTGCCCTTGTAGAGCCTGCCGTCAGGGGAGCGCGTTCCCTCCGGATACATGCCCAGCAACTTGCCCTGGCCGAGGATGCGCTCGGCGGTGTTCAGCGCGGCCTGCGCACTGTCGGCGTCGGTCCGGTCGATCGGCACCTGGCCGACTGCGGTGTAGAACCACGCGAGAAACCGTCCCTTGACCCCGGTACCGGTGAAGTACTCCGATTTGGCCAAGAAGGTGATTCGCCTGCGGACCATCAGAGGCAGATAGAAGCTGTCCATCACGGCCAGGTGGTTGCTGGCCAGGATCGCCGATCCGTCAGCCGGAATATGTTCCAGCCCTTCAATTTTCGGCCGGGCGATCAATGCCAACAACGGACCCAGAAGGACGTACTTGAAAAGCCAGTACCACATAGCCCCTCCGGATCACCGACCGCGGCGCGGTCCATATGCTCTGCGACAACCTTACCCACGGCCTGTGCGTGCGACCACATCACCGGCTGAGTAGTTTTACCCGACCGGCACCGTCGCTACTCTTCGACGTCGACCGGGATGTGCTGATAGCGCCCAGGGGGCGGCGGCGGCCCGGGGTCGTCGGGCGGACCGCCGGGCGTCGGTGGATCGGGAGGCAGCGGTGACCCCCCTGCGTTCCCGTCGACGGTGTCGACCATCGCCTTGACGAGGGTCAGCAGCGCCACACTGTGCTCGGCGACCACGTCGAGAAGCGGATGCTGCTCACCGGAGATGAGTGCCCCGAGTGCGCATACGGGACACCACACCTGCTGGCAGGGGCCCGGGCTGCTACTCGCCGACTGCGCGCGAGCTGCGGCCAGCCGGATCGCAGGGTCCAGCTTGTCCAGGATCGACTGGGCCAGCGCGCGCAATTCCGGCCCCAGGTCGGAGTGAGCCCCACTCACCGCGGCCACACCTCCGGATTCGGTCGGAATCGCACCGTCAACTCGCTGCCGCGGAGGTGCGCGCCGATGACGATGCACCGCCGCAGCACCGATGCAAGGCGAACACGACGCCGCATACCGCCGACGCCGATGATCAAGTCGTCGTCGACCCTACCCAACGACAGGGCAGACGAGTCCACCTGCGGCAGCTCCAGCCTCAGTCGATACACCGCATCCAGTCCGGTTCCCGATTCGCGGTCCACGATCGGCCGCAGCGGACCCGGCGGCGGCGACCCGTCTCGCCTGCGGGCACACTCGAGCAGTTCGCCCAGCGCCTTGGGGCCAATCGGTTCACCCGCCAGGTGCGGCACCATGACGAGCTGGACATCTCCGATCGCGTGATCAAGCTGGTCGAGCACGGTCTGCTGCTCGGAAATCCGCTCCGAGTACCAGTCGAAGGCGGGGTGCGCAGGCAGGTTGCGGTATTCAAATGAATCGTCCTGCACCAGAACCTGATTCACGATCAACTCAGCGACCCGCACTCCCATCAGGGACAGCGTGCCCAGCGTCCGGGTCGCTTCTGCGGCGACGACGCGTTCGGCCGTGAGCACCAGATGGGCGCTGACCCGGTCTCCGTCGGTCAGCAGCGTACTCAGCTCGTCGGTTGCCGCGCCGACCCGCTCGAGGACACCCACCACCAGCGCCGTCCTCGGGTCGTCGGCATTGGACAAGCGGCGGTGCCTCGGCCAGGCGCGCTCCAGGTAGAGCGCAAACGTCGCCGGTAATGTCAACATTCGCATCGCATCGGCCGTCGAGGCGCAGTCGACCACCACGAGATCCCATTGCCCGGAACTCGCGAGTTCACCCACCTCGTACAGACCGAGCACCTCCTGCACCCCGGGGAGCGCCGAAAGCTCCTCTGAGGCAATGTCTCCGATATCGGAGTCGGGGAATCGTTGCGCCATTGGGTGGGCAACCCCTGGCCACCTGGCGGCCAACAGGGCCAGCGTGTCCAGCGCGAGTGCATCCAGCGAACCGCCGCCGGATTCTGCGGTGTCCAGCTCGGCCAGCACACGGGTGGGCTCCCGTCGCCCGGTGGGCACGAGGTGAACGCCGAGGACGTCGCCGATGGAGTGAGCCTGATCGGTGGACACCAGAAGGACCCGCATTCCGGCACGTGTTGCACGCACGGCCGTGGCGGTCGCCAGCGTCGACTTACCTACGCCGCCCTTGCCGACGAACAGACTGATCCGGGCAGCACCTTCGCCCTCAGTCAGCCTCGACTCGTTTCTTGAGATCCTTCAGCGCGGTGTCGGTGAGACGCCGCTCGGCTTTGCGCTTGAGTAGGCCGATCATCGGGATGATCAGGTCGACTGACAGCTCATAGGTGACATCGGTGCCAGACCCCTTGGGCGCCAACCGATATGCACCGTCCAGCGACTTCAGCAGGTTACTCGACACCAGCGACCACGTCACCGACTTGTGGTCTTTGGGCCACTCGTAGGCCAGCACCATACTGTCCTTGAGGACCGCGGCATCCAGAACCAGCCTCGCCACCTTCGGATAACCCTCGGCGTCGGCTTCGAGGACTTCGGTCTCCTTGTACTCGGCGACCCAGTCCGGGTAGGAGCCGATATCGGCGATGACGTCCATCACCGTCGACGGATCGGCATCGATATAGATGGTCTGCGCCGTCTTGTCTGCCACTGGAGCCTTCCCGCTATGGTCTGGTCGCTGGCCAGAAATCTACTCCCCCGCCGCAGGTATAGCCGTAATAGTTCATGCCAATCGCGATACCCCGATGGGGCGGTTCGCTTCGAGCGTGCGCTTCACCTCGAAGGCCATGTCCTTGCCCGCGACGCGGCGGCGATGGTTCATTTTCGGCAGGTTCATCTTCGCAAGGTCCCGGGCCGCCGCACCGGAGGGCTCGGCGTGCAGGAAGTAGTGCAGGATGACGCCATCGAGCGCCCCACCCACCCGTTCCAGCCAGATCTCCATGGTCCCTGTCAGCGCACCTGTCACCGTCCAGCGGTGTCCGACCTCGCCGCGGTCCTCGACGACGGTCAGCCGCAGGTCGGGCCACCACCGCGACCAGTTCGCCCTATCCGCCACCGCCTTGCCGACAGCCACGGGATCGGCCGCGATGAACGTCTCGTCGGCGATCTGGATGCTGTTCATGACGAACAAGCTTCACATATGTCTGACCGCAGTCGCCCGCAGGACGACTACGCTGTACAACACATTGCGGCCTGTAAAGCGAGAGGGTCCCCAACTCCGATGACTTCGCGTGAGTTCACCGTTCCGGCACCGTTCACCGTCGACGAGCACGACAGCATCGTCAGCTCCGTATATGTCCACGAGCGAGACGACCCGGGCCACGTAATTTTCCAGCGTCTCGTCGATGGCAACTGGGTCGACGTGACGAGCGGGCAGGCGGCCGAGCAGATTCGCTCGGCGGCACGCGGTTTGATCGCCCAGGGTATCCAGCCCGGAGACCGGGTCGCGGTGCTGTCTGCAACCCGTTACGAGTGGCCGATCCTCGACTTCGCGATCCTGTCGGTCGGCGCGGTGACTGTGCCCATCTACGAGACGAGCTCGGCTGAGCAGGTGCATTTCGTGCTCGCGGACTCGGGCGCCGTCGCCGCGATCGCCGAGACGGATGCTCACGCCGCACGCATCGAGCAGCACCGCGACGAGCTGCCGCAGCTGCGCAAGGTATACATCATCGAGGGCAGCCGAACTCACGCGCTCGACGAGCTGACCGAGGCCGGCCGCGAGGTCGACGCCGCCGCCGTCGACGAGCGCGTTTCCGCCATCAAGTCCTCCGACGCCGCGACGCTGATCTACACCTCTGGCACCACCGGACGCCCCAAGGGCTGCCAGCTCACCCATTCGAATCTGCTCTTCGAAATCCGCGGGGCGCAGTACTGCTTCCCCGAGCACCTGGCCAAGGGCGAAAAACTGTTGGTCTTCCTTCCGCTCGCGCACGTGCTGGCGCGTGCGCTGACCATCGCCGCGTTCAGCAGCGGTGTCACATTGGGATTCACCAGCGACATCAAGAACCTGGTTCCGATGCTCGCGGTGTTCCAGCCCACGCTGGTGGTCTCGGTGCCGCGGGTGTTCGAGAAGGTGTACAACACCGCCGAGTTGAACGCCGAAAGCAGCGGCAAGGGCAAGATCTTCGCAGCTGCGGCCGAAACTGCGATCGAGTGGAGCAAGGCCCAGGACACCGGCGGGCCGGGTCTGCTGTTACGGCTCAAACACGCGGTCTTCGACAGGTTGGTGTACGGGAAGCTGCGCGCAGCGCTGGGCGGTCGCTGCCGCGTCGCGATCTCCGGCGGGGCGCCGCTGGGTGCCCGGCTCGGCCACTTCTATCGCGGCGTCGGGCTGTCGATCTACGAGGGCTACGGGCTCACCGAGACCAGCGCCGCGATCACCGTCAACAGAGTCGGTGACCTGCGGGTGGGATCGGTCGGCAAGCTGCTGCCCGGCAACAGCATGAAGCTCGGCGAGGATGGCGAACTGCTGGTCAAGGGCGGCGTCGTGTTCCACGGCTACTGGGGTAACGAGGAAGAGACCAAGGCCGTCTTCACCGACGGCTGGTTCCACACCGGCGATCTCGCGGCGATCGATGAGGCCGGCTTCGTCTCGATCGTCGGTCGTAAGAAGGAGATCATCGTGACCGCGGGCGGCAAGAACGTGGCCCCCGCGCTGCTCGAAGACCGTCTGCGCGCGCATCCGATCATCAGCCAGGCCATGGCCGTCGGAGATCAGCAGCCGTTCATCGCGGCGCTGATCACCATCGACCCCGAGGCGTTTGCCGGCTGGAAAGAACGCAACAGCAAGAATTCCGTCGCGTCGGTCGCCGATCTGTCCGACGATCCCGACTTGCTCGCCGAGATCGAGTTGGCGGTCAAGGACGCCAACGAGGCCGTGTCGAAGGCCGAGCAGATTCGCAAGTTCCGGATCCTGCCGGTCGATTTCACCGAGGACACCGGCGAGTTGACGCCCACGCTGAAGGTGAAGCGCAAGGTGGTCGCGGAGAAGTTCGCCGCCGACATCGACGCACTGTACGCAAAGGGTTAGAGCAGCCGGGACAGGCGTTGCGCCTGCCTGCTCCACTGCCAGTTGTCGACAGCCCACCGCCTGCCCGCGGCGCCCATTTCGGCGGCGCGGGCGGGGTCCGCGAGCAGATTGCCGACCGCCGCGGCGATCGCGCCGACATCCCAGCCGTCGACGACATGACCCGTCTGCCCGTCGACGACGGTCTCCGGGGCGCCGCCGGACCTGCCCGCGACCACCGGCACCCCGGTGGACGACGCCTCCAGGTAGACGATGCCGAGCCCCTCGACGTCGAGGCCGGATCCTCGTGTCCTACAGGGCATCGCGAAGACATCGGCCATCGCGTGGTGGGCGGGTAGCTCGTCACCGGGGACACCGTCGGTGAACACCACATGTTCGGCGACCCCGAAGGTGTGCGCGAGGCGATGCAGCGACGTGCGGTACGGTCCACCGCCGACGATCACGAGCGCGGCGCCGGGCACCCGTTGCCGGATCGCGGGCAGCGCCCGGATCAGCATGTCCTGGCCCTTTCGGGGTACCAGCCGGGACAGACACACCACCACGGGCCTGTCGCCGAGTCCGTACCGGGCCCGTAGTTTGGCCCTGGCCACTTCGTCGGGCACGAAACGCTCGGTGTCCACGCCGGGCGGCACATGTTCGAGCGCTGCTTGCGCGCCGAACGCGGATGCAAACCGGTTGCGGGTGTAGTCACTGATGTAGGTGACGACATCGGTGTCATTACCGATGCGGCGCAACGCCGTTCGCGCCAGCGGCAACATCGACCACCCGACCTCGTGGCCGTGCGTGCTGGCGATGACGCGTTGCGCACCGGCCGCGCGCGCCAGTGGGGCCAGCAACGCCAGCGGTGCCGCGGCCCCGAACCAGACGGTGTCGACGTCGTTCTCGGCGATCAAGCGCCGCATCCGCAACGCGACCGTCGGCTCGGGAACCATGAGCGTTCCCGGATGTCTGACGACCCGATAACCCGTCGCGGTGGCGACCGAGTCGTATTCCTCGGCGCCCTTCCACTTCGGCGCGTACACGGTGAGCGCGTAGTCGCCGGAGGCCACGAGTTGGCCGACGAGCGCCTCCAGATAGGACTGGATGCCGCCACGTCGCGGTGGGAAGTCGTTGCTGACCAGCAGAACCCGCTTCACCGGCTCAGCACCTCGGAGACGTCCACACCGAGAGCCTCCCGGATCGCGGTATCCACGTCGGGGTGCCCGTGCCCGCACGCGGCGACGTAGAGCGCTCTCAGCTTGTCGATGCCGTAGGTGCCGGCGATGTAGGTGGCGAACTCCCATGCGCGGTCGTAGGCGGCTGAGCGTCCGGGCCCGGGAGTATTCAGTTCGGCGTCCGTCGGAAGCGCGATCGGTGGAGCAGGGGCGGTCGGGGCCGGCGGTCTACCGACGTAGTCGGCGACCCCTTCGGTGAGCCATACGGGCGCGTCTGCTGCGGTGTCGGCCCTGGCTGCGTAGTGAAAAAGCTCGTGGCGCAACACCGTTCGCAGATCGGTGTCGTTCATCGCGGTCGCATCCGGCGAGAACATGATGCGGTCGACGGTCGTCGTGGCGGCGATGTCGGGTCCACCGCCCGCCAGCACTTCGAACTGTTCCGCGGATCCCGCGACGACGATGGAGATGTCACGACGCCAGTCAGAACCCCAGAACGCGGTGACGGCCTCGGTGGCGCCGGGCAATTCGTCGGCGATGCGATCGATGAGCCCATTCCCGCCGATCGCACCGAGATCGATCAGCTGCGCGGTGCGACCGTCGGGCGTGGACACCGAGCGCGTCCCCGGCAGTTGCGCGGGTCGCTCATCGGCAACGGAGACGGCGACCGTGGGACCCGATGGCGCCAGCTGCGGACCGTTGACGAAGAACACCGCACAGAGGAGCTCCGCGCCGAGCACGGCACCGAGCCTGCGACGGGTGGCGGAGCGTGAGCCCCTGGACGGAATCAGTACCGACGGACGTTGTAGATGGGCGCATTGTTCACCGGGGCGACGCGCACCGGTGTGCCGTAGGTGGAGGCGTGCACCATCATTCCGTCGCCGATGTAGATACCGACGTGAGATGCGTCGGAGTAGTAGGTGACGAGGTCACCCGGCTGCATCTGGTCCGTCGACACCGGCTGCCCACCGCGGGCCAGCGCCTGGCTGGAATGCGGCAGCGAGATTCCCGCCTGCTGGAACGACCACATCACGAGACCGGAGCAGTCGAAGGCGCTGGGGCCGGAACCACCCCACGAGTAGGGAGAACCGATACGGCTCAGCGCAGCTTGGATGACGGTGGTGGCAGCCGGGGATCCGGGCGGAGCGACGTCGCCCGGCGGGATGACACCCGGGACACCAGGGGCAGGCGGTGCACCTGGAATCGGCGGAGCCGGGGGTGCGGCGAGGATCGCAGGGTCCTGACCCGGGGCGGGTGGTGGCGGTGCAGCGGCCGGGATCGGCGGCGGCGGTGGTGCCGCAGCCAGCGCTTCGCGCTGAACCGGGGTCAGCGCCTCGTACTGCGCCTTGACAATCGCGATCTGGGTCTGCAGCTGGCTCTGCTTGGACTGGAGGTCCGCGCGCACCGCGGCGGCCTGCTCGGCGGCGGTCTTGGCTTCGGCAGCGGACGCGGCCGACGCCTGCTCGGCGACCTCGGCCCGCGCTCCGGCCTCACGGAAGGCGGCCATCTGAGACTGCATCTCGCCGGCCATGACCCTCTGAACGGAGAGCTGGTCGATCAGGCCCTGCGGTGACGAAGCGGTGAGGATGGCGTCGAAACCGGATGCACGCCCGCCCATGTACTGCGCGGCGGCGAGCTTGTCGACCTTGCCCTGGAAGTCGCCCAGCTGCGCCTTGGCGGACTCCATGGCCGCGACGTCGCTGGCGTGCTTGGTCTCAGCGGCCTGCTGGATCGCCAGCTTGTTGTCGAGGTCCAGCTGCGCCGAGTGCATGGCCTCGGTGGTCTGTTCAGCTTGACGTGAGAGATCGTTCAGCTTTGCTAGAGCGTCTTCGGCGGGATCGGCGTAGGCCTGCCCGGTCAGCACGGCGCCGGCCAGAGCCACGGCGGCCAACAAGCTGATGAGGGGTTGCCGAGTTCGGCGAATGCTCCTGTGCGCGCGGTCGAGCCTCAAGTTTTTTGCGTCCTTCAACTACCGTGACGAGCCGCCTCGAACTCACTTAGGTCTCAGATAGGTTACGAAACGGCAACGGCCTTGTCCAACGGAAGAGGCAAATTTAGCAGTCATCTTCAAGGATCGGGAGCGCCGGACCGATGCGTGTCGTCAGGCCACTCCGGTACCACTCTGCCGGTGGATCGGGACCAGCCGCAACTTGGGAGCCAGGCCCACCTCGGCCAGTACCTCCAGTGCGCGGCGCTCGTCCATGTGCAGTGTGTCGGGAACCCCCAGAAGCACGCTGACGACGCAGTCTTGGCATCCAGGACCGCGGACGGCACAGTCGTCGCAGTCGATTTTCACCGTCCCGTCGTCGGCGTCCTGCCCCGGCGGCCATTGATTCTGGGTCATCGCTCTGTCCTCTCGCTTGCAGTCGTCCGCACGGTATCGACGGCCACCGACAAGCACCGACAAGCACCGACAAGCCCAGCCAAGTCCAGACAAGTCGAGCCAAGTCCCGACATGTCCAACCAAGTCCCGAGAGTCCGCGTGGGCGCCCTCGGCTCTGCTTCACCGAAGTTGTCACCGGCGGCACCTACCTTCAGCACATGGGTCAGCTGAGCTTCGCGGATGTCGATCCGCTCGCCGACCCGACGCTTCGCGAGACCACCTTTGTCGTGGTCGATCTGGAAACCACCGGCGGCCGCTCCTCCGGCGACCACCACGACGAGATCACCGAGATCGGCGCGGTCAAAGTGCGCGGCGGCGAAGTTCTCGGAGAGTTTGCTACGTTGGTCGACCCCGGTCGTGCGATCCCGCCGCAGATCGTTGCGCTGACGGGCATCACGTCGGCGATGGTGTACGACGCACCCAAGATCGACGCCGTCCTTCCCGCCTTTCTTGAGTTCGCCCGCGGTGCGGTGCTCGTCGCGCACAACGCCGGCTTCGACATCGGGTTCCTGCGCGCCGCAGCCGAACGCAACCACCTGCCCTGGACCAAACCGCCGGTCCTGTGCACAGTCACCCTGGCCCGGCGCGTGCTGACCCGTGACGAGGCCCCGAGCGTGCGCCTCTCGGCGCTGGCCCAGCTCTTCGGCGCCTCCACGAAGCCCACCCACCGCGCGCTCGACGACGCCCGCGCCACCGTCGATGTTCTGCATGGACTGATTGAGCGCGTCGGCAACCAGGGCGTGCACACGTACTCCGAACTGCGCGGCTACCTCCCCGATGTCACTCCGGCGCAGCGCAGCAAGCGCCACCTGGCCCGCGCGATGCCCCGCAGTCCCGGCGTCTACCTGTTCCGCGGACCGTCGGCCGAGGTGCTCTACGTCGGCACCGCCGTGGATCTGCGCCGTCGAGTGGGGCAGTACTTCAACGGCGCCGACCCGCGCACCAGAATCAAGGAGATGGCATCGCTGGCCACCGCCGTCGACCACGTCGAATGCGCTCACGATCTTGAGGCGGGGGTGCGCGAGCTGCGGCTGCTGGCCGCGCATGCACCGCCGTACAACAAGCGGTCCAAGTTTCCCCACCGGTGGTGGTGGGTGACTCTGACCGACGAAGCGTTCCCGCGTTTCTCGGCGGTGCGCACACCGCGCACCGAGAGCGCGGTGGGGCCTTTCCGGTCGCGCGCCGACGCGCTGGAAACCGCCGCTTTGATGGCGCGCTTCACCGGGGTGCGGACATGCACGAACCGGCTCGGTCGTTCCGCGGTCCACGGTCCGTCGTGCCCTGAGCGGGAGGTCTCCCCCTGCCCGGCGGTCCGCGGCGCCGATGCCGCCGAGTACGCCGCAGCAGCCGACGGCGCGCTCGCACTCATCGACGGGCGATGCGGACGGCCCCTCGAAGCTGCGCTTGCGTACATCGCAGATCTCGCCGGGCGGAACCGCTACGAGACCGCCGCTCGGCTGCGGGATCACACCGCCGCGGCCATCGACGTGCTGTGGCGCGGGCAGCGGCTGCGTGCGCTGTCGGGGATCGCCGAGCTGGTCGCCGCCAAACCTGACGGCGCACGCGGCTGGCATCTTGCGGTCGTCCGTCACGGACAGCTCGCCGCCGCGGGCGTCGCGCCACGGGGCGTACCGCCGATGCCGGTCGTCGACGCGTTGACCGCGGCTGCACAGTCGGTGCTGCCTTCGGCAGGCCCGCTCGGGGGCGCGCTCGTCGAGGAGACCGGCTTGATCGCGCGGTGGCTCGCCCAGCCGGGCGTACGGATCGTGCGCGCCGACGCCGGCTACTGTTCGCCCGCCACCGCCGCCGGCCGCTGGGCGGGATGGGCTGCCACGGCACGTTCGGCGCGGCTGGCCGCCGAACAGCTGCGCGACTCCGAGCCGGTCAGTTCAGAGCTGCTGTGTGAACCGCACCCAACGCGCGAGCAGCTTTTCGGCGGCCCCGGAGTCGATGGCCTCCTGCGCCCGCGCGAGCCCGGACTCCCAGGCCGGAACCCACTTGGCGTCGCTGGATAGGCCTGCGTGCGACACCAGCGCTCCGGCCGCATTGAGAACGACGGCATCGCGCACCGGACCCGGGGCTCCGGCGAGCACCTCGCGTGCCGATGCCGCGTTCGCCTCCGCGTCACCGCCGGTCAGTTCGGCGATGTCGGCGCGCGCAAAACCGAAGGCGGCCGGGTCGAACCTCAGCCGCTCCACGGTGCCGGCCTGAACGCGCCAGATCGTGCTCGTCGTCGTGGTCGTCAGCTCATCGAGGCCGTCGTCACCGTGAACCACCAGCACGCTGGCCCCTCGGGTGGCGAACACCTCGGCCATCACCTCGGCGAGATCGCCCCAGGCGCAACCGATCAGGCCTGCCCTGGGCCCTGCCGGGTTGGTCAACGGACCGAGCAGGTTGAAGACCGTGGGGACACCGATCTCGCGGCGTGCCACCCCGGCGTGCCGGTAGGACGGATGGAACTGCGGGGCGAACGCGAATCCGATGCCGACCTCGGCGACGCAGCGGGCCACCTCGTCGGGTCCCAAATCGATCCGAAGCCCCAACGCCTCGAGCGTGTCGGCGCCTCCGGACAGCGACGACGCGGCCCGGTTGCCGTGCTTGACGACCGGCACGCCCGCGGCGGCGACGACGATCGAGGCCATCGTCGACAGGTTCACCGTGTTGGCGCCGTCCCCTCCGGTGCCGACCACGTCCACGGTGGCCGTTCCGATCACGTCGGTGGGCACCCGGCGCGCGTGCTTGAGCATGATGTCGGCGAGCTCACCGACCTCGCCCGAGGTAGGCCGCTTCATCTTCATCGCGACGCCGAACGCAGCGATCTGGGCGGGTGTCGCGGCTCCGCTCATGATCTGGTCCATCGCCCATGCGGCCTGGCCGGGCAGCAGCCCCTGGAGCGTTGTCAGTCTGCCGAGAATCGACGGCCAGGTAGGAGTTGAGGGCTGGGGCGCAGGGCTAGTCACGAACGCGATTATGACGAATTGCTCGACCCGGGTGGAGTTCAACAACTACAAAGCGTCATACTTGCTGTGTGACGAGCGCTGTAGGGACGTCGGGAACCGCAATCACGTCGCGCGTGCATTCGCTGAACCGGCCCAATATGGTCAGTGTCGGCACCATTGTGTGGCTGTCCAGTGAGTTGATGTTCTTTGCTGGGCTGTTCGCGATGTACTTCACGGCACGCGCGCAGGCCCAGGGCAACTGGCCGCCGGAGCCGACCGAACTGAACCTCGCGCTCGCCGTACCCGTGACGCTGGTCCTCATCGCGTCGTCGTTCACCTGCCAGATGGGTGTGTTCGCCGCCGAGCGCGGTGACGTCTTCGGGCTGCGCCGCTGGTACACACTGACCTTCGCGATGGGCCTCTTCTTCGTGCTGGGGCAGGGCTACGAGTACCTGCACCTGATCGAAGAAGGCACCACGATTCCGGGCAGCGCCTACGGCACGGTCTTCTACCTCGCGACCGGCTTCCACGGCTTGCACGTCATCGGCGGTCTGATCGCCTTCGTCTTCCTGCTGATCCGCACCCGGATGAGCAAGTTCACACCCGCGCAGGCCACCGCCGCGATTGTCGTGTCGTACTACTGGCACTTCGTCGACATCGTGTGGATCGCCCTGTTCGCCGTCATCTACTTCGTCAGATGAGCGACGAGCCGATGCGTGCGACGACGAAACAGCCCGAGAACAGAAGGGGTTCGATGACCAGCAAGTCGCGCGGAGCCGGCCGGCCGGCGACCGTTCGCCGGCGTCGGCTTCGCCGTCGCGTCACGGCGGCACTGCTGTTGCTGAGCGGATTGGTGATGGCAGGTGGTCTTGCCGCCACCCTGACGCCATCCCCGCAGGTGGCTGTCGCCGACGAGTCTGCTTCGGCGATGCTGCGTACTGGTCAGCAGCTCTACGACACGTCCTGTGTGTCGTGTCACGGCGTCAATCTGCAGGGTGTCGCCGACCGCGGGCCCAGCCTGATCGGTGTCGGCGAGGCGGCCGTGTACTTCCAGGTGTCCACCGGTCGTATGCCTGCCATGCGCAACGAGGCTCAGATCCAGCGCAAGGATCCGGCCTTCGACCCCGAGCAGATCGACGCCCTCGGCGCCTACGTCCAGGCCAACGGCGGCGGCCCTGTCGTCCCCCGCGACGAGAACGGCCAGATCTCCGAGCAGTCGCTGATCGGCAGTGACGTCGCGCGCGGTGGCGACCTCTTCCGTCTGAACTGCGCTTCGTGCCACAACTTCACCGGCAAGGGCGGCGCGCTCTCGTCGGGTAAGTACGCACCCGACCTGGGCCCCGCCACTCCTTCGCAGATCTACACCGCGATGGTCACCGGTCCGCAGAACATGCCGAAGTTCTCCGACCGTCAGCTCGACCCGGAAGAGAAGCGCGACATCATCGCCTACGTCCGGGAATCGGCGGAGACGCCGACGCCTGGCGGGCTGGGACTCGGCGGCTTCGGGCCCACGTCTGAGGGCATGGTGGCGTGGATCGTCGGCATGGTGGCGGTTATCGCCGCCGCCCTCTGGATCGGAGCACGGGCATGAGTGACGCGCACGACGACATCAAGGGGACCGACGCCCCCGGCCACGCCGGTGTCCCCGGGCAACCCACGGATGCCGAACTGGCGAAGATGTCCCGCGAGGAACTTCTCGAGCTCGGCGGCAAGCTCGACGGTGTCGAGATCGTCTACAAGGAGCCGCGCTGGCCGGTTCCGGGCACCAAGGCCGAGAAGCGCGCTGAGCGTGCGGTCGCGTACTGGCTTCTGCTGGGCGGCGTTTCGGGCCTGGCTCTGCTGCTGATCTTCCTGTTCTGGCCGTGGGAGTACGTCCCCTTCGGTGGCGAGGGCGAGTTCCTGTACTCGTTGGCCACGCCCCTCTACGGGCTGACGTTCGGTCTGTCGATCCTGGCGATCGGGATCGGCGCGGTGCTGTTCCAGAAGAAGTTCATCCCCGAAGAGATCTCGATCCAGGACCGCCATGACGGCGCCTCGCCCGAGATCCAGCGCAAGACCGTCGCCGCCAACCTCGGCGACGCGCTGGAATCCTCGACCCTCAAGCGGCGCAAGATGATCGGGCTCTCGATGGGCATCGGGCTCGGAGCGTTCGGCATAGGCACGCTCATCGCTTTCGTCGGCGGTCTGATCAAGAACCCGTGGAAGCCGGTGGTTCCGACCGCCGAAGGCATGAAAGCCGTGCTGTGGACGTCGGGGTGGACCCCGCGCTACAAGGGCGAGACGATCTTCCTTGCGCGCGCAACCGGCAAGCCCGGCGAATCACCGTTCGTCAAGATGCGTCCGGAGGATCTCGACGCGGGCGGCATGGAGACCGTGTACCCGTGGCGCGAATCCGACGGTGACGGGACGACTGTGGAGTCCGAGCATCACCTCGTCGAGATCGCGATGGGCGTGCGCAACCCGGTGATGCTCATCCGCATCAAACCGCTCGACATGCCGCGCGTGGTGAAGCGCCGCGGCCAGGAGAGCTTCAACTTCGGCGAGCTGTTCGCGTACACGAAGGTGTGCTCACACCTGGGCTGCCCGTCCTCGCTGTACGAGCAGCAGACCTATCGCATCCTGTGCCCGTGTCACCAGTCGCAGTTCGACGCACTGCATTTCGCGAAGCCGATCTTCGGTCCCGCGGCGCGTGCGCTTGCGCAGCTGCCGATCACGATTGACCAGGACGGCTACTTGGTCGCCAACGGCGACTTCATCGAACCCGTAGGACCTGCATTCTGGGAGCGGAAGTCATGAGCCCACGTCCAACCGCAGCCGAGATCGCCGCCAAGCAAGGCGAGGCGATCGACTCCCGGTACCACCCCTCGGCTGCGGTGCGCCGTCAGCTGAACAAGGTGTTCCCGACACACTGGTCGTTCCTACTCGGCGAGATCGCCCTGTACAGCTTCATCGTGCTGCTCCTCACGGGCGTGTACCTGACTCTGTTCTTCGATCCGTCGATGACGCACGTGACCTACGACGGCGTCTATCAACCGCTGCGCGGCGTGGGTATGTCGCGCGCCTACGAGACGGCCCTCGACATCAGCTTCGAGGTCAGGGGCGGCCTCTTCGTCCGTCAGGTCCATCACTGGGCGGCACTGCTGTTCGCGGCGTCGATCATGGTCCACCTGGCCCGCATCTTCTTCACCGGCGCGTTCCGCCGTCCGCGTGAGGCGAACTGGGTGATCGGCTCGCTGCTGCTGATCTTGGCGATGTTCGAAGGCTTCTTCGGTTACTCGCTGCCCGACGACCTGCTGTCGGGCACCGGCATCCGCGCCGCCCTGTCGGGCATCACGATGGGCATCCCGGTCATCGGCACCTGGATGCACTGGGCACTTTTCGGCGGAGACTTCCCCGGCGAGATCCTGATACCCCGCCTGTACGCGCTGCACATTCTGCTGATTCCGGGAATCATCCTGGCGCTCATCGGAGTTCACCTCGCGCTGGTGTGGTTCCAGAAGCACACGCAGTTCCCCGGCCCGGGCCGCACCGAGACGAACGTCGTCGGCGTGCGGGTCATGCCGGTGTTCGCGGTGAAGTCCGGCGCGTTCTTCGCGATGACGGTCGGCATCCTCGGCCTGATGGGCGGCCTGCTGCAGATCAACCCGATCTGGGTGCTGGGCCCTTACAAGCCCTCGCAGGTGTCCGCGGGCAGCCAGCCCGACTTCTACATGATGTGGACGGACGGACTCATCCGATTGTGGCCGGCGTGGGAGTTCTACCCCTTCGGGCACACCATCCCCCAGGGCGTGTGGGTTGCCGTCGGCATGGGCCTGATCTTCGGTTTGCTCGCGATGTATCCGTTCATCGAAAAGAAGCTGACCGGCGACAATGCTCACCACAACCTGTTGCAGCGTCCCCGTGACGCACCGACACGCACGGCGGTGGGCTCGGCCGCGATCGCGTTCTACATCGTGCTGACCTTCGCGTGCATGAACGACATCATCGCGCTGAAGTTCCACATCTCGCTGAACGCGACGACGTGGATCGGCCGCATCGGTATGGTCGTGCTTCCCGCGATCGTCTACTTCGTCGCCTACCGCTGGGCCGTCGGTCTGCAGCGCAGTGACCGCGCGGTGCTGGAGCACGGCATCGAGACGGGCATCATCAAGCGGTTGCCGCATGGTGCGTACGTCGAGTTGCACCAGCCTCTGGGCCCGGTCGACGAACACGGCCACCCGATTCCGCTGGAGTACCAGGGCGCAGCCCTGCCAAAGCGGATGAACAAGCTGGGTTCGGCGGGCGCACCGGGTACGGGCGGCTTCCTGAAGGGCGACCCGATGTCCGAGCACGAGGCCATCACCGAGGCGGCGCATGCGGCCGAGCAGCGCGCGCTCACGGCGTTGCGCGAGCATCAGGAGCGCACCAGCGCCTCCAACGGCTCGTCCAATGGTTCGAGCAACGGTCACCACTGACCCGCACCGTTTCCGACAAGACAGTCCGCCCCAGCCGTTCGGCTGGGGCGGATTGTTTTCGGGGTTGAGACGCGGAGGCCCGCGGGAAGTTCAGGCGCCCAGTTCGGCGCGCAGCTCGCGTAGGAAGTACCACGGGATGGCGGCCATTCCCACGGTGACGACGCCTGCGACGCCATAGAGCACCCAGGAGATGGTGTCGTTGTCGATCGCCATCAGATACGTCGCCACGGAGACGAACAGCGTCGCAGCCCCCATGGCGCACACCAGGGCGGCGGTATTGCGCAGCCACAGCCTGTCCACGGCCGGCGAATTCGCGACGGACGCCGCGATGGCCGGAGACTGCAGAATCCGGGGCAGGCGTCCGCTGTTGGTGTTCGGCGGAGGCGGCGGGACGCGCAGCTTCTCGGTCGGCGCATCGCCGGCACGCGGCGGGGTCTGTGCCCTCTCGGCTGCCTGCTGGGCCAGCCGCTTCTCCACCGGCGTCATCTCGTCGTCGGACGTCCGGCGCGCCCTGAGGAGCAGAGGAACGGCAGCGACGATGACGGCAGCCGACACGCCGATGATGGTGTAGAGGATCCACGGCGTACCGGAGTCACCGGTGGATTCCATTTGCCCACTGCCGAGGTCGACGAGCGCCACCGTGGCGGCGACGCCTGCTCCGAGGGCGGCGAGCCACACAACGACGGTTCCGCCGAGCAGCAGGCGGTCGGTGCGGTCGAGGGCGGCGGCGTCGAACCCGGCGCCGGGTCTCGTGTCGGTCAGGTATGTCATCGGCGGTGAGGTGGCCTAACAGCTTGTCTGAGCGGCGTTGCCGGTGTTGGAGGACAGTACGGTCCCGTCGCTGGTGGTGATCGAGCAGTTCAGCCGGCTGACCAGGAACAGGCTCGACGCCTGCACGGAGCCGACCTCGGACTGGGAGATCGGGGTGACGGTCAAAGACCACGGGATATAGACGTTGCGCTGGGTGCGACTGCGTCCGGACGCGTCGATGTAGGTGACGGTGATGATGTCGCCCGGGGCCTTGGTCCCGGTGACCGAGTACGTCACCTGGCGCGGCCCTGCCGGCGTCGTGGTCGTCGGCGGGGGCGGCGGCGCCTCAGTCG
>NZ_LWCS01000086.1 GCF_001650495.1 Mycolicibacterium iranicum | reverse complement strand
TTTCATGTAATGCAAATTTCTGATTGATCCCGACCTCTTTGGGGGTTGGGTGACTCATTTTTTGGTTTTGTGTTGTAAGTGTTTAAGGGCGCATGGTGGATGCCTTGGCACTGGGAGCCGATGAAGGACGTGGGAGGCTGCGATATGCCTCGGGGAGCTGTCAACCGAGCGTGGATCCGAGGATGTCCGAATGGGGAAACCCGGCACGAGTGATGTCGTGTCACCCAACGCTGAATATATAGGCGTTGGGGGGGAACGCGGGGAAGTGAAACATCTCAGTACCCGTAGGAAGAGAAAACAAAAGTGATTCCGTTAGTAGTGGCGAGCGAACGCGGAGGATGGCTAAACCGTGTGCATGTGATACCCGGCGGGGGTTGTGTGTGCGGTGTTGTGGGGCGTTTCTTCTCTCATCCGCCGATGAGGGCGAAAGTGATAAACCGTGGGGTTAGGTGAAGTGGTCTGGGATGGCCTGCCGTAGTGGGTGAGAGCCCCGTAACCGAAAACTTTGCGGCTTTCGTGAAATTGTTCCCGAGTAGCAGCGGGCCCGTGGAATCTGCTGTGAATCTGCCGGGACCACCCGGTAAGCCTGAATACTTCCCAGTGACCGATAGCGGATGAGTACCGTGAGGGAATGGTGAAAAGTACCCCGGGAGGGGAGTGAAATAGTACCTGAAACCGTGCGCTTACAATCCGTCAGAGCCTTCGTTTTTGCGTGGGGTGATGGCGTGCCTTTTGAAGAATGAGCCTGCGAGTCAGGGACATGTCGCGAGGTTAACCCGGGTGGGGTAGCCGTAGCGAAAGCGAGTCTGAATAGGGCGTATCCAATCCGTAGGGGTTGGTGTAGTGGTGTGTTCTGGACCCGAAGCGGAGTGATCTACCCATGGCCAGGGTGAAGCGCGGGTAAGACCGCGTGGAGGCCCGAACCCACTTAGGTTGAAGACTGAGGGGATGAGTTGTGGGTAGGGGTGAAAGGCCAATCAAACTCCGTGATAGCTGGTTCTCCCCGAAATGCATTTAGGTGCAGCGTCGCAGTGTTCGTGTCGGAGGTAGAGCTACTGGATGGCCGATGGGCCTCACAAGGTTACTGACGTCAGCCAAACTCCGAATGCCGACACGGTGTAATGCGGCAGTGAGACGGCGGGGGATAAGCTCCGTGCGTCGAGAGGGAAACAGCCCAGATCGCCGGCTAAGGCCCCTAAGCGTGTGCTAAGTGGAAAAGGATGTGCAGTCGCGAAGACAACCAGGAGGTTGGCTTAGAAGCAGCCACCCTTGAAAGAGTGCGTAATAGCTCACTGGTCAAGTGATTGTGCGCCGATAATGTAGCGGGGCTCAAGCACACCGCCGAAGCCGCGGCAGCGTATTTGATGCGCTGGGTAGGGGAGCGTCCTGCACTCCGGTGAAGCAGCCTGGTAATGGAGCTGTGGAGGGTGTGGGAGTGAGAATGCAGGCATGAGTAGCGATAAGGCAAGTGAGAACCTTGCCCGCCGAAAGACCAAGGGTTCCTGGGCCAGGCCAGTCCGCCCAGGGTGAGTCGGGACCTAAGGCGAGGCCGACAGGCGTAGTCGATGGACAACGGGTTGATATTCCCGTACCCGTGTGTGAGCGTCCCTGATGAATCACCGGTACTAACCGCCCAAAAGGTGGCCCATCTGATCCTTCGGGAGAGGAGGGTCTCCGGCTGCGCGGGACCTTCGGTGGTAGTAGTCAAGCGATGGGGTGACGCAGGAAGGTAGCCGTACCGGTCAGTGGTAATACCGGGGTAAACCTGTAGGGAGAGACATAGGCAAATCCGTGTCTCATTAATCCTGAGAGGTGATGCATAGCCGAGTGAGGCGAATTCGGTGATCCTAAGCTGTCGAGAAAAGCCTCTAGCGAGCGCACACACGGCCCGTACCCCAAACCAACACAGGTGGTCAGGTAGAGAATACCAAGGCGTACGAGTGAACTATGGTTAAGGAACTCGGCAAAATGCCCCCGTAACTTCGGGAGAAGGGGGACCCCCATACCGTCAACACCCTTGCGGTGGGCAGCGGGAGGGGGTGGCACAAACCAGTGAGAAGCGACTGTTTACTAAAAACACAGGTCCGTGCGAAGTCGCAAGACGATGTATACGGACTGACGCCTGCCCGGTGCTGGAAGGTTAAGAGGACCCGTTAACCCGCAAGGGTGAAGCGGAGAATTTAAGCCCCAGTAAACGGCGGTGGTAACTATAACCATCCTAAGGTAGCGAAATTCCTTGTCGGGTAAGTTCCGACCTGCACGAATGGCGTAACGACTTCTCAACTGTCTCAACCATAGACTCGGCGAAATTGCATTACGAGTAAAGATGCTCGTTACGCGCGGCAGGACGAAAAGACCCCGGGACCTTCACTACAACTTGGTATTGGTGCTCGATACGGTTTGTGTAGGATAGGTGGGAGACTGTGAAGCAGTCACGCCAGTGATTGTGGAGTCATTGTTGAAATACCACTCTGATCGTATTGGGCCTCTAACCTCGAACCGTATATCCGGTTCAGGGACAGTGCCTGGTGGGTAGTTTAACTGGGGCGGTTGCCTCCTAAAATGTAACGGAGGCGCCCAAAGGTTCCCTCAACCTGGACGGCAATCAGGTGTTGAGTGTAAGTGCACAAGGGAGCTTGACTGCGAGACGGACATGTCAAGCAGGGACGAAAGTCGGGACTAGTGATCCGGCACCTCTGAGTGGAAGGGGTGTCGCTCAACGGATAAAAGGTACCCCGGGGATAACAGGCTGATCTTCCCCAAGAGTCCATATCGACGGGATGGTTTGGCACCTCGATGTCGGCTCGTCGCATCCTGGGGCTGGAGCAGGTCCCAAGGGTTGGGCTGTTCGCCCATTAAAGCGGCACGCGAGCTGGGTTTAGAACGTCGTGAGACAGTTCGGTCTCTATCCGCCGCGCGCGTCAGAAGCTTGAGGAAACCTGTCCCTAGTACGAGAGGACCGGGACGGACGAACCTCTGGTCTACCAGTTGTCCCACCAGGGGCACCGCTGGATAGCCACGTTCGGACAGGATAACCGCTGAAAGCATCTAAGCGGGAAACCCCCTCCAAGACCAGGCTTCTCACCCATTCAGTGGGATAAGGCCCCCCGCAGACCACGGGATCGATAGACCAGACCTACAAGACCAGCAATGGTCGCAGGGAACTGGCACTAACCGGCCGAAAACTTACAACAACAACAAAACCTCGCAACCACACCACACGGTCAAACAACAACGACCACACCCCACCACCAAAAACAGGAACCCACACACTTCCCCACAAAAAAGGGGACACTCAAAAACGAGTGAATAAAGTTACGGCGGTAATAGCGGCAGGGAAACGCCCGGACCCATCCCGAACCCGGAAGCTAAGCCTACCAGCGCCGATGATACTACCCACCCGGGTGGAAAAGTAGGACACCGCCGAACACACATTAACCCTGTGCCCCCCAAACCAATTGGGGGGCACAGGCATATA
>NZ_LWCS01000085.1 GCF_001650495.1 Mycolicibacterium iranicum | reverse complement strand
GTCTCGTACCGTCCGGCCGGTAACTCGACGGTGCGGCTCGCCCACGACAGCCGTCTCGTACCGTCCGGCCGGTAACTCGACGGTGCGGCTCGCCCACGACAGCCGTGTGCCCAGCTCATCGACGCGCTGGCGGCCCCTGGCGGCGGCACCCGGGTGGGGGAGAAGCTGACGTCGCTGCCGTTGACGCTCTACTCGGATCCCGCCGCGCCCGGATTGGAATGCACGCCGTTCGTGACGGCCACCAGTTCCTCGGAGCGGTCCTCGGTGTTCGACAACGGCTTGCCGATCGAGCGGCTCGACTGGATCCGCGAGGGCGTCATCAATGCACTGGCATATCCCCGGGCGGCGGCCGCGGAATTCGGTGCACCGGTGGCGGTCGGCGCGGACAACCTGCTGATGACCGGCGGCACGGCCAGCCTGCAAGAGATGATCGCAGCCACCGATCGAGGTCTGCTGCTGTCCACGCTGTGGTACATCCGCGAAGTCGACCCGTCGGTGCTGCTGTTGACGGGCCTGACGCGCGACGGGGTCTATCTGGTCGAGGACGGTCAGGTCACCGCTGCGGTGAACAACTTCCGGTTCAACGAGAGCCCGTTGGACCTGCTGCGGCGAGCGAGCGAAGCCGGCGTCAGCGAGGTGACGCTGCCCCGGGAGTGGGGCGATTGGGCGACACGGGCGAAGATGCCGTCACTGCGAATCCCCGACTTCCATATGTCCTCGGTGAGTCAGGCGCAATAATCGCGGGATGACGGATGAGCTGTCCAAGCGGCTGGCACGGCTGATCACGCTGTCCTCGGGGGACGAGCGCGCCGACACGTTGATCCGGCTGACGTGCGGGCGGACGCTGTCGCTACCGCCGCTGCCGTCGCCCGCCGACGTGCCCGCAGGCCTTACCGACGAGGACGACGTCCTGGTCGCGTTCGCCGAGCAGTTCGCGGTTGACGTGACCGGCATCGGGGACAATCAGCGGGCGCGTTTCGTGAAAGTGTTCGGAGACAACGCCTATCGGGTCGTCGTGGCGATCTTCATCGCCGACTTCGTCCCGAGGGTGTGGGCGGGGTGCGAGGCGCTCGGGCTCGGCAAGCCGGGGTTCGCCCCCGACATCGAGATAGACCGTGAGACCGATCCGGTGGGCAAGCTGCTGGGCGGATTCGTTCCGGCGGTGGCCCGCTTGCACGAGGTGGACGCGGTCACGACGGAGGTGGTTCGCCTGCGTGGGGCCGAGGCGCACAACTGCAGGCTGTGCAAGTCGCTTCGGGAAGGGCATGCGCTCGACGCGGGCGGATCGGAGGACATGTACCGGCAGATCGTCGACTTCGAATCGGCCGCCGATCTCACCGAGGAGCACAAGGCGGCGCTGCGCTATGTCGACGCGCTGGTATGGACGCCGTCGCGGATCGACGCCGACGTCGCCGACGGGATGCGCAAGCACTTCTCCGAGAAGCAGATGTTCGAGATCACGATGGACATCATGCGGAATTCCTGCAATAAGATCGCGGTGTCGATGGCCGCCGATGCGCCGCGGGTGGCCGAGGGCACGGAACGCTACGAGGTCGACGAGCAGGGGCAGACGATCTTCGCCTGAGGGGGCATGTGCGACCATGATGGCCGCGCTGTGCGCATTGGGGGCGGTAGCTCAGTTGGTTAGAGCCGGGGACTCATAATCCCTTGGTCGCGGGTTCGAGCCCCGCCCGCCCCACTTCAGAGGCTGTTTTTCAAGATCAGAATCTTGGACTCAACGTTTATTCACCGCTTATGACTGTCTTCGCAGGTCGTACGGCCTGCCGCCACGCCTCGCGTACTGCGCTGAGCGCCTCGGCTGCGGAGACGTTGAGGCGGGTCTGTCCGGCCAGTTGCGTCTGCCATTCGGCGTCCGTTGGGGCTCGGTCAAACATGTACAGGGCCGGTGGTCTGTTGGTGGGTCCGTACCGCCGAAACAGCGCGGCGGCGTGCGCGTCGATAGCGCCGAGTCGATTCAGTGCCCACAGGTCCCAGAGGTCGCGGGGTGCGTGCCGATCTGTCCACGTCGCCGTCTTCGACGCCGCGAACGCAGGAAGAGTCGGCAAAAGCAATTCAGCGGCGGGAGCATCCGCATAGCGCTGAACGAGTTCGCGGCGCTCCGTCGGCCAGACGGCCCGGTCGCGTGCGGACAGTGCGCGCGATGGCGCGAGGAAGTGCGGCGTCGAGCGCGGTGGCCACCTGTTTGCGGCTGGCGATCGCGATGAGGTCGATGTCCTCACTCAGCCTTCCGTCGGGGAGATGGGTGCGGGCCAGGGCGGTGCCGCCGATGAAGTGGACCTGGTCGCCGAACTTACGGCTGAGAAACGCGAGGACGTGGGAAATGAGGTGGTCGCGCTCAACTTGTTCGGTGGAGACGCCGAACTGTGTTGCGACCGAGTCACGTTCGTCAGGATCCATGATCGATCCCCGCCCATTCCTGGGCGCGTCGCAGGGACGCCAGGCGACGTTGTTCGGTGGCCAGCTGTTGCAGTCGGTCTGGATCCGCTTGCGCGTAAAGGGCTTCGACGGCGGCGGGGACGTGGTTTGCGCTGTCGCCGAGGGCGGGACGGTGTGCGAGGTCCAGGATGGTTTGTTCGGGTGTCGTCGCCAGTGTGGGGCCGAGGTCAGTGCGGACACGTTCGGCGTCGAGTTCTGCGGTGCTGCGTTTGACGAATCGTACGACGGCCGGCCGGTCGGTGAGTGTGATCGGGCGGTGTTGGCGCGGTACCGCCACGATGGCGGTTGCCAGAGCGCGGGGGATTGCGCCGTGCAGACGCGCGGCGCTGAGTCCCATGACGACGATGTCGTCATGGCCGTAGATGGTGGTAGCGATTCCGGCGGCGGCGGCTTCCAGATCGGGAATCCAGCGGCGCCCCAACATGTCCTGAGGAACGACGACGTAGTAGCCGTCGGCGAGGCGATGAAGGAGACCCTTTTCATGGAGCCGCGCGATTTCGGGTCCTGGGTACGCGTAAGTGTCCGCGGCCTGCCCGGTGCGAAAGGTGCGTAATGGGCGCGTGGCGAGGCTGGCGGGAACCGCCGTGCTGTGCTGCCTTGCCATAATTCAACCTCCAGTATGCATTTCAAAGGCTATTAGCCTATGAAATGCATAGTTAGAAGGACCTCATTGCTTGTCGCGCCCGCTAACGGCACGGTCGAGCAGATCGGCAACCTGAGTATGGACGCGGCCACGACTCTTATAGCGGTCCGGGTCTGCTGCACGAATAGGTGACATCTGAGTTGGCTTGCCCAGCGTGGGCAGGCTGGAAGGATGTCCCCATGGCAAGGCCCTACCCCCGCGAGTTTCGCGACGACGTCGTGCGGGTCGCGCGCAACCGCGACGACGGCGTGACGATCGAGCAGATCGCCACCGACTTCGGTGTGCACCCGATGACGCTGCACAAGTGGATGCGCCAGGCCGACATCGATGAGGGCAACAAGCCCGGCAGGAGCACCACCGAGTCCGCTGAGCTGCGCGAGGCACGGCGTCGGATCAAGCTGCTCGAGCAGGAGAACGAGGTGCTGCGCCGAGCCGCGGCCTATCTGTCACAGGCCAACCTTCCGGGAAAAGGCTCTACCCGCTCGTAAGTGAGCTCGCCGCCGACGGGATCCCCGTCGCGGTGACGTGCCGGGTACTCAAGCTCGCCCGCCAGCCCTACTATCGCTGGCTGGCCGAACCCATCACCGACGCCGAACTCGTCGAGGCCTACCGCGCCAACGCCCTGTTCGACGCCCACCGCGACGATCCGGAGTTCGGCTACCGCTACCTGGTCGAGGAGGCCCGCGACGCCGGCGAGACGATGGCCGAGCGCACCGCCTGGCGGATCTGCTCACACAATCGGCTGTGGAGCGTGTTCGGAAAGAAGCGCAGCAAGAGTGGAAGGCCGGGCCCACCGGTGCACGACGATCTGGTCGAACGCGACTTCACCGCCGGTGGCCCAAATCAGCTGTGGCTCAGCGATATCACCGAACATCGCACCGACGAAGGCAAGCTCTACCTCTGTGCCATCAAGGACGTGTTCTCCAACCGCATCGTCGGGTACTCGATCGACTCCCGGATGAAGTCCCGGCTGGCCACCACAGCGCTCAGTAGTGCGGTGGCTCGCCGCGGTGATGTTGCCGGTTGCATTCTGCACTCCGATCGTGGATCTCAATTCAGGTCAAGGAGATTCGTGCGCGCACTCGGCCGTTACGAGATGGTGGGATCGATGGGCCGCGTCGGCGCGGCCGGCGACAATGCGGCCATGGAGAGCTTCTTCGCCCTGCTCCAAAAGAACGTGCTCGATCGCCGCCGCTGGCGCACCCGAGAAGAGCTGCGGATCGCGATCGTCACCTGGATCGAACGCACCTACCATCGGCGCCGCCGACAGTCCGGTCTCGGGCGATTGACCCCGATTGAATTCGAAGCAATCATGACCACACCGGCCAGTCAGGCCGCGTGACCGAAACTGTCACCTGATCGTGCAGCAGACCCCGGCCAGTCAGGCCGCGTGACCGAAACTGTCACCTGATCGTGCAGCAGACCC
>NZ_LWCS01000084.1 GCF_001650495.1 Mycolicibacterium iranicum | reverse complement strand
GGCAGATCCTGAATGCAGAACACCGCGCACTGGGCAGGCTTCTGCGGCGGCGGCTGGATCCACGGGGGCACCCAGGTGGGCGGCGGAGGCGCAACCGGCTGCGGCATCGCCTCGGGCATCGGTCCCGGCAGCGGGCCCAGCGACTGTCCGGCGGCAAACCCGGGCAGCGGCGTGTTGATCTGGCTCGCCACGTCGGTGCGTTCCATCAGCGGAATCAGCGACAGCGGGTCGGTGGCCGGCAGGCCTGCGGCATTGATCGGCAGCCCGGGGCCGAGCCCCGCGCGGCGATCCAGATGCGTGATGAGGTCGTCGGTGGACGTCGCCGTCGACAACTCGGGTACCGAGCCTGTGATCGGAGGCAGGTCCAGCGGCACCACGCCCGTCGCGTAGGCCGCGGCCCAGCTGAGCACGTTCTGCGCGTAGGCCATCGAGTTGTTGTAGCGCAGGATCGCGGCCATCACGTCCGCCTGATTGCGCAGGTTCATCCCGCCGCTGCACAGGTACCGCGCCGCCGCCAGCGAGGCGTCGTAGACGTTCTGCACGTCGGCCTTGCCGTCGCCGTCACCGTCGGAGGCGTAGCGCGACCAGGTGCCGGGCAGGAACTGCATGGGGCCCATGGCGCGGGCGTAGACGACCCGATCGGCGGTGCGGCTCTCCACGATGACCTCGTTGCCGGCCAAGGTGCCGTCGAGCGTGGGGCCGTAGATAGGACGTACCGCATTGCCGCGGGAGTCCGTCGCGCCGCCGTAGGAGTGCATCGACTCGATGCGGCCGATACCGGCCAGCAGGTTCCAGCTCACACCGCAGCCCGGGAAGGCTGACGCCATCATCATCTCGGCATTGCGGTAGGCAGCCAGGTTCACCGACGGAATCCGCAGTGTGCCGGGAGCATTGACCACGACAGGTGGCGGGGGAGCCGATGCGGTGCTCGCCACGGTGCGGAATGGGGCGGGCGCTCTGGTGACGGCGACGACCGAGGCACCGGACGCGCTATCGGGCGACGGGGCGACGGCGGCCAGCGGCATCACGGCCGAATCACGCGACGGGACGTTCGTGCTCGGTGCGGAGGCGCCGACGGCGCCTGCCAGCACCAGCGGCGTGAGAACGGCGGCTACCCCGACGGCCGGCGTGCGGACAAATTGACCTGCCCGACGTCGCGCTGCTCCGAGGGCAGGTCCTCCCCCTATATGCACTAAACCGTCCTAGCTGTGTGGCCGCCAGTGAACCTCGCCACCATACCTAGTGAACTACCTCGGCGTGACAGCAATCGCGCAGACGTCTCAGCCGGATTTTTTCGACTTGCGCTCACCTGCGTCTTGTTTGCTCCGCCCAGCCGATTGATCCTGCAACGCTTCGAGCAACTCGCGAATCTCGTCCAATTCACGTCGCAGATAATCGCGGGTAGCAACTTCACCGACAGCGAGCCGGAGCGCGGCGAGTTCGCGGGCGAGGAACTCGGTGTCGGCCTTGGTCTGCTCGGCCCGCCTGCGGTCCTCCTCCAATGCCACCCGGTCGCGATTTTCCTGCCGGTTCTGAGCGAGCAGGATCAGCGGCGCCGCGTAGGCGGCCTGGGTCGAGAACGCGAGGTTGAGCAGGATGAACGGGTACGGATCCCACTGCCAGGCGAATGCCCCCATGTTGAGCAGCACCCAGATGATCACGACGAGCGTCTGGATCGCCAGGTAGCGGCCGGTGCCCAGGAAACGCGCGATCCTCTCGCTGAACTTACCGACGGCCTCGATGTCGAGGCGGGGGCCGAACGAGCGGGAAGTTCGTGGCGTGTCGAGACGCTGACGCGCCGACGATTCGCTCATGTCGTCCTCTCAGCGGAAACGATCACCGGTTCGGCTTCGTGTTCACGCCAGTCGTCGGGCAGCAGATGGTCCAAGACGTCGTCGACCGACACCGCGCCCAGCAGATGGTTCTGCTCGTCGACGACCGGCCCGCACACCAGGTTGTACGCCGCGAAGTATCGGGTGAGCGAGCCGAGCGAATCCTCGGGAGCCAGGTTGGGCAGGTCGGTGTCGACGATGCCGCTGACCAGTGACGCGGGCGGTTCGCGCAGCAGTCGCTGCAGATGCACGCACCCCAGATAGCGGCCCGTCGGCGTGGCGGTCGGCGGGCGCACCACGAACACCAGCGATGCCAGCGCCGGCGTCAGATCCGGATCGCGAACCCGTGCAAGGGCTTCGGCGACGGTGGTATCGGGAGCCAGAACCACCGGTTCAGACGTCATCAGACCGCCGGCGGTGTTCGGCGAGTGGGCCAGCAGGCGGCGCACGTCTTCGGAATCCTCGGGGTCCATGCGGCGCAAGAACTGTTCGGCATCAGACGGTGCCATCGTCCCGAGCAGGTCGGCGGCGTCGTCGGGGTCCATCGCCTCCAGAACGTCGGCGGCGCGGTCGGTCTTGAGCTGGCGCAGCAGTGCGACCTGTTCATCCTCGGGGAGCTCCTGCAGGACGTCGGCGAGACGTTCGTCATCGAGCGCGTTGACGATTTCGTGGCGACGTTTGTCGGGAAGCTCCCGGATGGCGTCGGCGACCTCGACAGCGCGCTGCCCCTGGAATTGTTCGAGCAATTGGGCCACACCCTGGTCGGGCATCGCGAGCCCGGACGGGGTGAGGCCGTTGACGTGCTGCCAGTCGGTCGAATACACGTTGCTGCGCCGGCCGAGTCGGCGCTGCGGCCGCACCGCAACCCGGGTGACCAGCCAGTCGCGGGTGCGGGTCTGTTGCTCGATGGCCAAGTCGACCACCACGACGTCGAGCCCCGTCAGCTGGGGCAGGTCGGGGTCGTCGACGCGCACCCGCGTCTCGATGACCTGCCCCAGCACCAGCACCTCGCCGGGTCGTTGAGAGAAGCGGCGCAGCGACACGTTGCCCGTCGACAGTGTGACCGCACCCGGCTCGATGGCGGTGACGCGCAGGATGGGCACGAAAATCCTTCTCCGGGTGAGCAACTCGATCACCAGACCGAGAACGCGCGGCTGCGCGCGCACCAGGCTGATACCGACTACCACATCGCGGACGCGGCCGATGGATTCTCCGTCGGGGCCGAGTACCACCATCCCCGCGAGACGAGCCGCATAGACCCTGTTGACCGACGCCATGGTTGTAAAGGGTAGAAGAGTGTCTGGAGGTGCATGCAATGGAAAACCGGTATCGGCCGCGGCGGACCTGTCTGTCCGTGCCGGGCAGCAGCGAGAAGATGGTTCAAAAAGCCAAGACGCTCGCCGCTGACGAGGTGTTCCTCGATCTCGAGGATGCAGTGGCGCCCGACGCGAAAGCTCAAGCGCGCGTTCAGGTTGCGGCCGCGCTGGCAGAACCGGGATGGGCCGGTCAGCTGCGGGGGGTGCGGATCAACGACTGGACCACGCCGTGGACTCACGCCGACATCATCGAAGTCGTCGCACGCGCGGGCGCGTCGCTGGACATCGTGGTGCTGCCGAAGGTGACCAACGTCTCCCATGTCCTTGCGCTCGACCTGCTGCTCAGCCAGTTGGAGGCCATCCACGACCTACCGCCCGGCCGGATCGGGATCGAAGCGCAGATCGAGGACGCCAAGGGGCTGACCCACATCGACGAAATCGCCTCGGCTCCGCGGGTGCAGGCGCTGGTGCTCGGTCCGGCGGACCTGATGGCCAGCCTGAACATGCGCACGCTGGTGGTGGGGGAGCAGCCGGAAGGTTACGACGTCGGTGACGCATACCACCACGTGTTGATGCGGATCCTCGTCGCCGCGCGGGCCAACGGTATCGCTGCGATCGACGGCCCGTTCCTGAAGGTGCGTGACGTCGAGGCGTTCCGCCGTGTAGCGGGGCGCTCCGCTGCGCTGGGTTACGACGGGAAGTGGGTCCTGCACCCCGACCAAATCGAGGCAGGCAACGAGATCTTCAGCCCGCGCCAGCAGGATTACGACCGCGCCGAGCTCATTCTGGAGGCCTACGAGTGGCACACGTCGCGCGAAGGTGGCGCCAGAGGCGCGGTCATGCTGGTCGACGAGATGATCGACGAGGCCAGCCGCAAGATGGCACTCGTCATCGCGGGCAAGGGACGTGCAGCGGGAATGCCGCGCACCGGCGAACGGTTCCAGCCGCCCGCTCAGGGCTAAGCCGCGGCGACGAGAACCGCGAGGATGAAGGCGCCGATCAGACCGAGCGCGCCGATCACGATGCCGGCGATCGCCATCTCCTTGCCGCCCTGGCCGGTCTTCTTGACCTGGTTGAGGGCGATGATGCCGAGCACGACGGCGACAATCGATGCGATGGTGCCCGCGAAGCACGCGATGTTCAGCGGTATCGCGAGCAACGAAGCGACGAGCGACCCGATGGCGAGGCCGTTGGAGCCTTGCGCTGCGGGTGCGCCGTATCCGTATTCGGCACCCGGATAGCCGCCCGGGTAGGCCGCGTAGGGCGGCGGCGGCGGATAGGACGGTTGTCCATAGCCCGGCGCCCCGTAGGCGGGAGAGCCGTAGGCGGGTGCCGTATAGGGCGTGCCGGCGTCGGGGTACGGGGGCGGCGCGAAACCCGCCGGCGGCGGGGGATACGGCGGATTCGAGAAGTAACCCGGCTGATCCACACTGGGGG
>NZ_LWCS01000083.1 GCF_001650495.1 Mycolicibacterium iranicum | reverse complement strand
GCTCAGTCGCCATCATGATCCAAGCCGGCCTCATCATCGGCTTCGGGCTGCTGCTCGACACCTTCCTCGTGCGCACCCTCACCGTGCCCGCCATCGCCACACTCCTACGCGAAGCCAGCTGGTGGCCCACCAAAGCAACAAACCCGCGACCCGGTCAGACCAACCCAGGAGGCATTAAGGACGCACCTCACGTGCTGGTCCAGGAGAGGTGAAAAGCGAACAGAGCAATACCCGGCGCTACATGCCGACCAGCGTGAAGGCGTATTCACCCCGAATGAATACGACCCCTGCGCCGGTAGGTTTGGTCACGGCCCGTTCGGATGCTGGCGGAAAGCAGCCTTGGTTTCGTCGTGAGAAATCGGTGCGCTGGGCAGGTGAATGCGGGCATCCACAAGCTCACCGCTGGCTCCGGGTACTTGTACCTGGTGCGGCAGGTGGCTGCCCACGACCGCACCCATGGCCCGGAATCGTTGGGCGACTACTACTCCTCCAAGGGCGAGACACCGGGCCGCTGGGGCGGACGCGGACTGGCCGGCTTGTCCGCGGGCTCGCAGAACTGGACCCGTACCGACGCCGGAGAGCGACTGTGGTCAGTGGCCGAAGGCTCCGAGGTCACCGAGGACCAGATGAAGGCCCTGTTCGGGCTGGGGGTGCACCCGAACGCCTCAGCGCTGACCAAGCAGCTCATTGCCCAAGGGGCACGCAAAAACTCAGCGCTGACCGCGACCACCCTCGGTCGCCCGTTCCGGGTCAACGCCGGCGAAACCGAGCTGCAGCAGCGGCTCGCTGAGGCGTATCGGGATCACAACCTGTCGGTCGGTGCGCACTGGAACGCCGCCATTGACGAGACAGTGCGGGCGCAGATGCGCACCGACATCGCCACCGACATGTTCGAAGAACAGCACCGCCGCGCACCCCTGGACGAGCGCGAACTGACCGGGTTCATCGCCCGCGGCACCCGCGACCAAACCACCTCGGTCGCCGGCTACGACATGACCTTCACCCCGGTCAAAAGCGTGTCCGCACTGTACGCGCTGTGCCCGGAACCGATCGCCAAACAGATCGAGGAATGCCACCGCAAGGCCGTCCAGGACGCCCTGGACTTCCTGCAAGATCAGGCCGCCTACACCCGCATCGGCGCCCAAGGAATCGCCCAAGTCGACACCGAAGGCTTCATCACCGCCGAATTTCTCCACCGCGACACCCGCGCCTCGGACCCCGGCCTGCACACCCACGTCGCGATCTCCAACAAGGTCCGCGCCCGCGGCACCGACGGCATCCCCCGCTGGTACGCCCTCGATGGCCGCCCGCTCTACGCCTCCACCGTCGCGGCCTCCGAGCTGTACAACTCACGCCTGGAGGCCTACCTGGGCGACGAGCTGGGGATGCGGTTCGCCGCCCGCGGCGATGCCCGCGAAGGCAAGCGCGAGGTCCGCGAAGTCGTCGGCGTCAGCCGCGAACTCAACGAACTGTGGTCCTCACGCCGCGCCGCCATCGACGCCGAATATGCGGTGCTGGCCAAGAAATTTCAGGCCGCCCACGGCCGCGAGCCGACCACCCCGGAGTCGATCGCGATGTTCCAACAAGCCACCCTGGCCACCCGCGACGCCAAACACGAACCCCGATCGCTGGCCGAGCAACGCGCAGAATGGCGCACCCAAGCCGTCGGCCTGCTGGGCAGCGACGAAGCGGTCAACGCGATGATCGCCCGCTCCTTGGCCGGGCGCACCACGACACCCGCCGAGGTCACCGCAGGGTGGATCAACGCCCGCGCCGCCCAGGTCATCGCCACCGTCTCCGCAGCGCGGTCCACCTGGAACCGCACCCATGTACTGGCCGAAGCATTGCGGGTGGTCCGCGTCACCGGGCACGCCGGAATCGACGGCATCGCCGAACTCATCACCGACGCCGCCCTGACCGAACCGCGCAGCATCCGACACGCATCCAGTCCTGATACCGACCTCGGTGAGCCCGCGGTGTTGCGGCGCCGCGACGGGACCAGCGTGTACCGCCAAGCCGGGACGCAGACCTACACCAGCCCCGAAATCCTGGCCGCTGAGCGGCAAATCCTGGCCGCCGCCACACTGCGCGACGGCCGCACCGTGCCCGCCGCCGATGTCGAAATTGAGCTACTCGCCCAGGCCGCGCACCGCCGCGAACTCAACGCCGGTCAAGCCCAACTGGTCCGCGAAATGGCGTGCCGCGGGCAGCGCGTGATGCTCGCGTTGGCCCCGGCCGGGTCGGGGAAAACCACCGCCACGGCCGCGCTGGCCCGGTCTTGGGAAGGCGCCGGGGGCACCGTCATCGGGTTGTCTCCCAGCGCCAGTGCCGCGCAATTGTTGCGCGAAGAAATCGACGTCGAAGTCGGTGACACCCTCGATAAGTTCAACTGGCTCACCGACAATCCCGACATCTCCCCCGGCGACCCCGCCCGGCAGTGGTACGACGCGATCGATGAGAACACCTTGATCATCGTGGACGAAGCCGGCAAGGCCGGCACGTTGGCGCTGGCGTCGATGATCGCGGTCGCCTTGGCCCGCGGCGCCAGCGTGCGCCTCGTCGGGGACGACAAACAGCTGTCCTCGATCAGCGCCGGCGGTGTGCTGCGCGACCTGGCCCACGAGCACGGGGCGATCACCTTGTCCCAGGTGATGCGGTTCGCCTCGGCCTCCGAAGCCCAAGCCGGTCTCGCGCTGCGCGACGGCGACCCATCAGGGATCGCGTTCTATCTCGATGCCCAGCGCGTGCATGTCGGCACCCAAGCCGCCGCCTCCGATATGGCGTTCCAAGCATGGCAATCCGACATCGCTGAGGACAAGCACTCGCTGCTGTTGGCGCCGACCCACGAGCTGGTTTCTGAACTCAACGACCGCGCCCGGCTGCACCGGCTGACCGAACTCGGAGAACACGCCACCGGCATCGAAGCGGTGTTGATGGCCGGGGCCCGCGCCAGCGTCGGGGACCTCGTGTTCACCAAACACAACGATCGCACCCTCGCGTTGGGTGCCACCGACTTCGTGCGCAACGGCTACCGCTGGGAAGTCACCGAGGTCGATCCGGACGGCTCGATCACCGTCACGCACTTGGAGTCACACGCACATCTACGGCTGCCCGCCGCCTACGTCCGCTCCCACGTCACCCTGGGCTACGCCCGCACCATCGACGCCACCCAAGGCGCGACCGCCCGCTACCGCTGCCACACCGTGGGCTCCGATCAACTCACCCGCCAACAGGTGTACACCGCGCTGACCCGCGGAGTGCACGGCAACCACATCTACTTCTCCACCGCCGAGCACGACCCCCACCGCGTGCTGTCGCCGAAAGCCACCCACCCCGACACCGCCGTGGACGTATTGACCCGTGCCCTGGCCCGCGATGCTGCGCAAGTCTCGGCCACCAGTGCGGCCCGCGCCGCCACCGACCCGGCTGCCCGCCTGGCCGCCGCCACCCAGATGTACGCCCACGCCGTCGGCACCGCCGCCGAATCACGCCTGAGCCCCGCCCAGCACGCCGAGCTGGATTCCCACGCCGAGAAACTCGTGCCCGGACTGACCACCGCTACCGCCTGGCCGGTGCTACGCCAGCACCTCGCGTTGATCGCCGCCGCCGGCATCCACCCCCTCAAACGGCTCGACAAAGTGGTCGCCTCCGGCGGATTCGACAACGCCGCCGACCCAGCCGCGGTCATCGACTGGCGCCTCGATCCGACCGGTGCACACTCCGGTGGCGCCGGCCCACTGCCCTGGCTGCCCGCCATCCCCGAACGTCTGGCCGCCGACCCGCAGTGGCACACCTACCTGGCCGCCCGCGCACAGCGGGTCACCGACCTGGCCGCCGAGGTCACCGCCACCGCACGCCAGTGGAGCGCAGCGACCGCGCCGCGATGGGCACGACCGCTGGTCGGCACAGACCTTGAACTGGCTGCCGAGCTGGCCGTGTATCGCGCCGCAACCGCCGTCGAGGACAACGACACCCGCATCGCCGGCGCCGAGCAATACCCCGCCCGCACCCGCGCCGCCCAACGCGGACTCGAACAACGCGCCGCCGAACTCATCGGCGCTGATGCCACCACCAACCGCTACGACACCCTCATCGACTCCATCAACCCGCACATCCGCCACGACCCCTACTGGCCGCAGCTGGCCCACCACCTGGCCGCGGCCGCGCGCACCGGAGTCAACATCACCCAACTCGTACGCACCGTCGCCGCTGAGCGCCCGCTGCCCGACGAACTGCCCGCCGCCGCATTGTGGTGGCGACTGTGCGGCACCCTCACACCAGCGGTGTTGGAGACCGCCAACGGTGGGCTGCGCCCGGACTGGCTACCCGATCTGCACACCGTGTTCGGCACCGAACTGGCCGAAACCATCGCCGCCGATCCCGCCTTCCCCGCACTGGTGTCCGCGATCGGCAACGCCGACCCCGACCAGTGGACACCGCGCGATCTGCTGCATGTGGCCGCCGAACATCTCTATGACGCCGACGCCCACCTGACCCACCATTTACGGCCCGACGAGTACGCCCGACTGCTCACCTACTCGATCGAGGTGTTCACCACCGCCGACCCCTATGACCACGACATTCCCCTGCCCGACACCGCGCCCCTGACACCGGAGGAACACGAAGAACTCGCCCATCTGCACCCCGACATCGAGAACACACCACCGGGGCGCCAGCACGCTCACGACGACGTGTTGGCCGACCCCAACAACCTTGCCGCCGCACTCGGACTAGACGACTACGACCTCAC
>NZ_LWCS01000082.1 GCF_001650495.1 Mycolicibacterium iranicum | reverse complement strand
CCCCCCGGCCGGCCACATACAACTCCCCCACCACACCCACCGGAACCCGACGCAACCACCCATCCAACACAAACAAAGCCACCGTCGAAGGCGGTGCTCCAATCGGCGCTGTCGCCGAATCCATCGACCCTGGCACCATCGGTGCGGTCATCGAGGCGTACACGGTGGTTTCGGTGGGGCCATAGATGTTGACCATCACCCGCCCCGGCGCCCACCGATCGACCAACTCGGCCGGGCACGCCTCACCGCCCACGATCAGCGTCACCGACTCCAATCCCTCTGTCGGCAAGCCTCTTAGCGCGGTGGGAGTCTGGCTGAGTACGGTGACTTGCTCGGCGAGCAGCAGAGCATGGAAGTCATCAGCCGCGCGTACCGCCTCGTCGGGCACCACGACCAATCGACCGCCGTGGAACAGCGCACCCCAGATCTCCCACACTGAGAAGTCGAACGCCAGCGAATGACACTGGGTCCACACCTGTGTGGGAGTCAGCTCGACACCGATGTCCAGCGACTCGAACAACTGGAGGACATTGTGGTGGGCGATCGCCACACCTTTCGGGGCGCCCGTGGTGCCCGACGTGTAGATCAGATAGGCGATGTCCTCTGCGGACGGTGCAGGCAGGGCACTGTCCGGGTACCCGTCGATGCGCGGGTCTTCGACGTCGATGACCGGAACGCCGGACCCTCCGAGTCGAGGGGCCAGCGCGCTGGTGGTGATGACGCCGACCGGGGCGGCGTCGGTGAGGATGAACTCGATGCGGGCCGCCGGAATCGCCGGATCGATCGCCACATATGCCGCACCGGTTTTCAGCACGGCCAGAATCGCGACAACCGCCTCCGCCGAGCGGTTCACCAGCAATGCGACAAGCCGTCCCGGACGGGCGCCGTTATCGATCAGACGATGTGCCAGACGATTCGACGCCTTGTCGAGCTCCCGGTAGGACAGCTCGCGGCCGCGTGAGCTGAGTGCGATGGCCCCCGGGGAACGGGCGGCCTGTGCCGCGAACGCCTCGGGAATAGACATCGATTCGGGGACAGGCCGGGTCAGCACCGCGCAATTGCCGGCGATATCGAGCCGGGCTCGTTCGACGTCGTCGAGCAGATCGATCGAGGACACCGTCTGAGAGGGATTTGCCGTCGCCTCCACCAACACCCGGTGCAACCTTGCGACGAGCATCTCGATGCTGGCGCTGTCGAACACATCGGTGCGAAATTCCACTGTGCCGCCGATCCCGGCGGGCTCACCGTCTGCGGTGAAGCGTTCGGCCAACGAGAACGCCAGGTCAGTGCGCGCGGTGTGTGTGTCCGCACGCAGCGGGGTGACTCGAACGTCACCCAGTGCCGTCTCGGCGGCACCGTCGTGCCGGCCGAAGTTCTGCCACGCCACCATCACCTGTATGAGCGGGTGATGGGTCAGGGAGCGCGTTGGATTGAGCCTGTCGACGAGCACCTCGAACGGCACGTCCTGATGCTCGAACGCGGCCAGGCTGCGGGCGCGCACCTGGGCCAGCAGCTCGGACACGGTGGGATCAGCGGACAGGTCGACCCGCAACACCAGGGTGTTGACGAAGAACCCGACCAACTCGTCGAGAGCAGGATCATTGCGTCCCGCGATCGCAAAGCCCACTGCGACATCGGAATTGGCGCTGAGCTTGGCCAACAGTACCGCCAGCGCGGCCTGCACCACCATGAAGCCTGTCGCGTTGTGCTCGCCGGCGAGACGGGAGATCCGGTGTTGGAGCTCAGCGGGCCAGTCCACCGCCACACTGGCGCCGCGGTGGTCGGCCACCAGCGGATAGGGGCGATCGGTGGGCAGAGCCAGCCGCTCTGGCAGCCCGGCCAGCGCCTGCTGCCAGTAGGCCAGCTGTGCGGAGATCCTGCTGTCGGGGTCGGCGAGGTCCCCCAGCTGGTCGCGTTGCCACAGCGTGTAATCGACGTATTGCACCGGCAGCGGCGCCCATCCGGGGCCGTGGCCCGCGCACCGGCTGCCGTACGCAACGGCGAGATCGGCGATCAGTGGGGTGATCGACCAGCCGTCGGCGGCGATGTGGTGTACAGCGGCGGCCAGAATGTGCTCGTCGTCGCCGAGTCGGAACAGCTTCGCTCGCAGTGGGATTTGGGTGGCCAGTTCGAAAGCGTGGCCGGCGACCTTGCCGATGGCGTCGGTCAGTTGAGATGGCGTCCAGTCTGCGGCATCGACGACATCCCAGCCGAAGTCGGCGCGGTCGGCGGGCAGCACGATCTGCTGGGCGACGCCGTCGGAGGAGGGGAACACCGTTCGCAGCGTTTCTTGGCGCCCCACGACATCGCGGAGTGCGATGCCCAGTGCATCGACGTCGAGGGGGCCTTCGAGCCGCAACGCCATCGGCATGTTGTAGATCGTTGAGGGGCCCTGGAACTGGTCGATGAACCACAGCCGGCTCTGCGCGTAGGACAACGGCAGCACCGCCGGCCGAGGTTGTGCCGTCAACGGTTCCAACCCACCCGAACCGGCACCGACCCGCACTGCCAGGCGCGCCACCGTGGGCGCCTCGAACAGCGCCCGGATCGGCACCTCCACACCGAGTTCGGACCGGATACGGGCCATGAGTCGCGCCGCCGACAGCGAATGCCCGCCCAGGTCGAAGAAGGACTCGTCCAGCCCGACCTGCGCCACGTCGAGCACCTCGCCGAAGAGTGCAGCCAGCAGTTGTTCACGACCATCCCGGGGTGCCCGATACGTCACCCCGGTGACGAACTCCGGGGCCGGCAACGCTCGCCTGTCGAGTTTGCCGTTCACGGTCAGCGGCAACGCCTCCAACACCATGATCGCCGCCGGCACCATGTACTCCGGCAACTGCTCGGCAGCCGAGGCGCGCAACGCGGCCACCACGTCGACAGGATCACGCTCGACAGCGTGATCGAGCACCACGTAACCCACCAGCTGATCCGCGCCTGAGCGGTCTTCGCGGGCGATCACCGCCGCCTGCGTCACCCCGGCGAGCCCCGCCAGCACCGCTTGCACCTCGCCGATTTCGATGCGGTGTCCGCGGATCTTCACCTGGTCGTCGGCGCGCCCCAGATACTGCAGCTGACCATCGGCGCCCCACCGCACCAGGTCTCCCGTGCGATACATCCGCGTCCCCGGTGCCCCGAAAGGGCATGCGACATAACGAGAGCCGGTCATCCCGGCCCGTCGCCAGTATCCCACTCCGACCCCGGCGCCCGCCACATACAGCTCGCCCACCACGCCGGCCGGTACCGGATGCAGCCAGTTGTCGAGAACAAAGAACGCGGCCGTCGGCAGCGGGAGACCGATCGGTACGCCCGACCCCGCTACCGCCGGAGCACTCATCGACGTGTACATCGTGGTTTCGGTCGGGCCGTACTCGTTGATCATCACGCGCCCCGGTGCCCACCGGTCGACCACCTCTGCCGGGCAGGCCTCGCCGCCCACCAGCAACGTCAGGGCATCCAGCCCTTCATGGGGCAAAGCCCTTACCGCTGTGGGTGTCTGGCACAGAATGGTGACCTGTTCGGCGCGCAGCAGAGCGTGGAAGTCGTCCGGTGAGCCGGCTACGGCTTCGGGTACCACCACCAGCCGGCCGCCTCGCAGCAACGCGCCCAACATCTCCCAGCTGGAGACATCGAACGCCAGCGAGTGCCATTGCGACCACACTTGTTCAGGTCCTGAGGGCAACCGGGCATCCAGCGAGCCGATAACCTGGGTGACGTTCTGGTGGGTGATCGCCACGCCTTTCGGGGTGCCGGTGGTGCCCGAGGTATAGATGAGGTACGCGACGTCCTCGGGCGCGGGTCCCGTTACGGCGGTGTCCGGGTGGGCGTCGGTCGCGGGGTCGTCGATGTCGATGACCGTTACGCCGAAACCTTCCACTCTGTCGGCCAGTGTGGCGGTGGTGAGCACAGCGATCGGAGCGACGTCGTTGAGCATGAACCGGATCCGCGACGCCGGATGTAAGGCATCTATCGGCACGTAGGCCGCGCCGGTCTTGAGCACCGCCAGGATTGCGACGACCGCGCGTGCGGAGCGGTTCAGCAGCAGGGCGATTCGCTGTCCCGGTTGGGCGCCGCAGCCGATCAACAAGTGTGCCAGCCGGTTTGAGGCTTCGTCGAGGTCGCGATAGGTCAGGTTCTGGTCGAGGAAAGTGACGGCGACTGCGTGCGGAGAGCGAGAGACCTGCGCAGAGTAGGCCTCGGGTATCGACACCGCTGCCGACTTCGGTCGAACCAACACTGCGCGGTTGCCGACCTCGTCGAGTCGCGCACGCTCTTCGTCGTCGAGGAGGTCGACGGACGACACCCGCGTCGCGGGGTGGGCGGCCATCGCGGCGATCACTCGGCGAAGACGCGCGACGAGCTTTTCGATGGTGGCCGGGTCGAACACGTCGGTGCGGTATTCGACAGACCCGCTGATGCCGTCGGGTTCACCACTGGCGGTGAAGCGCTCCGCCAGCGAGAACCCCAGGTCCATTCGGGCGGTGTGAGACTCCATCGGTATTGCGGTGGCGTGCACGTCGCCCAGCGTCAACCCGGCCGCCGTATCACCCAGACCACTGCCGGGGAGGTTCTGCCAGACCAGCATCACTTGGATGAGGGGGTGGTGGGTGAGGTTGCGGGTGGGGTTGAGGTGTTCGACGAGGGCTTCGAAGGGGATGTCTTGGTGTTCGTAGGCGGTGAGGCTGCGGGTTTTTACTTGGTTGAGTAGTTCGGTGATGGTGGGGTTGGTGCTGGTGTCGGTGCGCAGGATGAGGGTGTTGACGAAGAAGCCGACGAGGTGGTCGAGGGTGGGGTCGCGGCGGCC
>NZ_LWCS01000081.1 GCF_001650495.1 Mycolicibacterium iranicum | reverse complement strand
GGGCGGGGGCGCTCATGCGGGGCTCTCCAAACTTTCGGGCGATGGGTACGAGGTCGGAACGACCGCGACCATGCTATCGGGGCGCGCAGTCAGGCCCCGATACCAATGGGGCTATCCATCCACTTGTGCTCGATGCCGACAATTTCCCCCGCGAAATCGATGACGCCGAAGAGCCAAAGCGTGCCGATGACGATCGCAGCGGTGAACACGGCACCAAGCACCTGCACCCACAGCCCCTGCCGCTTGAACCACTCCATGGCGGCGTCGTAGCGTTTGCGCACGTACTTCAGGAGCCGCTGCGCCCATTCGAATTCCGTGGCCAGGATGGCCAGGCCGACGAACACGATCGCCCAGCCCGGACCGGGATACGGGATCGCCAGGATGCCGACACCGAGAACAGCGAGCCCGACCACCCCGACGCCGATGCGGTACGCCAGATCGACGGCCGGGCGCTCCCTCAGTCGGTCACGCCAGCGCGCCCATTTGCGCTTGATGCCGGGATTCTCCGTCTCGCTCACGGCTGACCTGGCTTCAGCTTGACGAACAACGAGTGCGCCTCGGCGAGCACGTGCACACCGTCGAGGAGACGTCCAGAGACGAAGATCTTCCGGTCGACGATGTCGTCGATACCCGCCTCGACCTGCAGATCCTTCTCGACGAGCGCGATCTTGCGGTAGTCGACGTGCAGGAAAGCGGTGCGCTGGGCCTTGCTCTTGCTGAGTTTGAAGGCCGTGAACCCCAGCACCGAGTCGAACAGATGGGCCACCGCGCCGCCGTGCGCGGCCCCGTTGCGGCCGAGGTGATACCGACGAAATCGGGCTGTACCTGCGATTCGGCCGTCATCGGTGAGTGCGAGGTCGACGGGGATCGCCAGGATGTTGCCGCGGTTGGGCAGATCCATCCGGCGGCCCGACGGTGACGACCATTCGTCGGCGTCGTACGGCGCCAGCATCGCCGATGCCTTCTCGATCAGACCGGCGGCATCGGCGATCACCGCGTCCGGGGCGTCGGCGGCGCGGGCGTGATCCTGGAGTTCGCGGACCGCGGCGACGAAGCGGCCGTAGTCGGGACCGCCGTGATTGGTGGGTTCAGGCGGGTTGAATCCCCCACCCACATGCGCCTCGACCGCGTCATCAGTGCTCACCAGCTCACCGTAGGGGTTACCTCAGCCCTGGGCAGCACCGGCTTTGCTCAGTGTCTCGAACTCCTCGTCGGTGAGCTCGATGCGCGCTGCGGCGACGTTCTCCTCCAGGTGGGCCACCTTCGACGTCCCGGGGATCGGAAGCATGACCGGTGACCGCCTGAGCAGCCAGGCCAGCGCCAGTTGCGACGGGCTGGCGCCGTGGTCGGCGGCGATGCGCTGCAGCGGACCGTCGGGCGCTGCCAGCGGACCGGCGGCCAGAGGGAACCACGGAATGAACGCGATGCCCTCTGATTCGCAGATGTCGAGGACGGGTTCTGCGGCGCGCATCGTCAGGTTGTACATGTTCTGCACCGACGCGACCGGTGCAACTGCCCGTGCCGCGGCGAGCTGCTCGGTCGTGACCTCCGACAGCCCGATATGCCGGATCTTGCCTTCCTGCTGCAACTTCAGCAGCTCGCCGACCTGGTCTTCAGCGGGGAACTTAGCGTCGATGCGGTGCAGCTGGAACAGCTCGATGGTGTCGACGCCGAGCCTGCGCAAACTCATCTCGCATTCCTGACGCAGATAGGCCGGAAATCCCAGCGGCGTCCAGTCGTCGGGTCCGGTGCGCAGCAGGCCCGCCTTGGTGGCGACGACGACCCCGTCGTAGGGGTGCAATGCCTCGCGAATCAGGTCCTCCGACACGTACGGGCCGTAGGAGTCTGCGGTGTCGATGAAATCGACGCCGAGCTCCACCGCCCGCCTCAGCACTCGCAGGCACTCATCGCGGTCGGCGGGCGGTCCCCAGACGCCCTTGCCGGTGAGGCGCATCGCGCCGAAGCCCAGACGGTTGACGGTGAGGTCGCCGCCGACGGCGAAGGTCGTAGAGGTCACGCCGTCGACGGTACGCGGCTGGTGTCAAGCTGACAGGGTGAAGCTGACCGACCTTGCCAGCAGGGCGCTGACGTATCCCGAGGTGGGTGCGACCGCTGAGGCGATGCCCGCCGGCTACCACCACATCCGGAAATCGTCGGTGATCGGCCGGGGCCGTGAGCGTTTCGAGCAGGCGGCGGCCGAGGGCATGCGCTGGGGGATGTTGCGGGGCGCCGGGTTACGGGTCGAGGCGACTGCGCCGGCGGCGGAAGTGGGCGCCGACGTGCTCGTGCACCTCGGCCCGGTGCCGGCCCCGTGCCGCGTCGTCTATGTCGTCGACGAACCCGACCGCCGCGGATTCGCGTACGGCACGCTGCCCGGCCATGCGGAGCGCGGCGAGGAGCTCTTCCTGGTGCGCTTCGATCCGTCCACCGAGGATGTCCACGCCGAGGTGGCGGCCTTCTCGAAGCACGCCACGTGGTGGAGCAGGCTGGCTTCACCGCTCACCTCGGCAGTGCAGCGGTATGTGACCGATCGCTACCTGCGGGCTCTGTGACAGATCCCTGCTGAAATTTCTGGCACCGCGTGACATTGTTCATGCGCGCGCCCGCGGGGGCTGTCAGCGGTAGCCTGAAGAGCCATATTGACGCGCAAGTACTGGACGGTGACGGTGGGAAGTTCAGCCGATGTGGAGGCCGCACATCTTCGGGTGGCCGAGTTGGTCCGAGGGCTGCACAACAGACCTGACACCGATTCCGACACGGTGGTGGCCGAACTCGCCGAGCATGCCGCCGCCAGGATTCCCGGGGCGCAGTACGCCGGTATCACCCTCACGCGCAACGCCAAGAACGTGGAAACCCCTGCCACGACCCATCATTGGCCGCTGCTCCTGGACAAGATCCAGCAGCGGCATCTGGAAGGTCCGTGCCTGACCGCAGCGTGGGAAGAGAAGACCGTCCACGTCCGAGACCTTGAGACCGATGACCGCTTCCCCAATTACCGCAGGGATGCGTTGGCTGAGACGCCCATACGCTCGATCATGGCGTTCCAGCTCTTCATCGCAGACGAGAGTCTGGGAGCGCTGAACGTGTACGCCGAGGAGCCCAACGCCTTCGGTGACGAATCGCGGACCCTCGGACTGATCTTCGCCGCGCATTCGTCGGTGGCGTGGAATTCGGCGCGGCGGGAGTCGCAATTCCAGAAGGCCCTCGCCAGCCGGGATGTGATCGGCCAAGCCAAAGGCATGATCATGGAGCGCTATCGGGTTGATGCGGTCCAGGCGTTCGAGTTGTTGCGCAAACTCTCACAGAACTCCAACGTGCCCTTGACCAGGGTGGCTTCCGATCTGGTCGCCGGCACGCTCTCACCCAACGGCAAAGCGGGATAACCCCGGCAGCAACTGAGGGGACTCAGACGCTGCGGGTCGATGAAACTGGTGCGGTTACCACCGGGCATCCCAGCGGTCGCGCCCCTCACCGGCGGACGGACCGGTCACCACCAGCCTCGGCGCCTCTGCGTTCTGGGGCACGCTTGCCGAATCCCCTTGGGAGGCAGACCAGTCCGTGCCGACGCAGAGCAGATCGGACGGCGTCGGAACCGTACTCGGCAGCGGGATCGGCATTCCGGAGATCGACGGGATGGTCAGTGACGGCGGGTTGATCAGATTCGACAGACCGGTCGCGGCCAGCGGGGTGATCGGGCTCGGCGGGCCGGGGACACCCAGGTTCACCGCACCCGAGGCGCCCGGCGCCGGCGGGGGTCCTGGCGGCGTCATGCCCATGACCGACGACGCCGTGTTCTGCACAGTCCGGGCGATACCCGGGGGCGTGAGCAGATCCGTGAATGTCAGCGTGTTGCCGGGTGTTCCGGGGATCGGCGACCCGGGCGTTGCGGAGTTGACGCTCGTCCCGTTCGGCGGGGTCGGCGGCACAGCCGGCGCCGGGTAGTTGATGTAGGTGTTGGTCGAACCCGGAGGCAGCGGCGGCGTCGGAGGCGTCGAAGCGCCACTGGGCACCGACGCAGCGCCACCCGGCACACCCGACGTCGGAGGCAACATCACACCACCGGGCACACCAGCCCCACCACCGGTCACCGGCGGAGCAGGCGGCGTCACCACACCGGCAGGCACCGCGCTCGCGCCACCCGGCACACCCGACGTCGGAGGCGACACCACACCACCGGGCACACCAGCCCCACCACCGGTCACCGGCGGAGCAGGCGGCGTCACCACACCGGCCTCGCCGAAGATAGGTGCGGCAGGCGCGGGCGCAGCAGCCGGGCCACCCGCCGGTAGTGCGGCTGCGGCGGGACCCCCGGCTATGGCTTCAGGTGTGGCGGTACCGCTCGCAGCCGCGAGCGGCTCACCACCGGGAGCAGCACCTGCAGCGGTGCCCATACCGCCGGCTCCGCCCTCGACGGGAGCTCCGCCACCTACGCCTACAGCGCCTGCGTCACCGAACACCGCGGCAGCCCGCGGCACCGGCGGCGCCACCGCCGCCGCGGAGGAATCGGTCGGGGCACCCACAGCGGGCGGCGGCGCAGCCACAAGCCCGGCTTCGTCGATGACCGGCGCGCCGGGAGCGGACGGCGGAGGTGTCGTCAGACCTGCGTCGCCAATCATCGGTGCACCGGGAGCACCCGGGCCAGGAGGCGTCACCCCACCACCGCGACCACCGACAGGGACACCGGAACCACCCGGAGCCGGAGGCACCACCACACCCGCCTCATCAACCAGCGGCACACCCGGAGCACCCGGAGCGCCCGGAGTCGGCACCTCGGCCGCGGCGTTCAACGGCGCGCCGGGGACACCCGGGGCCGGAGGCGTCGCAAGATCGGCCGCGGCGTTCAACGGCGCGCCGGGCACCTCGGGTGTCGGCGGCGTCGTGAGGGTCGTCGACCGCTCGATCGGCGCCGCGGGAACTTCGACGCCGCCCGGCACCGCGGCGTCGACAGCAGTGTTCACCGGCGCACCGGGAACGCCCGGAACGGGGGGTGTCCCGAAATTGGCCGAAGCCTCCAGCGGAGCGCCCGGCAGCCCGGGGG
>NZ_LWCS01000080.1 GCF_001650495.1 Mycolicibacterium iranicum | reverse complement strand
CGCCGCCACACCCGCCCCGGCACCCCCGGACGCCGCGTCGCCATCGGTCGCCACACCGCTGGTCGGTCGTGTCCTCGCCGCACCGATACCGGTACCTGCCACGGACGGCAAGGTCCATCTGGCCTACGAACTGGTGGTCACCAACACCTTGGCCCAAGACGTGACCCTGACGTCGGTGGAGGTCCGCAGCGGCGACAACACGCTGCTGACCCTGCCCCGCGATCGCCTCCAGTACTGGACCCGGGTGCTCGGAAACCCGACGCCGACCACGGTGATCGGCGCCGCCCAAACCGCCACGGTGTGGCTCGACGTCGCGCTGCCGCCCACCGATCCGGTTCCCGAGCAGCTCACCCACGCCGTCTCGATCACCGTCCCCGACCCGATGCCGCCCCTGTTCCCCGGCGCGATGACCGAGGAGGTCGCGCCCGTCACGGTCCAGACCCGCAAGCCCGTCGCGATCTCACCGCCGCTGGCGGGACCGAACTGGCTCGACGGCAACAGCTGCTGCGATATGACTGCCCACCGGATGGCGCTCAACCCCATCAACGGTGAGATCTGGGCGGCCGAACGGTTCGCCATCGACTACGTCCAGCTGGGCCCCGACGGCCGGCTGTTCACCGGAGACAAGGTCGACACCGCGAGCTACCCGTACTTCGGTACCGACATCCTTGCCGTCGGCGACGGGCCGGTGGTCAGCGTGCAAGACGGACTCCCCGAGCAGGTTCCCGGCGTCACGCCCACGGGGTTGGCGTTGGGCGAATACGGCGGTAACTACATCGTCCAGGACCTCGGTGGGGGCAACTACGCCTTCTACGCTCACCTGAAGACAGGCTCGGTGAAGGTCAAGCCGGGCGATCGGCTGGCCAGCGGCCAGGTGATCGCGTCGCTCGGCAACTCCGGCAACTCGGATGCGCCGCATCTGCACTTCCACGTGATGAGCACGCCGGACCCGCTGCGCTCGGACGGGCTGCCTTTCGTCTTCGGGTCATACCGTCTCGACTCGCGGACCACCGCCGACCTTGACGGTCTCCTCAACGGCGAGCCCGCCGAACTCGAACCGGGGTTCGCGCCGCGTGATGAAAAGGACACCAGCCCAATCGTTTACGATGTGATGACCTATGACGAGCCCTGAGACCGTTGACCGCTCGCTCGCGCTGAAAGCGCTCGCCGCAGACCTGCTGTGCGTCGTGGTGTTCTGCACGATCGGGCGTCGCAGCCACGCCGAAGGTGTGACCATCGCGGGTATCGCCGAGACGGCGTGGCCATTCCTGGCGGGCACCGGGGTGGGGTGGCTGCTCATCAGAGGCTGGCAGCGCCCGACCTCGCTGGCTCCGACCGGTCTGGTGGTCTGGGTGGCGACCGTCGTCGTCGGGATGCTGCTGCGCAAGCTCACCGCGCAGGGCACCGCCACGAGCTTCATCGTCGTCGCATCGGTCACGACCGCGGTGCTGCTACTCGGCTGGCGTGGCCTCAGCCACGTGCTGTCACGGCGCTAGGTCTGGCGAATCTTTCAACAGCGCAGGCAAAGTCGACACCACCAGGGTGGCTCGCAAGCCGCCCAGCGGTCCGTCGGTGAGCGCGATCGCCCCGCCGTGCAACTCGGCCTGCTGAGCCACCAGCGCCAGACCCAGCCCGGAACCACCCGGCGCGGCATTGCTGCCGCGGGAGAACCTCCCGAGCACCGTCTCGTGCTCGTCGGAGGGCAACCCCCGCCCGTTGTCGTCGACGACGATGGTGATCTCGTCGGCATCCCGGTGCGCAGCGAGCACGATGCGGGTCGCCGCACCGTGGGTGACCGCGTTGCGCACCAGGTTGTCGACGGCCAGTCGCAGGCCGCTGGGCCAGCCCAGCACGGTACCCAGGTCGTCGGCTGCCTCGATGTCGATCTGCACGTCGCGGCTCACCCGCATGTTCTCCCGCGCGACCCGGTCGAGCATGTCGGCAACGTCGATCACCTCGCGGTCCTCGGCCTGAGCGAGCTGACCCGACGCAAGCTGGCCCAACGCGGTGATGATGCCTTCGACCCTGCGCTGCGCCCGCGACAGGTCGGCAACGACTTCTTCCCGCTCGTCGTCGGGAAGATTGTGGATGCGCAACGTGTCCAGGTCGGCGCGCATCGCGGTCAGTGGCGTCCGCAATTCGTGGGCGGCGTTGGCGGCGAAGTCCTGGGCGGCCTGCAACGAGTTCGTCGTGGCCCGCTGCGCGGCCGCCAGCCGATCCAGCATCGCGCTCATCGCCTCGGACAGGTCCTCGGCTTCGCGGACCCCGTGCACCGCCGGGATCTGCTCACTGCCGTCACCCAGCCGTTTGGTGTGCTCGGTCAGTTTGCGCAGCGGGCGGATCGCAGGCCCGGCCAGCAACCAGCCGAGGACGCCGGCGAGGAGGACCGTCACCACACCGACCCCGATGTAGAACGGAATCCTGGCCCGGCTCAACAGAATACTGTCGGCGCGGATGCCGATCGACATCAGCACCCCGCCGTCTTCCTCCACCGGGATCGTCCGCACCCGGTACTCCACCCCGTTGACGATCACCGTCTCGGTGCCCGGCGGTAACGCGGGCAGCTGGAAGCCGCGCTGGAAGACGACCTGACCCGACGACCGCGACCGCCCCGTTTGCAGTACGCCGCGCCGGGGATCGGTCAGCTGGTCGGGGAACATGCTCGCGTCGACAATGGCATCCAGGCGCCGATCCAGTTGCGCCTCATCGTTGTTGGCCAGCACCACCGAGGTGAGGATGGTGAACGCCGCGACGACAGCGGCCGCGGCGGCGGCGGCCGCGATGGCAACCCTGGTGCGCAGCGACGCCGACCTGAGGAACCGGGGAAGTCTCAGGGCTCTTCCCGCAGCACATAGCCGATCCCGCGCACCGTGTGGATGACGCGGGGAAGCCCGTCGCGCTCGAGCTTGCGGCGCAGATAGGAGACGAACACGTCGGCGACGTTGGTGTCGACGTCGAAGTCGTAACCCCAGACCAGCTCCAGCAGCCGCTGGCGGCTCAGCACGACGCCCGCGTTCTCGGCAAGCGCGGCAAGGAGATCGAACTCCCGCTTGGTCAGCTCGACCCGCTCGCCGGCGACGAACACCAGCCTGCGTGCGGTGTCGATGGTCAGCGACCCGACCGTCATCGAATCCGACGTCGGATCGGAGTGATGTGCCCGGCGCAGCAGTGCATGCAGCCGGGCCACCAGCTCGCCCAGATCGAAGGGCTTGGTGAGGTAGTCGTCGGCGCCCGCTTCGAGCCCGGCGATTCGGTCGTTGACGGTGTCGCGCGCCGACAGCACGCAGATCGGAATGTCGTTGCCGAGTGCGCGCAACGCTGTCACCACGGCGACCCCGTCGAGTTCGGGCATCTGCACGTCGAGCACAAGTGCATCGTGGGATTCACTGGACAGCAGCCGTAGCGCTTCCCTGCCCGTCGCAGCGACGCGCACGTCGAACCCGGAATGCCGCAGACCTCGGGCCACCGAGGTCCGGACATCCGGGTCGTCGTCCACCATGAGAACCGTCCGGCCCGCGCCGTCCTGGACGGACAGCTCCCCCGCGCGAGCGGGAGGCGTATCCGCCCTGTCCCGCATCCTCGTGATTAGAAGTCGGGTCCGTCCGGATCCTGCGGGGTGAAGCCGCAGCGGTGCTTGATGTCGGCGAGCGGCTGACGGACACCCTTCAGCTCGGCCTCGATCTGCGGGTGGGTGGCGAGGTACTCGGCGACCTCGGCGTCGATCTGCGCGCGCGGTGCGCCGTGCAGGTTGCTGAAGAACGTATTCACCTCGGGATGGGTGAACAGGTAGGCGGAGGTGGCCGCCGAGACACCGGAGGCGACACCCGCGAAGTCGGCCGCAGTGCAGTTCGGCGGGTCGTTCTGCGGGACGGGCTGAGCCGAAGCCGGCGCAGCACCGAGGACGCCGAACAGCACAGCGCCGGACACCGCACCCGCGCCCAGCACGCCTGCTACAGCACGGCGCACCATGGGGGCCGAGTTCAACATGAAGGCTCCTTCTTCAGAAGAGGTTGACAGACCGCGCCGAAGTCGGCCGCCGGTCGGGACCATCCTAGAAAGCTAAGCAGAAGCACCGCGCACTTTCTTGCCTAGCGGTTAACCAATCGTGAGAAAGTCCCCAGACGCGTTCGCGGGACAGGCTAGCGCGAGCCGAGGTTCTGCGCCGCGGGCAGAGCCGCGCCCTGCTGGGCCATCTGCACGAGCCCGAGGGCCTGCGGCAGGGTGAGCGGCAGCTTGCACCGGGCGGACAGCGACTGCAGCGGCGCCTGTAGGCGCTGAAGGTCCGAGGCGACCTGCGGGTTGGCGTCGAAGAATGCCTTCAGTGCGGCCAGCGACTGCGGCCCCTCCTGCTGCTGCGAGATCGCGGTGATGGCCCGGTTCGTCTTCGGGTTGGCCTCGAGATAGTTGCCCGTGTAGGTGGCCACCTCCGCCACCGTCCTGGCGACCTCGCTGGCAGCGCACGGATCCGGTGCGGCCAAGGCCGTCGGACCCGACACGATGGTTGCCCCTGCCGCGAACACGGCAACGGCGGCGGCCTTGACTGCCTGCATGACGAACTCCTAACAGTTCGCTAACGCCGCACGAGTTCGGCAAATGGACTGCGATCATTAGCGGTGTCGTTGCGCGGGGTCCCCGACCCTGTACTTCTCGAACCACATACTGCCATCGCCTCGGCCCGGCCTACCAATGCAGCGGCCCTCGTGCAGGCATTAGAGCTGCATGAGGCATCGCTGGCAGGGCTGTCAGGGACGGTTGCCCTACAGCATCCTGCTGTACGCTTCCGCTACGAAAGGCCGGGGAGAAAGTGGGGAGTTCCCATCCAGCAGTTCATGATGCGCGTGAGCAGCAACCTGCGCAGGTTCCGCTGGGCAGTGTTCGCGGTCTGGCTTCTCCTCTTGGTCCCCTCGGTGTATCTGGCCATGAACCAGGCCGGCAACCTCACCGGCGGCGGCTTCGAGGTGGCGGGCTCGCAATCGCTGTACGTGCAGCGTCAACTCGAAGCGCAGTTCCCCGACCAGGGGGCTTCTCCGCTGGCGCTCGTCGCCGCGCCACGCGCGGATGCGTCGTTCGAAGACATGAATCAGGCGGTCGCGCGTCTGGAGCAGCTGGCCGCCGAGGTGCCCAGCGTCAGGGTGATGCCGAAC
>NZ_LWCS01000079.1 GCF_001650495.1 Mycolicibacterium iranicum | reverse complement strand
ACCCGGCGCTCCGGTTCCCGACCTCGGCGAGCAGGTGTCCCGGTCGTCGATGATCGACGTCACACCCGCCAAGCTCGCCGACGCCAAGATCCGGGTCCTCAACGCCAGCGGGCAGGGCGGGCAGGCGGCCGAAGTCGCCGGCGCACTGCGCGACATCGGCTTCACCGAACCCGAGGCTGCCAACGACCCGGTCTATGAGACCGCGCGTCTGCAGTGCGTGGGCCAGATCAGATTCGGACCCTCCGGCCGCGCCGCCGCGGCGTCGGTCTGGCTCGTCGCGCCGTGCATGGAGCTGTTCCAGGACGGCCGCGCGGACGACACCGTCGACCTCGCTCTCGGCACCGACTTCACCGAGCTGGCAAACAGCGACGACATCGACGCGGTGCTGGCCAGCCTGCTCCCCGACGCCACCGCGCCCGCCGACCCCGACCTGCTGACACAGGCGCACACCGGAACCTGCTGAGGTCAGCGCGGACCCGCGGACGTTCCGCGCTCCGACACGCCGCAGCGCACCAGCGCCTCGTCGAACGCGTCGCTGATGCCCGGTGCCGATGCCACCATCAGGCCCGCACCGTCAGCGGTCGCCGGTGGACGCACCCGGGCGCCGGCCTCGGTCGCGATCAACGCGCCCGCGGCCCAATCCCACAGGTGCACCCCGTCCTCGTAGTAGGCGTCAAGGCTGCCCGCGGCCACCATGCACAGATCGAGTGCGCACGATCCGATCCGGCGAAGGTCGCGCACGTCGGGGACGAGCTTGGCGAAGCTCTCGCCCTGGCGCCGCCTGCGGTCACGCTCGTAGGCGAACCCGGTGCCGACAAGGGCCATGGACAATTCGGTCGCCTGGCTGCACCGCAATTCGGTGGTGGCACCGTCGTGCCTGACGTGCGCTCCGTGGCGAAGCGCGGCGGAGTAAAGCGTCTGTCCCGCGACGTCGGCAACTGCGCCGGCGACGGGGACGCCGTCGCAGAGCACGCCGACCGACACCGCATAGGCGGGGATGCCGTAGAGGAAGTTCACCGTGCCGTCGATCGGGTCCAACGCCCAGGTGAGCTGGCCCGGCACGACCCCGACCGGACCGCCTTCCTCCTCGCCGAGGATCGCATCTGCGGGCCGCAGCACGGCGAGCCGGTCCCGCAGCAGCCGCTCGGTCTCGGTGTCGACAACGGTGACCGGGTCGGTCGGGGTGCTCTTCACTCGCACGGCGGGATCCCCGCCGGCGGACAGAGCGGCTGCCGCACTGCGGCCGAACACCTCGACACGTCGGCTGCGGACGAACGCCGCGGCCTCCGCGGCCAACTGCTCGGCCACCTCACGTAGCGGGACAGGGTCGAGGGCCGGGATCGCGTCGCTCACTCCCCTATCGCAGCACACCGGCCTGCATCCGGCCGAGCGGGATGCGGGACTGTCACGCATCGCAATTGGCGAGCCGATAGGGTGTCATCGCGCCCCGCCCACCTCCGCAGAGGAGCCTTCATGACTGCCGCCGCCACGCCCGAATCGGGCTCAGGCCGACCACGTCGCGGATTCGGCATCGACGTCGGCGGAAGCGGCGTCAAGGGCGGCATCGTGGATCTTGACACCGGGCAGCTCATCGGCGACCGCTTCAAGCTGCTCACCCCACAGCCGGCCACCCCGGAGGCCGTAGCCAAGACCATCGCCGACGTGGTGGCGCACTTCGGCTGGGAGGGACCGCTCGGGGTTACCTACCCGGGCGTCGTGGCCGACGGCATCGTCTGCACGGCCGCCAACGTCGACAAGGCCTGGATCGGGCTCAACGCCAAAGAGGTCATCGGCGGGGCGCTTGACGGACAGCCGGTGACGGTCCTCAACGACGCCGACGCCGCCGGACTCGCCGAAGAGAAATTCGGGGCCGGCCGCGACAACACCGGTGTCATCGTGTTGCTGACCTTCGGCACGGGAATCGGCTCGGCGGTGATCCACAACGGCGTGCTGCTGCCCAACACGGAATTCGGCCACCTCGAAGTCGGCGGCAAGGAAGCCGAACACCGCGCCGCGAGCTCGGTCAAGGAACGCAAGGAATGGAGCTACGAGCGCTGGACCGAGGAGGTCACGAAAGTGCTGGTGGCCATCGAAAACGCGATCTGGCCCGACCTTTTCATCGCCGGTGGCGGGATCAGCCGCAAGGCCGACAAGTGGATACCGCTGCTCAAGAACCGCGTCCCCGTCGTCGCGGCGGAGTTGCAGAACACTGCGGGCATCGTCGGCGCGGCGATGGCCGCCGAATTCAACGTCACGGCTACCGGCAAGTAACCGGCCGGGGGCGGCACGCGGGCACGTCAAATTTGCCGCTGAGGACGGCGCCGCCCCACACTGTCGTTACAATGGTCGACGGCGGCCACCGACCAGACAGCGACGGGGAGCAACCCACCCCGAGATGACGCTTTGAGATCGACGCCGACAATCGAGACAGCAGACACTCGGTGGCGCACGTGTGCGTGCCGAATTACCGCACGACCGAAAGGGTGTACGTGGCAGCGACCAAGGCAAGCCCGGCAACCGACGAGCCGGTGAAGCGCACCGCCGCCAAAGCCCCCGCCAAGAAGGCGCCTGCGAAGAAGGCGGCCACCAAGACGGCCAAACCGCGCGCCGCGAAGTCCGCTGACGCGCCGGCCGGCCGCAGCCGCGCCAAGAAGGCGACCTCGCCTGAGCCCGAAGGCGTCGACGACGGACTCGCCGGCGAAGACCTTGAGACCGACGCCGACATCGAGGCCGAGCCCGGCGAAGATCTCGTCGAGGACACCGACCTCGAGCTCGATGACATCGAGGTCGACGACACTACCGCCGACGGTGACGACGACTCTGACGACGACGCCGATGACGAGACGGCTGATGCCGACGCCACCCCCAAGACTATCGCCAAGCCTGCCAAGGAGGGCGAGGACGACTCGCTTCCCGAACCTTCGGAGAAGGACAAGGCGTCCGGCGACTTCGTCTGGGACGAGGAGGAATCGGAGGCGCTGCGGCAGGCCCGCAAGGACGCCGAGCTCACCGCCTCCGCCGATTCGGTGCGCGCGTACCTCAAGCAGATCGGCAAGGTCGCGCTGCTCAACGCCGAGGAAGAGGTCGAGCTCGCCAAGCGCATCGAGGCCGGCCTGTACTGCACGCAGCTGATGGCCGAGCTCGCCGAGAAGGGCGAGAAGCTGACGACCGCGCAGCGCCGCGACTACATGTGGATCTGCCGCGACGGCGACCGCGCGAAAAACCATCTGCTGGAAGCGAACCTGCGCCTGGTGGTGTCGCTGGCCAAGCGCTACACCGGCCGCGGCATGGCGTTCCTGGACCTCATCCAGGAAGGCAACCTGGGCCTGATCCGCGCCGTCGAGAAGTTCGACTACACCAAGGGCTACAAGTTCTCGACGTACGCCACCTGGTGGATCCGTCAGGCCATCACCCGCGCCATGGCCGATCAGGCCCGCACCATCCGTATCCCGGTGCACATGGTCGAGGTCATCAACAAGCTGGGCCGCATCCAGCGCGAGCTGCTGCAGGACCTGGGCCGCGAGCCCACGCCCGAGGAGCTGGCCAAGGAGATGGACATCACGCCCGAGAAGGTGCTGGAGATCCAGCAGTACGCGCGTGAGCCGATCTCGCTGGACCAGACGATCGGCGACGAGGGCGACAGCCAGCTCGGCGACTTCATCGAGGACTCCGAAGCCGTCGTGGCCGTGGACGCCGTGTCGTTCACCCTGCTGCAGGACCAGTTGCAGTCGGTGCTCGAGACGCTGTCGGAGCGCGAGGCTGGTGTCGTGCGGCTGCGTTTCGGCTTGACCGACGGCCAGCCGCGCACTCTCGACGAGATCGGCCAGGTCTACGGGGTCACCCGTGAGCGCATCCGCCAGATCGAGTCGAAGACGATGAGCAAGCTGCGCCACCCCAGCCGCTCTCAGGTCCTGCGCGACTACCTCGACTGAGGTCGGCGCAAGAAAAATTTAAGGCGCCTCACCTACATTCGTCGGCGACCACGTGTCGACACCGACGAAAGCAGGCGCCTGATGTCCCCCACCCAGAAGAGGGTCCCGCCGGTCCGGTTGATCAAAGCCGTCGATCGGCTGCGCGCCGGACTGCAGCGGCTGCACCGGTCCACGGCACCGGGGAACATCGCGCTGCTCGAGCTCGCCACCGGTGCGTGGACCACCCAGGTGCTCTATGTCGCGGCCAAGCTGCGGATCGCCGACTTGTTGGCAGGGGGACCCTCGCACGCCGAGAAGATCGCGGCCGAGGTCGGAGCCGATCCTGACGCACTTCACCGACTGATGCGGGCCATGACCAGCCGCGGGGTGCTGCGCGAAGGCCGCGACGGGCGGTTCGCTCTGACCCCGGTCGGGGATGCGCTGCGGTCGGACTCGGAGGGGTCGCTGCGCGACATGGTGCTGTTCATCGGCCATCCGTCGCGCTGGGCAGACTGGGGCAGTCTGCTTCATTCGGTGCAGACGGGTGAACCCGCCTCCGAGAAGCTGCGCGGGATGCCGTTCTGGGATTACCTCGACGCCGACCCCGAGTTCGCCGCGGTGTTCAACAATGCGATGACCGCGGCCAGTGGACTCTCTAATGATGTTGCGCTGCAAGCGTACGACTTCACCGACGCCCAGCTGGTCGTCGACGTGGGCGGCGGCCACGGCGCGGTGCTCAGCACGATCCTGCGAGCAGCGCCCGCCGCCAAGGGAATCCTCTACGACCTTCCGGCGGTGGTCACGGGTGCCGCGCCGCTTCTGGAGGAGGCCGGTGTAGCCGAGCGGGTCACCGTCAGCGGCGGCTCGTTCCTCGAGTCGGTGCCCGCCGGTGGGGACGTGTACGTGATGAAGAACATCATTCACGACTGGAGCGACGCCGACTCGACCACGATCCTTCGCAACATCCGCACCGCAATCGCCGACGGCGGCAGGCTCATCTTACTGGAAATGGTTCTGCCGGAACGGGCTTCGTCGTTCATCGGCCACATGCTCGACCTGGAGATGCTGATCACGTTGCACGGCAAAGAGCGCACCCGAGCGCAATACTCGGACCTTCTCGGTGCGACGGGCTTTCAGCTGACGCGGGTCATCTCGACGGTGAGCCCGCTTTCAGTCATCGAGGCGCGGCCCGTTTAGCGATTCGGGTGTCCTCAGTCGTCGGCGGGGCGGCTGCCGTTGCCGGCGTCGCCGCCACGGCCACCTGCGCCGCCGCTGCTGCCCTCCGGTCCGCTACCGGCAGAACCCGAACCGCCCGACTGGCCCGACGTCCCGTCCCCGGCGGATCCGCCGCTTCCGCCCTTGCCTCCGGCACCTCCGGAGCCGCCTGCGCCGGTCCTGCCCTGCGTGCCGTCGGCGCCCTCGGATCCTTCGACGCTGCCCGCCCCACCCTTGCCAGC
>NZ_LWCS01000078.1 GCF_001650495.1 Mycolicibacterium iranicum | reverse complement strand
CCACTGCCCAACCCGCCCATCGACGGCGCACCGCCTCCAAGCGGCGAGGCCGCGGCCGGGCGCGGCGCAGGAGTCAACCCCGGCGTCGCCTGCGTCACCGGACCTGTCGCCGTCGTGATCCCCTTGTCCATAGCCCCAGCGGTTTCGCTTCCAACATCAGGCTGGGTGCTCGGTGTGCCTGATGTTGGATCCGTTGGCGCGTCGGCTGTAGCTTCGGGTGCGTCGGCCTCGGCTTCCCGCTTTTCGGTGTAGCGGTAGGGGTTTTCGTCCTGTTCAATACCGGGCGACGTGTGGTCGACGGGTTGCGCGGGAGGTGCGGTGGGGACCTCACCCCATTTCGTCAAAAGGTCTAGGGCTCTCGTGTTTTCGGTGCTCTTCTTGAACGAGGTATGGGATGCCATCGCAGCGGTCACTCCCGCTGCGGTCTGGTATCGGGCTATGCCGTGGTACTCGGTCACCAGGGCTTCTGCTTCACCAGGCAGCTTCGCGCTGGAGATCTTGGCGTCAGCTTCGCGGACGAGCTGCTCCTGCCCAGAGCGTGTATCGCGCAGCACCGTGGCGATGTCGGCGCACTTGTCGGCCACTCCGGCGTGCCATTCGGCGATCGTCTTGGCTTCCTCGGCCAACACCGCATTCACCCGGTGCACTTCGTCGAAGCCCTGGGAGTCGGCTGCATCGCGAAATCTCGCGCTGTCAGTCACGATCTGCTGGTGGATGCCGTCCCACGCCGTCGCACCGGCCCGGTACGTCTGCTCCTGGACGTCCCAGTGCGCAGCATCCGGCGGCTCCATGTCCGGCGTAACGATCAACCGGCCGTACGAACCCGCGGACCCCCCGACAGCAGGCATCAGCGCAACCCGCACTCAGAGGTGATGACATCGATCACGTCGTTACCGCGTTCTAGTTCGCGAGCGGCATCGTCCCAGTGCCGCATGTTCAACGCGTGCAACATGTCGATGTTGGCCGCCATCCAGTCGTGCAGCGGTGTTGCTGTCGACGCTGGTGTGGCGTCAGAGAGCTGCGTACGCAGATATGAGACTGCGGCCATGCCAGTACGTTTCTCGGTGGCCAACGCGGCAAGACTCTCTGGGCTTGTCCAGCTCTGCTCCAGCGCATCGGCGCTAGCTCTACTCGCCAACGCCGTAGACCGCGCCACTTGATCCCACGCCGTGCAGGCTGACGCCTTCGCGGCCTCGGTTTCACTGCTGCTGTAGGTGGCCGGCGGTGGTGCAACCACGTTGACCGTGTGACGCGCAGGCTCGATCGGATGGGCCAGGGCCAGGCCGCTGGTCACTGCAGCGGCCGCGGCGATCACCAACGCTCCTGACGCGACGGCCAGCCCAATGCGCGGAGACCGCCGGTACCCCATGGTCATGGCACGACGGTATCGCGAGCGAGTGACACTGAGCCACCACCGCGGGCGCATTCGAGATGGCCGACTTTCCGCAGGTCTGTTGCCTATAGATAACACTCGGCGACCGCGCTGACGCCCGTAATTTCGTGTTACGATAATAAGGGTGCAGCCGGTGCGGATTCACTCCTCTGCGCTCAGGCATGGTCGCAGTGGGGGAGATATCCTCCACGCTTTGAAACACGTTCACATCGAGCTAGATGTGATCGATGACGATCCCCCACGGACATGGATTTTCGGATTCGCCCCTGATGCCACGCTGCTGGAGCTGATCGTGCTCCATACAGTGCACGCCGATCTCGTCATCCACTGCATGAAGGCCCGGAAGCATCAACTCGACAAAGCCCTCCAAGTCCGAGGCGGATACTGATATGACCAAAAAAGCAGCGACCAATAAGTCCACGGTCACCGAGCGGGGTGCCACTCGCAGCAGCGGAACCCGTCACCGCAGCGCCGTCACCGGCAAGTTCGTCAAGGCGTCCACCGCGGTACGCAGCCCCAAGGCCACGGCCACCGAACGCAACGCGGCTAACAAGGTGACACCGCCCCCGCCGGGCGAAGGGGTATCTCTATCGGCTCGTCATCTTCCGAGTGATCTGGATGAAGAGACTATTGAGCGGCTGGCCGCCGAGGCTGAGCAGGGTGTGGCACCCGAGAAGCTGCGTCGACGAGGGCGTCCCTCGATTGGCGAGGACGCCTCGAGTACCTATTCGGTGCGGCTACCCATTGACTTGGTGACACTCACTGACGAACGTTCAGCCATCGATGGAGTAAGTCGAGGCGAGACCATCCGCCGAGCGCTGGTCGACTACCTCACGAAGTAGTCAAAGGGCTTTCAAGTGACTAGTCCGCAGTCCTCAGCTTCGCCCGCAGCTGGGCGTACTTCAACGCGCAAATATCTGAGTACTCGCTGGTAGCAGGCGTACGATGCAATGCCGCGGGCATTTCACCTGAACCGGGCCCCGATATATAGGAGTCTCTCGGGGTGCCCACAGCAGAAGAGTGGCGGTCATTGGCCGCCAAGGGCATCGTCGAGTTGCTCGATACGGAGGGGGCGGCCACTCAACCGGGTATGGAGGCCAAGCTGGCGGACGCGAAGTACGCCAAGTTTGACAGTCCAATTCATCCCCACCACCTGACGACTGCGCGCAACCGATTGCTTGATGCCGGGATGATCGAGCGCATCAACGAACGGACGCGAGGTGGTCAGATAGTGGCCACTTTTGTCCTGGCGGATCCGTCGAAGGCGGTCTTGCGGATCGCCGGCCGGAAGCGTCTTCTGCACCGTCGTTATCTGAGCTGGAGTAGTGCCGCAGCCACTGAATGGGGTGCGCCACCCATTCCGGCGGCGCTGGAGCGGGTTATTCATCGCTCACTGTTGGAGGCGGCGCCCCGCGGTTATCACCTCCTGCGCCCTGATGGAGGAGAAGTGAGTCAGATAGCCGGAAGGCCAGTCCCTGGCGGAAGCCTGGACAACGCGGCCTTTCACACTGGGGTGGGGGCCGATGGTTTGCCGGGCACCACAAAGCTGATGCCCATCGAGGCGAAGAACGTGCGCCAGTGGATTTACCCGCGAACCCAAGAGCTGTATCAGCTCCTTGATAAGTCTGCACGCCTGCGCGTGGCGAATCCGAACCTTCCAGTAATGCCCATCTTCGTGTGTCGGCGGGTGCAATTTTTAACGGGAAAGATGGCTCAGCAGTTGGGTTTTCACGTTATCCAAACGTGGCGGCAGTACGTCAGGCCTGCAGTTGCCCATACTGATGAGGATGCGCGCAAGTTCGAGGAACTTAACACCGAACTGTCGTACAACCTTGAACTTCATGAAGGCAGTGTCGAGCCGATGGTCAAGCAGTTCACAGGAGTTATCCCGAAGCGTTGTGACGATGCGGCCGCGCGGTGGGGGCTCTTTGTTGCCCATCCTGATGTGCCAGATTTGGTCCATCGCATGCGCGATGACGGGATCAGCAATGACGAGCGGTTTGACACGCTCGGTGAGCTCGCGGCGGCGGCGCGGGAGGTGTTCAGTGAAGACGTTGACTGGTTCCACGAAGATGACCAAGGAGAGCATCCTGACATCTGACTCAGACCGTATTTCACTGTCCGAGTTTATATTTCAGGGTACGTCTCAATTAGTTGGTGGATGGATGTGTCACCGTAGCGACATCTAGTCGGCGGTGCACCAGCGACAGTGCCGTCGCCAGTTCGAGCAACTGGGTGTCGGTCACCGCTCGTAGGGCACGCGGATCGTGAGCCACCGGGTTCCTGAACATGCCGGCGAGGCCTTTGATGAGGTTGGCGAAGCCTGTTTGTTCATCACGATCGGTTTGAGAGGCCAGGCCGTTGATCGCAATCACCGGTGCCCCTGACTTCCCGAGGGACAGCACCGCATCGATCAGCGGGGCACCGTCGCCGCTGAGGCCCGACATCTGCCGAACTCGTTCGAACACGCTCTTTGTTGCCTCCAGGGAGGCGTGAAAGTTGTTCTTCTTGAGCAACTCCACGGTGCAATAGCGCAGCACTTCGCCGTGGGTGTCTCGTCGTCGTAGCTCTGCCCGCAATGAGGTGGCGTTGCGCGATGCCTCGTCCAGGGTGGCGGACCGGGGGCCGCGGTGTACTTTGCCGGTGTCCCCCACACGGAGACCGACGAAGGTCAGCACCTCATCGAGCTGGTCTTGGCGCAGCGTGAACAGCTCGGGCCTGCCGATGTAGTTGGCGGGGTTCATCGCGTGCGTGATGAACGTGATGATCCGCTGCGGATGGCCATCGGTGTTCTGACGGCGGACGAACGCCTCCTCCAGCCGCTTCCACTTCGTCAGACCGGCGCCGGGATCATCCATATCAAGACGGCCTAGCAGCTGACCAATCTCGTACCCGGTGAGGCCACCATGGGTGTCAGCAAGTACCTGGGCGACCCCCGTCAAGACGCCCAAATTCCACGAACGTTCAGGCATTCTGTTGCCTTGCTTCGTTATTGGCGAGATATCGGTAAGCAGTGGCCCGTCCAATCCCAAACGCGGCAGCAAGCTCGGTGACCGGTTCACCGGTAGCTGCCAGACGCCGCAGCTGCTCCTGTCGATCGGGGCTGAGCTTTGTAGGCTTTGTCGCCGGTAGTAGCCGGGAACGGCGTGAATGGCGGGACGCGGCGCGGCGCTCCCGGCCGAGCTCGAGTTCGAGTTCAGCGAGGGTCGCCATGATGGCTGCCACGGCGCGGCCCGCAGGAGTGGCGGTGTCGACCCCCTCCCGCAATGTGCGCAACATGATCTGGCGTTCACCGAGATCTGCGATGGTGCGGGTGACTTCGGCAACCGATCGGCCCAGCCGGTCAACGGCCGCCACAACAACCGTGTCCCCGGCTCTCGCGTAGTCCAGCATCGCAGCGAGTCCTGGGCGCTCCGTCCTGGCCGACCCCGAGAGCTTGTCGGTAAAAATTCGGCCCTCGCCGACGCCGACAGCTGCGAGCGCGGCCAGTTGCGCGTCGAGGTCCTGGCCGGTGGTGCTGACTCGGGCGTAGCCGATGATCGCCGTCATGCGATGACTGTCTCACCCGCCTCTGACATCGAGGATCTGAGACACGCGGTGTGAGACAAGATATGAGACACCGCGACCTGGCGCGATGCGACCCCAGAGTGGACCTCATGAGACTGTCTCGTTTCTTTACAAACGAGACACCTCGGAGGACGAGTCTGGCTGACTGGTGTGGCCGCTGCTGTTGCCAGGGTCATGCGTCGTTAGCTCCGGTAAGGTCAGGGCAGCTACGGCCCCGGCAGGGGAGCTACGTTAGAGGTCGAGCGGTGGGGTTAGATCGACGATGAGCGGCCTCGATGAGGATCGCCGGTTCCTTCGGATCGAGTTGCGGCCGGGTAAGCACGTGGTGCTATCGCGGTCCGCGTGCATGCTTGCCCTACACGCGGCGGCAGGGAGTCTTTGGAACAGTACGCCGGGATTCATCGCTGACGTCCGACTTGGCTCTGACACAACTTTGACCGCTTTTGAGCTTGTGTTGTCGGGCCTGTGGCGACGGGTTGAAGGTGGCTACGAGATTGCCGATGCAGGGACGAGCCGAGAAGGCTGACGTTCGCTCTTTTTGGCCGGAAACCAATCGTTGCTGGTGGGTCTTCGGGCGGTGTGGGAGATGAGGGCCAAGGCCGGGTATGGCGTTTGGTCTGTGTTTCGGGTGGCTGAGGGTGTGTTTCAACAGTCGAGTTCGACGACCGCGGCGATGATGAGGTCGACGGCTGAAGGGACTGACATGTCCAGATCTTCGATGACCATGGGGAGGGCATCGGAGGAGGAGTGTCCGCTGCGAAGGAACTGGCAGACTTTGTGGCCTTCGGTCAGTATTTGGTCGCGGGTCAGAAACGTCATGGTGGGCTCGATGCGCTGCAGGTAGCTGTCCTGGTCCGCGCTGGCTGCCGGCGCGGTTGTGACTGCGATGCCGATACCGAGGGCCAGCGCGGCGATTTTGGTCATGGGTGTGCTTCCAGGGGGGTTGATGGGGTGGCGG
>NZ_LWCS01000077.1 GCF_001650495.1 Mycolicibacterium iranicum | reverse complement strand
CCGCCCCCACCGCCCGGCCAGGCGCCGCCCGCCGGCGCGCCTCCCGCGCCATGACGACACCACCGCCCAGTCGTTGGCTCCGAAACTTCCATCCCGCGCCCACGGCCCGCGTGCGGCTCGTCTGCCTTCCCCACGCCGGAGGTTCGGCAAGCTACTACTTCCCGATGTCGACGGCGCTGTCGCCGGAGTTCGAGGTCTACGGGGTGCAGTACCCCGGTCGCCAGGATCGCTACGCCGAACCGTTCGTCGACTCCATCGATGCCCTGGCCGACCAGGTGTTCACCCAGCTTGCCGCGCTGCCCGACAAGCCGACGGCAGTCTTCGGACACAGCATGGGCGCGGTGCTGGCCTTCGAAGTGGCCCGCCGCTACGAGACTTCGGCGGGGCGGCCGGTGCTGACCGTCTTCGCGTCCGGTTCGCGGGCGCCGAGCCGCTACGGTGACGAACGTGAGTTCATGGACGACGCGGCACTTGTCGGCGTGATGCGCGAGCTGGGCGGCACCGACCCTCGCGTGCTGAGCGATCCCGAACTGCTCTCGACGTTCCTGCCCGCGTTCCGCAATGACTACCGCGCGCTGCAGGCCTACCATCGCGGCACCGACGTCGGCATCAGCGCCCCCATCGTCGTGATGACCGCGCTCGACGACCCGAAGACCAGCGACGCCGCCGCGCGCGCATGGCATGAGCACACCACCGGCGGCGGTGACGTCCACGTCTTCGCCGGCGGCCACTTCTTCCTGGAGAAGCAGCCGCAGAAGGTGATCGAAATCGTCACACAGGCCTTACGGGCTGCTGGTTAGGACCGGCCCGTCCACTCAGCGGGCTTCCAGGCGGCGGGTCGCCAGCACTGAACCGGCGAGGATGAGCCCCAGCCCGAGCAGGTGCCGGCCGCGACCGCTCACGCGGGCAGGTTAGCCAGCGGGTACGACGCCTCGGGGCCGGGGCAGTGCCAGGTCGTTGTAGGTGGCGATGCCCGGCGCCGCCTCGACGACTGCCGCGATCGCGTGGATCGGTGGCATCGCGGTCATGATGTGGCCGAGGACGAAGAAGTCTTCGAGAGTCTTCGCATTCTCGATCATGTCCTGCGGCGGCAGGAAGCCGACCTGCATGTTGACCGTCGGCCGGCCGTCGATGGTGATCTTCCAGCCGTCGCCGTCGAGCTGCCAGTTCGGCTCCAGCGCCTGACCTTTCTTCCACCGGACGTTGATGTCGATGACGGTCTTGCCGTTGATCTTGCCCTGCCAGCTCGCGTACACCCCGGCGACGTGTCCCGCCTTGATGGTCCAGGACGCCATCGGGAGATCCTCGGTCGTCTGGGCGTACTCGGATACGCACGTGATCTCGTCGAGTTCGATCCCGAGGGCGTCCGCAACCAGCTGGACGGCCTCAGCGAACACCGCGGTGCCCTCGGCGGCCATCGGCTGCAGCGCCGGATCGTCGATGGCCATGTCGAAGCCGACGGGCCGCTCGGTCTCGGGGGAGTCATAGAGCGTGGTGTCCGCGGACTCGGCGATCGTGATCTTGTCGATCCGGTCGCATGCGGTGCCCGCGACGATGGCCAGCAGTTCGGCGAACCCCGGGCTGACGCCCGAGCCGAAGAGCGTCGATCCGCCGCGCAGGCACGCGTCCACGAGCTTGTCCCGCCCGTCACCCAGGTTGCGGCCGGTGATGAACGAGGCGGACGCCACGACATTCACGCCGGCCTCGAGGATCCGCACGAGCTCGTCGACGTCGATCCACATCGGGTTGTAGACCACGACGTCGGGCTTGAGCGCCAGCAGCGCGTCGACGTCGTTCGTGGCGGCGACGCCCAGCGGCTCGATCCCGACGAGCTCGCCGACATCCTTGCCGACCTTGTCTTCCGACCAGGCGTAGCAGCCGATCAATTCGAGCGTGGGATTGGCGGCTATCGCCGCGACCGATGACTTACCGACATTGCCTGTCGTCCATTGAACGACGCGATACGACGCATTGTTGGGCACTCGCTCAGCATAGGGTTCCGGGCAGATCCCCCCGGGGCGATTAGGCCAATCAGACGCCCGGGGTCAGGACCGCCCGTCCGGTGCGGGTCTGGCCCGAACGGTCGATCCACGTCATGTCGAGGCTGTCACCGGCATAGTGCCGGTCGAGCACCATCGTCAGTGTGCGCGCCGAGTCGAGCTGAACGCCGTCGAGGACGAGGAGTGTGTCACCGGGTCGCAACCCCGCCAGGTCGGCGGGCCCGCCGACCATCACGTCCTGCAGGAGCACGCCGGGAAGGTCCGACCCGGCGGTCCGGACTCCGACGCCCAGCAGTACCGGCGGTCCGATGTGGACGGTGTCGGACCTGATCCCGGCACGGATCTGCCCGGCCACGGCGAACGCGTCGTTGATCGGGATGGCAAAGCCTTTCCCACCCGGTCCCATCCGGAAGTTGACCGACGCCGCCGTCGTGACGCCGATGACCTGGCCGCGGGAATCGACCACCGGGCCGCCCGAATCCCCGGCGCGAACCGGTGCTGCGAACTCGAAGAGTCCGGTGAGCTCGTCGGTCGAGCCCGTCAGGGTGTCCTCAGCTTCGACGGTGCGCCCGAAGGCCGTCAGTGTGCCGACCTCCCGGGTCAGCGGTGCGTCGGATCCCATCGCGTTACCGAGGGCGACGACAGGCTCGCCGGGGGCGAGCACATTGGTGTCGCCGATCGGCGCGGTCGGCAGACCTGCGGCACCGAGAAGCTGGATGACGGCGATGTCGCGTCCACGGTCGTAGCCGATGATCTGGGCCGGGTACTGCCTGCCGCCGACTGTGCCGGTGATGCGGTCGGCACCCTGCACGACGTGGAAGTTGGTCAGAACCTGGCCGCCGGGATCGATGACGAACCCGGTCCCGAGGCCGACGACGCCCTGGTAGTCCACTGCGGTGTCGATTCGCACGACAGCAGGCTCCACCTGGGCGGATGCGGCGATCGGATCGCCAGGGGCCGCGGCGGCGGGCGCCACAGGAGCGAGAAGTGAGAGGATCGCGGCCAGCGCTAGCAGCAGCGTCCGTTGTCGGCGAATCAGGCCCATACCCATCAATAGTGGCGGCGACGTCCGCCGCTGTCGACGTGACGTCAGACGATCAGTCCTCGACGGCGACGCCGCCGCGGGTCCGCTTGCGCCGCCCCAGGACCGTTCCCTTGCCGGTCGGGCGCCGATTCTGCAGTTTGCCGTCGGCGGCAGGCTCGTCGGCCGCGGACTCCGCAGGTTCGGTCTCTTCGACGGTGGTGTCGGCGTCGTTCTCGTCACTTACGACCTTTACCCCGTCGTCGGCGCTGGAATCTGCTTCGGCGTCATCCGAGTCCGTCGTCTCGGTGACGACCGCCTCATCAGTCTCTGACGCCTCATCTGTCTCTGCCGCCTCGTCATCCTCAACGGGATCGTCTTTGCGGCCGCGGCGACTCGCGCGCTCCTTGACTTTCAGCGGCTTCGGAGGCGGCGGCTGCATCTCGGCGACGAATGCCAGGTAGAACGCCAACGCGCCGAGAAGCGCGGTAGCGGCGCACGCCCCGTAGATCCCGAACAGCCACTGCCCGGCAGAGTCGAGGGACAACCAGATCTCGCTGATGGCCGCGGAGACGATGAGAACACCGGCAACAACGTGCAGTGCGATGGACACAGTGCGCAGATTCAGCGCCAGCTTCGGCGTACCGAACTCCGGCGCACGGGTGCGGAGGAGCGTGAACACCACGGGCAGCGCGGCGAGGCCGATCAGCGCACCGGTCGCGATGCGCAGCGCCGTGCCGAGCGTGTGGGATGTGTCGCCGAGCAACTCGGGCGTCCGCGGTAGGACGAAGAAGAAATAGAGGACCCCGGCGGCGATGAAAGACGACGCGTGCCAGATCACCGCGGCGGTGCGGCCCATAACCCTCCTCGATCGTGTTGCCCGGGGTGCGATCATGCGAGTGGTCAGCCGGTCGCACCCCGGGCGAGTGCGGAGGATAGGGGATTTGAACCCCTGAGGGCTATTAACCCAACCCGCGTTCCAGGCGAGCGCCATAGGCCACTAGGCGAATCCTCCGCCGGTCATGGTAGCCGACCGCCCTGGTGGTCCCCCAAATCTGCCGTTGAGCTCCTCGCTGGCAGAGTTGCGGCGTCGGGGTATTACACTCGCCGTGGACCCCGCGCGGCGTCTATCCTGTGAACTCCCCCAGGGCTGGAAGGCAGCAAGGGTCAACGGGCTCTGGCGGGTGCGCGGGGTCCCCTTTATGCCCCAATTCGTTCATCGACGGTGAAAGGCGAGCGGTGTCGTTTCATTCGCTGGGCCGCGACGACCTGCGGGCACAGCACGAACTGCAGCAGCGCAACTACGCCGAGCTGCAGGCCAGGAACCTCCGCCTCGACCTGACCCGCGGCAAGCCCTGCATCGAACAGCTCGACCTGTCGAACGGTCTGCTCGCACTGCCAGGCGATAGCCCCGACGCCTTCAAGGACGCCGACGGCACCGACACGCGCAACTACGGCGGCCTGCACGGGCTGCCCGAACTGCGGGCCATCTTCAGCGAGCTGCTCGGCGTCCCGGTGCCCAACCTCATCGCGGGCAACAACGCCAGCCTCGAGTTCATGCACGACACGGTCGTCTACTCGCTGCTGCACGGCGGCGTGGATTCGCCCCGCCCTTGGATCGACGACCTCCGCGACGGGACCGGGGTGAAATTCCTTTGCCCGTCTCCGGGATATGACCGTCATTTCGCGATCACCGAGAGCCTGGGCATCGAGATGATCTCGGTGCCATTGCTCGACGACGGCCCCGACATGGATCTCATCGAGGAACTGGTCGCCGCGGACCCGGCGATCAAGGGCATGTGGTGCGTGCCGGTCTACTCCAACCCGACGGGTACTACGTACTCCTGGGAAACGGTTCGGCGGTTGGTCCAAATGGAGACGGCCGCAACCGATTTCCGGATCATGTGGGACAACGCCTACGCCGTGCACACGCTCACCCACGACTTCGTCAGGCAGGTCGACATCCTCGGCCTCGCCTCGGCGGCCAACCACGCCAACCGGCCGCTGATCTTCGCGTCGACCTCGAAGATCACGTTCGCCGGTGCCGGCGTCAGCTTTTTCGGTGGTTCGCTCGGCAACGTCGCCTGGTACCTGCAGCATGCGGCCAAGCGGTCCATCGGCCCCGACAAGGTGAATCAGCTTCGCCACGCCCGGTTCTTCGGCGACGCCGACGGCGTGCGACTGCACATGCGGCGCCACCAGGAACTGCTTGCGCCCAAGTTCGCGCTTGCCCTGGAAATCCTCGAGGACCGGCTCGGCGAGTCCAAGATCGCGTCCTGGACCGAACCGAAGGGCGGCTATTTCATCAGCCTTGACGTGTTGCCCGGCACGGCTAAGCGAACGGTGTCGCTGGCCAAGGAGGCGGGCATCGCGGTGACTGAGGCGGGAGCCTCGTTCCCGTACCGAAAAGACCCGGAGGACAAGAACATCCGCATTGCGCCGACGTTCCCCGCGACGTCCGATCTGCGGACTGCCATCGACGGTCTCTCGACGTGTGCACTGCTATCGGCCGCCGAGCACCTGCTAGTCAGACAGTCTGGGTAGCCTGCTTTCGTGGCTCTCTACCGAAAGTACCGACCGGCGACTTTCGCGGAGGTCATCGGCCAGGAACACGTCACCGAGCCGCTGTCGACGGCGCTGAATTCCGGTCGCATCAATCACGCCTATCTGTTCTCCGGCCCCCGCGGGTGCGGCAAGACGTCGTCGGCGCGCATCCTGGCCCGCTCGCTGAACTGTGTCGAGGGGCCGACGGCCACGCCGTGCGGGGTGTGCGACTCATGCGTCGCGCTGGCCCCCAACGGGCCGGGCAACGTCGACGTCGTCGAACTCGACGCCGCGAGCCACGGCGGTGTCGACGACACCCGGGAGCTTCGTGACCGCGCGTTCTATGCGCCCGCGCAGTCGCGCTACCGCATCTTCATCGTCGACGAAGCGCACATGGTCACCACCGCAGGCTTCAACGCGCTCCTCAAGATTGTCGAGGAGCCACCCGAGCACCTGATCTTCGTGTTCGCCACCACCGAACCGGAGAAGGTGCTGCCGACCATCCGGTCGCGAACCCACCACTATCCGTTCCGGTTGCTGGCGCCCAGAACCATGCGAACGCTGATCGAGAAGATCGTCGCCTCCGAGAGCGTCGATGTCGACGACGCGGTGTATCCGCTCGTCATCCGTGCCGGCGGCGGCTCGCCCCGCGACACGCTCAGCGTGCTCGACCAGCTGCTCGCCGGCGCCGACGGGAACCACGTCGCCTATCAGCGAGCGCTGTCACTGCTGGGCGCCACCGACGTCGCGCTGATCGACGACGCCATCGACGCGCTGGGCGCCGGTGACTCGGCGGCGCTGTTCGGTGCAGTGGAAGGCGTCATCGACGCCGGGCACGATCCGCGCCGGTTCGCCACCGATCTGCTGGAGCGATTCCGTGACCTCATCGTGCTGCAGGCCGTGCCCGACGCGGTCGCGCGCGGCGTGGTCGACGGGCCCGAGGACGTCCTGGAGCGCATGCGCGACCAGGCGGCCCGGCTCGGTACCGCCACGCTGACGCGCTACGCCGAGGTGGTGCACGCCGGACTCGGTGAGATGCGCGGAGCGACGGCGCCGCGGCTCCTCCTCGAAGTGGTGTGCGCGAGGCTGCTGCTGCCCTCGGCCAGTGACACCGAGGCCGCGCTGCTGCAACGCGTCGAACGCATCGAGACCCGGCTCGACATGTCGATCCCCGCCAGCGACGAGATCACTCCGAACGTGCCCGCCGGCCCCCGGAAGCAGTTCGTGCGCAAGAGCGAAGCCCCTGCTCCCGCGACGGAACCCGCGCCGGAACCCGCACCC
>NZ_LWCS01000076.1 GCF_001650495.1 Mycolicibacterium iranicum | reverse complement strand
CCCCCGCCCCGCCCTGCGGCCGGGGCGCGCGAAGACCGCCGCGGCGTCAGCGTCGGTCACCGCGGAGGACGAGGACGACGAATGGGTGCCGACGACCGCACTGGTCACCGAGATGCGGGACGGCCTGCTGTACGTATTCCTGCCGCCCACCGAAGAATTGGAGCATTTCGTCGATCTCGTCGAGCGTATCGAGACGGCCGCGGCCGCGGTCGGGTGCCCCGTGGTCATCGAGGGATACGGCCCGCCGGGCGATCCACGCCTGCAAACGATGACGATCACGCCGGACCCGGGCGTCATCGAGGTCAACGTGGCTCCCACGCAGAGCTTCGCCGAGCAATGTGCACAACTGCAGACGCTTTACCAGCAGGCTCGGCTGGCTCGACTCTCCACCGAGACATTCGCCGTCGACGGTTCCCACGGCGGCACCGGTGGCGGCAACCACATCACCCTCGGTGGCATCACCCCTACCGACTCTCCGCTGCTGCGGCGGCCCGATCTGCTGGTGTCGATGTTGACGTACTGGCAACGCCACCCGGCACTGTCCTACCTGTTCTCTGGGCGTTTCATCGGCACGACGTCGCAGGCGCCACGCGTCGACGAGGGTAGGGCCGAGTCCCTCTACGAGCTCGAGATCGCGTTCGCCGAGATCGCGCGTCTTGCGAGGTCGCCCGAGGGACCCAAACCCTGGCACACCGACAGGGCCCTTCGACACCTTCTCACCGACATCACCGGCAACACCCACCGCGCCGAGTTCTGCATCGACAAGCTCTACAACCCCGACAGCGCGCGCGGCCGGCTCGGTCTGCTGGAACTGCGTGGTTTCGAGATGCCCCCGCACTACCAGATGGCGATGGTGCAGTCGCTGCTCGTCCGTTCGCTGGTGGCCTGGTTCTGGGACGAGCCGCTGCGGGCTCCGCTGATTCGCCACGGCGCCAACCTGCACGGCCGTTATCTGTTGCCGCACTTCATCATCCACGACATCGCCGAAGTGGCAGCGGATCTGCGGGCCCACGGCATCGAATTCGACACGAGCTGGCTCGACCCCTTCACCGAGTTCCGCTTCCCGCGGATCGGGACCGCCGTGTTCGGCGGTGTGGAGATCGAACTGCGCGAGGCGATCGAACCGTGGAATGTGCTGGGGGAGGAGGCCACCGCGGGCGGTACCGCCCGCTACGTCGACTCGTCGGTGGAGCGTCTGCAGGTCCGGCTGATCGGTGCCGACAGGGCCCGCTACTTCGTCACCGCCAACGGACACCCGATCCCGCTGCTGGCCACCGACAATCCCGATGTCCAGGTCGGCGGCGTGCGGTATCGGGCGTGGCAACCGCCCAGTGCGCTGCACCCCACCATCACCGTCGACGGTCCGCTGCGATTCGAGCTCGTCGACACCGCGAGCGGGGTGTCGCGCGGAGGCTGCACCTACCATGTCTCCCACCCGGGGGGTCGTGCCTATGACACGCCGCCGGTGAACGCCGTCGAAGCCGAATCGCGCCGTGGCCGGCGCTTCGAGGCGAGCGGTTTCACCCCGGGCATGTTTGATCTGGCGGATCTGCGGGAGAAGCAGGCGCGCCAAACGACCGATGTGGGCGCGCCGGGCATCTTGGATCTGCGGCGAGTGCGTACCGTTCTGCAGTAATGGCTGTCCCTGCAATGCCTCCGACGCCCGGTGCGGGTTTCGGAGCGACCGACCTCGACCCGCTGGAGCCCTATGGCTCCATGCGGTCACAGCAGGCGCTGTTCGACGTCCCGCCCCCGGCGATCGGTCCGTCTGCCGGCTACGACGAGTTCGTCGATGCGCAGGGAGAGGTCCGGCCGGCGTGGCAGGAGCTTGCCGACTGTGTGCGGGAGCGGGGCCGCGACGGGCTCGCCCGGTTACGCGCGGCCGTCCGCGGTCTGGTCGACAACGACGGCATCACCTACATTCAGGTCGATCGGCACGGCGATGCAATCACCGACAACGACGGCACCGCCGTCTCGGGGCCGTGGCAACTCGACGCTCTGCCGCTGGTCGTTTCGGCGCCCGACTGGGATCGGTTGGAAGCCGGTCTCGTGCAGCGCTCCCGACTCCTGGACGCTGTCCTGACCGACATCTACGGGGACCGGCGTTCGATCACCAGCGGGGTGCTGCCGCCGCAACTCGTGTTCGCCCATCCTGGATACGTCAGGGCCGCGCGCGGCATCGAGGTGCCCGGTCGCCACCAGTTGTTCTTGCACGGCTGCGACATCGGTCGGGCACGGTCCGGGGAGTTTCTCGTCAACGCCGACTGGACGCAGGCGCCGTCGGGCGCCGGTTACGCGTTGGCCGACCGGCGCGTCGTGGCCCACGCGATCCCAGACCTCTACGAACAGATCGGGCCTCGGCCCGCGTCCCCGTGGGCACAGGCGCTGCGGCTCGCCCTCATCGATGCCGCACCGGAGTCCGCCCAGGAACCCGTTGTCGTGGTTCTCAGCCCCGGCATCCACTCGGAGACGGCATTCGACCAGGCGTATCTGGCCAGCTTGCTGGGTCTTCCGCTGGTCGAAAGTGCCGATCTGGTGGTGCGGGACGGCATGTTGTGGATGCGCTCGATGGGCACCCTCAAGCGGGTGGATGTGGTGTTGCGTCGTGTCGATGCCGAGTACGCCGACCCGCTGGACCTGCGGCCGGATTCCCGGCTCGGTGTGGTCGGGCTGGTCGAGGCGCTCCGTCGGGGCGCGGTGACGGTGGTCAATACGCTCGGCAGCGGTGTGCTGGAAAGCGCTGGGCTGCTTCGCTTTTTGCCTGAGCTCGCCCAGAAGCTGCTCGACGAGACGCCGTTGCTGCAGACCGCCCCGCTGTACTGGGCGGGCATCGACGTCGAACGGTCGCACCTTTTGGCCCACCTGGCGGAACTGCTCATCAAACCGGTGACTGGTGGGGACCCGATCGTCGGGCCCGAGCTGTCCGCGGCGCAGCGCGAGTCGCTGGCGGCCCGGATCGCCGCCACACCATGGCAGTGGGTGGGCCAGGAGTTGCCGCAGTTCTCCTCGGCGCCATCGGATTTCCTGCCCGCCGGGTTGTCGTCGTCGAACGTCGGTATGCGGCTGTTCTCGGTGTCGCAGCGCAGCGGGTATGCGCCGATGATCGGCGGTCTCGGATATCTGCTGGCGCCCGGCAGTAAGGCTTATCAACTCAAAACCGTTGCTGCTAAAGATATCTGGGTGCGCACGCCCACGCGTGTCACGGCGGAGAAGATCTCGGTCGCCGGTGCGGTGGATTTGACCGCAGCAGATGCCGGGCGGCTTCCCGCGCTGGCGAGGTCGAGCCCGACGCAGGAGGTCAGCTCGCCGCGTGTGCTGTCCGACTTGTTCTGGATCGGGCGTTACGCCGAACGTGCCGAACACATGTCGCGGCTGCTGACTGTGACCCGCGAGCGCTATCACGAATACCGCTACCGCCGCACGATGGAGGGCAGTGAGTGCGTGCCGGTGCTGCTCACCGCGCTCGGCGAGATCACCGGGACGGATACGGGCGCCGGCGCGGACTACGCCGAGATGGTGGCCACCGCACCCACCACGTTGTGGTCGCTCACCGCCGACCGACACCGGCCCGGGTCGCTGGCCCAGTCGGTGGAGCGCCTGGGCCTGGCGGCGCGCGCAGTGCGCGACCAGATGTCGAACGATACGTGGATGGTGTTGTCCGCGCTGGAGCGTGCGCTGCTCTACGGCCCCGAGACGCCGCCCGATTCGCGGGCCGAAGGGGATGCGTTCCTCGCGTCGACAAGCACGCAGGTACTCGCAGGCATGCTCGCGCTGTCGGGCGTGGTCGCGGAGTCCATGGTTCACGACGTGGGCTGGACGATGCTCGATATCGGCAAACGCATCGAGCGCGCTCAGGCGCTGAGCGCGCTGCTGCGGGCCACGCTGACCACGGTCCGGGCGCCCGGCGCCGAGCAGACCATCACGGAGTCGACGCTCGTGGCGTGTGAGTCACTGGTCATCTACCGTAGACGGAACCCCGGAGAGATCAGTGTGGCCGGGGTGGCCGAGCTGGTGCTGTTCGACACGGCGAACCCCCGCTCGCTGGTCTACCAGCTGGAGCGCCTGCGTGCCCACCTGAGGTCCCTGCCCGGCAGCTCCGGGTCGTCACGCCCGGAGAGGATGGTCGACGAGATCGCCACTCGCCTGCGCCGCATCGAACCCGACGAGCTCGAAGCTGCGACGGCCGAGGGCAATCGCGAAGAGCTGGAGGGCTTGTTGCGAGCAATGCACCGCGACCTACGCGAGCTGTCCTCCGTCATCACAGCCATCCACCTCTCGCTGCCCGGCGACATGCAGCCGCTGTGGGGACGCGACGAACGGCGGGTGGTGCCGTGACCGCCTTCCCGGACGGACCGACCGCGTCGGGCGAATCCCGCTGTTACGAGATCACCCACCGAACGGAGTACCGGTACTCGGACGTCGTCACCAGCTCCTACGGGCGGGGTTTTCTGACACCCAGGGATTCGGCGCGCCAGCGTTGTCTGTTCCACGAGCTCGTCATCGAGCCCCAGCCCGCCGACAGCTCTACCAGCCGCGATTGCTGGGGCAACATAAGCTCCTACTTCCATGTCACCGAACGCCACGACGAGCTGACCATCACCAGCCGCTCGGTGGTCGAGGTCGACCCGCCTCCTGCGGACCTGTATCAGGGACCGTCGGCACGGGCGCCGTGGGAGATTGCCCGCCCGGTGGGCGCCGACGGCGCGCTGGCTAGCGAATTCACGCTCGACCTGCAGCCGCCGGAGATCACCGAAGAGCTCCGAGCCTATGCCGCGCCGAGTTTCGGCGCGGGACGACCGCTGATCGAGGTCCTCGCCGACCTGACCGCGCGAATTTTCACCGATTTCACCTACAAGTCGGGGTCGACGACGGTGTCCACGCAGGTGAGTGAGGTTTTGGCGGCGCGCGAAGGGGTATGTCAGGACTTCGCGCGGCTAGCGATCGCCTGCCTGCGTGCTCATGGTCTTGCCGCCAGCTACGTCTCGGGTTACCTGGCGACGGACCCTCCGCCCGGGAAGGAACGCATGGTGGGAGTTGACGCGACGCACGCATGGGCGTCGGTCTGGACACCTCAGAATCAATGGCTCGGTCTGGACCCGACCAACAACCAGATGGTCGACGAACGATATGTCACGGTGGGTTTCGGCCGTGACTATGCCGACGTCCCACCGCTGCGGGGGATCATCTACACCGATTCGGAAAGCAGTGTGATCGACGTGTCTGTCGACGTCGCGCCCTACCACGGAGGTGTGTTCGGTGCGTGACTTCACCTGCCCCAACTGTGGTCAGCGACTGTCCTTCGAGAACTCGGTGTGCCTGAACTGCAAGAGTGCGCTCGGTTTTTCGCTCGACGATATGGCGCTACTGGTGATCGCCCCGCCGGAGGAAAGTGAGCATGCCGGAGCGGTGAGCGAACAGCAATACCAGCTGTGCGCGAATCTGCATCTCGCCGAATGCAATTGGCTGGTGGAGAAGGGGCCGATCGCCAAGCTGTGTGTGTCGTGCGCGTTGACCCGGACCCGACCCAACGACGCCGACACCATCGCGCTGGCGGCCTTCGCGACCGCCGAGAGAGCCAAGCGGCGACTCGTCGCCGAACTGCACGAACTCAAGCTGCCGATCGTCGGACGAGACCTCGACCCCCAGTTCGGACTGGCGTTCGACCTGCTGTCGAGCCAGTTCGAGAAGGTATTCACCGGCCACCAGAACGGCGTGATCACCCTGGACCTCGCCGAGGGCGACGACGTCCACCGCGAGCAGTTGCGAATCTCGATGGACGAGCCCTACCGGACACTGCTCGGCCATTTCCGCCACGAGATCGGGCACTACTACCAGTACCGCCTGATCGGCACGTCGCAGGACTACCTGGATCGCTATCACGAACTGTTCGGCGACCCCGAGGCCGACTACCAGGCGGCGCTTGACCGGCACTACAGCGAGGGGGCCCCGGCAGGTTGGGAGGACAGCTATGTGTCCTCGTATGCGACCATGCACCCCGCCGAGGACTGGGCGGAGACCTTCGCCCACTACCTGCACATCAGGGACACGCTCGACACCGCAGCTGCGTTCGGCTTCGCACCCGCGACCGCGACCTATGACCGAAGGGTGTTGGGGCCAAGCAGTTTCGACACCCTGATCGACCTGTGGCTGCCACTGTCGTGGGCGCTCAATCAGGTGAACCGCTCGATGGGCAAAGAGGACGTCTACCCGTTCGTCCTGCCGCCGCCTGTGCTGGATAAGATGCGTTTCATCCACACGGTGATCGATGAGATCACCTCTAACCCGGCGAAGCTGGCTGAGGTCGGGGCGCCGGCGGGCAACCAGGATCAGCAGATGAGCTAGCGGTTTCGCTGGGAACGGAATCGACGGACACGGCAACGGGATCGAGCAGGGTGACCGACCCAGTCGTGCCGTCGACCCGGATGCGCTGCCCTGTGCGAAACCGCGTCGTGGCGTTCTCGATGGCTGCCACAGCCGGTATCCCGTATTCGCGGGCCACCAGCGCGCCGTGCGACATCACGCCCCCGACCTCCATGACCAGCGCGCCTGCCAACAAGAACAAGGGTGTCCAGCCAGGATCGGTGCTGGCTGCGACGATCACCTCGCCCGGTTGAAGATTCGCCCCGACGGGGGAGTGCAGTATCCGGACGGTTCCCTCGTGCACCCCTGGGGACAGGGCAGCTCCGACGAGCGCATCCGTCGCCGCGCTGGTCTGGGTCGCGGCGCCGTACACCACCTCGCCTTCACTGGTCAGTACACGAGGAATCAAGCGGCGGTGCAACTCTCGCCGAAATGACTCGCGGTTGTGGTGGACGAGGGCACGCAGATCGATGTCCTGGCCGCCAAGTGCGGCGCGCACGTCGGCACCTTCGACGAAGAAGATGTCGTCGACCTCGGCGAGCAGCCCGCGGGCAACGAGCGCCGCGCCGCAGCGCTGCAACGTGCGTCTGCCCAGGGCGATTGCTCGGACCATGTCGAACTTGGGCCGTTCCCGCAATCCGCCGAGGTCGAGGTGATGGGCCAGCAACCGTCGCAGAATGCCTGCCCGGAGAGATCCGTGCGTGCGGCGGACGGTTGCGATGAGTTTCTCGGCGGCGGCGCGCGCCTCGGCGGCGCCTTCCTCAAAAGTGCTCAGGGCTCCGGAATCCAGATACCCTTTGATCAGTTCCACCACGTACGTCGGATCGTCGGACAGCCGCGGCAGGCCGAGGTCGACCTCGCGATCTGGTGCACGATGACCGAACTTCGCAAGAAATTCGGCGACGCCCGGACTTTTGGCGCTCGGCTCACGTCCCGCCGCGGCGTATTCGCTTGCCAGCTGGGCAAGTGCGGCGCCCATGGCGATCGTCGGATCGTGCGGAAGCCAACGGAGCACGGGAGCGAACCCCTCCGATGAGCCGAGCCACCGCCGCGTGAGCCACTCGATGACAACCCTCAGCAACCACTCGCCGTATGCGGGGGTGAGCTGGCGCACCACCATGTCACATGCCGCAACGGGCAATTCCTGTTCGACGAAACGCAGCTGCTGCTCCGGGGACGAGAGCAGGACGGCCCGACGTTCGAGCTCGGCAAGATCGTTACTGGCGCGAGTGATGAGGCGCCGGCGCGCACGGTCCGGCGCCGTGACAGCGCTGATGGTCCCGGACAGCAGCGACGGCACCAGGACGGCCAGCCCACGAGGAAGTGTCGTGGTCCGCGGTGTCGACAGACGTTGACCGTTGTCGGCCAACCACATTCGCAACGCGCTGCTGCCGGCGGGGTCCTTCATCCCGAAGTTGGCCACCACGCGCGCAGCGAGCCGTGGCCGCGCCACGACGGGTGTGATGTCCAGGAACAAGCGGTCTGCCACGATCGGCATCCAGCTGGGGACGTCATCGCCGTGTCGTCGTCTGCGCCCCGACATCCAGTATCGGATCCAGCCGGTGACCATGGTGCGGAAGAACGCGTTCCCGCTGGGGGTCATGGGTTCGGCGAGACCCTGCGCCAAGAGCATGACCGGGACGTACACCCGCAGGCCGGGCTCTGTCGTGGGCGGGATCGGGAACAGCGAGGTGATCGGTCTGGACTGCAGAAACCATAGGCGACCATCGGGCTCCGAGGCCCATTCGACGTCCTGCGGCATGCCGAAGGACGCCGCAGCGCGTGCGCCGAGGTCGACGAGCTCGTCAAGCTGCTGCGGGGTGAGCAGCCGCCGTTCCGGTGCGCACAGCGGCTGACGGGTGACGGCGTCGAGGATCCACCGTTCAGGTGCCACCTCGCCGCCGACGAGGGCCTCGCCCAGATCGGGAGCAGCCTCGATCACGACGCGGTCGCGTCGACCCGAAAGCGGGTCAGCGGTGAACATGACGCCGGCCACCTCGGCGGGAACCATCGTCTGGACCACCACGGCGATCGAGACATCTTGGTGCGCAATGCCTCTGTCACGTCGATAGGCGATCGCGCGGGCAGTCCACAGAGACGACCAGCACCGCCGGACCGCATCGCAGAGGGCATCCTCGCCGTGGATATTGAGAAAGGTGTCCTGCTGTCCGGCGAAACTCGCTTCCGGGAGGTCCTCCGCGGTGGCTGACGAGCGGACGGCCAACTCCGTCGCCCCGAGCCGGTGATAGGCCGCGCTCACCTGTTCGCACAACTCCGTCGACATCGATGCCGATTCGAGTGCGGTACGAAGGCGCGCGGACGCGGCGTGGACGGCATCGGGATCATCACCGAGATCGGTCAGTTCGTGCCGAATGAACTCCTCGAAACAGTGGTCTGCAATGAACTCGCGGTAAGCACTGGTGGCCACCACAAAGCCGGCGGGAAGGGGCAAGCCGGCCTGCATCAATACCGCGAGGTTTGCGCCCTTGCCGCCGGTGTGGGCCGCATCGGCCGCATCGGCCTCGTCAAGCCATCGCACCAGCACGTCGGTCATAATCGGCGACGCTAGTGACCTGTGCTACCGGCCGACAGGGGCGGAAGGCCCTAACCGGTCACGTGTCGAGGTCCGGCGCCCATGCCACCCCGTTGATGTGCGCACCGCCGTCGACGAAGAGCGTGTTGCCGGTGAGGTAGCGCGAACCTTCGCTGGCGAGGAAGACCGCCACGGGCGCGATGTCGTCGTAGGGGTCGCCCATGCGGCCCATCGGATTGGCCGCGTCGGCGAGCGCCGCGAGTTCCGGGTGTCCGCCCAATGCGCGGAAGAACGCTTGGCTCTTGGCTGCTGGGCACAGCGCATTGACAGTGACCCCGGTCGGCGCCCACTCCCGGGCTGCCGTGCGGGTCAGCGCACGCAGGGCTTCTTTGGCGGCGTTGTACTCCAGCGAGCCGACGTGCGCGTTGACGCCGTTGAGGCTGCACAGGTTGACAATGCGGCCCCAGCCGGAGTCCTTCATGTGCGGATGGGCGGCGCGCATCGCCCAGAACGGCCCGTAATAGCCGACTGCGATGCCGTCGGCGAGCTGGCTGTCGGTCTTGTGCTCGACGCGGCCGATTGCGCCGCCGCCCCAGGCGTTGTTGACCAGGATGTCGATCGATCCGTACTCCGATACCGCGGCCTCCACAGCGCGCTCGACCTGTTCGCGGTCGCAGACATCGGTGCTGACGAAAAGACCCCCGATGCGCTCGGCCACCGCCCGTCCCGCATCTGCGTCGCGCTCGGCGACGACCACCCGGGCGCCTTCGTCGGCGAATCGTCTGGCGATGCCCTCGCCGATGCCTGCCCCTGCACCCGTCACGAGGGCGACCCGCCCGTCCAGCGCGCCGCTCATTCCGTGGCTCCGTCCGAGAGTAGTTGGCGGGCGGCAGGTTTCCCGTCGAGTGCCGCGGTGGTCCGGCTGGTGATCTGCCAGCGGCCGTCGATGCGGCGCACGCGGAAGAGGTTTGCGCCGGCCCGCCCCACCACGAAGCGGCCCTCCCGATGCACCAGCAGCGCCGACTCGCAGACCGCAACCGCCGTGTCGCCGTCCACGGTGACGACCGCCGGGCCGAGGAAGTGACAGCAACCGCCGCCGATCAGGCCCTGATGCTCGGGGGAGCGGACCATCGCGGCGACGTCGGCCCGGCTGCGCATCGACCAGCCCTCGACGTCGTACGTGCCGTCCTCGGCCCACAGGTCGCCGACCGCATCGGCGTCGCCTGCGTCGACCAGCGGGCCGTAGCGCGCGATCAATCGTTCGATCTCGCGCTCGTCCTCGATGCGGCCCAGTCGGCGTTCCAGATCGTCCAAGCGGTCGGTCGTCATCTAGTTCTCACCCATCAGTTGTTGCATGAACCGGTGTGCACCGAGGACCACCTTGGCTCTGTCGGGGTGGCTGCGCCGCGCGACGTCGGCCTCGTTACCGCCCGCGATGTGCACCGGTCCGAACGGCAGGCGTTCGAGGCCCTCTGCGGCGACGTCGGCGGGTTCGGCGACCCGCAACCCTGGCACGTCGAAGTTCAGCCCGACCCGTTCCATCGCCGGCGTGCGGGTGACGCCCAGCACCAGCTCGAGCACGTGAACGTCGTACTCCCGCAACTCAAGCCAGAGACCTTCGGCGAAGATCCGGCCGAACGCCTTCACGCCGCCGTACACCGTGTGACGCGTCGAGCCCAGGTAGCCCGCCATCGAACCCACCATCAGGATGCCGCCGCGGCGGCGCTCCCGCATGGGGAGGCCGAAGTGCTGCACCAGCGCCATCAGCGCGGTGATGTTGAGGTCGACGACCCGGCCGAAGTCGGGCAGCGTGCCGTCGAGGAATTCTTCGCTGCAGGTGTTGGCGCCCGCGTTGTAGATCAGCAGGCCCACTTCCAGATCGGACGTCGCAGCGATCACCTCGGCGACATTGTCGACGAGATCGACTGCCAGCGTTCGGGTTTGGACCCCTATTTGACGGCAACGGGCCGCTGTCCGCTCCAGCGGCTCCGGCTTGCGCGCGATGAGCACCAGGTTCACCCCGGCTGCGGCCAGCAATGCAGCGAACTCCGCGCCGACCCCTTCCGAGCCGCCCGCGATCACTGCCCACGGCCCGTAGGCAGACACATCTGTCACCGGTCGATCATGGCGTAAGCGGGCCTGGACCGGGTCGGCTTCAGTCCATCCGGAGAAACGCCCGCCCCCGCGGCGACAACCGGTAGCCGACGTCGAGGCTGATCGTCAGGCCGAGGCCTTTGAGCTGACGCACCCGGCGCTTGAACCGCGGCACATCGATGCCGAAGCGATCGGCCAGGTCTGGGGCGCGCACCGCCCCGTTGTCGCCGATCGTCGTCAGGTACTGCCGCGTCCAGGGCATCTGGGCAGCCGCGTCCCACCGGTCCAGCCGGTCGGCGATGGCGGCGACGTCGTCGGCGCTGAGCGTGTCGTCGGCGGCCAGATCCGGCCGCTCGTCAGCAGCCAGGAACGACACCGCGATCACGTAGGTGTGCGCAGCGGGCCTGCGGTCCAGGTCGGCCTGAGCGGTCTTGACGTCGGGGTACCCGGCCGCTCGCGCCTGGGCGGCGGTCACGCGGTAGCGGCCCGGCTTTTCGATGACGTCGTCGACGCGGATGGTGCCCACCTGGGTGCGCTGGGTGCCGCCCGCCTTGGCCCGGGGCGCGTCCCACCGGCGAAGCACGACGGTGATGCTGCCGTCGGCAATACCCTGCGCTGTGGCACGATTCAGCAACACACGGCCGATGTTAGGCGGAGAACACGGCCGGTCTCCCTAGGATCACCCGGTGGCCGATCGCTATGGAACCGACATTCTTGCCAGCAACCCGCATCAGTCGCGTAAGCCGCGCTCGACCGAGCAGGCCATCGAGATCGGCTTGGTCGTCGAGGATGCGCAGACCGGGTTTGTGGGGGCGATCGTGCGGGTCGAGTACGGCCGCATTGAACTTGAGGACCGCAACGGCCGCATCAAACCCTTCCCCGTCGGACCCGGCTACCTTATCGACGGCAAGCCGGTGATCCTGACCGCGCCCAAGAAGGCGGCGCCTGCGGCACCGACGCGCACCGCTTCGGGTTCGGTCGCCGTCAAGGGGGCGCGCGCGAAAGTCGCTCTGGCGAGCCGCATCTACGTCGAAGGCCGCCATGACGCCGAGCTCGTCGAGCAGGTGTGGGGCGAGGATCTGCGCGTCGAGGGTGTCGTGGTCGAGTATCTCGGTGGCGTCGACGACCTCGCCGCGATCGTCGAGGAATTCCAGCCCGGGCTCGGTCGCCGGCTCGGGGTCCTCGTCGACCATCTGGTGCCCGGATCCAAGGAGGCCCGCATCGCCGATGCGGTCCGTCGCGGACCGGGAGGTGAGCACACGCTCGTTGTCGGGCATCCCTTCATCGACATCTGGGAGGCAGTCAAACCCGCGCGCATCGGCGTCGCGCAATGGCCCGTCGTTCCGAGGGGACAGGATTGGAAGCACGGCGTGTGCGAGGCCCTGGGATGGCGGCACCGGGACCAGGCCGACATCGCGGCCGCGTGGCAGAAGATCCGGGGCCGGGTCCGGGACTGGACGGACCTGGAGCCCGAGCTGATCGGCCGCGTCGAGGAGCTGATCGACTTCGTCACTGCTCCCGTGTAAGCAGGGAGCGTGTCCGACAGCTTGTTCGACGTCCCCGGCGAGGGTCCCGCGGCTGGCGGCGTCCCGGTACCGGGTGCGTCGTCGCCGCTGGCGGTGCGGATGCGTCCGGCGTCCCTCGACGAGGTGGTCGGGCAGGGGCACCTGCTCAAGCCGAATTCCCCGCTGCGTCGGCTGATCGAGGGCTCCGGTGCGGCGTCGGTGATCCTGTACGGGCCGCCTGGTACGGGTAAGACGACGCTCGCGTCGATGATCTCGCAGGCCACCGGTCGCCGGTTCGAGGCGCTGTCGGCGCTGGCGGCCGGTGTCAAAGAGGTGCGCGCGGTGATCGATGTCGCGCGGCAGGCGGCGGTGCGCGGCGAGCAGACCGTGCTGTTCATCGACGAGGTGCACCGGTTTTCCAAGACGCAGCAGGACGCGCTGCTGGCGGCCGTCGAGAACCGTGTCGTGCTGCTGGTGGCTGCCACTACCGAGAATCCGTCGTTCTCCGTCGTCGCACCGCTACTGAGCCGCTCGTTGATCCTGCAGCTGCAACCGCTCACCCCGGCAGACATCGAGACGGTGATCCGCCGCGCCATCACCGACCCGCGGGGACTGGCCGGCAAGGTCAGCGTCAACGACGAGGCGGTCGCACTCTTGGTGCAGTTGTCCGCGGGCGATGCCCGCCGGGCGCTGACGGCGCTGGAGGTGGCCTGCGAAACCGTCACAGAGTCCGGCGAGGAGGTGACGGTCGAGGTCATCGAGCAATCGCTGGACAAGGCCGCGGTGCGCTACGACCGCGACGGCGACCAGCACTACGACGTCATCAGCGCGTTCATCAAGTCCGTCCGCGGCTCCGACGTCGACGCAGCGCTGCACTACCTGGCGCGGATGCTGGTGGCGGGGGAGGACCCGCGGTTCGTTGCCCGGCGTCTGATGATCCTGGCCAGCGAGGACATCGGGATGGCCGATCCCACCGCGCTGCCGACCGCGGTCGCGGCCGCGCAGACCGTTGCGCTGATCGGTATGCCCGAGGCGCAGCTGACACTTGCGCACGCGACGGTTCATCTCGCGACGGCGCCCAAATCCAACGCGGTGACGAACGCGCTCGGTGCGGCGATGGCCGACATCCGGGCGGGCAAGGCGGGTCTGGTGCCGGCTCACCTGCGTGACGGCCACTATTCGGGCGCGCAGAAGCTGGGCAACGCCGTCGGCTACAGGTACGCCCATGACGAGCCGGGCGGCGTTGCGGCACAACAGTATCCGCCCGACGATCTGGTGGGTGTCGACTACTACCGGCCTACGCCGCATGGTGCGGAGCGCGACATCTCAACGAGGTTGGAGAAGCTGCGCGCGATCATCCGACGCAATCGCTGAGACGTCCACGTTTGGCAGCGGAAGTGCGAGGAGCCGCCGACCAGAACATCGGACAGTCGGCGTTCCGCGCTCTTGACTCCCGTGCAATCCCGGTCTACCGTTTTAATCAACCAAACGATTGATCAAAAGATAGGTTGATTATTGGCCAGTGATAGCGACAGGGAAGTTCGGCTCGATCGGGCCTTCATGGCTCTGGCGGACCCGGTGCGGCGCGCGATGGTGGCGCGGCTGTCCCGAGGTCCGGCGACCGTCAACGAGCTGGCTGCCCCGTTTGACATCACCAAACAGGCAGTGTCCAAACACATTCAGGTGCTCGAGCAGGCGGGTCTGGTCACCAGGACCAGAGATGCGCAACGCAGGCCGGTGCACTTGGACGCTGCCGCGCTGGAGTCCTTGACCGCATGGATCGACCAGTACCGGCTCAACGCCGAACGCAATTACCGCCAGTTGGACACCCTGCTGGCCACGATGACTGATGAGGAGACAACGACATGACGAACGCCCTTGATCTCACCGCCCCCGTCGACACCCTCGCCATGGAGTTCACACGCGAGTTCGACGCTCCGGTCGCCGCCCTCTACCGCGCCCACGCCGAACCCGAGCTGGTCGCGAAGTGGCTGGGCCCCCACGGACTCGAGATGGACATCAGCGAGTGGAACTTCCACAACCACGGCGGGTACCGCTACTCCCACAGCAACGAGCACGGCACCTTCCACTTCAACGGCACCTTCCACACTGTGCGAGCCAACGAATTCATCCTGCAGACCTTCGAATTCGAGGGCGCGCCCGACATGGTGAACATCGAGTTCCTGTGGTTCGAGGACCTGGGCGGAGGCCGGTCCAGGCTGCGCGGCCGCTCGATCTGCCCCAACATCGAGGCGCGCGACGCGCTGCTGGCCTCGGGAATGGAAGGCGGGATGATGGAGAGTTACGAGAAGCTCGACGCGCTTCTGGCGCGCCTGTAGACACGAAAAGAGGTGATCCCGGCCGGTCGGGGGCCCAGCCGGGATCACCACGGGTGGTGTCGGAGCGTCAGCGCATCAGGCTGCCTCGGCGTCCCGTCAGCCCTGTCCGGCGACGGCCCATCAGAGCCGCGACCAACGCGACGCCCGCGGCGGCGACGACGACCTGAACGAGCAGCTCCATCCAGTCGATTCCTCCGGTCGCGGTGGGGATACCGATCACCCGGGCCAGCGCGGTGCCGATGAAGGCAGACACGATTCCGACCAGGATGGTAAGGAGCATGCCGATCGGCTGCTTGCCGGGCAGAACGAGGCGGCCGAGCGCGCCGACAACGATGCCGACGAGGATTGCGGTGATGATTCCGGTGATGGTCATTGTTGCCTCCGTAGGATGTGCGGCTGCGGCAGAAATACCCTTGGCGCGCAAGGAATAAACGCCGCCGTCAACCGCGTGCCGATTATTCGCCCGCGTGCACGCGTGCGTTGGCAACGGAACTGTTGGAGGTTTCTTTGGTGCCGTGCGCCGCCTGGCTCTCATACAGTCGGCGCACCTCGGCCCTGAGCGCCTCGATCTGCGCCGCCGTCGCGGCCTGGTTGGCGGTGTCCTCTTCGGCGACGCGCTGCACGATCCAGGACGCCAGCGTCGCGGTCACCACGCCTAAAAGGCTGATTCCACCGATCATCAACAGCGCTGCCACAACTCGGCCGGTGGTGGTCACCGGGGCGAAATCCCCGTAGCCGACGGTGGTCACCGTCGTGATGGACCACCACAGCGCCTTCCCGAACGACGTGATGTCTGATCCGGGCTCGTGCCGTTCTGCGTCGAGTACGGCCAGGGAGGCGACATAGATCAGCAGGACGGAACCGCCGGCGGTGTACATCGCCACTCGTCCCCGTATGGCGTCACCGGCAGCGCGGTGCATCGCGGTGATCAAGACGACGAGCCGAAGCAGGCGAAGCGGGCGCAGAACGGGAAGAGCCACGATGGCCAGATCGGGGAGGTGACGCACGAACCACCGGCCGCGGCGCTCCGCCAGCGCCAGCCGAATCAGATAGTCACCGAGAAAGGCGAGGTAGAGCCCCGTGTTGAGGCACTCAAGAGACGATTCGACTCGTGGGCTCGGCTGGGCCAGGACCTGAACCGAGTAGGTGGCCAAGAAGATCAGAGCTATCCCCGCCAGCGGCCACTCCGAGCGCTTCTCCCACAGCTGGATCGTCCACTTCGACCGCTGCCCGATGTTCCACGTCTCCTTACCCTGTTGCGTCCTGTCACGGCCAGGCCGACCTGTGCGCCGCGCTTGGATTTGACGAAGCGGCGCGGTCCTAAACACCGCCGGCCGCGGCGGTCTGCGGAGACAGTTTACGTAGGCTCGGGCAGATGAACACCGAAGTGCTCGACGTCGACACCTCGCGGCGGCGCCTCGTCGATCTGACGCCGGCGGTGCGTGATTTCTGTGCCGGCGAAGCCGACGGACTGTGCAACGTGTTCGTGCCGCACGCCACCGCCGGTGTCGCGGTCATCGAAACCGGCGCGGGGTCCGACGACGACCTGATCGAGGCGTTGGAACGGCTATTGCCGCGCGACGACCGGTATCGCCACAGCCACGGCTCACCAGGTCATGGCGCCGACCACGTCCTCCCCGGCCTGGTGTCCCCGTCGGTGACGGTTCCGGTGGCCGGCGGCGAGCCACTGCTGGGCACCTGGCAGAGCATCGTCCTGGTGGACCTGAACAGGGACAATCCCCGCCGGTCGGTCCGGCTGAGCTTCGTGTCGGGCTGACCCGGTTGTCCGTGGGGAACCCCCGGGGCCCTGACCGGTACTGTGGTGCGGTCGAGTATTCGCAGGTTAAGCCGAAGGACAACAGCACGTGCAGACACACGAGATCAGGAAGCGGTTCCTTGATCATTTCGTGAAGGCGGGACATACCGAGGTGCCGAGCGCCTCGGTGATCCTCGACGACCCGAACCTCTTGTTCGTCAACGCCGGCATGGTGCAGTTCGTCCCTTACTTCCTGGGGCAGCGCACGCCGCCCTACAACACCGCCACGAGTGTGCAGAAGTGCATCCGGACGCCTGACATCGACGAGGTGGGCATCACCACCCGCCACAACACCTTCTTTCAGATGGCGGGCAATTTCAGCTTCGGCGACTACTTCAAGAAGGGCGCCATCGAACTCGCCTGGTCGTTGTTGACCAACCCGATCTCCGAGGGTGGCTACGGGTTCGACCCCGAAAGACTCTGGGCCACGGTCTATCTCGACGACGACGAGGCGATCGGACTCTGGCAGGAAGTGGCCGGGCTGCCGCTGGAGCGCATCCAGCGCCGCGGGATGGCCGACAATTACTGGTCAATGGGTATCCCGGGGCCGTGCGGGCCGTGCTCGGAGATCTACTACGACCGCGGCCCCGAATACGGCGTCGACGGCGGCCCCGAGGCCAACGAGGACCGCTACATCGAGATCTGGAATCTCGTGTTCATGCAGAACGAGCGCGGCGAGGGCACCTCGAAAGAGGACTTCGAGATCCTCGGCCCGCTGCCGCGCAAGAACATCGACACCGGAATGGGCGTGGAACGCATCGCATGCCTGCTGCAGGGCGTCGACAACGTCTACGAGACCGACCTGGTGAGGCCCGTCATCGATCTGGTCGCGAGCATCGCGCCCCGCGGATACGGGCAGGGAAACCACGAGGACGACGTCCGCTACCGCATCATTGGCGACCACAGCCGCACGGCGGCGATCATCATCGGTGACGGCGTCACCCCGGGCAACGAGGGTCGCGGCTACGTGCTGCGGCGGCTCCTGCGTCGCATCATCCGAGCAGCCAGGCTGCTCGGCGTGGAACGCCCGATCATGAGTGAGCTGATGGCCACGGTGCGCGACGAGATGGGGCCCTCCTATCCCGAGCTCGTGACCGACTTCGACCGCATCAACCGGATCGCCGTCGCCGAGGAGACGGCCTTCAACCGCACGCTCACCGCGGGGTCGCGGCTCTTCGAGGACGCCGCGGAGGCGACCCGCGCGGCGGGGGCGACGGTGCTGTCGGGCAGCGACGCGTTCACGCTGCACGACACCTACGGATTCCCGATCGACCTGACACTCGAGATGGCTGCCGAGGCCGGGCTCAGCGTCGACGAAGAGGGATTCCGCGGTCTGATGGCCGAGCAGCGCAGGCGCGCCAAGGCCGACGCCGCGGCGCGCAAACAGGCGCACACCGACCTGTCGGCATACCGCGAACTCGTCGATGCCGGCCCCACCGAGTTTACCGGTTTTGACGAATTGTCCACCGAGGCAAGGATTCTCGGCATTTTTGTGGACGGCAAGCGGGTGCCGGTGGCATCGCATGACGGGCTCGACGCCGATCGGGTGGAGCTGATCCTCGACCGCAGCCCGTTCTATGCGGAGTCCGGTGGCCAGATCGCCGACGAGGGCACCGTGACCGGAACCGGTGCGTCGGAGACCGCTAAAGCGGCGGTCACCGACGTCCAGAAGATCGCGAAAACACTGTGGGCGCACCGCATAAACGTGGAGTCCGGAGAGTTCGTCGAAGGCGACACCGTTGTCGCTGCGGTCGATCCGCGGTGGCGTCACGGCGCCACCCAGGGGCACTCCGGCACCCATATGGTGCACGCCGCTCTGCGACAGGTATTGGGCCCCAACGCAGTTCAGGCCGGTTCGCTGAACCGCCCGGGATACCTGCGATTCGACTTCAACTGGCAGGGGGCGCTGTCCGACGAGCAACGCACCCAGATAGAGGAAGTCACCAACGAGGCCGTCGAAGCCGACTACGAGGTCCACAACTTCACCACCGAGCTCGACAAAGCCAAGGCGATGGGCGCCATGGCCCTCTTCGGCGAGAACTATCCCGACGAGGTCAGGGTGGTCGAGATCGGCGGCCCGTTCTCCATCGAGCTGTGCGGCGGAACGCACGTGCGCAGCTCGGCTCAGATCGGGCCCGTCACCATTCTCGGCGAATCGTCGGTGGGTTCAGGTGTGCGCCGCGTCGAGGCCTACGTCGGACTGGACTCGTTCCGACACCTCGCCAAGGAGCGCGCGTTGATGGCCGGCCTGGCGTCGTCGCTGAAGGTGCCCTCCGACGAGGTGCCCGCCAGGGTGGAGAACCTCGTGGAGCGGCTGCGTGCCGCGGAGAAGGAGCTCGATCGGCTGCGGCTGGCCAACGCCCGCGCAGCGGCGGCCAACGCGGCCGCCGGCGCGGAGCCGATCGGCAAGGTTCGGCTGGTGGCCCAGCGGATGGCCGGCGGGATCTCGGCGGGAGATCTGCGTTCCCTGGTCGGAGACATCCGCGGCAAGCTGGGCAGCGATCCGGCGGTCGTCGCCCTGATTGCGGAGGGGGAGGACGACAGTGTGCCGTTCGTTGTGGCCGTGAATCCGGCGGCGCAGGATCTCGGGCTGAACGCCAACGACTTGGTCAAGGTCTTGGGGGCCGCGGTGAACGGGCGCGGTGGGGGCAAGGCGGACCTCGCACAGGGTTCGGGCAAGGGGGCGGCAGGTATCGACGCCGCATTGGCAGCGATACGCACGGAGATAGGCCGGAGCTAATTTCGTGCCCGACACCGACTGGACCAGCCGCGTGCCCGACAGGCCCGGTGATCCACAGGCGGCTCCCGACCCAGGCCGCGGCCGCCGCCTGGGCGTCGACGTCGGCACCGTCCGGATCGGCGTGGCGGTCAGCGACCCCGACGCCATCCTCGCAACGCCCGTCGAAACGGTGCCGCGGGACAAGCGATCTGGCCGACATATGAAACGGCTCGCCGCGCTGGTGGACGAGTACCAGGCAGTCGAGGTCGTGGTCGGGCTGCCGCGCACGCTGGCGGATCGGGCGGGGTCTTCGGCGCAGGACGCGACAGAGGTCGCCGATCTGCTGGCGGTCCGGATCGCACCGGTGCCGGTGCGCCTCAGTGACGAGCGGTTCACCACGGTGACCGCACAGCGCGCCCTGCGGGAGGCAGGAGTACGAGCCCGCGGTCAACGGTCGATGATCGACCAGGCCGCGGCGGTGGGGATCCTTCAGAACTGGCTTGACCAGCGGCGGGCAGCGCTGCCCCCACACGGAGAGGTCTCGGATGACTGACGACTGGCAGAGTGAGCGCGCCGAGCCCTTGGCGGTGGGACCGCCGCGACGGCGAATGACGCGGCGAGAGCGCGCCCGCGAGGAGCGCTACCGGCGCAGACGCAAGACGGGTCTGGTGATCGCGCTGTCGATGCTCGTCGTCGTCGTGGTCGTGGCGGTGTTCCTCGGCTCGAAGATGTGGCATTCGATGTTCGGGGGCACCAGCGAGGACTTCGCCGGAGAAGGCGTCAACGACGTCGTCATCCAGGTGCACGACGGCGATTCGACCACCGCGATCGGGCAGACACTGCACGACAACAACGTGGTCGCCAACGTCAAGACCTTCGTCGACGCAGCCGACGGTAATTCCGCGATCTCGGCGATCCAGCCCGGTTTCTACAAAGTGCGCACGGAGATTCCCGCGGCCAGCGCCGTGGAGCGGCTCGCCGATCCGGCCAGCCGGGTCGGCAAGCTCGTGATCCCCGAAGGACGGCAGCTCGACGACGTCCGCGACGTCAAGACCGACGCCGTCACCGAAGGCATCCTGACCCTCATCTCGAATGCATCCTGTGTCGACCTCGACGGCGACCGACGCTGCGTGCCCGCCGACGAACTGAAGAACATCGCAGGCGCAGCCAACCCAGCCGATCTGGCGGTCCCGGCCTGGGCCACCGACGCCGTGAACAGGATGGGGTCGGACCACCGCAGACTTGAAGGGTTGATTGCGCCCGGCACGTGGAACATCGACCCGTCCGCCGAACCGCAGGCCATTCTGTCGACGCTGATCTCGGCCAGCGCCGGGCAGTACGAACAGAGCGGGTTGCTCACCACCGCGACCGCGCTCAACATGTCGCCCTACGAGATCCTGACCGTGGCATCGCTGGTTCAGCGCGAGTCCGCTCCCGAGGACTTCTCGAAGGTGGCCCGCGTCATCTACAACCGGCTGGCCGAACGGCGCACGCTGGAGTTCGACTCGACGGTGAACTACGCGCTCGACCGCATCGAGATCGCCACCACCGACGGGGACCGGGCTCAGGCCACACCGTGGAACACCTATGTGCGCCCGGGCCTGCCCGCGACTCCCATCTGCTCACCGGGCGCACCGGCACTGATGGCTGCCGAGCAGCCGGAGCCAGGGGACTGGTTGTACTTCGTCACCATCGACATGCAGGGCACGACGCTGTTCACCCGCGAATACGAACAACACCTGGCGAATATCGAAGTCGCCAGGCGCAACGGTGTTCTCGACTCGGCGCGATAAGTAGACCAGAACGATGAACGCTGCGCCGCGCCGGGCGGCGGTGCTGGGCTCACCGATAGCGCATTCGCGTTCTCCGCAGCTGCATCTGGCGGCCTACCGGGCCTTGGGATTACACGACTGGACCTACGACCGGATCGAGTGCACTGCCGGCCAACTCGCCACGGTGGTGTCCGGCTTCGGTCCGGAATGGGTCGGGGTGTCGGTGACGATGCCTGGCAAGTTCGCGGCGTTGCAGTTCGCCGAGGAGGCAACCGACAGAGCGAGTGTGGTGGGATCGGCCAACACCTTGGTGCGTACCGAGACTGGCTGGCGGGCGGACAACACCGACGTGGACGGGGTGGCGGGCGCGTTGGAGTCCGTCGGCGGCCCTGCTGCGGTCGTCGGCTCCGGCGGTACCGCACGCGCGGCGGTCGTCGGGCTTGCCGCGCTCGGGGTCACCGAGGTGCAGATCGTCGCGCGCAACTTCGACCGGGCGGCGCCGCTGGTAGCGCTCGCCGAGCGGGTCGGAGTCGCGGCGCGCTGGGTCGAGCTCGGCCGGCCGATCTGTGGTGTGGCGGCCGTGGTGAGCACGATCCCAGCGGAAGTGGCCGCAGCACATGCGAAGTCGATCGCCGAGACGCCAATATTGCTCGACGCCATCTACGACCCATGGCCCACCCCGCTGGCCCTGGCGGTCGAGGAGGCTGGGGGTCGGACCATCAGCGGGTTGCAGATGTTGCTCCATCAAGCCTTCGCCCAGGTGGAGCAGTTCACGGGCATGCCCGCCCCGAAAGACGCGATGCGGGCGGTGTTGGCCGACTGCTGAGAATTGCCGCACGGCACCTCGCAGGGACACCCCTAGCCTGGACGGATGGGGGAGATCGCCGCGGTGGCGGTGGGTGCTTGGCTGGTGGCGTTGAGCGCCTTCGACATTCGGCGCCACCGGTTACCCGATGCGCTCACACTCCCAGGTGCGGCGGCTATCCTCGCCGGTGCGGCGTTCTCCGGGCACGGCGAGACGGCCGCGCTCGGCGCGGCGGCGCTGTTCGCCGTGTATGCGGCGGTGCATCTCGCGGCTCCTGCGGCGATGGGCGCCGGCGACGTCAAACTGGCGGTGGGACTCGGCGCGTTGAGCGGTGCGTTCGGCCCCGAGGCGTGGCTACTTGCCGCCTTCGGTGCACCGGCGCTCACGACTATGGCCGGGCTCGTCGGGCGGCGACGAACGCTTCCACACGGCCCCTCGATGTGCGCCGCAACCGCGCTGGCGGTGACGGTGTCATGGTCTTGCTTACCTCTCGGGTAATCGCTGCGGGTCGCTGCTGCAGCCATACTCACGGTCATGGCGAATCCACCGATTCTGTTGCTACATGGCATCTTCGGTCGACCATCGTTGATGCAACCGTGGACTCGCTACTTCGCCGATGCCGGATTCCGCTGCCACGTACCGGCTCTGCCAGGACGCGACCCGTCCGACGATGTCGTGCTGAGTCGCACCGGTGTGGCCGACATGGTGGACGTCGCGCTCAGTGCCTACGACGCGATCGGGGAACCGGCGATCGTCATCGGACACAGCATGGGCGGACTGCTGGCGCAGAAGGTGGCCGCCGCGCGCGATCCGCTGGCCGCGGTGCTGCTGGCGGCGATCCCACCTGGGGTGCTGTGGCCTCAACTCGCGGTGCTGCCCGACTTCGTGCCTCTGATGCCGACCGTGCTGGCCGGGCGTCCCTTCCTTCCGTCACCGGACGTGATGCGCAGGGTTCCGCTGAGTACGCTTCCCGCCGACGAGCAGGATCGGCTCATTCCAGACCTGGTGCGCGACTCGGGCCGGGCTTTCCGCGCGCTGCTGCTGGGTGCGCCGAGCACCCGCGTCGCCGCTGCCGACGTCACCTGTCCCGTGCTGTGCGTCAGTGCCGGTGCGGACCGGAACGTCGCCCCGTGGATGTCGCGGCGGATCGCCGCGCGCTACCGCGCCGAGCACCACGTGCACCCGGCCGTGCCGCACTGGATCATCGCCGCGTCGATCCTGCAGCAGGTGGCCCCTCCGGTGCTCGACTGGCTCCGCAGGGAGCTGGCCCTGAGCTGAGTTTCGGGACCGTTCACCTGTCGTGCGAAAATGGGTCGCGTGTTGCGATGGACGACTGCAGGTGAATCCCACGGCCGGGCGCTGGTGGCCATGGTCGAAGGCATGGTTGCGGGTGTCCACGTAACGTCAACGGACATCGCGGGCCAGCTGGCCCGGCGCCGCCTCGGCTACGGCCGCGGCGCACGGATGAAGTTCGAGCAGGACCAGATCACGGTGCTGACGGGCTTGCGCCACGGCGTCACCCTCGGCGGACCGATCGCCATCGAGATCGGCAACACCGAATGGCCGAAGTGGGAGACCGTGATGGCTCCCGACCCGGTCGATGCAGCACTGCTGGCCGATAGTGCCGCCCGTAACGCACCGCTGACCAGGCCGCGCCCCGGCCACGCCGATTACGCGGGCATGCTCAAGTACGGCTTCGACGATGCCCGCCCGGTGCTGGAACGCGCCAGCGCGCGCGAGACGGCGGCGCGGGTCGCGGCAGGTACCGTCGCACGGGCATTTCTGCAGCAGGCACTCGGCGTCGAGATCGTCTCCCACGTCATCTCCATCGGCGGGTCGAAACCCTACGACGGTCCGCCGCCGCTGGCATCCGACCTGGAGGCTGTCGACGACAGCCCGGTCCGCGCCTTCGACAAGGGCGCCGAGGAATTGATGATCGCGGAGATCGAGGCCGCGAAACGCGACGGAGACACGCTCGGCGGCGTGGTCGAGGTCGTCGCGCACGGGCTGCCGATCGGGCTCGGCTCCTTCACCAGCGGTGACAACAGGCTCGACAGTCAGCTCGCCGGCGCCGTCATGGGTATTCAGGCCATCAAGGGTGTCGAGATCGGCGACGGCTTCGAGACCGCGCGGCGTCGCGGAAGCGTCGCTCACGACGAGATCTATCCCGGCGCCGACGGTGTCGTGCGCTCGACGAACCGGGCAGGCGGACTCGAAGGCGGAATGACCAACGGACAGCCCGTCCGGGTCCGCGCGGCGATGAAACCGATCTCGACCGTCCCCCGCGCACTCGCGACCGTCGACATGGCGACCGGTGAGGAAGCCGTGGCCATCCACCAGCGCTCGGACGTGTGTGCGGTGCCGGCCGCCGGCGTCGTGGTCGAGACGATGGTGGCGCTGGTGCTTGCTCGCGCCGCACTGGACAAGTTCGGAGGCGACTCGCTGAACGAGACCCGCGCCAATATCGACGGCTACCTGCGCGCGGTTGCAGAGCGCGCGCCGTCTGCCAACGGTGCCAGGGCATCGGGCTGATGGCCCCGAAAGCGGTCCTGATCGGGCTGCCCGGGTCGGGCAAGTCCACGATCGGCCGGCGCCTGGCCAGAAGCCTGGATGTGCCGTTGCTCGATACCGACCTCGCCATCGAGAAAACCACCGGACGCACCATCGCGGACATCTTTGCCAACGACGGTGAGCCAGAGTTCCGTCGCATCGAGGAAGAAGTGGTCCGTGGCGCGCTGGCCACCCACGACGGCATTCTGTCGCTGGGCGGGGGCGCGGTCACCACCGAAGGTGTCCGCGAAGCACTCCGGGGCCACACTGTGGTCTATCTGGAGATCAGCGCCGCCGAAGGAGTCCGCCGCACCGGCGGATCGACGGTGCGGCCGCTGCTCGCCGGTACCGATCGCAGCGAGAAGTTCAAAACCCTGATGGCAGAACGAGTTCCGCTGTACCGAAAGGTAGCTACCATCAAGGTGAACACCAACCATCGCAACCCTGGAGCGGTGGTGCGCTACATTGCGGCGCGGCTGGAGAGCCTCGACGCGAAGTCCGAGCGTCGGCGGCGACGGCCGGTGTGGCGTCGTGCGCCTCTGTCGCTGACGGCATCGCCCTCCACGGAAGCCCCACCGAGCCCCGCCACGGTCGCGGCCAGAAAAGGCAGGGGCTCTGCTTGTATGCGAAAGGACGCGCAGTGACTGAGCCGGTGACGGTAGAGGTTCACACAGATCCGCCCTATCCGGTGATCATCGGCACAGGTCTGCTCGGCGAACTGGCCCGCGTCCTCGATGGCAGGCACAAGGTCGCGATCCTGCACCAGCCCACGTTGACCCAGACGGCAGAGGCCATCCGAAACCACCTGTCGGAGTCGGGGATCGACACACATCGCATCGAGATCCCGGACGCTGAAGGCGGAAAAGAGCTGCCCGTCCTAGGGTTCATCTGGGAAGTGTTGGGTCGCATCGGGATAGGACGCAAGGATGCGATCGTCAGCCTCGGTGGGGGAGCCGCCACCGACGTCGCCGGATTCGCGGCGGCCACGTGGCTGCGGGGCGTGGACGTCGTGCACATTCCGACGACCTTGCTGGGCATGGTCGACGCCGCGGTCGGCGGAAAGACGGGTATCAACACCGACGCGGGCAAGAACCTCGTCGGCGCCTTCCACCAGCCGGCCGCCGTCCTGATCGACCTCGCGACGCTGGAGTCGTTGCCGCGCAACGAGATCGTCGCGGGCATGGCAGAGGTCGTGAAGGCCGGGTTCATCGCCGATCCCGTCATCCTCGACATGATCGAGGCCGACCCCGAGGCCGCGCTCGACCCGACGGGGTCGGTGCTTCCCGAGCTGATCCGACGCGCGGTCGCGGTCAAGGCCGAGGTGGTGGCCGCGGACGAGAAGGAATCGGCACTGCGGGAGATCCTGAACTACGGGCACACGCTCGCGCACGCGATCGAGCGCCGCGAGCGCTATCAGTGGCGCCACGGCGCCGCGGTGTCCGTCGGGTTGGTGTACGCGGCCGAACTCGGCAGGCTCGCAGGAAGGCTCGACGACGAAACAGCCGCACGCCACCGCTCGATCCTGACTTCCCTGGGGCTGCCCGTCAGCTACGACGCCGATGCGCTGCCCCAGCTGTTGGAATCGATGCTCGGCGACAAGAAGACCCGCGCCGGGGTGCTTCGGTTCGTGGTGCTGGACGGGCTGGGTAAACCCGGACGGCTGGAGGGGCCGGATCCGTCGCTGCTGGCCGCCGCCTACGCCGAGGTGGCGCGGGGCGACTAGCAGATCGCCGGCGCGATCACGCCTGGCGACGAACGCGTCGCCACAACGCCGACCGTGGCCGCCCCCGGGCGACCAGCATCAGACGCCTACGGCGGTGACGTTCAGTTCTCGCGCCTGTCGACCGGGCGGGTCTGGTCGTCGTCGGCGACCGCGACCGCGGATGTCTGCTGTTCGCTTTCGGTGCCGGTCTGCTGGGTCTCGTAGTCCTGGTAGTCACGGTCGTCGCGCACTGCGGCGAAGACGTCGGTGTCGGCCCTATCGTCGTCCTCACGGCGGCGAGGGGCGTCGTCGGCCTTGCGGTCGACGAGCCAGTGCCCCAGCGCGACCCCGATGATTGCGAACACGAACACGAGCAGCGCGGTGAACGCCGCGAATGTGGTGACCTCGTTGATGAACCCCTCGACGTAGAGGTTCTTGTAGAACAGACCGATGAACGAGGCGACCGCGCCGCTGACCACACCGGCGAACAGCCCTGCCAGCAGCCATGTCATCGCCAGATCGTCGCGCCGGTCGGGGTCGGGGTTGCGGCGGGCGTCGGAGCGGCCGTCGGCGTAGCCCCAGATCAGCACCACGAGCGCGTAGAGCCCGACGAGGACCGCGCTGATCAGACCGGCCTTGGTCTCCCAGGCGTTGATCATGGCGCCCTGCAGCAATCGGACGATCACCATCAGGGCTGCAAACACCAGTCCGCGGACCAACCACTTGCTCATGGGGCCTCACCTTAGCGAGTAGCGTCACCGACCGTGACGATTTCCCAGCGCCGCGACCGGCTACGTCAACGGCTCGCGGAGGCCGAATTGGACGCTATTCTGGTATCCGACCTGGTCAACGTGCGTTACCTTTCCGGTTTCACGGGTTCGAACGCGGCACTGCTGGTGCTCGCCGGGGACGAAACGCCGGTGCTGGCGACCGACGGACGCTACCGCACCCAGGCCGCACGCCAGGCCCCCGACGCCGAGGTCGTGATCGAGCGCGCGTGCGGGCCGCATCTGGCAGGGCGGGCCGCCGCGGCGGGCGTGCGCAAGCTCGGGTTCGAGAGCCACGTGGTCACGGTCGACGCGTTCGCCGCGCTCACCAAGGCGGCGGGGGATGCGTGCGAGTTCGTCCGCGCCGCGGGAACGGTCGAGGGGCTGCGCGAGATCAAGGATGCCGGCGAGATCGCGGTGCTGCGGCTCGCCTGCGAGGCCGCCGACGCGGCGCTGAAGGACCTCATCGAGGGTGGGGGGTTGCGTGCCGGGCGTACCGAGAAGGAGGTCCGCAACGAGTTGGAGGCGTTGATGCTCGCCCACGGCGCCGACGGCGCGTCGTTCGAGACCATCGTCGCCGCGGGCGCAAACTCGGCCGTGCCGCATCACCGGCCCACCGATGCCGTGCTGGCCGCGGGTGACTTCGTCAAGATCGACTTCGGTGCGCTCGTCGCCGGCTACCACTCGGACATGACACGCACCTTCGTGCTGGCCCCGATCGCCGACTGGCAGCGCGACATTTACACGCTGGTTGCCGAGTCCCAGCGCGCAGGCCGTGAGGCCCTGGCGCCGGGCGCGGCCCTCAAAGATGTCGACGGGGCATCGCGGCAGGTCATCGCGGATGCGGGCTATGCGGACAACTTCGGTCACGGCCTCGGCCATGGGGTCGGGCTGCAGATCCATGAAGCGCCGGGAATCAACGCGTCTGCCGCCGGTACACTGCTTGCTGGCTCTGCGGTGACCGTGGAACCCGGTGTCTACCTGCCCGAGCGTGGCGGTGTCCGCATCGAGGACACGCTCGTGGTCGCCCAGCGCCCCGAACTACTCACCCGGTTCTCCAAGGAACTGGTGATCATCTAGAAAGCTAGGAGTACAACTCACCGTGGCATCGACCGCCGACTTCAAGAACGGGCTCGTCCTTCAGATCGACGGCCAGCTGTGGCAGATCGTCGAGTTTCAGCACGTCAAGCCCGGCAAGGGCCCGGCCTTCGTGCGCACCAAGCTGAAGAACGTGGTGTCCGGCAAGGTCGTCGACAAGACCTATAACGCGGGCGTGAAGGTCGAGACCGCCACGGTGGACCGCCGCGATGCGACCTTCCTGTACCGCGACGGCAGCGATTTCGTGTTCATGGACTCTGAGGATTTCGAGCAGCACCCGCTGCCCGAGGCGCTGGTGGGTCGGCTGGCCGGCTTCCTGCTGGAGAGCATGCCCGTACAGATCGCCTTCCACGACGGCACCCCGCTGTATCTGGAACTGCCCGTGACCGTCGAGCTAGAGGTCGCGCACACCGAGCCGGGTCTGCAGGGCGATCGTTCCAGCGCAGGCACCAAGCCGGCCACGATGGAGACCGGCGCGGAGATCCAGGTGCCGCTGTTCATCAACACCGGCGACAAGCTGAAGGTGGACAGCAGGGACGGCAGCTACCTGGGAAGGGTTAATGGCTGACCAGGGCGAGCGGAGCGTAGCGGAGCGACGGGGTGGCTGACCGGAAGGGCGACCGAGGGCGGCATCAGGCACGCAAGCGCGCGGTCGACCTGTTGTTCGAAGCGGAAGCGCGCGGCATCACGCCCGCCGATGTGGCGGAGGGTCGAAATGCGTTGGCGGACAAGAAGACCGATGACATCGCACCGCTGAATCCCTACACGGTGACCGTGGCGCGTGGGGTGACAGACCACGCGGCACACATCGACGACCTCATCTCGGCACATCTGCAGGGCTGGACGCTCGACCGGCTGCCCGCAGTAGATCGCGCAATCCTTCGGGTTGCAGTCTGGGAACTGCTGCATGCCGAGGACGTGCCCGAGCCCGTGGCGGTGGACGAGGCCGTCGAGCTGGCCAAGCAGTTGTCCACCGACGACTCACCGGGTTTCGTCAACGGCGTGCTCGGCCAGGTGATGCTGGTGACGCCGCAGATCCGCGCTGCGGCAGCTGCGATGCAGAGTGGCAACGACGGCGGCAGCGGAACATAGAGGGGCACGCCGCAGGACTGGGCCCCGTAATCCAGCGTCCAGGACGCGGCGCGCGTCTATCTGCGATGAGGTGCTGTCGACCGAATACGACGTCCTCAGCGACGGCACCCGTCGGCTGGCAGAGGTCAAGCTGCGGTTGTACACCCAGTTGGTGACTCGGTCGCGGCAACGGACCGCGACCGAGACGGACATCTTTTGCGAATCATTTCGTTTCGTGAAGTCCGTCGACAGCGGCGGGTTGGCGCAGATGCAGCGACTACTGCAGTTCGGCCAGGTGTTGTCGCGCTCCCTATGGTCGCGTGAACAAAATGTGCGCAATCTGGCGGTTCAGGCCGGTGATGGCGACGATGGAACGGTGTCGGTCTCACCACCCGATGAACGCACCTGCAAGCCGCATTGGTCGCTGGCCCGAACCTGGCTGCTACAGCCTGGTCTTCCCGGCTTCGTGGCCGCCGAGGATACCGACGTTGACGTCGTCGTCCTCGATATCGAGGACGGTCTGCCCGATGCGCTCAAAGCCGAGGGACGTCGCACCGTCGCCGAGTGGTTACACGACGGCGGCAGCGCATGGGTGCGGATCAACAGCGCCACTTCCCCTCAGTGGAACGACGATCTGGCCGCACTGGCTTCGGCCCCGGGTCTGGCCGGGGTGATGCTGGCGAAGGCCGAATTCGCGGACGATGTCGTTGCGACGGCCGCGCGGTTACCGGCAGGCACCCCGATCGTGGCATTGATCGAGTCCGCCCTCGGTGTCGAGTACGCCCTCGACATTGCGCGGTGCTGCTCGCGAATTGCATTCGGCATCGGCGACTTTCGCCGAGACACCGGAATGTCGGCCGATCCGGCGGTGCTGGCCTATCCGCGTGCGCGACTCGTGATCGCGAGCCGGGCCGCTGGACTCCCCGCACCGATCGACGGTCCGACGCTGCGGGACCAGTCACGTCACCTCGCCCGGGAAACCGAAATCGCCAAGGCCGCCGGTATGACAGGCCGGCTGTGTCTGGATGCCGACCACGCAGAGACCATCAACACGCTGCTGAGCCCGTCCGCGTTGGAGGTCGACGAGGCGCGTGACACCCTTGCGCGACTGGACGAACCGACCGGCCCCTACGACGGCAGCGCCGGTCCGACCCGTGCGCGGGCCGAAGCGGTACTCGACCTCGCCGCGAAATTAGGTGTCCGGTAAGCCCGTTGGCGATCAGGCGGCTTCGAAGGTGACCAGGTCGATGGTGCGGCGGATTATCCGGGTCCCTGGGGGCGGTGGGGCGATGGAGTGGTACCGAGCGTTGGTGGGGGTGACGTATTCGGCGGTGTGGGTGCCGCCCTGGTGGCGGGTGTGTACCTGCCAGCCGGGCGCTTCTTTGGCGTAGTTGCAGGCTTCGCATGAGCCCAGTCCGTTGAGGGCGCTGGTCGCGCCGCCCTGGCGGTCGGGCATCGCGTGGTCGGTGTGGCGGATCGGCGCGTTGCAGTAGGGAGTGCGGCATGTTTGATCCCGCAGCCCAATGAACATCGCCAACCCTTTCGGGAAGATCCGCGCCCGCGATTCCATCGCCACCAGCTGCCCCGAGGTGGGGTGGCGATAGAGCCGGCGCACCGTGGCCTTGGCGCGCTCGTCGGCGACCGCGGCCTTGACGAGGTGGCGCGCCACCGCGGCGGGCACCGGCCCGTAGCCGGGGACGACGCCGGGGCAGTCATCGGCGCCGAAGAGAGTGGTGTCGGCCAGCGCCAGGTTCAAGTTGACTGAAACAGGTTGATCGGCAGGTGTTCCCGTCACGCGCTGATACGCGGTGTCGGTCATGATCTGGCCTTGTGACCGGCCATCACCGCAGCGGTCGGCGTCGCGTTTGAGTGCGGCGTACATGCCGATGCCCTGGGCCAGTGGCATCAGGAAGGTCAGGTAGACCATGCCGTTGGGGGCCGGGCGGGTGGTGACACAGCGGTCTTTGACGGCTCTGTTGTTGCGTTCGACCACTGCGGCGGCATCAAGGCGGGCGGTGATCGCCTTGGCTTCGGCGGCCACGCGCCGGTTGCCCCAGCCGTGGAAGCCGTTCGCCTGCTCATGCAACTCAGCATCCAGGGTGCGGCGATCCTCGGCCGACAAGCAGGCCGATTCCCGCACGATCAGCAACGCCCGATACTCCGAGAGGATCCCGGCCTCCAAAGCGGCCATGGTGTCAGGCATTTCATGCACCAGTGCTGTGGCCATTCCGAGGTGGGTGTTGCCGCAGGCGGGAGCGTCGCGGCGGGCCAACGCTATCTCTGAGGCCAGTCCTCTGCCGCGGCGGCGCGCCGGGATCCCCGCTGCGGCTTCGGCGGCCGCCCGCTTGGCCGCCCATAACGCCGTGGCCCGAGCCTGGGCAGCAGCAGCTTTGGACTTCAGTGCCTCACACTGCTCGACGACCTCCCGCAGCTGCGCTTCCGACGCATCAGAATCGATATCGAACACCTGTTCGAACATGAAGCCGACGCTACACCCGCCCCCCGACAAGTCGGCCGCTAGATTCCGAGGCCCTGATAGGTGTTGCGAACGAACTTGGGCTGCGCGCTCTGCAGCTTGGCCAGGGAGGTGTTGCCGGCCACCGCCGCGGCGGCATCCGCGGAGAGGTTGGGCAGATTCTGGATCAGGTAGATGAGGATGACGTCGGCGGAAGGATCTGCCTGCCACCACGTTCCGTAGGCGCCGGGCCAGGAGAAGGTTCCGAGTCCACCGGGACCGAACAGCTGCCGCGACTTCGCAGGGTCGGTCACGACCGACAGGTTCAGTCCGAAGCCGCGACCGATCCAGAATGGCGCACCCAGAAAATCGTGACGCTTCTGTTCGGCCGTCAGCCGGTCGGTGCGCATGAGCGAGACGGATTCCTCGGAGAGCACCCGGACTCCGTCGAGCGTCCCTCCGGCCAACAGCATCCGCGCAAAGCGGAGGTAGTCGTCAGCCGTCGACCACAGGCCGGCGCCGCCGGTACAGAAGGGCGGGTCCACGACCGGGGCGGGACCCATCACGTCATGGCGCAGGGTGTTGTCCTTGTCGAGCTGGTACATCGTCGCCGCGCGGCGCCTGCCCGCGGCGCCGACGCTGAACCCGGTGTCCGCCATGCCCAATGGTCCGAGGATCCGCTCGGCAAGCACGTCGCTCAGTGGCTTGCCTTCGATGCGGGACAAAGCGATTCCGAGCACGTCGGTCGCGTGACTGTAGGTCAGCCGTTCGCCGGGTTGGTGCACCAGCGGCAGAACGGAGAGTTCGGCCAGCCACCTGTCCTGGTCCTGGCGGGTAGGGAGTTTGCGGTACGCGTCCGACAGGGGACCGAGGACCGAGAACATGTAGGCCAGGCCGCTGCGGTGGGTCATCAGGTCGTCGATGGTGATGTGGCGCTGCGCCGGCACGGTCCGATCGAGCGGACCGCGTGGTTGGGCGAGCACCTGCATCTCGGCGAGTTCGGGCAGCCACGTCGCGACGCGGTCGGTCAGCGAGAGCTTTCCCTCCTCGATGAGCGACATGGCGGCGGCCACGGTCACCGGCTTGGTCATCGACGCGATGCGGAAGATCGTGTCGCGCTGCATCGGCAGCCGCGCGTCGACGTCGCGATATCCGAGCTCGTTGACCTGGCGCACTTCCCCTGCATGCCACACCAGCGTCACCGCTCCGGCCAGCAGGCCCGCGTCGATCGCGTCGACGACGGAAGCCTTGTTGCGGTCGAGGTTCACCTGGCAGAGGCTACCTGCCGACCACACCTGCTAAGCTCCCCGCAGTTTTCCGACATCCTTTAACGATCCGTCCCGTGAGGCGGAGAAGGAGGTCCGGCTCACACGTGGGCGCGCCAGACCAGACCGGTCACGACCGGGAGTTGATGTCCGCAGCGGACGTCAGTCGAACAGTTGCTCGTATTGCCCACCAGATCATCGAGAAGACCGCGCACGACGGCCCGGACAGTCCTCGGATCATCCTTCTCGGCATCCCGACTCGCGGCGTCACCCTTGCCACCCGGCTGGCCCGTAACATCGCCGACTTCAGCGGCATCGAGGTCGCCACCGGCGCACTGGACACCACGCTGTACCGCGACGACCTGATGAGCAAGCCGCCCAGGGCGCTGGCGTCCACCTCCATTCCCGAAGGCGGCATCGACGGCGCGCTCGTCGTGCTCGTCGACGATGTGCTCTACACCGGCCGCTCCGTGCGCTCGGCGCTCGATGCGCTTCGCGATCTCGGCAGGCCGAAGATCGTTCAGCTGGCAGTGCTCGTCGACCGCGGTCACCGGGAGCTTCCGATCCGCGCCGACTACGTCGGCAAGAACGTTCCGACATCCCGCAGCGAGAACGTCAAAGTCCGGCTCACCGAAGACGACGGCCACGACGGCGTCCGTATCGCACCGACCGGAGGGCCTGCCCGGTAATGATGAAACACCTGTTGACTGCGGCCGATCTCAGCCGTGACGACGCCACCGCGATCCTCGACAACGCCGACCGGTTCCGCGAAGCGCTCGTGGGCCGCGAGGTCAAGAAGCTGCCGACACTTCGCGGCCGCACGATCATCACGATGTTCTACGAGAACTCCACCCGCACCCGGGTGTCGTTCGAGGTGGCGGGCAAGTGGATGAGCGCCGACGTGATCAATGTCAGCGCCTCGGGATCGTCTGTGGCCAAGGGGGAGTCACTGCGCGACACCGCGCTGACGCTGCGCGCCGCGGGCGCCGACGCGCTCATCCTCCGGCACCCCGCCTCGGGTGCGCCGCAGCAGCTCGCCGAGTGGACGCTCGACGAGCACGGCGGGCCCTCGGTCATCAATGCAGGCGACGGCATGCACGAACACCCGACCCAGGCGCTGCTCGACGCGCTGACCATCCGGCAGCGACTGGGCTCCGTCGACGGCAAACGGGTCGTCATCGTCGGCGACGTCCTTCACAGCCGCGTCGCCCGGTCCAACGTTTCGCTGCTGAACACCCTCGGAGCCGAGGTCGTCCTCGTCGCACCGCCGACGCTGCTGCCGGTCGGCGTCGGGCACTGGCCCGTCACCGTGTCCCACGAACTCGACGCCGAACTGCCCCTGGCTGACGCGGTACTGATGTTGCGGGTCCAGGCCGAGCGGATGAACGGCGGCTTCTTCCCGTCGTCGCGGGAGTACTCGGTGCGCTACGGACTGTCCGAGAAGCGCCAGGCCCGACTGGCAGAGCACGCCGTGGTACTCCATCCCGGGCCGATGCTGCGTGGCATGGAGATCGCGCATTCGGTGGCTGACTCTTCGCAATCGGCTGTGCTGCAACAGGTTTCCAACGGTGTGCACGTCCGCATGGCGGTGCTTTTCCACCTCCTCGTCGGATCCGAGCAGGAAGCGATCAGCGCATGAGCGTTCTGTTGAAGTCTGTGCGTCTCTACGGTGAGGGCGACCCCGTCGACGTATTGGTGCGCGACGGCCAGATCGCCGAGATCGGCAGCGGGCTCTCCGCGGAGGGAGCCGATGCCATCGACTGCGCGGGTCAGATTCTGCTCCCCGGTTTCGTCGACCTGCACACCCATCTGCGCGAGCCTGGCCGCGAGTATGCCGAGGACATCGAAACCGGTTCAGCTGCAGCCGCTCTCGGCGGATACACCGCGGTGTTCGCGATGGCCAACACCGACCCGGTCGCCGACACCGCGGTGGTCACCGATCATGTGTGGCACCGGGGCCAGCAGGTCGGTCTGGTGGACGTCCATCCCGTCGGTGCCGTGACGGTCGGCCTCAAGGGTAAGCAGCTCACCGAGATGGGGCTGATGGCCGCGGGTGCGGGTCAGGTCCGGATGTTCTCCGATGACGGTGTCTGCGTTGACGATCCGCTGATCATGCGACGGGCGCTCGAGTACGCGTCCGGTCTGGGTGTGCTGATCGCGCAGCACGCCGAGGAGCCGCGGCTGACCGTCGGTGCCGTCGCCCACGAAGGTCCCACCGCCGCCAAGCTCGGCCTGGCGGGCTGGCCGCGTGCGGCCGAGGAGTCGATCGTCGCCCGCGACGCGCTGCTGGCCCGCGACGCCGGGGCCCGGGTGCACATCTGCCACGCCTCGACGGCGGGCAGTGTCGAACTCGTGCGCTGGGCCAAGGAGCAGGGCATCTCCATCACCGCCGAGGTCACACCACATCACCTGCTCTTGGACGACACCCGGCTGAAGTCCTACGACGGACGCAACAGGGTCAATCCTCCGCTGCGGGAGGCCAGTGACGCCGTCGCGTTGCGTCAAGCCCTCGCCGACGGCGTCATCGACTGTGTCGCAACAGATCACGCTCCACACGCCGAGCACGAGAAGATGTGCGAGTTCGCCAACGCCAGACCCGGCATGCTCGGCCTGCAAACCGCGCTGTCGGTCGTCGTCGAGACCATGGTGAAGCCGGGTCTGCTGACCTGGCGCGACGTCGCCCGCGTGATGAGTGAGGCGCCCGCCGGCATCGTGGGACTTCCGGATCAGGGTAGGCCTCTGGAAGTCGGGGAGCCCGCCAACCTCACCGTCATCGACCCGCAGACATCGTGGACGGTGAAGGGCTCGGCATTGGCCAGTCGCTCGGACAACACGCCCTACCAGGACATGGAATTGCCCGCGTCCGTCACTGTGACGTTGTTGCGCGGCAGGATCACCGCCAGGGACGGGAAGGTCGGCTGGTGAACACCCCGACATTGGTCGCCTCCCTGGTCATGGCGGGAGTGCTGGTGCTGCTGATCGCGGTGCTGATCCACGCGATGCTGCGCGGATGGCGCCGCCGCATCGAGCGACAGGCGCAGATGGTGGGGACGATGCCGCCGTTGCCCGACACCGTCGGTCCGGCACTCGTCCCCGCCATCAAGGGTCTTTATGTGGGCAGCACGTTGGTACCGCATTGGAACGACCGGGTCGCCGCCGGCGACCTCGGGTTCCGCGCGAAGGCCGTCCTCACCCGCTATCCCGAAGGAATCATGTTGCAGCGCACGGGAGCCGGTCCGATCTGGATACCCGATGACTCGATCTCCGCGATCCGCACGGAGAAGAACCTGGCCGGTAAGGCCCTCACGCATGAGGGCATCCTCGCGATCCGCTGGCGCTTGCCGTCCGGTGTCGAGATCGACACAGGCTTCCGCGCCGACGACCGGCGTGACTACCTGAAGTGGCTCCCCGAGGAGGTCGCATGACGACGCACAAAGCCGTCCTTGTTCTGGAGGACGGCCGGATCTTCACCGGCACGCCGTTTGGAGCGGTCGGCCAGACCCTGGGCGAGGCCGTGTTCTCGACGGGCATGTCGGGGTACCAGGAGACGCTGACCGACCCCAGCTACCACCGGCAGATCGTCGTCGCGACCGCGCCGCAGATCGGCAACACCGGTTGGAACACCGAGGACAGCGAGAGCCGGGGCGACAAGATCTGGGTCGCCGGTTACGCCGTTCGCGACCCGTCCCCGCGGGCGTCGAACTGGCGGGCCACCACCACCCTTGACGACGAACTGCAACGGCAGGGCGTCGTCGGGATCGCGGGCATCGACACCAGGGCGGTGGTGCGTCACCTGCGCAGCCGCGGTTCGATGAAAGCCGGCGTATTCAGCGGGCCTATTGCCGAATCGCCGGTCGACGAGCTGCTGGCCCGTGTCCAAGCCCAGGAGTCCATGCTCGGCGCCGACCTGGCCGGCGAAGTCAGCACCGACGCCGACTACGTCGTGGAACCCGAAGGGCAGCACAGGTTCACCGTCGCCGCACTGGATCTCGGCATCAAGACCAACACACCGCGAAACTTCACCAGGCGCGGTGTGCGCAGCGTGGTGCTGCCGTCCTCGACGACCTTCAGCCAGATCGCCGACCTCAAGCCGGACGGTGTGTTCCTGTCCAACGGGCCGGGCGATCCGGCCACCGCCGACCACATCGTCGCGGTGACCCGTGAGGTGCTCGGCGCAGGCATCCCGCTGTTCGGCATCTGCTTTGGCAACCAGATCCTCGGCCGCGCCCTGGGGCTGTCAACCTACAAGATGGTCTTCGGGCACCGCGGCATCAACATCCCGGTCATGGACCACGCGACCGGACGGGTGGCGATCACTGCACAGAACCACGGATTCGCACTCGAAGGTGAGGCCGGTCAGACATTCGACACCGATTTCGGCGAAGCGGTGATCAGCCACACCTGCCCCAACGACGGCACGGTAGAGGGTGTCCGGCTGTCCAACGGTCACGCCTTCTCGGTGCAGTACCACCCGGAGGCGGCCGCTGGACCACGCGACGCCGAGTACCTGTTCGACCAGTTCGTCGATCTGATGGCGGCCCGCAAGTGACAGTGAGGGCACGGTCGTCGCGCGTGAGGGTGCGCATTTGTACAAGTTTCCGCGGAGTTTCGTGTGCAGACACGCGCGCTCGCGGTGAAAGGGGACAGTAGATGCCGCGTCGCTCAGACCTCAACCACGTCCTGGTGATCGGGTCCGGCCCGATCCTGATCGGGCAGGCCGCCGAGTTCGACTACTCGGGCACCCAGGCGTGCCGCGTGCTGCGGGCCGAAGGCCTCGAAGTCACGCTGATCAACTCCAACCCGGCGACGATCATGACCGATCCCGAGTACGCCGACCACACCTACGTCGAGCCGATCACTGCGGACTTCGTCGAGAAGGTGATCGCCCAGCAGGCCGAGCGTGGCAACAAGATCGACGCGCTGCTGGCCACTCTCGGCGGGCAGACCGCACTGAACACGGCAGTCAAGCTCTACGAGACCGGCATCCTGGACAAGTACGGCGTCGAGATGATCGGCGCAGACTTCGACGCCATCCAGCGCGGCGAGGACCGGCAGAAGTTCAAGGACATCGTCAGCAAGGTGGGAGGGGAGTCGGCCAAGTCCAGAGTGTGTTTCACGATGGACGAGGTTCGCGAAACCGTTGCCGACGTGGGGCTGCCCGTGGTCGTCCGGCCCAGCTTCACCATGGGTGGCCTCGGTTCGGGCATGGCGTACTCAGTCGAAGAGGTCGAGCGGATGGCGGGTGAGGGCCTCGCCGCGTCCCCGACGGCCAACGTGCTCATCGAGGAGTCCATCTTCGGATGGAAAGAGTACGAACTGGAGCTGATGCGCGACCACCACGACAACGTCGTCATTGTGTGCTCCATCGAGAACTTCGACCCGATGGGCGTGCACACCGGCGACTCGGTGACCGTCGCTCCGGCGATGACGCTCACCGACCGCGAGTACCAGAACATGCGCACCCTGGGTATCGAGATACTGCGCGAGGTCGGGGTAGACACGGGCGGATGCAACATCCAGTTCGCCGTGAACCCGAAAGACGGTCGGCTGATCGTCATCGAGATGAACCCGCGGGTGTCGCGCTCGTCGGCGCTGGCCTCCAAGGCGACGGGCTTCCCGATCGCCAAGATCGCCGCCAAGCTGGCCATCGGCTACACGCTCGACGAGATCGTCAACGACATCACCAAGGAGACGCCGGCCTGCTTCGAGCCGACACTCGACTACGTCGTCGTCAAGGCTCCCCGGTTCGCGTTCGAGAAGTTCCCCGGCGCCGACGCCACGCTGACCACAACAATGAAGTCGGTCGGGGAGGCGATGTCGTTGGGCCGCAACTTCATCGAGGCGCTCGGGAAGGTGATGCGTTCGCTGGAGACCAGCAGGGCCGGTTTCTGGACCGGGGAGAGCCCCTCCGGGGAGGTAGCCGACGTCCTCAACCGGCTTCGCACTCCCACCGACGGCCGGCTCTACGACCTGGAGTACGCGCTGCGCCTGGGCGCGACCGTCGAGGAGGTCGCCGCGAACTCCGGTGTCGACCCGTGGTTCGTCGAGCAGATCGCCAGGCTGGTCGCGTTGCGCGCGGAACTGATCGACGCGCCCGTACTGGAGGCCGAACTTCTGCGCCGTTGCAAACACCACGGGCTCTCCGACCGCCAGATCGCCGCGCTGAGACCGGAGTTGGCAGGGGAGATGGGTGTGCGCTCGCTGCGTCAGCGTCTCGGCATCCATCCCGTCTACAAGACCGTCGACACCTGCGCCGCCGAGTTCGATGCCAAGACTCCTTACCACTACAGCAGCTACGAACTCGATCCGGCGGCCGAGACCGAGGTGGCGCCGCAGGCCGACCGGCCCAAGGTGCTCATCCTCGGATCAGGTCCCAACCGCATCGGCCAGGGCATCGAGTTCGACTACAGCTGTGTGCACGCCGCGACGACGCTGAGCCAGGCCGGCTTCGAGACGGTGATGATCAACTGCAACCCCGAAACCGTGTCGACCGACTACGACACCGCCGACCGGCTGTACTTCGAACCACTGACGTTCGAAGACGTGCTGGAGATCTACTACGCCGAGCAAGCATCCGGCTCGGGAGGTCCCGGCGTGGTCGGCGTGATCGTGCAGCTCGGTGGGCAGACGCCCCTCGGGCTGGCGGAGCGGCTGGAGAAGGCAGGCGTGCCGATCGTCGGCACCAAGCCCGAGGCCATCGACCTGGCCGAGGATCGTGGCGAGTTCGGCGAGGTACTGCGCCGAGCCGGACTGCCCGCGCCGCGCTTCGGTATGGCGACCAGCTTCGACCAGGCCCGCCGCATCGCCGCCGAGATCGGTTACCCGGTGCTGGTGCGGCCGTCCTACGTCCTCGGTGGGCGCGGCATGGAGATCGTCTACGACGAGGACACCCTGGAGGGCTACATCACCAGGGCGACCCAACTCTCACCCGAACACCCTGTGCTCGTCGACCGCTTCCTCGAGGACGCGATCGAGATCGACGTGGACGCGCTGTGCGACGGCAGCGAGGTCTACATCGGTGGCGTGATGGAGCACATCGAGGAGGCCGGCATCCACTCGGGCGACTCCGCGTGTGCCCTGCCCCCGGTGACCCTGGGCCGCAGTGACGTCGACGCGGTGCGCCGCGCGACCGAGGCGATCGCCTTCGGGATCGGCGTCGTCGGCCTGCTCAACGTGCAGTACGCGCTCAAGGACGACGTCCTCTATGTTCTGGAGGCAAATCCGCGCGCCAGCCGCACCGTGCCGTTCGTCTCCAAGGCGACGGCAGTGCCGCTGGCCAAGGCGTGCGCCCGAGTCATGCTGGGCGCCACCATCGCCGAGCTGCGCGAAGAAGGCGTGCTGGCCCAGACCGGTGATGGTGCCACCACCGCGCGCAGCGCACCTGTCGCGGTGAAAGAGGCCGTGCTCCCGTTCCACCGGTTCCGTAAATCCGACGGCAGCCAGATCGACTCCCTGCTCGGCCCCGAGATGAAGTCGACCGGCGAGGTGATGGGCATCGCCCACGACTTCGGCAGCGCGTTCGCCAAGAGTCAGACCGCCGCCTACGGGTCGTTGCCCGCGCACGGCACCGTCTTCGTGTCGGTCGCCAACCGGGACAAGCGTTCGCTGGTGTTCCCGGTGAAGCGTCTCGCCGACCTGGGATTCAAGATCCTCGCCACTGCAGGCACTGCAGAGATGTTGCGGCGCAACGGGATTCCGTGCGACGAGGTGCGCAAGCACTTTGAGGAACCCAGCCCGGACCGGCCTGCGCTCTCCGCGGTCGACGCAATCAAGGCCGGACAGGTCGACATGGTGCTCAACACCCCGTACGGCAATTCGGGTCCGCGCATCGACGGCTACGAGATCCGGTCGGCGGCGGTGTCGATGAACATCCCGTGCGTGACAACCGTGCAGGGTGCGTCGGCGGCAGTCCAAGGCATCGAGGCGGGTATCCGCGGGGACATCGGCGTGATGTCGCTGCAGGAACTGCACAGCACTCTGGGCTCCTGACCGTGGACGGGTTCGGTGACCGCCTGGCCGTCGCGATCGCGTCCCGCGGTCCGCTGTGCCTCGGCATCGACCCGCACCCCGAACTGCTGCGGGCGTGGGGTCTCGGCGTGGATGTCGAAGGCCTCGCGCGGTTCAGCGACATCTGCGTGGCGGCATTCGGCGGCTTCGCTGTGGTGAAACCTCAGGTGGCGTTCTTCGAGGCATACGGATCATCGGGCTATGCGGCGTTGGAGACCACCATCGCCGGCTTGCGCGACGCGGGCGTTCTGGTTCTCGCGGACGCCAAACGCGGCGACATCGGCTCCACGATGGCGGCATACGCCGCAGCGTGGGCGGGAGAATCGCCGCTGAGGTCCGACGCGGTGACGGCCTCGCCGTATCTCGGTTTCGGGTCGCTGCAGCCGCTGCTCGACGCCGCCCTCGAACACGGGAGCGGCGTCTTCGTCCTCGCGGCGACGTCGAACCCCGAGGGGGCGTCCGTGCAGTGCGCCGATGCGGACGGCCGCACCGTCGCCCAGTCGATTGTCGACGCCGCCTCCGCCGTGAACCGGACCGGCGGCCTCGGTTCGGTGGGTGTGGTCGTCGGGGCGACGTTGACCTCTCCTCCCGATGTCAGCGCGCTGAACGGGCCCGTCCTCGTGCCTGGCGTCGGCGCCCAAGGTGGCCGTCCCGAGGCCCTGGCAGGTCTGGGAGGGGCCAAATCGGGGCAACTGCTGCCCGCCGTCTCGCGAGACGTGTTGCGTGCGGGTCCGGACATCTCAGCGCTGCGGGACGCCGCCGAGCGGATGCGCGACGCTGTCGCGTACCTCGCCTGAGCTGCGTTCGTTACCGGTCCGAGACCTCACCGCGACACGCCCGACACGCTTGACCAGGGAAAATTCTCAGGCCACCCAACGCCGCCCGCCCGCCGCGCGGACGGGCGGCCCCGACCGGTGCTGCGCTCGCGCCGCTGATCCTGCCCAAAAACCCACGATAAGCAGGTGGTTTGCCCCAGGTACGCGTTGCTGAAGGTCTCCCGAGGTCACGACCTCCCCGCCACGCCGCACTGGGCGGGCCCGGCCTACACGCTGGGCTTTTGACCCGACAACCCGGGGGTGGGGTTAGCTTTCGTCAGCGTGCGTGGGTACGGTCGTCCACGCTGGCTGGTTGTGGTTCCGCCACTACCAGCCGAGACAAATCAGTAATGGTGACGAAGACGGAGGAACCCGTGGCCCTTCCCCAGTTGACCGACGAGCAGCGCGCGGCAGCGTTGGAGAAGGCTGCTGCCGCACGGCGAGCGCGAGCGGAGCTCAAAGACCGGCTCAAGCGCGGCGGCACCAACCTCAAGCAGGTGCTCAAGGACGCCGAGACCGACGAGGTCTTGGGCAAGATGAAGGTTTCCGCACTCCTGGAGGCCCTGCCGAAGGTCGGCAAGGTCAAGGCGCAGGAAATCATGACCGAGCTCGAGATCGCCCCGACCCGCCGCCTGCGCGGCCTGGGGGATCGTCAGCGCAAGGCCCTGCTGGAAAAGTTCGACTTCTCGTAAAGGGAGGTCAGTGAGCGAAGGCGGAGGGCCGGACGACGAGTCCGGGGCCGCGGTCCTGGTGTTGTCCGGCCCGTCTGCCGTCGGGAAGTCCACTGTCGTGCGGTGTGTGCGCGAACGCGTCGCCGACCTGTACTTCAGCGTTTCGGTGACGACGCGCTCGCCGCGCCCCGGCGAGATCGACGGAGTGGACTACAGCTTCGTGACGGCAGTGCAGTTTCAGCAGCTCATCGACGACGGCGCCCTGCTGGAATGGGCGGAGATCCACGGTGGGCTCCACCGCTCCGGGACTCCCGCCGCGCCCGTTCGTGCGGCGACGGCGGCCGGTCGCCCGGTGCTGATCGAGGTGGACCTCGCCGGCGCGCGAGCGGTCAAGCAGGCGATGCCCGAAGCCACGACGGTCTTTCTCGCCCCGCCCAGCTGGGAAGCGCTGGAGAGCCGCTTGACCGGCCGCGGAACCGAGACGCCCGAGGTGATGGCCCGCCGGTTGCAGACGGCGAAGGCCGAACTGGCCGCCCAGGGCGACTTCGACGTGGTGGTCGTCAACAGTCAATTGGAGTCGGCCTGCGCCGAATTGGTAGCCTTGCTGGTGGCACACGCGCCGGTCCGGCGCGATCAGCCCTAATTTTCAGATCTTTTTCAGGAGAATCTCTACGTGAGCAACCCGCTGACCCCGGTGGACATGGACCCGGCCGCCAAGAGCGCCTACGACACGCCGCTGGGCATCACCAACCCGCCCATCGACGAGTTGCTGGATCGCGCGTCGAGCAAGTATGCGCTGGTCATCTATGCAGCCAAGCGTGCTCGCCAGATCAACGATTACTACAACCAGCTCGGCGACGGCATCCTCGAATACGTCGGACCCCTGGTCGAGCCGGGCCTGCAGGAGAAGCCGCTCTCGATCGCCATGCGTGAGATCCACGGGGATCTGCTCGAGCACACCGAGGGCGAGTAGCGGCGCGGGGCCGGGGGTGAGCGCCAAGCGGATCATCGTCGGCGTCGCCGGCGGCATCGCCGCCTACAAGGCGGCGACAGTCGTCCGTCAGCTCACCGAGGCCGGGCATACCGTCCGTGTCGTACCGACTGAATCCGCTCTCAAGTTCGTGGGCGCCGCGACGTTCGAGGCGCTCTCCGGCAACCCGGTACACACCGGCGTTTTCGAGGACGTCCACGAAGTCCCGCACGTCCGCATCGGCCAAGCCGCCGACCTTGTCGTGGTGGCCCCCGCCACCGCCGACCTCCTCGCTCGCGCCGCGAGCGGCCGTGCCGACGACCTCTTGACCGCCACGCTGCTGACCGCCCGGTGCCCGGTGCTGTACGCGCCCGCGATGCACACCGAGATGTGGCTGCATCCAGCGACTGTCGAGAATGTGGCGACGCTGCGCCGGCGCGGGGCGGTCGTGATGGAGCCCGCCTCGGGGCGGCTGACGGGCGCCGACACCGGACCGGGCCGCCTGCCCGAGGCCGAAGAGATCACCACTCTGTCGGAGCTGCTGATTGCGCGAAACGACGCGCTGCCCTACGACCTCGCCGGCGTCAAAGCCCTCGTTACCGCAGGCGGAACCCGTGAGCCGATCGATCCCGTGCGCTTCATCGGCAACCGCAGCTCGGGCAAGCAGGGCTATGCGATGGCCCGCGTGATGGCCCAGCGCGGCGCCGACGTGACGTTGGTCGCCGGGAACACCGCAGGCCTGATCGATCCGGCGGGCGTGCATGTCACGCACGTCGGCTCGGCCGCGCAGCTCAAGGACGCCGTCTCCAAACACGCGCCGGACGCGAACATCCTGGTGATGGCCGCCGCCGTCGCCGACTTCCGGCCCGCGCATCCGGCCACGAGCAAGATCAAGAAGGGTCCCGCCAGCGAAGGTGAGCCGACGATCGAACTCATCCGCAACGACGATGTCCTCGCCGGCGCGGTCCGCGCGCGCCAGGACGGCCAGCTCCCGAACATGGCTGCCATCGTCGGGTTCGCGGCCGAGACCGGCGACGCCAACGGCGACGTCCTCTTTCACGCCCGCGCGAAGCTGAAGCGCAAGGGATGCGATCTGCTGGTGGTCAACGCCGTGGGCGAGAATCGTGCTTTCGAGGTCGACCACAACGACGGGTGGCTGTTGTCGGCCGACGGGGCAGAGTCCGCGTTGGAACACGGGTCGAAGACCATGATCGCGAGCCGTATTGTGGACGCGATCGTGGCTTTCCTGCACACCGGTGCGAGGTAGGCGACGAGCACACATCGTCAGCATGCGCGTAAGGGTTGCGCGCAGCGGGGGGACACGCTTGGGTGCTAAAGGCGCCGGAGGCTCGTGCCATCGCGACAGATATAAGTTGACTGACTAACTATCTCAGGCGTGCTTGAGTGAAAGGGATCGAACGTGAGTGAAGCTCGGCTGTTTACCAGTGAGTCGGTGACCGAAGGGCACCCCGACAAGATCTGTGACGCCATCAGCGACTCGGTGCTGGACGCTCTGCTCGCGGGCGACCCGAAGTCCCGCGTGGCCGTTGAAACACTGGTGACCACAGGCCAGGTGCATGTGGTGGGCGAGGTGACCACCTCTGCCAAGGAGGCGTTTGCCGACATCACAAACACCGTTCGGGCCAGGATCCTCGACATTGGCTACGACCACTCCGACAAGGGCTTCGACGGCCTCACCTGCGGCGTGAACATCGGCATCGGTGCGCAGTCGCCCGACATCGCGCAGGGCGTCGACACCGCCCACGAGACAAGGGTCGAGGGTGCCGGCGATCCGCTCGACGCCCAGGGCGCGGGCGACCAGGGCCTGATGTTCGGCTACGCCATCGCCGACACCCCCGAACTGATGCCGCTGCCGATCGCGCTGGCGCACCGCCTGTCGCGCAAGCTCACCGAGGTCCGCAAGAACGGCACGCTGGACTACCTGCGTCCCGATGGCAAGACGCAGGTGACGGTGCAATACGACGGCACCACCCCGGTCCGCCTCGACACGGTCGTCCTGTCGACCCAGCATGCCGACGGCATCGATCTGGACGGCCAGCTCACACCCGAGATCACGCAGTACGTCATCGACGCTGTGCTCACCGAACTGGCGCACGACACCCTCGACACGTCGGCACCGCGCATTCTGGTCAACCCGACCGGCAAGTTCGTGCTCGGCGGGCCGATGGGCGACGCCGGCCTGACCGGCCGCAAGATCATCGTCGACACCTACGGCGGATGGGCCCGTCACGGCGGCGGCGCGTTCTCCGGCAAGGATCCCTCGAAGGTCGACCGCTCGGCCGCGTACGCGATGCGCTGGGTAGCCAAGAACGTCGTGGCGGCCGGTCTGGCCCAGCGTGTCGAGGTCCAGGTCGCCTACGCCATCGGCAAGGCGGCCCCGGTGGGTCTGTTCGTCGAGACGTTCGGTTCGGAGACCGTGGACCCGGTCAAGATCGAGAAGGCGATCGGCGAGGTGTTCGACCTGCGCCCCGGCGCAATCATCCGCGACCTGGATCTGCTGCGCCCGATCTACGCGCCCACGGCCGCCTACGGTCACTTCGGCCGTACCGACATCGAACTGCCCTGGGAGCAGCTCGACAAGGTCGACGATCTGAAGTCCGCGGTCTGACGACGATCAAGCGGCGAGGCACGAGCCGCGTTGAGGAGTCCGACGAAGCGACAACGGTCTAGACGCTGACACCGTAAAGCCCCGTGGCCTGACCGCCACGGGGTTTTCGCGTCTGCACGCGGGCTGAGCTATAGTCCAGAAAATCTCTTCGGTGGCCTTGCATGGTAGATGAGCAGTAAGAAGTTGGTGGGGATGAGCAGCGAGCAAATGCTGGACGGATCGCCGGCTTCTCCAGTCGAGCGGGGGCGGCGGCCGTCACCGGCATGGTGGGCCCCGATCGCAGCGATCGGCACTCCCACACTGCTCGTCGGTCTGCACGCACTGGTGTACGGCCGCTGGATCATCGATGACGCCGCCATCACCTTCGCGTATGTGCGCTCCATCGCGAGCGGCCTCGGCCCGGTTCTGCAGGCAGGGGCCGACCCCGTCGAGGGGTTCTCCAATCCTGCCTGGCTGGCACTGCTGGTCGCCGGCCACAAAGTGCACCTCTTCGACCACGGCACCATGTTCGGCATCCCGGATGTCGTCGCGTTCCCGAAATTGCTCGCTCTGATCTTCTGCGCGGTCCTCTTTGCCGCGTTCTACCGGGTGGCGAAGGCTCTCACGCGGTGGCCGGTCACGGTCACGATCGTCGCCGGCGGGATCACCGCGGCGATTCCGTCGTTCGTCATCTGGTGTTTCTCTGGACTGGAGAACTCGCTGCTGGCCGCAGCAGTCGGATGGCTTGCGGCATGTATCGCCACCGCCGTGGGCGGCGACCGGCTCCTGACGACGCGGACCGCGGTGATCTGCGGCATTGTCGCGGCTGTCGCCGGATTGACCCGCCCAGACGGGATGATCTACGTGCTCGCCTACCCACTGGCGGTGCTGTTGCTCGGACGAGCGCCGCGCGCCCATAAGCTGCGCGCTGCGGCCGTTGGGACCGCCGCCTTCGCTCTACCGCTCGGCGTGTTCCTGCTGTGGCGCTATGCGACATTCGGTGAGGTGGTCCCCAACACCGCGATCGCCAAGGCACAGGGTCTTCCCGATCTCATGGGTCTCGCGAGGCCCATGGGTCTCGTGGTGTTCACCGGAGTGGCACCGGCGTTACTCGGAGCTGTGCTGGTGGCGATCGTGTTGCGGAGAAGGGCTGGGAACCACGCAGGATTGCTGGCGCTGCTGATCACCTTCGCCCTCGGGGTGCTTGCCTACGTCATCCTCGAAGGTGACTGGATGGGGCAATATCGCTTCGCTACCCCGATCTGGGCGACGGGCGCGCTGATCATCGCGGTGGCCGGCGCCCAGGTCCTTGCCGGCGCCGACGGGAGAGAACGGCGGCGGGTGTGGATGGCGAGCGCGGTGACCGCCGCCGTCGCCGTGCCGGTTCTTGCCCACTCCGCGTTGACTTTTCGTGCCGATCCGACGGTGCCGATGTGTGCCGTCGCCAGCTATGCCGGGTGGACCCCGAACGAATACGCCGACTACCTCGGCCTCGACGACGCGACGATCGCGACACCCGACATCGGAGGTACCGCCTTGGTCAGCAATCTGCGGATCATCGATCTCGGGGGACTGGCGGACGCTGCGCTCGCGCGCCGCTGGGCTGCGGGCGACGCCTCTGGTCTGCGTGACGACATCTTCGCAGCCCGACCGGAGTTCATCGAGACGCACCACGAGTGGTCGGACACCACCGGGATCATCGAGGACCCCCGCCTGGCCACCGAGTACGTCGAACTGGCCCGCACGTCACGTACCGATGGGCTATGGATCCGCCGTGACCTGGCCACGCAGCTCGATGCGCGCGGCGGGTTGCCGGTCGCGCCGAAGTCTTTGCCGCTCAAGACTGATGACCCTTATCAGTTGGTCGAGCCGCTGGCCTCCTGCGGGCAGATGCGCCCCTAGGACGCGAACGAATAGTCGTCGATCGGGAACCGTCGACTACGCCACAAGGCTTCAACGGTGCTGGCCGGGCGCAGCGGAACGTCGCCGTGCTTGTCGAAGTAATAGCTGTTGGCCAGTCGGCAGCTGTCCTGCCAGAAGATCTGTCGATGCCGCTTGCGCATCATTTCCGCGAAATACCGGTCGTTGGCTTCCCGACGCACCTCGACGCGCAGGGCCCCACGGCCCCTGGCGGCCCGTAGGCAGCGGACGATGTGGCCGGTCTGGGCTTCGATGAGCGCGAAGTACGACGAGCCGACGTACCCGTACGGCCCGAACACCGTGAAGAAGTTCGGGAAGCCCGGCACACTCACGCCTTCGTAGGCCTGCATCCGATTCTCGTCCCAGAAACGGGCGAGAGAGTTTCCACCCGGCCCGATCACCGGGAACGTCGGAACATTCTCTGTGTCAAGCACTTTGAATCCGGTCGCGAGGATCAGCACGTCGACCTCGCGCAGCGCACCGTCCTCGGTGGCGATCCCGGAGCCGGTGATCTTGTCGATCGGCTCGGTGACCAGCTCGACGTTGTCCCTGTTGAAGGTCGACAGATAGGTGTTGTGGAACCCGGGGCGCTTGCACCCGACCGCGTAGCGGGGCGTGAGTTTGTCCCGGACCTCGGGATCGTCAACCTGTTTACGCAGATACGCTTCGCCCAGTGAGCCCATACGCTTCGCCATCGGATTGACGGTGAAGTACTGCGCGGAAAGCGTGAAGGTCAGCTCGACATAGGCCTGGCTGATGACGCGCTGCAGCGTCTGGCCGAACGGCAACCGCATCATCGCCCTGGCCGCCTTTGACAGCGGCACGTCGAACTTCGGGAAGCACCAGATCGGGGTGCGCTGAAACACGCTGAGCTGCTTGACGATCGGTGCGATCTCCGGGATCACCTGAACCGCCGACGCGCCGGTGCCGATGATGGCGACGCGCTTACCCGTCAGATCCTGCTCGTGGTCCCAACGTGCGGTGTGCATGGTGGCGCCCGCGAACGAGTCGACGCCCGGGATGTCGGGCAGATTCGGCACGGTCAGCGCGCCGCTGGCATTGACCAGGAACCGCGCGGTCATCTCGGTGGTGGTGCCCGCTGATTCCAGCGCGACGCGCCAGATGCCTTCGGCGTCATCGAATTCGGCGGCGCGGACCTTCGTCGAGAATCGGATCTTGGGCCTCAGTCGGTACTTGTCGACGCAGTGCGCCGCGTAAGCCTTCAGCTCGTGGCCCGGCGCATAGGTGCGCGACCAGGCCGTGCTCTTCTCGAACGAGAACTGATAGGAGAACGACGGGATGTCCACGGCGATTCCGGGGTAGGTGTTCCAGTACCACGTGCCGCCGGCCTCCTCGCCCGCCTCGACGACGAGGTAGTCGGGCATACCCGCACAGTCGAGCTGGATCGCGGTCCCGATCCCGGAGAATCCGGCACCGACGATCACCGTTTCGTAATCCGGCACAGTCATGCGACCTCCCCGGATACGACCATAACGCGACCCGGGCCTGTATTCGCCGCCTTTGACGTCGCTACTTACGCCAACGCCGCGCGCAACGCCTGGAGACCGCGCTCGGTGGCCTCGGTCGCGGCGGGCACGATTCCTGCGTAGCCGAGGTAGCCGTGGACCAGAGTCTCGGCGTTGTGGAGTTCGACCGGCACCCCCGCGGCGGCCAGCAATTCCGCGTAGCGGACGCCGTCGTCGCGCAGCGGGTCGTGCCCTGCGACGGCGATGTAGGCGGGGGGCAGTCCAGACAGGTCGCCGAGCGCCGGGACCAGGGTGACGGGCGGATCAGTCAGGTCGAGGTCGCCGACGTACCAACGGCTGAAGCCCTTGCACGACGCGAGGTCCAGGATTGGCGCGTCGGCGTTCTCGGAGAAGGACGGCAGCGAGGTGTCGAACGTCGTCGAGGGATACCACAGCAGCTGAAAGCGCAAGGGAATCCCCGCGTCTCGGGCCGATTGGGCGACGACAGCGGCCAGATTTCCGCCCGCGGAATCACCGGCGACCGCGATGCGGCTGGCGTCCACACCGATCTCCGCCCCGCTCGCCGCCAGCCACTCTGCGGCTGCCCACACGTCTTCCACCGCGGCGGGGAACGGGTGTTCGGGCGCGAGCCGGTAGTCGACCGCGACCACGACAGCGTCGGCGCCGACGGCGTGCATGCGCGCCTGTCCGTCATAGGTTTCGAGGTCTCCGACAGTCCACCCGCCGCCATGGATGAAGACCACCGCGGGCAGTGCCGGAGCGTCCGACGACGGGCGGTAGATGCGTACGGCGAGCGGGCCGCCCGGACCCTCGATGGTGCGGTCGTGCGCCTCGACCTCGGGGAGGATCGGGCTACGCGGGAGATCGTTGAATCGCTGCCGGGCCTGCTCGGGTCCGCCGTCGGTCGTGAGCTGGAACGGAACAACCTCGAGGACCTGCTGGAGCACGGGATCAAGGGGAGCCATGGCACACACCGTACGCACCCCCTCCCCGGCCTCAAGCTGCCGGACGTAGGCCCCTACGACAGCCGCGCATCCTCGACAATCGACGCAACCGTAGGAAGAGAGGATCGCCGTGAGGGCTCCGTCCGGCCATCGGCCGATCTCGCTGGCCCCGTTGACCGTTCTGGAACTAAGCCCGCCAGAACTCGTGGCATGTGCTGCCGAGGCCGGCTACGACGCTGTCGGTCTGAGATTGATCCGGGCCACCGAGGAAGAATCGGTGCTTCCGACGATCGGGTCCACGCCGATGATCCGCGAAACGCGGCAGCGGCTCGAGGACACCGGACTGATCCTCCTGGACATCGAGGTGCTCCGCCTTCGCCCGGACACCAAGGTGCGCGATCACTTCGGTGCGTTCCTGGAGACGGGCGCCTACCTGGGTGCCCAGCAGATCCTGGTGACCGGCAACGATCCGGACCATCGGCGTCTCGCTGACAATCTGGCCGAACTCGGGCTCTTCGCACAGGAATTCGGTATGTCCCCGAACCTCGAACCGATGCCGTGGACCGACGTCCACGATCTCGGGGAGGCATGCGAGATCATCCGCCGCTGCACGGGCAGCCCAGTCGGTGTGCTGGTCGATGCACTTCATTACGACCGAGCGTTGGCCACGCCCGAGGATCTGCGGGCGCTGCCTGCGGAGTGGACGAGGTACGTGCAGATTTGCGACGCGGTGCTGCCCCGGCCGACATCGATCGACGAGTTGCGCCATCAGGGCCGCAAGGCGCGGCTGTTCCCCGGCGAGGGCTGCATCGATCTGGTGGCGTTGCTCCAGGCATTGCCCACGGTGCCCGCAAGTGTCGAGGCGCCTATCGAGTGGAAGGCGCCGCCTGGTGTGCGGGCCGGCGCCGCCCTGCGGGCGGCCCGTGACATCGTGGCACGTGCCGACGCTGGTCGGCCACAATTGTCTGCGTGACGGATGGCCTGACCCCGACTTCGGCCGACGCGCCACCGACACGACCCCACCGTCCGTTCAGAACGCTGATCCGCGTGGTGGGTTTCGGCTCCTCGATCTGCGCAGGTGTCGGCGTGGCGGCCCATTTCGTCGGTCCTGTGAGTACCGCCGTGACGTTGCTTGCTTCCTTCACTCCGCTTTTCGTGGTGCTCGCAGTGGTGACCGCGGTGGGTCTCGCGGTGACGCGGTTGTGGTTCGCGGCCCTGGCCGCGCTGATGATCGTCGTGGTGGGGGTGGGATCGCAGCTACCCCTGTATGTCGGCCAGCACCCGAGTTCGTCCGCCGAAGCGCCGAGAATCAGGCTGCTGCAGGCCAATCTCCGGCTCGGCGAGGCCGACTCCCGGGCCGTGGTGGATCTGGTTCGAGACAGCCGGGTCGACGTTCTCACGGTCGCCGAGCTGACCGGTGCGGCCGCCGAAAAGCTGACGGCAGCCGGCATCGAGCAATGGCTGCCGTATTCGTACCTGTACCCGCGCTACGGCGGCGGTGGCGAGGGCATCTATTCGCGCTACCCCCTTACGGACACAGCCGAACTGCCCGGTTTGCAACACAGCAACCTTCGCGCGACGATCCGACCCCCGGGCGCGGGACCGGTCGCGGTGTACGCACTTCACCCACTCCCGCCCTATCCGGAGCCGGCGTGGCGGTGGGCTGCGGAATTGGAGAAGATCGGTGCGATCTTGGCCGAGGAAGAGCAACCGCTCATCATCGGAGCCGATTTCAATTCGACCTACGACCATGAGCGCTACCGGCGCCTGCTGAGCACGGGCGGCAGGGACGGGGTAGCGCTTGTCGACGCCGCCGAGTATCTCGGCTCGGGAATCGTGCCCACTTTTCCGGCGGATCGCTGGTTCCCGGCGGTGCTCGCGATCGACAGGATTCTGACCCGCGGCGCCATTCCGTTGTCGTTCGTCCGCGTCGACCTTCCGGGTTCTGACCACCACGGGGTTATGGGAGACGCGCAGTTGGAGCCCGCCGCGCCCTGAGAGCGTGCTGCGCCGCTGATGTGACCGGCGGTCGTCGTCGGCTCATTCGCGAAATTGACGCGGTGGTGCGAGAAGGGCTAACCAGAAGTTGCGTTGCTAAAAATGACTATTGAATGTCACTTTTCGCGCTGCAACCGATTGTCGTACGTCCGTGCCAGACGGTGTTGCGCTGCCCTCGGTGCACTGCCGGCGGACATCTCCACTTCCAATGGCGACGTATTTCAGCACGTAAAGTGCTCCTGGGCGCTATGGGTGGTGCCAGCAGACATTTACTTAGAACACGCAAGAATGTGACGCTGGTCATACCGCAAACTTTGAGGGTGGCAAAAAGCCTCTGTGTTCGCTAACGTGCTCTCCAGTTACGGTAATGCCCAATATTGATGGCAACGTCAGTTGGGCGCACCGATCCTCCCGACTCAGAGTGCCGATGTGTGGAAGCCAAAAGGAGACCCGCGACGTGACGGATATTGCCCCGGAGGCTTTGCGGCCCGCGACGTCCGATGTCAGCACTCTGTCGCCCGGCTGTCGCGAATCGGGATCCGCGCCGGCGAACGCACCGACTGTGACGGTGGTGCTTCCCACCAGGAATGAGGCCAGGAATCTGCCGTATGTGGCGAAGCGGATGCCGCCGGTGGACCAGATCGTGGTGATCGATGGGGGGTCGGTCGACGGCACCCCCGAGGTCGCCCGCCAACTGTGGCCCGACGCGACGATCATCGAGCAGACAAGGGCCGGAAAGGGCAACGCGCTGGCGTGTGGCTTCCTCGCCGCGACCGGCGACATCATCGTGATGATCGACGGCGACGGCTCGACCGATCCCGCAGAGATCCCGCTTTTCGTCGCCGCCCTCGTCGACGGCGCGGACCTCGCGAAAGGCAGCCGATTCTCACGCGGCGGCGGCAGTGACGACATCACCCACTTCCGTCGGCTGGGCAACAAGGGTCTCAATGGGCTCGTCAACTGGCTGTTCAAGACCGAATTCAGTGATCTCTGCTACGGCTACAACGCCTTCTGGCGGCGCAACCTCGATTCCCTCGATCTGCCCCCGGTCGAGCTGGCCGAGGCGCAGTGGGGGGACGGCTTCGAGATCGAGACCGTCATCAACGTACGGGCGGCCCGCAGCGGCTGGTCCATTCGTGAGGTCGGCAGCTTCGAAGGCAAGCGGATCTACGGGCGCAGCAACCTCAACGCCGTCTCCGACGGCCTGCGTGTGTTGCGCACCATCGGCCGCGAGCGCCGCGAACACCGAGCGGCGCGGACCGTCGCGCACGCCGGCCGGGCATAGTGGCTGCGCCCTGCGTTCTGCGCGAGCAAAGATGCTCCGCCGTGATCTCCGTCAGCGTGGTGATCTGCTGTTACACCGAGCAACGCCGTCGGAGTCTGACAGCCGCCGCTGATGCGGCACTGGCCCAACTGGCGGACGGTGACGAACTGATCCTCGTCGTCGACGGCAACGACGACCTCCATCGAGAGCTCCGGACCAGCTACGGTGACCGGCTGCACGTCATGAAGAACCGCTTTCGACGCGGTCTTTCGGGCGCCCGCAATACCGGACTCGACGCGGCCTCTAATGACGTGGTCGTGTTTCTGGACGATGACGCCGTGCTCTATCCGGACGCGCTCGCATGCGTGCGTTCGTCGTTCGCCGACGCCGGAATCACCGCACTGGGAGGAGCGGTCCATCCCTCCTGGCAATCCGGCTCCCGGCCGACGTGGTTCCCGCCGGAATTCGGATGGGTCGTCGGCTGCGACTACCGGGGACTGCCGTCGGACGGCGCGCAGATCCGAAATCCGATAGGTGCCGCGATGGCCGTCCGCCGTGAGAACCTCGCCGCCATCGGTGGATTCAGTGACCGGCTCGGCCGCGTCGGTGCTCTCCCGACAGGCTGCGAGGAAACCATGATGGGCATCGAGCTCATCCGCCGAAACCCGCAGGCTCGGATCGTGCGGCAGACACGTTTCGCCGTGGCGCACGAGGTCCCAAGGAATCGTGCGACCTTGTCGTACTTTTTGCATCGGTGCTACTACGAGGGCCGAAGCAAGGCCATCCTCAGCCGGCTGTGCGGCCAGCGATCCTCGCTGGAGAGCGAACGCGTCTACACGACCAGGACCCTGCCCTCGGGTCTGTGGCACGCGCGCAGGCAACCCCGTCGCGCGCTGGCACTCGCCGCGGGACTGCTCGTCACCGCCATCGGCTACCTGGTGGGTCTCATTCATTCATTGCCACCGCATTCGAGTCGGTAATGCTGAGAGCCTCAGGCTGGCTCGTCAACCCTCGTGTCACCGGGTGGATATCGCTGACGACGCTGCTGTTCTTCACCGCCGAATGGATCGTCTCCGCGACCTGGCGCGGGCACTACAGCTACGTACAAGACCTGTTGGGCCCGCTGGGAGTTCCGTTCTGCGGCCCGGTCGGGAACTGGCCCTGCAGTCGGCTCTACCCGCTGATGAACGTCAGCCTCCTGGCGACAGGCTTCGCCGTCACCGTGGTCGCGGCGAGCTTCCTCGTACAGCGGGTCACCGATCGCGGCCACGCCGTCCTGCTGATGGTCGCCGGGGTCGGCATGTACTTTTCCGGCCTGTTCACCAACGACGTCGACTACGACTGGAATCTGACCGCGATCCTGACGTTCATGTCGCTGGGTTCGGTCAGCGTGCTGTTCGTCGCAATGGGGTCGAACACCAAGATGACGGTCGAGCGCCGTGGTGTGGCGGTCATCGCCGGCGCCGTCAGCATTCTCGGCTTCCTGGTGTTCGTGGGCGGGACGGACCTGTTCGGACCTGGGAGTGCGCAACGGATGGCGGTTTACGGCATCCTGGTGGCCGTGACCGCGCTCGGCACCGCGCAAATACGGCATCGCCCGCCCGTGGGGCGACATGCCGCCCAGCGGGAACTCGCAGGAGCGTCGCGATGACCCGGCGCCTTCAACTCGGGCTGCGCCGCGTCGCTGTGACGCTGTGCGTTCTCGCGGCCGCCGGGTGCAGCGTCCCTGCGACGGTCGGCCGTGCCGAACCGGCCGGGCCGCAGATCGTGTTCTCCGACGAGTTCGACGGACCGGCGGGCGCGTCCCCGTCCCCTCAATGGCGGTTCCAGACCGGCGGGGGCGGCTGGGGCAACAACGAAATGCAGACCTACACCGACGAGCCCGCGAACGCGAGCCTTGACGGCGACGGCCATCTGGCCATCTCCGCGCGCGGCACCGAGCTCGATCAGATCACGTCCGCCCGGGTCACGACGCAAGGCAGCTTCGACTTCGTCTCCGGACGTGCCGAAGCCCGCATCCAGCTGCCCGGTGGCGCCGGGCTTCATCCGGCGTTCTGGCTTCTGGGCAGCAACATCGACGAGGTCGGCTGGCCTGAGGCGGGCGAGATCGACGTGATCGAAACCCTCAACGAAGCTCCCGAATTCAACACCGGCATCCATGCCCCGAGTCAGGGGTCCGAACGCGGCGAGCAGGTCTCGGCCTCCGGGCCGGCGCCCTTCCCGCTCGCCGGTCAGTTCCACACCTACTGGGTCGACCGCATGCCCGGCCGGATCACCACCGGCATCGACGAGTTGACGCTGTTTACCGTCACACCCGCGGATCTGGCTCCGGAGAGCCGCTGGGTGTTCGACGCACCGTTCTTTCTGCTGCTGAACGTCGCCGTGGGCGGCGACTGGCCGGGACCGCCGGACGCGTCGACGCCGAATCCGTCCACGATGCTGGTCGACTGGGTGCGGGTGACGGCCCGATGAGCTCGACGCTCTCGCTCGAACCCGCGATGCCCCCGCAGGCCGTGTCGACCTGGCCGCACGCGCGCTGGATCGGAATGCTCGACGTCGAAGACTGTGAGACCGAATCCGGCGACGTCATCGAGTTCGCGCCACGCCACGCGGACGGCTATGAGCAGGTGCGGGTACTGGTCCGGCACCGTGGCGTGCCGATCGCCTTCGTCGAGGCTCCGATCATCGACGGCCTCGTGCGACTGCCTCTTCCCCAGTGCCGGGCGACCCACGAATCGGCGCCGGAGATCGAACTGCCCGCCATCTCGGTGGTGCTGTGCACAAGAGACCGGCCCGATCAGGTGGCCGATGCGCTGCGATCGGTCCTGTCGCTGGACTACCCGGACTTCGAGGTTGTGGTGGTCGACAACGCGGCACGTACCGACGCCACGGCGCAGGTGGTGCGCTGTCTGGACGACCCTCGGGTACGGCTGGTCGCCGAGCCGGTGCCCGGCCTCTCCACGGCGAGGAACACCGGTCTTCGCGCCGCCCGACATCAGGTGGTGGCCTTCACCGACGACGACGTGGTCGTCGACCCGTTGTGGCTCAGGGCGATCGCCCGCGGTTTTTCCCGCGCTCCGTTCGTCACCTGCGTTTCGGGTCTCGTGCCGAGCGGGGAACTGCGCACGGCCGCGCAGGCGTACTTCGACCAGCGGGTCTCATGGGCAGGATCGCTCGATCCCCGGCTGTACAGCATGGCCGACCCGCCGGTGGATCAACCGCTGTTCCCTTTCCAGGTCGGCAAATTCGGGACCGGGGCCAACTTCGCGGTTCAGCGCGACCGGATTCTCCAGCTCGGCGGATTCGACGAGGCCCTTGGCGCGGGCACCGCCGCACAGGGTGGCGAGGATCTCGACCTTTTCTTCCGGGTGCTCACTGCCGGCGACATCCTGGCGACCGAACCTTCGGCCATCGTGTGGCACCGGCACCGCAGCGACAACGAGGCGCTGCTGAGGCAGGCGCGCGGCTACGGGCTGGGGCTCGGAGCGTGGCTGACCAAGGTGGGAATGAACCCTGTGCACCGCAAACTCGCCGCGCAGGTGATCCGACGCCAGTTCGGATGGTCTTTGCGGGCAGGCGCCGACTACGGTGCGATGGCGTCGCCGAATCGGATTCCGCGCAGCCTCGGCGATGACGTCCCGCCGTCGGTGGGACGTACCGAGGTGCTGGCAGTGCTCGCCGGACCCAAGGCGCTGTGGCGAGGCCGACGACAAAAGGCGCGCAACGTCGCGCTCTCGGGTCGCCGATGACAGCAACGCTCGAACGGCACGCGGATGTGGCGCCTCAGCTGCCCACGCGTCACCGAGCGTCCTCCACCGCACGCCCAAAACCCTCGGCGCATCGCAGACCGCCGGCACACCGAAAGCCTCCGCCGAGACGGCGAATTCCCGTCGCGCCCGTCCGCATGGTCGACCTGGCAGCGGTCGGCGCGGCGGCCGGCGCCGTCGCGCTACTGCCGCTACCCAGCGCCGTCCGTGCGATCGCTCTAGTGGTTTTCATCGCCGTCGGACCGGGCGCCGCGGTGCTGACCTGGGTACGCATTCCGCGCCGTGCCCTGCTCTCGACGGTCCCTGTGCTCGGCATGGCGATCGTCACGCTGGTGGCGATCACCGCGATGTGGTCCTATCGCTGGAATCCCGTCCTGATCCTGTGGGCGCAGGTGGTCGGCGTCGGGGGGAGCAGCGTCTACTGGTACTACCAGCACCGCGACAGCATCATGAGCGCGGCCCGAAGTTGGCACTGGCGCCGCATCGGCCAGCATCGCTGGTTGCGGAAAAGCGTTGTGCGGAGCCATCTGTCGCTGATCCTGAGCACGCTCGCCGTCGTCGTCTGGGCGGTGGCCGTTCCCGATCTTCCCGGTGCGGATGCCAGCTACTACGGCCTGCTGTTCTCGAAGACCGGGCCGCTGCTTGCCGTGTCCATCGTGCTGTGCACTTGGGCGCTGGTGGCGGCCGTCCGCCTGCGACAAGTGGTTCCCGGCGCGATCGCGGTGCTGGCCGCGATCATCGTCGCCCGGGTGACGACGGTGGTGGCCACCGAAGTACCCCTCTATGACTGGACGTACAAGCACCTGGCCGTCGTCGACTACATCATGGTCTACGGGCGTATTCAGCCCGACGGCACCGACATCTATGCGCAGTGGGCGGCGTTCTTCACCACCTGGGCATGGTTCTGTGATGTCACCGGCATCCCCGCGATGACCGTCGCTCACGTGTTCGCGCCGGCGATACACGTCTTGTTGGCACTGACGGTCTATACGGCGGCGCGAGTGATCGGCCGATCGCGTCGCACGGCGTTGACCGCGGCCTTCATCGCGGAGATCGTGAACTGGGTTGGGCAGGACTATTTCTCGCCCCAGGCATGGACAATCGTGCTGGTGTTCGGCATGTTTGCGCTGCTCCTCGCGTCGCCGGACAGCCGGGCGTGTGGTGTCCTCGCTATTCCTGTGTTCGCGGCGACGGTGCCGACACACCAGCTGACGCCGTTCTGGGCGATGGGCGCGACATGTGTACTGTGCCTTTTCAAGCGGGCCAGACCTCGGTGGGTGGCCTTGGTCATGGTGCTGATCGCCATCTGCTACCTACTGCTCAACCTGGAAGCGGTGGCACCGTACGGGCTGTTTTCCGAGGGCAGTCCGATCAGCAACGCCGCTAGCAACGTTGAGTCGTCGGGGCTGCCCGCCAAGGACTTCACTTCCGCCGTGGTGCGGGGATTGTCGATCATCGTGGTGCTCACCGCTTTCGCGTGTGCCCTGTGGATGTGGCGCCGCAAACGGCGTGTCTTGACTCTGGCTGTGGTGGCGTTCAGCTCGTTCGGTCTGCTGTTGGGGCAGAACTACGGTGGCGAGGCGATCTTCCGGGTGTACCTGTATTCGATCCTGGGGTGCGCGCTTCTGATCGCCCCCGCTGTGGTGGCGGCCATCGACGGTGTCAGAGGGCGGGCGCGACTGCCCGCACGCACGGCGGCGGTGCTCGGTGTCACCGGGGCGTCGGTGGCGGGGTTGCACGGCTACGTCGCGCTGTGGCCCATGATCTTCGAGACCCGGGCCCAGGTCGACTTGATGGACAGCCTAACCAGAAACGCCGACATCAGGACTCGTTTCGTCATGCTGCGCATCGGCGGGATGCCGTCCCGGCTCAATGCGGGCTATGCCGACGTGACGTTGTTCAACCCGTACTTCGACGAGCCCGTGAGCTACGACCTGTGGGATCCCTCGGATCCGAACCTGGCCGAGCGGAAGGCGACATTCCCCGACGAAGAGGACCTCAAGACGCTCAACACCGAGATGACCGAGGGCGGCTATGTCGTCTACGTGATTTTCAGTGAGCAGTCCAACAAAGCGATCCGCTACTACGGTGACTTCCGCCCCGACGCCGTCGAAGTCGTTCAGGAAGCTCTTCGTGAGGCGCCGCAGTGGACGCTGATCTACGACGAAGGTCAAACGAAAGTCTGGCGCAGCGTCAACGACGACCTGGCGCCGGATCGCGACGGCTCGTAGAGCATCGGGTCAGGCTCGCAGGAGGCGGGCCGCATGCGCGGACACCGAATCCAGTGCCTCGCCGATCTTTCCGGCATCGAACAGGGTGTCGTGGAATTCGGCTGTCAACCACAGCGATCCCATGACCGATGCCGTCGTGACCGTCACACCACAGGGGCTGACCGGATCGCTGGCCACCATGATGGCCGCGCGGTCGGGGTCGCTGAACGACCACGGTCCGTGGGGGACGTTGCCGATGCTGGAGTGCAGCAGCTGTACTCGCCGGGCCGCCGGAACGAGCCACTGCGGATGCCGTCCCGACCGCATCGCCAGGTGCGTCTTTGCCGTGCCTGCCATCAGGTTGGCGACCGGCCGCGCCATCTGTGCCGCGGCGACCATCTCTGCCTGCAGGCCGGCCGGGCCCGACTCGGGATCAAGCCGGAAGTCCAGTCCGGCGGAGAACGACGCCAGAGTGCTGCATCCCTTCGGGAGATAGCGCCGCACGTCGAAGGGAAGCGTCACGGTCGGGTCGACGTCGAATCCCGTTGCGGCGAAAGCCTCGTGCAGAGCACAGGTGTAGAGCGCGAACATGGATACCCCGGGCAGCGACGAATCGCGTTGGCGGCGAAGATCGGCCGCGATGTCGGCCCGAATCCGAACCGACCTGGTTGCCGGCGAAGGGGCGATGTCGGAAGTGTCCGATGCCACGGCGTCGCCAGTCAGCGCCGAGTTCCGGCGATGCTGACGCCACAACGGCAGCAGCCGGTGTGGTCCGCCGCCGATCGCCCGTGTGGCCGCCACCAGCAGAGGCGAAAGGCGGTGCCGGTACGGCGCCCACACGGTGTCGTCCGCCGGATCCACCGCACCGAGCAGGACCCCGATCAGCAGATCGAGCAGAGGTACCTCGCCCAGACCGTGGCTGAAGTCGATCGCGAGGTAGTCCCCGCCCGCCAGGATCCGGATTCCGGCACCCGGGCGCCGGCGCAGCGCAGACAACAGGGCGAGGGGATCGGCGCCCGGGGGACGGGTCGTGGTGGCGAATACGTCGCCGGCGAGCCCCGGCGTGTAATCCCAGCGGGTGCTGGTGGTGGACGGCTGCAGGCAGACCCTGGCCTCCGGCCCGACAGCAGCCATTCGTGCAAAACGGGCGGTGAGCACGTCGAGCGGTGGAACGTCCACCGGGCCCAGAACCACCGCCGATCGCCGGTAGCTGTGCTGCACGTCGAGTGTCGCGACCCGGACGGTGCCCGATTGCGGGCTCCGTCCAGATCTGCGCATCGTTCGTGAACCTATCAGAGCAGCCCCCCAGCCAGATCTGATGAATTTAGTATGTTGCTCCCCATGAAACGCACGCTGTGGACAGCCGCTGCGATTGCTGCGGCCGGCTACGGCGTGTTCCTCATCGTAACCGCGACCCGGGTGCCTTTGGGGGCGGAGCTCACCGGACAGTTCGCGTTGCAGCCCGCCCTCAAGGCCACCGCCGCCGTCCTCCTGGCCGGTGCGGCTCTTAGCCATCGCATCGCGCGGGAACGGATCTGGTTGGTCGCGGCGTTGCTGTTCTCCGCCGCGGGCGACTACCTGCTGGCGATGCTGTGGTGGGAGCCGTCGTTCGTGTTGGGGCTGGCCGCGTTCCTGATCGCCCATCTGTGTTTCCTGGCGGCGTTGCTCCCGTTGGCCACCCGTTCTCCTCGGAGGCTTGCCGCGGTCGCCGCGGTGGTGGCTGCGTGCGCGGCACTGCTTCTGTGGTTCTGGCCGCGCCTGCACGAGCAGGGGATGGCGCTGCCGGTGACCGTCTACATCGCGGTGCTGGGTGCGATGGTGAGCGTCGCCCTGTTGGCCGATCTGCCGACGCCGTGGACTGCACTCGGAGCGGTGTGCTTCGCCGTGTCGGACGCGATGATCGGCATCGGCAAGTTCGTTCTCGGGTCGGAGGCGCTGGCCGTGCCGATCTGGTGGGCCTACGCCACATCGCTGCTGCTGATCACGGCGGGTTTGCTGTTCGGCCGGGCGTCCGTGCCGTCTGCTAAACCTGCGGTGTGACGAGCATCCGGCAGCCTGCCGAACACGAGCCGATCGCCCGTGTTCTGCCGATGTTGACGGTTCCGCACCTCGACCGGGAGTTCGACTATCAGGTGTCTGCCGAGCAATCCGACGATGCGCAGCCGGGGGTTCGCGTCAAGGTCCGGTTCCACGGCAGGCTGGTGGATGCGTTCGTGCTCGAAAGGCGTTCGGATACCGACCATGTCGGCAAACTCGCCTGGCTGGAGAAGGTCGTTTCGGCCGAGTGTGTGCTGACCCGCGACGTGCGCAGGCTCGTCGACGCGGTGACGGCCCGCTATGCGGGGACCCGTGCCGATGTCCTCCGGTTGGCCGTACCTCCCCGGCACGCCGGTGCCGAGAAACGCGTCACCAAGACCCCGGAGCCGTTGTCTGCCAAGGAGATCGACACCACGGCATGGGACGCCTACAGCGGGGGAGCGCAGTTCGTCGCGGCACTGAGGGACGCCCGTGCAGCACGCGCGATATGGCAGGCCCTGCCCGGTGAATCCTGGCCCGAAAGACTGGCCGAGGCGGCGGCGGTCGCGGTGCACGGGGGCCGCGGGGTGCTGGCTGTGGTGCCCGATCAGCGCGACGTCGACCTGGTCCACGCCGCCGCCGTGGACCACATCGACGACGCGAGGGTGGTGGCGCTGTCGGCCGGGCTCGGCCCCGCGGAGCGGTACCGGCGCTGGCTGTCGGTCCTGCGAGGCCAGGCTCGGTTCGTGATCGGTACGCGCAGCGCGGGTTTCGCGCCGGTGGCGGACCTCGGCCTGGTGATGGTGTGGGACGACGGTGACGACTCACTGACCGAGCCCCGCGCGCCGTATCCGCACGCCCGCGAGGTCGCGATGCTGCGTGCCCATCAGTTGCGGTGCGCGGCGATGATCGGCGGCTATGCCCGCACGGCGGAAGCGCACGCACTGGTACGCAGCGGTTGGGCGCACGACCTGACCGCCACCAGACATACGGTCCGCTCCCGCGCCCCCCGCGTGATTGCGTTGGAGGACAGCGCATTTGCACATGAGCGCGACGCGGCCGCCCGCACCGCGCGGCTGCCGACCGTCGCTCTGGACGCGGCGCGCGCGGCGCTGGCCGCCGATGCGCCGGTCCTCGTACAGGTGCCCCGGCGCGGCTACGTGCCTGCCCTGTCCTGCGCGAAATGCCGCACCGTCGCACGCTGCAGGCATTGCACCGGTCCGCTGTCCCTGCCCGGCCGCGATGCCCCCGGCGCGGTGTGCCGATGGTGCGGCCGCGAGGAGCCGGCCCTGCGCTGTTCCCGGTGCGGGTCCGACGCTGTGCGTGCCGTCGTCGTCGGGGCCCGCCGTACCGCCGAGGAACTCGGACGTGCGTTCCCCGGAGCGCAGATTGTCACCTCCGGCGGCGACGACGTCGTCGCGTCGGTGCCTGGCCGCGCCGCGGTCGTGGTGGCGACGCCAGGGGTCGAGCCGGCCGCTGCGGGAGGCTACGGCGCCGCCCTGCTGCTGGACAGCTGGGCACTTCTGGGGCGCCAGGATCTGCGCGCCGCGGAGGACACGCTGCGCCGCTGGATGGCGGCAGCCGCGTTGGTCCGCAGCCGCGCTGAGGGCGGGGTGGTGGCCGTTGTCGCCGAGTCCGCGATTCCGACGGTGCAGGCGCTGATCCGGTGGGATCCGGTCGGTCATGCCGACGGCGAACTGGGCGCGCGGGAGGAGGTCGGGTTGCCGCCCGCCGTGCACATCGCGGCGATCGACGGTGCGCCCGCTGCGGTGAATGCTCTGCTCAGCGCCGCGGCACTCCCCGAATCGGCCGATGTGCTGGGGCCGGTCGATCTGCCGTTCGGGGTGCGTAGACCCGCGGGTGTGGCGGCCGACACGCTCGTGAGCAGAATGCTGGTCCGGGTCCCGCGTAACGGAGGGCTGGAGCTGGCGGCCGCGCTACGCCGAGCGACCGCAGTGCAGAGCGCACGCCACGACCAGGAGCCGGTTCGCGTCCAGATCGACCCGCTGCACATAGGGTGATGCCCATGACGGCGGGGCGGGTGCTCAAGGCGCTGATCCCGTTGATCTTGATCGCGCTCGGTGTGCTGTGGCCCGTTCTGTTCTCCGTCGGATCGGGCGGCACCGTCACCGGGGTGGACGACCCTGTGGTGATTACCGACTACGACGTCAACATGGTCGTGGACGCCCAGGGACAGTTGCGCGCGGTGGAAACGATCACCACCGCGTTCTACAGCACTGATCGCCACGGCATCTTCCGGTACTGGGACGTCGCCAACCAGAACGATCCGCGGTTGAGGCAGAAGCCCGAGATCGAGTCGATAACACTTGACGGCGAGCCGGCGCCGTATCAGATGCTCTCGGAGGACGCCGGGCGGTTCCGGGTGGCTAAGATCGGCGACCCTGACGTGTACCTGAGCGACGGCACCCACGTCTTCCAGATCCGCTACACGATCCCCGGCGTGCTCGATCCGGGGAACCTCGGTGCCGACCGCAGGTTCGCCGCGTCGACCGGTCAGGGCGTGTCGCCGAGCGTGTTCTTCTGGAACGTCATCGCCCCCGCCTGGAACAACCGCATCGAGCGCGCCGACATCACCGTGACCCTGCCCGGGGACGTCGGAACAGCGCAGTGCTCGGTCGGATTCGGAGTGGGAACCGCATGCGAGGGCCTTTCGGTGGCCGGCAACCGGGTGCGATTGCGCGCCGAGGACTTGCCGCCGCGCACCCCGGTCACGGTCCGCGCGGGCGTGGACGTCGCGACGCCGCCACAGGTGCGGCTGCCGTGGCCTTACACCTGGGACAGGGTGCTCGGTCAGTCGCTCACGGGCGCGATGGTGGTGGGTGGTTTGACCGTGCTCTTCGGCGCCGTCGCGGTGCTCTGGTTCCGTGGCGTGCTGGAGCCATCGCCGGGCTTCCCGCTGCAGTACGCGCCGCCGCCCGGGCTGGGGCCGGTGCAGACCGAGTACATCCGCACCGAGTCCGTTCCCAAGCACGGGCTCACCGCCACGCTGTTCTATCTCGCCGACCGCGACCTGGTCACGCTGCAGCAGGTCAACGACAAAGACTGGAAGATTCAAAGCACCGCCGAACCCGGGGCCTGGGCCGACGTCGACCCGGTCAGCGTCGCGGTGGCTTCCCGGCTGAAGGTGTTGAACAAGGGCTCCGAGTTCGAAGCCGAGAAGACCGTCAAGTCGGGTGAGAAACTCGACAAAGCCAAAAAGGACATGGCCGAGGCGGTGCAGAAGTGGGCCACCGAAGAAGGTCTGATGGTGCCCCGCAAGAAAGAGCTGTGGCTGCGTGCCGCCAATGCGGTCGCCTTCATCCTGATGGTCTGCGGATTCTTCCGGTGGGGTTTCCCGACCACGATGTGGGCGTTGCCGTTCGCTGCGTTCTTCCTGCTGTCGGCAGGATCGTGGCGCGACGGCATCGGCATCCGACGCACCGCCGCGGGTCGCGAATTGTGGTCGCGCGCCGGCGGTTTCCACCGCATGCTGTCCACCGATTCCGCGGAAACGAGGTTTGACTTCTCGGCGCGCAAAGACCTCTACGTCGCCTACGTTCCGTTCGCCGTCGCGGCCGGAGTGGCAGCGCTGTGGGCCAGGAAGTACGAGGCTTACACCGGTACCGTCGCACCGCAACCGTCCTGGTACACCACGTCGGCGTCGGCGTCGACTGGATCGGGCTTCGCCGGCGGGTCCGGCGGAGCCGATTTCGACAGTTTCGAATCGGCATTGTCGTCGTCGATCGGCGCGTACACCGCCTCGCAATCGTCGTCCTCCTCGTCCTCGGGCAGCGGCGGCAGCAGCTTCAGCGGTGGCGGCGGCGGTGGCGGCGGTGGAGGAGGAGGCGGATCATGGTGAGGTTTTTGCTCATCGTCATTCTGGTGCTCGCGGTCTTGGTGCTCATCGGATTCGTGATGGGCTACAACAGGATCCGCTCCGCAGATGTGCGGGTCGCCGAAGCGCTGTCGGGTATCGACGTCGAGTTGACCCGCCGCGCGTCACTGATCCCGAGCCTCGTGCACGCCGTTCAGACTTTCGCCGCGCACGAGAAGGGGATCCTCGATCACGTCACCGACGCCCGTGCGGCGCTGACGTCGGCGACCGGCGGGGCGTCGGTCGCCGAGCGCAGTGCGGCGGAGAAGCAGCTCGATGCAGCGCTGGCTCCGCTGCTGGCCCTGGGCCAGAGCTACCCGCAGCTGAACTCGTCCGAAAACTTCCTGGACCTGCAGCGCAATCTCGCCGATACCGAGGACAAGCTGGCGTTCGCCCGGCAGTACTACAACGATGCGGTGGCCACCCTGAACCGGCAGCTGACCACCATTCCGTGGATGTTCGTCGCTCCGCTGGCGGGGGTGGCCGAGAAGGAGTACTACCAAACGCCGCGCTAGCCGTCCCTAGACTGACGCGGTGCGTCTCGTCTTCGCCGGTACCCCGGAGCCGGCCTTGCCCTCCCTTCAGCGGTTGATCGACTCGTCACGCCACGATGTCGTTGCGGTCCTGACGCGTCCGGATGCCGCCGCGGGTCGACGCGGGAAGCCGTCTCCGTCGCCGGTCGCGGATCTGGCCGCCGAACACGGGATCCCGGTGTTGAAGCCTGAACGCCCGAATTCGGGGACGTTCGTCGCCGAGCTGGCAGCCCTGTCACCCGACTGCTGCGCCGTCGTCGCCTACGGCGCACTGCTGAAGGAGGCGTTGCTCGGCGTGCCCACCCACGGCTGGGTGAACCTACACTTTTCGGTCCTTCCTGCCTGGCGGGGTGCCGCGCCGGTGCAGGCGGCGCTGGCCGCGGGCGACGAGGTGACGGGGGCCACGACGTTCCAGATCGAACTCAGCCTGGATTCCGGGCCGGTCTACGGCGTCGTGACCGAGACCATCCGGCCCTCGGACACCGCGGGCGACCTTCTCGACCGCCTTTCGGTGTCAGGTGCCGGTTTGTTGGAGGCGACCATGGACGGCATCGAGGACGGAACACTGACCGCGGTGGCCCAGCCGACCGAGGGGGTCAGCGTCGCACCCAAGGTCACCGTCGACGACGCGCGGGTCCGCTGGGAGCTGCCTGCGCATGTGGTAGACCGGCGCATCCGTTCGGTCACCCCGAACCCGGGGGCCTGGACGATGATCGACGACCAGCGTGTCAAGGTCGGACCCGTCAGCGTGCCGGCTGACGGACCGAAAGGGCTTGCCCCCGGCCAGATCCTGGTGGACAAGAAGTACATCCACGTAGGCACCGGTTCGTCTGCGGTGCTGCTGGGCATCGTGCAGCCGCCCGGCAAGAAACCCATGGGCGCGGCCGACTGGGCCAGAGGAGCCCACCCTCAGGGGCCGGCCCGATGACCCGGCCCGACAAGAAGCGCCGCCCGGGGCGCAAGCGGCTCGACCCCGCGCGACAGGCAGCCTTCGACGTCCTGCGCGCCGTCTCCGAGCGCGACGCCTACGCGAACCTCGCCCTGCCCGCGATGTTGCGCGAACGCGGAATCACCGGTCTCGACGCGGCTTTCGCCACCGAGCTCACCTACGGCACCTGCCGCAGCCAGGGGCAGCTCGACGCGGTGATCGCCGCGGCCGCGGGCCGCCCGGTCGACCGGATCGACCCGGTGCTGCTGGACCTTTTGCGGCTCGGCGCCTATCAGATCCTGCGCACCCGAGTCGAAGACCACGCCGCGGTGTCCACGACCGTCGAGCAGGCCGGCGTCGAATTCGACACCGCCAGAGCGGGATTCGTCAACGGCGTGCTGCGCACCATCGCGCGCCGCGACGAACGATCCTGGGTCGAGGAACTCGCCCCCTCCGCGAAAGCGGACCCTGTCGGGCATCTGGCCTTCGTGCACGCCCACCCGCGGTGGATCGCGCAGGCGTTCGCCGACGCGTTAGGCGCCCGCGCAGGTGAGCTCCGAGATCTGCTCGCCAGCGACGACGCCCGGCCCGAGGTGCACCTGGCGGCGCGTCCCGGCGCGCTGACGGCCGCCCAGCTGTCCGCGCAGGTCGGCGGAACCGAAGGAAGGTACTCGCCGTACGCGGTGTATCTGCGCGAAGGTGACCCCGGCGAGCTGGCTGCCGTCCGTGACGGCAATGCGCTGGTGCAGGACGAGGGGAGCCAGCTGGTCGCACGGGCGCTCACTCTGGCGCCACTGGTAGGCGCCGACGACGGGCGCTGGCTGGACCTGTGTGCCGGTCCCGGCGGCAAGACCGCCCTGCTGGCGGCACTCGGGCAGCCCGCGGGCGCCTCGGTGACCGCGGTCGAGCCGGCGCCCCGGCGCGCCGAACTCGTCGAGCGCAACACCGCCGGACTTCCCGTCGAGGTGGTTCGCGTCGACGGCCGCGAGTCAGGACTGACACCGGGATTCGACCGGGTCCTCGTCGACGCTCCGTGCACCGGGCTCGGCGCATTGCGCCGCAGGCCGGAGGCACGGTGGCGACGCCGGCCCGGAGATGTCCCGCAGCTGGCGAAGTTGCAGCGCGAGCTGCTGGCCGCGGCCATTGCGCTGACGCGGCCCGGTGGCGTCGTGCTGTACGCGACGTGTTCGCCCCATCTGGCCGAGACGACCGGCGTGGTCGCGGATGCGCTGCGCAGGCATCCGGTGACCTCGCTGGACACCCGTGAGCTCTTCGCGCCCGCGGAGGACACCGGCGAGGGTTCGTCGGCTCAGTTGTGGCCGCACCGCCACGGCACCGACGCGATGTTCGCCGCCGCCCTGCGCGTCAATGCGCCCGGTTAGGCTGGGCGAATGGCTAAACCCCTCATCGCACCCTCGATTTTGGCCGCCGACTTCGCGCGGCTGGCCGACGAGGCCGCCGCGGTCGAGGGCGCCGATTGGTTGCACGTCGACGTCATGGACAACCATTTCGTGCCCAATCTGACGATCGGGTTGCCGGTGGTGGAATCGCTGCTCAAAGTCACCGACATCCCGATGGACTGCCATCTGATGATCGAGGACCCGCAGCGGTGGGCCCCGCCCTATGCCGAAGCGGGCGCCTACAACGTGACCTTTCACGCTGAGGCCACCGATGACCCGGTCGCGGTGGCCCGCGACATCCGCGCCGCGGGGGCGAAGGCGGGGCTCTCGGTGAAGCCGGGAACGCCGATCGAGCCCTATCTGGAAATTCTGCGGGAGTTCGACACCTTGCTGGTGATGTCGGTCGAGCCTGGCTTCGGCGGGCAGAAGTTCATCGCCGAAGTGCTGCCGAAGGTGGGCACCGCTCGCCGCCTCGTCGATGCGGGGGAGTTGACCATCGTGATCGAGATCGACGGCGGCATCAACGCAGACACGATCGAAGCTGCCGCCGAGGCCGGTGTGGACTGTTTCGTCGCGGGGTCGGCGGTGTACAGCGCCGACGATCCTGCAGTCGCGGTGGAGGCGCTGCGCATGCAGGCTGCCGGGGCATCCAAGCATCTGGCGTTATGAACCTCGACGCCGCGATGGCTGCGGCCGTCGAGCAGTCCGAGACAGTGAAGGGCCGCACCTATCCCAATCCCCCTGTGGGAGCTGTGATTCTGGATCGCGACGGCGAGATCGCAGGAGTCGGGGCCACGGACCCGCCCGGCGGACCGCACGCCGAGATCCTGGCGCTGCGACGCGCGGGTGAGCGGGCGGCGGGCGGCACCGCGGTGATCACCTTGGAACCGTGCAACCACTTCGGACGCACCCCGCCGTGCGTCGATGCACTGTTGGCGGCCGGGGTCGCCGACGTCGCGTTCGCTGTGGCCGATCCGAATCCGGTCGCCGCAGGGGGTGCCGCCCGGCTGGCGGAATCGGGCGTCCGCGTCCATAGGGGGGTGCTGTCCGACGCGGTCGCCGGCGGGCCGCTGCGGGAGTGGCTGCACAAGCAGCGCTCCGGAATGCCGCATGTGACATGGAAATTCGCGACCAGTGTGGACGGCCGCAGTGCGGCCGCCGACGGGACGAGCCAGTGGATCACCAGCGAAGCGGCCCGCGCCGATGTGCACCGCAGGCGGGCAACAGCAGACGCGATCATCGTCGGGACCGGCACCGTGTTCGTCGACGATCCGGCGTTGACGGCGCGGCTTTCCGACGGCAGCCTGGCCGATCACCAGCCGCTGCGCGTCGTGGTCGGCATGCGCGAAATCTCGCCTGATGCAACGATTCTCAATGACGACTCGCACACCATGGTGATCCGTACCCGTGACCCCCATGAGGTCATCAAGGCGCTCTCGGATCGCACCGACGTGCTGCTGGAGGGCGGGCCGACGCTCGCCGGTGCGTTCCTGCGGGCCGGGGTCGTCGACAGAATTCTGGCCTACGTCGCCCCGATCCTGTTGGGCGGACCGATCACCGCCATCGACGACGTCGGCGTGCTCAGCATTGCGCAGGCACAGCGGTGGCGTTTCGACGGCGTGCAGACGGTGGGGTCAGACGTGCTGCTGAGCCTCGTTCCCGCCTAGCGCAATTCTGCTTGTAATCCAATCGTTTTCATCTGTTCATCGCGTGTTTCATCGCTGTGTGGGGTGCTCTGTCTCACACCCGCACCGCCGCGCGCCGCGCCCCGGCGCGGCGATCCGCCGCCGGTAGACTCGGCCGGGAATTCGCGCCTTCACCGACGAGTTGCGCATGGTGAGCACGAGCAAAGGACACGAGCATGACTGCACTGCAGGATTGGCTCAGCATCAGTGCGGTGGATCCCCGCTCCATCAAAGACGCCCTCTGGGACGTCTGGCGGGGACTGACCTCGGATGATGCCGGGCCGGCCGAAGAACCTCAGCTGATGGGCCGCGGGCTCGAGCGCTGCTGATCCACTTCAGCGGGCTGGGGTGCGCCCGCATGCTCGTTTCTGCCCGCGATCAATAGTCCCAGCACGGCTCCGGCCACGCAGACCCAGGCGGTGATCGTGAAGATCTCGCCGTACTGCAGCACATAGGCCTCCCGCACCCGACAGGCTTGGAAGGCCAGTCGCTGCGTCAGGGAATCCCCGGTGGGGCAGTCCTGGCCGGTCGAGGGACTGGCCAAGTACTGGTTGAAGCGGTACAGGCCCCACGCCGACAGCGCCGCGATACCGATCAGCATGCCGATCATGCGGGCGACCACGACGGCGGCGGAGGCGATTCCGTGCTGTGCGGCGGGGACCACCCGCAGCGTCGCGGACGTGAGGGGGCCGATGACCAGACCCAGGCCAAGGCCGGCGATCGCGAGGTCGGTGTCGAAGGTCGGGAGTTGCACGAAACCGAGATCGTGACGATCGGCCAGCACGTCGATGGTCCAGTGGGAGATCAGCCAATAGCCGCCCGCGGCGATCAGCAGGCCGGTGCAGGCGATGATCCGATCGCCGATCCTGGTGGCCAGCCAGCCGCCCAGCAGAGCACCGATCGGGAGCGCGCCGAGAAACCAGGTGAGCATGAAGACCGCTTCGTTCTGCTCCTTGCCGAGCACGCCTTGGGCGAACAGCTCGATGTTGACCAGGGTCACCATCAGCGCGGCACCGGCGGTCAGGGACGCACCCAGCGCCGCCAGGAACGGGCGGAACCGCACTCCTGCGGGTTCGATGAGCCGGGTGGAGGCACGTTTCTCCCACACGAAGAAAGCGATCGCCGCGGCCGCCGCAGCGCCCAGCACCGGCAGACCGTAGCTGGGCAGCACCTGCTTTCCGTCCGGCGTCTGGTTGTACAGGCCGATGACGGCGAGCCCCAGGGCCAACGCCAGTAACAGCCCGCCGACCACGTCGACCTTCTCTGTCGGCGCGTCCTTGTCCCGCGCCGGCAGGCTGAAGTGGATCATCACCATCGCGACAGCGGCCAGGGGCACGTTGACCCAGAACACCGCCTGCCAGTGGGTGAACAGTGCCACCAGGCCGACGCCGTAGAGCGGGCCGAGCACGCTGCCGAGCTCCTGGGCGGCGCCGACCCCACCCAGAACGGCGGCGCGGTTGCGGTTGGCCCACAGATCGGCCGCGAGCGCCAAGGTCACAGGTAGCAATGCGCCGCTGGCGGCTCCCTGAACCGCGCGTCCGATGACCATCAGGACCAGGTCGGTGGACAGTGCGGTGATCACCGACCCGATGGCGAACGTCGCGAGGCTGACCTGGATCAGGGCCTTGCGGCCGAACCTGTCCGACGCGCGACCCAGCAGCGGCATCGCCGCGATGTAGCCCAGCAGGTAGCTCGTGATGATCGGCGTCACCCGCTGGATCTCGTTGATGCCGATGCCGACGTCGTTCATGATGTCCCGGATGACCGCGATCACCACGTAGGTGTCGAGCGCGCCGAGCATCACCGCGAGGCTGCCCGCGCCGATCGCCATCCACCTGTTGGTCGCTCCCTGAGCGACCGGGGGAGCGTGGTGCATCACGCCGCTGGTTTGTCGACGGTGACCGGCTCGCCCCACTTCGACAGCGTCATCGTGACGCTGTTGCCGGGGCTGGGCTCCAACCGGACCTGCATGAGTTCGTGGTCACCGTCTTCGGTGACCCACGCCGTGCCGGGCACGGGTCCCGTCGCGCCGATCTGCGGTGCGATCTTGTTGACCGCGTCGGCGCTGACCTCTCCAGTGATGCGGACGGTCTGGGTGCCTTCGACCGTCTCGCGGCCGTCGGCACTCGGGTTGGAAAAGTTGGCCAGCACATTGGCCAGACCGACGTCGGGGTTCAGGATGGCGGCGACGTCGTAGACGTCGGCGGCCGGTCCGAAGTTCGACAGTCCGCCGCCGGCGGTGATCGTGGCCCACAGATCTCCGTCGGAGACGACGAACTCGACGTCGTTGAGGCGCTGTCCGAGGAAGATGATGTTCGCGGTGCCCTTCGCGGCGACGGCCGGCGCCTGGGTCAGATCGCCTTCCAGGGTCTCGACCGGCAGCTCGGGTATCTGGCCCTGCACCGAGAGCTTGAGGTGCGCACTGGTCTGGCCCTTGGTCGTCTCGCTGGACTCCTTCAGGAGAGTCGCGGCATCGGGCAGGTCCTTGCCGGAGTTCTCGGAAGACGATCCGGAGCACCCTGCGACGAGGGCGGCGACAGCGAAGAGGGCGGCGAAGATCGCCAACAGGCGGGTCTGCATGCCTGCATCGTAGAGGGTAGGAGCGGATGGACGTGCGCTCCGGTGCGCGGCGGCGCGCCGGTTAACCGCTTCTGACCTGCAGATTCAGCACATGTGGCCGGACCTCAAATGATCGGGGGTTCGTCGGGCCGCAGCACCCGCAACCACCGGTAACCGTAGGGGTCGAGTTGTATTTCGACGCGCCCACGCTCGTCGAGAGGAAATTCCCCGCGCCCGTCGAGCAGATCGACGAGCACCGAACCGGTCGGGACGTCCTCCAGCTGCAGCGGCACCAGGCACCCTTCGGTGCCGAAGTTGTGCAGACCCACCATCGCCCATCCGGACGGTTCACGGCAGACGTGCGCGAGCACGGCGGTGTTGGGCTGTTCGAGGATCTCCGGGGTGGACCAGCCGATCTCAGGTTGCTGGCGGTAGGTGTAGATGAGGTCACGGATGAACCACCAGAAGGACTGGTGGTCGTGGCGCTGGTCGGCGGCGTTGACGTGCTCTGGTCCGTAGAGTCCGTCGGGCAGCGGTCGTGTCAGCCGGCGTGCGGCGGCTGTCGAGAAGCCGCCGTTGGCGCCCGCGGTCCACTGCATCGGCGTGCGCACCGAGAGCCGACCGGGTACGTCGAGGTTCTCGGCCATGCCGATCTCCTCGCCGTAGAACAGCACCGGGGTGCCCGGCAGCGAGAACGCCAGTGAGTAGACCATGCGCATACGGCGCTCGTCGCCGCCGAGCATCGCAGGCAGCCGCCGTCGCAACCCGCGCCCGTAGAGCTGCATCTCGGGTTCGGGACCGAAGGCGTCGAACACCTCCTGGCGCTCGGTGTCGCTGAGCTTGTCGAGGGTGAGTTCGTCGTGGTTGCGCACGAAGTTGGCCCACTGGCTGGTGATGTCGAGGCTGGGCCGATCCTGCAGTGCTTCGGCGATCGGGCCGGCATCGCCGCGTGCCAGCGACAGATACATCCGCTGCATGCCGATGAAGTCGAACTGCATGTTCAGACCGTCGCCGTCGGGTCCGCCGAAAAACGTCTTCTGGTCCTCGTATTCGACGTTGACCTCACCGAGCAGCACGGCATCGCCGAGCCGTCGGGTGATGAAATTGCGGACGTCGCCCAGGTATTCGTACGGGTCGAACGAGCCCGGGTCGCCTGGCGCGCCGTCCCGGGCGAACAGGAACGGCACCGCGTCGACGCGGAATCCCGCGACCCCGAGCTGCAACCAGAAGCCGAGGGTCCGCGATATCTCTTCCTGCACAGCGGGATTGGCGATGTTGAGGTCCGGTTGGTGTTTGTAGAAGTGGTGCAGGTACCACTGGTCGGTCTTGGGGTCGCGCTCCCAGAGGCTGTCCTCCTGGTCGGGGAAGACGACCTCGGCGGAGGTGTCGGGCGGTTCGGTGTCGGTCCAGACGTAGTAGTCCCGATACGGGTCGTCGGTGCTGCGGCGTGCGGACTTGAACCAGGGATGGGCGTCGGAGGTGTGGTTCATGACGAAGTCGACGATGACCCTGATCCCGTTCGACCTGGCGGTCCGGACGAGCTCGACGAAATCGCCGAGGGTGCCCAAGCGGGTGTCCACCCCGAAGAAGTCGGTGATGTCGTAGCCGTCGTCTTTGCGCGATGTCGGATAGAACGGCATCAGCCATAGGCAGGTGATGCCGAGGTCGGCGAGATACTCGATGCGTTCGGTCATGCCGCGAATGTCGCCGCAGCCGTCGCCGTTCCAGTCGTAGAAAGTCTCGATGTCTGCGCAGTAGAAGACGGCGTTCTTCCACCACAGGTCGCCGGTCTCGATCCTCCTCATGCGGGAACCGCCGGCGCGGTCGGAGACAGTTGCGGAAGGACGTGCTCTCCGAACGCGTCGATGAACGGCTGTTGGTGCTGTCCGACGAAGTGCAGGTAGAGCTCGTCCCAGCCCTGCTCGAGGTACTCGTTGAGCCACGCGGCATGCCTGCCGAGGTCGCCGGAGATCCGCACCGACTCGGCCACCTGCTCAACCGTGACGTTCTCGCCGACGACGTCGAACGCGTCCACGGTCTCCAGATCCCAGCACACCGGCGGCGCGAAGACGTTCGTGCGCCACTGGTCGTGGGCAATGGCGGCGGCTTCGTCTTCGGTGGGCGCCCAGCTGAGGTGGATCTGGAGGCGCGCGGGCCCGCGGCCACCTGCGGACCGATACGAGTCCAGGACCTTCTTCAGCGTCTCGTGCGACTGGTTGACCGTGATGAGGGCGTCCGCCCATGCGGCGTGGCGGGCGGCCGTCACCGGCGTCACTGCGGGGCCGACGAGGTCGGGGACCCGGTCGGGCAGCGTCCACAGCCTGGCGCGGTTGACGTGGATGAGACCGTCGAAGCTCACCTCCTCGCCTTTGAGGAGGCGGCGGATCACTTCGACGCATTCGACGAGACGTTGATCGCGGACGTCCTTACGGGGCCACACCTCGCCGTTGATGCGTTCGTTGGACGCCTCGCCCGAGCCCAGTGCGGCCCAGAACCGGCCGGGAAACATCTCTGCGAGCGTCGCGATCGCCTGGGCGATGATCGCGGGGTGGTAGCGCTGTCCCGGAGCGTTGACGACGCCGAACGGAAGGTTCGTCGTGGCCAGCGCGGCGCCCAGGAACGACCACGCGAATCCCGATTCGTTCTGGCGTTCGCTCCATGGGCTGAAATGGTCCGACGACATCCCGGCGGTGAAGCCGGCGCGTTCGGCGTGTTGGACGTCGCGGAGCAGTTGGCCCGGCGCGATCTGTTCGTGGGAGCAGTGGAATCCGATGACCGGCATGCAAACCCCATACCCCGTTTCGGGCCGGTCTAGGCTGGTCTGCGTGTTCACCGGAATCGTCGAGGAGCTGGGCGAGGTGATCGGCAAGGAGGAACTCGCCGACGCCGCGCGGTTCGTGATCCGCGGGCCGGTGGTGACCGCCGATGCGAGCCATGGGGATTCGATCGCGGTCAACGGCGTGTGTCTGACGGTGGTCGACGTGCTCGGCGACGGATCGTTCAGCGCCGACGTGATGGCCGAAACTCTGGACCGATCGAGTCTGGCCAAGGTCGACGTCGGATCCGTGGTCAACCTCGAGCGGGCGGCGGCGCTCAACAGCAGGCTCGGCGGGCACATCGTCCAGGGGCACGTCGACGACACCGGTTTCGTGATCTCGCGTGCACCGTCCGAGCACTGGGATGTTGTTCGGATCTCCCTTCCGATCGCGCTGGCCCGCTATGTCGTCGAAAAGGGCTCCATCACCGTCGACGGCATTTCCCTGACGGTGTCGGGTCTCGGGCCCGACTGGTTCGAGGTGTCGCTGATCCCGACGACCCTGCAGCTGACCACGCTGGGACGCGCCGAGGTCGGAACGCCGGTCAATCTCGAAGTCGACGTCATCGCCAAGTACGTCGAAAGACTGCTGGCGACGAAGAACGCACCATCGTCGACTGATGGGCCGGCCTGACCCACCCGACCGCCGGGCAATAACTGCCCGTCTCCCGTGGTTCATACTGAGGGGTATTGACACGTGGTTCCGGCCTGGCCGGTGCCGGCAAGGGTGGTGAGGATGACGAGGCTGGATTCGGTCGAGCGTGCAGTGGCCGACATCGCCGCGGGCAAGGCCGTCGTCGTCATCGACGACGAGGACCGTGAGAACGAAGGCGACCTGATCTTCGCCGCCGAGAAGGCGACGCCCGAGCTGGTGGCGTTCATGGTGCGCTACACGTCGGGCTATCTGTGCGTTCCACTGGACGGCGAGATCTGCGACCGGCTCGGCCTGCTTCCGATGTATGCGGTGAACCAGGACAAGCACGGCACCGCTTACACGATCACCGTGGACGCGAGAAAGGGTGTGGGGACCGGCATTTCGGCGATGGACCGGGCAACGACGATGCGTTTGCTCGCCGATCCCGACGCGGTCGCCGACGATTTCACCAAACCGGGGCACGTCGTTCCTCTGCGCGCGAAGGACGGCGGAGTGCTGCGGCGCCCCGGCCACACCGAGGCCGCCGTCGACCTGGCCCGGCTGGCAGGGCTGCAACCCGCAGGGGCGATCTGCGAGATCGTCAGCCAGAAGGACGAAGGCGCGATGGCGCAGACCGACGAGCTGCGGATCTTCGCCGACGAGCACGACCTCGCGCTGATCTCCATCGCCGACCTGATCGAGTGGCGCCGCAAGCACGAGAAGCACATCGCCCGTGTCGCCGAAGCCCGCATCCCCACCCGCCACGGTGAGTTCCGCGCGGTCGGCTACACCAGCATCTATGAGGATGTCGAGCACGTCGCGCTGGTCAGGGGTGATATTGCAGGCCCGCACGGCGACGGTCACGACGTGCTCGTCCGGGTGCACTCCGAATGTCTCACCGGCGATGTGTTCGGCTCGCGCCGCTGCGACTGTGGTCCCCAGCTCGACGCCGCCCTGGCGATGGTGGCCCGGGAAGGCCGCGGCGTCGTCCTCTACATGCGGGGGCACGAGGGCCGCGGCATCGGCCTGATGCACAAGTTGCAGGCCTATCAGCTCCAGGACGCCGGCGACGACACCGTCGACGCGAACCTCAAGTTGGGGCTGCCCGCCGATGCGCGGGACTACGGCACCGGCGCGCAGATACTGGTCGATCTGGGGGTGCGGTCGATGCGGTTGCTGACCAACAACCCGGCCAAGCGGGTCGGACTGGACGGCTACGGCCTGCACATCATCGAGCGCGTGCCGCTCCCGGTGCGGGCCAACGCCGAGAACATCCGCTATCTGATGACCAAGCGTGACCGGATGGGCCACGACCTGGTGGGTCTGGAGGATTTCGACGAGGCGGTCCCCGGTGAGTTCGGGGGCGCGGTATGAGGGTTCGGAGCGGAGCGGAGAAATGAGCGGAGCCGGTGTTCCCGATCTGCCCGCGCTCGATGCCGGGGATCTCAAGCTGGCCATCGTCGCAAGCACATGGCACGAGACCATCTGCGACGCCCTGCTCGAGGGCGCGCGCAAGGTAGCGGCAGAGGCCGGGTTGGCCGATCCGACCGTCGTCCGGGTGCTCGGTGCCATCGAGATTCCCGTCGTTGCACAGGCTCTCGCCAGAACTCATGACGCCGTGGTCGCCCTCGGCGTGGTGATCCGGGGAGAGACACCGCATTTCGACTATGTCTGCGATGCCGTGACCCAGGGCCTGACCCGGGTGTCGCTGGATGAGTCCAAGCCGATCGCCAACGGTGTGCTCACCGTCAACACCGAACACCAGGCCCTCGATCGGGCCGGGCTCCCACACTCCGGTGAGGACAAGGGCGCCCAGGCGGCGGCCGCGGCGCTGTCGACCGCGCTGACACTGCGGGCGCTGAGTTCGGCTTCATGACCAAGCAACAGTGGGATCTTGAGGTCAGGCCACATCTGACGCCGTATTTCGCATGGGGCGCAGCGGCATTGATCGTGGCGGCGCACGTCATCGTCGGTGCGCTGCTCAAGATCGGCTCAACAGGGGTGGTTTTCCGAACCTACGACCAGGTTGCGATCGCGATGGTCGGCATTGTCATCGCCTGCTTCGTGTCGCTGTTTGCGCGCCCCCGGCTGAGGGTGGGCCCGTCGGGGGTCGCGGTGCGAAACCTGTTCGGTTACAGGCTCTTTCCGTGGGTCGACGTCGTCGACGTGTCCTTCCACGAGGGAGCGCGCTGGGCTCGGCTCGATCTCCCCGACGACGAGTACGTCCCCGTCATGGCGATTCAGGCCGTCGACAAGGCGCGTGCCGTCGAATCGATGGACAAGGTTCGTGCACTGCTTCAGCGGTACAAGAACGACGTCAATTCACATCGCCCATGACCGCGCCTTCCCGGCGTGGGTCGGCGCCGCCGGTCCACCCCGGTGCTGTGCGCACGATGGCGGACAGCCCGCTCGACTGATCCGCCAGATCGACTTTGTGGCCGAGTTCGCGAAGCCCTCGGACCAGCGGGTCGTTGTTGCCGTCATCGGACGTGTCGATCACCGGATGCTCGCCGCCGACATTGGTTTCGGGTGAATTGTCGGCGCCGAAGTCGACCATTGACACTGCCTGTTGCGGGTCCAGATCCCAGTCCAGCATGCCGACGACCGTCTTGACCACGAACTGGATGATGGTGCCGCCGCCCGGGGAGCCTGCGACAGCGTAAAGGGTGCGGGGAGCGCCGGGCGCTGCGCTGTCGAAGATCAGTGTCGGCGCCATGGTGCTGCGCGGACGCTTGCCCGGCTGCACCCGGTTGGCCAGCGACACCCCGTCGGGCCCCGCGGGTTCGGCCGAGAAGTCGGTGAGTTCGTTGTTCAGCAGGAATCCGTCGACCATGTGAAAGGAGCCGAACGCCGACTCGATGGTGGTCGTCAGCGAAGCGGCGTTGCCCTGCTTGTCGACTACGCTGACGTGGCTCGTGCCATGCTCGGGTATGGGTGGCGCCGGCGCGACGGGCGGCCCGAATTCGCCGGGCTCGGCGGTTCCCATCGAGCGTTCCGGCGAGATCAGGGCTGCGCGCCCCGCGAGATAGTCGCTGCCGAGCAGTGTTTCGGGTGACCCACCCGGCAACGGCACGAAGTCGGTGTCCGCGACGTAGCGGTCACGGTCGGCATAGGCCAGCCGTTCGGCTTCGGTGATCAGGTGCACGCCCATGACGGACGGCCGCCCGCCGTTGAGGTCGACATCGGACGGCTTGTGCTCGTCCATGGGGAAGTGTTCGAGCATACCGAGGGTGGCGGCCACCGCGATACCGCCTGAGGACGGCGGTGGCATGCCGCAGATCTCCTTGCCGCGGTAGGGCATGCACAGCGGTTCCCGCTGCTCGGCCGTGTAGCCCGCAAGATCCGCGACGGTCATCAGGCTCGGGGTGCGTCCGCCGGCAGTGTCGGCCGCTTCGGCCACGATGTTGCGGGCGATCTCGCCGCTATAGAACGCGTTGGGGTCGGATGCGATGGCCCCCAACGTCTTTGCGTAGGCGGGGTTGGTGAGATCGGTCTCGGCGGTCTTGGGGGTTCCGTCGGCGTTGAGGAAGTAGGCGGCCGCCTCCTCGTCGATCCGCAGCTTCGGTGCGGCGTCGGCGATGGCGGCCGCGAGTCGCGCGCTGATGTCGAATCCGTCGTCGGCGAGCCGGACTGCCGGCGCGAACAGGTCGCGCCACGGCGCCGTCCCGTGCTCGGCGTGGACGTCGGCCAGCATCCGCACGATTCCGGGCACCCCGATCGAGCGACCGGAGGAACGGGCGTCTGGCGTGGGCTCGGTGCGGTCGGTGTCGGAGATCCAGCGCAGGTAGTTCTCGGTCGCGGCCGCTGGGGCGGTCTCCCGGCCGTCGAAGGCCTGTACGGAGTCGGCGGCGGCGTCGTAGTACAGCAGGAATCCGCCGCCCCCGATACCCGAGGACTGCGGTTCGACGAGCCCGAGTACCGCCTGGGCGGTGACGATTGCGTCGGCGGCGCTGCCGCCGTCGCGCAGGACCTCGCAGGCGGCCTCGGTGGCCAGTGGATTGGCGGTGGCTGCGGCGAAAGTCTTGGTGCGAACCGCTGTCATGTCGCTGCGGTAGCCGGTCGCCGTCTCCGGCGCGGACTCGTCGTCGCGCGTCTGCTCCTTGGTGTCCGGCGTGCCGTTGGTCACGATTTCGCACGGTCCCGATCGTGATACCAGGTTGTCGGGTTCGGCTGAGCAGGCGGCGAGAACCAACATCAGGCCCAGTACCGGGGCGATCGTTCGTCGGGTGGCCCGCATCACTGCCACGGTAGTGGCTCTACCCCGTCGGGGCCCAGCAGTAACCTGGTGCGGTGCCCGATCCAGCGACGTACCGACCCGCTCCCGGGTCCATTCCCGTCGAACCGGGCGTCTATCGTTTCCGCGACTCGCACGGCCGTGTCATCTATGTCGGTAAGGCCAAGAGTCTGCGCAGCCGACTCAACTCGTACTTCGCCGACCTTTCGGGTCTGGCGCCGCGCACGCGCCAGATGGTGATGACCGCGGCCAGCGTCGAGTGGACGGTCGTCACCACCGAGGTCGAAGCGCTGCAGCTTGAATACAACTGGATCAAGGAATTCGATCCGCGGTTCAACATCCGCTATCGGGACGACAAGTCCTATCCGGTGCTGGCGGTCACCCTCAACGAGGAGTATCCGCGGCTCAAGGTCTACCGGGGTCCGCGTCGCAAGGGAGTGCGCTATTTCGGCCCCTACTCCCACGCGTGGGCTATTCGAGAGACCCTGGATCTGCTCACCCGGGTGTTCCCGGCCCGCACCTGCTCCAACGGAGTGTTCAAGCGGCACAGCCAGATTGACCGGCCCTGCCTGCTCGGCTACATCGACAAGTGCTCCGCTCCGTGCGTCGGGCGCGTCAGCGCCGACGAGCACCGGCGGATCGTGGGGGACTTCTGCGACTTCCTGGCAGGCAAGACCGATCGGCTGATCCGAGAGATGGAACAGCAGATGAATGCTGCCGCTGAGGAGCTCGACTTCGAGCGGGCCGCCCGGCTGCGCGACAACATCGGCGCGATGCGGCGCGCGATGGAGAAGCAGACGGTGGTATTCGGGGACGGCACCGACGCCGACGTGGTGGCGTTCGCCGACGACGAACTCGAGGCGGCCGTGCAGGTGTTCCACGTCCGCGGCGGCCGCGTGCGCGGCCAGCGCGGCTGGGTCATCGAAAAGTCGGGCGAGCCAGGCGAATCCACGCTCGAATACCTGGTCGAGCAGTTCGTGACGCAGTTCTACGGCGATCAGGCCGAGCTCGGGGGAGCGGCCGATGAGGCGACCAACCCCGTGCCCAAGCAGGTGCTCGTCCCGGTGCTGCCCGACACCGCACACGAATTGGAGACCTGGTTGTGCCAGCTGCGCGGGTCCCGGGTGGCGCTGCGGGTGCCTCGCCGCGGAGACAAGCGGGCACTGGCGGAGACCGTCAAACGCAACGCCGAGCAGGCGCTCAATCAGCACAAGCTCAAGCGGGCCGGCGATTTCAACGCCAGAAGTGCGGCGCTGCAAAGCATTCAAGATGCACTCGGGCTGGAGGACGCCCCCTTGCGGATCGAGTGCGTCGACATCAGCCATGTCCAGGGCACCGATGTCGTCGCCTCGCTGGTCGTCTTCGAGGATGGTCTGCCGCGCAAATCGGACTACCGCCACTACGCGATCCGTGAGGCCGCGGGCGGCGGCCGTTCCGACGACGTCGCGTCGATCGCGGAGGTGACGCGGCGCCGGTTCCACCGCCATCTGCGCGACTTGCAGGGACCCCAGCCCGACGAGATGACAGCCGACGCCGATTCCGCCGCCGGGGCGGCCCCGGAGGGCCGCCCGCGCCGCTTCGCGTATCCGCCCAATCTCTTCGTCGTGGACGGTGGCGCTCCCCAGGTCAACGCCGCCCAGGCGGTTCTCGACGACCTGGGGATCACCGACGTCGCGGTGATCGGGCTGGCCAAGCGGCTCGAAGAGGTGTGGGTTCCTGCAGAACCGGATCCGATAATATTCCCGCGAAACAGCGATGGTCTTTATCTGCTGCAGCGGGTGCGCGACGAGGCGCACCGGTTCGCGATCTCCTATCACCGCAGCAAGCGCTCGAAGCGGATGACAGCCTCGGCGCTGGACTCGGTGCGCGGTCTCGGCGAGCACCGTCGCAAGGCCCTGGTCACCCATTTCGGGTCGCTGGCACGGCTGAAGCAGGCCACCGTGGAGGAGATCACGGCCGTCCCGGGAATCGGCGCCGCGACTGCGAGGGCTGTGCTCGAAGCCCTCGACGTGGAGACGCCACCTGATTCGGGCGCGCCCGAGGCGGTTATCGGCAATGATCAGAGCAGAGCATCGGGATGACAGAGCGGGGCATGCACGAGGAACTGCAAGGGGGAGCCGGCAGCATCGGCGAAAGCGGCGAAAACGACGGGATAGACGTTGTCCTGGTGACGGGTCTGTCCGGCGCGGGCCGAGGCACCGCCGCCAAGGTGCTCGAAGACCTCGGCTGGTATGTCGCCGACAATCTGCCGCCGGAGCTGATCACGCGCATGGTCGACCTCGGTTTGGCGGCGGGTTCGCGCATCACCCAGCTCGCGGCCGTGATGGACGTGCGATCGCGCGGCTTCACCGGCGACCTCGACTGGGTGCGCAGCGAACTGGCCACCCGAGGCATCGTGCCCCGCGTGCTGTTCCTGGAAGCGTCTGACGACATCTTGGTGCGGCGCTACGAGCAGAATCGACGCAGCCATCCTCTGCAGGGCAACCAGACGCTGGCCGAAGGCATCGCCGCCGAACGTACTCTGTTGGCGCCGGTACGGGCATCGGCCGACCTGGTGATCGACACGTCGTCGCTTTCGGTGCACGGACTGCGGGAGAGCATCGAGCGTGCCTTCGCCGCGGAGACCGTCGCGCACACCAACGTGACCGTCGAATCCTTCGGGTACAAATACGGTCTGCCGATGGATGCCGACACCGTGATGGACGTCCGCTTCCTACCGAACCCGCACTGGGTGGACAGGCTGCGCCCGCACACGGGCCAGCACGCCGACGTGCGTGATTACGTGCTCGGCCAACCGGGCGCCCTGGAGTTCCTCGACTCCTACCATCAGCTGTTGGACGTCGTGATCGACGGCTACCGCCGGGAGGGGAAGCGCTACATGACCGTTGCCATCGGCTGTACGGGCGGCAAGCACCGCAGCGTCGCGATGGCCGAGGCGCTGGCCGAGCGGCTGCAGGACGCCGCGCTGACGGTGCGGGTGCTGCACCGGGATCTCGGGCGCGAATGAGTGCCCGCATCGTCGCGCTGGGCGGCGGGCACGGCCTCTACGCCACACTGTCGGCGGCGCGGCGCCTGACGCCACACGTCACCGCGATCGTCACCGTCGCCGACGACGGCGGATCCTCGGGTCGGCTGCGTAGCGAGCTCGACGTCGTCCCTCCTGGTGATCTTCGAATGGCCTTGGCCGCGTTGGCTTCCGACAGTCCCCACGGCAGGTTGTGGGCGACGATCATCCAGCATCGCTTCGGCGGCAGCGGTGCGCTGGCGGGCCACCCCATCGGCAACTTGATGCTCGCGGGCCTCAACGAGGTCCTCGCCGATCCGGTGGCGGCACTCGACGAGCTAGGCAGGATCCTGGGCGTCAAGGGCCGGGTGTTGCCGATGTGCCCGGTCGGGCTCGGCATCGAAGCCGACGTCGTCGGTCTGGAATCGGATCCCCGGGTGAGCCGCTCGATCCGCGGTCAGGTCGCGATCGCGACCACGGTGGGCAAGGTGCGCAGAGTCCGGCTGCTGCCCGCCGACCCGCCAGCGACACACCAGGCGATCGACGCGATCATGAACGCCGACCTGATCGTGCTGGGCCCAGGCTCGTGGTTCACCAGCGTCATCCCGCACGTGCTGGTGCCGCAGTTGTTGACCGCATTGCAGACGACGACTGCGCGACGGGCACTTGTGCTCAATCTGGTCGCCGAGCCCGGCGAGACGGCGGGCTTCTCCGTGGAGCGCCACATCCACGTGCTGGCCCAGCATGCGCCGGGTTTCACTGTCGATGACATCGTCGTCGATTCGGCGCGTGTTCCCAGCGACCGCGAGCGCGAGCAGTTGCGCCGGACCGCGACGATCCTCGATGCTCACGTTCAGTTCGCTGATGTGTCCAGACCTGGTACACCTTTACATGACCCGGCGAGGTTGGCCGCGGTCTTGGAGGGGGTCCGCAGGCGCGGTGCGCCGCCGAGCGCAACGGCACAGCCGACTCAGCCCACACCAACTGCGAAGCCCACACCAACAGCGAAGCCCACACCAACTGCGAAGCCCACACCAACAGCGAAGCCCACCCCAACAGCGAAGCCCACCCCGACAGTGAACGGACCGAGAGGTGACGACCCGTGGCGATGACAGCCGAGGTCAAAGATGAACTGAGCCGGTTGGTGGTCAACTCGGTGAGTGCGCGCCGCGCCGAGGTGGCGTCGCTGCTGCGGTTTGCCGGCGGATTGCACATCGTGTCGGGGCGCGTCGTCGTCGAAGCCGAGGTCGACCTCGGCATCATCGCCCGCCGCCTCCGCAAGGACATCTACGACCTGTACGGTTACAACGCCGTGGTGCATGTGCTGTCGGCCAGCGGCATTCGCAAGAGCACGCGCTACGTGGTTCGGGTCGCCAAGGACGGGGAGGCCTTGGCGCGGCAGACGGGTCTGCTCGATCTGCGTGGCCGCCCGGTGCGGGGCCTGCCCGCTCAGGTCGTCGGCGGCAGTGTCGCGGATGCCGAAGCTGCTTGGCGCGGAGCATTTTTGGCCCACGGATCGCTCACCGAGCCAGGCCGCTCGTCGGCACTCGAAGTGAGCTGCCCCGGACCCGAGGCCGCACTGGCGCTCGTCGGCGCGGCGCGCAGGCTCGGGGTGAGCGCGAAGGCGCGAGAGGTGCGAGGCAGCGACCGGGTGGTCGTGCGGGACGGCGAAGCCATCGGTGCGCTGCTCACCCGGATGGGTGCTCAGGACACGCGGCTCACCTGGGAGGAGCGCCGGATGCGCCGCGAGGTGCGTGCCACCGCGAACCGGCTGGCCAACTTCGACGATGCGAATCTGCGACGGTCGGCGCGCGCAGCTGTGGCGGCGGCCGCCCGGGTGGAACGCGCGCTGGAGATCCTCGGCGACACCGTGCCCGACCACCTCGCCGCCGCGGGTAATCTGCGCGTCGCCCATCGACAGGCCTCGCTCGAGGAACTCGGCCGCCTCGCCGAACCGCCCATGACGAAAGATGCTGTGGCAGGCCGTATCCGGCGTCTGCTGTCCATGGCTGACCGCAAGGCCAAACAGGACGGCATCCCCGACACCGAGTCGGCTGTGACGCCGGACCTGCTCGAAGACGCCTAGCTTGCCGAACGTGGGGGTTCTGTACGCAAACGGCCCGTTTTTCGTTCATCGGGCCCACGCTCGCGCCCAGTGCACCTGACGCTAGGGCCCCAGCAGCGTGTCCAGCGCCGTGCGGTCGATTACGTCGAAGTCGTGGTCCTCGACCTTCATGTAGTGCCGGACCCGGTTGACGAAATCGTTGATGGCCGTGTTGAACGCCTCGGTCGCCATGTTGCGCTTGTCCGGCGAGAGCGCCGAGGTGAGCTCTTGGGCGAAGGCGCTGTAGATCACGCGCTGGGCGCTGTCGGCGATGTCGCTGGGGGCCACCAGCCGCAGTTCGGTGAGCAAGGTGATGGCGCGTTTGATGTCGTCTTCGAGCACGCCGGTCACCCGGATCACCCGGAACATCACCGCGAGACGATTCAGGTTGTCGGGGATCGACGGATCGATCTCGCGCGCCATGGCGAGGAACTCGCCATGGTCTTGGGTACGTGCGAGGCGATGCGTGACCTCCGCCCACTCGTCGGAAATCTCCCTGAGGCCCGCGTTGGCCACCGAGATCTCCGTCATCGCCGCCACGAACCGGATGGTGGCGTCGCGGAGCAGATCGAACTTCAGCCGTTCCTCGTCGGCGACGCTCTGCCGTTCGTGGGTCCTCTTCGCCGTCCAGTACGTCGCCAGGCCGCCGACGATCGTGCCGAGCAGGCTGGCCGAGGCCGTGATCGCAGGAATCACCCAATCGGTCATCTCGAACCTCGACTCTTCACTGGTCGAGTATGCGTCCGAACCGGGACTTCAGCTGGCGGAACGCTTCCCAGAGCAGCAGACCGGCCTGGATCCCCAGCGCGATCGAGATCATCGAGATCAGCGTGACGGCGACGGCGCCGCCACTGCTGCCGCCGACGAGCTCGGTGACGCCGATGAATCCCAGTGAGCCCGGCACCAGCAGCCAGAACCCGGGGAGCAGCAGGGTGGCTGCCGGCGGAGTGTCCGGCCGGTGCGCGACCAGCAGTGCACACACGGTCAGCGCGAGCCCGCCACCGAAGCCGCTGGCGTAGCTGCCCAGACCGGCGTTCGCGAGGACCTGACCCGCGTAGGAGACGAACAGGATCAGCGCCATCCATCCCATGAAGCGGGTAGGAGGCCCGTGGTAGAGGAACAGTCCGACCGCGTAAACCGCGACACCCAACCACGGCGACCACGGCCCGAATCGGTCCACCGATGCGACGCTGAGTTCGTCGGTGGACAGGCCGACGACCTGCGCCGCGATGAGAATTCCGAAAGCCAACTGCGCCAACCGAATCCCACCGGCGATCAGACGCGCGGACCCGGCGATCATGTCGCGTCCGCTGAGTTCGATGACGGCCAGCGTGATCGCGGTGCCGGGCAGGAACATCACCAGTGCGGGCGCCAACGCGCGCAGACTGCCCTCCCCGAGATCGAGCAGCCGGCCGAGAACAAAGGAGGAGAGCGCGACAAGGAACGCCGCGACGACGGGCAGCAGCTGGGTGAGCGGCTCGCTGCGCCTGGCGAACAAGCCCAGTAGCCCCACGCCGAAGCCGAAGGTGACGGCGGCCAGCAGCGCGATCAGGTTCGGCTGCAGGATCAAGGCGAATGCCGCGCTCTGCAGCACGTAACCCACGACGAATGCCCACGCCGAGAACCGCGGCCGCATGGCATCGATACGGTCGAGCTCGGCCAGCCCGTCCTCCGGGGTGACCTGGCCGCTCTCCACCCGTTCCACGAGCACGGCGAGCGGGAAGGTCTGGTCGAAGCGAAGGTTCTTCTCGGCGCTCTCCACCCGCATCGTGGTGCCGTCGGGATGTTCGCCACCGCCCCCGAGCTGGATGTAGTTGGGCAGTATCAGCATCTCTCGCGACACCCCGTAACCGTCGGCCGCCGATCCCAACGCCCGCCGCACCATCCCGATGGGGTAGCCGGCCGCGATCATCGCTGCGCCGAGACGGGCCAGAAAGGCCATCGGCTTGGTGTGTGCCGCCAGCGGCCGCGGGCCAACCTCCGGTACGTCCTCCACGGGCCGGACAGTAGCCTCTACCGTGGTCGCATGAGTCAACTGCGGGTCGGTGTGGCCTATCCGGATCCGCCCTTCAACGCGATGCCCGACCACAGCGGCCTCGACATCGACGTGATGACCGCCCTTGCACGAGCCATCGGAGTCGAGGTCGAGTTCGTGGCCTACGACGGTGCGGATTTCGACGGGATCTTCGTCCGGCTCGGGGCGGGCGACTACGACTGCGTCATCGCGGGCATCACCGTCACCCCGGAGCGGCAGCGCCGGGCAGCGTTCTTGCCGCCCTATGTGATCTCCGGGCAGGGTCTGGCGGTGGATACGTCCCGGCTGCCCCAGGTCCGGTCCGTCGACGACCTGGCGGGCTTGACGATCGGCGTGCAGCGCGGCAACACCAGCGAAGCGGTCGCCCGCCAACTCGTGGCGGACGGTAAGGCCGATCGTGTCCGCATCTATGACTACGGCGCGGTGAGCACCGCGATCGCCGACCTGGTCACCGGCGGGTGCGATGCCGTCATGAAGCTCGCCCCCGTGCTGGCCGAGCTCATCAAGGCGGTACCCGGCGTCGAGGTCGTGCAACGCGGGCTGTCCGTTGAGGACATCGCGATCGCGGTCAACCCCGCTGATCAGCAGCTGTTCGCTCGCCTGGGGGCCGCGCAGGCCGAACTCGAAGCCAGCGGCGAGTTCCAGCGCATCCGCCGCAGGTGGCTCGGCAACCCGTACGTCGACCAGGGTTCAGGGATGCTCTAGCCGCGGTTCGGGGCGAACGCGCGCGGCGTACGGGTCAACTACTAGGCTGAGTGCCGAGCTGTGCACGAGCATCGAATTCAAGAGGAGAGACACGTGACGATCCGGGTAGGCGTGAACGGTTTCGGCCGTATCGGGCGCAACTTCTTCCGCGCTCTGGACGCGCAGAAGGCCGAAGGCAAGAACACCGACATCGAGATCGTCGCGGTCAACGACCTCACCGACAACGCCACGTTGGCGCACCTGCTGAAGTTCGACTCCATCCTGGGCCGGCTGCCCTACGACGTGAGCCTCGACGGCGACGACACCATCATCGTCGGCGATAAGAGCATCAAGGCGCTGGCCATCAAGGAAGGCCCCGCCGCATTGCCATGGGGTGACCTCGGCGTCGACGTCGTCGTCGAGTCGACCGGCATCTTCACCGCCCGCGCCAAAGCGCAGGGCCACCTCGACGCCGGCGCCAAGAAGGTCATCATCTCCGCGCCCGCCAGCGACGAAGACATCACCATCGTGCTCGGCGTCAACGACGACAAGTACGACGGCAGCCAGAACATCATCTCCAACGCGTCCTGTACCACGAACTGCCTCGGGCCGCTGGCCAAGGTCATCAATGACGAGTTCGGCATCGTGAGGGGCCTCATGGTGACCGTGCACGCCTACACCCAGGACCAGAATCTGCAGGACGCGCCGCACAAGGACCTGCGCCGCGCCCGCGCCGCCGCGCTGAACATCGTGCCTACCTCGACCGGTGCCGCCAAGGCCATCGGCCTGGTGCTGCCCGAGCTGAAGGGCAAGCTCGACGGTTACGCCCTGCGCGTTCCGATCCCGACGGGGTCTATCACCGACCTGACGGTCGAACTGGAGAAGTCGGCCGGCGTCGATGACATCAACGCTGTCTACAAGGCCGCCGCCGACGGCCCGTTGAAGGGCATCCTGAAGTACTACGATGCGCCGATCGTGTCCAGTGACATCGTGACCGACCCGCACAGCTCGCTGTTCGACTCGGGCCTGACCAAGGTCATCGACAACCAGGCCAAGGTCGCGTCCTGGTACGACAACGAGTGGGGCTACTCCAACCGCATTGCCGACCTCATCGGCCTGGTCGGCAAGTCCCTCTAGCCGTGAGCATCAAGTCACTCGACGACCTTCTGTCCGAGGGGGTTTCTGGGCGGGGCGTGCTGGTGCGCTCCGACCTGAACGTGCCGCTCGATGACGGCAGGATCACCGATCCGGGCCGCATCATCGCCTCTGTGCCCACGCTGAAGGAGTTGAGCGACGCCGGCGCGAAGGTGGTCGTCACCGCGCACCTCGGCAGACCGAAGGGCGAGCCGGACCCGCAGTTATCGCTGGCACCGGTCGCAGAAGCCTTGGGGGACAAGCTGGGCAGGCACGTGCAGTTGGCCGGTGACGTGGTGGGCACCGACGCGCTGGCTCGCGCCGAGGGACTGACCGACGGCGACATCCTGCTGCTGGAGAACATCCGCTTCGATTCCCGCGAGACCAGTAAGGACGACGCCGAGCGCCTCGCGCTCGCGAAGGCGCTCGTGGAACTGGTCGGGGAGGACGGTGCGTTCGTATCCGACGGCTTCGGGGTGGTGCACCGCAAGCAGGCGTCGGTCTACGACGTCGCGACACTGCTGCCGCACTACGCGGGAAAGCTCGTCGACACCGAGGTCAAGGTTCTGGCCCAGCTCACCGAGTCGACCGAACGGCCCTACGCCGTGGTGCTCGGCGGTTCGAAGGTCTCGGACAAGCTCGCCGTGATCGAGAACCTGGCCACCAAGGCCGACAGCCTGATCATCGGTGGCGGCATGTGCTTCACCTTCCTTGCCGCACAGGGTGTTTCAGTGGGCAACTCGCTTCTCGAAGAGAGCATGATCGAGACGTGCCGGAAGCTGCTCGACGACTACGGTGACGTGCTGCATCTGCCGGTGGACATCGTGGTGGCCGAGAAGTTCGCCGCCGATTCGCCGGCCAAAACGGTCGCGGCGGACAAAATCCCCGACGGCACGATGGGTCTGGACATCGGTCCTGAGTCGGTGAAGCGGTTCACCACGCTGCTGTCCAACGCCAAGACGATCTTCTGGAACGGCCCGATGGGCGTGTTCGAGTTCCCGGCATTCTCCGCTGGCACCAAAGGAGTGGCCGAGGCCATCATCTCCGCCACCGGCAAGGGCGCGTTCAGCGTCGTCGGCGGCGGTGACTCGGCGGCCGCCGTGCGCCAACTGGGCCTGCCCGAGGACGGTTTCTCGCACATTTCCACCGGTGGCGGCGCGTCGCTGGAATACCTTGAGGGTAAAGAACTGCCCGGCATCTCCGTACTCGAGTCCTGAAAGGGCCGTCGATGTCCCGTAAGCCACTGATCGCCGGCAACTGGAAGATGAACCTCAACCACTTCGAGGCCATCGCGCTGGTGCAGAAGATCGCATTCTCGTTGCCGGACAAGTACTTCGACAAGGTAGACGTCACGGTCCTGCCGCCGTTCACCGACCTGCGCAGCGTGCAGACCCTCGTCGATGGTGACAAGCTGCGGCTCACCTACGGCGCGCAGGACGTGTCCCAGCACGACTCCGGGGCGTATACCGGTGAGATCAGCGGCGCCTTTTTGGCCAAGCTGGGGTGCACGTTCGCCGTGGTCGGCCATTCCGAGCGTCGGACGTATCATCACGAGGACGACGCGCTCGTCGCCGCGAAGGCGCTTGCGGCGCTGCGGCACGGGCTGTCGCCGATCATCTGCATCGGCGAACAGCTGGAAGTGCGTGAGGCTGGCGACCATGTCGAGTTCAACGTGAACTCGCTGCGCGGGTCGCTCGCGGGAATGTCGGCCGAGCAGATCGGCAAGTCGGTGATCGCTTACGAGCCCGTCTGGGCGATCGGCACCGGCCGCGTGGCGAGCGCCGCGGATGCGCAGGAGGTCTGCAAGGCGATCCGTGACGAACTGGGCAACCTGGCCTCGCCCGAGATCGCGGCCGGGGTGCGAGTGCTCTACGGCGGCTCGGTCAACGCCAAGAACGTCGGCGAGATCGTCGGGCAGGGCGACGTCGACGGCGCCCTGGTCGGCGGCGCATCCCTGGACGGCGAGCAGTTCGCGACACTGTCCGCGATTGCCGCGGGCGGACCGCTGCCCTGAGCAGCCTCCTCAACCCTGTAAACTCGCGCCCATGCAATTGGCTCTGCAGATCACCCTGGTCGTGACCAGTGTCCTGGTCGTGCTCCTGGTCCTGCTGCACCGCGCCAAGGGCGGCGGCCTGTCCAGCCTGTTCGGTGGCGGTGTGCAGTCCAGCCTGTCCGGCTCCACCGTGGTCGAGAAAAACCTCGACCGCCTGACGCTTTTCGTCACCGGCATCTGGATCGTCGCCATCGTCGGCATGGCTCTGTCGATCAAATACGGCGTCTAACCAGCCTCCCGGGGGAACCAGCGTCCCTCGTAGACCGTCCCCAAGACTTCGATCTGTTTGAGGCGTGCCGGCTCGACGGCGTAGGGGTCCTCCGCCAGTACCGTGAAGTTCGCGGCTTTCCCCGGTGTGATGCTGCCCAGTTCGTGTTCCATGCGCCACGAGTATGCGGCCTCGATCGTGACTGCCCGTAGCGCGTCGTGCACCGGAATGCACTGCTCGGGTCCTGCGACGCGGCCGCCGGGCGTCAGCCGGTTGACACCGCACCACGCCAGCGTCAGTGGCGCCGCAGGACCCATCGGCAGGTCGGAGTGGAACGACAACGGAATCCCGCGCTTCAACACCGACGCCGCCCGCACCATCATGTCGGCGCGTTCCGGTCCCAGTCCGCGCTCGGCGTACTTGTCGGCGAAGCCGACGGGATAGTAGGAGTTCGCGGAGACGATCGCGCCGAGCGCTGCGATGCGGTCGATCTGTTCTTCGGTCGAGTTGGCGAAATGCACGATCACGGTGCGATGGTCGCTGCGCGGATGCGCGGCCATGCACTCGTCGATCGTGTCCAGCACGAGGTCCAGCGCGGCATCGCCGTTGACGTGGATGTGCAGCTGCCAGTCCGCATTCCAGTACACGCGGGCGAACGCCCGGAAGGTGTCGGGTGCCATCAACCACTCGCCGTGGTGGCACAGGTCGGGCCGGCCGTCGTCGTCGAGATAAGGGTCGCGCATCTGCATCAGCTGGCTGATGATCGCGCCGTCGGCGAACAATTTCACCTGCCGGGGCAGCAGCCGCACCTTGCCCTCGCACGCACTGGCGATCTGGCGCTCGGCGTCGGCGACTGCATCCTCGGGGGCCATTCCGGAGTCGGCCTGGCTGCGGGCGTCGACGAGGAACGTCGACAGCAACGGGGTGTTGTCGGCTCCGAGGATCTGCTGATAGAGCGGCCACGGCTCCAGATCCCACATGATCCCGGGTTCGTTGAACGCGGTCACTCCGTTGCCGCGAAGGTAGGCGACCATCTGGCGCAGGCCTGCCGCGATCCGCTCCGGGGTCAGAAAATGCGCAGACAGGGACGGCAGCAGCTGGTTCATCCCCGTCTCCCACCAGTGCCCGCCGTCGAGATCGGCCATCGCGCCGCCGGCCGTGATGCCGAGCGCGGTGATCGCCGCGGAGTTCAGGAACCATTCGTGACAGCTGCGCTGCCACACCGCGATTGGCCGGTCGGAGCTGATTCCGTCGAGCACCGCGCGGTCGAGGTGGCCGTGCCAAAGCTTGTGATAGCCCCAGCTGAACATCCACTCGCCGGGTGCGAGGGCCGCCTCTGCTGCCGTGAGCCGCGAGCGATATTCGTCCTGGGATGAGGCAGCCGGACAGAACCGGCCCGGCAGATCCCAGTCCTCGGTCGCGATCACTTCCATCATCAGCGTGGTCGCCCCGAGAACCGGATGCAGGTGCTGATCTATCAGACCCGGCATCAGCACGGCGTCTGCGAACGTCTCGTCGACCTGTGCCGAGGAATGCTCGGCTAGTTCGTCGGCATCACCGACTGCCGTGATGGAGCCGTCGGTGACCAGGACAGCCGCCGCGTTCGGGCAGCCCGGATCCATCGTGATCACCTTGCGGGCGAGATACAGCGTCCCGGTCACAGGCCCATCCTGCCCCATGGGCCTCGCGCTGCGGGCCCGAGTGGCAACCCGGATACTTGACCAATGGCTGCCCCCGACCTCGAACCGATCGGAGCGGTACAGCGTACCCAGGTGGGGCGGGAAGCGTCCGAACCGATGCGCGAGGACATCCGGTTGCTGGGCACGATCCTCGGCGACACGGTGCGTGAGCAGAACGGTGACGAGGTCTTCGATCTTGTCGAACGCGCCCGCGTCGAGGCCTTTCGGGTGCGGCGTTCCGAGATCGACCGCGCCGACATGGCCAAACTCTTCGACGGAGTCGATGTCCACCTCGCGATCCCGGTGATCCGGGCGTTCACCCACTTCGCTCTGCTGGCCAACGTGGCCGAGGACATCCACCGAGAGCGCCGCCGCAGAATCCACGAAGCCGCGGGAGAGCCGCCCCAGAACAGCAGACTGGCTGCCACCTACCTGAAGCTCGACGACGCCGACCTCGACGCCGCCACCGTCAGCGGGGCGCTGCGCGGCGCTCTGGTGGCCCCGGTGATCACGGCGCACCCGACCGAGACGCGCCGGCGTACCGTGTTCGACACCCAGCATCGCGTCACCGAACTGATGCGGCTGCGCCTGCACGGGCAGAGCGAGACCGCCGACGGCCGTGACATCGAACGCGAGTTGCGTCGCCACATCCTCACGCTGTGGCAGACGGCGCTGATCCGGTTGTCCCGCTTGAAGATCCAAGACGAGATCGAAACCGGGCTGCGCTACTACCCGGCGGCGTTGTTCGAGGTGATCCCGCAGGTCAACGCCGAAGTGCGCGCGGCGCTCCAGCAGCGCTGGCCCGACGCGGAGCTTCTGGAGGAGCCCATTCTCCGGCCGGGTTCCTGGATCGGCGGTGATCGAGACGGCAACCCGAACGTCACCGCCGAGGTCGTCAGACTCGCCACAGGCAATGCCGCCTACACAGCGTTCACCCACTATCTCGCCGAGCTCACCGCGCTCGAGCAGGAACTTTCCATGTCGGTACGCCTGGTGCACATCAGCGACGGCCTGGCCGCGCTCGCCGATGCGTGTGCCGAGCCGGCCCGCGCCGATGAACCGTATCGCCGGGCGCTGCGTGTCGTGCATGCACGGCTGACGGCCACCGCCCGAGAGGTCCTCGACCGCCAGCCCGAACACGAACTCGACCTCGGCATGGATCCCTACCTCACACCAGGTGAACTGCTCGACGACCTCGACACCGTCGATGAGTCGCTGCGCGCCAACGGTAGCGCCGCACTTGCCGACGACCGTCTGGCTCGACTACGAGAGGCTGTGCGCACCTTCGGTTTTCACTTGTCCGGACTGGATATGCGGCAGAACTCCGACGTGCACGAGGAGGTCATCGCTGAGCTGCTGGCCTGGGCTGGGGTGCATCCCGACTACACCTCGCTGAGCGAGGACGATCGTGTCGAGGTCCTGACGGCCGAACTGGCGACCCGCCGACCCCTGATCGGACCGGGCGCCGACCTGTCCGAACTCGCCCGCAAAGAACTCGACATCGTCTTCGCGGCTGCGCGGGCGGTGCACGTCTTCGGGCCGCAGGCTGTGCCGAACTACATCATCTCGATGTGCCAGTCCGTCTCCGACATGCTCGAAGCCGCGATCCTGCTCAAGGAGGCCGGGCTTCTCGACGCGTCCTCGAAGCATCCGTACGCCCCCGTTGGGGTCGTGCCGCTGTTCGAAACCATCGACGACCTGCAACGGGGCTCGGCCATTCTCGAAGCGGCGCTTGACCTTCCGCTGTACCGGGCGGTTGTCGCCGCCCGCGGGGACAGCCAGGAGGTGATGCTGGGCTATTCGGATTCCAACAAGGACGGCGGGTATCTGGCCGCGAATTGGGCGCTTTACAGGGCGGAACTCGACCTTGTCGAATCGTCGCGCAAGACCGGAATCCGCCTGCGGTTGTTCCATGGTCGCGGCGGTACCGTCGGTCGAGGAGGGGGTCCGAGCTACGACGCGATCCTGGCTCAGCCACCGGGCGCGGTGCAGGGATCGCTGCGGCTGACCGAGCAGGGCGAGGTGATCGCGGCGAAGTACGCCGAGCCGCGGATCGCGCACCGCAACCTGGAGACGCTGCTGGCTGCCACGCTCGAGGCGACACTGCTCGACGTCGAAGGTCTCGGTGAGGCCGCCGAGCCGGCCTACGAGGTCCTCGACGACCTCGCGGCGCGGGCACAGCGCGCTTACGCCGAACTCGTCCACGACACACCGGGATTCGTAGAGTACTTCAAGGCGTCGACGCCGGTCAGCGAGATCGGTGCCCTCAACATCGGCAGCCGCCCCACTTCCCGCAAGCCGACGACATCAATCTCGGATCTGCGCGCGATTCCGTGGGTGCTGGCCTGGAGTCAGTCGCGCGTGATGCTGCCCGGCTGGTACGGCACCGGGACGGCGTTCGAGGACTGGGTAGGGCAGGGTCCGGACGCGGAAGCCAGGCTGGAGATCCTGCAAGACCTGTACCGGAAATGGCCGTTCTTCACCACCGTCCTGTCCAACATGGCGCAGGTCCTGGCGAAGTCAGATCTCGGTCTGGCTGCTCGATACTCCGAGCTGGTCGAGGATGAAGCGTTGCGGCGCAGGGTGTTCGACAAGATCGTCGACGAACACGCGCGCACGATTCGCATGCACAAGCTGATCACCGGGCAGGACGATCTGCTCGCCGACAATCCCGCGCTGGCCCGGTCGGTGTTCAACCGCTTCCCGTATCTGGAGCCGCTGAACCACCTTCAGGTGGAGTTGTTGCGCCGCTACCGATCCGGCGACGAAGACGAGCTTGTGCAGCGCGGCATCCTGCTGACGATGAGTGGTCTGGCGACGGCACTGCGCAACAGCGGATAGGTCAAGGCGACCGTCCGTCAGAGGCCGGCGGTGCGGCGAACCCTGTCCAGCGCGCCGCGGATCGCGTGCTCGGTCGCCGTGAGCGGCAAGATGACCGACTCGCCGAGGCCGACTATTCGTTCCACCCGGGAGACGATGCCTTCCATCCGGTCGACGACGGCGATCAGGCGAGGAGCCAGCTCGTTGATCTGGCTGATGGTGCCGTTGAACCGTTCCAGGGTGGCATCGAGGTTCTCCGTGGAGCGGTTGAGGTCCTCCAGCGTCTCGCTGAGACCCTCCAGGATGGTGTCGACCTGCTCGACGGTGACATCGGCGTTGAGCGCCGCTTGCGCGAGCTTGCGGATGCGCTCAGGGCCGGTTCGGACAGGTCTTCCCCCTTTGTCTGCCATCCGGCCAGTATGGCCCACCTGCGCAACGCGCGACCCACTGACACCAATGACCGATGCGGCCTCGGCGTCCAGACACAAGTCTGTCAATAATTACTTGACCTGAGACTCATTGTTAAGTATTAATTGACACATGTCGTTCGCTGAGACCGGGCAGCAGCTACACCGCCGCATCGGCCAGATCCTTGCCGCTCCGGTACTGCGCGGAGAGCACGACCCCCTCGATCTGGTTCGGGCAGCACGCGAGGTCCAGGACCAATCCGAGGCGCTCATGGCTGCCGCCGTCCAACAGGCGCGAGACGCAGGACGAACGTGGCAACAAATCGGAGACGTGCTCGGTGTGACACGTCAAGCGGTCTTCCAGCGCTACGGCAAGCCCATCGACCCGAGGACAGGAGAAACAATGAAAACTGACGCACTTCCGCAGGCTGACGAGCTGGCCAGGACCGTCATCGACGAGCTCGCGCACGGACGATGGTCTGATGTCAGCGCTCGATTCGACTCCACGATGCGTGACCGGCTCACCGAAGAGGGGGTAGCCGAGGCGTGGGCGTACATCGCCGGCCTTGCCGGGGCGTATGAGAGCCACGGAAACACAGAGGTCGTGCGGGCGGGCGACTTCACCACCACCAACACGCCATTGACCTTCGAGGCCGGTGATTTCGTCGCTCGCATCACTTTCCGTGACGACCGGACGATCGCCGGGCTGTACATCCTCAATCCCGACGCATGATTTCGGTAAGGCCACCTCCCTCGAAGAGGTGGCCTTACTGTGTTGGGGTCCGCAGTCTTGGGAGGCGCTATGGCACCCGCCACCAGCTACCGGCTACTCCGCATCGCGCTGGTGGCCTTCGGTGCGGTAATGGTCATGCTGTACCCGTTGGCCGTCGTCTGGCCCTCCGGCTGGGCCTGGCACCACGGCGCACCTTACGAATCCGACTACTTCATGATGATCGTCGGCCTCTACGCCGTACTCGGCGCATTTCTGTGCAACGCGGCCCGGCGGCCTGAGGCGCACACGAGCCTGATCTGGTTCACGGTGTGGTCCAGCGTCATCCACGCCGCGATCATGGCCGTGCAGTCGTTCACCAGCGCGCATCACCGCGGACACCTCGTAGGTGACGTACCCGCGTTGCTCCTCGCCGCGCTCGTGCTTGCCGTGCTGCTCAGGACTTCCGGAGTTTCACGCCGCGTCGTACGTCCGTAGCTAGGGCAGCTTCGAGGCGGCACCCTCGTCGAGCAGCCACACTGTGGCCTCGCTGCCGACCGCGCCCGCCGCGGGAATGTCGACGGGCTCGGCCCCGCCGACCGCGGCGGCCACCGCATCCGCTTTGCCCTCACCGGACACCACCAACCAGACCTCGCGTGACCGCGCGATGGCCGGGAGCGTCAACGTGATTCGCCTCGGCGGCGGCTTGGGGGAATCGGTGACCCCGACGACGAACCGCTCGGTTTCCCTGACGGCGGCCGTGTCCGGGAACAGGGAGTTGACGTGTCCCTCGGGACCCATGCCGAGCAGGTGTACGTCGAACTGGGGGCCGGTGGCCTCAAAGTTGCCGATGACGACCTGCTCGTAACCCGCTGCAGCCGCGTCCAGGTCGTCGCCGAACTCGCCGTCGGTCGCGGCCATGGCGTGCACGTTGGTCTCGGGGATGTCGACCTGGTTCAGGAGTGCCTCACGGGCCTGCTTGTCGTTGCGTTCGTCGTCGTCGGCCGGAACGAATCGCTCATCACCCCAATAGATGTGAACCTTCGCCCAGTCGATCTCGCCGCGGCGTTCGCCGACGCGTTTCAGCAGGCCGATCCCGGTGCCTCCGCCGGTGAGCACGATCGCGGCCTCGTTGCGCGCCGAGATCGCCGCGTTGATCGCGTCGACCAGCCGGTCGCCGGCCGCGGCCACCAAAGCATCACTGTCGGAATACTTCTCGATCGTCACCGTCATAGATACTGCACCTTCTCGATCCCCTTCAGCGCTTCGAAATAGATCTCGTCGGCATCGAGGCGACGCATGTCCTCGGCCAGACATTCACGGGTTTCCCTGCGCGCCAACGGGACCAGCGCGTCGGGTTTGGCGTCACGGGTGATCTTCGCGGTCACCCCTTCCTGGGGGCGGCTCAACGTGATCGTCTCGCTGTCGCGAACAAGCTCGACCTTGAGTTCGCCGACCGCGCGCCGGACCGGCCCGTCGATCCGGCTGGCCAGCCAGCCCGCCAGCACGTCCAACGCGGGTTCGGTGGCCAGGCCCGACACCAGCGCCGAGTTGATCGGTTCATGGGGTGGCTCGTCCACCGCGGCGGCGAGCAATGCTCGCCAGTAGGTGATCCGGCTCCACGCCAGGTCGGTGTCGCCCGGTGTGTAGCCCTCCAGCCGGCCCTTGATCGACTCCAGCGGATCGGTGCCGTTGGTGGCATCGGTGATGCGGCGCAGCGCCAGTTTGCCCAGCGGGTCCTGCGCCGGCACAGGCGGGGCGACGTCCGGCCACCATGTGACGACCGGGGTGTCGGGAAGCAGGAAGGGTGTCACCACACTGCTCGCATGGTTGGCGAGCGGTCCCGAAAGTCGCAGAACCACAACCTCATTGGCGCCGGCATCGCTGCCGACGCGCAACTGGGCATCGAGCCTGGCCTCGTCTGCCCGCCGATCGCCGGGTGCGACGACGATGACGCGGCAGGGATGCTCGCGGCTCGCCGCGTTGGCCGCGTCGATGGACTCTTCGAGGACTGCCTCGGTGTCGGGCGCGATGACCAGGGTGAGAACGCGACCCAGTGTGATGGCGCCGCCCTCTTCGCGCACGGCCTGAATCCGCTTGTTGATCGCACCGGTGTCGGTGTCGGGCATGTCGATGATCAACGGGCACCTCGGTTCTTCGCGCAAGCGCTCATCAGATTCCTCGGTTCTTCGCGCAAGCGCTCATCAGATTCCTCGGTTCTTCGCGCAAGCGCTCATCAGATTCCTCGGTTCTTCGCGCAAGCGCTCATCAGATTCCTCGGTTCTTCGCGCAAGCGCTCATCACGGCCGCCTCCATTCGCGGCCAGACCGCCTGAGCATCTCGAACGCCGATTCCGGGCCCCAACCGCCGGCCTCATAGGGTTCGGGCTTTCCGTGGGAGGCCCAGTACTCCAGTGCGGGATCGAGGATTTTCCAAGCCAACTCGACCTCCTCGTTCACCGGGAAGAGCGAGGGCTCACCGAGCAGAACGTCGAGGATCAGGCGTTCGTAGGCCTCCGGCGACTCCTCGGCGAACGCCGAACCATAGGAGAAGTCCATGCTGACATCGCGGACTTCCATCTTGTTCCCCGGCACCTTGGAGCCGAAGCGCATCGTGATGCCCTCGTCGGGCTGTACTCGGATCACCAGCGCGTTCTGCCCGAGTTCCTCGGTCATGGTCGCGTCGAACGGCAGATGCGGTGCCCGTTTGAAGATCAGCGCGATCTCGGTCACCCTGCGGCCGAGGCGTTTTCCGGTGCGCAGGTAGAAGGGGACACCCGCCCAGCGGCGGGTGTCCACGTCGATGGTGATCGCCGCGAACGTCTCCGTCGTCGACGTGGTCGAGAAGCCTTCTTCCTCGAGCAGCCCGACCACGCGTTCCCCGCCCTGCCAGCCGGCGGTGTATTGGCCACGCGCGGTGGTCTCGTCGAGCGGTTCGGCGAGCTTGCTCGCCGAGAGCACTTTGATCTTCTCTGCCTGCAGCTCGGCGGGGGAGAAGTTGACCGGTTCCTCCATGGCCGTCAGCGCCAGTAGCTGCAGCAGGTGGTTCTGGATGACGTCACGCGCGGCCCCGACACCGTCGTAGTAGCCACCTCGCCCACCGAGCCCGATGTCCTCTGCCATGGTGATCTGCACGCTGTCGACATAGTGCGCATTCCACACGGGCTCGAACATCTCGTTGGCGAACCGCAGCGCGAGGATGTTCTGCACCGTCTCCTTGCCCAAGTAGTGGTCGATCCGGAAGACCGACGACTCGGGGAAGACGTCGTTGACGATCTTGTTCAGCTCCTCGGCGCTCTTCAGATCGTGACCGAACGGCTTCTCGATCACCACCCGGCTCCAGTGGCCGTCGGACTTCTTGGCCAGCCCGGTGCGCGAAAGCTGTTCGAGCACCTGAGGGAACGCCTTCGGTGGAATCGACAGGTAGAACGCATGATTGCCGCCGGTGCCGCGTTCAGCGTCGAGCTTGTCCAGCGTCTCGGCCAACCGGGCGAACCCGGCCTCGTCGTCGAAAGTGCCCTGGACGAACCGGAACCCTTCGGCGAGGCGGTCCCACACCTCCTGCCGGAACGGTGTGCGGGCGTGCTGCTTGACCGCCTCGTAGACGACCTGCCCGAAGTCCTCGTCGGCCCAGTCGCGCCGGGCGAATCCGACCAGCGCGAACGACGGCGGCAGCAGGCCTCGGTTGGCGAGGTCGTAGATCGCCGGCATCAGCTTCTTGCGTGCCAGGTCCCCTGTCACACCGAAGATCACCACACTGCACGGGCCCGCGATGCGGGGCATGCGCTTGTCGCGTTTGTCGCGTAACGGATTGCGCCAAGCGCTCATGGGCGGCGCCTCACTTCGTGTCGTCGAGCTGACCCTGGGTCGCTTCCAGGAGTTCGTGCCAGGACTTCTCGAACTTGTCGACGCCTTCGTCCTCGAGCACCCTGAACACGTCCGGCAGGTCGATGCCGATCGCGGCGAGCTTGTCGAAGACCTCCTGTGCCTCCTGGGCGCGTCCGGTCACCGTGTCGCCGGTGATGACGCCGTGGTCGGCGACCGCGTCGATGGTCTTCTCCGGCATGGTGTTCACCGTGTTCGGGGCGACCAGTTCGGTGACGTAGAGCGTGTCGGCGTAGTCGGGGTTCTTCACGCCGGTCGACGCCCACAGCGGCCGCTGAACCCGTGCGCCGGCCGCCTTGAGCTTCTCGAAGCGCTCACCGCCGAGGAAGACCTCTTCGTAGGCGGCGTAGGCCAGGCGGGCGTTGGCGACGCCGGCCTGACCGCGCAGCGCGAGCGCCTCGTCGGAACCGATTTCCTCGAGACGCTTGTCGATCTCGGTGTCCACGCGGGAGACGAAGAACGAAGCGACGGAGTGGATCGTGGACACGTCGTGGCCGGCCTCCTTCGCCTTCTCCAGACCTTGCAGGTAGGCGTCCATCACCAGGCGGTGCCGCTCGACCGAGAAGATGAGGGTGACGTTGACCGAGATGCCCTCGGCGAGAACCGATGCGATGGCCGGGATCCCGGCCTCGGTGGCAGGGATCTTGATCAGCAGGTTGGGGCGGTCGACGATTTTCCAGAGCTCGATGGCCTGCAGGATCGTCTTGTCGGTGTCGTGCGCCAGGCGCGGGTCGACCTCGATCGACACCCGGCCGTCGACACCGCCGGACTGCTCGTAGATCTTGGCAAAGACGTCGCAGGCATTGCGAACGTCGTCGGTGGTCACGGTGCGGATGGTCGCGTCCACGTCGGCGCCGCGTTCGGCCAGTTCCTTGATCTGGGCGTCGTAGGCGTCGCCCTTGGACAGCGCAGCCTGAAAGATCGAGGGGTTCGTGGTAACCCCGACGATGCTCTTGGTGTCGATGAGCTCCTGCAGATTGCCCGTCTGCAGTCGGTCCCGCGAGAGGTCGTCCAGCCAGACGGACACGCCGGCTTCGGACAGTGCGGCCAGATTCTCGTTCTGGGTCATTTCGGTTCCTTCTGGTTAGTTGTCGATGGAGCGTTCGGCCGCGGCTGCCACTGCCTCGGGGGTGAAGCCGAACTCGCGGAACAAGGTCTTGTCGTCGGCGGATTCGCCGTAGTGCTCGATCGAGATGATCTCGCCGGTGTCGCCGACGAGCTTGTACCAACTCTGTGCGACCGCTGCCTCGACAGCGACCCTGGCCGACACCCCGGGTGGGAGAACGCTGTCGCGGTATTCCTTCGGCTGCGATTCGAACCACTCGACGCACGGCATGGATACGACCGCGGCGGTGATGTCCTTCTCCGCCAGCAGCTTCTTCGCTTCGACCGCCAACTGCAGTTCCGATCCGGTTCCGATGAGGATCACGTCGGCCTTGGTGGCGTCTTCGCCGCCGAGCACGTACCCGCCGCGTCCGACGCCCTCGGCGTCGGTGCCCTCCAGAACTGGGATGCCCTGCCGGGTCAGGATGAAACCGACCGGACCGCTGCCGTTTCCGCGCGCGATGATGCTCTTCCACGCGTATGCGGTCTCGTTCGGATCACCCGGCCGGACCACCGACAGGTTCGGGATCGCCCGCAGTGCGGCGAGGTGCTCGATCGGCTGGTGTGTCGGTCCGTCCTCGCCGAGCCCGATCGAATCGTGGGTCCAGATGTAGATCGTGTCGATGTCCATCAACGATGCCAGCCGCACCGCGGGGCGCATGTAGTCGGAGAACTGTAGGAACGTCCCGCCGAAGGCGCGAGTGGGACCGTGCAGCACGATGCCCGACAGAATCGATCCCATCGCGTGTTCGCGGATGCCGAAGTGCAGCACCCGGCCGTACCAGTCCGCGGTGAAGTCCTCGGTTGAGATCGACGGCGGGCCAAAGGATTTCACGCCCTTGATCGTCGTGTTGTTGGAGCCGGCGAGGTCCGCGGAGCCACCCCACAGCTCGGGCAACTTGGGGGCGACGTCATTGAGCACCTGACCGAACGCCGCACGCGTGGCGACCGCCTTGGACCCGGGCTCCCAGTAGGTGAGGTCGGCATCCCAGCCGTCGGGCAGTTCCTGGGCCAGCAGCCGGTCCAGCAGCTTCTTGCGCTCAGGCTCGCGCTCGGCCCAAGCGTCGAACCCGGGCTGCCACTTCTCGTGAGCTTCCTTGCCGCGCACCTGCAGCCCGCGGGTGTGGGCGATGACCTCGTCGGTCACCTCGAAAGTCTTGTCCGGGTCGAAGCCGAGGATCTTCTTGGTGGCCGCAACCTCGTCGTCACCGAGCGCCGATCCGTGAACGCCGCCGGTGTTCATCTTGTTCGGCGCGGGATAGCCGATGATCGTGCGCAGCGCGATGAACGACGGCTTGTCGGTGACCTTCTTGGCCTCCGCGATGGCCTGTTCGATTCCGACGACGTTCTCGCCACCTTCGATCTCCTGGACATGCCAGCCGTACGCGCGGTAGCGGGCGGCAACGTCCTCGGAGAGCGCGATGTTGGTGTCGTGCTCGATCGAGATCTGGTTTTTGTCGTAGAAAACGATCAGGTTGCCGAGCTGCTGGGTGCCCGCCAGCGAGGACGCCTCGCTGGTCACGCCTTCCTCGATGTCGCCGTCGGAGGCGATGACGTAGATGTAGTGGTCGAAGGGACTCGTGCCGGGCGCGGCGTCGGGGTCGAACAGCCCGCGCTCGTAGCGGGCGGCCATCGCCATGCCGACAGCCGAGGCCAGGCCCTGGCCGAGAGGGCCGGTGGTGATCTCGACACCGGCTGTGTGGCGGAATTCGGGGTGTCCCGGCGTCTTGGACTTGAACGTCCGAAGAGACTGGATGTCGGTGAGCTCGAGCCCGAACCCGCCCAGGTAGAGCTGGATGTAAAGCGTCAGGCTGGAGTGGCCGCAGGACAGCACGAACCGGTCGCGGCCCAGCCAGTGAACGTCGTTGGGATCGTGGCGCATCTGCCGCTGGAACAGCGTGTAGGCCAGCGGAGCGAGGCTCATCGCGGTGCCCGGGTGACCGTTCCCGACCTTCTGCACGGCGTCGGCAGCCAGCACCCGCACGGTGTCGACCGCGCGCGAATCGAGTTCTGTCCAGTCGTCGGGATGGTTAGGGCGGGTGAGGGAATTGATCTCTTCGATCGTGGTCACGAAGCGCGCTCCTAAGCTCGACAGGCGGTGTGAATCCGCTTCATCCACCCTAGTGGTGAACGCTCCGCTGTCGCAGAGGTCATCCCTGCTTCCAGGTGAATAGACCCTGCATTTTCAGACACCGACCTCCGCGGTCTACCATCCTCTGTAGTAGACGCCTTCCGGGGTCGTTGCCGAAGTCGCTGAGGAGTGGGTTGCGTGAGGATTCGCGAAGGCCACCTCATCGACGATGCCGCCGAAGGCCCGATCCGATTCCGCACCCGGCTGCTGGGCTACATCGGGTTGACAAAGCCCCGCGTCATCGAACTTCTTCTCGTCACGACCATCCCGGCGATGCTCCTGGCGAACCGAGGCACAGTCGACCCACTCCTGATCCTCAACACCTTGGTGGGAGGTCTGCTGGCCGCGGCAGGCGCGAACACGCTCAACTGCGTCGCCGACGCGGACATCGACAAGAAGATGAAGCGCACCGAGCGGCGTGCGCTCGCGCGTGCGACCGTTCCCCGCAGCCACGCCCTGATCTTCGGCCTCACGCTGTCGGTCGCCTCGTTCTTCTGGCTGTGGTGGACCACCAACATGTTGTCGGCACATCTGGCCGGCGCGACCATCGCCTTCTACGTCCTCGTGTACACCCTGCTGCTCAAGCGCAGAACATCGCAGAACGTCGTGTGGGGCGGGGCCGCGGGCTGCATGCCCGTCATGATCGGGTGGTCGGCGGTGACCGGCACGATCCAATGGCCCGCCCTGGTGATGTTCCTGATCATCTTCTTCTGGACACCACCGCACACGTGGGCGCTGGCGATGCGTTACAAGGAGGACTACGAGGCTGCCGGTGTGCCGATGCTCCCTGTTGTCGCCACCGAGCAGCAGGTCACCAAGCAAATCCTCATCTACACCTGGCTCACGGTCGCGGCCACGCTTGCGCTCGCCTTGACCACCGGCTGGCTCTACACGTCGGTCGCGATCCTGGCGGGCACCTGGTTCCTTGTGATGGCCCACCAGCTCTACGCCGGGGTGCGCCGCGGTGAGCCGGTGAAACCGTTGCGGCTGTTCCTGCAGTCCAACAACTACCTCGCCGTAGTGTTCTGCGCGCTGGCCGTGGACTCGGCCCTCGCCTTGCCGACTCTGCTGCACGTCTGACCGTGGCCGTGCACGTCTCGCCGGACAACTTCATCCGCGCCGAGACCGACCAGTACTTCGGCAACATCTCCCGCACCGGGCTTGGCGCATTTCTCCATTTCCGCGACTTCGGACCCCTCGACGACCAGCTCGTCGTGCGGCAGAACCGGGACACCCTGTACTCGGCGGCCGTGTTCGACCTCGATGCCGGGCCCGTCAGCATCACTCTGCCCGACGCCGGAGGTCGATTCCGTTCGCTCCAGGTGATCACCCAGGATCACTACGTCCCCGAGGTCAGCTACACCGCGGGCACGCACACATTTGACCGGGAGGCTATCGGCACCCGGTACGTGATGGTGGCGCTGCGCACGCTGGTGGATCCGAACGACCCTTCCGATCTGGCCGCTGTCCACGCGCTTCAGGACGGCGTTGTCGTCGAGCAGGCGGATACGGGCACATTCGATATCCCCGACTGGGACCCCGTCAGTCAGAAGACGGTGCGCGACGCCTTGGTCGCGTTGTTCTCCACACTGCCCGACAGCCGCGGGATGTTCGGCGCGGAGGGCGAGGTCGATCCGGTGCGCCGGTTGATCGGTTCCGCCGCGGCCTGGGGCGGCAATCCCGAGCGTGAGGCGTTGTACCTCACTGTGAACCCGTCGGCCAACGACGGTGAGACTGCGCACCACCTCACCGTGCGGGACGTACCCGTCGACGGATTCTGGTCGATCACCGTCTACAACGCCGAGGGTTACTTCAGCCCGAACGCCCAGAACGCGTACTCCGTCAACGACGTCACCGCGGTCAAACGCGACGACGGCTCGGTCACAGTGCAGTTCGGGAGCTGCGACGAATCCGCTCAGAACTGCCTGCCCATCACGCCGGGCTGGAACTATCTGGTGCGGCTCTACCGGCCGCGGCCGGAGATCCTCGACGGGACGTGGACGTTTCCCGAAGCGGTTCCGGACTAGGGGACCAATACCACCGAACCCACGGTTTTCCGCCCCTGCAGATCACGGTGCGCCTGCTCTGCCTCACGCAGTGAGTACCGGTGGCTGACGGTGACGTTGAGGGTTCCGTCGGCGATCGCGGTCAGTAGTTCGCCTGCGCGCCAGGAGAATTCGTCGGGCGTGCGGGTGTAGTGCCCGAGGTTGGGGCGGGTCAGGAACACCGAACCCGCCGTGTTCAGCCGCTGCGGGTCGACGGGCGGAACGGGGCCGCTCGCAGCGCCGAAGAGCGCCAGGGTGCCCCTGACAGCAAGGCTCGCGAGGCTTGCCTCGAACGTCGACGCGCCGACTCCGTCGAACACCGCCGCGACACCGTCACCGTCGGTCAGCTCGCGGATCCGGTCGCCGAACGCCTTCGGGTCGTCGGGGTAGTCGAGCACCTCGATGGCTCCGGCCCGTCGCGACAATTCGGCCTTGTCGGGTGTGGACACCGTCGTGATCACCGACCCGGCGAGGCTGGTGATCCACTGCGTCAGGATCAAGCCCACGCCGCCCGCGCCGGCGTGCACCAGTACGGCGTCGCCCTGCTGCACCGGATACGTCGACTTGATCAGGTAGTGCGCCGTCATGCCTTTCAACAGAGCCGAGGCCGCGACGTCCGGTGCCACGCCGTCAGGCACGTATGCCACGAAATCAGCTGGCGCCAGGGAGTATTCGGCGTAGGCGCCGAGAGCCTTGTCGGTGACAACCCGATCTCCGACGTTGAGCGCCGCGACGTTGTCGCCGACTGCCGCGATCACTCCGCACACCTCCGAACCGACGACGAACGGCGTCTCCCGCGGGTACAGCCCGGACCGGAAGTACGTGTCGATGAAGTTCACGCCGATCGCTTCGGCCTTGATGAGCACCTGGCCGGGGCCGGGTTCGGGTTGCGCCTTCTCGACAACGGACATGACTTCGGGTCCACCGGTTTCGGCGACTTCAATGGCGTGCATAGGCACTATCATCCTCTCGTCATGAAACTGGCCCGCCCCGACGTCTTCCATCCGCGCATCGTGCTGGCCGGATGTCCGGCACTGCCCGAGGGGGACGGTGACGACGTGGGCCTGGTCGAGGCATTGCGCCGCCGCGGCCTGCACGCGCGGTGGCTGCCGTGGGACGACCCGGCGACGCTGAAGGCCGACCTGGTGATCCTGCGTGCCACGTGGGACTACACCGACCGCCTCGACGACTTCCTGGCCTGGACTCGGCAGGTGCAGAACCTGCTCAACTCGCCCGATGTCGTCGCGTGGAACGTGGACAAGAGCTACTTGGCCGACCTGTCCGCGGCGGGCGTCCCCATCGTGCCCAGTGCCTTCTTCACGCCGGGGGAGCGAGTCCGGATTCCGGACGGCGAAGTCGTCGTCAAGCCGTCAGTCGGCGCGGGTTCGGTGGGAGCGCTGCGCTTTTGCGACGCAGATCTGGCGCACGCCCACGCCGAGTCGCTACAGGCTGCCGGACGCACCGCGGTGGTACAGCCCTACGACAACCGGGTGGGCGACGGTGAGACCGCGCTGGTGTTTCTCAGTGGTCAGCAGTCCCACGCCTTCACCAAGGGGCCTCTGCTGCCGCCGCCGGGGGAGACGCCGGTGTTCGACGAATCGGGAACGTACGCCGAGGAGAGCCTGCTACCGGCCGACCCGGATTTCGAGCTGTGGGACCTCGGGCATGAGGTACTTGCCGCGGCCGCCGCGCATCTGGCGATCGACGTCACCCAGCTGCTCTACGCGCGCGTCGACGTCCTCGGCGGGGCAGACGCCCCCGTTCTGCTGGAGCTCGAACTCGTCGAACCCTCGCTGGGGTGGCGGCAACTCGACAACACCGACCGGCAGGCGGCGCAAAGACGGTTCGCTGTGGGCGTCGAGTCAGCTCTGGAGCGTTGCGGGCTCGGTCCGTTCTCGCATCGACGCCCATAGCGCGGCGGTGGCCGCAGTGCACGCGGCGGCCCCTGCCACATGGAGAGCCACCAGTGCCTCGGGAACGCCCGTGAAGAACTGGATCGCGCCGAGTGAGCCCTGGGCGGCGACGAGGAGCACCACAACGCGCAGTCGGGTCATCACCGGCGTCGGTGCATGCACCGCCACCAGGGCGAACCCGAGGGCGACCAGCAACGCCAGATACGCCACCAGGAGCGACGAATGCATGTGCACCAGGGTGGTGATCTCGATCTGCAGGCGCGGCACCGGCCGGTCGACGCTCTTGTCCCCTGCGTGCGGGCCCGCGCCCGTCACCATCGTTCCGGTCACGAGCACCGCGGCCAGCGTCAAGGCCGACAGAACAGTCAACTGCCGCAGCGGTTTCGGAACGCGCGTGGTCCACAACCCCGAGTCGGGCTCACCGATTTTGACGTAGAGCAGCACAGCCACCCACACCATCGCCATCGACACCAGGAGGTGGATCGCGACGGTCCACCACAGCAGTCCGGTCAGCACCGTGATCCCGCCGATCACCGCCTGTAGCACCGTCGACGCCGGCATCAGCCACGCGTAGAGGAGCACCTCGCGACGGCGTCGGGCGCGGGTGACGGCGAGGACCGCCGCGGCCGCGGTCAGCACGACCAGGAACGTCAGCAGTCGGTTGCCGAACTCGACGGCCTGATGGATGCCAGGGACCTCGGCGTGAGGTACGGGAGTGAAGCTGCCCGGGAAGCACTGCGGCCACGTCGGGCATCCGAGTCCGGATGCGGTGACCCGAACGATGGCGCCGGTCACGGCGATGCCGCCCTGGGTGAGGATCACGGCGGCGGCGACAATGCGCTGTACCCGCAGGCTCGGGTCGGGGAGCAGATCAACGATCCGCATGAAGAGGCGACCTACGGGCACGCTCCGATGGTAGAGGCTCTTTAACTACCGGTTGTAGTAGGGGCGTACGAGTGGCATCAGCACCTGATCGACGATCTGGACGACGAGGTCGTCGTCGATCGGGTCGCCGGTGATCAACAGGTGATGCCACAGCACGCTCTGGCCGAGTTCGCGCAGCAGTTCGACCGGAGCATCGGCACGGACTTCGCCACGCGCCATCCCGCGCGCGAAGATCGCACCCATCTCCTCTTTCCGCATGCCGATCACATCCTTGCGGAAGGTCTCCTCCAGCTCCGGATCAGCGGCGACCGCCATCACGACCGACTTCATCAACGGACCGGTGTCCCCGGCGAACAGTTCCGTCCATGCGCGCAGGACCGCGAGGGCGTCGCCGCGGAAGGTCCCGGTGTCCTGGCTGGGCAGCGACGCAGTGGCGACGCCCAAAAGAGTGTCCCGAAGCAGCGCGCGACGGTCCGGCCACCGCCGGTAGAGGACAGGCTTGCTGGTACTCGCCGCCGCGGCGACGGCTTCCATCGTGACGCCGTCGGGGCCGTGTGCGCCGAGGAGTTCCAGGACGGCAGTCCGGATGGCGGTGTCGAGCTCGGCCCCGCGTCGCCGTCCCATGTGTGATACCTCTCTCTCCCCTAAGAAACGCTTGCGTACCTTAACTCACCTGTTCTACCTTTCTCAATATAAGAAACTAAACCGTATCTTGGAGGTCGCGATGATCACCGCCATGTCCCTACCCGTGCTGTATCCGATGCGCACGGTCGACACCGCCAAAGTCCAATTCACGGATTGCGCTCATGGGCGGCGCCGCATCACGATCGACCATCGGCCGCTCGCCGGGGTGACACCGGCGATGCTGTTCGACTGGTTCACTGACCTGGGCGGCACGATGAAGTACGGCGGCGAAATCGTCGACCGCTATCACGCCTGGCATCCGGTCGATCACATCCTCTGGGAGCTGGCCCGGCCGGCACCCGGCGGCGGTGCCGCCGAGGGCGCCCGCTTCCACTTGGTTGAGGCGTTCGGCGCCCGTCCCGAGTTCACCGTCGACGAGGTAGCCCGCGTGGAAAAGCTGGACGACACCGGTATTCGACTGGTGCTCCGGCTGGCCGGAATCCCGGTGTTCCAGCTGGAGCACACCTGGTCGGCGGGCGCCGACGGTGCTCACTACGTGACGGTGATGGATCTCGGCGTGCGGTCGCTGCTGCTGTCACCGCTCAACAGGCTGCTGCACCGGAAGTTCTCCGACAAAAAGGCCCACGCGTGGGTCAAGCACAACGTCGAGGAAGTCGGACAGCTGGAATACCTGCTGCCAGCGCTCAATTCGTCAGGTGAACCGGAACCAGCGCAGCGCGCCGAGCGCGGCAACAGCACCCCAGGCGGCCAGCGTGGCAAGTCCGAACCAGTCCATTGACAGTGTCATCGCGCGCGACAGCGCTTCGGTGAGCGCGCCCGACGGTGTCAGACGGGCCACCCATTGCACGGCCGTGGGAACCATGTCGCCCTCCAGGGTCAGGGCGCCCAGACCGGCGAAGACGAACCACAGCAGGTTGGCGACCGCCAACACGATCTCGGCGCGCAGGGTGCCGCCGAGGAGGAGGCCGAGCGCGGCGAACACCGCCGTGCCCAGGGCGATGATTACGGCGCCGAGGGCGAGGCCGGCCGGCGCCGGACGCCAGCCGAGCGCAAAACCAATGGCGCCGAACAGTATTGACTGCAGGAATACGACCGCCACCACGGCCATCGACTTGCCTGCGATGATGCCCCACACCGGCAGTGCCGTAGCTCCAAGCCGTTTGAGCGCGCCGTAGCGGCGGTCGAACGCGACGGCGATCGCCTGACCCGTGAACGCCGTGGAGATGACAGCCAGCGCCATGATCGCGGGGACGAACGTCGCGGCACGGTTGGGTCCGAAGGATCCGAGCGGCAACAGCGTCAGGCCGACCAGCAGCGTGATCGGGATGAACATCGTCAGCAGCAGCTGCTCGCCGTTGCGCAGCAGCAGGCGGAGTTCGAGGCCGAACTGCGCGGCCAGCATCTTGGGTACGGCGGCCGGGCGCGGGTCCGGCGTGAAGGTGCCAGGTGCGAAACGGTTCACGAGCGAAGGTCCCGTCCGGTCAGGTCGAGGAACACGTCTTCGAGGCTGCGCTGCTCGACGCGCATGTCGGTGGCAAGTACGTCGAGGCGTGCGCACCATGCGGTGACGGTGGCCAGCACCTGTGGGTCGATGCGTCCCTCGACAAGGTATTCACCGGGTGCCGTTTCGGCCGCGCGATAGTCCTCCGGCAACGCCGATATGAGCAGGGAGAGATCCAGCATGCGCGGTGCGCGGAACCGCAGCTGGTTCTCGGCGCCGCTGCGCATCAGCTCGGCCGGGGTTCCCGTTGCGACGGCGGCGCCGTGGTCGATGATCAGGATGCGGTCGGCGAGTTCCTCGGCCTCGGTGAGCTGGTGGGTGGTCAGCACGACCGTCACGCCGTCGCGGCGCAACGCATCGATCAACTCCCACACCACGATTCGGGCGTGAGCGTCCATTCCAGCGGTCGGCTCGTCGAGAAACACCAGCTCGGGTCGTCCCACCACCGCGCACGCGAGGGCAAGACGCTGCTGCTGTCCGCCGGAGAGCCGGCGATAGGTGGTCCGCGCCGAGTCGGCGAGGCCCAGAGTGTCGAGCAACCACTGGGGATCCAGCGGGTGGGCGGCATAAGAAGCGACCAGGTCGAGCATTTCGCCCGCCCGCGCCGCGGGGTACGCGCCGCCGCCCTGCAGCATCACGCCGACTCGCGCCCGGACCTCGGCATTGTCGGCGACCGGATCGAGGCCGAGGATTCGGATCGAGCCGGCGTCGGGCTTGAGGAACCCCTCGCACATCTCGATCGTCGTGGTTTTTCCCGCGCCGTTGGGGCCGAGGAGTGCGAACACCTCCGCGGTCTGTACGTCGAGGTCGAGCTCAGAGACTGCTGTCATCGACCCGTACCGCTTTTTCACCCCACGCAGCACAACGGGAGGGGCGTCGGGAGGAACGGGGGTCACGGGGACTCAGCGTAGGCGTCGGCTCTGGCTCTGGGCGGTGCCGGTTCCTCGGGTACCGGCCGCCAAGGCAGCCATCGATAGGTCACCATCATCAACATCACCAAGATCAGGAAGCTGGCAGCGGTGGCCAACGCGATTTGGAACAGCGCGAATCTGTCGCCGTTGGCGGTGGGCCCGAAGATCCCGACGACGAGGGTCACCACGATGGCCGCCGCCCTGAAGCGGGGACGTGTCGCCCATGCCGCGAGCGGAATGATCGCCCACAGCACGTACCAGGGCTGCACCACGGGGAACAGCAGCAGGGTGGCGCCGAGGGCGACGCCGAGCCCACCGACCGGATGCAGCCGACCGCGCAGCACGGCGAACAGCAGCCACAGGACGATCACCGCGATGAGGCTGACACCGATGGCACGCGTCAGCGCGAGCACGGCGGTGGTGTGGTCACCCAACCCGAGCAGAATGCCGACCTGACCGGTGCCGAGCGCGAGCAGTGTCGGGGGGGACATCCAGCTGCGGACGACGTTCGCGGTGCCGAGGGTGAACAGCCAGCCGAAGCCGAGACCGCTGGCCCAGCCGATCAGCGCCATCACTGCGAGCGCCACCACGCCCAGCGATCCGCCCGCGAGGAAGAACGCCTTCACCGTTCCGCCCCAGCGGCGTGCGAGAGCCATTGCCACGAATCCGAGTGCCAGGAGCGAGGGCAGCTTGACCTGGGACGACATCGTGATCAGCACACTGCCCGCCAACAACATCGCGACCGGGTACCAGCCGAGCCACTGCTCGCGGTCCCGCGGCCACGCCAGCGGTCGCGGGATCAAACGGGTGGCGGCGTCTACTCCGCGCAGCGCGAATTCGGTGCCCGCCAACATCAGGCCCAGCATCAGAGCTTCGTTGTGGATGCCCGCCACAAGGTGCATGAACAACAGCGGGTTGGCCGCGCCGAGCCACAGTGCGCTGACCTCGGCGACGCCGCAGCGGCGCGCCAGCCGCGGGGTCGCCCACACGATCATTCCGACACCGAGCAGCACGACGAGGCGGTGAAACAGCACGGCCTCGACGATGTTCTCGCCCGTGATCTGCGAGATCCCCCGTCCGATCCACAGGAAAAGTGGTCCGTACGGCGCCGGGGTCTCACGCCACATGCTGGGAACGGAGAGCGTGAAGACGTGGTCGAGGCCGAGGCCGGTCGCAGGACCCACCTGGTACGGGTCGTTGCCCTGCAGCGAGATCTCGCTCTGTGCGAGGTAGGAGTAGACGTCCTTGCTGTACATGGGGGGCGCCAACAGCAGCGGCAGGGCCCAGAGCAGCAGCGTGCGGTCGAGTTGGCTGCGCGTCATCTTCCGCTGGCCCAGCGTGAAACGGCCCAGCATCAGCCAGGCCAGCGCCATCATGACCGCCCCGGTCGTCGTCATCGTCAGCGACACCGTCGCGATGCGAGACGGCAGGTTCAACAGCCGGACGCCGAAGGTGGGGTCCTGGACGACGGGCCGGGCGCCGGCGCCCAGAGCCCCGATCGCCATCAGCACGGTGCCGGTGGCGCCGAACAGCCGCGTGCGGCGCATCGAGACCATCTCAGCGGCGGTCAGCGGGCTGCCGACAGTTCGCTCATCGCCGTGCAGACCGGCGATCGTCGAGCTGAGGGAGTGCTGGCGGGCTGCCACGAAGGCAGCGTAGCGGGCGCTTATTCCCAGAAACCGACGGCGATCGGTGTGACAATGCCGACGAAAGGCTAAGGGTCCCCTTCCTAGACCCACCCCTGCAATTGCGTCACACTGGTGTTGTGAAATTCCGTTCGCAGAGCTCGGGCGCGCCGACACCGGTGCCGTCCCATGCTGCCGACGGTGACACCAGGCAGGCGATCATCAGGCTTCTCCTGGAATCCGGGCCGACGACCGCCGGTCACATCGGGGATCGTCTCGGGCTTTCGGCAGCCGGTGTGCGCAGGCATCTCGACGCGCTCATCGACGCCGGAGAGGCTCAGGCCAACGCCGCTGCGGCGTGGCAGCAGGAGGGCCGCGGCAGGCCCGCCAAGCGTTACCAACTCACCGCGGCCGGCCGGGCGAAGCTGGAGCACACCTACGACGACCTGGCGTCGGCCGCGATGCGCCAGTTGCGCGAGCTCGGTGGCGACGACGCCGTTCGCACGTTCGCGCGCAGGCGCATCGATGCGATCCTGGCCGACGTCGAGCCGGTGAGCGGCACGTCCGGTGACGAGGTCGAAGCCGCGGCCGACCGGATCGCCGACGCACTGACCGGCGCGGGCTACGCGACCACGACCACCCGGGTCGGCGGTCCGCTGCACGGAGTCCAGATCTGTCAGCACCACTGCCCGGTGTCTCACGTCGCCGAGCAGTTTCCCGAACTGTGCGAGGCCGAGCAGCAGGCGATGGCCGAAGTACTGGGTACCCACGTGCAGAGGCTGGCGACCATCGTCAACGGTGACTGTGCGTGTACCACCCACGTCCCGCTGGTGCCGGCCGAGCGATAGCAACAGAGCACGAACCCTTCGGCGCACAGCCCGTGCCGGAGGCCACCACAAAAGCAAAAGGAGTGTGTCGCAATGACACTCACACCGGAGGTCAAGCCAGAAGCGCTGACCCAGGAGGAGACCATCGCCTCCCTGGGCAACTACGGCTATGGCTGGGCTGACTCCGACGTCGCAGGGGCCAGCGCGCAGCGGGGGCTGTCCGAAGCCGTGGTCCGCGACATCTCTGCGAAGAAGAGCGAGCCCGACTGGATGCTCGACATCCGTCTCAAGGCGCTGCGCACGTTCGACAAGAAGCCGATGCCCAACTGGGGGTCCAACCTCGACGGCATCGACTTCGACAACATCAAGTACTTCGTGCGCTCCAGCGAGAAGCAGGCCGCGACATGGGACGATCTGCCCGCCGACATCAAGAACACCTACGACAAGCTGGGGATCCCCGAGGCGGAGAAGCAGCGTCTGGTGTCCGGTGTCGCGGCGCAGTACGAATCCGAGGTCGTCTACCACTCGATCCGTGAGGATCTCGAGGCCCAGGGCGTCATCTTCCTCGACACAGATACGGCACTCAAGGAGCATCCGGAGCTGTTCAAGCAGTACTTCGGCACAGTGATCCCGGCCGGGGACAACAAGTTCTCCGCGCTCAACACCGCCGTGTGGTCGGGTGGCTCCTTCATCTACGTGCCAAAGGGTGTGCACGTCGACATCCCGCTGCAGGCCTATTTCCGGATCAACACCGAGAACATGGGCCAGTTCGAGCGGACGCTGATCATCGTCGACGAGGACGCCTACGTGCACTACGTCGAGGGCTGTACCGCGCCGATCTACAAGAGCGACTCGCTGCACAGCGCCGTCGTCGAGATCATCGTCAAGCCGGGTGGCCGCTGCCGCTACACCACGATCCAGAACTGGTCGAACAACGTCTTCAACCTGGTCACCAAGCGTGCCCGCGCCGAGGCCGGCGCCACGATGGAGTGGGTCGACGGCAACATCGGCTCCAAGGTGACGATGAAGTACCCGGCCGTCTGGATGACCGGTGAATATGCCAAGGGTGAGGTGCTCTCGGTGGCGTTCGCCGGCGAGGGCCAGCACCAGGACACCGGAGCCAAGATGTTGCACCTGGCGCCCAACACGTCGAGCAACATCATCTCGAAGTCGGTGGCCCGCGGCGGTGGCCGCGCGTCCTACCGTGGTCTCGTCCAGGTCAACAAGGGTGCGCACGGCAGCAAGTCGAGCGTGAAATGCGATGCGCTGCTGGTCGACACCATCAGCCGCTCCGACACCTACCCGTACGTCGACATCCGCGAGGACGACGTCACGATGGGCCACGAGGCAACGGTGTCCAAGGTCAGCGAGGATCAGATGTTCTATCTGATGAGCCGCGGCCTGACCGAGGACGAGGCGATGGCGATGGTGGTGCGCGGCTTCGTCGAGCCGATCGCCAAGGAGCTCCCGATGGAGTACGCGCTGGAGCTCAACCGGCTGATCGAGCTGCAGATGGAAGGCGCGGTCGGCTAGTGACTCAGGATCTGACGGCCGCAGTCGAGGGTTCGGCCCTCTCTGCGGTGAACAAGGGTGAGCTCTTCTCGTCGTTCGACGTGAACGCGTTCGAGGTTCCTGGCGGTCGTGACGAGATCTGGCGCTTCACGCCGCTCAAGCGGCTGCGCGGTCTGCACGACGGCTCGGCGGTCGCAACCGGCCGTGTCGAGGTCACCGTCACCGAACGTCCGGGCGTGACGGTGGAAACCGCCCAGCGCGGCGACGCTCGCCTCGGCCAGGCTGGTGTGCCGTCCGATCGTGTTGCTGCGCAGGCCTTCTCGTCGTTCGACTCGGCGACCATAGTGACCGTCGCGCGCGATACCGAGGTGGCCGAGCCGATCGAGATCACCATCGCCGGGCCGGGGGAGGGACAGGTCGCCTACGCGCACCTGCAGATCCGTGTCGAGGAACTCTCCCGCGCGACCGTCGTGGTGGATCTGCGCGGCAGCGGGATCCTCGCCGACAACGTCGAGATCGTCGTCGGAGACGCCGCAGGCGTCGGCGTCATTTGGATCGCCGACTGGGCCGACGACACCGTGCATGTCAGCTCTCATCACGCCCGGCTGGGCAAGGATGCGGTGCTCACACACGTGAACGTCACGCTGGGCGGCGACGTCGTCCGCACGACAGCCACCGTGCGCTATGACGCCCCGGGTGGCGAAGCCCAAATGCTGGGCACCTACTTCGCCGACGCCGGCCAGCATTTCGAGGCGCGCCTGCTCGTCGATCACTCGCAGCCCAACTGCAAGTCAGACGTCCTCTACAAGGGCGCGCTGCAAGGCGATCCGGATTCCACGAAGCCCGACGCGCACACCGTGTGGGTGGGCGACGTGCTGATCCGCGCGGAGGCGACCGGCACCGACACCTTCGAGGTCAACCGCAACCTGGTGCTCACAGACGGTGCCAGGGCCGACTCGGTGCCGAACCTGGAGATCGAGACCGGCGAAATCGTCGGCGCCGGACACGCCAGTGCCACAGGGCGTTTCGACGACGAGCAGTTGTTCTACCTACGGGCCCGCGGCATTCCCGAGGACCAGGCCCGTCGGCTGGTGGTACGCGGCTTCTTCAACGAGATCATCGCCAAGATCGCCGTCCCCGCCGTGCGGGAGCGCCTGACCGAAGCCATTGAAAAAGAACTAGCAATCACCGAAGCGAGTGCGAACTGACATGACCACACTGGAAATCAAGGACCTGCACGCCTCGGTCTTCGATGCAGAAGGTACCGACATCCCGATCTTGAAGGGCGTCAACCTGACCGTGAAGTCGGGTGAGACCCATGCGGTGATGGGTCCCAACGGCTCCGGCAAGTCGACGTTGTCGTACGCGATCGCCGGCCATCCGAAGTACACCGTCACCTCCGGGTCGATCACCCTCGACGGCGAGGACGTTCTCGAGATGTCCATCGACGAGCGTGCGCGCGCCGGTCTGTTCCTGGCGATGCAGTACCCGGTCGAGGTGCCTGGGGTCTCCATGTCGAACTTCCTGCGTACGGCGGCGACCGCGGTACGCGGTGAGGCGCCGAAGCTGCGGCACTGGGTCAAAGAGGTCAAAGGCGCGATGACCGACCTCGACATCGATCCGTCGTTCGGGGAACGCAGCGTCAACGAAGGGTTCTCGGGAGGCGAGAAGAAGCGCCACGAGATCCTGCAGCTCGGCCTGCTCAAGCCGAAGATCGCCATCCTCGATGAGACCGACTCCGGTCTGGACGTCGACGCGCTGCGAGTCGTCAGCGAGGGCGTCAACAGTTACAAGGACGCCGAGAACGGCGGCGTGCTGCTGATCACGCACTACACCCGAATCCTGCGCTACATCAAGCCGCAGTTCGTGCACGTCTTCGTCGGCGGACGGATCATCGAGTCCGGTGGACCCGAGCTGGCCGACGAACTCGAGGAGAACGGCTACGAGCGCTTCACGCAGGCTGCATCAGCAGGGGCCTGACATGACGGCCGCGCGCACGCTCGATGTCACGGCAATCAGGGCCGACTTCCCGATCCTGAGCCGGGTGATGCGCGGCGGGAACCAGTTGGCCTACCTGGACTCCGGGGCGACGTCGCAGAAGCCGCTGGCCGTCCTCGATGCCGAGCGGGACTTTCTGCTGCACTCGAACGGGGCCGTCCACCGTGGTGCCCATCAGCTCATGGAGGAGTCGACCGACGCCTACGAGCAGGGGCGGGAGGACATCGCGTCGTTCGTCGGCGCCGATCCCGACGAGCTGGTGTTCACCAAGAACGCTACCGAGGCCATCAATCTCGTCGCATACTCGTTGGGGGATAAGCGCTTCGAGCACGCAGTGGGGCCCGGCGACGTCATCGTCACCACCGAGCTGGAGCACCACGCCAACCTCGTGCCGTGGCAGGAGCTGGCGCTGCGGACGGGGGCGACGCTGAAGTGGTATGGCGTGACCGACGATGGTCGTATCGACCTGGATTCGCTCGAGCTCGACGAGCGCGTGAAAATTGTTGCCTTCAGCCACCATTCGAATGTGACGGGCGCTATAGCACCGGTTGCCGAGTTGGTGGCCAGGGCGAAGGCGGTCGGCGCGCTCGTGCTGCTGGACGCCTGCCAGTCGGTGCCGCACCAGCCGGTGGACTTCCGCGCCCTCGACGTCGACTTTGCCGCGTTCTCGGGGCATAAGATGCTCGGACCGACAGGGATCGGCGTGCTCTACGGCCGCCGCGAACTGCTGGACGCGCTGCCGCCGTTCCTGACCGGCGGATCCATGATCGAGACGGTCACGATGGAGGCGACGACGTTTGCGCCCGCGCCGCAGCGTTTCGAAGCGGGTACCCCGATGACGTCGCAGGTGGTCGGATTGGCCGCCGCAGCACGGTATCTGGATGGGATCGGGATGCGGGCGGTCCAAGAGCACGAGCATGACCTTGTCGCTGCGGCCCTGTCCGGGCTGTCAGCCATCGACGGGGTCAGGGTCATCGGTCCCACGTCGATGGAGCACCGGGGTTCGCCGGTGTCGTTCGTCGTGGACGGCGTCCACGCCCACGACGTGGGTCAGGTGCTCGACGACGACGGTGTCGCCGTGCGTGTGGGTCATCACTGCGCGTGGCCCCTGCACCGTAGGTTCGGGATCGCCGCCACCGCGCGGGCGTCCTTCGCGGTGTACAACACCGTCGACGAGGTGGACCGGCTGGTGTCGGGCGTGAAGCGCGCCGTCGAGTTCTTCGGGCGGGACTGACGCGTGCGGTTGGAGCAGATCTACCAGGAAGTGATCCTGGACCATTACAAGCACCCTCATCACCGCGGTCTGCGGGAGCCGTTCGCGGCCGAGGTGCACCACGTCAACCCGACCTGTGGTGACGAGGTGACGTTGCGGGTGGCCCTGTCCGGGGACGGCGAGACCGTCACCGACATCTCGTATGACGGTCAGGGGTGCTCCATCAGCCAGGCTGCGACGTCGGTGCTCACCGATCAGGTGATCGGACAGACGGTCGGGGATGCGCTCAAGACGGTCGCGGCGTTCACGGAGATGGTGTCGTCCCGCGGCAAGATCGACGGTGACGAGGACGTGCTCGGCGACGGTATCGCCTTCGCCGGCGTGTCGAAGTATCCAGCGCGGGTGAAATGCGCGCTGCTGGGATGGACGGCGTTCAAAGCGGCGCTTGCGGAGGCCCACGGGCCCGAGGATTCGGAGGAGAACTGATGAGTGATACGGCATTACCCAATGAGGAACTCCTGGCGGACGTCGAGGAGGCGATGCGTGACGTCGTCGACCCTGAACTCGGCATCAATGTCGTGGATCTCGGCCTCGTCTACGGCATCAACCTGGAGAAGAGCGACGCCGGCCAGGTGGCGCTGATCGACATGACGCTGACGTCGGCGGCATGCCCCCTTACCGACGTCATCGAGGACCAGACGCGCACCGCCCTGGTCGGTGCCAGCCTGGTCCAAGACATCAAGATCAACTGGGTGTGGAATCCGCCGTGGGGTCCGGACAAGATCACCGATGACGGACGCGAACAGCTGAGAGCGCTCGGCTTCACGGTCTAGCGAACCCCGAGTGGCTCAGATGCCTGATCGCGCATCAGTGGGCTCCCCGGTGGAAGGTTCGGCCGGTGACGGGTGTGATCGGGCCTCCTGCCAGTTGGCCAGCAGTCGCAGCACGGTGTTCCAAGACGAGCCGGACTCGGCGGTGTAGACGATCACACCTGATCTTTCGTCGCCGCCGCGGCGTAGCGCCTGATACGGCCGGACCCCCACGACACCGACTTGCCGGACCATGTCACCGATCTGCCCACCCGGCAGGCGATCTGAAATTCCGGCGGGACCAGAATCGACGGGTGCTGACGATTCCGCCGTTCGTGTGGCGCCACGGGGCCGTTCTGCGTGCCCTCATCGTGGGCGGCGCTGCCGGCGTGTGCACGGGTGTCCTCGCCTGGCTCGACTCCGGGTTCTGGTTCGCCGGCGTGATCGTGCTGTTGGTCGTCGGCGCCTGCTACGGCACGTGGATGGCGCGCCGGATGGTCCGATACTGGCCGGAGTCCGTCGCGCTGTCCGGAGGTGACCGCGTCGAGGTCGCTCGTGCCGCCCGCCGCGGTGTGCCGCTCGCCGACGGGCGCCTCGCTGACGCGGTGGCCGCGTACTCCCGTGGGATGCATGCCGCTGCGGAGGACGCCCGAATGCTGCGGTGGGTGATCGTCGTCGTCCTCGCAGTGGGTGTGGGCGTTGCGGTGTGGGACGGGTTCTTCGGTTCGTGGGGCAACTTCATCGCCTCGGCGGGGTACCTCCTGGCCCTGTTCGCGGAGGTCTTCTGGTGGCCGGGACGGAAGAAGGCGTTGCTGGCCAATTCTGTTCGCGCAGCGGCGTTCCGCCGCTGATAACGGACCGAAGGGGACGCGGTTCAGGTCACGATTGTTGCCCTGGACAAATCGGGCAATGTTTGGCCGGCTCTCGCCTTCTCCTTCAGCCGTTTGAAAAGTGCTGCAGCAGTGATTCTTTCGCCGACAGCCCTCCCGGACAGGGAACCCTGGCAAAATAGAATGCCTACGCTGAAATCGTGCATTAGGGCGAATTACATATTGTCTTAATTAACCGTTCTCGAACGGGAAGAAATGACGTCAAAAATACTTGCTGCGAAAGTCGCCACGCGTGATCTTGGTTCGCTAGTGTTCGCTACATACAACGTGTTGACCGAGGGGAGTCGGGCAAGGACGTGTCTTACTAGCTTGTAATTCCCGTGTTACGCGGCAGGTGGGGGCCGCGTTGCGCTAGTCGGTTTGGTTCGCTGGACGATAACGGCCAATCGATAGCCACATCATCTCTGATTTAAATTCTCGCTACCTGTATGGGAAATGGATGCTGCAATGAAAAAGGGTCGGCGCAACAAGAAGCGCACGGGGAGCGGCAAACACTGGTTGGCCGGAGGGGTGATGGCGGCCGGGCTCGGCGCCGCCGTCATGACCGGAACGGCAACCGCATCGGCGAGCACCGACGATCCGGGATCGACGGCGGCTGCCAGCTCCGCGACCTCGGACACGGCAACGACGCAGGCGACTCGCGAGCCCGAAAGGACGACCAAGCGCTCGCGCGCGGAGGCCGCGGCCGAGTCGGAGCAGGAAACCGACGAGGCCACCGAGGAGGCCACCGACGAGGCCGCCGAGGAAGCAGATCCCGGCGACGACACCGAGGATGCAGATCCCGGCGAGGCCGCCAAGGAAGCAGATCCCGGTGACGATTCCGATGAGGCGCCGGCTCAGGACGCCGGCGATCTACCCGCCGACGACGAACTCGTCGAGAAGGACGACCGGCCGGTGGCGGCAGTCGAGGATGCGGCCACGGTGCGGGCAACGCCGGCCGGGGCCGAGGCCGGCCAGGGGCCGGCCGTCGAATCCGCCGCCGCGGCAGTGGCTTTGAGGTCCAGTGCGACCACTACCGCATCGGATCCCGTGTTGGTCGCCGCAGCCACGAGCACCAGGGTGACGGTCGGGTCGATGATCGTCGACATGCTGTACTCCTGGGGTATCCGCAGCAGCAAGATGGGCACCAACTGGTTGGACGTCAAGGTCTCCAACTCCACGGCGACCCGGTGGCTGACCCGGCGCGCGCAGATCTACCGCGACGTCGTGATCCCGGAGCCGGAGAACCCCGGCAACCCGTCCGATCCGAAGCTGTTGTGGGAGACGAACTTCTCCAGCCTCGAAGAGGCGATGCGGTATTGGGGATTCCACACGGGACGCTGGGGACAGTCGGCGGGGGAGAACCAGTACTACACCGACGGCGACAACGTCTACATCGATGCAGACGGCAACCTCGTCATCGAGGCGCGCCGCGAGGCGGCGCCCGACGGCATGGGCGCCCCCTACAACTACACCTCGGCGCGCGTTGTGACCATGGGCAAGCAGTCGTTCGGGGTGGGCACTCGCGTCGTCGCCCGCATCCAGATGCCGGTCGACAAAGGGGTGCTGCCGGCGTTCTGGTCCGTCGGCCTGGAGCCCGGACACGAGTATGACTGGCCTCGTCAGGGCGAGATCGACATCGCCGAGATTCCGACGGTGGGCACGCCGTCCTCGGCATCGACCTGGACGGGCAACATCCACGGCCCGTCTGCGGCGAACAACACCGTCGACGTCAAACTGCACAACGTCTTCAAAGACATCGGAGTCGACCTGTCTCAGGACTTCCACGACTACGGCATCGACTGGCACGCCGACAGGATCGTCTGGCACGTCGACGGTATCGAGGTCGGCCGCATCACCAAGGCGCAGTACGAGGCGCTCGGCGGCAACTGGACGCCGTTCTCCGGCGCCTGGGAGCACTATCTGATCCTCAACGTGGCCGTCGGCAACCCGTGGAACGGCGACCCGGATCCGTCGAAGCCGTTCGAGGCGCAGATGAAAGTCGACTGGGTGAAGGCCTACTCTTTGTAGAACGGAACATCACAGCAGGAAGAAGCGTTGAGGTACACGTGGCTACCAGAGACATCACCGCGCAAGAGTTCAACGACACCATCAACGAAAACGACATCGTGCTGGTGGACTTCTGGGCGTCGTGGTGTGGCCCGTGTCGGGCCTTCGCGCCGACCTACTCGGCCTCATCGGAGAAACATCCCGACATCGTGTACGCCAAGGTGGACACCGAGGCCGAACAGCAGCTCGCCGCCGCGGCCGACATCCGCTCCATCCCGACGCTGATGGCGTTCAAGAAGGGCAAGCTGGTCTTCAACCAGGCAGGTGCGCTTCCGCCCGCCGCCCTGGAGGACCTCATCCAGCAGGTCAAGGACTTCGATATCGACGCCGCGATCGCCGCTCAGGACAACGGGCAGAGCTGACCCGCTAACGTCATCCCGTGACCGATGCCACGGGATTCGTCCTCGTCGAACGACCGCGACCGCACGTCGCCCAGGTGACGCTGAACCGCCCGGAGCGGATGAACTCCATGGCGTTCGATGTCATGGTGCCCTTGAAGTCGACCCTCGACGAGCTGACCCACGACAACGATGTCCGCGTGGTGGTGCTCACCGGCGCGGGCGGCGGATTCTCCTCGGGCGCCGACCACAAATCGGCGGGATCGGTTCCCCACGTCGACGGGCTCACCCGTCCCACCTTCGGCCTGCGTTCCATGGAAGTGCTCGACGACGTCATCCTGGCGCTGCGGAAGCTGCACCAGCCGGTCATCGCCGCGGTCAACGGGGCCGCGATCGGCGGCGGGCTCTGCCTCGCGCTGGCCGCCGACATCCGCGTTGCCTCGACCGAGGCCTACTTCCGGGCGGCAGGCATCAACAACGGGCTCACCGCCAGCGAGCTGGGGCTCAGTTATCTGCTGCCGCGAGCGATCGGCTCGTCGCGGGCCTTCGAGATCATGTTGACGGGGCGAGACGTGGACGCCGCGGAGGCCGAGAGGGTGGGGCTGGTGTCCCGCTGCGTTCCGCCGGACGAACTGCTCGCGACGTGTTATGAGCTCGCCGAGCGGATCGCGGCGTTCTCCCGGCCCGGCACCGAACTGACCAAGCGCACCTTGTGGAGCGGCCTGGACGCCGGGTCGCTGGAGGCACACATGCAGGCCGAAGGCCTGGGGCAGCTCTACATCCGGTTGTTGACGAGCAATTTCGAGGAAGCCGTCGCGGCGAGGAAGGACAGGCGGGCGCCCGTCTTCACCGACGACAAGCGCGAGACTCGTTGAGCGCACCGACGACAGCGTCGATGTGGGGTGGTCGCACCATCGAGTGGTGATCGCAGTCGAGAACCATCGACTGCACGTCGCCGGTCAGGATTCGCGGCCACAGCCTCGGGTCGTCGGAGTTGAGGTGGCTCAGGATCAGCAGCGCGCGCCCGTTCCACGGCAGCGGGCGGTGCCGGTAGCCGGCGATCATGCCGACTTCCTCCACCGCGCGGGTCTTGCGGTCGTAGTCACCGAGGAACAGACCGGCCAGTGGGACTGTCTTCTGCCGTTCCCACCATGTCCTGAACCCGTTCGCCTCGTCGGTCTGCAGCGTGACGGTGGCTCCTGGAACGTCGCGGGCGACCCGAGGAGACAGCCACGGGTCCAGCATGACGACCAGGTCGACGGTTTCACCGTCGGCCTCGAGCCGGCGTGCCGTCTCCAGCGCGATGTGCGCCCCGAGAGAGTGGCCGATCAGCGTGTACGGTCCGCGCGGCTGGATGCGGCGCAGATCGGCGCGGTGCCGGTGCACCGCACGCTGAATAGACCAGTCGGGAAAAGTGCCCTTGTTCAGGCCGCTGGGCTCGAAGGCGTACACCGCCGTCTCGGCGGCCACGCGCTGTGCGAGCGGGACGAAGCACAATGCCGAGGCACCCGCCCCGGTGAAGCAGAACAGGGGAGCACCGGTGGTGTCGGCCGAAACCGGCCGCAATGCCACCGTGGTCGGCTCCAAATCGGCGGCGGGACGGCGCTGCCCGAGCCGCCGGGCGAACTCGGCGACGGTGGGGGCAGCCGCCAGGTCGGACGGTTGCAGCGCCACACCGTGCGATTCGCGAAGTCCGACGAGCATCTGGGCCACTGTCAGCGAGTCGCCGCCGAGTGCGTAGAAGCTGTCCGCTCGCCCCACCGTGTCGACGCGCAGCACGCGCGTCCACAGCTTGGCCACCGCCAATTCATCAGCCCCGCTGGGGGAGTGGAACGGCATGCGGTGAGGCTTCGGCAGTGCCATTCGGTCGACCTTGCCACGGTCGCCGCGCGGTAGTGCGGAGAGGATGTCGATATGGGCGGGCACCATCCACGGTGGCAGGTCCCGGTGCAGCCGCGTGCGCAGGTCGGCCACCGAGGGTGTCCGTGCCGTCGCGCTGGGGGCGACGTATGCCGCGAGCTCGGGTGTGCCGGCGGCACTCTGCATGGCGATGACGGCGACTTCGCGGACGTCGTCGTAGGACGCGAGCGTCGCCTCGATCTCGGCGGGCTCCACCAGGTATCCGCGGATCTTGACGGTGTTGTCGGCCCGGCCTGAGAACACCAGATGTCCGTTGTCGTCCCACCGTCCGACGTCGCCGCCGGAGTATGTGGTCGTGCCGTCACCGTTGTCGACGAACCTTGCGCTCGACGCGGAGCTGTCGAGATACCCACGGCCCAGATATGGCGACGTAATGGAGACGGTGCCGGTGTCGGCGATGTCGATTGTCTTGTGCGGCGCGGGGATTCCCACCGGAACGATGCCCCGCGGGAGCGGTGCCGACGGTGCGATGTCGTGGCTGGCGATGGCAAGGGTCTCCGTTGATCCGACCCAATTGGTGATGATCGCATTGGGCGCGAGCTCTCTGGCCAGTTTCACGTGCCGCGCGTGGATCGGCTCGCCGGTGGTGACGATGCGCTCGACCGACGGTGCCGTGGCTCCGCGCGCGGCGTGGTGCAGGGAATCCACGAACGACGGTGTGCAGGTGATGACCTGAGCACGTGTGGTGCGGATGCGCCGGAGCGCTTCGGCGGCGGTGTACTCCCTCGGGTCGACGGCGATGATCTCGGCGCCTCCCATCAGCGATCCGAGGAGGACGTTGAGGCCGCCGGCGAAGCTGATCGGCATGCACAGCGCGACTGTGCGGCCGTCGGCCAGCCCGAATCGATCGTTGAGCAGCTGTGCGTCGGCCAGCCAGAGACCGTTGGTGTGCAGCACCGCTTTCGGTGTGCCGGTGGATCCGGAGGTGAACTGGATGCTGGTGACGTCGTCGGGAGTCGATCCCTGGCAGAGCTGCGTTAGCTCGGCGACATCATCCGGCGCAACGCGTGGGATTTCCGGTGGCACGTCGATCGGCGTCACCCGGTAACCGTGTTCGGTGAGGATCTCGGCGATCTTCTCGACGCGGTTGGCCGGCATCTCGGCGTCGAGGGATACCAGCGTGATGCCCCGCGCGAAAAGCCCGAGGATGACCGATACGGTTGCAGGAGTCAGGGATCCGGGCACCAGAGCGGCTTGCGGTGCCCCTTCGGGCAGCGTTGCGCTACCGCGTGCGGCATGCGCGGCGACGAGCAATTCGCCATAGGTGACCGATCGGGCCGGGAAGCGGAGTGCCACGCGGTCCGGGCAGCCGCGCGCGGTGGCCTCGAAGTGCGCCGCGACCGTGGGATGTCCAAGCGGGCGTGCGGGTGGAACGGAGGCGGGGATCGTCGGGCACGTCGCCTGCGGTTCCGCTGCGGCAGGCCGCCATCGGGCGGCGCGGTGTCGCGTGGCGACAACAAGAACTCCCGCTGCGAGCAGGCAGCCGGCGAACTTGATCCGGCTCATCGGCGGCGTCCTTCGCACGTGGTGGTCATGGCCGGTGGCACCGGCCGACAGGGACCATAGCGTAGGCTAGCCTAACCATGTCAACCGTTGTCGGAGCGGAGAGGTAGCCCCCACAGCGGCGCGCTGAGCAGTTAATGTGCTTCGTCGCAGGCGCTTGTTGTGTGACGGCGTGCGATCTGGATTTGCTGGTACCGCGTTGCCGGGTGATGGTAAGCGCTTTGCCGAGCTCGGCTCGTCGGCGGTTCGCCGAGGGTTTTGTTGTCGTAAATTACTGCAGCACAATTACTTTGACGATACCCCCGGTTTCGCAACCGGTCGGGTCGAGTGTTCGCATGTTCGCTTAGGCTGTGCTAACTTTCCTCAAATTGACTTTGCCGTTGGTTCGTGGGGTCGTCAGGGGGAGCCCGGGCCTGCGTGGAAGAGGTAGGGAACTTCGTGGTCGAGAGGTCGTTATTGACCCCCATCGCCGTGATCGGGATGGGGTGCCGACTGCCAGGAGGTATCGAGTCTCCGCAGCGACTGTGGGACGCGCTGCTCGCTGGCGCCGACCTGGTGACAGAAGTTCCGTCGGACCGCTGGGACGCCGACGAATTCTACGATCCCGAGCCGGGTGTGCCCGGCCGATCGGTGTCCAAATGGGGAGGATTCCTCGACGACGTCTCAGGTTTCGACGCCGGGTTCTTCGGAATCGCCGAGCGCGAGGCCACGGCAATCGACCCGCAGCACCGACTGCTCCTCGAAGCGTCCTGGGAGGCCGTCGAGCATGCAGGCATCGACCCCGCGACCCTGGCGGGCACTCAGACCGGTGTCTTCGTCGGCATGACGCACAACGACTATCAGCTGATCACCGCGGATGCCGACGCGATCGCCGGACCCTACGGCTTCACCGGCAGCAATTACGGGTTGGCTTCGGGGCGCATCGCCTATCACCTGGGCGCGCACGGGCCGGCCTGCACCGTCGACTCCGCGTGCTCCTCCGGACTGCTCGCGGTACACATGGCATGCCGCAGCCTGCACGACGGCGAGAGTTCACTCGCGCTCGCCGGCGGAGTCAACGTCCTGCTTGAGCCGCGCAAGCTGTCATCCGGTTCGGCGCAGGGCATGCTGTCACCGACGGGCCGATGCCGCTCCTTCGACGCCGACGCGGACGGATTCGTTTCCGGAGAAGCGGCGGTGATGCTGCTCTTCAAGCGCCTGCCCGACGCGCTGCGAGACGGGGACCGGGTGCTCGCCGTCGTGCGCGGCACCGCGACCAACCAGGACGGCCACACCGTCAACATCGCCACGCCCTCTCGGGCCGCCCAGATCGCGGTGTACCGGTCGGCCCTCGCTGCGGCGGACATCGACCCGGCCACAGTCGGCTATGTCGAGGCGCACGGCACCGGCACGCCCGTCGGGGATCCGATTGAGTACGCCAGCCTCGCCGAGGTTTACGGCACCACCGCGCCCTGCGCACTCGGCTCGGCGAAGACGAACTTCGGGCACTCGCAATCCGCCTCGGGTGTCGTCGGGTTGATGAAGGCCGCGCTCGCTCTGGGTCACGCCGAGGTGCCTCCCAGCCTGCACTTCCAGCGGCTCTCCGACGAGACCGCCAAGATCGACACGGCCCTGTTCGTCCCACAGGACGTGACGGCATGGCCGGAGACCGGCGATCACCCCCGCCGTGCGGCGGTGTCGTCCTATGGTTTGTCCGGCACGAACGTGCACGTCGTCCTGGAGCAGGCGCCGGACACCGGTCCCACCTCTCGTGCGGGCCAGACCATCGGTGCGCCGTGGCTCTTCCCATTGTCGGCGACCTCGCCGGAAGCCCTGTGCAGCACTGCTTCTCAGCTCGCGGACTGGGTACGTGCCCGCTCGGATGAGCTGGACCTTCGCGATCTGGCGTACACGCTGGCCCGTCGGCGTGCGCACCGGACCGTGCGTACCGCCGTGCTGGCCGGTACGGCCGAAGAACTCGTGAGCGCGCTGCGTGCCATCGCGGCCGGTGACGCGCCGCCACAGGCAACCGTGCCGGACGGTGACCGCGGCCCGGTATGGGTCTTCTCGGGGCAGGGCTCACAGTGGTCGGCCATGGGTGCGGCCCTGCTGGCCGGTGAACCGCGGTTCGCGGCGGCCATCGCCGAGATCGAACCACTGATCGCCGCGGAGTCCGGATTCTCGGTGACCGATGCCGTGACAGCAGCCGAGACGGTCACTGGTATCGACCGAGTCCAGCCCGCGGTCTTCGCATTTCAGGTGGCCCTCGCCCGCACCTTGGCCGCCTACGGGGTTCACCCGAGCGCGGTCATCGGCCACTCGATGGGGGAGGTGGCCGCCGCAGTCGTCTCCGAGGCCCTCAGCCTCGAAGACGGCGTCAAGGTCATCTGCAGGCGCTCACGGCTGATGCAGAGGGTCGCCACCGAAGGCGCGGCCACCGGCGCGATGGCTTCGGTGGAACTTCCCGCCCAGCAGGTACTTTCGGAGCTGGCTGCGCGCGGAGCCGGTGACGTCGTGCTGTCGGTCATCGCGTCCCCCCAGTCGGCGGTGATCGGCGGCGCGAGATCGACCATCAGTGCGCTGGTTCAGGAGTGGGAAGACCGTGGTGTGATGGCACGAGAGGTGGCCGTCGAGGTCGCATCGCACTCGCCGCAGGTCGACCCCATCCTCGACGATCTGACCGAGGCGCTCGCCGATCTCAATCCCGCGGACCCGACGATTCCCTATTACTCTGCGACGCTTTACGATCCGCGGGAGTTCGCTGATTTCGACGCGTACTACTGGGCGGACAATCTACGCCACGCGGTGCGGTTCGCGGCCGCTGTACAGGCTGCGCTCGAGGATGGGCACCGGGTCTTCGCCGAGCTGTCGCCGCATCCGCTGCTGACCCACGCCGTCGACCAGAATGCCAAGAGTCTCGACGTCAGCGCGATCGCGCTGGCGACCCTGCGCCGAGCGCAGGATCTGCCGCATGGTCTGCGTGAGGTGCTTGCCGACCTCTACAGTGCCGGTGCCGCAATCGATTTCGCAGCTCTGTACCCGGAAGGGACGCTGATCGACGCCCCGCTGCCCACGTGGGCGCGCCGACAGCTGATGCTCTCTCGGGACACTTCGCGGCCGGTCGTCGGCGCGGCGTCCAACACCCATCCGCTGCTGGGTGCACACGTGCGGCTCGCCGAGGACCCGGAACGCCATGTCTGGCGGGCCGACATCGGCACTGATACCCATCCGTGGCTGGCCGACCACCGCATCCATCACGTCGCCGCGTATCCCGCGGCTGCGTACTGCGAGATGGCCATCGCGGCGGCGCGCACGGTGTTCGGGGACACCGCCGAAGTGCGCGACATCAGCTTCGAGGCCGCGTTACTGCTCGACGGCGCAACCTCGGTGGCGGCATCGGCGTCACGCAACGGCGTTGGCGTTGCCACGTTCACGGTCGACACGCACGTGGAGGGCGAGCGTGTGCGCCATGCCGGGGCCACCCTCGTAGAGCCGGTTGACCTGCGCGACTCGGCGCCGCGCGACGTGCATGCCTTGCTGGCCGCCCACCCCGGCACGGTCGCCGGGGACTCGCTGCGCGCCTGGTTCGACGAGCGCGGGGTCCAGTACGGGCCCGCCTTCGCGGGACTGAGCACCGTCCACACCGCCGAGGATGGCGTGTCCGTCCTGGCCGAGGTCGCGCTGCCCGGATCGCTTCGGTCGCAGCAGAGCGCCTACAGCGTCCAGCCCGCGTTGCTCGACGCATGCTTCCAGGCGGTCGCCGCCCACCCCGATCTACAGGCGGACCGGTCCGGAACACTCATGCTGCCCTTGGGTATCCGCCACGTCCGGGTGTTCAGATCGCTGCGCGGCGCCCGCTACTGCCACATCTGCGTGACCGAGGTGACTCCGGCGGGGGTCGACGCGGATCTCGAAGTCCTCGATGGGGACGGTGCGGTGCTGATGTCGCTGTCGGGTCTGCACCTGGGCGCCGGTCTGTCGGCATCGGCTCGGCGGGAGAAGCTGTTCAACGACCGCTTGCTGAGCATCGACTGGCATCGCGCGGAACTGCCCAAGGGTCACAGGACCGGCGACGGGCGGTGGCTGGTCATCAGCACATCGCGCACGGCAGACGGCCGGGCCGGCGAGCTCGCCGCCGCGCTGCGCGACCGCGGCGCCGACGTGAGCACCGCGGCCTGGCCGGTGGAAGGCATCGCACACCAGGCCATCACCGGTGTGGTCGCGGTGGTGTCCGGTCAGGGGGCCGAGGCGGTGTCCGGTCTTGTGGACGTTGCCCGCTGTGTGGCCGACATCGCAGGTGCGCCGCCCCGGCTGTATGCGTTGACCACCCACGCCCAGTCGGTGTCGCCGGACGACGAGGTGAATCTCGGCCACGCGGGGGTACGCGGCCTGATGCGCGTGATCGGCGTTGAGCACCCCGGGCTGCGTGCCACCCAGATCGACGTCGACGCGCTCACCGAGCTCGATCTCGTCGCCGCCCAGTTGGTGGCAGGTTCTGATGAGGACGAGACCGCCTGGCGCGACGGCGCGTGGTATGCGGCACGACTCAAACCAGGCCCGGTTCGCCCCGAAGACCGGTACACCAGGACCGTCAAGCACGACTCCGAAGGGATGCGGCTGCGCATTCGCACTCCCGGTGATCTGCAATCGCTGGAGCTCGTCGCCGCCGAGCGCACACCGCCCGGCTCCGGCGAGGTCGAGGTGATGGTGACGGCGTCGAACCTCAACTTCGCCGATGTCCTGGTGGCCTATGGTCGCTACCCGAGCTTCGAAGGCAGGCTGCCGGAGCTGGGCGCCGACTTCGCCGGTGTCGTCACGCGCGTCGGACCGGGTGTCACCACCCATCAGGTGGGAGACCGTGTCGCGGGAATCACCGCCGACGGTGCATGGGCCACCTACGTCACCTGCGATGCGGACATGGCAGTGACGCTCCCGACGGGTCTCGCCGAGGACCGCGCCGCCGCGGTCCCCAGTGCCCACGCCACGGCGTGGTACAGCCTGCACGATCTGGCCAGGATCTCCTCGACCGACAAGGTGCTGATCCATTCGGCGACGGGAGGCGTCGGCCAAGCCGCCATCGCCATAGCCCGCGCGGCCGGAGCGCAGATCTTCGCCACCGCCGGTAGCCACGCCAAGCGGGAACTGTTGCGCAGCAGGGGAATAGACCACGTCTACGATTCCCGCTCCACCGACTTCGCGGATCAGATCCGCCTCGACACCGGCGGCTACGGCGTCGACATCGTGGTGAACTCACTGCCGGGGGCCGCCCAGCAGGCCGGTTTGGAACTACTGGCGTTCGGCGGCCGCTTCGTCGAGATCGGCAAACGAGACATCTACGGGAACAACACGATCGGGCTCTACGCGTTCCGGCGCAACCTGTCCTTCTTCGCCGTCGATCTCGCCCTGCTGACGCTGACCCGGCCTCCTGTGGTGCGGCGCGTTCTGGAGACGGTGTTCGGCAAGATCGCCGACGGTGACTTGCCGCTGCCCGAGACCACGCACTTCCCGCTGGCCGACGCGGCCACCGCGATCAGGACGATGGGGGCCGCCGAGCACACCGGCAAACTGGTCCTCGACGTGCCAAGGGAAGGCCACAGCCGGGTCGTGGTGCCGCCTGCGCAGGCGGTGGCCTTCCGCCGCGACGGCTCCTACCTCCTCAGCGGGGGGCTGGGCGGCCTCGGGTTGTTTGTCGCCGAGCGCCTTGCCGAACTGGGTTGTGGGCGCATCGTGTTGACCGGACGGTCAGAACCCGCCGATGCAGCTTTGGCTGTGCTGGAGCGGATTCGCGCCGGCGGCACCGAGGTCGAGATCTGCCTGGGTGATATCAGCGAGCCCGCCGCGGCCGAGCGTGCGGTCGCGGTGGCGACGTCGACCGGCAGGCCCGTTCGCGGGGTCCTGCACGCCGCGGCCGTCGTCGAGGATGCGGCGCTGACGAACATCACCGACGACGTGATCACTCGCTGCTGGGCGCCCAAGGTCGCGGGAGCGTGGAACCTGCACGAAGCCACCGTCGGCCAGCCGCTGGACTGGTTCTGCATGTTCTCGTCCGCAGCGGCTCTGGTCGGATCTCCGGGCCAGGGCGCCTATGCCGCAGCCAACAGCTGGCTCGACGCGTTCACACACTGGCGGCGCGCGCGCGGCTTGACCGCCACCACCATTGCATGGGGGCCGTGGGCCGAGATCGGTAAAGGCCAGGCTCTCGCCCAGAATTCGCAGATGGCCATCGCGCCGTCCGACGGCGCCTACGCGCTCGAGTCGCTGCTGCGGCTCGATCGCGGCTACAGCGGCTACGCCCCGATCGCAGGCGAACCGTGGATTACGGAGTTCGCGCAGCACAGCACGTTCGCCGAAGCGTTCCGCACGCTGGGGGAGACGCGGTCCCGGGGTAGCGCATTCCTGATGGAACTGCGCACGCTGCCTCCGCAGGAGTGGGTCGGCCGGTTGCGACGGCTCATCGTCGATCAGATCGGCATCATCCTGCGCCGCACGGTCGACCCGGACCGTCCGATCGCCGAGTACGGCCTCGATTCGCTTGGCGTGCTGGAGGTTCGGACCCGGATCGAAGCAGAGACGGGTGTGCGCGTGGCCACCACGGACATCACCACCGTGCGTGCCCTCGCCGAGAACCTGGCAGCCGTGTTGACCGAAGAAGTGCTCGTCGACGGGAGTGCGCACTGATGGTGGCATTGAGATCGATCCACGACTGGGTCGGCGAACCAGGCCGTGTCGTGTCGTGGCATCCGTCTCCGGCGACGACGGCAAAGATGTGCGATGCTCCGGCCAGCTCGGTGCCGATCAGTTATCAACAGGAGCAACACATCCGGACCTTTCGCAGGCGCAAGGCGGCGGGCGCCGACATGGCCCGGCTCAACATCCCCGCATGGGACATGCCGGGCCAGTGCGATCTGCGGGCGATGTCGCATGTCCTGAATGCCTACCTGAGGCGTCACGACACCTACCACAGCCGGTTCGAAGTCACCGACGACGACGCCATCGTGCGCCGCACCCTGAAGAACCCGCGGGACCTCAAGTTCGTTCCCACCGAGCATGGGGACATGACCGCGGCGCAATGGCGTTCCCACATCCTGGCCACCCCGGATCCGCTGCAGTGGGACTGCTTTCACTTCGGGGTCATCCAGCGCAAAGACCACTTCACGTTCTACATCAGCGTCGACCACGTACACACCGATGCGCTGTTCATGTGCCTGGTGCTCGTCGAGATCCACCTGATGTACCTCACACTCGTCAACGGCGGCGCACCGGTCGGGCTGCACGAGGCGGGCAGTTACGACGATTACTGCGTCAAACAGCGCCGGTTCACCTCAGCGCTGACCCTGGAGTCACCTCACGTCCGCAAGTGGATCCAGTTCGCCGAACGCAACGACGGAGCCATGCCGCAGTTCCCGCTGCCGCTTGGTGACCTGTCGCAGCCCTGCGGCGGCGACATGATGGTCATGCAGCTTCTCGATGCCCGGCAGAGCAACAGCTTCGACGCGGCCTGCACGAGCGAAGGGGTGCGATTCAGCGGCGGCGTCCTCGCGTGCGCCGCTCTCGTAGACCACGAATTCACCGGCACGCCTGTCTACTACGGCATCACACCCACCACGACGCGCAGCACGCCCGCCGAGTTCATGACCACCGGCTGGTTCACGGGGCTCGTCCCGTTCACCGTGCCGGTGAACGCCGGATCGTTCGGCGAGACCGCGCGCAGCGCGCAAGCGTCGTTCGACGCAAATGTGGACCTCGCTCACGTCCCGTTCGATCGGGTGCTCGAGCTCGCCGACGGCCGGTTCGGGCTGCGCGGCGCGGGCCCCGGCGTGCAGATGGTGTCGTACCTCGACGCGGGCCTGCCGCCGCTGTCCCCGGCGATCATCGCCGAGTGGGAACGGATGAACGGAAAGATCTACTGCGACAGCCGGTCTGCAGACCAGATAGGGATCTGGGTGAACCGGACCGAGCGGGAGACCGTCGTGACGGTGGCCTTCCCCGACAACCCGGTCGCGCGCAAGTCGGTGCAGCGCTACCTCAACGTGATGAAGCAGATCTATGTCCGTGTCGCCGAGTCCGAGACCTCGCCCGCCGTCCGTCACGGCGTCGCGCTACACCACGGGAGCCGGCTGTCTCCGGTCTCAGGGAGTTGACATGACCGTGCTCGACTACGTCGACCAGGCCATGTATCTGGGGCTGCGAGCGACCGGCCAGGCCGCTGCGATGCAGTGCATCTGGGTGTACGAGCACCGGGTCGACCTCGACGCCGTCCGGCGCTTTCATCGCAGCTTCGGAAACGGGTTGTGGGGCCGCTGCATCGAACGCTCAGCGGTGCCGTTCGGCCGTCACCGGTGGGTGCGGGCCGTCAGACCGCCCGCCGACATCGACATCGAGGCGCGGCCTCGTCCCCGGGCCGAACTCGCTGACTGGCTGGACGAAAGAGCTGTGCGGCCCGTTGATCCCGAATGGGGTCCGAGCTGGCACCTGGGTGCACTTCCGATGACCGACGGGGCCACGGCGGTGTGTCTGACGTTGTCGCACTGCATCAGTGACGGCGGTGGCGCAGTGGCCACAATTCTGGACACCATCGCCGGCGAGATCCGCGACTTCGGCTATCCGGCTCCGCAATCGCGCACCCGCCGTGGCGCTTTCATCGAGGACCTGCGGCAGAGCCGACGCGACTTACCACAAGTGACGAAGACACTGGCCACCGCGGGCCGCATCGCGCGCCGCAGGCTGCGGGACCGCCCGGTCCGCTCGGCGTCGAAGGGCGTCAACGGACGAGGGTTCGACGACACTCGCCACGTGGCGGTTCCGTCAGTCTCGGTGTTCGTCGATCTGGACGAGTGGGACCGGAGGGCCGCCGCCCTCGGGGGCAACGCGTATTCACTGCTGGCCGGTTTCTGCGCACGCCTCGCCGACTCCATGGGCAGGTGCGCGGCGGACGGGAAGGTTCCGCTGATCGTTCCGATCAACGACCGCACCGGAATCGCCGACACCCGTGCCAATGCGGTGCAATTGGCCAGTGTGCGCATCGATCCCGCGGTGGTGTGCACGGATCTGTCCGGCACGCGAGCCGAGATCCGGCACACCCTGGCCACGCTGGGGGAGGTGCCCGAGGACGTCGAGCAGCTGCTGCCGTTGATCCCGTTCGTCCCGAAGGTCGCGGTCAGACGAGGCGCCGAAATGGCATTCAACTTCGCCGAGCAGCCGGTGTCCTGCTCGAACATGGGCAATGTGTCCTGCGAGATTGCACGGCTCGACGGCACCGAGGCCGAATACGTCCTGATGCGCGGCGTCGACCAGCACGTCACCCGCAGGGTGCTGGAGCAGCGGCACGGCCTGCTCACCATCGTCAGTGCGCGTGTCTGTGGCCGGCTCTCTCTCGCTGTGGTGGGCTACGCAGGCGGGGTGGTCGACACGAGGTCCGCGCTGCGCGTACGAGTGGAGCGCACGCTCTCCGACTTCCAGCTCACCGGCGCGGTTGTCTGACATGCGCGAAGACCGGCTCGCCTACATCGACCAGGCCACCTTTCTTTCGCTGCGAGCGACGGGGCAGGCGCAGGTGGTCCAGCTCGTGTGGGTCTATGAGCATCCCCTGGATCATGTTGGACTGAAGCGTTTTCACGAGAACTTCGGCTACGGGCTCGCGGGCAGGCGCATCGAGCGATCGCCGCTCCCCTTCGGAAGGCACCGGTGGATCTCATCGACCGGTCCTGCCGGCGATCTCGATGTCGCGGAGGAACCCCGCCCGCGCGCGGACCTGAGCGACTGGATCGACGAACGGTCGCAGGTTCCGGTCGACCCGGAGAACGGTCCGGGCTGGCATCTGGGCGTCCTGCCCATGACGGACGGTTCGACAGCTGTCACGCTCGTCGCATCGCACTGTCTGATGGACGGATTGGGTCTGGCGCAGACGCTGGTCGAGGCGATCACCGGCTCGGTACGTGAATTCGGTTACCCGGCGGCGAACGCTCGCACCCGTCGCCAGGCGCTCGCACTGGATGCTCGGGAAGCGTTGCGCGGCATCAGCGCAGCAGCACGCGCGATCGTTGCGGCCGTTCGATTGTCGCGGCGACGGCGCGACGAGACACTCCCGAAACCGGAACGACGGCGGGTCGGGCACGCCGACGAAGTCGTCGTCGTCCCTGCGGTGTCTGTGGTCGTCGACATCGACGACTGGGATCGGAGCGCGAAAGTGCTTGGAGGGAACAGCCATTCGCTGTTCGCCGGTTTCTCGGCGGGCCTTGCGCGCCGGATTGGCCGGTGCCGCGCCGACGGGACGGTCGACCTCGTTCTCGCGCTGTCCGACCGGACGTGGGAGGACACTCGCGCCAACGCGCTGCGATTCGCCGGCGTCAACGTCGACCCGGTGCGCGCCGTCGGCGACCTTTCGGACGCTCGGGGGGACATCCGTACGGCGGTGGCCGCGCTGCGTGATAATCCCGACGAGACTTTCGCACTCCAGCCGTTGACTCCGTTCATCCCCAAGCGGGCGGTCCGAGGGTTCGGCGCAGCAGTGTTCGGCGCCCTGCCGGTGTCGTGCTCCAGCGTCGGCGAACTGCCCGAGTTGGGCTTTCAGATCGACGGAACGGTCGCCGAGCACGGGTATCTGCGCGCGGTGGACCAGAATGTGAGGCGGTGCCAGATCGATCGCAGCGGCGGTCAGCTGGTGCTTGTCGCGGGCCGCGTCGGCGGCAAGATGAACATCGGGGTGACGGCTTACCAGCCCGGTGCGGACAATACGAAGCCGCGGCTGCGTGCGCTCGCGGCAGATGTGTTGGCCGAGTTCGGCATCACCGGCGAGATACTTTGACCGGTATCCGACCCTGTCTTGCCGAAGCTTCGAGGAGATCTGCTGCGGCGGAGAGGCTTTGCGCAGGTGTTGCCATCCGTGCCGCCAACTCTCCGGCGCGCTGTGCCGACGCAGCCGCGAGCACGGTGCATAGGCCGGACCGCAGCGACTCAGCCGTGACGGACGTGAACTTCATCGCATCGCCCACCCCCAGCCGCTTGACCCGGGCCGCCCACAATGGCTGCTCGGCACCGATCCACAGCACCAGCGTCGGAGCACCCGCGCGCAGCCCCGCTGCCGTCGTGCCGGCACCACCGTGGTGGACAACGGCGCGACATCTCGGGAACACGGCCGAATGATTCACCGAGCGAACCACTTTGACATGGTCGTCGGTGGCGGCCCCGTCGAGGTCCCAGACGCCGGAACAGATCAGGGCGCGCTGTCCGAGCGCGGCGCATACCTGGGAGATCATCGACACGGCTGCGGCGGGGGACTCGACCGGCATGCTGCCGAACCCGAAGTAGATGGGCGCCTTGCCCGCATCGATCCACTCCGAGGTGCCGGCGTCGGCCTGAGTATCGAGCCCCAGCGTCAGGGCCCCGATCACAGGTCTGCGGCCGGACCATTCCTCGGCCAGCCCAGGGAAGAGCTCCTTGTCGTAGGCCTGGATCTCCAGCGCGCCGCTGTCGATCATCCGGCGGATGGCCCTGACCCGGGTCTGCGGCAGCCCCAGTTCACGCCGTTGCTCGTCCTCGGCGGGACGGATCAGCCGCCAGTGCAACGACTCGATGATCGGCCACACCGATCCGACCACCGATGCGGGGAGCTTGAGGGGCAGGACGTACGAGTTGGCCCGGAACGGGAAATAGTGCAGCGCCGCCAACGGAATACTCTGGTGTTCGGCGACATTGGCGGCCAGTTCCTGGTAGGTGGTGCCCGTCAGGATCAGGTCGGCATCCGCGGCGAGGCTCACGAGCGTCCTGCTCATCTCCGTCCAGCCCTGCGTCATGTAGTCCCGCACCTCCCCGAGCGCGGCCCGCGGACGCCGAATACGCAAGGGTTGGCGGAACACGTCGGTCTCGAGCTGCTGCTGCGAATCGACCCCGTAGACCACCGCGGGTCCGAGGCCGGACTCCTCGACGAAGTGCAGCAGGTTGGGCGGAACGGCCATCTGGACCTGATGCCCTCGGCGAGTCAACTCCAGCGCGACCGCCGCGCACGGCTCGACATCACCCCGGGTGCCGTGGACGGCCACCGCGAATTTCACGCGTCGTCCTTCCTCGGAGCCAGAAGTGTTTGAGCACGGGGGGCTACCGGCGCTGGGCCGTGCAATCGTTCGTCATCCCGTCGTGGTGATCGTAGCCTGGGTCGCGACCGTGGTGTTGCTCTTCCTCACGGTGCCGCCGCTCGCCGTTGTCGCGCAGAAGAACCCGCCGCCGTTTTTGCCCGAGGATTCCCCGGTCTTCATCGCGAGCCAGAAGATGGAGGCGGCGTTCGGGGAGGCAGGCTCGGGCAACATTGCGGTCGTCATCCTCAGCAACGAGAACGGGTTGACCCCGGCCGACGAAGTCGTGTATCGGACCGTCGTGGACGATCTCAAAGCCCACACAGCCCACGTCAAGTCGGTGCAGGATTTCCTCTCCACACCGGAACTGCGGCAGGTGATGTCGAGCGAAGACGGCAAGGCATGGAACCTGCCTGTCAGCATGACCGGTGACATGGGCGCTCCGAGCGGGCAGGAGGCCTACCGGCACGTCGCAGCGTTGGTCGAAGACGCGACCGCGGACACCGCGCTCACGGCCAACCTCGTCGGCGCTGCAGCCACGTTCGAGGACATCAATGCGATCGGTGCGCGCGATCAGCTGATCATCGAGATCTCGACGGTGATCACCGTGCTGCTCATCCTCATCGTGGTCTACCGGAACCTGGTGGCGATGATCATCCCGCTGCTCACCATCGGCATCTCGCTGGGTATTGCGCAACAGGTGGTGGCGGCCCTGGGTGAGATGGGTCTAGGACTCGGACCGCAGACCATGGTGCTGATGACGGGGATGATGATGGGTGCCGGGATCGACTATGCGGTCTTCCTTTTCAGTCGCTATCAGGAACTCGTGCGATCCGGCTTGGGCTCCGACGATGCGCTCGTCGAGGCGCTGCGCTCGATCGGCGAGGTGATCGCCGGATCGGCAGGCACCGTGGCACTGACGTTCCTGGCACTGTCTTTTGCCACACTCGGGGTGTTCTCGACTATCGGTCCGGCACTGGCGATCACGATTGCGATCGGCTTCCTCGCCTCGATCACGTTGTTGCCCGCCTTCATCGTGCTGACCGGCCGGCGCGGGTGGATCAAGCCGAGGAAACAGGAACTCACGCGCCAATTCTGGCGTCGCTCCGGCGTCAACATCGTGCGCAAGCCGGTGGCCCACCTCATGGCGAGCCTCCTCGTGCTGGGGGGCCTGGCTTCGTGCGTGCTGTTCATGAACTACAACTTCGACGATCGTCAGTCTCTGCCCGACGATGCGCAGAGCAACGTCGGGTACGAGGTGATGAACCGCCACTTCCCGATCAGTACGACCCTGCAGCAGTTCGTCACGGTCCATTCGCCGGATCAGGACCTGCGGACGCCGAAGGCGTTGGCCGATCTGGAGCAGATGGCCGGGCGTATCGCGCAGGTGCCCGACATCGACATGGTGCGCGGCATCACGCGACCGTCGGGGGAGACGCTCGAACAGGCACGCGCCACCTATCAGGCGGGCGAGGTCGGCGGTAAACTCCGCGAGGCGTCGACGTTGATCAACGACAATGACGGCAATCTCGACACCCTCAGCGACGGTGCCGGACAACTCGCCGACGTGCTGAACGAGATCCGCAACGGAGTGGTCGGTGCCCTTGGCAGTGTGCGTGGACTGGCGGGGGCGCTCGATGACATGTCGACGCGCTTCGGTGGCACGAAGACGCTCGACGAGATCGACAAGACCGCGACCCTGGTGGACAACATGCGTTCCCTCGGTGATTCCCTCAGCGAGAACATCAAGAGGGTCAACGACTTCTACGTCTGGGCGACCCCCGTCGTCAACGGACTCAACACGAGCCTGACGTGCAACCTGGACTCGGCGTGTGTCAGGGCGCGGGCCGAGCTGCAGCGGATAGCAGCCTCGCGGGACGACGTCGCCCTCACCCGCATCACCGAGCTGTCCCGGCAGCTGCAGAGCACCGACGGCACGGACTCGGTGTCGGAGGCGCTGCGCGGTATCGGGCAGAATCTCACCGCGGCAACGCAAGCCGCACGTGATCTGGGTATCGGCGAGCCTGGCGGAGTGCAGAAGCAACTCGACACGATGCTCGACGGCGCCAACACTCTTGCTGATTCGAGCCGAAGGCTCGCCGAGGGTGTTCAACTGCTCGTGGACCAGACCCGTCAGCTGGGGGGCGGTCTGAACCAGGCCTCGTCCTTCCTGCTGGCGATGCGGACCGACGCGGCAGAACCTCCGATGTCGGGCTTCTACATCCCGCCAGAGGTGTTGACCCAGCAGGAGTTCGAGAAGGCCGCGAAACTGTTCGTGTCCGAGGATGGCCGCACCGTCCGATACCTCGTGCAGACCGCGCTGAATCCGTTCGGGCGGGACGCGATGGATCAGGTGGGCGACATCATCGCCGCTGCCGAAAGTGCGCGCCCGAACACGACTCTGGCTAACGCCGAGATATCGATGGTCGGTTTCTCCGCGGTCAACGGCGACATCCGCCACTACTACAGCGGCGACAGCCGGTTCATCATGATCTCGACGCTGATCGTGGTGTTCGTGATCCTGGCGTTCCTGTTGCGAGCCATCGTCGCCCCGCTCTATCTGGTGGCGACGGTGATTCTGTCCTATGGCTCGGCGCTCGGTATCGGCGTCATCCTCTTCCAGTTCGTCCTCGGTGAGGAATTGCATTGGAGCGTGCCGGGTCTCGCATTCCTGGTGCTGGTGGCGGTGGGGGCGGACTACAACCTGCTGCTGATCTCTCGTATTCGGGACGAGTCGGCGAAAGGCGTGCGCACCGGCGTGATTCGGACGGTGAGCGCGACGGGCGGGGTCATCACGTCGGCGGGGCTGATCTTCGCAGCGTCGATGCTCGCGCTCACGGTGAGCAGTATCAGCACGATCGTGCAGATGGGTTTCGTGATCGGGGTCGGACTGCTGCTGGACACGTTCGTCGTGCGGACCGTCACCGTTCCCGCGGCGTGCGTGCTGATCGGCGACAAGAACTGGTGGCCGTCCAAGGGGCCGCGGGCGGCCCCGAAGACACCTCAGGTCAAAGTGGTTGCACCGCGGACTGATCAGCGAGGCGACATGGACGACGACGACTGCTGGCAGCATTGCGAATTCGCGGCGGCAATACACGCGGCGAGCAGGGTGTCGGACGCCTGGGGTGGTCGGTAGTTGTCCGCAGATGCGAGTTGGTCCACAGCCCGACGATTGGACCTGGGCGGGGCAGATGTGGCCGGATACACTCGAAAGCGTGTTCGAAGAGATTGTCGCGGCGGTGTCCGCGGCTCGCACCCCGGCCGATCACCCGCGCTGATGCCCGCACGCACCGCATCGACGACGAACGCCGAGGCAATGAATCAGGCCGCGGTCAGCCGGCGCCTCCCGATTGGGCGGCACGGCGATAACCCCGTGCCGCCAACGGGCCGAAAACGGCGAGAAGCGCGACGAGCCAGATGCCGCCGGTGAACATCGCGGGCGCTGCGGCGTCGCCGTCGGCGAGTGCGCGCATCGATTCCACCACCGGTGTCAGCGGTTGCAGCCGGATCAGCGGCTGCAGCCAGGACGGGAACAGCTCTACGGGTGCAAAGCCGCCGGTGCAGAACGACAGTCCGATGGCGGCGCCGCCGAGCACTGTCAGCAGCGCGGTGCTCTGCCGGGTGACCGCGACCGAGGCGACGATGGTCGCGAAGACGACGACGACCAGGACGGGAATGAGCAGGAAGGGCACCACGGCCAGCGGATGACCTTCGAACCGGAGCCCCAACCCCATGCCGACGCACACGATGATGATCCCGGCCCCGAGGGTTCTGACCCCCTCTGCGGCAAGGGTTCCTGCGAGGAAGGTGTACCGCTGCACCGGTTGCACCCAGAACCGGCTGAGCAGGCCGCTGTCGCGTTCGGTGGGCAGCTGAAAGCCCGCGCCGACCGCCCCCATCATGGCGCCCGCCACGGTGCACATCGGCACCAGCGCGCTCAGGTTGTGGGTGCCGGTGAGTTGCACCATCGACTTGCTGACCACGAGATGATAGGTCAGCAGCAGCAGCGTAGGCAGCAACAAAGACTGCATGGGGATCACCGGGTTCCTGCGCCAGTGCGTCACCATGCGTTCGGCGAGGATCGCCGTCGTTGTGAATGGACCTGTCGTCATCGCGCCCGTCTCTGCATCCGCACCGCAATCGCCCCGAACGCGACGAGCAGACCGACGCACCAGGCCACGGTGATCACCACTTCGCTGCCGGCCGCCTGCCCGACCGCGAGATTGCGCAGTGTGTCGGTGATCTGCGAAACCGGCTGGTGCGTCACGAACGGCTGCACCCAGCCGGGGAACGACTCCGCCGGCGCCAGAGACGTCGAGACGAGAATCAGCACGAGCTGCGGAACCATGAGGAGCTGACCGGCGCCCACCCTGCCGACCCATGTGCCCGTCGCATCGGCGCCGAGTGACAGTGCCACCGTCAACAACAGCGGCACGATGAGAAATGCTGCGGCGCTCAGCAATCCACCCGACATCCGGAAGCCGAGAAGATACGCGGTCGCCAGCGCGGCCGCCGTGGCCAGCAATCCGCGCAGCAGGCAGTACAGGATTCGCGCCGCCATCGGGGCCAGCAGCGAAATGGGTTGCGTTCGCAGTCGCACCGCGAACCCGCTGGCCCTTTCCCAGCCGGCGCGGTCCGCCGTCGTCACCGCACCGAGCAGCATCGCCTGCACGATGACACCCGGAAGCAGATAGTCGGCGTAGCTCATGTCCCCGGTGTCGATCACGTGCCGGAGTGCGAAATTCAGGCCCAGCAGAGTCCCGACCGGGGCGACCACGGCCAGGACCAGATCGAAGTCGCGCAGCGCGACGTGCACCATCCGTTCGGTCAGCGCGGCAAGAGAGCTCACGGTGCCAGCGCTGCCTGGGTCAGGTTGAGGAACACCTCGTCGAGCGTGGGCCTGCGCAGCGTGATGTCGATGAGGTCGACCCCGAGCTGATCCGTCCTGCGCACCACCTCGCTCAGCGTCCCGACCCCGTCGACCGCCCGGACCGACACCGTATTGCTGTTCTCGTCGGCGTCGACGTCGGCGATCTCGGCCAGCGCAGCCGACACCCTGGCGATGTCGGCAGGGTGGACGAGCGTGACCTGACAGTAGGTGGCGCCGGTCTGCGCCTTGAGTGCCTTCGCGGTCCCGCTGGCCACCACCCGCCCGGCGTTGAGGATGACGACCGAATTGCTCAGTACGTCAGCCTCCTCCAGATACTGCGTGGTGAGTAGCACGGTGACACCCTGAGCGGCCAGCGACGATACGAGCTCCCACACCTGAAGTCTGCTTCGAGGATCCAGACCCGTCGTGGGCTCATCCAGGAACAGCACCTTCGGCGTGGTGACGAGCCCGATGGCGATGTCGACCCGCCGCCGCATGCCGCCCGAGTACGTCTGCACGGGACGGTTCGCGGCGTGCCTCAGTTCGAACTGCTCGATCAGCTCGTCGGCCCGCTGCCGGGCGGCCTTGCGCCGCATGCCGCGCAGCCTGCCGAACAGCACCAGGTTCTCCCGCCCGGTGAGAAGCTCGTCGAGACAGGCGCTCTGGCCTGTGACGCCGATGCTGCTGCGCACCTCGTCGGCCTGCTCGACGACGTCGTAGCCGGCGACCACTACCCGCCCCGAGGTCGGGGGTATCAGCGTCGACAGGATCTGCACCGTAGAGGTTTTGCCGGCGCCGTTGTGCCCGAGGAGTGCCAGCACCGAGCCTGTCGGCACCGCGAAGCTGACATCCGTGAGAGCGCGGACCCCGCCGCCGTAGGCCTTGGACAGTCCGGTCACCTCGATCACCGGATCACCGTCCACTCCTTGCTGGCCGAGCGGCGGAATGCGAACACCGACACCGAGTTCGAAAACCACTGCCACAACACGGTGCGCCAGCCGAGGGCGTGTGCCCGGCGGCCGGAGTGATACACCGTCAGGCGGCTCTCGAATCGGGTGCGCCCGATCCGGGACAGCCTGCGGAACAGGTCCATGTCCTCGGCGGCGGTCAGCGACTCGTCGAAGCCGCCGACTCTCCGGAAAGCCTCGACGTCGATCATCTGGAACTCCCCGCCCGAACCGCCGATGCCCAGCAGATTGTTCTGCAGCCAGAACTGCAGGCCGAGCATCGTGAACACGTATTTGTCTGCGGCCGTCGCGGTTTCGGGGTTGACGCGGTACTTACCTGTTAACGCGACCACCCTGTTGTCGGCCTCGAAGGCATCGTGCGCGTATCGGAAGAATGTGTCGATGTCGGGCACCAGCACGTCGGCGTCGACGAAGACGAGGTAGTCACCGCCGGCCCTGGCCGCTCCGACGTTGCGGGCCTCGGCGATCGTCTGCCTGCGTGGCTGATCGTGCACGATGATCCGGTCGGTGAACCTGCGGCAGATGTCAACCGTGCCATCGCTGCTGTTCCCGTCGGAGACGATGATTTCGTGATCTCCCGAGTAGGCACTCAGACACCGCAGCGTCCGCTCGATCGTCTGGTGCTCGTTCAGCGTGGGAATGATGAAGGACAGCATCGCGGGCTCAGGCGTCGAGGCGGGCGAGCGAGGCGTCGAGATACTGCTCGACGCACTTCTGTCTGCGAATCTTTCCGCTCGTGGTGATCGGGAGTGAGCCCCGCCTCACGAGCACAAGATCGGTGAGGGTGAGGCCGTGGGCATTGGCCACGGCGGCCGTCACATCGTGGACGATGTCCCGGTCGGTCTTGGCTTCGGCGACGACCACCAGTTGTTCCGTGCCGTCCTGGTCGACGGAGATCGCCGCGCTGCGTCCCCCGGAGATGGCGCTGACGGTGGCTTCGATGTCGTCGGGATAGTGGTTGCGGCCCCGCACGATCAACAGGTCCTTGAGCCGCCCGACGATGAACAGATCGCCGTCGGAAAGAAAGCCGAGATCGCCGGTCCGCAACCATTTCTGGTCGGGTTCACCGTCGAGCGTGGCACCGAAGGTGTAGGCGGTTTCGGCGGGCTTGTTCCAGTAGCCCTGGCACACGTTCTCGCCGCGGGTCCAGATCTCGCCGATCCTGCCCGGATCGACCTCGCGCCGGGATTCCGGATCGACGATGCGCACCGTGGGGGAGACAGGGGCCCCGTAGCTGATGAGCGGTGTTCCTGATGAGCCGCGTTCGGCCACACCCTGCGACAGCTTCTCGGCGTCGAAGGGGACGACCGTCGGTGCGGCGCCCGGTAAGCGGGTAGCCACGTAGAGGGTGGCCTCGGCCAGACCGTACGAGGGCCGGATCACGCTGTCCGACAGGTGGAACGGCGCGAAGCGCTTCGCGAACCTGTCGACGGTCCCCGGCTGCACACGTTCGGCCCCACTCATGATCGCCAGGACGTTCCCGAGGTCGGCACCGGCCATGTCCGCGTCGGCGGTCCGAGCTGCGGCGAGGTCGAAGGCGAAATTCGGCGCCGCGGTCAGGCCCCGTTCGTGGCCGCCCAGCAGCTGCATCCAGCGGGCCGGCTTCGTCAGGAACGCCACGGGGCTGGTGAACACTGTCCTCCAGCCGCCCAGGATCGGCGTGCAGATCCCGAGCAGCAGACCCATGTCGTGATAGAAGGGCAGCCACGACACGACGGTGGTGCCTGGGGGAGCGACCTTGCCGTGTTCGGCGAAGAAGTTGGCTGTCATCTGTTCGAAATTCGCGGACAGGTTGCGGTGCGACACCATCACGCCCGCCGGGGTCCGCGTCGAGCCCGAGGTGTACTGCAGATAGGCCACGTCGGGGCGCTCCTCGCGCCTGCGGTGTGGGCGGCGCCGGGTGTTGAGGTCGAGGCGGTCGATCGCAACGATGGCCGGCGGGGTGTGACGGTCGCCGACACACCGCACCGCATCGTCGACGAGCGCCGATGTGGTGAGGATCACCGCGGGTGCGGCGTCGTCGAGGACGGCTCTGATCCGTTCGTCCCCGGAGGGGTGCATCGGTGCCGCCAACGGCACCGCGATCAGGTTCGCCTCCAGCGACCCGAGATAGCCGACGACGTACTCCATGCCCTGCGGGGCCAGGATCAGCACCCGGTCGCCCCGGTCCGCCTGGCCCCGCAGTTCGTCTGCGAGGTTGACCACGCGCCGGTAGAGCTCAGACCAGGTCAATGCCTCGTGCGCGCCTGCGGCGTCCGTGTCGTAGTCGACATATGTGAACGCGGCATCGTGCGGTTGCAGGCTGGCGCGCTCCCGCAGGATCGCCGGAATGGACGACTCGATCACCTCTACCTCTCACCACCTCTTGCCACCTGACGTCCGAAGTAGCTTAGGCTAACCTCGCTCGGAATATGCTGCCGCGCCATCGGTTGGCGCAGGACGGGTGGCGGGCACTAGCCTTTGAGGGCCCAAGCCCACCTTTTCGTCACCGGGAGCATCAGCGTGATCACCGCAACGGACCTCGAGGTCCGCGCCGGAGCGCGCACGCTTCTTTCGACCGAGGGGTCGGCGCTACGCGTGCAACCCGGTGACCGCATCGGTCTGGTGGGCCGCAACGGTGCGGGCAAGACGACGACGATGCGCATCCTCGCGGGTGAGGGTGAGCCCTACGCGGGCACGATCACGCGGTCAGGCGAAATCGGTTACCTGCCACAGGATCCCAAAGAGGGTGACCTCGACATGCTGGCGCGCGACCGGGTGCTGTCGGCGCGGGGGTTGGACACGCTGCTCGCGGACCTGGAAAAACAGCAGGCGCTGATGGCCGAGGTCGCCGACGACGCCGCCCGCGACAAGGCGATCCGCCGCTACGGGCAACTGGAGGAGCGCTTCGCCGCGCTGGGCGGGTACGCCGCCGAGAGCGACGCGGGTCGGATCTGCGCAAGTCTCGGTCTTCCCGACCGCGTTCTCACCCAGCCGTTGCGCACCCTTTCCGGTGGTCAACGCCGCCGCGTGGAGTTGGCGCGGATCCTGTTCGCCGCCAGCGATGCCGGCTCTGGGTCGGCAACCACCCTGCTGCTCGACGAGCCCACCAACCACCTCGACGCCGACTCGATCGGATGGCTGCGTACTTTTCTGCAGAACCACTCCGGCGGCCTCGTGGTCATCAGTCACGACGTGGAACTCCTTTCCGACGTCGTGAACCGAGTGTGGTTCCTGGACGCGGTGCGCGGTGAGGCCGACATCTACAACATGGGGTGGCAGAAGTACCTCGACGCACGCGCCACCGACGAGCAGCGCCGCCGCCGGGAACGCGCCAATGCCGAGAAGAAGGCGGGCGCGCTGCGCGCCCAGGCCGCCAAGATGGGCGCGAAAGCCACCAAAGCCGTTGCCGCGCAGAACATGCTGCGCCGCGCCGAGCGGATGATCGCTGAGCTTGATGCCGAGCGGGTAGCCGACAAGGTCGCTCGCATCAAGTTCCCGACGCCCGCGCCGTGCGGTAAGACGCCCCTGATCGCCAAGGGCCTGACCAAGACCTACGGCTCGCTGGAGATCTTCACCGGTCTGGATCTGGCTATCGACCGCGGCTCGCGAGTCGTCGTGCTCGGCCTCAACGGTGCCGGCAAGACCACGCTGCTGCGTCTGCTCGCCGGGGTCGAGAAGCCCGACGCCGGCGGTCTCGAGCCCGGCTACGGGCTCAAGATCGGCTACTTCGCCCAGGAGCACGACACCCTCGACAACATGGCGACGGTGTGGGAAAACATCCGCCACGCCGCGCCGGACACCGGTGAACAGGACCTGCGCGGCCTCCTGGGTGCCTTCATGTTCAGCGGTCCGCAACTCGACCAGCCTGCGGGGACGCTGTCCGGCGGTGAGAAGACCCGCCTCGCGCTGGCCGGTCTCGTCGCGTCGACGGCCAACGTGCTGCTGCTCGACGAACCCACGAACAACCTCGATCCGGCCTCGCGCGAGCAGGTGCTCGACGCGCTGCGTAGCTATGCGGGCGCAGTGGTTCTGGTGACCCACGACCCCGGCGCGGCCGAAGCCCTCGACCCGCAGCGGGTCCTGCTTTTGCCCGACGGTACGGAGGACTTCTGGTCCAACGAGTACCGCGATCTGATCGAGTTGGCGTAAGACTTTTTTCGCTGGCCGGCTGTGTTAACCCTCCGGCGGCTGGGTATGCCGACGTCTACATCCGTGCAACACCTGCGGGGAGGCGTCCCACATGAAGAACAACGGCAAGTCGAGAGACCAGTTGCTGACCGAGCTGCGCAGCGCCTACGAAGGCGGTGCCAGCATCAGGGCACTGGTGGCCTCGACAGGCCACTCCTACGGTTCGATCCACACGATGCTGCGGGAATCGGGCGCGACGATGCGCAGCCGCGGCGGGCCGAACCACCGCGGGAGGCGCTCCGCCTAGGTCTGCCGTACCGAAGCCTCGACGAGGTCGAGTACAGCACTGAGCTTTTCGGGATCGTCGCCCGAGGCCAGTCGGGCCACCAACCCGTCCAGCACCAGCTCAAGATAGGTGCGCAGCACGTCGTCGTCGACATCGTCACGTAGGCGCCCCGCCTGCTTCTGACGGCGCAGCCGCTCGGAGGTCGCGGCGGACAGTTCGGCGGAGCGCTCCGCCCAGCCGCGGCTGAACGCGGGATCGTTGCGCAGTTTGCGCGCGATCTCCAGCCTCGTGGCCAGCCAGTCGAATTGATCTGGTGCAGCAAGCATGTCGCGCATCACCTGAATGAGACCCTCGCGTGCCGCGACGTCGGCCATGCGTTCGGCGTCCTCGCGGGCGAGTTCGAAGAACAGCGTGTCCTTGTCGCGAAAATGGTGAAAGATCGCGCCGCGCGACAGCCCGATTGTCTGCTCGAGCCGTCGCACGGTCGCGCTCTCGTACCCGTACTGTGCGAAACACCGACGAGCACCGTCGAGGATTTGGCGACGGCGCGCCGCCAGATGATCGTCGGTCACCCGGGGCATGATGCTCCGTTACGACTTGAGCATGTTGCGCAGCACGTACTGGAGGATGCCGCCGTTGCGGTAGTAGTCGGCCTCACCGGGGGTGTCGATCCGGACGACGGCGTCGAACTCGACCTTCGAACCGTCTTCTTTGGTGGCGGTGACGTGAACCGTCTTCGGCGTCTTGCCGTTGTTGAGTTCCTCGATGCCCTCGATGTCGAAGGTCTCGGTGCCGTCGAGTTTCAGGCTGGCCGCCGACTCACCCTTCGGGAACTGCAGCGGGATGACACCCATGCCGATCAGGTTCGAGCGGTGGATGCGCTCGAACGACTCGGTGATCACCGCGCGCACACCGAGCAGCGTGGTGCCCTTGGCGGCCCAGTCGCGGGACGACCCCGATCCATACTCCTTGCCGCCCAACACAACCAGCGGAATGCCGGCCTTCTGGTAGTTCTGCGACGCGTCGTAGATGAAGGCCTGCGGTCCGCCATCCTGGGTGAAGTCCCGCGTGTAGCCGCCCGACACGTCGTCGAGGAGCTGGTTCTTCAGGCGGATGTTGGCGAACGTGCCGCGGATCATCACCTCGTGGTTGCCGCGTCGCGACCCCAGCGAGTTGAAGTCTTTGGGCTCAACACCGTGCTCTTCGAGATACTGCGCGGCCGGGGTCCCCTTCTTGATGCTGCCTGCCGGCGAGATGTGGTCGGTGGTGACCGAATCACCCAGCAGCGCAAGCACTCTGGCGCCCTTGATGTCCTTGACCGGCTCGGGCTCGGCCGGCATGCCGTCGAAGTACGGGGCCTTGCGGACGTAGGTGGAGTTCTCGTCCCATTCGAAGGTGTTGCCCTCGGGTGTGGGCAGCGACCGCCACCGCTCGTCGCCCTTGAACACGTCGGCGTAGGAGTCGGTGAACATGTCCCGGTTGATCGAGCTCGCGATGGTCTCCTGGATCTCCTGGGCAGACGGCCAGATGTCTTTCAGGAATACGTCGTTGCCTTCGGTGTCCTGTCCGAGCGGGTCAGCTTCGAAGTCGAAGTCCATCGTGCCCGCCAGACCGTAGGCGATGACGAGCGGCGGCGACGCGAGGTAGTTCATCTTCACGTCGGGGGAGATGCGGCCTTCGAAGTTACGGTTACCCGACAGCACCGCCGTCACCGACAGGTCGTTGTCGTTGATCGCCGCCGAGATCTCTTCGGGCAGCGGCCCGGTGTTGCCGATGCATGTCGTGCAGCCGTAACCGCCGAGGAAGTAACCCAGCTTCTCCAGGTAGGGCCAGAGGCCGGCCTTGTTGTAGTAGTCGGTGACGACCTGCGAACCCGGCGCCATGTTGGTCTTGACCCACGGCTTGGTGCTCAGGCCCTTCTCGACGGCCTTCTTGGCCAGCAGCGCCGCGCCGAGCATCACCGACGGGTTGGACGTGTTGGTGCACGAGGTGATGCCCGCGACCACGACCGCGCCGTGGTCGAGCACGAACTCGCCGCGTTCCTCAGACTTCACGGTAACCGGATTGCTCGGCCGGCCCTCGGAGCCGTTGGCGGCCGACGGGCGGGCATCGACGGCGCCGTCGTCGGCGAACGACAGCGACACCGGATCGCTGGCCGGGAAAGACTCGTCGACGGCCTCGTCGAGCTTCGTCTCGGGAGCCGGGTGGTTCTCTTCGACGTAGTTGTGAATGTCCTTGCGGAACGCGTTCTTCGCATCGGACAACTCGATGCGGTCTTGCGGGCGCTTGGGGCCCGAGATCGACGGCACGACCGTGGACAGGTCCAGCTCGAGGTATTCCGAGAACACGGGCTCTTTGTCCGGGTCGTGCCACATGCCCTGCTCCTTGGCATACGCCTCGACCAGGGCCAGCTGCTCGTCGGAGCGACCGGTCAGTCTCAGGTAGTTGATGGTCTCCTCGTCGATGGGGAACATCGCTGCGGTGGAACCGAATTCGGGGCTCATGTTGCCCAGCGTGGCGCGGTTGGCCAGCGGCACCTCGGCCACGCCTCGGCCGTAGAACTCGACGAACTTGCCGACCACGCCGTGCTTGCGCAGCATGTCGGTGACCGTCAGTACGACGTCGGTCGCGGTGACGCCGGGCTTGATCTCGCCGGTCAACTTGAAGCCGACCACCCGCGGGATGAGCATCGACACGGGCTGGCCCAGCATGGCCGCCTCAGCCTCGATACCGCCGACACCCCAGCCGAGCACGCCGAGGCCGTTCTCCATCGTGGTGTGCGAGTCGGTGCCCACGCAGGTATCCGGGTACGCGACGCCGTCACGGGTCATCACCACGCGGGCGAGGTACTCGATGTTGACCTGGTGCACGATGCCGGTGCCCGGGGGGACGACCTTGAAATCGTCGAACGCGCCCTGGCCCCAGCGCAGGAACTGGTAGCGCTCGCCGTTTCGTTGGTACTCGAGTTCGACGTTGCGCTCGAACGCATCGGCGCGGCCGAACACGTCCAGAATGACCGAATGGTCGATGACCATCTCCGCGGGTGAGAGCGGGTTGACCTTGTTCGGGTCACCGCCGAGAGCGGCGACGGCTTCGCGCATCGTGGCCAGGTCGACGATGCACGGAACACCGGTGAAGTCCTGCATCAGCACGCGCGCCGGCGTGAACTGGATCTCGATGCTCGGCTCGGCCTCGGGGTCCCAGTTCGCGATCGCCTCGATGTGCTCCTTGGTGATGTTGGCGCCGTCCTCGGTGCGGAGCAGGTTCTCGGCGAGCACCTTGAGGCTGTAGGGAAGTTTCTCGTTACCGGGGACCGCGTCGAGGCGGTAGATCTCGTAGCTGTTGTCTCCGACCTTCAGCGTGTCCTTCGCCCCGAATGAGTTCAGGGATGAATTCTTGCTGCTCACATCAACTCCCGGCTGTAGACCATCGCCGCGACGGGCTGTGTCGCGGCATTTGTAACTTTAACAGTACGCTTGTCCTGTAAGAACTCCCAGGGTGACTTCCAGTCTTGTCTCTGGGGCGGCGAGCTGCCACCCGTGTCGGATACCCGTCGCGTACGGTGCTGATGTGTCTGGACTGCAGTTCGTCCCGTTCGTACCGACCTATATCCCGGTGCAGCTGTGTCAATCCGTGGGCATCGACGTCAAGCCCGGCGAGCCGATTCCGGATGCCTGCATGGACATCGTGCGTGCAAACGTGGCCGAAACCGGGGTGAGCGTGCCTGTCGGAACGTCTCCGGAGGTCCAGTCGCAACTGCGTCAGGTCGTCGAGGAGGCCGCCGGCCAGGGCATCGATCTCAAGATCGTCGTCATCGGCGCCAATCCGCCGATCCACACCCCGCTGCGTGACATCGCGTCCGAGGTCGGGGAGGCCAACCCCGGCGCGACGGTGCTGGCGCTGAGCCCGGGATTCGCCGGTACCTACAGCCCGGAGTTCGATCGTGTGACGCTTGAGGCCGGCGAGGACCAGGCGAAGACGGGTGATCCCGTCCTGTCGTCGCAGCAATTCGTCGCCGAGTTGACGACGTCTCATTTCCCCTGGACGCCATTCACGATTGTGCTTGTTTTCGCGGTCGCTCTGGCGGTCGTTGCAACCCGTGTCCTGCAGAAATGGGGCAAACGTGCTGCCAACACGAGGGCAGCGTCGACCAGCGCCGATTAATGGATTGACAACCAGCGCGCAAATTCAAACATCACCATTTGATAACGCCGTTCGCAATTACAATCTTGTAGTTCGTGACTAAAGTTTCTTTAGCGTCAGATGTGACGTACGGTGCAATCGGTGCCTGATGTTGCAGCTGTGATTTCTGTGACTCTGGGCTCGGGCGCCAGACCCTGTGCCGACACGTTCCGCGTGGAGCCTGAGGAGATTGAGTCGAATGAGACGCACCCCTGGCGGCGCCTCCGCTTCGCGGCTGTGCGCCGTGTCCCTGGCCTTCGGCATGGTGCTCACCACGCCGGCGCTGGCGCAGGCGCAGCCTGCCCGGCCTGACAGCGTCGCGCAATTGGTCACCGACGTCGCCAACGTCAATCAGCAGCTGCAAGACCTCGGCGCGCAGATCCAGATGCAGCAGGAGAGCGTCAACAAGGCCATCCTCGACGTCCAGACCGCGCGCGACAACGCCGCCGCCGCCCAGGTCGAGGTGGACGCCAGCGCGCAGCGCGTCAAGGACGCCAACGCCGCGATCGCCGCCGCCCAGGACCGCTTCGACACCTTCGCCGCGGCGATGTACGTCAGCGGCCCGTCCAACTCCTATCTGACGGCCACCGATCCGTCCGACATCCTGCACACCGCAGCTGCAGGCCAGACCCTCTCGCTCAGTTCGCAGAAGGTGATGGCCGATCTGCAGCCCGCGCGCACCGAGCAGGTCAACAAAGAGTCGGCGGCGCGCTTGGCCAAGCAGAAGGCCGACGAAGCGGTTGCGGCGGCTGAAACCAGCCAGCAACAAGCGGTTTTGGCGCTGACCGAGGCGCAGGAGACGTTTAAGGCCCAGCAGGTCGAACTCGACCGGCTGAAAGCTGAGCGAGCCGACGCGCAAGCCAAGTTGGCACAAGCCCGGACCCTGGCCGCGCCGTCCGGCAGCGGTCCAGCGGCGGCGCCGGCCGGGGCCGCGACCTCCCCGGCCGGTGCCGGTGCCGGTGCCAAGCCGGGAGCCGACTGGGACGTCGACCCCGCCACGGGAAATCGTGAGACCGCCTGGGACATGACGCTGCCCCAGATCCCGAGCGCATTCGTCAGCGGCGACCCGATCCAGATCATCAACGCCGTCCTGAAGATCATCACGACGTCGGTCGAGATCACCCAGAACCTCGGCCGCAAGTTCCTGCAGAGCATCGGTCTGCTGCCCACCCCGACCGGCATCACCAACGGCGCGATCCCGACAGTGGCCGGCCCGCAGGCCACCGAGTTCGTGATCAGGCGCGGAATGTCGCAGCTGGGTGTTCCGTACTCCTGGGGCGGCGGCAACGCCGCGGGCCCGAGCCGTGGAATCGACTCGGGCGCAGGCACTGTCGGCTTCGACTGCTCCGGCTTGATGCTCTACATGTTCGCCGGCGTCGGCATCAAGCTCGACCACTACTCGGGCTCGCAGTACAACGCCGGCCGCAAGATCCCGTCGTCACAGATGCGCCGCGGCGACATGATTTTCTACGGCCCCAACGCCAGCCAGCACGTCGCCATGTACCTCGGTGACGGGCAGATGCTGGAGGCCCCGTACACGGGCTCGGTCGTCAAGATCTCGCCGGTGCGCACCAGCGGAATGACCCCGTACGTGACCCGAATGATCGAGTGGTGACGCGAGTGCCGATGACCCTGCGTCGCTTCGCTCTTTCCGTGATTGCGGCTGCCGTCGTCCTCGCGGGCACGGCAGCTCCGGCCAACGCCCAACCCAGTCTGTGGGATCCGCTCCTTCCGATGCGGCCCAGCGCCGGCGCGCCAGGTGATCCTCTCGCGATCGCGAACGCGTCGCTGGCCGTCACCGCACAGGCCACTCAGGCCACCATGGGCATGGGCCGCAAGTTCCTGCAGAGCCTCGGTCTGGTCCCCCCTGACGCCCCCAGCGTCGCCCCGGGCAGTGTGCGAGGTGCCGCCGCCGTCGAGCATGTCATCAAGCGCGGCGCCGCCCGGCTCGGCACCCCGTACTCGTGGGGCGGCGGCAAGCCCACCGGCCCCAGCCTGGGAGTCGAACGCGGCGCCAACACCGTCGGGTTCGACTGCTCCGGCTTCACGCAGTACTCCTTCGCCGGCGTCGGGGTGCTGATCCCGAAGTACTCGGGCGACCAGTTCAACACCGGCCGCAGGGTCCCGATCCAGCAGGCCAAGCGCGGAGACCTCCTGTTCTGGGGTCCCGGCGGCAGCCAGCACGTCGCGATCTATCTCGGCAACGGGCAGATGCTGGAGTCCGGCGGCACCGCCGACAGGGTCGTCGTCAGCAAGGTCCGCATGGCGGGACTGCAGCCGACCGTGCAACGCATCATCGAATCCTGAGCGTGGCCTGAGTTAAACCTGAGCAGCCCGGGCGACGTCGACGGATCTGCAAGCGCCTGGAATAGTTGACTGCGGGCGCGCGGCCACAACGGGTCGGTGCCTCGATGAAGCCGCGATGGCCCAGCACGTACGGCGCATGTGGAAGGAACTTTTTTGATGACCTCACCGAGTGGACCGCCGCAGGGCGCTGGAGGATATCCGGGACAGGCCCCCGCCCCGGGCTACTCCGCGGGAGCCCACGCCGCCCCGAGTTCCAACGGCAGTCTGCAGAACGAGGTGCACACGCTCGAACGTGCGATCTTCGAGGTGAAGCGGATCATCGTCGGCCAGGACCAACTGGTCGAGCGCATGTTGGTCGGTCTCCTGGCCAAGGGCCACGTCCTCCTCGAAGGCGTGCCCGGTGTCGCCAAGACGCTGGCGGTCGAGACGTTCGCCAAGGTCGTCGGCGGAACGTTTGCCCGTATTCAGTTCACTCCTGACCTGGTACCCACTGACATCGTCGGTACCCGTATCTACCGTCAGGGCAAGGAAGAGTTCGACATCGAACTCGGTCCCGTCGTGGTCAATTTCCTGCTCGCCGACGAGATCAACCGCGCGCCTGCGAAGGTGCAGTCGGCGCTTCTGGAGGTCATGGCCGAGCGCAAGATCTCCATCGGCGGTAAGACTTTCCCGCTGCCCAGCCCGTTCCTGGTGATGGCGACGCAGAACCCGATCGAGCAGGAGGGCGTCTACCAGCTGCCGGAAGCCCAGCGCGACCGCTTCCTGTTCAAGCTCAACGTCGACTACCCGTCACCTGAAGAAGAGCGCGAGATCATCTACCGGATGGGCGTCAAGCCGCCGGAGCCCAAAGGCATCCTGAACACCGGCGACCTGCTTCGTCTCCAAGAGGTCGCCGCGAACAACTTCGTCCACCACGCGCTCGTCGATTACGTGGTGCGCATCGTGACCGCGACCCGCGAGCCCGAGAAGTTCGGCATGCCCGATGCGAAGGCGTGGATCGCCTACGGCGCCTCGCCGCGCGCCTCGCTGGGCATCATCGCCGCGTCGCGGGCGCTGGCGCTGGTGCGCGGCCGCGACTATGTCATCCCGCAGGACGTCGTGGAGATCATTCCCGATGTGCTGCGCCACCGGCTGGTGCTCACCTACGACGCGCTCGCCGACGAGATCTCCTCCGAGACGGTCGTCAACCGAATCCTGCAGACGGTCGCGTTGCCTCAGGTGAATGCGATTCCGCAGCAAGGCCATTCGGTGCCACCCGTGGTTCCGGCGGCGGCCTCCGCAGCGAGCGGTCGCTGACCTTTGACCAGATCCAGCCGCACCGTCGACATCCCGTCGATGAAGCGGGGCGAGATTCGTGACCCCGCGCTGACGGCGGCGCTGCGCAAGCTCGAGCTGACCGTGCGTCGCAAGCTCGACGGTGTGCTGCACGGCGACCACCTGGGTCTGCTGCCAGGGCCGGGATCGGAGCCGGGCGAATCGCGCGTCTACCAACCCGGCGACGATGTCCGCCGCATGGATTGGTCGGTCACTGCGCGCACGACCCACCCCCACGTGCGTCAGATGATCGCCGACCGCGAGTTGGAGACGTGGCTGGTGGTCGATGTGTCGGCCAGCCTGGACTTCGGCACCGCAGGCTGTGAGAAGCGCGATCTCGCGGTGGCCGCCGCGGCGGCGATCGCATTTCTGAACAGCGGTGGCGGCAACCGGATCGGGGCGATCGTCGCCAACGGCGAGACCGTGAGGCGCGTACCCGCGCTCTCCGGTCGTATGCACGAGCAGGAGCTGCTGCGCACCATCGCGACCATGCCGAAGGCGCCCCCCGGTGTCCGTGGCGACCTCGCCGCTGCGATCGACTCGCTCCGCAGACCCGAGCGGCGACGTGGGATGGCGGTGATCATCAGCGACTTCCTCGGGCCGATCAACTGGATGCGTCCACTGCGTGCCATCGCCGGCAGGCACGAGGTGCTCGGTATCGAGATCCTCGATCCGCGCGACGTCGAACTCCCGGTCGTCGGAGATGTCATCCTGCAGGACACCGAAACCGGCCGCACCCGCGAGTTCAAGATCGACGAGCGCTTACGCGCCGACTTCGAGCAGGCTGCCGCCGCCCACAGGGCCGATGTCGCGCGCACGCTACGCCGCTGCGACGCGCCGCTGCTGACGCTGAGGACAGATCGTGACTGGATCGCTGATGTGGTGCGGTTCGTGGCGAGCAGACGCCGTGGCGCCCTGGCCCGCTAGAAACGACGACGAAATGGCAAGTAACGCATGACTTTACCGTTGCTCGGACCCATGTCGCTTTCGGGTTTCGAACACCCCTGGTTCTTCCTCTTCTTCTTTGTCGTCATCGGGCTGATCGCGCTTTACGTCGTCGTTTCGCTGTCGCGCCACAAGCGGATGCTGCGCTTTGCGAACATGGAGCTGCTGGAGAGCGTCGCCCCGAAGCGGCCCAGTCGTCTGCGCCACCTCCCGGCGGTGCTGCTGATCCTGTCGCTGGTGTCGTTCACGATCGCGATGGCGGGGCCCACCCACGATGTGCGTATTCCGCGCAACCGTGCCGTGGTGATGCTCGTGATCGACGTGTCCCAGTCGATGCGTGCGACCGACGTCGCGCCCAACCGCCTGGTCGCCGCGCAGGAAGCGGCCAAGCAGTTCGCCGACCAGCTGACACCCGGAATCAACCTCGGCCTGATCGCCTACGCCGGCACCGCGACGGTGCTCGTCTCGCCGACCACCAACCGCGAGTCCACCAAGACGGCGATCGACAAGCTCCAGCTCGCTGACCGCACCGCCACCGGCGAAGGCATCTTCACCGCGCTGCAGGCCATCGCCACGGTTGGTGCGGTGATCGGTGGCGGTGACGAGCCGCCGCCCGCGCGCGTCGTGCTGATGTCGGACGGCAAGGAGACGGTGCCGTCCAACCCCGACAACCCGAAGGGCGCCTACACCGCGGCGCGCACAGCCAAGGACCAAGGGGTGCCGATCTCTACCGTGTCCTTCGGTACCCCGTACGGCTACGTCGAGATCAACGACCAGCGCCAGCCGGTTCCTGTCGACGACGAGATGCTCAAGAAGATCGCCGACCTCTCCGGCGGCGAGGCGTTCACGGCGTCGAGTCTCGAACAGCTCAAGGAAGTGTTCACCAATCTCCAGGAACAGATCGGCTACGAGACGATCAAGGGCGACGCCAGCGTCGGCTGGTTGCGGCTGGGCGCCGTCGTGCTCGCCGCAGCCGCACTCGGCGCACTGTTGATCAACCGCCGACTGCCCAACTAGGTTTGTGTAAGGCGATTTCTTAAGAATGACGCGCACCGACTAAGTTGACGGGCATGACTTCTCCCGCGTTCGTCTCCCGTTCGGTGCTTGTCACCGGCGGTAACAGGGGTATCGGCCTGGCCATCGCGCAGCGGTTGGCCGCCGACGGCCACAAGGTCGCCGTCACGCATCGTGGATCGGGTGCCCCGGAGGGGTTGTTCGGCGTCGTGTGCGACGTCACCGACAGCGAAGCGGTCGACCGCGCGTTCAAAGAGGTCGAAGAGCACCAGGGCCCCGTCGAGGTGCTGGTGTCCAACGCGGGCATCTCCAAGGACGCGTTCCTGATGCGTATGACCGAAGAGCGCTTCGAAGAGGTCATCAACGCCAACCTCAGCGGTGCGTTCCGCGTGGCTCAGCGAGCCTGCCGCAACATGCAGCGCGCGCGGTTCGGACGGATCATCTTCATCGGTTCGGTGTCCGGAATGTGGGGCATCGGCAACCAGGCGAACTACGCGGCCGCGAAGGCAGGCCTGATCGGCATGGCGCGGTCCATCTCCCGTGAGCTGTCGAAGGCCGGAGTGACCGCCAACGTCGTCGCGCCCGGCTACATCGACACCGAGATGACCCGCGCGCTGGACGAGCGGATCCAGGCGGGCGCGCTGGAATTCATCCCGGCCAAGCGGGTCGGCACCGCCGAGGAGGTTGCCGGGGCGGTCAGCTTCCTGGCGTCTGAGGACGCGAGCTACATCGCCGGCGCGGTCATCCCCGTCGACGGCGGTATGGGCATGGGCCACTAACAGAATCGGAAAAGGTAAGGGCTTTCACGATGACTTTTCTTCAAGGCAAGCGGATTCTCGTCACGGGAATCATCACCGACAGTTCGATCGCGTTCTACATCGCCAAGGTCGCCCAGGAGGCGGGCGCCGAAGTGATCTGCACGGGATTCAACCGATTGCGGCTCATCGAGCGCATTCTCGACCGGCTGCCCTCCAAGCCGCCGCTGCTCGAACTCGACGTCCAGGACGACAAGCACCTCGACACCCTGGCCGACCGCATCACCGAGGTGATCGGCGAGGGCAACAAGCTCGACGGCGTCGTGCACTCGATCGGCTTCATGCCCCAGACCGGCATGGGGATCAACCCGTTTTTCGACGCACCGTTCGAGGATGTCGCCAAAGGCATCCACATTTCCGCGTATTCGTACGCCTCCCTGGCCAAGGCGGTGCTGCCGATCATGAACCCGGGCGGCGGCATCGTCGGGATGGACTTCGACCCGACCCGCGCGATGCCCGCCTACAACTGGATGACGGTGGCCAAGAGCGCGCTGGAATCGGTCAACCGCTTCGTCGCCCGCGAGGCCGGTAAGGTCGGCGTGCGTTCCAATCTCGTTGCAGCTGGCCCGATCCGGACCCTGGCGATGAGCGCGATCGTCGGTGGAGCACTGGGAGACGAGGCCGGCGCGCAGATGCAGCTGCTCGAGGAGGGCTGGGATCAGCGCGCCCCGCTGGGCTGGAACATGAAGGATCCCACGCCGGTCGCAAAGACCGTGTGCGCCCTGCTGTCCGACTGGCTGCCTGCGACCACCGGAACCGTGATCTACGCCGACGGCGGCGCCAGCACCCAGCTGCTGTAGATGGAGTTCGACGCGCTTCTCCTGCTGTCGTTCGGGGGCCCCGAAGGTCCCGAACAGGTCATGCCGTTCCTGGAGAACGTCACCCGGGGTCGTGGAATCCCCAGGGAGCGACTCGAATCGGTGGCCGAGCACTACCTCCACTTCGGGGGAGTCTCGCCCATCAACGGCATCAACCGCGAGCTGATCACCTCGATCGAGGCCGAGCTGGAGCGCCGTGGCAGGCAAATGCCGGTCTACTTCGGCAACCGCAACTGGGAGCCCTACATCGAGGACACTGTTGCGGCGATGCGCGACAACGGCATCCGCCGTGCAGCAGTGTTCGCGACATCCGCGTGGGGCGGATACTCCGGCTGCACCCAGTATCAGGAGGATATCGCGCGGGGGCGCGAGGCTGCCGGCCCCGAAGCGCCCGAGCTGGTAAAGCTGCGACAGTACTTCGATCACCCGCTGCTGATCCAGATGTTCGCCGATGCGATTGCCGATGCTGCCGTCACGCTGCCCGAGGAGCTCCGAGGACAGGCGCGACTGGTGTTCACTGCGCACTCGATCCCGCGGCGTGCAGCGTCCCGTTGCGGGACAGATCTTTACGAGCGCCAGGTCGGCTACACCGCGGGGCTGGTGGCTGCTGCCGCAGGTTACCGCGACTACGACCAGGTGTGGCAGTCACGTTCGGGTCCGCCGCAGGTGCCGTGGTTGGAGCCAGACGTCGGCGACCACTTGGACAGCCTCGCCGCCGACGGCACCAAAGCTGTGATCGTGTGTCCGATCGGCTTCGTCGCCGACCACATCGAGGTCGTGTGGGATCTCGACAACGAGCTGGCGGATCAGGCCGCGGCTGCCGGGATCGCGTTTGCGCGGGCGTCCACGCCCAACGCGCAACCCAGGTTCGCTCAACTCGTCGTCGATCTCGTCGACGAGATGCGCCTCGACCGGGCTCCGCTGCGTGTCGAAAACCCCGCTGCGGTACCCGGTTACGGCTGCAGCGTCAACGGCACCCCATGCACCTCAGCGTGCGGCGTCTAGCCCTGCCACGCTGAGTTCAGGATCGCGTCGACTGCCGCCAGCCGTGCCGAGCGCACCACCGAAGTGAGCGGGCGAAGTGCGTCGCTGGCCAGCTGAACTTCCGACGAACTCTGCAGCCCGATCGGGATCAACCCCGAGCTGACAGTGATGATCGCGTCGACGTGAGCGGCGTTCTCGAGGACCCGCACTGCGCGGGTCGGGGCATGGTCGGGCACCCGATGGACCCTGGTGGCGTCCAGTACCTGCTCGACGAGCCTGCGCGGATCGCCGACATCACCCGCGGATGCGCCGGCCCGCAACGCACCGAGCGCATCCGCCGCCGAACGCACCGCGTCGCGCAGCTGATATTCGGCTTCGCCGAGGTCGAAATGGCCCGCCGGTGGTGCCGAGGAAAACGAATAAACCGTCCACGACAGGCCGGTGAGCTCGGCCTCGTACTCGTAGTCGTCGTCGGGATCGAATGCGTCGGGATAACTGTCCTGGTACTCGAAATCCGGGACGAGACCGATCGCGCCGCTCGTTCCCGACACAATCACCGCCTCGCCCGCGGCGACGGCATCACGACCGAACTGGGTGCCGGGCGGAAGCCCCCGCACGTCGCCCGGAACAGGCAGGGCCAGCGAGATCGCCGGCTGAGATCCCGCGTGCGCGGCGGCCGTACGCACCGTCTGCAGCAGCGACACCGATGCCGCATCGTCGAGGTCCGGCCACGACAGCCCCGTGCGCTCCGCAGCCGCCGAATCGTAGGCTGTCACTGAATGCCTTGGGGTCCAAAGGGATAACGCGTCCAAGACATCGTCGGGGGCGGCGGCGCCTGCCAGCCAGGCATTCGTCCACACGGTCAGCGAAACACTCGGGCACCACATGATGGCGCAAGTGTAGTTGTTACCGGCTCATCCAGTCGGCTGCGCGATAGGCTGGCTCCATGCCTGTCGCATTGATCTGGCTGATCGCCGCACTCGCGCTCGCCGGCGCCGAGGCACTGACCGGCGATCTGTTCCTGCTCATGCTCAGCGGTGGTGCGCTCGCCGCCGCCGGTTCCAGCTTCCTGCTCGACTGGCCGATCTGGGCCGACGGCATCGTCTTCTTGCTGGTGTCGGTGTTGCTTCTGGTCGGCGTCCGACCCGCCTTACGCCGCCGCATGCAATCCGGCAAGGGTCTTCCCGAGCCGGCAAAGGCACTCGAGGGCAAGAGCGCGCTGGTCCTCGGCCGGGTCGCCCAGCACGAAGGCCAGGTCAAGCTCGACGGTGAAGTCTGGACCGCGCGCCCCTACAACCAGAACGATGTGTACGAAGTCGGCGACCAGGTCACCGTCGTGCACATCGACGGCGCCACTGCGGTCGTCGCCAAAGTCATATAGAGAAGGAGTCCTGTCGTGGATGGTGCCATCGCGGGGTTGATCCTGCTGGCTGTGCTCGTCCTGTTCGCCGTCGTCATCGTCGCGAAGTCGGTGGCGCTGATCCCGCAAGCCGAAGCCGCCGTCATCGAGCGCCTGGGCCGCTACAGCAAGACCGTGTCCGGTCAGCTCACGCTGCTGTTGCCGTTCGTCGACAAGATCCGCGCGCGGGTCGACCTGCGCGAGCGTGTCGTCTCGTTCCCGCCGCAGCCCGTGATCACCGAGGACAACCTGACGGTCAACATCGACACCGTCGTCTACTTCCAGGTCACCAACCCGCAGGCCGCGGTCTACCAGATCAGCAACTACATCGTCGGTGTCGAACAGCTGACCACCACCACGCTGCGCAACGTCGTCGGCGGGATGACGCTCGAGCAGACCCTCACCTCCCGCGACTCGATCAACGGCCAGCTGCGCGGCGTGCTCGATGAGGCGACCGGACGCTGGGGGCTGCGCGTGGCCCGCGTCGAACTCCGCAGCATCGATCCGCCCCCCTCTATTCAGGATTCGATGGAGAAGCAGATGCGCGCCGATCGTGAGAAGCGCGCGATGATCCTGACCGCGGAAGGTAACCGCGAGGCCTCGATCAAGCAGGCGGAGGGCCAGAAGCAGGCGCAGATTCTCGCGGCCGAGGGCGCCAAGCAGGCGGCCATTCTCGCGGCCGAGGCCGACAGGCAATCCCGGATGCTGCGGGCCCAGGGTGAGCGCGCCGCCGCCTACCTGCAGGCGCAGGGCCAGGCCAAGGCGATCGAGAAGACGTTCGCGGCGATCAAGAACGGCAGGCCGACCCCGGAGATGCTCGCCTACCAGTACCTTCAGACATTGCCGCAGATGGCCAAGGGTGAAGCCAACAAGGTGTGGCTGGTGCCCAGCGACTTCGGTTCTGCGCTGCAGGGATTCACCAAACTGCTCGGCGCGCCGGGCGAGGACGGGGTTTTCCGCTACACGCCGTCGCCGGTGGAGGAGAGCGTGGCCAGGCCCGAAGACGACTCCGACGAAGTCGCCGACTGGTTCAACACCGAGACCGATCCCGAGATTGCCCAGGCGGTCGCGAAAGCCGAGGCCGAGGCCCGCAAGCCGGTCGCAGGCGTCATCGACCCGCCGCCGCAGTACCCCCCGCTCTCTCAGCAGTCCCAACCCCCGGCGAATGATTACGCGCAGCAGCCTCGACACGGGGTTCCGGGCCAGTGAGCGCCCTCACGTCGCCTCGCACCTATGCGGCGCTGGCGGTGATGCAGGCCGCCGACGCCGTCGCGTGTGCCAAGCAGATCCCGCCGATCAAGAAAGCCTTCGACGACGTCGGGCTTCCCGAGGAGTTGCGGCCGCTGATCCCCGTGGTGAAGGCGGCCAGTGCGATCGGTCTGCTGTCGGTGTTCCGATTCCCCGCCCTGGCACGGCTGACGACATTCATGTTGACCGTCTACTTCGTGCTGGCCGTGGGCTCGCATGTCCGCGCCAAGGACTGGAGCCCGGGCCTGGTCGCGGCGTCATCGTTCCTCGCTCTGTTCGGTGCGATGACGGTGAAGGGTCCCGAGCTCAGCGCGCGCTGACGGCGTCGCCGCTGCGGCGGTGCGAGCGGATTTCGACGATCAGCCCTGCCACACCGATACCCGCGGTACACAGCGAGACGACCAGCAGCGCGGGGCTGACGCGACCGGTCAGCGCATCGCCCAGAATGACGATGGCCGCGGTCCCGGGCAGCACGCCGACAAACGTGGCCACCGTGTAGGGCAACACCCGTATCGAGGATGCGCCGGCGGCGTAGTTCAGGACCGAGAACGGCACCGCCGGGATCAGTCGCGTCGCCAGCACCACCGGCCAGCCGCGTTCGCGCAGTCGTCGGTCGACCGCGTCGACCCGCGGGTGGGAGACCAGCCGGCTGAACTGCCAACCCGCGACCCGGACCAGTAAGAGCGCGATGACCGCACTGACGGTGCTCGCGGCGACTGCGATGGGAATGCCCACAACCGGTCCGAAGAGCAGGCCGGCGGCCAGTGTGAAGGCAGTGCGTGGGAACGGGAACACCGTCATCGCCACATGCGCGGCGAAAAAGACGAGGGGGAACCACGGCCCCGCCGAGGTGGCCCAGTCCCGAAGCTGCAGGGCTGTCGGCAACGGGACCAGCATCGCGATTGCGACGAGAATCACAATCGCCGACAAGACGGCGGCGAGTCGGGTCGGTGGCACCGTCTTCAGCGTGGCGACGACCGCGGCTCTCACGGTACGAAGCGTGCTGACTACGGATTTCACGGTTTCTAAGCGTACGGGGCGCGAGCAAACTCACCGAGTTGGCGGGATGTGGAATCTGCACACCGGCGCACGCTGATGTGAGCCTCATCATTTAGCCTGATGGCTGTGCAGAAACCCAGCGACGGCGCTGCCGCAGGTGTAGTCGACTCCGATCTGGACCGGTGGCGTTCCGCCGTGGCGGGCGTGCTGGCGAAGACAACGAAGAAAGACCCCGCCGAGCTGGGCACCGAGCCCGAGCGTCTGCTCGACTCGCCGACGTACGACGGATTCCCCATCCGGCCGCTCTACACGAGCCGTGACGAGCTCACCGAGCCTGCGCTGCCGGGCAGTTGGCCCTTTGTACGAGGCGGCGACGCATTACGTGACGTCAAGGCCGGCTGGAAGGTGGCCGAGCTCTACCCGGCGGAGGGGTCCGCGGCGGCCGAGGCGAACGGCGCCATCCTGCTCGCGCTCACCGAAGGCATCAGCGCGTTGGTACTGCGAATCGGCGAGGGAGGAGTCGCGCCCTCCGAGCTGGCTCCGCTTCTCGACGGTGTCTACCTTGACCTGGTGCCCCTCGTGGTGGAGACCGACGGCGCAGCGTACGGCGCGACGGTCGACGCGCTTCTCGCCTTGCTGACGGGACTCGACGACGACCAGAGGTCGCGGCTGTCGGTGGATCTCGGGGCGGATCCGCTCACTGCGCCGCTCGCCGGACGGGCCGCGCCGTGTCTCGACGAGATCGTCGGACGCGCGGAGCAGGTTCTCGGTTTCGACGGGCATGTGCGGACGATCACGGTCGACGGGCCGACATTCCACAATCTGGGTGCCAACGCGACGTGGGAGCTGGGAGCCGCCATCGCGGCGGGCGTGGCTTACCTGCGGCACCTGGTCGATGCCGGGATCAGCACCTCCGCGGCGCTCGGCCAGATCAGTTTCCGGTTCGCCGTTGACGACGACCAGTTTCAGTCCATCGCGAAACTTCGTGCAGCACGCCAACTCTGGGCAAGAGTGGCCGAGGTGGTCGGCGATCCCGATTCCGGTGCCGCCACGATCATCGCGACGACGTCGCTGCCGATGATGTCCCAACGCGATCCGTGGGTGAACATGCTGCGCACCACGGTGGCGGCCTTCGCGGCCGGCGTCGGTGGCGCCGACATCGTCGCCGTGCACCCGTTCGACGTCGCGATCGACGGCGGGTTCCCCGGCACAGCACGCAGCTTCTCGCGCCGGATAGCCCGCAACACGCAGCTGCTCCTCCTTGAGGAATCGCACATCGGCCGCGTACTCGACCCCGCGGGTGGTTCGTGGTTCGTCGAGGACCTCACCCGTGAGCTCGCCGAGCAGGCCTGGGCACACTTCCAGGACATCGAAGCCAGGGGCGGGTTCGAGGCGGCTCGCGAGCACATCGGTGCCCAGATCGCCGAGGTGGCGCAGCGCCGAGCGGACGACATCGCGCACCGCAGGACTGCGGTCACCGGAGTCAACGAATTTCCGAACCTCTCGGAAGTACCTCTGCCGCATGGAAACCCGCTGCCTTCAGTGCGACGCTACGGCGCCGACTTCGAGGCGCTGCGCGACCGCTCCGACGAATACCTGGAGAAACACGGCGCACGCCCGAAGGCTCTGTTGCTGCCGCTGGGACCTCTTGCCGAGCACAACATCCGCACCACGTTCACCGCCAATCTGCTGGCGTCCGGAGGTATCGAGGCAGTCAACCCGGGCCCTCTCGACGCATCGGGAATCGGTGCCGTGGTCGCCGAGGCGGGGGTCACCGAGGTGGCTGTCGTGTGCGGTACCGACAAGCGTTACGCAGCGGAGGCCTCGGCCGCGGTCGACGCCGCGAAGGCCGCAGGCGTGAGACACGTCCTGCTCGCCGGCCCCGAGAAGGCGGTCGCCGAAGCGCCGTCGCAACCCGACGGCCATGTGACCGCGAAAATCGATGCGGTGCAGACTCTGTCAGGTCTGCTGACGCGACTGGGGGCATGACATGACCGCCACGCAACCGAAGAAAAAGATCGACTCCTTCGCCGATGTCCCGCTGACCGGCGACACGGCCCCCGCCGCGCCGGCACAGAGCGACGTGAGCGCACAGGTGGCCGCGGCCGCCGCCGCGCACGGTTACACCGCCGATCAGCTGGACTGGGCGACGCCAGAGGGTATCGACGTCAAACCCGTCTACATCGCCGCCGACCGCAACGACGTCGTCGACGCCGGCTACCCGCTGGACAGCCTCCCGGGTGAGCCGCCCTTCGTGCGTGGCCCGTACCCGACGATGTATGTCAACCAGCCGTGGACGATTCGCCAGTACGCCGGCTTCTCCACGGCGGCGGAATCCAACGCGTTCTACCGGCGCAACCTCGCCGCCGGGCAGAAGGGCCTGTCGGTAGCCTTTGACCTGGCCACCCACCGCGGCTACGACTCCGATCACCCGCGGGTGGCGGGCGACGTCGGTATGGCCGGTGTGGCCATCGACTCCATCTTGGACATGCGCCAGCTGTTCGACGGCATCGACCTGTCGTCGGTGAGCGTCTCGATGACCATGAATGGGGCGGTGCTGCCCATCCTGGCGCTCTATGTGGTGGCCGCCGAGGAGCAGGGGGTGCCTCCGGAGAAGCTGGCCGGGACCATCCAGAACGACATCCTCAAAGAGTTCATGGTCCGCAACACCTACATCTATCCGCCGCAGCCATCGATGCGGATCATCTCGGACATCTTCGGCTACACCAGCGCGAAAATGCCGAAATTCAACAGCATCTCGATCTCCGGATACCACATCCAGGAGGCCGGTGCGACTGCCGACCTGGAGCTCGGTTACACGCTGGCCGACGGCGTCGAGTACATCAAGGCCGGCTTGGACGCCGGTCTCGACATCGACAAATTCGCGCCCCGGCTGTCGTTCTTCTGGGGCATCGGCATGAACTTCTTCATGGAGGTCGCCAAGCTGCGCGCGGGCCGGCTGCTGTGGAGCGAGCTCGTTGCGGAGTTCGAGCCCAAAAGCTCCAAATCGCTGTCGTTGCGCACTCATTCGCAGACCTCAGGATGGTCGCTGACCGCTCAGGACGCGTTCAACAACGTCGCCCGCACCTGTATCGAGGCGATGGCCGCCACCCAGGGACACACGCAATCACTGCACACCAACGCCCTCGACGAAGCCCTCGCGCTGCCCACCGACTTCTCGGCCCGCATCGCCCGCAACACCCAGCTGCTCCTGCAGCAGGAATCCGGGACGACGCGGCCCATCGACCCCTGGGGCGGCTCCTACTATGTCGAATGGCTGACCTACCAGCTCGCCGAGAAGGCGCGGGCCCACATCCGTGAGATCGCCGAACACGGTGGTATGGCCCAGGCCATCAACGAGGGTATTCCGAAGTTGCGTATCGAGGAAGCGGCGGCGCGCACGCAGGCCCGCATCGACTCCGGTGCGCAGACGGTGATCGGTGTCAACAGGTACCAGGTCGATGAGGACCACGAGATCGAGGTGCTCAAGGTCGAGAACAGCCGGGTGCGCGCCGAGCAGATCGCGAAGCTGGAACGGCTTCGTAGCGAGCGGGATGAGTCCGCCACGCAGGCCGCGCTCGCCGAATTGACCCGCGCCGCAGAGGCATCCGGGCCGGCGGGGGAGGACGGTCTGGGCAACAATCTGTTGGCACTGGCCATCGACGCCGCCCGCGCGAAGGCAACGGTGGGCGAGATCTCCGACGCGTTGGAGAAGGTGTACGGCAGACACCAGGCCGAGATCCGAACCATCGCCGGCGTGTACCGAGACGAGGTGGGCATGGCCAGCAACGTCAGTAGCGCAACAGAATTGGTCGAGAAGTTCGCCGAGGCCGACGGCCGCCGTCCCCGGATTCTGGTCGCGAAGATGGGCCAGGACGGCCATGACCGCGGGCAGAAGGTGATCGCGACGGCGTTCGCCGACATCGGCTTCGACGTCGACGTTGGCTCGCTGTTCTCCACACCGGAGGAGGTCGCGCGCCAGGCCGCCGACAACGACGTCCACGTGGTCGGGGTGTCGTCGCTGGCCGCCGGCCACCTCACGCTGGTGCCCGCCTTGCGGGACGCGCTCGCCGAGGTCGGCAGGCCCGACATCATGATCGTGGTCGGCGGCGTCATCCCGCCCGGTGACTTCGACGAGCTCTACGAGGCCGGGGCGACGGCGATCTTCCCGCCCGGCACCGTCATCGCCGACGCCGCGATCGGGCTGCTGAACAAGCTGGCCGAGCGACTGGGATATGACCTCACCTGAACTGGCCGAGGCGATCCGCAGCGGTGACCGCTCGGCACTCGCAAGGGCGATCACGCTCGTCGAGTCGACACGTCCCGATCACCGGGAGCGAGCTCAGGAGCTGCTCCTGGAGCTCATGCCGGAGGCCGGGTCGGCCATGCACGTCGGCATCACCGGTGTCCCCGGGGTGGGGAAGTCGACGGCGATCGAGGCGCTCGGGCTCCATCTGATCGAGCAGGGTCACCATGTGGCGGTGCTCGCCGTCGACCCCTCGTCGACCAGGACCGGCGGCTCGATCCTCGGCGACAAGACGCGGATGGCCAAACTAGCTGTACACCCTGACGCCTACATCCGGCCGTCGCCGACCTCGGGAACCCTGGGCGGCGTCGCGAAGGCGACGCGCGAGACGATCGTGTTGCTGGAGGCCGCAGGCTACGACGTGGTCCTGGTGGAGACGGTGGGTGTGGGGCAGTCGGAGGTGACCGTTGCCAACATGGTCGACACCTTCGTGTTCCTGACCCTGGCCCGCACCGGTGATCAGCTGCAGGGCATCAAGAAGGGCGTTCTCGAACTGGCCGACATCGTCGTCGTCAACAAGGCCGACGGCGAGCATGCCGTGGAAGCGAAGTCGGCTGCACGTGAACTGGCCGGCGCCATCCGGCTGATCTATCCGCGTGAAACACTATGGCGCCCACCGGTTCTCACGATGAGCGCGCTCACAGGGGAGGGCCTTTCGGAGCTGTGGGACACGGTGCTCAAACACCGCGGCGTGCTGACCGAAGCCGGTGAGTTCGAGGCGAGGAGGCGCACCCAGCAGGTGGAATGGACCTGGTCGATGGTTCGAGACACCGTGCTGGATCGCGTGCTCTCCAGCCCGGGTGTCCGGGCGATCCGTAGCGATGTCGAGCGTCAGGTGCGCGAGGGTGAGCTGACACCTGCGCTTGCTGCCCAACGGATACTCGACGCCGTGGAACCGCCGCCGAAAGCCGGCAACTAACAAATTGGTAACTCTCGGATTGTTTGCCGCACCCCGGGGTAAATTCATCTTGTGACGGGCGTCAAAGACGACTTACCGCGCGGCGTGCAGGGTGAAGCCGACCCCCACTTCACGTGCGCGATACGTGCCTTCGCCCAGATGTTCCCGCACCGCCGGTTTGGCGGTGGCGCGCTGTCGGTGTACCTCGACGGTGAGCCCGTCGTCGACGTGTGGACCGGATGGTCGGATCGCAAAGGCAAGCGACGCTGGACCGCGGACACCGCCCCGATGGTCTTCTCGGCGACGAAGGGTGTCGCAGCCACCGTCATTCACCGACTCCACGATCGGGGGCTGATCGACTACGACGCTCCCGTTGCCGACTACTGGCGCGAGTTCGGCGTGAACGGCAAGTCGCAGATCACCGTGCGCGATCTGCTGCGGCATCGCGCGGGCCTGTCACAGCTCAACGGGGTGGCCAAGGCCGACTTGATGGATCACCTCGTCATGGAGGAGCGGCTCGCCGCGGCGCCGATGAGCTGGCTGCACGGCAAGCCCGCCTACCATGCGTTCACGTTCGGTTGGCTGCTGTCGGGCCTGGCCCGATCGGTCACCGGGGTCGGGATGCGTGAGCTGATCCGCACCGAAGTGGCCGCACCGCTGAACACCGACGGGATTCATCTCGGTCGTCCGCCCGTGAAGGCACCGACTCAGCCGGCGCGCATCATCGGCCCCCAGACCCGGCTGCAGAATCCGATCTTCAATCTCGTCGCTCCGCACATTGCGGCGTTGCCGTTCTCGGCGGGATTCGGCGCGATGTATTTTCCTGGCGTCAAGGCCTTCGTGCAGGGCGACATTCCTTTGCTCGACGGAGAGATCCCGGCGGCCAACGGTGTGGCGACTGCCCGGGCGCTGGCCCGCATGTACGGCGCGATCGCCAACGGCGGCCGCATCGACGGCATGCAGTATCTGTCTCGCGAGACCGCTGCGGCGCTCGTCGGGCGTCGCAGCCTGCGCCTCGATCACAGCATGGTCATGCCGCTGTCGTTCCACCTGGGCTATCACGGGCTGCCGATCCCCGGCCTGATGCCCGGCTTCGGGCATGTCGGACTCGGCGGCTCCTTCGGCTGGGCTGACCCGGACACCGGGCTCGCGTTCAGTTTCGTGCACAACCGGCTGCTGACCCCGATGGTCGTCAGCGACCAGGCCGGCTTCGTCGCCACCGCGGCGCTGATCCGGCGGGGTGCATCACAAGCCCGCAAGCACGGGCATCGGCGGGTGCGCGAGTTCGGTGCGCCGTTCGCCGACACCACCGCGACGGCTGTCTGAGCTCGGTTGCTGCGGGCCGACGTCAGGTCGGGACTCTGCTGGTGCGCTAATTGTCCCGCGTCAGAAGTTCGCGCGCGAGAACCACTTTGTCTTGAGGCGCCAGGAGTGCGCTGACGTCAGCGCGAAACCCGCTCCGCAGGCACACGCGAAAAACCACACCAGGGTGCTGCCCTGAACGGTCTGCAGCGCCGGGACGAACGCGGTGATCAGCCGCACCACGCAAGCGAGAATGCCCATGGCGCATGCGAAAAGGTAAACGTTGGCGATTGGACGGGACCGGGGGTCGGTACGCAGGATCAGCAGCGCCCGGCCACCGTAGGCGAGAAGGTAGATCAACATCCCGCAGAGCATCAGCCAGTACAGGTTGAGCCAGAGATCGGTCGGCACGTCGAAGAAGTCGGCGCGGTAGATCGTGGCACCGTTACCGAGCCAGAAAGCCCCGAGCAGAAGCGGGATGCACAGCGTTGCTGGCAGCTCGATGTGCTGTCGGAAGCGTTGCTGCATCGCGTGGTCTTGTTCCAATCGTCCCAGCGCGTTGTAGACGACTGCCGACGCCGCGACGATGTAGCAATCGTGTCCCAGGTAGTCCTCAAGGTTCCACTTACCTGTCAGCGAATACAGAAACGGGCCGAGAGTCTCGGAGGCCAGGGGTGACATCAGCAGCACCGCTGCGCCCTGCAGGGCGATGTTGAGGGTGGCGGCCACCTCCCAGCGGCACGACCAGGTGACCCGACGAATCCACAGGCTCCACGCGATACACAGGAGTGTGATCGCGATGAGTGAAGCCAGAGCCATGGGGAGTCGCTTTCGGGCGGAACGGGTTCAGCAAATTGTATGCGTTAAACCCCGCTAAAGGGGAGGCGCATCCAGTCGTGGTGTCAGATCCGACAGTTTGGTCCGACGCTTCGTCGTGGTATTTACCGTGGTGTCAGCCAGTATGGCGACCCCGCGAGGTGCCGGCCCGAGCCCCTCTACGTACTGCAGCACTTCCCGGCGAGACATCAAGCCGAACTGAATCTGGAGATCCGGATAGCTAAGTGCAAACCGGTCGGCTACGAGACGCAGTTCTTCCGCATTCGGGTAGTCGGCCTCTTTGATTCGGCGGTAATAGGTGCTGCTGGAAATGCCGAGTGCGTCAAAAATGTCCTTGGCATCAATCTCTCCGTCCAGGAGGTAGTCGAGCAGGGCTTTGAGCTGTCTGCCGTTCTCATCCGTGCGGGGCATCTCAACACCATAACGCCTGATCCCGGCTTTGGGCAGACCCTCCCGGCAAATAGATAACACGTTCCTTATTGACATAGTCGTCACAGTTTTGGGAGCACTCTCCCAAATATGGGACATTCGCTGTACGGTAAGTCCATGGTCGCTCCATACATCGCAGACGAGGTCAAACAACGGCCCGTCTACACCGCGCCTGTAACCCTGGAAGTGTTCGATCACCCCACTATCGACACGCTGCCAACGCAACTAGAGAAGTTCGGCACATCGCCGTCGAGCGAACTGACCGAGGAGCTCGACGCGGCGGCAGAGTGGCTCGGTGTGCAGGTCGAGGAGATTCTCCTGGCTGCACTGGGTCGCACCCTGGGTCGCACCCGTGGCGAAGGAACCGTGGCGGTCGACGTCACCGGTGGCCATCGCTGGTTGAGTCACCCTGTGACCCTGATCTGCTCGGACGCCCAGCCGATGGGGCCGACCGAGATGCTGCAGGGCGCTCACAGTGCACTGGCCGGAGCTCCGGGACGTGACAGCGCCCAGTCCGAGCTGCTGCTCAACGTCGCCGCCGCCGAGCTGCTCGACGTGCCCGCCGGCCGCGCCCTCGAACTGCGGGTGCAGCGCGTGGAGGGTCTTCTGCAGATCGACTGGTTCTACGACGCGTCGCGCTTCGACGCGTACTCCATCGAAGAGTTGGCCGAGCAGTTCCCGCTTGCCGTCATCGAGATCACCTCGGACGCTGCTGCGCCGCTGTGATGAACGGCGGCACCCGCGGCTAGTATCGGGTCCAACGGCGTCGATCCGGCCATCACCGGGGAGCCTTCGGAAGAACAGCTGCGAGTGCGCTCGCGCCCAGTAGAACCGAACGGTTGGGCTCGTCATCGCCCTGACTTGAGCGGCGCGCGTTCGACGTGCGCAAGCGGGGTGGTACCGCGGCGCTCGCGCACCGGCGCGACGTTCGTCCCCGTGCCTTGACTCGACGTACGGCACAGGAGACGCAGCACGTGACCGCATATCCCAAGCCCGCTTCCGGCGCGCCGAAGTTTCCGGAGCTGGAAGCGGAGGTGCTCAAGTTCTGGGACAGCGACGACACCTTCCGTTCCAGCATCCGGCAGCGCGAGGGCGCCCCGGAATACGTCTTCTACGACGGACCACCGTTCGCCAACGGTCTGCCGCACTACGGGCACCTGTTGACCGGCTATGTCAAGGACATCGTTCCGCGCTACCGGACCATGCGCGGATACAAGGTCGAGCGGCGCTTCGGCTGGGACACCCACGGACTGCCCGCCGAACTCGAGGTGCAGCGCCAGCTCGGCATCACCGACAAAGCCCAGATCGAAGAGATGGGCATCCAGAAGTTCAACGACGCGTGCCGGGACTCGGTTCTCAAGTACACCGGCGAATGGCGTGACTACGTCACCCGGCAGGCTCGCTGGGTCGACTTCGACAACGATTACAAGACCCTCGACATCGGTTTCATGGAGTCGGTGATCTGGGTGTTCAAGCAGCTGTGGGACAAGGGTCTGGCCTATGAAGGCAACCGCGTGCTGCCGTACTGCTGGAATGACGAGACACCACTGTCGAGCCACGAGCTGCGGATGGACGACGACGTCTATCAGAACCGCCAGGATCCCGCACTCACGGTCGGCTTCCGGGTAGAAGGGGTCGCCGGCGGTCCGCTTGACGGCGCATATCTGCTGATCTGGACGACGACGCCGTGGACGCTGCCGTCGAATCAGGCCGTCGCCGTCAACCCCGACGTGGCCTACGTCGTGGTCGAATCCGACGGGAATCGATTCGTGCTCGCCGAGGCTCGGCTCAGCGCGTATGCACGTGAACTCGGCGAGGAACCGACGGTACTGGCGACCTACACCGGTCGCGACCTGCTCGACGTGCGATACGCGCCGCCGTTCCCGTATTTCATGGACTCTCCCAACGCCTTTCGTGTCCTGCCCGGCGATTTCGTCAGCACAGAGGACGGCACCGGTCTGGTCCACATGGCGCCCGCTTACGGCGAGGACGACATGGCGACCTCGCAAGCGGGCGGCATCGACGCCGTCACGCCGGTCGATGCGAGGGGCCGCTTCGATTCCACGGTGCCCGACTACGCAGGCCAGCACGTCTTCGACGCGAACCCGCAGATCATCCGGGACCTCAAGAACGGCACCGGGGCGGCCGGGGTCAACGGTGCGGTGCTTCTGCGACACGACACCTACGAACACACCTATCCGCACTGCTGGCGGTGCCGCAACCCGCTGATCTATCGCGCTGTCTCCTCCTGGTTCATCAAGGTCAGCCAGTTCCGCGATCGCATGGTCGAGCTCAACCAGGAGATCACCTGGTATCCCGAGCACGTCAAGGACGGTCAGTTCGGCAAATGGCTGCAGGGCGCACGCGACTGGTCGATCTCCCGAAATCGGTACTGGGGCACGCCCATCCCCGTGTGGAAGTCCGACGATCCCGCGTATCCGCGGATCGACGTCTACGGCAGCCTCGACGAACTAGAACGAGATTTCGGCGTCCGGCCCGACAACCTGCACCGGCCCTACATCGATGAGCTGACCCGGCCCAACCCGGACGATCCGAGCGGCAAGTCCACGATGCGGCGCATCGAAGATGTGCTCGACGTTTGGTTCGATTCGGGCTCGATGCCCTATGGGCAGGTGCATTATCCGTTCGAGAACGAGCAGTGGTTCACGGGCACCGAGGACGAACCCGGGCACTTCCCGGGTGACTTCATCGTCGAGTACATCGGCCAGACCCGAGGCTGGTTCTACACGCTGCACATCCTCGCGACGGCGTTGTTCGACCGGCCGGCGTTCCGCACCTGCGTGGCGCACGGCATCGTGCTGGGCAACGACGGCCAGAAGATGAGCAAGTCGCTGCGCAACTACCCCGACGTCTCGGAGGTGTTCGACCGCGACGGGTCCGACGCGATGCGGTGGTTCCTGATGGCGTCGCCGATCCTGCGGGGCGGCAACCTCATCGTGACCGAGCAGGGGATCCGTGAAGGCGTTCGGCAGGTACTTCTTCCCCTGTGGAACGCCTACACATTTCTCGCGCTGTACGCGCCGGAGAAAGGTACGTGGCGTACCGATTCGGCCAACGTCCTCGACCGCTACATCCTGGCCAAGCTGGCCGCGCTGCGCGACGACCTGACGGCGGCGCTGGACGTGTGCGACATCTCCGGAGCCTGCGATCAGCTGCGGCAATTCACCGAGGCGCTGACGAACTGGTATGTGCGCCGGTCCCGTTCGCGGTTCTGGGAGGAGGACGCCGACGCCATCGACACCCTCCACACGGTGCTGGAGGTGACCTGCCGGCTGGCGGCGCCGCTGCTGCCGTTGGCCACCGAGCGCATCTGGCGGGACGTCACGGGGGAGCGGTCGGTGCATCTGACCGACTGGCCCGATGCCAAATCGCTGCCCGCCGATCCGCAGCTGGTCGCGGACATGGACCTGGTGCGCGAGGTCGCCTCAACGGCCTCGTCGCTGCGCAAGGCCAAGAAGCTGCGGGTCCGCCTGCCGCTGCTCAAATTAACTGTTGCCGTGGAGAATCCGGGCCGGCTTGAACCGTACCGGGATCTGATCGCCGACGAACTCAACGTCAAGGCCGTCGAACTCACCGACGACATCGCCGCCCACGGCAAGTTCGAGCTCACCGTCAACGCCCGCGTCGCGGGACCGCGGATCGGCAAAGACGTGCAGGCCGCGATCAAGGCCGTCAAGGCGGGGGAGGCGGTCGTCAACTCCGACGGCACGCTGTCGGCCGGGCCCGCGGTGCTGCAGCCCGAGGAGTACAGCTCGCGGTTGGTCGCCGCCGACCCGGAGTTCACGGCGGCGCTGGCCGACGGCGCGGGGCTCGTGGTGCTCGACGGCACCGTCACCCCCGAGCTGGAAGCCGAAGGCTGGGCCAAAGACCGCATCCGCGAACTGCAGGAGCTGCGCAAGTCCACCGGGCTTGACGTCTCCGATCGCATTTCGGTGATCATCTCGGTGCCCGCGCCGCAGCAGGAGTGGGCGCAGACGCATCAGAAGCTGATCGCCGGCGAGATCCTCGCGACCAGCTTCGAGTTCGGTGAGCCCGCCGACGGAACCGAGATCGGCGACGGCGTGCGGGTCGCGATCGCTAAGGCCTGACGGCGACGCGGGCGCTGCGCCCCGAGAGCTCGACGACGTCGCCGGGGCGCAGTTGCCTGCCACGCCGCACCTCCACCTCGGCGTTCACGGTGACGTGGCCGTCCGCGATCACAGATTTGGCGTCGGCACCGGAATCGATGAGGCCGGCGAGCTTGAGGAACTGTCCGAGCCTGATCGTCTCGTCCCGGATCGGGATGTCGGCGGGTTCGCTCGGGTGTGCCACGGGCCCACGCTATCCGGCACGCCCTAGCATCGGCATCTGTGGCCGCTCGATGGGTCCTGCATCTGGACATGGACGCCTTCTTCGCATCCGTGGAGCAGCTGACCCGCCCCACGTTGCGTGGCAGACCGGTGCTGGTCGGCGGTGTCGGCGGCCGGGGTGTCGTGGCGGGTGCCAGCTATGAGTCCCGCGTCTTCGGTGCCAGGTCGGCGATGCCGATGCTGCAGGCCAAACGTCTGGTGGGTCCCTCGGCGGTGGTGCTGCCGCCCCGCGGAGTGGTGTACGGGACGGCCAGCAGGCGGGTCTTCGACACCGTCCGGTCGATGGTTGCAGTGCTTGAGCAGCTGTCGTTCGACGAGGCGTTCGGCGAGCCGCCCGAACTTGCGGGCGCCCCCGAACCCGATGTCGAGGCGTTCTGCGCCGAGTTGCGCGCCCGAGTGCGATCGGAGACCGGTCTGGTGGCGTCCGTGGGCGCAGGCTCGGGCAAGCAGATCGCCAAGATCGCGTCCGGCCTGGCAAAGCCCGACGGTATCCGGGTGGTCGGCCGCGACGTCGAGCTCACGCTGCTGTCGGGGCTGCCGGTGCGGCGGCTGTGGGGGATCGGGCCCGTCGCCGAGGACAAACTGCATCGCTTGGGCATCGACACCGTCGGTGCGTTCGCGGCGCTCACCGAGACCGAGGTGGCCGACATCCTCGGTGCGACGGTGGGGCCCGCGTTGCACCGCCTGGCGCGGGGCATCGATGACCGGCCGGTCGCCGAGAACGCCCCCGCCAAACAGATCAGTGCCGAATCGACGTTCGCCGAGGACCTCACGACGCTCACCGCTTTGCGCGAGGCGATGGGCCCGATCGGCGACCACGCCCACCGCAGGCTGGAGAAGGACGGTAGGGGCGCACGCACCGTCACGGTCAAGCTCAAACGGTCGGACATGAGCACACTGACACGGTCTGCGACGCTGCCCTACGCGACGACCGACGCTGCCACGCTGATCGGCACCGCGCGGCGGCTACTGCTGGACCCTGTCGAGATCGGTCCCGTTCGCCTTGTGGGCGTGGGCTTTTCGGGGCTCTCCGATGTCCAGCAGGAGCCGCTGTTCACCGACGCCGGGCTGATCGAGGAGACCTCGGACGACACCAGCCTGCCCGCGACACCGGCCGACGTCGCCGCCACGGCGCCTGCGTGGCGCGTCGGTGACGACGTCAAGCACACCGAGTTCGGCCACGGCTGGGTCCAGGGCGCGGGCCACGGCGTGATGACGGTGCGGTTCGAAACCCGCAGCAGCGGGCCGGGGCAGGCTCGCACGCTGCCCGACACCGATCCCGCGATTAGTCGCGCGAACCCGGTGGACAGTCTCGACTGGCCGGAATTCGTCGACGACATGGCCCGTAGGCAGGGCTGACTCAGCCCCACCTCTGGAAAGCGTCCCGGACCGGGTGACGCGCGGCCAGCGCGGCCATGAGCAGCACCCTGGCCTGCGGCGGTCGCAGTCGTGCGGCGACCACCGCCCCGGCGTCGACCAGATCGCGTCCAGGCCCGTACCCGGGACTGACCAGGCCGCCGGGAACGCGTGTCGACACCGCGACGGTCACACCGTCGCGGCAGTGCCTACGCACCCCTTCGATGAGAGCGGCGCCCGCGTTGCCCGAACCGAGGGCCTGTAACACGACTCCGCGGGCCCCGGCCGCCACACAGGCGTCCAACGCTGCGGTGTCGGCGCCCGGGTACGCGGCGACGATGTCGACGCGCGGGGCGTCGTTGGCCGAGATCCGGCCCAGCCGCGGGCGCGCTTTGCCGGGGCCGGCGGAACAGCCGGCGAAGCTCTGCAGATCCGTGGTCGCAACCTTGTGCACGCCGAGTGGTTCGAACACCGAGCCCGCGAAGCTCACCACGACCCCGCTGTCGCGCCACCGGAGGTCGCGCGCGACGGCGAGCGCATCACGCAGGTTGGCGGGCCCGTCGGCGTCCACGGCATCGGCGCTGCGTTGGGAGCCGGTGAGGACCACCGGCGGCGCGCCGTCGTAGGTGAGCTCAAGCCACAGCGCGGTTTCCTCCATGGTGTCCGTGCCGTGGGTGACGACGATGCCGTCCGTGGTGTCGTCGGCGGCGGCCTCACGGACGGCGGCCCCGATCGAGTCCCAGTCGGCAGGCGTGAGCTGGGAGCTGTCCACCGACAACACGTCGCGCACCTCGACGTCGAGTCCGGTGGTCAGGTCGGCACCGGAGCGGCTGGGACGCTTCACACCGTCGGCGTCAGAGCTTGTCGAGATGGTGCCGCCGGTGGCGATGACGACGAGGTGACCCATGGGTGGAATTCTGACCCACCGGCTCTTTGCGATGATGGGGGCGTGACAGATGAATCGTCGAGCCCGGCCGAGCCCGCGACCGGTGCGGAGCCGTTGTCGGCGCAGCCGCCGGTGCGGCGCCGGTTACGCCTGCTCCTCACCGTCGCCGCCGTCGTCCTCGTCCTGGACATCGTCACCAAGGTTCTCGCGGTCAAACTGTTGACGCCGGGCCAGCCCGTCTCGATCATCGGCGACACCGTCACCTGGACTCTGGTGCGCAACTCGGGTGCGGCCTTCTCGATGGCCACCGGTTATACCTGGGTGCTGACGCTCGTGGCGACAGGTGTCGTGGTCGGCATCATCTGGATGGGACGCAGGCTCGTCTCACCGTGGTGGGCGCTGGGGCTCGGCATGATCCTCGGCGGCGCGCTGGGCAATCTGGTGGACCGGTTCTTCCGCTCACCCGGCCCGCTGCGCGGCCACGTCGTCGACTTCCTGTCCATCGGCTGGTGGCCGGTGTTCAACGTCGCGGACCCCGCTGTCGTCGGCGGGGCGATCCTGCTGGTGGTGCTGTCGTTGTTCGGCTTCGACTTCGACACCGTCGGCCGGCGCAGGCCGGACGCCGAACCCGGGGAAGGATGACGACCCGGTCGATGCCGGTGCCCGAGGGGCTCGCAGGCATGCGAGTCGACGCCGGCCTGGCCCGGCTGCTCGGGCTGTCGCGGACCGCGGCCGCAGCGATCGCGGAGGACGGCGGAGTCGAGCTCGACGGTGCGCGCGCCGCGAAGTCCGACAAGCTGATCGCGGGCGCTTGGCTTGAGGTGCGGCTCCCGGAAGCCGCTGCGCCGGTGGAGAACACGCCCGTCGACATCGAGGGCATGGACATCCTGTACTCCGACGACGACATCGTCGCGGTCGACAAGCCGCCCGGGGTGGCGGCGCATGCGACGGTCGGGTGGCACGGGCCCACGGTTCTGGGGGGCCTGGCGGCGGCGGGGTACCGCATCAGCACGTCGGGCATCCACGAACGCCAGGGCATCGTCCACCGGCTCGATGTCGGGACGTCCGGCGTGATGGTGGTGGCACTGTCGGAGCGCGCCTACACCGTGCTGAAGCGCGCTTTCAAGCAGCGCACCGTCGACAAGCGGTACCACGCAGTCGTGCAGGGGCATCCGGACCCGTCGAGCGGGACGATCGACGCCCCGATCGGCAGGCACCGGGGGCATGACTGGAAGTTCGCGGTCGTCGAGGGCGGGAGGCACAGCATCACCCATTACGACACGCTCGAGGCGCACCAGGCGGCCAGCCTGCTCGACATCCATCTCGAAACGGGGCGCACTCATCAGATCCGCGTGCACTTCGCGGCGCTGCACCACCCGTGCGCCGGTGACCTGACCTACGGCGCCGACCCGACGCTGGCCAGACGCCTCGGCTTGGAACGTCAGTGGCTGCACGCCCGGTCGCTGGCCTTCGCCCATCCCGCCGACGGCCGCCGTGTCGAGATCACGAGCCCGTACCCGGCCGATCTGCAGCACGCGCTGGACGTCCTGCGCCAGCACGACCTGTGAGGTCCGGCCTGCTCTTCGGCGCCGGCGCCTACGTGATGTGGGGTTTGTTCCCCGCGTTCTTCCCGCTGCTCAAACCGGCGGGCGCTGTGGAGGTGCTCGCACACCGGGTCATCTGGAGCTTCGCGTTGATGATCGTCGTGGTCGCCGCGGTGCGGCGGCTCGGGGACATCAAGGCGATCACCGGCCGCACCTGGCTGCTCCTGGTCGCGGCCTCGGGTCTCATCTCGGCCAACTGGCTGATCTACGTGTACGCGGTCAACAACGGCCATGTCGTCGACGCCGCGCTGGGCTACTTCATCAACCCGCTCGTGTCGATTGCACTGGGGCTGCTCATCTTTCGCGAGACCCTGAATCGCTGGCAGTTCGGTGCGCTGGCCATCGCCGTGATCGCGGTCGTGATCCTCACGGTGCAGCTTGGCGAGCCCCCATTCGTCGGACTTGGCCTGGCGCTGTCCTTCGGCCTCTACGGCGCCGTGAAGAAGCTGGTGCCGACAGATCCGCGGGTCAGCGTCGGCATCGAAGCCGCGATCGCCTCACCGTTCGCGGTCGCCTATGTGGTGGCGCTGCAGCTCACTGGTGGCGGCACCCTGACCGGGTACGGCGGCGGCCACGTCGCGCTGCTCGTCCTCTCGGGGGTACTCACGGCGCTTCCGCTGCTGCTCTTCGCCGCGGCTGCACAGCGGCTGCCGATGGTCACCCTGGGGCTGCTGTTCTACATGACCCCGGCGATGCAGCTGACCTGGGGAGTGCTCGTCGGCCACGAGCCGATGCCGCCGCTGCGGTGGCTCGGCTTCGTTCTGATCTGGGTTGCGCTGTTGGTCTTCACCGTCGATGCGGTGCGACGCGCCCGGGCCGAGCGGCGGCTTTCTGCCTCTGCTGTGGTGTGACCTTTGCACGCGTTTTTATTGACCCGTCAGTAGCTATGCCCTAACGTTTGCTCGTGGAGAACGAGACCCTCGCGGCGCCGCTGGCTCGCAAACGAGGTCGTCCGGTGGGGGCTGACTCCGAGCAGACTCGCATGTTGATCATGCGCGCGGCCCGCGACATCATCGCCGAACGAGGCTATCGGGCGGCGTCGTTCCAGCAGATCGCCCAACGGGCCGGAGTGAGCCGCCCCACGCTGCACTACTATTTCGCGACGCGCGAAGACCTGTACGACAAGCTGCTCTGCGACGTCCGCGAGCGTATCCAGGTCTGCGCGGCAACGGCATTGGCCGAGGAATCGTTGCTCAGCCAGCTTGCGGCGTTCACCGCCGAGTTGGGCCGGCTCGGCGCAGCGGAGCCGGCGCTGATGAGGCTGGTGATGACGGCGCGGATCGACCATCATCGGGCGGTGCACAGACACCGGGCGGCGGCCGCGATCGTCGCGACGGTGCACGGGTTCTACGACACAGCTGTATCCGACGCGGTGCGCCGTGGCGAGCTGGACGCAGGCGGTGACCCCCGGGCCGTGGCGGACATGCTGGGGGCGCTGTTCTGGGGGTTCGGGTTCTATGCGGCCTTTCTCGCCGAGGACACCCGGGCCGAAGCTGCCGCGAAGGTAGCCAGGCAATTGATGAGAATGGTCGGTAGCGGATTGCTGAACAGATCGGTCGCCGAAGCGATCGACGCCTGATCCGAAGTTCCCGAGACACGCACCGCGACACGCTGTGCGGTGTCGGTGGGCGGTCTTAAACTGGCGTCCCTATGAGCGGTTCTTTCGTGCATCTGCACAACCACACCGAGTACTCGATGCTCGACGGCGCCGCCAAGGTCAAACCGATGCTGGCCGAGGCGCAGCGTCTGGAGATGCCCGCGATCGGGATGACCGACCACGGGAACATGTTCGGCGCCAGCGAGTTCTACAACGCCGCGACCGATGCCGGTATCAAGCCGATCATCGGCGTCGAGGCGTACATCGCCCCCGCGTCGCGGTTCGAGACCAAGCGCGTGCTGTGGGGCGATCCGAGCCAGAAGAGCGACGATGTCTCCGGCAGCGGTTCCTACACCCATATGACGATGGTGGCCGAGAACGCCACCGGGCTGCGGAACCTGTTCAAGCTCTCGTCACTCGCATCGTTCGAGGGGCAGCTGGGCAAGTGGTCCCGGATGGACGCCGAGATCATCGCCGAGTACGCCGAGGGCATCATCGCGACCACAGGGTGCCCGTCCGGCGAGGTGCAGACCCGGCTGAGGCTGGGCCACTTCGACGAAGCCGTGGCGGCCGCCGCCAAGTGGCGCGAGATCTTCGGCCCGGAGAACTTCTTCCTGGAGCTCATGGACCATGGCCTCGATATCGAGCGTCGCGTCCGCGAAGGACTTCTGGAAATCGGACAGAGGCTCGGCATTCCGCCCCTTGCCACCAACGACTGTCACTACGTCACTCGCGAGGCGTCCCGTAACCACGAGGCGCTGCTGTGTGTGCAGACCGGTAAGACGCTGTCCGATCCGACGCGCTTCAAGTTCGACGGCGACGGCTACTACCTGAAGTCCGCCGCCGAGATGCGCGCGCTGTGGGACGACCAGGTGCCGGGGGCGTGCGACTCGACGCTGCTCATCGCGGAGCGGGTCCAGTCCTATGCCGATGTGTGGACTCCTCGCGACCGGATGCCGATCTTCCCCGTTCCGGAGGGCCACGATCAGGCCACGTGGCTGCACCACGAGGTGATGGCCGGGCTCGCCCGCCGCTTCGGCGGTGCGGCCGACGCGGTGCCAGTCGAGTACATCGAGCGTGCCGAGTACGAGATCAAGGTCATCTGCGACAAGGGTTTCCCGTCGTACTTCCTTATCGTTGCCGACCTGATCAACTATGCGAAGTCGGTCGACATCCGGGTCGGTCCCGGCCGAGGTTCGGCGGCGGGTTCCCTGGTGGCCTACGCGCTGGGCATCACCAACATCGACCCGATTCCACACGGCCTGCTGTTCGAGCGCTTCCTCAATCCGGAACGTCCGTCGGCGCCCGACATCGACATCGACTTCGACGACCGTCGCCGGGGCGAGATGCTGCGATATGCGGCCAACAAGTGGGGTAGTGATCGCGTCGCCCAGGTCATCACCTTCGGCACCATCAAAACCAAGGCAGCGCTGAAGGATTCGGCGCGTGTCAACTACGGCCAGCCCGGCTTCGCGATCGCCGACCGGATCACCAAGGCGCTGCCGCCGCCGATCATGGCCAAGGACATCCCGCTGTCGGGCATCACCGATCCCAACCACGAGCGGTACAAGGAAGCCGCCGAGGTGCGCAGCCTCATCGACACCGACCCCGACGTACGCACCATCTACGAAACCGCCCGCGGCCTCGAGGGGCTGGTTCGCAATGCGGGAGTGCACGCGTGCGCGGTGATCATGAGCTCCGAGCCCCTCATCGAGGCGATCCCGCTGTGGAAGCGCCCGCAGGACGGCGCCGTCATCACGGGCTGGGACTACCCGTCGTGTGAGGCCATCGGCTTGCTCAAGATGGACTTTCTCGGCCTGCGGAACCTGACGATCATCGGCGACTGCATCGAGAACATCAAAGCCAACCGCGGTATCGACCTGGACCTGGAGTCGCTCGCGCTCGACGACCCCAAGGCCTACGAGCTTCTGGGCCGCGGGGACACGCTGGGCGTGTTCCAGCTCGACGGTGGCCCGATGCGGGATCTGCTGCGGCGCATGCAGCCTACCGAGTTCAACGACATCGTGGCCGTGCTCGCGCTGTACCGTCCCGGTCCCATGGGCATGAACGCCCACAACGACTACGCCGACCGCAAGAACAATCGACAGGCCATCAAGCCGATCCACCCCGAGCTCGAGGAACCGCTCAAGGAGATCCTCGCCGAAACCTACGGCCTGATCGTCTACCAAGAGCAGATCATGTTCATCGCCCAGAAGGTCGCCTCCTACACGATGGGTAAGGCCGACGCGCTCCGAAAGGCCATGGGCAAGAAGAAGCTCGAAGTGCTCGAAGCGGAGTACAAGGGCTTCCAAGAGGGCATGACCGCCAACGGTTTCTCGCAGGGTGCGGTGAAAGCGTTGTGGGACACCATCCTTCCGTTCGCCGGGTACGCGTTCAACAAATCGCACGCCGCCGGCTACGGGCTGGTCTCCTACTGGACGGCTTACCTGAAGGCCAACTATCCAGCCGAATACATGGCCGGTCTGCTGACCTCCGTCGGTGACGACAAGGACAAGGCTGCGGTGTACCTGGCCGACTGCCGCCGCCTCGGCATCACGGTGCTGCCACCTGATGTGAACGAGTCGGTGCAGAACTTCGCCTCCGTCGGCAACGACATCCGCTTCGGTCTCGGCGCCGTGCGCAACGTCGGCACGAATGTGGTTGCCTCACTTGTGAACACGCGGTCCGAGAAGGGTAAGTTCACGGACTTCTCCGACTACCTGAACAAAATCGACATCGCCGCCTGCAACAAGAAGGTGACGGAGTCGCTGGTCAAAGCGGGCGCGTTCGACTCGCTCGGCCATCCCCGCAAGGGCTTGTTCCTGGTGCACACCGACGCGGTCGACTCGGTGCTCGGCACGAAGAAGGCCGAGGCGATGGGACAGTTCGACCTCTTCGGTGGCGGTGATAGTGCAGGTGGCGATGCCGGAGATCCTGTGTTCACCATCAAGGTGCCCGATGAGGAGTGGGAGGACAAGCACAAGCTCGCGCTCGAGCGTGAAATGCTCGGCCTCTACGTGTCGGGTCATCCCCTCAACAGCATCGCCCACCTGCTGACCGCCCAGGTGGACACGCAGATTCCGGCGATACTAGAAGGCGACATCGTCAACGACACCCAGGTCCGGGTCGGCGGCATCCTGGCGTCTGTGAACCGTCGGGTCAACAAGAACGGTTTGCCCTGGGCCTCGGCGCAGATCGAAGACCTCTCCGGCGGTATCGAGGTGCTGTTCTTCCCGCAGACCTATTCGATGTTCGGCGCCGAGATCGCCGATGACGTCGTCGTGCTGATCGGGGCCAAGGTGGCCAAGCGCGACGACAGGATTTCGCTGATCGCCAACGAATTGATCGTCCCGGACTTTTCCAGTGCCCAGGCGAACCGCCCGGTGGCGGTGAGCCTGCCCACCAGGCAATGCACTGTCGACAAGGTCACTGCCCTGAAGCAGGTGCTGGCCCGCCACCCCGGGACATCGCAGGTTCACCTTCGGCTGATCAGCGGTGAACGCATCACGACACTGGAGCTCGATCAGTCACTGCGCGTGACGCCGTCGTCGGCGCTGATGGGCGATCTGAAGGAACTGCTGGGACCGGGCTGCCTGGGCGGCTGACGTAATGGACCGCGCGTGCGTCAGCCGCGCTGAGACAAGAGGCCAACGATCAGCCACGTCAACGCGGCCACCCCGGCGCCGCTCAGCACGGCAGGGCCCGCCGAGGCGGTCGCCAGGCCGACGGCCACGAAGACCAGCAACCCCACGATCAGCGCCACCACTTTGTGCAGGGGCCACGGGACGCCGGCTATCGACACCGTCGAGGCCGGACGGGACACGGCATCACTGAGGTGTTCGGCGGTCGTCATGGAATTGACGATAACTCGTAGGAAAGATTTCGGTCAACCGAAACACTGGTTATGGCGTGTCGATTTTCCTAGCCAGACTACAGATTCCCCTGCAGCATTTTTCCGCAGGAGGGGTGGGGTGGCACCATTGTCCGGTGTCCGCCGAGCTGAGCCATAGCCCTGCCGACGAGCGCTTGCGCGAGGAGCAGGTAACAGATGTCGATCCTGGCGCGCCCCTGCGCGCCGCGGATATCGACGAGGCTGCTCTGCGGATTTCGGGCGTGGTCGCCAAGACGCCACTGCAGCTCAGCGACCGTCTGTCGGCCATCACGGGCGCTCAGGTCTATCTGAAGCGCGAGGACTTGCAGGCCGTTCGCTCCTACAAGCTGCGAGGCGCCTATAACCTGCTGATGCAGATCAGCCCGGAGGAGACCGCCGCGGGCGTGGTCTGCTCGTCGGCCGGCAATCATGCGCAGGGTTTTGCGATGGCCTGCCGATCCATGGGCATTCACGGTCGCGTGTACGTACCCGCCAAGACACCGAAACAGAAGCGCAACCGCATCCTGTATCACGGCGGCGACTTCATCGAACTCATCGTCGGTGGCAAGACCTACGACATGGCGGCCCAGGCCGCACTCGACGACGTTGCGCGGACCGGCGCGACGCTCGTCCCGCCCTATGACGACCTGCGCACGATGGCCGGGCAGGGCACCATCGGCGTCGAGATCCTCGAACAGTTGGGCGGAGAGCCGAATCTGGTGATCGTCCCCGTCGGCGGCGGCGGCTGCATCAGTGGGATCACCACCTACCTCGCCGAGCGCACTGCCACGACTTCAGTTCTCGGCGTCGAACCCGCCGGCGCCGCGGCGCTGGTGGCCGCGCTGGCCAATGGCAAGCCCGTGACTCTCGACGATGTCGACCAGTTCGTGGACGGTGCGGCGGTGGCGCGGGTGGGTGCCAAGCCGTTCGCGGCTCTGTCGGCAGCCGGCGACATGGTGTCGATCACCACGGTCGACGAGGGGGCGGTGTGCACCGCGATGCTCGACCTCTACCAGAACGAGGGGATCATCGCCGAGCCTGCGGGCGCGCTGTCGGTGGCTGCACTCTCCGATGCAGACATCGAACCGGGGTCGACGGTCGTGTGCCTGATCTCCGGTGGCAACAACGACGTGTCCCGCTACGGCGAGGTCCTCGAGAGGTCGCTGGTACATCTCGGGCTCAAGCACTACTTCCTCGTCGACTTCCCGCAAGAGCCCGGCGCGCTGCGCAAGTTTCTCGACGAAGTCCTCGGCCCGAACGACGACATCACGCTGTTCGAGTACGTCAAGCGCAACAACCGCGAGACCGGAGAGGCGCTCGTCGGCATCGAGATGAACTCCGCTGCCGACCTCGACGGTCTGCTCGAGCGCATGCACGCGTCGGAGTGCCATGTCGAGCTTCTGGAGCCGGGGTCACCGACGTACCGCTATTTGACCTGACGGCGTCTGGTACCCGAGGCAGAGCAGGGTGGACGAGCGTCAGCGCCGCGAGTACGAGGTCGCCGCCGAACACGGCGACACCGACGCGATGCGGGCTCTCGCTGCTTGGCTCACAGAAACACGCAATCCGGCCGATCTGGAGTCCGGGCGGCACTGGCTGATGTGTCTGGCCGATGCGGGTGATTGCTATGCGATGCACAATCTTGGCGTACTTCACCACGCCAAGCTGAGGCCGCCCGACCATGAAGCGGCACGGGACTGGTGGCTGCGCGCCGCCCGATGCGGCCTCCCTGCGTCGATGAATGCGCTGGGCATTCTGTACAGCAGATACCTCGACCCACGCGAGCCGGAGGTGGCGCGCGACTGGTGGCTGCGGGCGGCCGAGGCGGGCAACGTCAGCGCGATGAACAACGCTGGCTGGTACTACCACAAGCTGGCTGCGGTACCCGATCTGCCCGAAGCGAGGCGATGGTACGAGCGGGCCGTTGCGGGTGGTTACCGCAAGGCCAAATTCAACTTGTTGCGGCTGAGGCTGCGGCCTCGCTCCTTCTAGGTACGCAACACTGCGACAGAATGCCCGGCCATTCTGGTGGTGTCAGCGCCGGTCCGTGGTTCATCCCAGGCCAGCGCAACCTCGCCGGTCACCGGCACCTCGACGGCTTCGGTGCCGAGATTGCAGGCGATCGCGAGCGCCCCTCGACGCATGACGAACCAGCGTTGCTCCTCGTCGTAGTCGACGCGCAGATTGTCCAGCCAGGGGTCGGCCATGTCAGGTTCGCTGCGCCGCAGCGCGATCAGGGCGCGATAGAAACCCAGCAACCGTGCGTGCTCGCCCTCTGCGGTCTCGTCCCACTTGAGTTTTGAGCGTGTGAACGTGTCGGGATCCTGCGGATCAGGGATCTCGTCGGCGTCCCATCCGTGCTCAGCGAACTCCTTCTTGCGCCCCTCTGCGGTTGCCCGGGCCAGCTCGGGTTCGGGGTGCGAGCTGAAGAACTGGAACGGCGAGGACGAGGCCCACTCTTCGCCCATGAAAAGCATTGCTGTATAGGGAGATCCGACGGCAAGCGCAGCTTTGATGGCCTGCTGGCCCACTGTGAGGTTCTGCGAGGGGCGGTCGCCAATGGCACGGTTGCCGACCTGGTCGTGGGTCAAGGTGTAGGCAAGCAACCTGGTCGCCGGGATCGTCGCGGTGTCCAGCGGGCGGCCGTGTCGGCGTCCGCGGAACGACGAGAACGTGCCCGCATGAAAGTAGCCGTGCCGCAACGTCTCCGCCAGCGCCGCCAGCGTCCCGAAATCGCCGTAGTAGCCTTGACGTTCCCCGGAAACGGCGGAGTGAATGGCGTGGTGGATGTCATCGTCCCATTGCGCCGTCATCCCGAGTCCACCCTGCTCGCGGGGCGTGATCAGCCGTGGGTCGTTCATGTCGCTTTCCGCGACCAGCGACAGTGGGCGACCGACTTCGTGCGCCAGCGATTCCGTTTCGGCGGAAAGTTCTTCGAGAATGTGGACGGCGGTGGTGTCGACCAGTGCGTGCACGGCGTCCAGTCGCAATCCGTCGGCGTGGAAGTCGCGCATCCACCGCAGCGCACAATCGAGAATGTAGCGGCGCACCTGGTCGGACCCGGCGTCGGCGATGTTGATCGACTCGCCCCATGGATTGGAGCCGCTCGACATGTAGGGCCCGAACTTCGGTAGATAATTGCCGGACGGCCCAAGGTGGTTGAACACCGCGTCGATGAGGACACCAAGGCCGCGGTTGTGGCATGCGTCGATGAAGCGGACCAGCCCGTCCGGGCCGCCGTAGGGTTCATGCACCGCGTACCAGAGCACGCCGTCGTAACCCCAGCCGTGGGTCCCGCTGAATGCGTTGACGGGCATGACTTCGACGAAGTCGACGCCGAGTTCCACGAGATAGTCCAGCTTTTCGATCGCGGAGTCGAACGTTCCCCCCGGGGTGAACGTGCCGATGTGCAATTCGTAGATCACGCCGCCCTCGATGGAGCGGCCTTGCCAGCCGGTGTCGGTCCACGCATTCTCCGACGGAATCCACAGTTGTGAGCGTTCGTGCACGCCCTCGGGCTGCCGTGCGGAACGGGGGTCGGGGATCACCATCGGGTCGTCGTCGAGCACGAACCCGTAGCGAGCGTCGGGAGTGGCGTCCACGAGCGCGCGCCACCAGCCGTCCTGGGATCGGGTCATCGGGTGCAGCGCGCCGTCGACGTCGAGGCGCACCTGCTCGGGCCTTGGCGCCCACACCGCGAACTCGTGATCAGCCATCGGCGCGCACCAACAACGCGACAGGAAGATCTGAGAACAGGTCGGCGGCGGCGACGATTCCGCTCCGCACGGTGCCGGTGAGCCGGTCGGTCCACGGGCCGTCGGGCAGGGTGAGAGACGTTTCCCCCCAGCCGTTGTCGGCCAGACGCACGGTCCACCTGCTCACCGCGACCAGGACGTCGTGACCGCGCAGATAGGACACCAGGTGCTCAGCGGCTTCGCCGTCGGCCGGCACTGGACGATAACCGTCCGACAGGAAGGTGCCGGGTCGTTCGCGCCGAAGTTGCAGCGCGGCTCGCACGACGCGCATCTTCGGATGCTCCAGTGAGCGCAACGCGTCGCGCCGTTGCGGGTAGTCGACCGCCCGACGATTGTCTGGATCGACCAAGCTGTCCTCCCAGAGCTCGGTGCCCTGATAGATGTCGGGAACGCCAGGCGCGGTCAAGGCGATCAGCTTCTGTCCCAAGGCGTCACTGTGACCATGCGGAGCAAGCCGCGTCACGAGAGCTGTCAACTCGACGCCGACGGGACCGTCGACGACCGCGTCCAGCCAACTATGAACGGCGCGTTCGAAGTCTTCGTCGGGGTCGTTCCACGTCGTGTGCAGAGCGGCCTCGCGAATGGCCTTCTCGGCGTAGTCGTGCAGGCGTCGGCGAAGCTCATCGGTCACCTCACCGCTGGTCGGCCAGACACCGAATATGTTCTGCCAGAGGAACAATCCGGTGATTGGGTCCGGCGCTGGGGTGCTGCGCTCCCAGCTCCCGACCAGCTCCGACCACAGGGAAGGCACCTGCGACAACACTCCGATGCGGGCGCGGACGTCCTCGCCACGCTTGGTGTCGTGGGTGGTCAACGTCGTCATTGCGTGCGGCCAGAGCTCCGCGCGCACACCGGCACGCTGATGGAACTCTGCGGCGCTGACCCCGAAGTACTCCGGCTCGCCGCCGACTTCGTTCAGCGACACCAGCCGTGGGTCCCGGTAGAAGAGGCAGTCCTCCATCGACTTCGCTGTCGCCGCGCCGCACAGCTGTTGCAGCCGGACCGCCACTTCGTCGCTGACCCCGAGGGCGGTCGCGAGCAACGCGAGCGGATCCGTCAGTTCCGGTCGTTCCGAACTGGTTTCGGCGATGGCGACAGGCAGGACGACCGCAAGGGCGGGATAGTCGGATCGGTAGACGCCGACATGGCTGAGCAGCAGTGCAATGGCGTCACCGAGAAGTGCGTGATCGCGACCGGTGGCGGCGACCACGGCGCGGCGCAGCCTGGCCAACTCGCTTGCCAGCGTGACGGTGACTGCCTCGACCTTCAGTTCGCGTCCCTGATCCGTCATGGTCGAGTAGTCGACGCCGCCTGATTCGACCAGCGCGGTCAGCGACGTGGCGCCGGTCGGGTCCAGGAACAGCCCGCCGGCCTCGCGCAGAGCGTCGTAACCGGTGGTCCCGGCGACGGGGAGGCTGATGTCGAGCGCTTCGTCGACTGCGAGGATCTTTTCGATGACGATCCATGCATCAGGCCCGGTGAGCTCGCGAAGCCAGCCCAGATAGCCTGCGGGATCGGATAATCCGTCAGGATGGTCGATGCGGATCCCGTCGACCAGCTCTTCGTCGAACCACCGCTTCACTTCGGCGTGGGTGGCGTCGAACACGGCCTTGTCCTCCTGGCGCAACCCCGCCAGGGAGGTGATCGAGAAAAACCTGCGGTATCCGCACACGTTGTTCCGCCAGCCGATCAGCTTGTAGTGCTGCTGATCGTGCACGGCGGGCCCGCTGCCACCGCCCGTGCCCGGCGCGATCGGCCACTGCCGGTCGCCCAATCGCAGCACGTCGCCGTCCGCGGTCAGATCGGTCACGTCATCGTCAGAGCCCAAGACCGGCAATACTATCCGTCCCTGCGGGTCAAGTGTCCAGTCGACGTCGAAGTAGGATGCGTACGCCGAATCCCGCCCGTGGGTGAGCAGATCCCACCACCACGTGTTCTGCGAAGGATCGTCGACTCCGACGTGATTGGGCACGATGTCGACGATCACACCGAGGCCGGCGGACCGTGCTTTCTCGGAGAGCCGCCGAAACCCCTCGGGCCCTCCGAGTTCGGCAGAGATGGTGGTCGGGTCTGTGACGTCGTAGCCGTGGGTGGAGCCCTCCCCGGCAGTGAGGATGGGGGACAGGTAGAGATGGGACACCCCGAGGTCGGCGAGGTAGTCGACGAGGTTCTCGGCGTCGGCGAATGTGAACGCCTCACCGCTGGCCGGTCCGCGCATCTGCAACCGGTATGTCGAGACGACTGGCATGTCAGGCGACCTTGCGAAGGATCAGGACGGACCGGGGCGCCAGCGTGATCGTTTCCCCGGCAGCCACTTCCAGCGAGCTCACCCCTTGTGAATCGGAGGTGTCGATCGCTCCTGCCCATGCTTTGGCGTAGTCCGCATCCGGTGCCACGAAGTCCACGACCTTGCTGTGGGCGTTGAAGCACAGCAGGAAGGAATCGTCGACGACTTTCTCGCCGCGGACGTTGGGTGCAGGTATGGCCTCTCCGTTGAGGAACACCGACACGCATTTGAAGCCCGAGCCCCAATCCTCCGGTGTCATCTCCGTGCCTGCCTGGGTGAGCCATTCGATGTCGCGGATCTGGTCTTCGGTATGGACTACGTTGCCGTCGAAGAACCTCCTGCGTCGGAACGCAGGGTGGTCCTTGCGGAACTTCACCATCTTGCGCGTGAATTCGAGCAGGTCGGCGTTCGTCTCGCACAGCGACCAGTCCATCCACGACAGCTCGGAGTCCTGGCAGTAGACATTGTTGTTGCCCTGCTGTGTGCGGCCCATCTCGTCGCCGTGGGCGATCATCGGGGTGCCCTGGGACAGCATCAGGGTGGCCATGATGTTCCGCATCTGCTTTTCGCGAAGCTCAAGAATCTCGGGGTCGTCGGTCGGTCCCTCCACGCCACAGTTCCACGACCTGTTGTGGCTCTCGCCATCGCGGTTGTCCTCGCCGTTGGCCTCGTTGTGCTTCTCGTTGTAGGAGACCAGATCGTTGAGGGTGAAGCCGTCGTGGCAGGTGACGAAATTGATGCTCGCGCTTGGTCGCCTGCCTGTCGCCTCATAGAGATCCGAGGAACCGGTCAGCCGGGAAGCGAACTCGCCTAGGGTTGCGGGCTCGCCCCGCCAGAAATCACGCACAGTGTCGCGATACTTCCCATTCCACTCGGTCCACAAACCTGGGAAGTTTCCGACCTGATAACCGCCCTCGCCGACGTCCCACGGCTCGGCGATCAGCTTGACCTGACTGATAACGGGATCCTGCTGGATGATGTCGAAGAACGCCGACAGTCGGTCCACGTCGTAGAACTCGCGGGCCAGCGTCGAGGCCAGATCGAAGCGGAAGCCGTCCACGTGCATGTCCAGCACCCAGTAGCGCAGCGAGTCCATGATCAGCTGCAGGGTGTGGGGGTGGCGCGCGGACAGGCTGTTGCCGGTCCCTGTGAAGTCCTTGTAGTAGCGCAGGTCCCCGTCGAGCAGCCGGTAGTAGGCGGCGTTGTCGATACCGCGGAAGTTGATCGTCGGGCCGAGGTGGTTACCTTCTGCGGTGTGGTTGTAGACCACGTCGAGGATCACTTCGATATCGGCCTCGTGGAAGGCGCGAACCATCGTCTTGAATTCGGCGACGGCACCGCCGGCACTGCGCGTCGCTGCGTACTGATTGTGGGGTGCGAAGAAGCCGAAGGTGTTGTAGCCCCAGTAATTTCGCAATCCAAGATCCAACAGCCTGTGATCGTGCATGAACTGATGGACCGGCATCAGCTCGATCGCGGTGACGTTGAGCGACTTCAGGTGGTCGATGATCGCGGGGTGGCCCAGGCCGGCATAGGTGCCGCGCAAGTCCTCGGGGACGCCGGGATGGGTTTGCGTCATGCCCTTGACGTGAGCCTCGTAGATCACGGTCTCGTGGTACGGCGTTCGTGGCGTGCGATCGGAGCCCCACTGGAAGAACGGGTTGATGACGACGCTGGTCATCGTGTGCCCGAGCGAGTCCACGCGCGGTGGGACGCCGCCGGTGGCCAGGTCGTCGGCCTGCAGGTCGTAGGAGTAGAGCGCCTGGGTGAACTCGAAATCACCGTCGAACGACTTGCCGTAAGGATCGAGCAGAAGCTTGCTGGGATCGCATCGGTGCCCCGCCACCGGGTCCCAGGGCCCGTGCACACGGAACCCATACCGCTGGCCCGGGGTGACCGTCGGCAGATAGCAGTGCCAGACGTAGCCGTCGACTTCGTCGAGGTTGATCCGCTGCTCGCGACCGTCCTTACCGATAAGGCACAGCTCGACCCGTTCGGCGACTTCCGAGAACAGCGAAAAGTTCGTTCCCGCACCGTCGTAGGTCGCCCCGAGGGGGTAAGGCGTCCCAGGCCATACGGCGGGCAGCGATCGTTGGCCCGACGACATCAGTCAGTCCACCAGCCTGTGGCAGCGCCCATCTGGCGGCCCAACTCATTGGCCATCGTGCGCATGTACGTCGCCGAGATGTGGTGTGCGTCGTGATACATCAACACGTTTCCCTCCACGGCTCGGCAGTAGTCGGAACGACAGACCGCGTCGCTCATGTCGAGCGGCTTGAGCAACGGAAAGCGGGCGAGGTAGTCCAGCGTCGGGTTGTGGTCCGACAGTACTTCGGAACGTTCGATCCCGCAGGAGATGGCGTCTCCGCCGTCGGCGAGGCAGTCGGCGGGAAAGAACGGTTCTCCGTCGCGCACCATCCACGGGGTGTCACGCATCGCGAGCACCGGAATGTCGTTGTCGGAGAACTCCTGCCAGATACCGAGGTAGCTCGAGGGCATGACATCGCCGGGCTTGATGTTCCAGGGCCGGGTCGACGTGGTGAACACGTAATCGGGTTTGTCGGCAATGATGCGCGGCATCACCCGTTGGTTCCACTCGCGGCACTTCGGGTACGGGCGGTTGTCGCCCATCACCAGCGGGTTCACCTCCGTGGTGAGAGGGCAGCCCATCTTCAGATAGGTGACCACCTTGAAGTGGTGGATGCGGCCCAGCAGATCAAGCGCGGTGATCCAATGTTCGGCATGGGAGCCGCCGGCCAGCGCGATCGTTCGCGTCGCTGCCTTATCCCCATAGGTGCAATTGATGATGCCGACGTTGTCGAAGTCGCTGATGCAGCCGTCGGTGGTGGACTCGGGGAGGTCGTCTCTGGCTTCCAGCACGGTGGGGCGCATGGGCAGCTTCGGCACTCGGGCGTTGTTGATGAGTGCTCGTGCGCCGGGATAGTCACGGATCGACAGGGTGGAGAGCTCCTTACCGTTGGTGCGCAGCACCGTGACGTGTTCCCGCCACGTGAATGACGTCGCGGTGAGGGCGACGCCGAGCAGTGCAACGGTCGAGCCCAGCAGGATCGTCGGCCTGCGCAGCCGTGTGCGTAGTGGGGCCTTGTTGACGGCGGCCGGTGCGCCGCGAGCGCGCAAGGGCTCCTCGACATAGCGTGTCGTCAGCCATGCGAGCACGCCGGAAACCAGCAGGACGCCGGCGCCCTCGACGAAGTTGACCCGCGAGCCGCCGGTGTAGGCGAGGTAGAAGATCAGCAACGGCCAGTGCCACAGGTACAGCGCATAGGCCATCGCGCCCAAAGCCACGAAGGGTTTCGACGCCAGCAGCCGGTTGGGCGCCGGGATGCGGCCATCGGTGTGGGGATCGGCGTAGCGGTTGGCCGCCGACAAGATGAATAGCAGCGTCGCGCCGACGGGTACCAGAGCCCACGGGCCGGGGAACTCGTGCACGCCGTCGATCAGCGCCCCACACGACAGGATGGCGGCGAGCCCGATGACCGCGAGCACGGTCCGTATCCACATCGGCCAGCGCACGTACGGGACCACCGCTCCGACGAGTACGCCGACCAGCAGCTCCCAGGCGCGGGCGAAGCTGTTGTAGTAGGCCGTAGCCTGATCGGCGTTGTGCGCGATGATCGCGTAGACGAACGACGCGATCGTCAGCCCACTGAGCAACGTGACGAAAGCAAGGCGTGCATATCGGCCGAAGATGCGGCGGAAAGCCCACGCGCACAACATGATCAAGGCAAGAAATGCGATGTAGAACTGGCCTTGCACCGACATCGACCAGATGTGTTGCAGCGGGCTGACGGATTCTCCGGCGCGCAGGTAGTCCGCGGCCGTGTTGGCCAGCTCCCAGTTCTGGTAGTAGCCGAGGCTCGCGAGGCTCTGGTCGGCGAACGCCTCCCAGCGAGTCTCGGGTTGGATCAGGATCGTCAGCACCGCCGACACGGCGAGCACCACGACGAGCGCGGGCAGCAGCCGCCGGACGAGTCGGGTGATTTCGGGCACCGGCCGGAGCGATGCGCCCGGGGTGAGGGCGTTGCGCAGCAACCGTCCACCGAAGAAGAATCCGGACAGTACAAGGAAGACGTCGACGCCGCCCGAAACCCGACCGAACCACACGTGGAACACCGCCACCAGTGCGATCGCGACACCTCGGAGCCCGTCGAGATCGTGCCGGTAAAAGCCTGACGTGCGCGTTCCCATGCCGGAGCCTGGGGGCGGCGGGACACGCAGGGTCGAGCCCGGGGCTACGGTCTGCGCCGGTCGGGCGGGGGCGAGGGTCATCATGGTCGACGGCTAATCTACCGAAGGTGTCTGCGTTGAGGCCCGTCGAGATCAGCGCCATCGACGCCGCTCACATCTGGCACCCGTACAGCCCCATCGGCGACGATGCACTGTCGCCGGTCGTGGCGGTCGGTGCGCGCGGGTCGTGGCTCACCGTCGTGCATGACGGTCGTGAAGTCGAGGTGCTCGACGCGATGGCGTCCTGGTGGACGGCGGTGCACGGCCACGGCCACCCCGTATTGGATGCGGCGATCACGCGTCAGCTCGCGACGATGAACCACGTCATGTTCGGTGGACTGACACACGAGCCCGCCGCCCGGCTCGCCCGCCTCTTGGTCGATCTGACGCCGGAGGGGCTCGAGACGGTGTTCTTCAGCGACTCCGGATCGGTGTCGGTCGAGGTCGCCGTCAAGATGGTGCTGCAGTACTGGCGAAGCAGCGGGCACCCCGCAAAGAGCCGGCTGATGACGTGGCGTGGCGGCTACCACGGCGACACCTTCACCCCGATGAGCGTGTGCGATCCGCAGGGCGGCATGCACGAGCTCTGGACCGGCGCGAATTCGCTGCTGGCCGATCAGGTGTTCGCGCCCCCGGTGCCGGCCGGATACGACCCCGCCTACGCTTCGGCTTTCGCCGAGCAACTGGGCCGTCACGCGGACGAACTCGCCGCGGTGATCGTCGAGCCGGTCGTACAGGGCGCTGGTGGAATGCGGTTTCACGATCCGCGTTATCTCGCGGATCTGCGCAGGCTCTGCGACGAGCATGGCGTCTTGCTGATCTTCGACGAGATCGCGACGGGGTTCGGCAGGACCGGTGAGATGTTCGCCGCCGATCACGCCGGGGTCCGCCCGGATGTCATGTGTGTCGGCAAGGCGCTGACCGGCGGCTACCTGACACTGGCGGCGACGCTGTGCACCCGCGCGATTGCCGACACGATCAGTGGCAACCCGCCGGGAGCACTCATGCACGGCCCCACCTTCATGGCCAATGCGCTGGCCTGCGCGGTGAGCGTGGCCTCGATTGAACTGCTTCTATCGACCGACTGGCAGTCCCGGGTGCGCGCGATCGAGCACGGCTTGCGTCAGGGATTGGCCCCCGCCGTCGAGTTGCCGGGTGTCGTCGACGTGCGGGTCCTGGGAGCGATCGGCGTGATCGAGGTGGATCGGCCGGTCGACCTCCGCATCGCCACACCGGTGGCGATCGAGCACGGTGTCTGGCTGCGCCCGTTCCGCAACCTCATCTACGTGATGCCGCCGTTCATCTGCACACCTGCCGAGGTCGCCCAGATCACCTCGGCGATGATCGAGGTCGTGCGTGCACTAACCTGAACGGTGTTCAAGACATCGCCGGAGCACTCAGGGAGCACCGTGACGCGCGTTGGCCTTTCCCCGCTGGCCTGGCTCGGCGAGGTCGAAACGCAGCGACGGACCGCCGGACTGCGGCGCTCGCTGCGCACCCGCCCCCCGGTCGGCGCGGAACTCGACCTGGCCTCCAACGACTACCTCGGTCTGTCGCAGCATCCACGAGTCATCGACGGCGGTGTCGCGGCGTTGCGCACCTGGGGTGCCGGCTCGACCGGGTCACGCCTGGTCACCGGCAACACTGAACTGCACGAAGAGTTCGAGGCCGCGCTGGCCTCCTTCGTGGGCGCGGCGTCCGCGCTCGTGTTCTCCTCCGGATACACCGCCAATCTCGGCGCTGTCGTCGCGCTGTCGGGCCCGGGTTCACTGCTGGTGTCCGACGCGCTCACCCACGCGTCGCTCGTCGATGCGTGCCGGCTCTCGCGGGCCCGGGTGGTCGTGACTCCACACAACGACGCCGCGGCGGTGGAGCACACGCTGGCTACGCGGTCGGAAGACCGTGCGGTCGTCGTCACTGACTCGGTGTTCTCCGCCGACGGAGATCTGGCCCCGCTCCGCGACCTGCACGATGCGTGCCGCAGGCACGGCGCACTGCTGATTGTCGATGAAGCCCATGGGCTCGGCGTGCGCGGCGATGGCGGCCGGGGCCTGCTCGACGAGGTCGGCCTCAGCGGAGCGCCGGACGTGGTGATGACGACGACCCTGTCCAAGGCGCTCGGCAGTCAGGGCGGGGTGGTGCTGGGTCCCGCGGCGGTGCGCGATCATCTGATCGACGCGGCGCGGCCGTTCATCTTCGACACGGGTCTGGCTCCTGCGGCGGTGGGTGCCGCGTACGCGGCGTTGCAGGTCCTCGTCGACGAACCTTGGCGTGCGCAACGCGTGCTCGACCATGCGGCGTCGCTGGCGTCGATCTGCGGTGTCGCAGAGATTCCGTCCTCGGCGGTGGTGTCGGTGATCCTCGGGGAGCCCGATGTCGCGTTCGGCGCAGCGCTGGCGTGCCTTGAGCGGGGCGTGCGCGTCGGTTGTTTCCGTCCCCCCACGGTGCCCGCGGGAACCTCTCGGCTGCGATTGACGGCGCGGGCATCACTGTCAGACGACGAGATGGCGCTCGCCGGCCAGGTGCTCACCGAGGTGCTGTCGTCCTCGTGAGTGTCCTCGTCGTCACCGGAACCGGAACCGGTATCGGAAAGACCGTCGCCACCGCGGCGCTGGCCTGCCATGCCCGGCTGGCCGGTATCGACGTCGCGGTGTGCAAGCCTGTACAGACCGGCACGCTGGACGGAGACGACGACCTCGCCGAAGTGGCGCGACTTGCCGGTGTCACTCGATTGCACTCTCTCGCAAAGTTTCCCGAACCGCTCGCGCCGCTGGCGGCAGCGCAGCGGGCCGGCGCCGAGTTGCCGACTCGGCAGGCGCTCCGCGATCTTGTGACGGCAGCCGACCGCCCCGGCAGGCTCACGGTGGTCGAAGGGGCGGGCGGGCTGCTCGTCGAGATCGGAGTGGGGG
>NZ_LWCS01000075.1 GCF_001650495.1 Mycolicibacterium iranicum | reverse complement strand
ATGGTGGCCTGTGCGTCGCCGGCGCCGGTGGGGGCGGCCAGGGCGGGGGCGGCCAGGCCCAGGAACGCGGCGGTGAAGGTGGCGGCTGCGGCGGTGGTGATGGTGAGGTTCTTCATGATCCTGCCCTTCCCTTGAGTTGTCGATCTTGGTGATCTAACGGTGTGAACCGGCCGCCCACCGGGTTCATTTCGGTTGGCAGAGATTGACGGTGGGCTGGCAGAAACTGGTGCGCCGACCTGTCGGTGGCCACCTCTATGCTCGAACATGTGTTCGATAGGTGGTCCGATGGGGATGTCCTCTCCGCGGTGGAGGGGGCGCATCGTCAGGTGGCGGTGGCGATGGCGCGGTCGTTGGCCGGGATCTTCGAGTTGTTGGAGCGGCGCACCGCCGAGGAGTTGGCGATCGACCTGGATGTGGCGTCGATGATCACCGGTTTTCAGCGCACCGTGGTCGAGGTGGGTGCGGTGTTGAACATGACCTCGGCCAAGGCGCGGGGGCTGGTGCGGCAGGCCGATGCCCTGCACACCCGGCTGCCCGCGGTCGGGGCACTGTTGGCTGCCGGGGAGGTCGATTGGACCACCACCGAGCTGGTGTTGAGCCGCACCGACCTGGTCGAGGAAGAATGGATGGCCCAGCTCGACGCCACCCTGGCCGAGCAGATCCAGACCTGGTCGAGCTGCTCACGCACCAGCATCCGCAACGCCATCGACGTCGAGATCAACGCCCTCGATCCCGAGGCAGTCAAAAAACGTCGGGAGCGCGCCTATGACGAGCGCGCAGTCAGCGTCGAGGTCGGCCTCGACGGGATCGCGGTGGTGCGCGCGACCATGACCGCCCCCGAAGGCGCCGCCCCGGACACCCGGCTCACCGCACTGGCCAAAACGGTGTGCCCGGCCGATCCGCGCAGCCTGCGCGCCCGCCGCGCTGATGCGTTCACCGCGATCCAGAACGGCCGCGTTTTCATCTGCACCTGCGGACACCCCGACTGCCCCCGCCGCGCCGAACGGGCACCCGAGGCAGCGGTTGTGGAGGCCGCGCCCGTGCCTGAGCCACGGGTGGTGCTGACTGTGATCGCCTCGGCCGACACCGTCGCCGGGCACAGCCAGGCCCCGGGATATCTGGCCGGCTACGGCGTCATCGACGCCGCCCTGGTGCGGGAACTGGCCGCCGAGGCTACCCGGCGGCTGGTCGAGGCGCCGCCATTCGAGGAGCGCCAAGCCCTGACCTACCGGCCCTGCGCAGCGCTGGCCCGCTTCATCCGGTCCCGCGACCTGACCTGTCGCTTCCCGGGCTGCACCGTGCCCGCCCAACGTTGCGACATCGACCACACCGAGCCGTTCAACCATGACGACCCCGCCGCCGGGGGCTGGACAGTGCCGTGGAACCTGGCCTGCTACTGCCGAGAACACCACCGCCACAAAACCCACGATGACGGCTGGCGTGACCAACAACTGGCCGATGGCACCATCATCTGGACCTCACCGTCGGGCAGGACGCTGCGCACCGAACTCGGCGGGGCCGCTCTATGGCCCGCCCTGGCCACGCCGCGCAGCCCCGAAGAACGAAAGCGTGTCGCCGCCGCCCGCAAACGACTCCACCAGCAACGCCACACCAGCACCCACAACCGCTACCGCAACCAGGCCGCCAAAGAAGAGATCCGGCAACGCTGCTGGCGCAACGACTTCCGCCGCCGCCACGTGCTGTTCAAGGGCTACTGGTTCCACGACAAACCCGACAACCGAAGCCCCTACGCACGGTTCATCGCCAACCCCATCGAACCCGAACCCCTCGAACCAGGCTGGCAACCACCACCACAACACCACACCAACCCAGACGAACCACCACCCTTCTAGGAGATGGCACGATGAGAATCCTTGTGGCAACCGGCCATACGCAGGGTACGCACCCCGACGACTATCACTTCTGCATAGAGCGTGAACTCGTGTGGATTCAGGAACCGTGCAACCGTGACCTCCGCGACCCCGACGGCCCGTGCGGATGTGGACGCGGCTTCTCGGGCGCTGCATCGCATCGAGCCACCACCACCGCGATGGTCGTGGAATCCGGAATGACGCGCGAGGAAATGATTCTCGCGTTCGAAACCAGTCTGGAAGACGGGGGATGGCCCGCTTCCTGGGCCGAGGACGTCGCCGATGAAAACCTGGAGATCGCCGCTCGGCTGCCAGTCGGGGCGATCGTCACGAGGAAGCTGGAGCACTTCTTCGTTCGTGGGGCGTTCTTCTAGTACCGCTCCGGGTCCTCGGCATAGCGCCCGGGGTTGAACAGCGAGGCGATGAGCCCGATCACCATCATGACCGCCGCGGCGACGAACACCACAACCAAACCCGAGTGGAAGGGCTCGATGATCAAGTGGGGAAAGAATGTCTTGCCGGTCAGTACCTCGACATTGACGCCGGGCTGTTGCAGAGCGTGGTAGGGCTCGAGCAGCTCGGCGATCGGGTTGTAGCCAAGGAAGGCGGCGAACAAGCTCCCGACCGGCGGAAGGTCGGCCACCTGCTGTGCGACGTCGGCCGAAACGCCCTGCTGTTGCAGCCCGCTGCTCATCGCTCCCGGCAAAGTGTTCGCAAGTCCGATGATCATCAGCGAGAAGAAGATTCCGATCGACAGCGACGATCCCGCGTTGAAGAAGGTGGCACGCACACCCGATGCGGCTCCGCGTTCCGACGGGGGGACACTGGACATGATGGCAGCAGTATTGGGCGCGGTGAAAATGCCACCGCCCACGCCGTTGAGAAAGATCAACAGTGCGAATACCCAGTAGTCGAAGTCCACCGGGATCATCACCAGCGCAATGAAAGACGCCGCCATCAGCGCCATCCCGCCCACGGTCAGCGGTCTCGCCCCGTACCGGTCGGACAGCCAGCCGGCGATGGGTCCGGCGAGAAGAAAGCCGATCGTGATCGGCAGCATGTAGATCGCCGCCCACAGCGGAGTCGATTCGAAGTCGTAGCCGCGCAACGGAAGCCAGATTCCCTGCAGCCAGATGATCAGCATGAACTGCAGCCCGCCCCGGCCCATCGACGACATCAATCCGGCGATGTTGCCCATACCGAACGCGGCCGACCTGAACAGTCGGATGTTGACCATCGGCTGGGCGACGCGCAACTCCACGAAACAGAACAGCACCAGCAGAAGCAGGCCGGCGGCGATCGCCCCGAGCACCAAGGGATTGCTCCAGCCTGTCGTCGAATCGCCATACGGCTGAATGCCGTAGGTGATTCCGATCAGCAGAACCGTGAGGCCGACGCCGAACGTCAACGTGCCGGCCCAGTCGATCCTGCCCGGTGTTCGCACGCCGATCTCACGCAGCGAGCGCAGACTCCAGACGGTGCCCGCCAGGCCGATCGGCACGCCGACCCAGAAGATCGCCTGCCAATGCCACTCGGACAGCACGCCACCGATGAGCAGACCCAGGAACGAACCGGCGACGGCGGCCACCATGTTGACACCGAGCGCCATGCCACGCTGGTTCGCCGGAAAGGCGTCGGTGAGAATCGCCGACGACGATGCCATCAGCATCGCTCCGCCGATCCCCTGGATCACCCGCCATGCGATCAGCCAGATGGCGCCACCATCGAGATGGAATGGGTCGAACGACAGCGCTATCGCCGCGAAGGTGAACACCGCGAAGCCGATGTTGTAGATCCGCACCCGACCGAACATGTCGCCGAGACGCCCGAACGGCACCACCAGAACCGCCGTGACCACGAGATAGCCCATCAGCATCCACAGCAGATAACTGATGTTGGACGGGGCCAACGGATTGAGACCGATGCCGCGAAAGATCGCGGGCAAGGAGATCAGAACTATCGACGCGTTCACCGTCGCAAGCAGGGTGCCCAGCGTCGTGTTGGACAGGGCAATCCACTTGTAGCGGGGATGGTCGGCGTCGATGCGGCCGGCCTGAATCTCTGTAGTCACCGGGTATCACCTCCCACAAAGAACATATATTAGCTATGCAAATCATCACTAGGCAATTCGGGCACCGCCCGCTACGGTGGCAAGCGTCAACACGCGGGAGCGCGTACCAGCGCGCTGAGAGGACGGGTAGGCCCGTCGACCGTACGAACCTGACCGGGTAATGCCGGCGTAGGGAGATACGAGAATGACCGATGTTTCCATCGCACCCTCAGTCACGACGGGCCCCATCACCGGGAGCACCAAGGTCTATCGCAGCGGGGTACCGTTCCGCCGCGTTCACCTGACCAACGGCGAGCACCTGGACCTCTACGACACCTCGGGGCCGTACACGGACTGTGCTGCCGTGATCGACCTCGACGCCGGACTACCGCGACGCACCGTCACCGCTGATCGCGGAACCCAGCTGCAACGCGCCCGCGCCGGCGAGATCACCGCCGAGATGTCCTTCATCGCCGAGCGCGAGGGTGTCGCCGCCGAGCTCGTGCGCGACGAAGTCGCGCGTGGGCGGGCCGTGATTCCCGCCAATCACAACCACCCCGAAGCTGAGCCGATGGTTATCGGCAAGGCGTTCGCCGTGAAAGTCAATGCCAACATCGGCAATTCGGCCGTGAGCTCGTCCATTGCCGAGGAGGTCGACAAGATGGTGTGGGCCACCCGCTGGGGCGCCGACACGATCATGGACTTGTCCACCGGCCGCGACATCCACCAGACCCGCGAATGGATCCTGCGCAATTCCCCGGTTCCCGTCGGCACCGTACCGATCTACCAGGCACTCGAGAAGGTCAGCGGCGACCCGGTGAAGCTGTCCTGGGACGTGTACCGCGACACCGTAATCGAGCAGTGCGAGCAGGGCGTCGACTACATGACCGTGCACGCAGGCGTGCTGAAGGGCCACATCCCGCTGACGGCCCGGCGTGTGACAGGGATCGTGAGCCGCGGTGGCTCCATCATGGCGGCCTGGTGCCTGGCACACGACCGGGAGTCGTTCCTTTACACCAACTTCGACGAACTGGGCGAGATCCTGGCCCGCTACGACGTGACGTTCTCCCTCGGTGACGGGCTGCGGCCCGGATCGATCGCCGACGCCAACGACGCCGCCCAGTTCGCCGAGCTGCGCACCCTCGGCGAGCTGACCGCCATCGCCAAATCCCATGGCGTGCAGGTCATGATCGAAGGACCCGGGCACGTTCCGATGCACAAGATCGTCGAGAACGTCCGCCTCGAGGAAGAACTCTGCGACGAAGCCCCGTTCTATACCCTCGGCCCTCTGGCCACTGACATCGCCCCGGCCTACGACCACATCACTTCCGCCATCGGCGCTGCCATCATCGCCCAGGCCGGCACCGCGATGCTCTGCTACGTCACCCCGAAGGAACACCTCGGCCTACCCAACCGCAAGGATGTCAAGGACGGTGTGATCGCCTACAGGATCGCCGCCCACGCCGCCGACCTTGCCAAAGGGCACCCGGGCGCGCAGACCCGCGACGATGCACTATCCAAGGCACGCTTCGAATTCCGCTGGGAGGACCAGTTCAACCTGTCGCTGGATCCCGACACCGCACGCGCGTTCCACGACGAGACGCTGCCCGCAGGACCAGCCAAGTCCGCGCACTTCTGCTCGATGTGCGGCCCGAAGTTCTGTTCCATGCGCATCAGCCACGAGGTGCAGCAAGCAATGGCCGACAAGACCCAGCTACCGGTGGTGACGACATGACCTTTCTTCCGCTGACCCCACCCGGCCAGACGCCGCTTCGCGTGATGACCATCGCGGGTTCTGATTCCGGCGGTGGCGCCGGCATTCAGGCCGACATGCGCACTTTCGCGCTGCTCGGAGTGCACGGCCTCGTCGCGGTCACCGCTGTCACAGTGCAGAACTCTCTGGGAGTCAAGGGTTTTCACGAGCTACCACTCGAGATCGTGGCAGGCCAGATCGAGGCGGTGGCCTCCGACATCGGACTGCAGGCCGCCAAGACGGGCATGCTGGCGTCGTCAGCGATCATCGAGACGATCGCCGACGCCTGGGTCGGCCAGGGGCTCGACGGCACCGTCCCGCTGGTGGTAGATCCGGTCTGCGCCTCCATGCACGGCGACCCGCTACTTCATCCCAGCGCTCTGGATGGTCTGAGAGACAAGCTCTTTCCGCTTGCCACGCTCGTGACACCCAATCTTGACGAGGTCCGCCTGCTGGTCGGCGTCGAGGTGGTCGACCAGGAAACGCAGCGCGAAGCAGCCAGAAGACTCCACGCGCTCGGACCGAAATGGGCGCTCGTCAAAGGCGGACATCTGCGGTCCTCGTCGCACAGCCCCGACCTGCTCTTCGACGGCACAGCCTTCCACGAGTTCGACACCACCCGCATCGACACCGGCCACGACCACGGCGCGGGCGACACGCTGGCCGCCGCCACCGCGTCGGCGTTGGCCCACGGCTATTCCGTTCCCGACGCCGTCGCGTTCGGGAAGCGCTGGGTGACCGAATGCCTGCGCGCCGCCTATCCGCTTGGCCACGGCCACGGGCCGGTCAATCCTCTGTTCAGATTGACGACATGACCCTCGAGGACATCGCCGGCATCGCCCACGAACCCGACGGCACCCCGGCGGGTGTCGTTGCGCTCACCCACGGCGCAGGTGGCAGCCGCGAGTCACCGATGCTCCAAGCGCTGTGCGACGAGTGGGCCCGCCGCGGGTGGCTCGCCGTGCGCTACAACCTGCCCTACCGGCGCCGACGCCCGAAGGGGCCGCCGTCGGGTTCGTCGGCCACCGACATCGTCGGGATCGTCGAAGCGGTCGCGGTCGTGAGAGAGTTCGCGGGCGGCCCCGTGATCGCCGGAGGACACTCCTACGGCGGGCGACTGACGTCGATGGCGGTCGCGGACGGCCTCGAACTCGACGTCCTGACGCTGTTCTCCTATCCCTTGCACCCGCCGGGCAAGCCGGAACGGGCCCGCACCGAGCACCTTCCGCGGATCACCGTGCCCACGGTGTTCACCCATGGCACCGCAGACCCGTTCGGCACCCTGGACGAGATCCGGTCCGCAGCCGCCCTGGTCCATGCCGCGACGGCAATCGTCGAAGTGACGGGTGCACGCCACGACCTCGGATCCAAGAAATCGGACGTTTCTGCGCGTGCTGTCGATGCGGCGCTTCAGCAGCTCGGCTGAGTTATCGTCGCAGCGTGACCGTACCGCCACC
>NZ_LWCS01000074.1 GCF_001650495.1 Mycolicibacterium iranicum | reverse complement strand
GGAGTTGGCGTGGGGGCCGAGCTGGTCGGGTTCGTTGAAGTCGTTGTGGCTTGGTGAGGGTGAGGCGATCGGCGACATCCTCGTCGGCGCCGAACTCGCCGAGCAGCTCGGCACCGAACCGATGCATCCGGTGCTGATGGACTTGTGCACCGGTGTGGCGTTCCCGGCCTTCCCGGCGCTGCTGGCCGCCGAACAGGGCGTGAATGATCTTTTCCTGCCGCTGCGCTACGGGCAGGTGTCGCTGCGGGAGAAGATGCCGCGCCGCTTCTACTGCCGGGCGAAGTGGCACCAAAGCGCTCTGGACGGTGAGACCCAGGTCTTCGACTTGGACTTCTTGGACCGGGACGGGCAGCGCCTGGGCGGCATTGGTGAGTTCACGGTCAAACGCGCGCCCCGGGAGGCACTGTTGCGTGGGCTGGGCGGTGATGCCACCCGGCTGCTGTACACCCTGGGATGGCACGAGATCCCGGCCGCGCCGGTCGACGGCGCCACCGTGAGTGGCACCTGGCTGATCGCCGGGTTCGACGAGCTCGCCGCCCTGGTGCCCGGGTGTGTCCCGGTCGACCGCACCACGAACCCGGAACTGCTCGGAGCGCTGCTCACCGATGCCCAACAGCGCGGTCTGCCGTTTTCTGGTGTGGTCTGGCGGGCCGACGCCGGCGGCGCTGAGGAGTCCACCGCCGATGGCGGTGCCCGGCTGGAGTCCGAGATCGCCCATCTGCTCAGCGCGGTGCACACGGTGCAGGGCGGTGGCGTGAAGCTCCCGGACGGGCTGTGGATCGTGACTGAGCGGGCGGTGGCCACCGAGTCCGGTGAGCCGGTCGACCCGGTGCAGGCGGCGTTGTGGGGTTTCGGGCGGACCACGATCAACGAGGAACCCGGGTTGGGTGCCAGGCTGGTCGACACCGATGGCACCCCCGAGGCGGTGGGGGTGCTCGCCGGTCTTTTGGCGGCCCCGGTCGAGGAGCCCGAACTGGCGGTGCGGCAAGGCAAACTGCTGGCGTCGCGGTTGCTGCCGTGGGCGCGCAGCGGTCACCTGAGCGTTCCGCGCGGCGGGGACTACGTGTTGGCGCCCACCGAGCGCGGGGCGATCGACAACCTGCGACTGACCGAGACCGACGTCTCGACCCCCGACGACGGCTATGTGCAGGTACGGGTGGAGGCTGCGGGCTTGAACTTCCGCGACGTGCTCAACGTGCTCGGCCTCTACCCCGGCGATCCCGGRCCSATCGGCGGCGACTTCGCCGGCGTGGTCACCCAGGTGGGTGACGGTGCGTCGGGCGTGCAGGTGGGTCAGCGTGTGTATGGGTCGATGCAGGGCGCGTTCGCCAGCCGGTTCAACGTGCCCGCCCAGTTTGTGGCCCCGATCCCTGACGGGGTCAGCGCGGTGCAGGCCGCGACGATTCCGGCTGCGGCGTTGACGGTGCGGTTGGCGTTTGACTGGGCGGCGCTGCAGCCCGGGGACAAGGTGCTCATCCACGCCGCCAGCGGCGGGGTGGGTTTGGCGGCGGTGCAGATGGCCCAGCGGTGCGGGGCGCAGGTGTTCGCCACGGCCAGCACGTTCAAACGCGCCACGCTGCGCAGGCTGGGCGTGAAGTACGTCTACGATTCGCGCACCACCGAGTTCGCCGAGCAGATCCTGGCCGACACCGACGGCGCCGGGGTCGATGTGGTGCTCAACAGCCTGACCAGCGAAGGGTTCATCGAGGCGACGCTGAAGGCCACCGCTGAGGGCGGCCGCTTCGCCGAGATCGCCAAACGCGACATCTGGACSGCCGAGCAGATGGCGGCGGCGCGGCCCGACCTSGCCTACGAGATCGTCGCGCTGGACACGGTGATGTTCACCGAGCCCGATCGCATCCGCGAYCTGCTCACCGAGGTCTCCGAGGGCCTRGCTGACGGTCAGTGGACACCGCTGCCGGCCGAGGTGTATCCGCTGACCGAGGCGCGGGCGGCGTTCCGGCGGATGCAGCAGGCCCGCCACATCGGCAAGATCGTCGTGCAGATCCCCACCCCGTTGCAACCCCAACCTGATCGCAGCTACCTGATCACCGGTGGACTCGGCGCGATCGGMCTGCACACCGCGGCCTATCTGGCCCAGCTCGGCGCCGGRGACCTGGTGCTGACCAGCMGGCGYGCCCCGGATGCGCACGCCCAGCAGGTCATCGACGACCTCGTCGAGCGTTTCCGCTGCCGCATCCACGTCTTCGGCGCCGACGTCGGCGACGAAGCAGAGGTGACCGCCCTGTTGGATCGGATCCGGGCGGAGTTGCCGCCGCTGGCCGGTGTGGCCCATCTGGCCGGTGTCCTCGACGACGCCCTGATCTCCCAGCAGAGTGTGGAGCGTTTCCGAACCACGTTGGCGCCCAAAGCGTTCGGGGCGTGCCATCTGGACCGGTTGACCCGCGACGACGAGCTGGACTTCTTCGTCGTGTCCTCCTCGGTATCGAGCCTGTTCGGCTCGCCCGGCCAAGCCAACTACGCCACCGCCAACGCACTGCTCGACGGCCTGGTCGCACAACGCAGAGCCCACGGGCTGCCCGCCACGGGCATCAACTTCGGTCCCTGGGCCCAAGGCGGCATGGCCTCCTCCGACGCCGCCACCGCCAACATCAGCGCCCAGGGCCTCATTCCGCTCGATCCAGCGGCCGCGCTGGGCGCGCTGGCCGAGGTGATCGCCAACGGCACCAGCCAGGCCACCGTGATCAAAGCCAACTGGGCGCGCGCCGCCAAAGTCCTCGGCACCTCACGCCCACCGATCCTCGACCTCGTACTGCCCAGCACCACCGGCGAGATCACCGGCGACAGCGAACTGCTCAAACAGCTCATGGAGATCCCGGTGCCCCAACGCGCAAGCTTTGTCACCGAGTTCCTCCAACGCGAAGTCCAGAACTTCCTGCGCCTGGCCTCCCCACCCGCAGCAACCAGCCGATTCCTCGACCTGGGCACCGACTCACTGATGGCCATCGAACTACGCAACCGCCTCCACAGCCAATTCGGCGGCAAATTCACCATCAACGCCACCGCCGTATTCGACTACCCCACCATCGGCGGACTCGCCGAATACCTCGTCGCACAACTACCCGACGCGCAGGACACGTCATCGAATGGCCACGAACAGCCCGTCGGGGACTCAGATCAGTCGAGGTAACCTGCCGACCATGGTGGCCGAGCATCCGAGAGCGCGTTCTCGGTCTGCGCTGGCGTTGGCGATCTCGCTGCTCGCGGTGGTGGCCGCGTCGGCCCTCGGCGGGCTCGCGAGCGCACGCTCCGCCGAGGTCTACCAACGCCTGGAGCAGCCGGCGTTCGCGCCGCCGTCCTGGGTCTTCGGTCCGACCTGGACGCTGCTCTACGCCTTGATGGCGATCGCAGCATGGCTGGTGTGGCGCACCGGGCCCGGCCGCGAGACCACTCGCGCCCTGACGCTCTACGCCGTGCAGCTGGTGCTCAACGCCGCGTGGACGCCTCTGTTCTTCGGATTGGGTTGGCGTGGCATCGCGTTCGCAGAACTGAGCATCCTCCTCGTCGTCCTCGTCGCGACCGTCGTCGCCTTCTGGCGGCGCAGCGCCGTCGCCGGTGCGCTGCTGTTGCCCTACCTGGCGTGGTCGGCATTCGCGCTGTGTCTGAATTTTGCCGTCTGGCAACTGAACAACTGACCCCGCAACCACGTAAGCGAGGATCCTTCATGACCAGATCGGTGTTCATCACCGGGGCAGCGACGGGCATCGGGCGCGCGACGGCAATGCTGTACGCCAACCGTGGCTACCGTGTCGGCGGCTACGACGTGGACGAGGACGGCTTGCGTGTGCTGGCCGCCGACGTCGCAGCGGTCGGTGGCACGCCCGTCGTCGGCCACCTCGACGTCACCGACGCCGACGAAGTCGCGCAGAGGCTCGCCGAGTTCGCCGAGCAGTCCGGCGGCCGGATCGACGTATTGATCAACAACGCGGGCCTTCTCAACGCCGGGCGTTTCGAGGAGATCCCGCTGAAGGTGCACCATCGCGAGATCGATGTGAATGTCAAAGGCGTGGTGAACGGTCTGCACGCGGCGTTCCCGTACCTGAGGGACACGCCCGGCGCGGTCGTCGTCAATCTGGCGTCCGCGTCGGCGATCTACGGCCAGGCCGAATTGGCGAACTACTCGGCGACCAAGTTCTTCGTCCGCGCCATCACCGAGGCACTCAACATCGAGTGGCGACAGCACGGAATTCGCGTCATCGACATGTGGCCGCTGTACGTGAACACGGCGATGACCAAGGACGTCAAGACCGGCACCACCCAGTCATTGGGTATTCGTCTGACCGCCCAGGACATCGCCCGCGACATCGTCGCAGCGGTGGACACGACGTGGCCGCGACGGGCCATCGCGCAGGTGCATTATCCGGTCGGCGTACAGGCCAAAGCGCTGGCGATCGGCGCGCGGTTCTCCCCTGCGTGGCTCACCCGGCTCGTGAACAAAGGCCTGGCCGGGCACTAGCTCCAGCGGGCGGTTTCGGCCTCGGCGGGCAGCGCCGAGCGCAGCGGGACCTGAAGGCCGTCGTAGATTCCGGGCTTCTGTTCGACGAGCCAGTTGAGTGCGCCGAGCAATCGGTTGGCCGCGGTGGTGTTGCCACCGTCGGCGCGGGTACCGCCGGGCACGTCCGCGCGGGTCGTGATCGTCAGCTTCGGGTCGCCGTCGACGATCACGCGGTGGTCGCCGACTCCCTGGTCGGGTTGCGGCCAGTCGGGCGCACAGGACGGATGGATGCGGGTGATGTGTTCGATGACGACGCGCCTCTTGCCGCCGGACCAGCCGATCACCTTGAGGAAGAACGCGCCCTGCGTGCCTTTCTCGAACGGCCCCATGACGGTGTCGACCGTCTCCTCGAGGGGAAGACGTTCGACCTCCTCGGTGATGTCGTCGATCTCGATACCGAGCCCGCGGCCGATGAGCCGGACGTTGCCGCCCCACACCATTGTCGGGATCGTCGGAAGCAGCATCATCGGTGTCTCGTCCATCGAGCCACCGAAACCGCAGGACACCTTGACGGCGAACGGCTGGTTGTAGGTCGAGTAGTCGAAGATCTCCTGGCAGGTGATCGTGTTGATGCGGGTGCACAGGCTTGCCGCGGTGACGGCCAGCGCGTCGTTACCCCACCCGGGGTCGACTCCGCTGACGAGCAGCGTGGCGCCCCCTTCTTCGGCGGCCGCGGTGAGGCGATCAACCCATTCGGCCGGCGCGGACGCCGGATCGTAGAGCGAGTACAGCGACGGTGTGACCACGTGCTTGCCGGCTCGCAGGCACCGTTCGATGTCGGCGATGGCCTCTTCCGGGCGGATGTCGCCGGAGGCCATGTAGGCGACCGCGTCGCTCGTCGCAAGCGTGGCCTCCAGATCTGGGCCGGCCGCGGTGAGTGAGACGCCCGTGGGAGCGTCCAGGCCGCCGAACGCTGCGGCGTCCTTGCCGGCCTTGTCCTGCGACGAGGTGATGACAGCCGTCAGGCGCAGCCCGGGAAAGGCCGTGACCGACCGGATCGACGTCGACCCCATGTTGCCCGTTCCCCATACCGCGACACCGATTGCTCTCGTCATAGAGACACCTTAAGGGGCTAAACGTGACTATCATCACAGACTCGCAAAATCCCAGTTCAGGGGTGCTTTCGACGCGCAGATCGGCCCCCGGCCAACCACCCGGTTGGCTACTGCCCGGAAATTGCTCACACTCGTCTTGCGTTGAAGTTACCGGGCGGTATAGTTACGCACAGTTACTGGTGGGTAACTTAACAACGAGTACCCAACCGCGCGTGGCGTTCTCATCGAGGAGGAATCATGGGCCACTACAAGAGCAATGTTCGCGACCAGGTATTCAACCTGTTCGAAGTCCTCGGGGTCGACAAGGCGTTGGGTCAGGGCTCGTATGCCGACCTCGACGTCGAGACCGCCGTCGACATGCTGGGCGAAATCTCCCGGCTCGCCGAGGGTCCCGTCGCGGCCTCCTTCGAGGAGGGCGACCGCAACCCGCCGGTGTTCGACCCGAAGACCCACACCGTGACGCTGCCCGAGGCGTTCAAGAAGTCGGTGCGCGCCGTCGTCGAGGGCGGCTGGGACAAGTTGTCGATCAGCGAAGACCTCGGCGGCACGCCGATGCCGAGCGCGCTGTCGTGGGCCCTGCAGGAGCACATCCTGGGCGCCAACCCCGCCGTGTACATGTACGCGATGGGCGCCGGTTTCGCCGACATCTTCTACCACCTCGGCACCGAAGAGCAGAAGAAATGGGCCGTGCTCGCCGCGGAGCGCGGCTGGGGCTCCACGATGGTGCTGACCGAGCCGGATGCCGGTTCCGATGTGGGCGCCGGCCGCACCAAGGCCGTCCCGCAGCCCGACGGCACCTGGCACATCGACGGTGTGAAGCGCTTCATCACCTCGGCCGATTCGGACGACCTGTTCGAGAACATCATGCATCTGGTGCTGGCCCGCCCCGAGGGCGCCGGCCCGGGCACCAAGGGGTTGTCGCTGTTCTTCGTGCCGAAGTTCCACTTCGACCCCGAGACCGGCGAGCCCGGCGAGCGCAACGGCGCCTTCGTCACCAACGTCGAGCACAAGATGGGCCTCAAGGTATCGGCCACCTGCGAGCTCTCGCTCGGCCAGCACGGCACCCCCGCCGTCGGCTGGCTCGTCGGCGAGGTCCACGACGGCATCGCCCAGATGTTCGACGTCATCGAGCAGGCCCGAATGATGGTGGGCACCAAGGCTATCGCCACCCTGTCTACCGGTTACCTGAACGCTCTCGAGTACGCCAAGTCGCGTGTGCAGGGCGCCGACCTGACCCAGATGACGGACAAGACCGCCCCGCGCGTGACCATCACGCACCACCCCGACGTGCGTCGCTCGCTGATGACCCAGAAGGCCTACGCCGAAGGTCTGCGGGCGCTGTACCTGTTCACCGCCACCCACCAGGACGCCGAGGTGGCCAAGACGATCCACGGCATCGAGCCCGAGCTGGCCGTCAAGGTCAACGACCTGATGCTCCCGATCGTCAAGGGTGTCGGCTCGGAGCAGGCCTACGCGAAGCTGACCGAGTCGCTGCAGACCTTCGGCGGGTCCGGCTTCCTGCAGGACTACCCGATCGAGCAGTACATTCGCGACGCCAAGATCGACTCGCTCTACGAGGGCACCACCGCCATCCAGGCGCAGGACTTCTTCTTCCGCAAGATCGTCCGCGACAAGGGTGTGGCGCTGGCGCACGTCGCAGGCCAGATCGAGCAGTTCGTCAAGTCCGAGACCGGCAACGGTCGTCTGAAGGCCGAGCGTTCGCTGCTGGCGACCGCGCTGGAGGACGTCCAGGGCATGGCCGCGTCGCTGACCGGTTATCTGATGGCCTCGCAGGAGGATTCGGCCAGCATCTACAAGGTCGGTCTGGGCTCCGTGCGCTTCCTGATGAGCGTCGGCGACCTGGTGATCGGCTGGCTGCTGCAGAGGCAGGCCGCCGTCGCGATCGAGAAGCTCGACGCAGGTGCCACCGGCGACGATCGCGCCTTCTACGAGGGCAAGATCGCGGTGGCGTCGTTCTTCGCGAAGAACTTCCTGCCGCTGCTCACCAGCACCCGCGCCATCGTCGAGAACCTCGACAACGACATCATGGAGCTTGACGAAGCGGCTTTCTGATCCCCCCTCAGACGCTTCGTCACCGAGACGCCCCCGGACTCTTCCCGGGGGCGTCTTGCGTTGCGGGGCCACAGAGCCCTCTGCCGCGCAGACGCAAAGTCGCATGATCCGCGGTATTTTCATGCGAGTTTGTGTCTGCTCGCCTTCAGAGGGGACCCCGCATGACGAACTATCCGGACGACCGGCCGCCGGGAACGGTGACTCCCGGCTCTTACCCTCCCCCGCAGCAGCATAGCTACCAGCCACCGCAACCC
>NZ_LWCS01000073.1 GCF_001650495.1 Mycolicibacterium iranicum | reverse complement strand
ACCCGGAACCACGAGACCGCGTCGACGACCTGCAGCGGCGCTCCCACCACGAACTCGGCCGGCCGGTCCAGACCACATCGCAGGATCAACGCTTCGCCGTCCGGCTCCTCCGGCTGCCATGCCGCGGCGCCCTCAGGAGCAGGATCGACCAGCGAAGCCCGCCGGTAGCCACCGAGCTCTTGCGGCAGGGCCGCGAGCAGCGAGCGGCATTCCGGGCTGTCAGCCTGCGGGGCGGGCACGCCGGTGACCGCGACCGGGTCCTGGGCGGGGGAGCGCTGCATCACCGCGGCCACCACCAGCACACCGACGACACCGGCCATGGCAACCGCCAACGCGGCGATCAGAACGGCGCGCGGCGGGCCGTCCCCGGTCTGACTGTTCACACGCCAAACTCTAGGGCTGAACTCCGTCGGCGATCGGGCAGGTCAGGGTGCGCGTGATGCCGACGACCTGTTGCACACTGGGCACCACAGTCGCCTTCAGTTCGTCGAGGGAAGGGGCGCTGACTCGAGCCACGACGTCGTAGGGGCCGGTGACGTACTCCGAGGACAGCACACCGGTGAGTGCGGCCAGTTGTTTGGCGATCACCTCGGCGCGGCCGACCTCGGTCTGGATGAGAACAAAAGCCTCGACCACGCCGAAATCCCTCCATCTTGCTGCATAGACTCCACGCCGCAGGGACCAAACGTACCGCAGGTGAAAGGAACCGACATGGCGGCCGAGGACGCCGACGCGACGCTGTCGGGGTTGGGTGAGTTCGCCGTCATCGACCGGCTGGTCGCCGGGCGTCGTCAACCGTCGTTCGTGACGCTGGGCCCCGGCGACGACGCTGCCGTCGTCGCCGCAGCCGACGGCAGGACCGTGGTGTGCACCGACATGCTCATCGAGAATCGGCACTTCCGGCTCGACTGGTCATCACCGCACGACGTCGGCCGAAAAGCCATCGCGCAGAACGCAGCTGACATCGAGGCGATGGGCGGCAGGTCCACGGCCTTCGTCGTCGGCTTCGGGGCGCCGGGCGACACCGCGAGCGCACGCGCCATCGAACTCGCCGATGGCATGTGGCACGAGGCGAATCTGCTAGGCGCAGGAATCGTCGGCGGTGACACCGTCCAGGCGCCGCAGTGGGTGATATCCGTCGCGGCGCTCGGTGATCTCGGCGGGCGGGATCCGGTCCGCAGGAGTGGCGCACAGCCGGGTGACGTCGTTGCGGTCGCCGGCGAGCTCGGCCGCTCTCAGGCCGGATACACCTTGTGGGAGAGGGGGATTCGCCACTTCGGGGAGCTGCGAATGCGCCACCTCGTGCCGCAGCCACCCTATGGGCAGGGTGCCCTCGCCGCGCGCGCAGGCGCGACCGCCATGACGGACGTCTCCGACGGGCTGCTGGCTGACCTCGAACACATCGCGACGTCCTCCGGGGTTCACATCGATATCACCCGCCACGCCCTGCGTCCCGATGTCGACGCGTTGGCCGCCGCGGCCGCGGAGGCCGACGCGGATCCTTTGCAATGGGTGCTGGGAGGTGGCGAAGACCACGCGCTGGTCGCGACATTCGCCGGGACGGTGCCGCCGGGTTGGCGCGTCCTCGGAACCGTCGTCTCCGGCCCGGCTCGGGTGACCGTCGACGGCGACACGTGGCACGGCGACACGGGCTGGCAGTCGTTCTGACCGACGGTCCCCGCTATGTTGGCGTCTCGTGACTACACGTCCCCTCAACGAGTTGGTCGACGAAGGATGGGCGTACGCCCTCGCGCCCGTCGAATCCCAGGTGTCGCAGATGGGTGAATTCCTGCGCGCCGAACTGTCCGCCGGCCACCGCTACCTACCCGCAGGGCCGAACGTGTTGCGCGCGTTCACCTTCCCGCTTGACGAGGTCAAGGTGCTCATCGTCGGCCAGGATCCCTACCCGACGCCGGGACACGCGGTGGGCCTGAGCTTCTCGGTGGCCCCCGACGTGCGCCCGCTGCCGCGCAGCCTGGACAACATCTTCAAGGAGTACCGCGACGACCTCGGTCACCCGCTTCCCTCCACCGGAGATCTGACGCCGTGGTGCGAACAGGGCGTGATGCTGCTCAACAGAGTTCTGACCGTGCGGCCGGGCACACCGGCATCCCACCGCGGCAAAGGCTGGGAAGCGGTGACCGAGTGCGCCATCCGAGCGCTGGTTGCGCGCCGCAAGCCACTGGTAGCGGTGCTGTGGGGCAGAGACGCGTCGACCCTGAAGCCGATGCTCGACGACACGGCGGTCATCGAATCGCCGCATCCATCGCCGCTCTCGGCGTCGCGGGGATTCTTCGGTTCGAAGCCGTTCAGCCGCGCCAACGAGCTACTGATTCAGCGAGGCGCCGAGCCGGTCGACTGGCGCCTGCCGTGAAATAACGTCGCGGTCAGCCGCGCGCGACCTTGCCGGCCTTCAGGCACGACGTGCACACGTTGACGCGGTGCTTGTTGCCGCCCGGGGTCGACACGGCGCGCACGGATTGGATGTTCGGGTTCCACCGACGGCTGGTCCGGCGATGGGAGTGCGACACCGACTTGCCGAAGCCGGGGCCCTTCCCGCAGATCTCGCACACGGCAGCCATAGTGAGAACTCCTTGTTAATTCAGTACTGGGGGCCAACGACCGGCACAGGGCCGGGTGACCCGACAACCTGATCAGGATACCGGCCCCCGCGGGGATCGCAAAAACGCGGTGATTCACGGTGTCCACAGCCTCCGAGCCACGGTCTTCGGCGGTGTCCGCGGCACTGATTAGGCTGACCCGACGAGGGCGGCAATGTGGAGGTGGGATGGCGGCTCGGCGGCTGGACGGTTCCGGCCTTCGACAGTGGGCGCACACGGCCGTCGCCGACCTGATCAGCCACACCGAAGAGATCAACCAACTGAACGTTTTCCCGGTCGCCGACGCCGATACCGGCACGAACATGCTGTTCACGATGCGTGCCGCATGGGCTCAGGCCGATGCCGCAGACACTGGTGACGACGTCACCGGGGTGGCTGCCGCGCTCGCCGACGGGGCACTGCGCGGAGCGCGAGGCAACTCCGGTGTGATCCTGTCGCAGATTTTGAGGGCGATCGCCGAGGTCACCGCCGCGGCCGCCGATGATCGCGCCGGCGTGCTGAGCGACATCAGCGGTCCACTGTTCAGCGCTGCGCTGCGGCACGCCGTGACCCTGGTTGTCGCCTCGATGGGGCAAGCGGTGCCCGGCACCATCGTCTCAGTGCTTCACGACGCCGCCGCCGCGGCCGAGGACGCCGTCTCTGACCAGGCCGACCTCGCCGAGGTGGTCGCGGCGAGCACTCGGGCCGCAGCATCCGCACTCGACCGCACCCCCAGCCAACTCGACGTCCTCGCCGACGCCGGCGTCGTCGACGCAGGCGGGCGAGGTCTGCTTGTCCTGCTCGACGCCCTCTCGGCGACGGTCACCGGCCACATCACCCGGCGCGCCGTCTATCGGCCGGCGCCCAGTAAGGCGCACGTCGGCACGACGCCGACGGCGACGGCGACGAGATCCTCCCCGAGCTTCGAGGTCATGTACCTGCTCAGTGACTGCAAGCCCGACAACGTCGAACGCCTACGAGTCCGCCTCGACGAACTGGGCGACTCCATCGCAATCGCCGCGTCGGGATTCGGTGAGCCCGGCGAAACCGGCGAAACCGGCCGGTACTCGGTGCACGTCCACGCCGACGACGCCGGCGCCGCGGTCGAGGCGGGCCTGGCGGTGGGCACGCTGAGCCGCATCCAGATCACGGCGCTCAGCGGGGGCGCCGACCGGCTCCCCATAGGCAGCTGGGACAGGCAGCGCGCGGTGCTCGCCGTCGTGGACGGCGACGGCGCCGAGAACTTGTTCACCGGGGAGGGAGCCGAGGTCTTACGCCCGACTTCGGATGTGCCGGTCAGCGCGCAACAACTCTTGCACGCGCTACTCAACACCGGCGCCGCGCAAGTGATGGTGTTGCCCAACGGATATGTCGCCGCCGAGGAGATCGTCGCCGGTTGTGCGGTGGCCTCGGACTGGGGGATCGACATGGTGCCGGTGCCGACGGGGTCGATGGTGCAGGGGCTCGCGGCGTTGGCCGTTCACGACCCCGACCGCCGACTCGTCGACGACGGTTACACGATGGCCAGGGCCGCGGCCGGTGCACGGTTCGGATCGGTGCGGGTGGCCGCCGAAGAAGCCCTCACGTGGGCGGGTACCTGCAAACCCGGCGACGGGCTCGGTGTCGCCGGTGACGAAGTCGTCATCGTCGGGGACGACATCGCCTCCGCCGCAGCAGGATTGATCGACCTCCTGCTCGCCGCCGGCGGAGAATTGGTGACAGTGCTGACCGGTGACGGTGTGGGCCCCGACGTCGGTGCGGCATTGGCCGATCACGTGCACCGCAAGCATCCGGGCACCGAGATGGTCACGTTCCACACCGGTCACCGCGCCGACGCACTGCTCATCGGGGTGGAGTGACGTGGCGACACTCGATGACCGCCTGGACTTCGTGATCGGCAAGAAAGCCGCCGATCCCTTGGAAGAGCACCTCGGTCTGCGTACCGTCGGCGAGCTGCTGCGTTATTTCCCTCGGAAATACAGTGACGCGATGACGGTTCGTGGTGAAGGGGAGGAGCTCGACGTCGAAGAGGGCGAACACGTCACGTTCGTCGACGTGATCGCCAAGGCCGAGCTGAAGCAGGTCCGAAATCAGCCGTCGCGCAAGTATCTCGTGGTCACACTGAGGGACCGTCGACCGAAGGTGACGGCGACCTTCTTCAATCCTCGTTGGCTCAAGGACACTCTCGTCGAGGGCGCCGAGGTGATGCTCTCGGGAGAGGTCGGATTCTTCCGGGGCACGATGCAGCTCACCCACCCCGCATTCATGGTGCTGAACGCGAAGTCGGGAAAGGCCGTCGGCACGAAATCGCTCACCTCGATCGCGTCGACCACCGGCGCGACCGGTGACGAACTACTCGCCGAGTTCGCGAAGGACTATTTCCCGATCTACGCCGCCACATCGAAGGTGCAGACGTGGGACATCTACGCGTGCATTCGCCAGACCATCGCCGTCCTCGACCCCATACCCGAAACGTTGCCGAATTGGTTTGTGCGCGAACACAACCTGATGTCCGAAGACGAGGCCATACGCGCCGTTCACATCAGTGAGAATGCAGAAGATCGCGCCCGTGCCATCGAGCGGTTGACGTTCGACGAGGCCGTCGGGCTGCAATGGGGCCTGGTCGCGCGCAGACACAGTGAGCTCGCCGCCTCCGGGCCTCCTGCGCCGCGCCGTGACGGCGGCTTGGTCACCGCGATGATGGCGCAGATGCCGTTCGAACTCACGGCGGGACAGCGAGAGATCCTCCAGGTGGTTTCGGAGGAGCTCGGCGCCCCCCGTCCGATGAACCGGATGTTGCAGGGCGAGGTCGGCTCCGGCAAGACTGTCCTGTCGTTGTTGGCGATGCTGCAGATGCTCGACGCCGGGTACCAGTGCGCGTTGCTGGCACCCACGGAAGTCCTTGCTGCGCAACATGCTTTGTCGATCCGCGCGATGCTGGGACCGCTGGGGAGTGCCGGTGAGCTCGGAAGCGACGAGCAAGGGACCCGGGTGGCGCTCCTGACCGGGTCGATGACAGCCCAGCAGAAGCGCGATGCCCGCCGAGAGATTTCCTCGGGCGAGGCGGGGATCGTGATCGGCACCCACGCCCTGCTGCAGGACGCTGTCGAGTTCGACCGGCTGGGCATGGTCGTCGTCGACGAGCAGCACCGATTCGGTGTCGAGCAGCGGGATCGGTTGCGCGCCAAGGCGCCTGACGGGATCACCCCGCATCTGTTGGTGATGACGGCGACACCCATCCCGAGGACGGTGGCGCTGACCTACTACGGGGATCTGGAAACCTCCACGCTTCGTGAGTTGCCCCGTGGTCGTCAGCCCATCACCACGAAGGCGATCTTCGAGACAGAACACCCGAGGTGGCTTGCCAGGGCGTGGGAGCGCATCGCCGAGGAGGTGGCGGCCGGCCGCCAGGCCTATGTCGTCGCCTCGCGCATCGACGAGGACGACGCCCCGGCAGAGGACAAGAAGGGTTCCGCCAAAGCCAAGAAGCGGACAGAGGACAGCGCCGAGAAGGGGCCCCCGCCGGTTACCGTCGTCGAGCTACTTGCCCGGCTGCAGCGCGGGCCGCTGGCGGGCCTGCGCCTCGGGCTCATGCACGGCCGGCTGCCCGGCGACGAGAAGAATGCGGTGATGGCCGCGTTCCGGGCGGGCGACATCGACGTGCTGGTGTGCACCACGGTGATCGAGGTCGGCGTCGATGTCCCCAACGCCACCGTCATGGTGGTGATGGACGGAGACCGCTTCGGTATCAGCCAGCTGCACCAGCTGCGCGGCCGCATCGGCCGTGGCGAGCACCCCAGCCTGTGCCTTCTGGTCACCAAGCTGCCCGAATCCTCCAAAGCGGGGAAGAGGCTGATGGCAGTCGCCGGCACCCAGGACGGATTCGAGCTCGCCGATCTCGACCTGGCGGAGCGCAGCGAGGGTGACGTGCTGGGCTTCCACCAGTCGGGCCGCCCGATCACCCTGCAGTTCCTGTCGCTGGCCCACCACCTCGAGATCATCCTGGCAGCCAAGGAGGTCTGCGAGACGGTCTACGAGTCCGATCCGCTCGACCGTGGCATGGCAGTGCTGTCAGCGCCGTTCATCGACGCCGACAAAGTGCAGTTCCTGGACATGTCGTGAGCCGTAAGCAGACGTTGTGGCTCGCCGTGGCGGTCGTGCTCGCGGTGATCGTCGCCTACCAGGTGAGCGCGACGCCGGGCGGACCGTCGCGCTACATTGCCGACGCCGACATCCCGACTTTGGCTCCCGGTGCGGACGCGCTGGCCGGGATCGCCGAGGTTCCCGTCAGGGTGCGTGGAAATGACTATCGCAGAGACGCTTTCGGCGAGTCGTGGACCGACGATACGACGGCCCCCGGCGGCCACAACGGCTGCGACACCCGTAATGACATCCTCGACAGGGATCTGGTCGACAAGACCTACGTGGCGATTTCGCGGTGCCCCACCGCCGTCGCGACCGGCAAGCTCCTCGACCCGTACACCAACGCCGCCGTGGCGTTCACCCGTGGCAACCAGACGGGTGCGTCGGTACAGATCGACCACATCGTGCCGCTCGCGCTGGCGTGGGATCTCGGTGCCCGCAACTGGACTGAAGACCTGCGGGTGCGCTTCGCCAACGATCCAGCCAATCTGCTGGCAGTGGCCGGCGGAGCCAACCAGGACAAAGGTGACAAGCAACCGTCGCTGTGGATGCCGCCGAACGCAGCCTTCCACTGTCAGTACGCGATGCAGTACATCGAGGTGTTGCGCGGCTACAGACTGCCCGTCGACGCACCTTCGGTGCCGGTGTTGCGTGAGGCCACGCGGACCTGTCCTGTGGGCTGAGCCTCCCGCCGGCGCGTGTGCACAGAGATATTGACGCCAGTAGCTAATCCTTGACCGTGAATTGACGATTCCCTTCGGGTTGAGTACGTGCAAATATGGGAAACATTTATCGAGTGCAGCAAATCTCCGGGGCAGGTTCGGGGTGCCCCTGAGGGGTGGTGGATGAACACGAAGGCGTCGGCGGCCGCCGGTTCGGTGACGACTACACCGGTTGCTCTGGCGCTGACCGGAATCGTGGCGACGGCCCTGGCTGCGCCCGCAGCCGCGTCGCCCGATTCCGGCGCTCCGACAGGCCCGGACGACCCGCGCTGCATCATGCCGGCTGACGCGGTGTGCCACGGCGGTCCCGACGCGCCGCTCGAGGTGCCGTCGGCGGCTCCGACTCCGCCACCGGCCGCTCCTGCGGTTCATCCGCCGATAGCGCCACCACCGCTGTCACCGATCGGAGGCATCGGCGGCGCGGGCCACATCTGACCACGGTGCCGGCCGATCGTCGTCACACGACTCGATGCGGGTCGGCATCTACAAGAGAACCGACAAGGGCGTCACAGCGAGGAGACTTTGATGTACACGTTCATACCGAGAGTGGTCGCGGGATTCACGCTTGGCGCCATCGCCGCGACGATCAGCGGGGTGCCGGCGATGGCTGCGCCGGATCCGGGTGGCCCCACAGGCCCGTCGGATCCGCGCTGCATCTCGATGCCGACCGACCCGGTGTGTCAGGGCGGTCCCTACGCGATCCCTGCGGCGCCGAGTGCGCCGAGTACTCCTACCGGCCCGCTCGATCCGAGCTGCGTGTCCAACCCCGCCGATGCCGCGTGTGCGGGAAGCCCGTATCTGCCCCCCGCCGCGCCCCCAC
>NZ_LWCS01000072.1 GCF_001650495.1 Mycolicibacterium iranicum | reverse complement strand
GCCCTCGTCATCGCCCGCGAAGACCGCCCCGGCGACAAACGCCTGGTCGGCTACCTCACCGGCACCGCCGACCCCACCCACGCCCGCACCGCCCTCGCCGAACGGCTGCCCGCCTACATGGTCCCCACCGCCATCGTGGTCATCGACACCGTGCCCCTGACCGTCAACGGCAAACTCGACACCAAAGCCCTACCCGCACCGGAGTACACCGTCGCGGCGTATCGGGCACCGCGCGACGAACGGGAGGTAGTGCTGGCCCGGCTGTTCGCCGAGGTTCTGGAAGTGGACCGGGTCGGCATCGACGACTCCTTCTTCGACCTCGGCGGACATTCACTGTCGGCGGCGCAACTGATCGCGCGGACGAAGGCCGATCTCGGCCGCGAGCTTCCCCTCCGGGCGCTGTTCGAGGCCCCCACCGTCGCCGCGCTCTCCGAGTGGCTCACGCACAAACACGAGCCGGAAACCGTGGATCCGCTGGGCGTCGTCCTACCACTCCGGCTCGGCGGTACCAAGCCCCCGCTGTGGTGCGTCCATCCCGGCGGCGGATTGAGTTGGAGTTACTGGGGACTCCTCGGTGCGCTGCCGGATCGCCCGGTGTACGGACTCCAGGCCCGAGGTCTGGACGGAACCACCTCACCGGCTTCCTCGGTGCCCGCCATGGTCGACGACTATCTCGAGCAGGTACTGGCGGTGCAAGCGGCAGGACCTTTCTTCCTGCTTGGTTGGTCGTTCGGCGGCGTCGTCGCCCACGCCATGGCGTCCGAACTGCAACGGCGCGGATACGACGTTGCCATGCTGGCCCTGGTCGCCAGCGCACCCGCACCCGGTGACGGGGCCGACGTCGCGTCTGAGCCCGTCGTCGACGGCGAAGTCATGGAGGCGTTGGTCACGCTGGCCAGGGAGCGCTACGGGCTCGCGATCGAGGATCCCGCGTTCGCCGGATCCCTCACCGCCATCGCGGACGTCATGAAGAACAACGTCGCCATCATGCGGGATTTCGTGTCGCCGAGCTATGACGGCCCGGCCACCCTGTTCATCCCGACCGTCGACGAACCATGGACACCGCAACGCCATGTCTCCGCGTGGACGGCACACCTGCGCGGACCCGTCTCGGCGCATCTGATCGACGACACGCACGCCGGTATGGACCGGCCCGAGACGCTGGCGCAGATCGGACGGATCTTGGAGCGGACGGTCGGTGACTGATGCCGCGCTCATTTGATTTCGCGATCGAATCTTCCGCCAGTGTGGACGCCATCCGCTGGGCCTACTCCGAGAAGGGTTACTGGCTGGCGCGGCTGGCCGCCGGAGGCGGTATCGGCAGGCTGGACTCATTTCTGGTCGCCGCCGACAACTCGGTGGCGGTGGCGATCATCCAGGACCTGCGCAAGGAACTGCTGCCGGGTATCGCTGCGAGGTTCTACCCGCGCATGTGGCAGATGGAGCACAACGAGACGTGGCGTCCGACCGACGGCGGCGTCGTCCGCGGAGAGATCAGCATCGTGGCGCACGGTGCACCGGGATCCGGGATCGGCACGGCGGTACTGGCTCCGGCACACAACGGCTCCCGCCTCACCGGCACCGCGACCGTGGAATTCAACGTCCCGTTCGTCGGCGGCCAAGTCGAATCCCTGATCGGCCGCCAACTCGTTCAAGAACTCTCTGACCTGCAAAGATTCACCTCGGAATGGATATCTCAGAATGCCTGACACGACACGGTTGCCGTCTGCCGACCCAGAATCCGAACGTCCGTCAATATTTGTGCAATGCCAGTCGACGCAGGCTGCTGCGACGGTAACCTCATGAGCGTGGTCAAGCCGTTTCTGTCGGCTCAGCTGCGGGAACGCGCCAGCCTGCAGCCAGATGACACGGCATTCACCTTCATCGATCACGACCTTGGCTGGGAAGGCATTCCCGAGAGCCTGACATGGCGGCAGTTGTATCGACGCGTGTGCAACGTTGCCCGCGAACTCAGGCTCTGCGCGTCTCCCGGGGATCGCGCCGTGATATCGGCCCCGCAGGGGCTTGATTACGTCGTCGGTTTCCTGGGCGCCATGGACGCGGGACTCATCGCGGTCCCGCTCTCGGTGCCGTTCGGCGGGGTCACCGATGCGCGTTTCGATTCGGTGCTGCACGATTCTGCACCCGCTGTCGTTCTCACGACATCGGCCGTCGTCTCCGACGTCACGCGGCACGTGGGAACGCCCCCGGGACGGTCCGCACCCACGGTGATCGAGATCGATCTGCTGCATCTCGACGCGGCGGTGAGATCGGACGGCAGCAGCGAGTACAGCGAAATCGCTTATCTGCAATACACTTCCGGGTCGACCCGGGAGCCGGCCGGGGTGATGATCACTCACAACAACCTCAAGGTCAACTTCGACCAGTTGATGTGTGGCTACTTCCCGCGCACTGGGGGAGTGGGCCCGCACGACATGACGGTGGTGTCCTGGCTGCCCTTCTATCACGACCTGGGTCTGCTGTTGGGGATCTGCGCGCCGCTGATAGTGGACAGTCCCGCAACCCTGATGAGCCCGGTGGCGTTCCTGCAGCGACCGGCTCGGTGGATGCAGACGCTCGCCGCCGGCACTTCGGTTTTCTCGGCGGCTCCCAACTTCGCGTTCGAACTCGCGACGCGCAAGACGTCGGACGAGGATATGGACGGCCTCGATCTGGGCCGCGTGTCACGCATCGTCAGCGGTGCCGAGCGGGTCCAGCCGGCGACACTCAAGAGGTTCGCGGAGCGCTTTGCGCGGTTCAACTTCGACAGCACCGCGCTTCAGCCCGCATACGGGCTCGCCGAGGCGACCCTGTACGTGGCGACCTGCGATGCGGACAGTCCGCCGGAGATCGTCGCCTTCGATTCCGAGAAGCTCGCAGCCGGTCAGGCGAGGCGGTGCAACAGCGGCGGTACACCTCTGGTCAGTTATCCCGCGTTGCAGACACCCCTGGTGCGGATTGTCGATCCCGAGACCCTGACCGAGTGTGCCGCCGGGAAGACCGGCGAGATCTGGGTTCACGGCGACAATGTCGGCACGGGCTATTGGCGCAAGCCCGACGAGACGGAGTACACGTTCGCAGCCAGGATTGTGCAGCCGTCGGCGGGTACTCCCGAGGGACCATGGCTGCGGACCGGAGACCTCGGATTCATCTCCGAGGCAGCGATGTTCATCGTCGGCCGGATCAAAGATCTCCTGATCGTCTACGGCCAGAACCACGCCCCGGATGACATCGAGGCGACGATCTCCGAGCTGACCCGAGGTCGCGTCGCGGCGATCGCGGTCCCGGAATACGGTGTGGAGCAGCTCGTCGCGATCATCGAAGTCAAGATTCACGGCGAGTCGGATGCTGAGCTGATGGACAAGGTCACCGCGGTCAAGCGCGAGGTGACGTCGGCGGTTTTCACCTCACACGGCATCCGAGCAGCGGATCTGGTCTTGGTGCCTCCGGGCTCGATCCCGATCACCACCAGCGGCAAGATCCGGCGCTCGGCATGCGTTGAGCTCTACCGACAGCTTCAGTTCGCGCGACTGGACTCTCCGTCCTGCGCAGCACACGCCTGAAGGTGGCATCCTTGCGGGACGATCCGCATTGGCTCCGCTCTGAGAGGGTTTCGGTATGCCCCCGCATCTCCTTGACGGTCAACCCCACGGTCCCATCGACCGTCCCCGCCGCGTCCGTCGACTCGGGGAGCCGCTGCGCATCGGGGTCGGCGGCCCCGTCGGATCGGGGAAGACCGCACTGGTTGCAGCGCTGTGCAGACAGCTGCGCGACGACCTGTCGCTGGCCGTGCTGACCAACGACATCTACACCACCGAGGACGCCGACTTCCTTCGCCGCAACGCCGTCCTCCCCGACGATCGCATCGCCGCGGTGCAGACCGGCGGGTGTCCGCACACCGCGATCCGCGACGACATCACCGCCAACCTGGATGCCATCGACGATCTCCTTGCAGGACACGACAATCTGGAACTGATCCTGGTCGAATCCGGTGGGGACAACCTGACGGCGACGTTCTCCTCGGGCCTGGTGGACGTGCAGATCTTCGTGATCGACGTGGCGGGCGGAGACAAGGTGCCGCGCAAGGGCGGGCCCGGTGTCACATTCTCGGATCTGTTGGTGATCAACAAGACCGACCTGGCGCCACTGGTGGGGGCAGACCTCGATGTCATGCGCCGCGACGCCGCAGCGGTTCGCGGCGACCGCCCGTTCGAGCTGATCTCGCTGAAAGCCGACCCGACGGCCAGTCCGGTGCTGCGTTGGGTCCGCGAACAACTGCGGATCGCGCAGGCCGTCTAGGTGCGTTCTGACGTTGTCATCGTCGCCCGCCCGAAGCGCTTACCTCACATCGAATGCAGGGGCGGGATCGCGGCGCGGCTGACCGACGCCGACACCGTGCACCTGGTGTCCTCAGTCGCGACACCGCTGGGCGGCGACGCGATCTCGATGCGAGTCGTGGTCGAGGCAGGTGCGCGCCTGAAGGTACGCACCGTGGCGGCGACGGTCGCACTCCCAGGAGCGACGACGACAGAGTCCCATGCGACCTGGCGCCTGGAGATCGCAGGGGAGCTCGACCTCGATCCGGAACCGACGATCGTTGCGGCGAGGTCCCGTCATTTCAGCGCGACCACAGTCACGCTGCACGAGGCCGGCGTACTGCGTCTACGGGAGCGGGTGCAGATAGGCAGAACCGGTGAGCGGCAAGGGTTCTGGTCGGGTTCGTTGTATGCCGATGTCGATTCGAAACCTCTGTTGCGGCACCGCGTCGAGTTGGGCAACGGCTCGGTGGCCGACGACGAGATCTCCGCGCCCCGGGCGTGTGTGAGCGAATTACACTATCCCCGAAGCGATGTCGACGCCGCCGGGGTAACGCTACCGCTGGCCGCCGGGGGTTGCCTGGCCACCTGGCAGGGCGATCGCCTCTAACTCGCCGCTCGCTCCGTCTCTTGCACTGACGCCGCGATCTCCTCGAGTTCCTCAATGCGCGTTCGCGCATAGGCCTGCTGTTCGGTGATGGTCAGCTGGCCGCGGTTGCGTCCGAGGAAGGTGACGGTCCAGGACAGCAGCGTCGCGATCTTGGTCTTGAAGCCCACCAAGTACACCAGGTGCAGGAACAACCACGCCAGCCACGCGATGAAGCCGCCGAACTCGAGCTTGCCGATCTTGGCGACCGCGTTGAACCGCGACACCGTGGCCATCGAGCCTTTGTCGAAGTAGCTGAACGGCTCCCGCTGGCTGGGGTCGGCGCCTTTGAGTTCGGCGGCAATCGCCTTTGCCGCGTACTTGCCACCCTGGATCGCGCCCTGCGCCATCCCTGGAACGTTCTCGACGGCGGCCATGTCACCGACGACGAACACGTTCGGATGGCCTGGAATCGTAAGGTCGGGAAGGACTTTCACGCGGCCTGCGCGATCGAGTTCGACACCGGACTGGTTGGCCAGGTCGCGACCCAGCGGGCTCGCTGACACGCCGGCCGACCACACCTTGCACGCCGCTTCGATGCGGCGCATCGTGCCGTCGGGATCCTTGACCGTGATGCCGTTGCGGTCGACGTCGGTGACCATCGCGTTGAGCTGGATCTCGACGCCCATCTTCTCAAGGCGGTCCTGGGCCTTCTTGCCCAGCTTCTCGCCCATCGGCGGTAGCACGGCCGGAGCCGCGTCCAGGAGGATGACCCGGGCCTTGGTCGAATCAATGTGGCGAAACGCGCCTTTGAGGGTGTGGTCGGCCAACTCGGCGATCTGTCCCGCCATTTCGACACCGGTCGGGCCAGCACCGACCACGACGAAGGTCAGCAGCTTGTCGCGGCGGGCGGGGTCGCTGGAACGTTCGGCCTGTTCGAACGCGCCAAGGATTCGACCGCGCAGTTCCAGCGCGTCGTCGATCGACTTCATGCCCGGCGCCCACTCCGCGAAGTGGTCGTTGCCGAAGTACGACTGGCCGGCACCGGCCGCCACGATCAAGCTGTCGAACGGGGTCACGTAGGTGTGACCGAGAAGTTCGGATCGGACGGTCTTGGTCGCGAGGTCGATGTGTGTGACGTCTCCGAGCAGCACCTGAGCGTTCTTCTGGTTGCGCAGGATCACGCGGGTGGCGGGAGCGATCTCTCCCTCGGAGATGATGCCTGTGGCGACCTGGTACAGAAGCGGTTGGAACAGGTGGTGGGTCGTCCTGGCGATCAGCTTGATGTCGACGTCGGCCTTCTTGAGGGCCTTGGCTGCGGTCAACCCACCGAAACCCGATCCGATGATGACCACTTTGTGGCGGTCGGACGGAGTGGCTCCGGGATGGCTCATTGCTGCTCCTTGTCGAGGTCCGGGGCTGATGTGCCCCGGGCACCTTCTTTACCCGTTCAGAACAACGAAAACCTTAGTCGCTGCCCTTCCGGGCGGCGCGGTGAGATGCCCCACCGCGCCCGAAAGTTCACGTTCTGGCTTCCTCGACGGCGACGTCAGCCCGCGATCAGCGGTTTGAGCGCATCGCCGAGCGCCGTGATCTGCCCGGGCTGGTAGCCGACGGTCTGTGTGGGCACGAACAGGATCACGCCGTCGACACCCGCGTCGAGCACCTTTTCCTTGATCTGCTCGGCGATCTGTTCGGGACTGCCGACGACCATCCGCTGCTTGAAGTCATCCGGGACCATGTCGAGGCTGAGGCCTTCGCCGACGAGGGCGCCGATCAGCATGCTGGTCTCCAGCGTCGCCGGGTCGCGGTCGATCTCCTCGCACTTCTGCTTGACGACGTCGATCTTCCTCGCAAGTTCGTCGAAGCCGGCGATGACGTTGAGGTGGTCGAAGTGCCGGGCCGCCAAAGGGATGGTCTTCTTCTCGCCGCTGCCACCGATCATCAGCGGAATATGATCGCGGAAACGAGGATTGGCCATGGCGTCCTGCACTCGGTAGTGCTTACCCGTGAACGTCGGGTGCTCGCCTTTGAGCATCGGCAGGATGATCTGCAGCGCCTCGCCGAGCTTTTCGAACCGGTCGGTGAACGTCCCGAACTCGTAGCCGAGCTGATCATGTTCGAGCTCGAACCAGCCGGTGCCGATACCGAGGATGGAACGGCCTTGGCTGATGACGTCCAAAGTGGTGATTGCTTTGGCCAGTAGCGTCGGGTTGCGGTAGGTGTTCCCGGTGACGAGCGTGCCCAGCTGAACGCTCTGGGTCGAGGCGGCCAGTGCACCGAGTGCCGTGTAGGCCTCCAGCATGGGCTGATCGGGGGTACCGATTCCGGGCAGTTGATAGAAGTGATCCATCACGAAGACGGAGTCGAAGCCGGACGTGTCCGCCTCTTTCGCCTGCGCGACGACGGTGGGGAAGAGGTCGGAAACGCCCGTCCCGTAGGAGAAGTTGTTGATCTGAAGCCCGAGTCGAATGGTCACGGGTCTGACCCTACGCACGGGGGGAGCGGCGGGGTCGGCTGTTTCACTCGACGCGAAGTGCGGAACAAAACGACGTTCGGGGAGGTTTCTGAAGGGTTGCGCTACGCGAAGTTGGCAAGCGCACCGTGGGTGACGTGAAGGGTCTGTCCCGTGATGTGCCGAGCTGCCGGAGTGGTGAGGAACAGCGACAGCCGCGCGATCTCGGCGCTGACCGACGGAGGGGTGGCTCCCAGGCCGTCATAGCCGGGTTCGATGCCGCGGCCGACCGCGACGGCGTTGACGGTGATGCCCCGGATCCCGAAGTGATTGGCCTGGCCGGCAGTCCAATCGGACACTGCGGCCTTGATGGCGCTCATGGCGCTGCCTTCGCGCGGGGGATCGGGAATCACGGTGATGATGGATCCGCCGGAATGCATGTGGTCTCCGAGGACCTGCACGGTCAGCATTGCCGAGATCAAGTTCGCGTCGAAGAGACCACGCCACTCGGCGGCATGGTCGTCGAGCGAGTAGGCACGCGGATCGCCGCCCTGCCACGACGGCGCAGGGACGTTGATGATCGTGTCGAGATGAGGGGGAACCTGGCCGTGCAGTGCGGCGACGGAGGCCGGGTCCGTGTTGTCGAACACCAGAGCGTCCACGTCCAACTCTTTGGCGACGACTTCGAGATCGTCGCGGCGCCGACCCCCGAGGAACACCTTGTGCCCGGCTTCGCAGAAGCTCTCGGCGATCGTGCGGCCCAGATCGGTGTCGCATCCCGTGATCAAGACATCCATCGACGACTCTCCTCTTGTGTTCGACGCTGAACCCAGCGAGCGCCGCCCATGTTACTGGACAGTAGCTAGATCAGAAACCCGGCGCGCCGCGCGTCGGAGCCGACCACCGAACTGCCGGGCGGTCGGGACGGGAAGTATGGCGGAAGGGACAATGGCGTGGAACCCGTTCCTTGGGTACTGCCTGCCGTAACGGAACCTCGGATTGGTTCGATGAAGACGTCAAGACCTCCAGCGCGGTCAACTCCATACGCGACACACCACCTGCACCCCGTGTGGGCGTTGTCGCGCGCCAGCTAACATCTCCATAGCTGTTAATGTGCTGCAATATTGCTTGCAGCAATATAACAATTGAGCACATTTTGACCACCCCACACTTGCGTCACGGCTGCAACACGGTAGTTTCTTCCCCATGGATCAGCCGGATGTGCATCCTGACCGCACCACGGGCGTGCCGACGCCCTTCCGCCGCTCGGCACTGACTGGCGCCGCCGCCGCACTGGCGGCCGTGCTAGCGCTGCCTGCTGTGGCGTACGCCCAGCCGGCACCGCCCCCGTCGCCGACCCCACCGCCGCCCGCAGTCGGGGCTC
>NZ_LWCS01000071.1 GCF_001650495.1 Mycolicibacterium iranicum | reverse complement strand
CCTCGGGAAGATGGCAAAAAGGCCGACTATCACCGAGGCAACGGCCGGGATGATCGCCAGCGTCAAGGGGTGGGTCCACCTGCTGCTGCGGGACACACCATGCGTCGCAGGTGGTGGCGTGTTCGGCTGCGGTGTGTCGCCCACGGTCACTCCCTTCGCGACCCCGTCGCGATCTTCTCAGGAGATTCGTCGGCGCGGAGCTCGTCGACAGATCCCGTGGACAGAATTTACGAGCCGGTGACCGGCGCGTCCAGGTCCCGCAGACCCGGCAGGAACACCGCGACGATCCCCAGCGCCAGCATGGGCAGCGACAGGGCCAGGAACGTGGCGTGCAGCCCGGTGGCGTCAGCCAGCGGCCCGGCCAGGATCAGGCCCAGCGGTCCGGCAGCGTAGGCCAGAGAGCCCATGACGCCGACCACGCGCCCGCGTAGATGCTGCGGCGCCCGCGTCTGCATCACGTAGTTGTAGATGGGCGCAATCGGGCCGTAGACGAAGCCGACGAGCGCGCACAGCACAAGAATGACCGGCAGTGGCGGCAGGAACGCGATCACGGTCATGGCGACGCCGAGCGTCAGCACCGCGGTCAGCATCACGGTGCGTCGCTTCATGTACTTCGACATCACCGCGTAGCCGAGCGCCCCGATCAGCCCACCGATGCTCAGGGCCATCAGCACCCAGCCGAGCTGGGCCGGCTCGTTGCGATCGGTGAAGTACTTGGGGAACAGCACGCTCTCCATCGGCATGTACAGCCCGGTGGCTGCCAGGTCGACGAACGCCAGTGTGCGAAGGACCTTGTTGTTCCACACGAAGCGCAGGCCTTCGATGATCCCCGCCCACACGCCGTCGGACATCGCCGACGCGTCTGGCTTTCCCGCACCTTCGAGCTTGAGAACGCCGATGGCGACGATCGACAATCCGAACGCGGCGGCGGTCACCCACATCGTGTTGATGCCACCGAGAGTGGCGATCAGCAGACCTCCGATGCCGGGTCCGACGATGTAGGCGAGGTTGAAGATCGCCTCGTAGACAGAGTTGGCATGGTCGAGGGTCCAGCCGGCCTTCTGTGCCGCCTCGGGCAGCATCGTCTCGCGGGCAGTCAGACCTGCGGGATCGAAGAACGCACCGAGTGCGGCCAGGCCGGCCAGCACGGCGACGTTGATGGCGTCGACGCCGAATGTCAGCGCGAGGACGGGCACCGCGGCCACCGACACCGCGGAGAGCGCGTCGGCGATCATCGACACCCGTCTGCGGCCGAGCTTGTCCACGGCGGCACCGGCGAGCAGTGTCGCTGCCAGCAGCGGAAGCGTTCCCGCCATGGCCACGATGGACGCATCCACCGCAGAACCGTTGCGCTGCAATACCAACCACGGAAACGCGACGATGGAGATGCCGTTGCCCGCCCCGGCCATCAATGCGGCGAACATGATCAGCAGCAGCGGGACGCGGCTACCGTGCGATTCTTCGGTCGTCATGGGGTATCGCCGGGAATGTAGCAGCGCCGCAGGGCGCCTGACGACCGAGTTTTGGTGACTACCCGCTCACCATTGTGCGTCGACCTTGGCAGCGATCTGGTCGGCGATCCGCAACGCGGAGTCGCCGGGAGCGGAGCTGCAGGTGTTGACATCGACGATGACGTTGTTGCGGTGCACCAATGCCCGCCCACATCCCCAGCCTGGTGCCGCGGCGTCCTGCTGCATGGCGACCGTGCTCAATCGGTTTTCCTGACGCAGGATCTCGCCAGGTGTCCAGCGGGATCCGCTCTGGGTGTGCGTGTACTGGCGGCAAACCGGCCACTGCTGCACCGAGGCCTCGAAGAACTCGGCCGCCTTCTCCAGGTAGGGGAAGAGCACAACGGCCTGCTTCACGTACGTCTTCCAGGTGCCTCCGCCGACGTCACCGTCGTTGAGGCTCTCATCACGCTCGGCGCGATAACCGCTGTTCGCGTACACCTGTGACTCGGCGGCACCGTCGATCGCGAGGCATTCGATCGGTTCCATGATCGCGCTGTTGTCCGACATCGCGGTCTGGGACTCGGTGACCGTCATGGCGGGCACCCCCATCGTCGCGGCGGTTTCTTCGGGACTGAGCAGTACGTCGCCCAACTCACGCTCCACGAGCGGCCGGGGGATCATCGTTCTGGTCGGTTTGGCGGACTCCGCGCTGCTGGTGCTGGCGCATCCGGAGACCAGGATGCAGATCCCCGCTATCGCTGCCGCTCGTCGCATGAATGCCCCCAATCCGAAGTGCTGGGCATTAATGGTGGGCCAACTGCGCCGGCCCTCCGGTGAGGAAACCGGTGTTTCGTGGTAACGATGAACGGTGCTTCTTGGTAACAAATCTTGACGCTCCTTCCGCATCCACGAACTGGTGATCTTTTCGAGACCCCGGTGCAACCGGGTCGTGGTTGGCCCGGTGATCCCGCGACCTCGCGCACTCCGGTGGCGTCGACGCCCGCAGACGTGGCAGCACTGGCTGAGGCAGCCAGGGCGCTCACGCAGGTCGACGCCGGGGTTTCGGTATGCCGGGCCTGCCCGCGGCTGGTCGAGTGGCGCGAAGAGGCGGCCGCGGTCAAACGCAAGTCCTATGCGGATCAGCCGTACTGGGGCAGGCCGGCTCCCGGTTTCGGGGCGGCCCGGCCGCGGATCATGATCATCGGTCTCGCACCGGCGGCGCACGGCGCGAACCGGACCGGGCGGGTGTTCACGGGTGACCGCTCGGGGGACTTCCTTTTCGCGTCACTGCACCGCAGCGGGCTGTCAAATCAGCCAACGTGCACCGACAGTGCAGATGGATTGCAGCTCAACGGTGTTCGAGTCGTTGCGGCGGTGCGTTGCGCCCCGCCGGGCAATGCGCCGCTGCCGGCCGAGCGGACGACGTGTGCGCCCTGGCTGGACGCGGAGTGGCGGCTCACCGGCACCGACGTACGGGTGATCGTCGCGTTGGGCGGCTTCGCATGGCAGTCGGTGCTGGCGCTGATCCGCCGAACCGGCGGGACGGTCGGGACACCGACGCCGAAGTTCGGTCACGGCGCGACGGCCGCGTTGAGCACCGCCACCGGCACCGTGCAGCTGCTGGGCTGCTTCCATCCCAGCCAACAGAACACCTTCACCGGTCGGCTCACCCCCGTGATGATGGATGAGGTGTTTTCGCGGGCGATTTCGGCGCGCTGAACGACGTGCACCGTCGCCGAACGCGCCCGCAACGCCGGGAACGTAATCCCGCCGTGCGGCGTTGCAATGTTAATGCGTCTCTCTGTCCTCGATCTCGTTCCTGTGCGCTCCGACCAGAGCACCTCCGATGCGATCGCCGCCTCGACGCTGCTGGCGCAGGCGGCTGACCGGCTTGGATACACGCGTTACTGGGTCGCCGAGCACCACAACATGCCGGCGGTCGCGGCGACGAGCCCGCCGGTGCTGATCGCCCACCTCGCCGCGCATACGTCATCGGTGCGGCTGGGCTCGGGCGGGGTGATGTTGCCCAACCACGCACCGCTGGCCGTCGCCGAGCAGTTCGCGCTGCTGGAAGCCGCCCATCCCGGACGCATCGATCTCGGAATCGGGCGCGCACCTGGCTCGGACCCGGTCACGTCGCTGGCACTGCGCGGTGCCGCCGGCCGCGATGAACGTGACATCGAGGCGTTCCCGGAGTACCTGGACGACGTGGTCAAACTCATGAGCAGTGCGGGTGTGCGAGTGCCGCTGCCGCGTGACCTCATGCGGGACAACTACATCCTCAAGGCCACCCCGGCCGCCGTGACGGAACCCAAGCTGTGGCTGCTGGGTTCGTCGATGTACTCCGCCCGACTCGCAGCGGCCAAGGGATTGCCGTACGTGTTCGCCCACCACTTCGCCGGTCAGGGCACCATCGAGGCGCTGCAGTTCTATCGCGACAACTTCCGGCCCAGCGAGCTGGCGCCCGAACCCGTGACGTTTCTCACCGTGAATGCCGTCGTCGCCGACACCCGCGACGAGGCGCTGCGTTTGATCCTGCCCAACCTGCAGATGATGGCGCGGCTCCGTACCGGACAGCCTCTGACTCCGATCGACCTCGTCGAGGACGCCGAGGCCACCGACCTCGGGCCGCGCGCCCAGTCGGTGATCGACGGGGGATTGCGCCAGGCCGTCGTCGGCTCGCCCGCCGAGGCAGCCGACCAAGTGCGGGCGCTGGCCGAACACTTCGGCGTGGACGAGGTGATGGTTCACCCGGTCGCCTCGGCCCACCGCGGTGTCGATCCGGCCACCGCGCCGGCGCGCGAGGCCACGCTGGAACTGCTCGCCAAAGAGCTTTTCTAGGTCTTCGGCGTGAGCCGAACCACCGGAATGGGACGGGTGGTCCGCTTTTGGTAGCCCTCGTACCGGTTCGAGTTGCCGTCGTTGACGATCTTCCACATGCGGGCGTAATCCGGGTCGCCGGGTAGCAGCGGTGTCGCTGTCACGGCCAATCTCTTTGGCCCGAGGTTGATTTCGATGTCGGGGTTGGCTTTGAGGTTGTGGTACCAGCCGGGTGCCTTGGGGTCACCGCCCTTGGAGGCGACGACGTAGTAGCTCCCGCCGTCAGGAAAGTAGGAGAGCGTGTTCGTCCGCTGCTTTCCGGTCTTCGCCCCGACCGTGTGCAGGAGCAGCGACGGTGCCACACCGGGCAGGGGGATCCGGTGGCCGATACGTCCGTCGGTGCTCTTGTAGAGCTTGTCGTGCAGCATCAGCAGTCGATAGCCGATGTTCTGTTCGACCCACAGTGCGATGCCCATGGGTCAATAGTTCTCTGCGGCGTCGACTCGCGCCAGTGCGTCCCGGAGCAGACGCCCCGTCTCCTCGCGGTCGTTGTCGCGGCGCACCAACATTCCCTTGGCGAACGACAGCTTGTCGCCGTCGCGGCGCGGCACGACGTGCAGGTGGATGTGGAACACCGTCTGGAAGGCTGCTTTGCCGTCGTTGATGGCGATGTTGTTGCCGTCGGCGTGCAGACCAGACACGCGGGCGGCCTTCGCGATGCGCTGGCCGATGGCCGTCATGCCACCCAGTGTCTCTGCCGGAGTGTCGGTCAGATCGACGGTGTGGACCTTCGGGATCACCAGGGTGTGACCGCGGGTGAATGGGCGGATGTCGAGGATGGCGAGATAGGCGTCGTCGTCGTAGATCGTGATGGCGGGCGCCTCACCGGCGACGATGTCGCAGAACACACAGGACATGCCGCCACGCTAGTTCACATTCTGTGCCGTCCACTCGCCCAGGCGGCGGTCGCGCTCTTCGGCCGAGACGTCCTCAACCCGCGTCATGACGGTCCACCGGACACCGAACGGGTCACGGATCGACGCGAACCGGTCGCCGGTGGCGAAGTCCTGCGGCGCCTCGCGCACCGTCGCACCGGCTCTCTGCGCCCGCGCCACCACGTCGTCGACGTCGGGACAGTAGAGCGCGACCGAGTACGTCACGACCTCGCCTCCTGACGCGGGACCGACGATTCCGTAGGCGTCGTTGGGGTCGCCGAGTTGCAGTCGGCCGTTGCCGAAGTCGATCTCGGCGTGGGCGACGCTACCGTCGGGACCGTCCATCTTCTCGACGAGGGTCGCGCCGAACACGCTTGTGTAGAAGTCGATCGCGGCAGCAGCGCCCACGACGCACAGGAATGGGGTCAGGCTGGTGTATCCCGCGGGAATCGGTTGAACAGACATGCCCAGAGTTTCGTAGTCTGCTAGCCGTGGGTGCTTGGAAAAACCCGACATCCGGGCAACCGCTGCGCGGCGTGGTCGGCCGGCCGGTCAGTTCCACAATGTTCGACCTTCGGCGGTGGGCGCCCAATACGGAGACCGCTCGATACGTTGAGCACTTCTGGTCCGTCACCTGGGATCTGCGCGGTGAAGCGCCGTTCGACAGCTCGGTCATCACCTTCCCGTCCATGCACATCACGCACGAATGGGGTTCCGACGCTGCGCGGCATGGCTTTTCGCTGCCGACCACCCTGGTGCACGGCGTGGTCGAACGGGTCTTCCAGACCACGATCAGCGAGCAGGGGTGGGTGGTCGGGGCACGCTTCAAGCCCGGTGGGTTCACGGCGCGATTCGGCGGTGACGCGTCGACGATGACGGGGCGGGTCCGACCGGTCGACACCGCACTGTTCGGGGTGTCGGTGGATCTCGACGACGACGTCGACAGCGCAGCGGCACAGCTGGATCTGCTCATCGCACATGCCAACCGGCCTGATCACACATACCCGGCGCTGACCGCCCTTGTGGACCGGATCCGCGACGACAGCGAAATCCATCGTGTGGAGCAGGTGATGGGTCACTCGCCGTGGAGCGAGCGGACCACCCAGCGCGCATTCCGGCGCTACGTCGGTGTACCCATCAAGTGGGTGCTGTGTCGGTACCGCTTGCAGAACGCCGCGCTGGAGATCGAAACCGCGCCGGGGTTGGACTTCGCCGACCTCGCCGTTCGACTGGGCTGGTACGACCAGGCGCACTTCATCAACGACTTCCGGGCGATGCTGGGGAGCACGCCGGGGGAGTACGCCGCTAAGTACGGGCCTCAGTCGTGATCTGACGCCAGGCAGCCAGTTTCGCGTCGAAGGACATGGTCTGCGCGGGACTGCTCGACGGCAACCGAGCGTATTGAAGGCAATCCGGTGCAGCGACCAGTCGTCGGTAGTTCTTCTCTGCGGCAGCGCCGTTGAAGTAGACGTGGGTGATTGTCGGGTATTTGGCATACAGACTTTCAAAGTCATTGGCCACCATACTTTCCGGCTCCACGGCGGAGTCGAGACTGCCGATCCTTCGGCAGTGCTTCAGCACATCCCACACAGCCACGTCGGCTCCTGTGAGGGCAGCGACGCGGTCATCGTAGGGCGCGGAGGCGTCGAAGCCGAAAAGCGCGGCCGTGAGACGCCAGAACGCGTTGCGGTCGTAGGCGTAGTAGCGCTGGGCCTGCAGTGAGGCCACGCCCGGCATGTTGCCGAGAATCAGGACCCGGGCGCCAGGGGAGACGAGCGGCGGGAAGCTCTGCAGGATCGGCGACGTCATGATGGCGACCGTATACGTTGTGCTCGTGGCCGAAGACCTCGATCTGGAGACAACCGGGCTGCTCGACGGGCTCGAAGGCAAGGCGCGCGCCGAACGCGCAGAGTTGATCAGCTGGTTGATCGAGCGCGGCGTGAGCATCAGCCAGATACTCGGCAATCCCGCGCCGATGCTGTTGGCGTCGCGACGCGTCATCGGTGACGACGGCCAGTACGTGTCTGCGCGGCAGGCTGCGGACAAGGCAGGTGTCGACCTCGGGCTGTTCGAACGCACGCAGCGGGCGATGGGACTGCCGCGGGTCGACGATCCCGACGCCGAGGTGTTCCTGCGCGCCGACGCCGAAGCGGCGAAGTTCACGCGGGACTTCCTTGACGTCGGTATCGACCCGGACGAGCTGGTGCAGATCACGCGGCTTCTCGGGGACGGTTTGTCCCGCGCGGCCGAGGCGATGCGCCACGCTGCCCTGGCCGCCGTGATGCGGCCGGGTGCAACGGAATTGGAGATCGCACAGGCGTCCGAGGCGTTGGTCGGCAATGTGGCGCCGCTGCTGGGCCCGATGATTCAGGAGGTCATGCTGCTGCAGCTGCGCCACGCGATCGAGACGGAAGCGATCAACGCGACCGAGCGTGCCGAGGGTCAGCATCTGCCGGGTGCCCGTTTGGTGACGATCGGATTCGCCGATCTGGTCGGGTTCACCCGGCTGGGGGAGGCGTTGCCGCCCGAAGAACTCGAGCGACTTGCCCAGCACCTGGCTGATCTCACCCGCGAATTGGCCGTCCCCCCGGTGCGATTCATCAAGACGATTGGTGATGAGGTGATGCTGGTAAGCCCCGAGCCCGCGCCTCTGCTCGAAACGCTGCTGCACCTGGTCGATGCGACAGAGGGTGAGGACGACTTCCCTCGGCTGCGCGCCGGTGTCGCGACGGGCATGGCGGTGAGCAGGGAGGGCGACTGGTTCGGAAGCCCGGTGAATCTCGCGGCGCGAGTGACGGGCGCGGCCCGGCCGGGAACGGTGCTGGTCGCCGAGTCGTCGCGGGAGGCGATCGGGGAGGACGACCGCTTCACGTGGTCATTCGCCGGCGCCAAACACCTGAAAGGAATCAAGCCGGACGTAAAGACGTTCCGTGCCCGCCGGGCGGAGATAGAGGGGCGATAGCACTCGGCCGAATTTCTTCTGTCACTTGGGTTTCTCTCGTCACATCGCGGGCCGTGTCTGTCGGTGGTTCGAACTAGTGTTCGATACATGGAGGTGGTGTCGGACGCGGTGGCGGGGATGGGTGAGCAGCTGGCCATCTTGTCCAAGGCCTGTGACGAGTTGTCCCATCGTGAGTTGATTGCGCTGTTGGTGGAGCTGACGATGGTGATGCGGACGATTCCTTCGGTGGAGCATCGGATCGTGGCGCGGTTGACTGATGAGACGCAGCCGGGTGCGTTGGGGGATGCGTCGTGGAAGAAGGTGTTGACCACGGCGTTGCGGTGCAGCGACAAGGATGCTCGTCGTCGTTTGGCGCGGGCGGCGGTGTTGGGGCCGCGGCGGGCGATGACCGGGGAGCCGTTGGCGCCGCTGTTGGCGTCGACTGCGGCCGCGCAGGCCCGCGGGGAGTTGGATGAGGAGCATGTGAAGGTGATCGTCGACTTTCACGATGCGTTGCCCTCGTGGGTGGATGCCGGTACCCGAGTGCAGGCCGATCGTGAGCTTGCCGAGTTGGGGTCAGGGTTGGGTCCCGAGGCGTTGCGGCAGGTGGCGGGGCGGCTGGTCGCGATGATCGATGCCGATGGGCCCGAGCCGACCGAGAAAGACCTCGCACGCCGGTGTGGGGTCACGCTGGGGCTGCAACGCCCCGACGGTACCCGCTCGATTCGTGGTGTGGTGGATGCCCAGACCGGGGCGCTGTTGGAAGCGGTGTTGGCCAAAGAGGCCGCCCCCGGCGCTAATACCCCCAACGCCGAGCCCGATCCCGAGCCCGAGCCTGAATCTGCCGCGGGTCCCCAGCCTGCGGCCAACCCCGACCCCGAG
>NZ_LWCS01000070.1 GCF_001650495.1 Mycolicibacterium iranicum | reverse complement strand
GCCACATACAACTCCCCCACCACACCCACCGGAACCCGACGCAACCACCCATCCAACACAAACAAAGCCGCCCCCGGCACCGGCGAACCGATCGGCACGCCCGCTCCCACGGTCAGGGGTGCGCTGATCGCCACACACATGGTGGTTTCGGTGGGTCCGTAAGCGTTGAGCATCACCCGCCCCGGCGCCCACACCTCCACCACTTCGGCCGGGCACGCCTCACCGACCACGATCAGCGTCACCGACTCCAATCCTTCAACTGACAGCGCTCTTACGGCAGACGGCGTCTGAGTCAGCACGGTGACGTGTTCTGTGACCAGCAGAGCATGGAAGTCGTCCGGCGATCCGACCACGACGTCCGGCACCATGATCAGCCGGCCGCCGTAGAGCAGCGCACCCAAGATCTCCCACACCGAAACGTCGAACGCCAAGGAATGACACTGCGTCCAGAACCTGGTGCGCGGTAGGCCGGCGTCCAGTGACCTCAGTAGTTGGGTGACGTTGTGGTGGGTGACCGCAACGCCTTTCGGAGTGCCGGTGGTGCCCGAGGTGTAAATCAGATAGGCGAGATCATCGGGTTCCGGCGGCCTCAGAGCGGTATCGGCTTCGGCGTCGATGCGGGGGTCGTCGATGTCGACAACGGTGAGGTCGAAACCCTGCATGCGTGAGGCGTATTCAGCGTTCGTCACCGAAGCGATCGGCCTGGCGTCGGTCAGGATGAAGTCGATCCGCTGTTCAGGTACCGCCGGGTCGATCGGCAGGTACGCCGCGCCGGTCTTGAGCACCGCCAGGATCGCCACGACCGCCTCGATCGATCGGTTCAGCAGCAACGCCACCCGCTCGCCGGGCCCGGCCCCTACGTCGATCAGATGGTGTGCCAGCCGGTTCGAGGCTTTGTCCAGATCCTTGTAGCTCACGTGTCGGTCCTGGAAGACCACTGCCAGCGCGTCCGGGGCGGAGGTGACCTGCACGGCGAACAGCTCCGGAATCGATGCGCTCGCACCGTCACGAGCGCGTCCGGTGAGTACCGCGCGGTTGCCGGCGTCGTCGAGACGGGCACGTTCGGTGTCGTCGAGCAGATCGATGGCGGAGACCCGCTGTGTGGGGGCGGAGGTCATGGCCGTGAGCACTCGTTGGAGGCGTCGGTTGAGAGTTTCGATGGTCTCGGCGTCGTAGATGTCGGTGCGGTATTCGATGGTGCCGGTGATGCCGTCGGGTTCGCCCGTGGGCGTGTGGTGTTCGGCAAGGGAGAAGGTGAGATCCATGCGGGCGGTGCGGGTCTCGAGGGGTAGTCGGGTGAGTGTGAGGTCGCCCAACGACAGTGCAGCGGTGTGGTGGGCGGGGACGTTCTGCCAGGCCAGGCTGATCTGGATGAGGGGGTGGTGGGTGAGGCTGCGGGTGGGGTTGAGGTGTTCGACGAGGGCTTCGAAGGGGATGTCCTGGTGTTCGTAGGCTGCGAGGCTGCGGCTTCGTACCTGACCGATCAACTCGCCGATGGTCGGATCGTCGCTGGTGTCGATGCGTAGCACGAGGGTGTTGACGAAGAAGCCGACGAGGTGGTCGAGGGCGGGGTCGCGGCGGCCGGCGATGGGGAAACCCACGGCGACATCGGTACTGGCGCTGAGCTTCGCCAGCAGCACAGCGAGAGCGGCCTGTACCACCATGAAATCGGTGCAGTTGTGCTTGTGCGCCAGTTCGGTGATCTGCCGCTGCAGTTCAGCCGGCCAATCAACCGAAACGGTGGCACCGCGATGGTCGGCCACCAACGGGTAAGGCCGATCCGTGGGCAGTGCGAGGTGCTCGGGCATGTCGGCCAGTGCCTGCTGCCAGTAGTCCAGTTGGGTGGCGATCCTACTGCCGGGGTCGGCGAGGTCCCCCAGCTGGTCGCGTTGCCACAGCGTGTAGTCGACGTACTGCACCGGCAGCCGCGCCCAGGTGGGTGCCCGGCCACTGGTGCGGGCGGTGTAGGCGGTGCCCACATCGGTGATCAGAGGGGTGATCGACCAGCCGTCGGCGGCGATGTGATGAACGACGGCGGTAAGGATGTGTTCGTCGTCGCTGACGCGAAAGAGTTTGGCGTGTAACGGTATTTCGGTAGTCAGGTCGAACGTGTGACCGGCGACGGCGGCGATGGCCTCGTTGAGCAACGGTGCCGACCAGTTGCCGGCATCGATGACATCCCAGCCGAAGTCGGCGTGTTCGGCCGGCAGCACGATCTGCTGTGGGATGCCGTCGCTGGTGGTGAATACGGTGCGCAGGGTTTCCTGACGGGTGATGACGTCGTGAATGGCGGCGCGCAGTGCCTCGGCGTCGAGGCGGCCTTCGAGTCGTAGGGCCATTGGCATGTTGAAGATCGGTGACGGGCCCTGGAACTGGTCGACGAACCACAGTCGGCTCTGCGCGAACGACAAGGGCAGTGTTGCCGGGCGGCGCTGACGCTTGAGAGGTTCGAGTCCACCGCCACCCTCACCGACGCGCACGGCCAACCGGGCCACCGTCGGCGCCTCGAACACCGCACGGACAGGGAGTTCGACATCCAGGCCGGCGTTGATCGCGGCGACGAGGCGCATGGCCGATAGTGAGTCGCCGCCGAGGTCGAAGAACGAGTCGTCTATTCCGACGCGTTCGACGCCCAACACTTCGGCGAAGATGCCGGCCAGGATCTCTTCGATCGCGTCGGTGGGAGCTTGGTAAGTCTCGCTGTCTGAATACTCTGGTGCGGGTAGGGCTTTGGTGTCGAGTTTGCCGTTGACGGTCAGGGGCACGGTGTCGATGACCACGATGGCGGTGGGGACCATGTAGGCGGGCAGCAATTCGGCGAGGGCGGTGCGTGCTCGCACCGCGTTGGCGGTGCCGGTGAGGTAGCCGACGAGGCGTTTGTCGCCGGGGCGGTCTTCGCGGGCGATGACGAGGGCTTGGTCGACGCCGTCGAGGGTGGCCAGTGCGGTCTGGATTTCGCCGAGTTCGATGCGGTAGCCGCGGATCTTGACCTGTTCGTCGGCGCGGCCGATGTAGTGCAGTTGTCCGTCGGGTCGCCACCGGACCAGGTCCCCGGTGCGATACATCCGTGCCCCTGGTGCCCCGAACGGGCACGCCACAAAGCGTGATCCGGTCAGTGCGGCCCGGCCGAGATAGCCCACCGCGACGCCTCGGCCGGCGACATACAACTCCCCCACCACACCAACCGGGACCGGACGTAACCATTCGTCCAAGACGAACACGGCCACCGTCGAGGGCGGTATTCCGATCGGAACCACCCCGGAAACGACTGAACCCGCCACGATCGGCTCCGTCATCGACGCATACACCGTGGTTTCGGTGGGGCCGTACGCGTTGATCATCACCCGCCCGGGCGCCCACCGCTCCACCACCTCTGCCGGGCACGCCTCGCCACCGAGCAACAGTGCCACCGAATCCAACCCGTAGGGGCGAAGCGCGGTCACGGCTGACGGCGTCTGGGTAAGGACGTTGACCCGCTCGGCGAGCAGCAGGGCATGGAAGTGCTGTGGAGAGCGCACCACGTCGTCGGGCACCACCACCAGCCGCCCACCACCGAGGAGCGCGGCCCAGATCTCCCACACCGAGAAGTCGAATGCGTACGAATGGCATTGCGTCCACACCTGTGCCGCCGGCAGACCCGGCGGTGGCGAATCCGCCAGATGGGCGACGTTGCGGTGGGTGATCGCGACAGGCTTCGGGCTCCCGGTGGTGCCCGAGGTGTAGATCAGATACGCCAGATCGTCGGGTTCGGGCAGTGAAATCGCGCTGTTGTCCGCGATATCGACGAGGGGGACGTCGTCGATGTCGACGACCGTCAGGTCGAATTCTCTCAGTCGCGGAGCGTGGTGAGCGTGGGAGATCACCACGTCCGGTTCAGCATCGGTGAGGATGAAGCCGATGCGCTCATCGGGTAGTGCCGGGTCGATTGCGACGTAGGCGCCCCCGGCCTTCAACACTGCCATCATGGCCACAACCGCTGCGGCGCAACGATCCAGCAACAGGGCGACCGGCGCTCCTCGCCGGACTCCGGCATCAATAAGTCTGTGAGCGAATCGGTTTGAGGCCTCGTCAAGGTCTAGGTAGGTCAGGTTCTGGTCGTGGAAGGTGACTGCCAGCGCGTGCGGGTTGTCGGCGACGTGGACGGCGAACAGTTCCGGTATCGACGCCGTCGCGTCTGCCGGGTCGGCCAGTGTCGCGCGGTTCCCGATCTTCTCCAGGTGTGCGCGTTCGTCGCGGTCGAGGATGTCGATTGAGGACAGTCGTTGTCTGGGTGCTGTAGTGATCTTGGTCAGCACGTGTTGGAGTCTTTGGACGAGCTTTTCGATGGTGGCGGGGTCATAGATGTCGGTGCGGTATTCGACTGTGCCGGTGATGCCGTCGGGTTCCCCTGTGGGGGTGAAGCGCTCGGTGAGGGAGAAGGTGAGGTCCATGCGGGCCGTGCGGGCGCCCAGCGGCATCGGAGTCACCGTCAGATCGCCCAGCTTCAGCGTTGCTTCGTCGCCGCTGAGGGCCGGGACGTTGTTCCACCCGAGGCTGATTTGGATGAGGGGGTGGTGGGTGAGGTTGCGGGTGGGGTTGAGGTGTTCGACGAGGGCTTCGAAGGGGATGTCTTGGTGTTCGTAGGCGGTGAGGCTGCGGGTTTTTACTTGGTTGAGTAGTTCGGTGATGGTGGGGTTGGTGCTGGTGTCGGTGCGCAGGATGAGGGTGTTGACGAAGAAGCCGACGAGGTGGTCGAGGGTGGGGTCGCGGCGGCCGGCGATGGGGAAGCCGATGGCGACGTCGGTGGTGGCCGAGAGTTTGCTCAAGAGCAGGGCGAGGGCGGTTTGGACGACCATGAAGGTGGTGGCGTTGTGGGTGCGGGCTAGTTGGGTGATCTGTTGTTGGAGKTGGGCGGGCCAGGTGATGGTGAGGGTGGCGCCGCGGTGGTCGGCCACGGGTGGGTAGGGGCGGTCGGTGGGTAGGGCGAGGTGTTCGGGTAGTCCGGCGAGGGCTTGCTGCCAGTAGGTGAGTTGGGCGGAGAGGGTGCTGGTGGGGTCGGTGAGTTCGCCGAGGAGTTTTCGTTGCCACAGGGTGTAGTCGGCGTATTGGATGGGCAGGGGTGCCCAGGTGGGGGTGTGGCCTGCGCAGCGGGCGGTGTAGGCCGATCCCAGGTCGGTGATGAGGGGGGCGATGGACCAGCCGTCGGCGGCGATGTGGTGCACGACGGCGACCAATACATGCTCGTCGGGAGTGAGGCGGAACAGTTGGGCCCGCAGGGGGATCTCGGTGGCCAGGTCGAAGGCGTGTTGTGCTACTGCGTCGATGGCGGTGTTCAGGTCGGAATCTGTCCAGCCGCTGGCGTCGGTTACCGTCCAGCCCAGATCGGCGTCGTGGGCAGCGGCCACGATCTGTTGGGGTACGCCATGGGGTGCGGTGAAATAGGTGCGTAGGGTTTCGTGGCGTGCGACCACGTCGTGTAGTGCGGCGCCCAGTGCAGCGGGGTTGAGGTCGCCTTGTAGGCGCAGTGCTACTGGCATGTTGTAGGTGGGTGAGGGGCCTTGGAGTTGGTCGATGAACCAGAGCCGGTTCTGGGCGTAGGACAGGGGTAGGACCGTGGGTCGCTCCTGAATTGTCAGTGGTGCAAGCCCTTTGGCGCTTTCCCCGATGCGGGGGGCGAGTTGGGCGACGGTGGGGGCTTCGAACAGGGTGCGTACCGCGAGGTCGACACCGAGTGCGGTGTTGATGGCGGCGACGAGGCGCATGGCCGACAGTGAGTCGCCGCCGAGGTCGAAGAAGGAGTCGTCGACCCCGGTGCGTTCGACGCCCAGCACTTCGGCGAAGATGCCGGCCAGGATTTCTTCGACGGCGGTGGCCGGGGCGCGGTAGCGCTCGGTGTCTGAATACTCCGGTGCGGGTAGGGCTTTGGTGTCGAGTTTGCCGTTGACGGTCAGGGGCACGGTGTCGATGACCACGATGGCGGTGGGGACCATGTAGGCGGGCAGCCGTTCGGCGAGGGCGGTGCGGGCGTGGGTGGGGTCGGCGGTGCCGGTGAGGTAGCCGACCAGGCGTTTGTCGCCGGGGCGGTCTTCGCGGGCGATGACGAGGGCTTGGTCGACACCGTCGAGGGTGGCCAGGGCGGCTTGGATTTCGCCGAGTTCGATGCGGTAGCCGCGGATTTTGACTTGTTCGTCGGCGCGCCCCGGGCTTGTCAAGATAACCGTGTAAGTAGTTGTGGCCGTTTAGTTTTGGTGGGTGTAGTTAGAGTGGGAGTCGATCGGGGAATTGGATCGCGAAGGCGTTGAGCGCTTCGGTCCATCGGTAGGTTCCTGATCCTGGTGTTGAGCCTCGTTTCTGGTTGATGTTGCGGATGGCCAGATACAGCAGCTTGAGTGCGGCGGCGTCAGAGGGGAATGAGCCGCGGGCCTTGGTCACCTTGCGGAGCTGATAGTTCAGCGACTCGATGGCGTTGGTGGTGTAGATGATCTTGCGGATCTCGACCGGGAAGGCCAGGAACGGCACGAACTCGGCCCACGCCCGATCCCAGACCGCGACCGCTCCCGGAGATTTCGACTTCCACTCGGCGCGGAAGTCCTCCAGCGCCAGTTTCGCGGCCTCTTCGGTGGCTGCGGTGTAGATCGGGCGTAGCGCGGCGGCCATTTTCTTGCGGTCGGCGTAGGAGGCGTAGCGCATGCTGGCCCGTAGCAGGTGCACAACGCATGTCTGGATGACGGCTTGGGGCCAGACCGCGGTGATCGATTCCGGCAGCCCGGTCAGCCCGTCACAACAGACGAATAACGCGTCCCGGCAGCCCCGGTTGCGTAGCTCGGTGAGCACCCCGTGCCAAAACTTGGCCCCTTCGGTCTGCTGAATCCAGACCCCCAGGACCTGCTTGATTCCGTCGATATCGACCCCGATCACCACGTGAGCGGCCTTGTTAGCGACGACGCCGCCGTCGCGGATCTTGAGCCGGATCGCATCGATGTAGAGGATCGGATACACCGGATCGACCGGGCGGGACTGCCAGGCCGCGATCTCGTCGGTCACGACGTCGGTGACCCGCGAAATCGTGGCCGCCGAGACGGTGGCGCCGTAGACCTCGCCCAGGTGCTCGGTGATATCCCGAGTGCTCATGCCGCGGGCATACAGCGACAAGATCATGTCCTCGACCTGGCCCAGACGGCGTTTGCGTTTGGGCACGATCACGGGATCAAAGGTGCCGTTGCGGTCGCGAGGGACTTCCAGATCGACCGGGCCGGCGGTGGTCAACACGGTCTTGCGGCCGTGGCCGTTGCGGGAGTTCCCGGAGCCGTTACCAGCCGGATCGCCCGGCTCATAGCCCAGGTGATCGGCGATCTCGACGTCCAGGGCCCGCTCCAGGACCGATTTGGTGATCTGGGCCAGCAACCCGTCGGGGCCGTCGATCGGGGTGCCGGAGGCCTCGGCATCAGCCAGTAGCGCATCCACCGCCGCAACCGGCAGGACCTGCGCCAGCTTCTGGGCGGCCTCATCACGAGACGAATCAGAACGAGACAAAGCGAATCACTCCTGTCCGGTGGCCAGCATGCCTGACCACCATTCAGGCCCAACCACTTACACAGTCAATGAGACACGCCCCGCGCCCCACATACTGCAGTTGTCCATCAGGTCGCCACCACACCAGGTCCCCGGTGCGATACATCCGCGCCCCCGGYGCCCCGAACGGACACGCCACAAACCGGGATCCGGTCAGCGCTGCGCGACCGAGGTAGCCCATGCTGACCCCGCCACCGGCCACATACAACTCCCCCACCACACCGGCGGGAACGGGACGCAGCCATGCGTCGAGCACCAAGAGGGCGGCTCTCGGCACCGGCAGTCCGATGGGCGCGACCGCCGATCCGGTCGACCCGGCCGTCAGGGGTGCGCTGATGGAGGCGTAGACGGTGGTTTCGGTGGGTCCGTACCCGTTGATCATCACCCGGCCGGGCGCCCACGTGTCCACCACGCCGGCAGGGCACGCCTCACCGGCTGCCATCAAGGTCACCGACTCCAGGCCCTGCGGTGAGAGCATGCTCAACGCCGAGGGGGTTTGGCTGAGTACGGTGACATGTTCGGCGAGCAGCAAGGCATGGAAGTCCTTCGGTGAACGCACCACGTCATCGGGAACGACCACCAACCGGCCGCCGTGGAGCAGCGCACCCCAGATCTCCCATACCGAGAAGTCGAAAGCCAGCGAACTGCACTGGGTCCACACCTGCGTGGGCCCCAAATCGACGCCGACGTCCATCGACTCGAACAGTTGGGTGACGTTGTGGTGGGCCACGGCGACACCTTTCGGGGTGCCGGTGGTGCCCGAGGTGTAGATCAGGTAGGCGAGGTCATCGGGTTCCGGCGGCGCTATCGCGGTCCGGGCCGCGGTATCGATGAGCGGGTCGCTGACATCGACGAGGGCGAGGTCGAAATCTTGGATGCGGGCGAGGTTTTCAGGGTCCGTCAGAACGGCGATCGCCGTGGCGTCGGTGAGGATGAAGCCGATCCGCTGATCGGGTACCGCCGGGTCGATTGCCACGTACGCCGCGCCGGTTTTCAGTACTGCCAGGATGGCGATGATTGCCTCCGCGGAGCGGTTGAGCAGCAGCGCGATCCGCTGTCCTCGTCGTGCACCCCTATCAATCAGGTGGTGTGCCAACCGATTTGAAGCCTCGTCGAGCTCGCGGTAGGTCAGGGAGATGCCGCCACAGCTCAGCGCCGCGGCCTCCGGATCACGGTTCACCTGCTTGGCGAACACTTCGGGAACCGACACAGACATCACGGGCGCGGTGAGTGCCGCGCGGTTGCCGGCGTCGTCGAGGCGGGCGCGTTCGGTGTCGTCGAGGAGGTCGATGGCGGAGACCCGCTGTGTGGGGGCGGAGGTCATGGCCGTGAGCACTCGTTGGAGGCGTCGGTTGAGGGTTTCGATGGTCTCGGCGTCGTAGATGTCGGTGCGGTATTCGATGGTGCCGGTGATGCCGTCGGGTTCGCCTGTGGGGGTGTGATTCTCGGTGAGGGAGAAGGTGAGGTCCATGCGGGCGGTGTGGGTGTCCAGAGGTAACTGGGTGAGTTTGAGGTCGCCCAGGGGCATGGCGGTGGTGGTG
>NZ_LWCS01000069.1 GCF_001650495.1 Mycolicibacterium iranicum | reverse complement strand
CCCCGCGGTCGCTGTTCCCACCCCGACGCCGGCCGCAAGGCCCGCGGCGGCCAGCCCGGGTGCCAGACCCGCCACGAATCGGGTCACCACCAGCGCGACGCCGAACCCGAAACCCGCCCCGAGCACAGCCATCAAGCGGTTCTCCAGGCGGCGCGACCTCAACGGCGGATCCGTGATGTCGACCGGGGACGGGGTGGCGGTGTGTCCGGTGTACGCGAGGATGTCGGCGTCTATCCGGGAAAGAACGTCGTCGCAGCGTCGCCGGACCCGTTCCGCGAAACCCGGCACCTCGCGTCTGCACACCGCTGCAGCCTCGCCGATCAACTCTGACCGCAGGGCCGCACACCGACTGCGCGCGGTCTGCGCCGAAACGAGTCGCAGCTGTCGGACCTCACTGCGGAGCGTGCGCGCCCGGTCCGACGCCGCCATCCGCCTACGGCGTGACAGCTCTTCCCGCTCATCGCGAAGCTGCGCCATACGAAATTCTCTCGTGCGCAACATGTTCCGTGCCGGGTCGCCGAGTTCGGCGTCCAGCAGGCCGGCGAGCTCGTCCAGGCTCGGCTCCCCCAGCCGCGGCGCGGCCGCCGCTCCGACCCACGGCATGCCGAGCCGCTCACGGTTCGCGGACAGCACACGCCGCCAGTCGCGGTGGTCGTCGATCTTCGACACGACTCCGATCACCACGCTCGTCGCAAAATCAACCAGCGTGCAATCGGATTCGACGACCGGGGCGACAGCCGACACTACGAACACGACCGCGACCGGCGCGGCCGTCACGGTGACGTCATCGGCTTCGGCGAACCGGTACGACGGCATCCGGCGCCGCAGCGCGGCGGTCATCGCGGTGACCCCGGCGCGCGGTGGACCCGTCACCAACACGACGTCCTGCGCGCTCACCGCGCCTGCCAGAGCAGTCGCAGCGACCCGCGCGAGATGTCGGCCGCGCATCGGCGATGAAGGGCGTCGAGCGGGCCGTCGGCGTAGCGGCGCCAGTGCACGGCCCGGCGCAGGTGGGCATCGGGGTTATCGGCGGGGTCCACCCGCTGACCCGACGCCTCGACCATGCCGACAGCCGCCGCCATCACCGCGATCACCACCTCGTCGCCGGCCAGGAACGCCGCGAGATCGTCGTCGCGGGATTCGGTGGCCGCCCGCTCCAGTCCCACCAAGGCGGCGCGCACCCGCCGATAACCGACCTCGGCGGCAAAACCGGAAAGCCGCGCGATGACGGCGTCGACCTGGCTGAGCCCGCGCAACCTGGCGGCCACCGAGTCCACCGACAGGCCTTCGACGACGGCGATCACGGCGTGCGCGAGGCCGAACCGGTCGAGGCGTTCGAGCAGGAGTCGGCGGATCGGTCCGGGCACCACATGTTCCGAACGGACAAAGGCATCTGTGGATGTCATGTCAGCGGGCGTGGTGGCCAGCGTCCGCAGCGCATCGATCAGCTCGTCGTCCAGCTCGACGCCGGCGAGGTGAGCGACCATCGGCACAACGGGTCGCCCCACCGCGGCGGCGAGGTCGTGGGCGCTGCGCCTCGCCGCAGCCAGCGGCCCGCCGACGACCCGGCCGGACAGATCGGCCTTGTTGAGGACGACCAGCGCCGGAAGATCACCCCGCAGCGCCCGCCGGTCTTCGGGCTTCAGCGTCTCGGCGATGACCACGACACGAATGTCGGCCGCGCCGGTGACCACGGTGACCCCGGCCCCGGTCAACGCACGGGCCACCGTGCCACGACCCACCCCCGGACGGCCGGCCACGGAGACCGCGAGAGGAGCACGCAACCGAGCTTCGATCGCGGTCAGCCCCGGCGCCCCCGCCGCCGCGGCGTAGCGTCCCAGGACATCGGCCAACGCCGAAAAAATTGACGACATCGATGCTCCCCCCGGGTACATCGTGACACCGGGGAGGGGAGGGCGAAGACACATCTTTTGCGGGTCAGTGGCCTGGGTAACCGCAGGTACCAGAAGAAGGCAACTGTTGGGTATCAATCTGTAACACGATGCGAGGTGCAGGGTCTTGATAGGCGACCATGGACGGATGCAGTCAACGGGTTCCGAGGTCCCCGCGTCCGCGGACGCACCTCACCCGCACTTCAACCGGCGTGTCACCAGCTTCCGCGCCCGTCGCTCGACGATCTCGGGCAACCAGCAGGCCACGTGGGACCGGCTGTGGCCGCAGCTCGGCCGGCAGGCCCGTGACGGCGACAACCCGGCCGGCCCGCTGGACACCGACGCGTGGTTCGGCAGGCACGCCCCCGTCGTCCTGGAGATCGGGTGTGGCACGGGCACCTCCACCCTGGCAATGGCGCAGGCCGAACCCGACATCGACGTCGTCGCCGTCGAGGTCTACCGGCGCGGCCTGGCCCAGCTGCTGAGCGCGATCGACCGGGCTTCCGAAACAAACCCCGTCCCCAACATCCGGCTCGTCCGCGGTGACGGCGTCGACGTCCTCACCTCGATGTTCGGCCCCGACTCGCTGACCGGGGTGCGGGTGTTCTTCCCCGACCCGTGGCCGAAGGCACGTCATCACAAACGCCGGCTCCTGCAGCCCGACACCGTGGCATTGATCGCTGACCGGCTGCGCCCCGGCGGTGTGCTGCACGCGGCCACCGACCACCAGGGTTACGCCGAACACATCGCCGAGGTCGGCGACGCCGAGCCCCGGTTGCGCCGCGTCCCTGTCGACCCAGAACACACCGGGGGACTGCCGATATCGGTCGCCCGACCCGTGACCAAATACGAGCGCAAGGCACTCGCGGGCCCGGTCGTGACCGAACTGCTCTGGGAGAAGGCGCCGTGAGCCTCACCGAGAACCTCCACGACGCAGCGCTGCCCGACACCTCCGAGGTCGTCACACCGGCCGAGCTCGGCGCCGAGGCCGCGCCGCAGGCCGGGCGGGTCCTCCTCGTCTGGGACGCCCCGAACCTCGACATGGGTCTCGGATCGATCCTGGGCGGCCGTCCCACCGCGGCCCACCGACCGCGGTTCGACGCGCTGGGCCGCTGGTTGCTGGCCCGCACCGCCGAGCTGTCCGCCGAGTACGCGGGCAGCGGACGCGCAGTGGCACTCGAACCCGAGGCGACCGTCTTCACCAACATCGCCCCGGGCAGTGCCGACGTCGTACGGCCCTGGGTGGAAGCGTTGCGTAACGTGGGCTTCGCGGTGTTCGCCAAACCGAAGGTGGACGAAGACAGCGACGTCGACAGCGACATGCTGGCCCACATCGCCCTGCGCAACAGTCAGGGACTTGCCGGTCTGATCGTTGCCTCCGCCGACGGTCAGGCGTTCAAACTGCCGCTGGAGGACATCGCCCGCAACGGCGTCAAGGTCCAGGTGCTCGGATTTCGCGAACATGCCAGTTGGGCGTTAGCGTCGGATACCTTGGAGTTCGTCGATCTGGAGGACATCGCTGGTGTCTTCCGGGAACCGTTACCGCGGATCGGACTCGATTCGCTGCCCGAGCAGGGCGCTTGGCTGCAGCCGTTCCGGCCGCTGTCGTCGCTCCTGACCTCGCGCGTCTAGAAAATTTAAAGCCTCGGTTTCGACGTGCGCGGGCCGACAGACATGACCGTAAGGAGCTGAACGTGTTCGCCTGGTGGGGTCGAACGGTGTACCAGTACCGATACATAGTGATCGGTGTCATGGTCGCACTGTGCCTGGGCGGCGGCGTCTACGGCATCAGCCTGGGACAGCACGTCACCCAGAGCGGTTTCTATGACGAGGGCAGCCAATCCGTCCACGCATCGCTGGTGTCCGACGAGGCCTACGGCCGCGACCGCACCAGCCACGTCGTGGCGATCCTGACGCCGCCCGACGGTGAGAAGGTCACCGATCCCGAGTGGATCAAGTCGACCACCGACGAGCTGAACAATCTCGTCGCCGACCACGAGGACCAGATCGTCAGCTGGGTCGGCTGGCTGCGCGCCCCCGACAGCGACTCCCCGACCGTTCAGCAGATGAAGACCGCCGACGAGTCGAAGACGTTCATCAGCATCCCGCTCAAGGGCGACAACGACGACGAGATCCTGAAGAACTACCAGGCCATCGAACCCCAGCTTTCCGAGATCAACGACGGCCGCATCCAGCTGGCCGGGCTGAACCCCCTGGCCAGCGAGCTGACCGGAACGATCGGCGAAGACCAGAAGCGTGCCGAGGTCGCCGCCATCCCGCTGGTCTGCGTCGTTCTGTTCTTCGTGTTCGGCGGCGTGATCGCCGCCGCCCTGCCCGGCATCATCGGCGGCCTGACCATCGCGGGCGCGCTGGGCATCATGCGGGTCTTCGCCGAGTTCATGCCCGTGCACTTCTTCGCCCAGCCCGTCGTCACGCTGATGGGTTTGGGCATCGCCATCGACTACGGCCTCTTCATGGTGAGCCGGTTCCGCGAAGAGTTGGCCGAAGGCTACGACACCGAGGCCGCCGTACGGCGAGCCGTGATGACGTCGGGCCGCACCATCATGTTCTCGGCCGTCATCCTGGTCGCGTCCTCGGTTCCGCTGCTGCTGTTCCCACAGGGCTTCCTCAAGTCGATCACCTACGCGATCATCGCGTCGGTCATGCTCGCGGCGATCCTGTCGATCACGGTGCTCCCCGCCGCCCTGGGCATCCTCGGCCCCCGCGTCGACGCGCTCGGTGTGCGCTGGCTGCTCAAGTTCATCCAGTCCGACGTCACCTCGGATCCGTCCAACACCAAGACCAACACGCTGGCCGTGGCGTCGATCCCCGCGGGCCTGCTGGTGCCCCCCGTCGGCGTCGCGCTGGGCCACCTCGCGAGGAAACGCATCCGGCAGTCCGGCGAGCAGGGGCTGCCGCTGACGGTGATCGGCCTGGCGCTCGGCTACATCGGAACGCTGGGCTGGCTCACCTACGTGGTCATGGCCAACAAGGACGCGCTGGACGGCGGCCTGTACTGGGTGCTGCTGGGCGTCATCATCTTCGTCGCCGTCGTCGCGGGCGGTCTGGCGCTCGCCCGCTACGTGCCGCTCGCCCGCACCCCGATCGTGTGGTGGGTCCAATGGCTGGCGGAGAAGACGCAGAAGACCAAAACGCGCGCCGAGGTCGAGAAGGGCTTCTGGGGCAAGCTCGTCAACGTCGTGATGAAGCGGCCGATCGCCTTCGCCGCACCGATTCTGATCGTGATGATCCTGCTGGTGATCCCGCTGGGCCAACTCGCGCTCGGCGGCATCAGCGAGAAGTACCTGCCGCCGGACAACGGAGTGCGCCAGGCGCAGGAAGATTTCGACCGCAGCTTCCCCGGATTCCGCACCGAACCCCTGACCCTGGTGATCGAACGGCAGGACGGCGAGCCGGTCACAGAACAGCAGCTGGCCGAGGTCCGCGCCGAGGCGATGACGATCAGTGGGTTCATCGACCCCGACAACGACCCGTCCAAGATGTGGCAGGAGCGCTCTGTTCAGGAGGGCGGATCGAAAGATCCGTCGATCCGAGTCCTGCAGAACGGTCTGGTCAACCGCAACGACGCATCGCAGAAGATCGATGAGCTCCGCTCGATCCAGCCTCCCCGCGGACTCGACATCTCCGTCGGCGGTACCCCCGCGCTGGAACAGGACAGCATCCACAGCCTCTTCGACAAGCTGCCTCTGATGGTGGTCGTGCTGATCGTCACGACGACGATCCTGATGTTCCTCGCCTTCGGATCCATCGTGCTGCCGATCAAGGCGGCCCTGATGAGCGCGCTGACCCTGGGTTCGACGATGGGCATCCTCACGTGGATGTTCGTCGACGGGCACGGATCCGGGCTGATGAACTACACCCCGCAGCCGCTGATGGCTCCGATGATCGGCCTCATCATCGCGGTGATTTGGGGTCTGTCCACCGACTACGAGGTCTTCCTCGTCTCCCGCATGGTCGAGGCCCGCGAACGCGGCATGTCCACGGCGGAGGCGATCCGCATCGGCACCGCCACGACGGGACGCCTGATCACGGGCGCGGCCCTGGTGCTGGCCGTGGTTGCCGGTGCGTTCGTGTTCTCCGACCTGGTGATGATGAAGTACCTGGCGTTCGGCCTGCTCATCGCGCTGCTGCTGGACGCCACCATCATCCGGATGTTCCTGGTGCCCGCAATCATGAAGCTGCTCGGCGACGACTGCTGGTGGGCGCCGCGGTGGATGAAGCGGATCCAGGAGAAGCTGGGTCTCGGTGAGACGGAACTCCCCGATGAGCGCAAGCGTCCGACGGTACGAGACGAGCGTGACGAGCCCGCCGAGGCACTCGTCGGTGCCGGCGGCCCGCCGCCGATCGCGGCTGGGCGAGGGTTGCCGCCGCACGATCCCGGCCACCCCGGCCCCGGCCGTCCCGGACCGGGACGTCTGCCCACCGGGCCCCGACCCGGGTTGCCGCCGCGGGCAGGCGACCCGTCTGCCCAGGGCACGACGCGGATCCCGACCGCACCGCCGCGTCCGCCGGTGGCCCCGCCGCCGGTCCCCGCACCGGATGCCGAACCGCAGACCACCCGTCTGTCGATCGCCAAGAACGTGGTGCGTAACGCGGTGAGCGGTGCCGCCGCGGCGACGCAGCGCGGCCGGTCCGACAAGCCGGCGCCCGCGCAGCCGCGGGAAGACCGCGAGATCGAGTCGTGGCTCGGCGATCTGCGCGGCACCGACGCCCCGGCGGGTCCGGCGCAGCCGCTGCGGCCGTCGGCCGAACCGACCCGCGCGATGCCCGACACCGTCAGCAACGAGCCGACCACGGCGATACCGCAGGCGCAGGGTGACGAGGGCGACGACGCCGCACCCACCCGGGCCATCCCCGCTCAGCGCAAGACGGATGCCGACGCCGCGACGGAGAAGCTGAACACCCGTCCTGACGACGAGGCTCCGCGCCGCGGTGGCGGCGGGCTCAGCGCACAGGACCTGCTGCGTCGCGAAGGCCGGCTGTAGGGCCTACTCGGCGGGCGCTTCCACGTCGTCGGGTTCGGCGTTGATCAGCCCCTCGTCGTCGGCCTCCATCGCCGCTTCCTCGGCCTCCGGGTCGTCGGCGACGAGCACGCGGATCGCGCTGTTGAGAAACGCCAGCGCCGGCACGGCGAGCAGCGCCCCGACGATGCCGGCGAGCACGGCGCCGCCGGCGATCGCCAGCACGATCGCCAGCGGGTGGATCGCGACGGCGCGGCCCATCACCAGCGGTTGCAGCACGTGACCTTCCAGCTGCTGCACCGCGATGATCAGGCCGAGCGTGATCAGCGCGAAGACCCAGCCCTTCGCGATCAGCGCGACGACGACGGCCAGGAACCCGGTCACGAGAGCGCCGACCAACGGGACGAACGCGCCCATGAACACCAGTGAAGCCAACGGAAGCGCGAGCGGCACACCCATGACGGCCAGGCCGACGCCGATGCCGATCGCGTCCACGGCCGCCACCAGGAACGTCGCGCGCACATAGCCGATCAACGACCGGAAACCCGCCCGGCCGGCGTCCCGGACCCGCTCCTGCACGTGCTTCGGGAACACCCGGGTGACGAACCCGAAGATGTTGCGGCCACCGAGCAGCAGGAAGATCAACGTGAAGAACACCAGCAGCGCACCGGTGACGATCTCGGTCAGCGTGCCCGCCGTGGACAGCGCACCGCTGGTCAGCTTCTCCTGGTTGCTCTGCAATGCCTCGATGGCGGTGTCGCGGGCCTGGTTGATCTGCTGGTCGCTGACTTGCAGCGGGCCGTCGGTCAGCCATTTGCCGACACCTTCGATGCTCGTCGAGACCTGGCTCACCAAAGCCGGTGCGCCCTCCACGAATTGGGTGACGACGAACGCCAGCAGCGCTCCGAACAGCGCGATGCTGGTGAGCAGCACCAGCGCGACCGCACCGCCGCGCGGGGCTCCGCGCCGGTCGAGGAAGTCGACGACGGGCATCAGCAGCGCGGCGATGATGGTCGCGAGCGCAACGGGGACCACCAGGATCTCGAGCCTCAGCATCACCCACAGCACCGTGAGCACCGCGCCGAAAATCACCAGCAGACGCCACGACCATGCGGCCGCCCGCCGCACCATGGGAGTGACCGACGCGTCGGCGAATGTGTCCAGAGACGGGCGGGCTGACATCCCGGTAGCGTAGCGGGCTCGCCTGTCCGAGCCCCGGATCTGCGGTTTTCGCTGCTTTTCCGCTTAGTCTGTAGGGCGTGTCCCACGACGCGCCCGCGAGCGACACACAGGCCGGCCCCGGCCGGTACCGCGCCCGGGGCAAGTACTGGTGGCTGCGCTGGGTTCTGATTGCGCTGGCCGTCCTCGTGCTGGCCGTCGAGCTTGCGCTGGTGCGCGATCAGCTGGCCAAGGCGTGGAAGAGCCTCGTGTCAGCCGATCCGCTATGGGTGCTGGCCGCCGTGGTCGCGGCGATGGCCTCCATGCACAGCTTCGCGCAGATCCAGCGCACGCTGCTGCGTTCGGCGGGTGTGCGTGTCCACCAGTGGCGGTCTGAGGCGGCGTTCTACGCAGGCAATGCGTTGTCGACGACACTGCCCGGCGGCCCCGTGCTGTCGGCGACGTTCATCTATCGTCAGCAAAGACTCTGGGGCGCAACACCTTTGGTGGCCTCGTGGCAGCTGGTCATGTCCGGTGTTCTCCAGGTCGTGGGGCTCGCGCTGCTGGGCCTCGGTGGTGCCTTCCTGCTGGGTGCCAGCAAGAACCCGCTGTCGCTGATCTTCTCGCTCGGCGGGTTCGTCGCGCTGGTCCTTCTGGCCCAGGCGGTGGCCACCCGGCCGGAACTCATCGAGGGCATCGGCGTGCGGGTGCTGAGCTGGGTGAACTCCGTCCGCGGCAAACCCCCGGAGACCGGTCTGGCCAAGTGGCGCGAGATTCTCGCCCAGCTGGAGTCGGTGCAGCTCGGCCGTCGCGACCTCGGTGAGGCCTTCAGCTGGTCGCTGTTCAACTGGGTTGCCGACGTCGCCTGCCTGCTTTTCGCCTGCTACGCCACCGGCGGGCATCCCTCGATCGCCGGCGTCACCGTCGCGTACGCCGCTGCCCGCGCAGTCGGCTCCATCCCGCTCATGCCGGGCGGCCTCCTCGTCGTCGAGGCGGTGCTGGTGCCCGGCCTGGTGTCCAGCGGGATGTCGCTGGCATCGGCGATCTCGGCCATGCTGATCTACCGTCTCGTCAGCTGGATCTTCATCTCGGCCATCGGCTGGGTGGTGTTCTTCTTCATGTTCCGCACCGAGAGCGAAATCGACCCCGACTCCCACGCGTCACCGCAACCGGACGCCGGACCGGCTGCACAGTTCAGCCCGGACCCCGACGCGCCACACCCACCGGGAGAGAATTCCGGCGACCCCCCGGAACACCCCAGCGACCCACGAAAGTAGCTGCACCCCATGCCGGTTCGTCCGACCCTCGCCGCCCTGTCCGTCGCAGCACTGCTGACCGCCTCGTGTGCCTCCTCCCCCGAG
>NZ_LWCS01000068.1 GCF_001650495.1 Mycolicibacterium iranicum | reverse complement strand
GAAAACTTACAACAACAACAAAACCTCGCAACCACACCACACGGTCAAACAACAACGACCACACCCCACCACCAAAAACAGGAACCCACACACTTCCCCACAAAAAAGGGGACACTCAAAAACGAGTGAATAAAGTTACGGCGGTAATAGCGGCAGGGAAACGCCCGGACCCATCCCGAACCCGGAAGCTAAGCCTACCAGCGCCGATGATACTACCCACCCGGGTGGAAAAGTAGGACACCGCCGAACACACATTAACCCTGTGCCCCCCAAACCAATTGGGGGGCACAGGCATATACAGAGCAAAAACACTCAACCAAACAGCGACGGAACATATACGTCTTCTCTGTCAAACTTGTATTCGCGCTTGCAGAAAAGCATTTCGATCGATGGCGAGCAGGGTGACACCGCCACGGGCGCGCACGCTTGCCGTCGACGGAGTGTCACGCAGGATGGCCCGCTCTCCGAAACTCTCACCGGCGCCCAAACTTCGAATCCACTTGTCACCTTCGGAGACCTCGACGGTACCGCTCAGGATCACGTAGAACGTTTGGCCGTAATCACCCTCACGGGTGATGAGCGCACCGTCGGTTGCCACCAGCACCCGCGCCGACTCGGCGAGCGCCTTGCGCGCGTCGGGGCTGATGTCGAGAAACGGTCGCTGCGCCGCGAGCACGCCGTCGACTGACAGTCCAGCTAGCGCCTCGACCCGGTCTACCTCCGCCAGACGCTCCTCTACCGGCGGCGTCGTCAAGCGCGTTTGAACGACACCCGAAATGTGCCCCATGGCGGCTGCGTCGGAGGACAGCGCGGCGAGGAACTCACCACGATCAACAGCGACGAGGCGGAGTTCCTCGCGTGCGGTAACCGTCGCTGACCGCGGCTCGTCCCGGATCATCGCGATCTCCCCGAACGACCCTCCCGGACCGAGCGTGGCGACGCGCCGCCCGTCGACCGATACGTCGGCCGATCCGGCGGCGATCATATAGAAGCGGTCACCCGAGTCGCCTTGCCGGACTACTTCGGTTCCGGCAGGGACCGTCAACTGGTCTGCCGCCCTTGCCAGCTGCTCGAGCGCCAGCGCCGGCAGGGGAGCGAGCATCGGGCTTGCGCGGATCGCCGAAAGTTTGGCGGCATCGTCGGAGCTGAACCTATCGGCGCGACGGACCGCTGGCCATGTCAGCGCCGTGACGACGACGATGATGGCGCCGATCGTCAACAACGTGCCGGGGACTCCCGTCGACCGCAAAATCAGAGTGGCGAGCGCTGCCCCCGCGGCCATTCCGATGAGATACAAGCTCTGAAGGCTGGCTGCGGCCGATACCATCGCCGATCGAGAAACACTGCGCTGCACCAAAGTTGGAGCGATGGTACAGGCGATTGTGGTGGCCGCTCCGACACAGCCTGCGAGCATCATTACGGGTAGCGGTGCGCGCAGGAGCCCGATCACGGCGAGCATGCCCGCGATTCCGAGCATGGTGCACGCGAGTGCGCCCGCCAGGCCGCGATGCCCGACGACCGACATCATGGCAAGTGCGGCGACAAGGCTGCCCAGCCCATAGACAGTCATGATCGTCGCGACGCCCCCCGTACCCAGGCCGAGACGTTCATTGGAGAGCGGCGCCACCACTCCATCCCACAGGCCGACGTGAACCATTGCGACCAGAATCATCACGCTGGCCGCTGCCGCTGGCCGACTCTCAAGGATGCCGCGGAAACCGGACGCGACCGCACGGGTCTGCGATCGCCGAGGTCCATCCCCCCGAGGCGTTTCCGTCTCGACACGTGAGCCATCGTGCGGCACTGAGATCAGTAGTGCGGTCACCGTTCCGACAGCGAACACCAGCATCGGCATGGCAAACCCCCACCCAACGCCCATCATGCTCGTCGCTACACCGGCGAGTAAAGGACCGGCCAGCGCAGAGGCACTCAGGAGAAAGTTCGTCATCGAGACGGCGCCGGCGACTTCTGCGGTGGTTCTCGCCAAGCGCACGGACAGCCCGGCGTGTACCGGCCGTACCGCGGCCGAGAGCATCGAATCGATCCCCACCAATGTGAGCAGCAATCCGAGAGGCGCTTCGGTCAGGACGACGGCGATGGTCGCGGCCATCGTCACCACACGGGCCCCGATCCCGAACGCCAGATGCGTTTGGGGTCGCCGGCTGGTAGCCAGTGTCGCCACGAACGGTCCCAACAACCCGGCGGGTAGCACGTTCAAAATGATTGCGGCGCCTACCGCGGTGGCACCGCTCGACTCGAAGGTGTACGCGACCACCATGACGTAATGCGCGACGTCGGCAATGTAAAAACATGCCCACGTGAGCAGCAGGGCACGGAGAGCAGGATTGCGAAATACTCGATGACTCGTACGGAGGCCCACGTCGGAACCCTAATTCGGCACGCAGTCGATGGCCGTTGTTATTGCCTGCTCGCTGGGAGTCGGCGGTCGCGGCGTTTCGGTTGTGCGCTAACGATTTCCGATTCCAGACCTGTGACTGAGGTCTGTGCGGCAAAGTTAAAGACGACGGATGTCGACGCGAGTTCAGTCGACCTCCCCCGCGAATTCACTTGTTAGTCGTACCCGGTTCGGGTAGTGCGTCGGCGAGGTCAATCCTGTTGGTGCCGTTGGGGTGTTCGGGCGGCCCGCTGACCGGGAATGAGGCGGGCGACGCCGTCACGGGAAGTGAGCGTGTTACGTGAGCTGGGTTTACCGTTGTTTGCGTCCCCGTCATGGAGTGTTATGCAAAGGTCGGTATTGAGAATGCGCCTACCGCTGGAAGGTGAACTCCGTTCGATTTTCGATGAGGTCGCTCGGATGTCCACCGGAGAAGTTGCAAATTACATCCCGGCGTTGAGTGCGGCCGATCCGGACTGGTTCGGCGTCAGCATCGTCACGGTAGACGGCCAGCGTTATGACCTCGGTGACGTCGAACAAACCTTCACGATTCAATCCGTGTCCAAGCCCTTTGCCTATGCGATTGCGTTAGAGGACAACGGGGTCGAAGCAGTCCTGCAGCGAGTCGGGGTCGAGCCGTCTGGCGACCCGTTCAACGCGATCGAACTTGATCTCGCGACGCATCGTCCGCACAATCCGATGGTCAATGCCGGAGCCATTCTCACCACAAGCCTGCTGACGGCGGATGCGATCGACACAGGATTCGCGCGATTCGCCGGCCGACAGCTGTCGGTCGACGACGAGGTGTGGACGTCCGAGCGCGACTCCGGGGACCGCAATCGGGCGATCGCTTACCTCATGCGCAGCTTCGGAATGCTGGCTGCGGATGTTCAGACGTCCCTCGACACCTACTTTCGGCAGTGCTCGTTGCTCACCGACACCCGCGACCTGGCGACGATGGGAGCCACGCTGGCCAATGGCGGAATCAACCCGGTCACCGGCGAGCTGGCGGTGACCGGGTCCAACGTGCCGCGTGTGCTCAGCGTGATGAGCACCTGCGGGATGTACGACTACGCCGGCGAATGGCTCTACAGCGTTGGGCTGCCCGCCAAGAGCGGGGTTGCCGGGGCAGTGGTTGCGGTATTGCCGGGACAATTCGGGCTGGCCGTGTTCTCCCCGAGACTTGACGCCCACGGAAACAGTGTTCGCGGAATCGCGTTCTGCCAGTTGCTGTCTGAGCACTTCGGGCTTCATCTGTTCAGCCCGTCGTCCTCGGATCGGTCCGTGGTGCGGGCTGCCTATGGCGGTGATGCGGTGCGCTCCAAACGGCAGCGCATCGCCGAACACGAGGTACTGCTGAAACAGGCCGGCCACACCACGCGGGTGCTGGAACTGCAGGGCCAGCTGCGGTTCGGCTCGTGTGAGGTGTTGAGCAGGGCCATCGCGGAACTGCACGAAGCCGAGGTGATCATCCTGGACTTCCGCCGAGTCACGACGGTGGACGGAAGTGTCGGCAGGTTGATGAGTGCGACCGCGATGATGGTCGAGGCGGCGGGGGCGACGTTGGTTTTGACCGGCGCACCAGGAGATTTCGTACATCAGCTCGGCGCCAAAACCTTCGAAACTCTGGCAGACGCTCTGGAGTGGCGCGAAGACGAGATATTGACCCGCGCGGGCGTCGACACCGATCCGCCGCGCACTCCGCTGGCCGATGTCGAAGCAATGCGCGGTGTCGACCCGTCCTTCCTGCCGGTGATCGAGGCAGCCGGCCGGTTCTGCGGGTTCGGGATTGGCGAGTTCGTCTTTCATGAAGGCGAACCTGCCGATCGGATCTACTGCCTGGTGTCCGGACTCGTTGACATCGTGTTGGTCAGGGACGGTTCATTGTTGCGCATCAGAACTTTTGGTCCGGGAACCACATTCGGCGACATGGCCGCCCTGTACGGAGGCACGCGCACCGCGGGTGTCCGATCTGCAACGGACAGCCTGTGTTTCGAGATCGAAGTCGTCGCGCTCGAAGAGCTTTGCCGCGATCGTCCGGACGTGTTGCTGGCGATTCACAAGAATCTCGCCAGAGCGTTGACTGACCGTGTGCGTCAGCTCAGCGATGAGGTCCGCGCTCTGCAATGAGAAGCACCCCGGGCGTTCACCTGCTGTTCGAATCGCGCGACACCCGTATCTTCAACCGGGGGGCGCGATTACCGTGGTTGGGGAAGGTGCGGTGCATGTGTAGCGACAGGTGATTTGCAGGGAGTGCGCGATGTCTGAGCTCGCCGCGAGTGGAGCGGGCGATGAGCCTTTGGGCTACCTCGTCCTGGTGGAGTCCGGCGGCAGCCGACGCACTGTGCCGATTGTTGATCAGATGTTTGTCGGTCGTGAGTGCGCAGGCATCAGCGACGACCGACGCGTCGTCATCGCCCATCCCGAGATCTCCCGCTGCCACCTGGAAATTCGATTGGACCGCGCGACCGATCAGGCTTTCGTCGTCGACACCAGCACGAACGGGACACTCGTGAACGGCGCACGACTCGAACGTGCTGTCCCGGTCCCATTCAAACCGGGCGACGAGATCCGCATAGCCGACGTATCGATGACGTTCATTTCACAACGATTCAACACCGAACTGACACAACCTGATGCGGGCATGACGCGCACTCGAATCACACAGTCTGCGATGGTGATGGTCGTCGGGGACATCACCAACTACTCGACGATCTCCCAGATCACCGACCACACCGTGATCGCGGAAAGCTTGAATGTGCTGTGGCGCGAACTCGGCCACATTCTGCGCGAGCACCGCGGGACATTGAATCATTACGCCGGCGACGCGCTGTACGCGGTATGGGACCTTCGTACGGTGCAGGACGCTGAAGTACTCGCGATACAGTTCGCTCTGGCTGCCAATAGGCGAGTTGAGGAGCTGGGGCCTGACCTGGCGCTTCGCGGCCCCGATGGTTCGTCGATCCACATGGGGTGGGGCGTCGTGCAAGGTATGGCCGCTCTTGCGGCGATGACACGATCGGTAGAGGCGGTCATCGGTGATTCCACCAACGTGGCGTTCCGACTGGCGTCGATGTCCGGACGAAACGGTCGGGCACCGGTCATCGTGACGAGCGGCGTTCACGCCGCCACGAAGGCCCGGTTCGTGTGGGGCGAACCGGAGCAAGTCGAAATCAAGGGCAGACGCGGCACGGAGACGATCTTTCCTGTCGTTGCCCGAGCGACAAACCCGATCGCCAACATGACCGACAAGATCCCATTGCAATCGCAGCGCGAATAGACCTTTCGCCACATCCGAGTGCCCACCGGCGGCCACTGTCGGTCATGTGCTGATCGTTGAGCATTAAAGCGAAGTACAACTTCACGAGGTCCTCCGAGCAACCGGCGAAGAGTAATCTCCTTTTATATTGACGTAGCCGCAACATGGGGGGCGCCCACAGTGTCAAGCCGAGCACGGCCGATCGTCCACGTGGTCGCGTCGCTGCTGGTTGCTGTGGTGACTGCACTATGCGTCACACCTTCCGCGGCCGCCGACACCGGTGCACTTGCGGTGTCGGCGACCATGAATGGGCAAGACCTAGGTACGACGACTTCAGGAAATCCGCTGTGGCTCACTCCCAACGAATCCGTGGACGTTGTCGTTGACCTGACGAACACAGGCTCGGAAACGCTCAGCGTCTGGCAGGTCGATTTCGTCGGCCGCGTGGTCGGCTTGAGCTTCTTCAGCTACGCAACACCCATCGAAGCGATCGTGCCGCCCGGCGCCACCCAAACACTGCGCTATCGCCTCAATCTCACAGGGCTGCAAGGTCAGGCGACCGGCCTGATCGGTGCGGAGCTCAGGTTCTCCGACCGGGCGGGCGCCACGGTCGCGGCCGTCGCAGCGGTCACCGATGTGCGCGGATCGCTTATCTCCGTCTACGGGCTGTTCGGTGTGGCCCTGCTGGTTCTCACGGCGCTGAGTGTCAGCGATGTCGCGATCGCTCTTGCACGTCAGCGTCTTTCTACCAACCGGTGGAAGCGAGGAATGAGACTATTGATGCCTGGCATCGGAATTGGACTTGTCATCGTCTTCTCGGCCTCGGTGCTGCGTCTGTGGATACCCGACACTGGGCTGTGGATGGCGATTGCGGGCCTGACCGCGATCACCTTCTTCGCAATCGGGTACTTCTCACCGACGCCGGACGACGACGATGACTTCGACGACGACTTCGACGAGTTCGACGAGTTGGCCATTTCCGATCTGGGCATCGAGAACATCACAGCAAGCGAGTCTCGGCGATGACGACCGCTGCCGACCGCATCCGCGCCGCGTTGTCCGGATACGACATCGGCGAGGAGTTGGGTCGCGGCGGCTGCGGTGTAGTGATGTCGGCGACACACCGCATTCTGCAGCGCCGGGTTGCGATCAAGCAGATCCCGCCGCAGTTCGCCGAAGACCCGGTGATACGTCGCCGCTTCCTCGCCGAGGCCCAGTTGATGGCATCGATCGTCCACCCGCATGTAGTCCCTGTGTACGACTATGTGGAACAGGACGGGTTGTGCCTGCTGGTGATGGAATACCTCCCTGGAGGCACCGTCGCTGAGCGCTTTCGCGCGGAGGGCTTCGATGCTTCCTCGGCGATCGCGGTCGCGCTCGCCTGCGCGGCCGGTTTGCAGGCTGCGCACGCACACGGCGTCCTGCACCGCGACATCAAACCCGCGAATCTGATGTTCTCGGCGAATGGAACGGTCAAGCTCACCGACTTCGGCATCGCCAAGATCGTCGGCGGTGACGACACGTTGGTGACCCGCGCGGGTGAAATTGTCGGCACGCCGTCCTACATCGCACCCGAACAGGCCCGCGGTCAGGAAGTCACCCCCGCCACCGACGTGTACGCGTTGGCCACAATGGTCTACCAATTGTTGTCCGGTGTGCTGCCGTTCCCACCCGGTGAAGACAGCATGGCAGTGCTGTTCATGCATGCTTTCGAGACACCGACGCCGTTGTCAGAAGCCGCGCCCAGCGTTCCCAGGCCCATCGCCGATGTCGTGATGCGTGGCCTCGCGACGGATCCCAGCGAACGATTTGAAACCGCTGAACTCTTCGGGGTGGCGTTGGCCGAGCCCGCATTCGAATCGTGGGGGTCGAACTGGCTTACCCCCGTGGGCATTCCGATCGTCGGGTCCGAAACGATCGTCGCAGCAGCGACGGGGCAAAGACTCGGCGTCCTCACGCCCCCATCGCCGCCCAGCGTCACCGCGGCTCCGCCACTGCCCCCGGGATCTCGTGTCAAACCTGCGCAGCCTGGGCCCGAACCGCGCGTCGAACTCGCCGACGTCGACCGAGGGGATGTGGCTCCGGTTCAGGAGATCGTGAAGTTCCGGTCGCCCCGCGTGCCGGCTCTGATCTCCGCGGCGCTCGGACTGATCGCTGTATTGATGGCGTTGATCGGACTGGGTACGCCACCGAGAGGAGGCGATCTCCAACCCGGCACAGTCACCGTCGCTGGTGTGGATCCGACAGCTACTGGCGACATCGAAATCGACATGTCCAAACCCGTGCCCGTGGCTGTCTCTGGGCTCGCCGCTGACCGGGTCCAGTTGAGCTGGAGCGTCTTCGGAGCTCAGGTCGGCCAGCAGGAGGCTTCCCTGGTCCCGGGTCCGCGGGGATTGGCGGCAGACGTCTCCGTCCCTGTCAACCCATATGTCGTCGCGGGCCAGATGACCTGGCAGCTGACCGTCATGAGTCCCGACCAGGGACCCCGCACGTATCTGTTCGGCGTACGCAGCACTCAATCGGCTCTCACGACCGCTTTGGCGGTCGCGGTAGTCGTGCTCACGCTGTTCGCCGCCGCGTACGTGGAGTCGTTCGTCCGTTCGCTGCGACGTGGCCGAAGTCGCTTCTCGGGCAGCTTTGGTCTGCCGTTAGCCGCCGTCGGAATTGGTATCGCGGTTGTCGGCGCGGCATGGGTTCTGATTGGGCGTGAGCCAACAGTCGCCACCGTTGTTGCAACCGCCTTGACGGCTGCCGCAGCCGGGCTGGCCGCGACGGTGGGGGCAATGCGCGTCGGGTACAAGTACCGGTATCGCCGTGCGCGTCGAGCGCGTGAACGGGCATTGGCGTTGAAACGGTTGCGCGAGGGTTGACATTCTTTTACCTATTGCCCGTATGTATAGATCTGTTCTCCAATCATGATGCGCCAGCCTGGTTTCAGTCTCTCGGCAGTGGAGCCGATCTGCGTCCACTGCTGGACGTTGGGCGCTGCGACGTAGGTACCTCCCGGAGTTGCATTGTCCCGGACGAGGACGGTGTCGCCGTCCACGGATACGAACGCGTGCACCCGCGAGACGTGCCGGTCGTCGCCGGTCACGATGGGCGACGCTGCGGAGTTACGAACTTCCGCCGCTTTCATGGGATCTCGACCGATCACGTACGAGCGGTCCAGTGGGTAAGCAGAGCCGTCGGCGGCTATCAGGGCACCGGGTCCCTCTCCTTCGACGGCGGCTCCTGCCATAGTCAGCGGCTGGACCGCGGTCGATGCGGCGGTCATGGCGGGAGATGGCGAGGCTTGGGTGTGTTCCGTGGGGACCATCGTGTGTGGCGGTACGGTTTCGACATTCCCTTGCTGAGGAGCGGCTGAGCATGAAGCGCTCAACACGAACCCACCACCGAGCACGATCCCCGAGCGGAGATCGGTGTACCGGGAGCCGACGACGCTTGGCTCGGCCCCGATCCTGATCGTACTTGTGCCTGCGTCGAGGACGACGACCTCGTCAAACCATGTCGAGCCCTCCGAGTCTGACAGTCGGCGAGCGGCGTGTGCGGTCTCAATCTCGGCGGACAAACCGCCCCACCCAAGAACACGAATGCTGTCAGCCGCCGGACCGACTGCCCCGAACGCGGCGGGAAGCTCAGCTCTCACTTCGGCAGTCAGTAGTTCGGCGATGGTGTCGCCCGGATGTTCCTGTGCAGAGACTGATTCGGCGATTGCGAAGAGCCGGAGAGCCGACTCCGGCTCGCCCAGGACATAGACCACGATGTCGCCGAATCGGGCAACGAGACCGTCGCCTTGCGCGATGGCAACAGAGCAAGTGTGGCTGTGCATAGTTGTCAAGGTGCCGATGTGAATCGGCGGAAGAAGAACCATCCGCCGATTGCGAGCAGAACCACCGACACGGTCGTGGCTTGGGTTCCGGTTTCGACTCGGCTCGTGTGTCCTATTTCGGCCGGCGGAACCTCCGGCGGCGTGTGTTGCGGAAATGATTCGAACGACATCGACGACAGAGCGTCGGGCGGATCAGCCCTGTCGGGGATCGACCTGGCGGCCCTGACCGCGGGAGGAGAACTGGAACGGGTCTGGTCGCTGCCGGATTCGCGGTCGCGAAGCGCAGTCGCGTCGACCTGTGGCATCGCGATCACTTCCTCGACAGGTGCAGCCACGACGACGGACACGGTGTCGTCGTCCGAAGCGGCGGCAGGCATCGGGTCGGCAATGGGTGCGGCGAACCCGGTGATGGTGACGGTGATGGTGTGGGTGAGTGTGGCGCCGTGGCCGTCGGTGATGGTGACCACGAACGTGTCGATCGCGGCGGCGGGGAAAGCGGTGGCCGCGAGGCGCGCAGTCGCCGACGGGGTGTAGAGGTAATTTCCGGTACGGGCGTCAATCATCAACGTGCCCTTGGCGGTACTGGCCGGCCCGGAGTAGGTGAGCGTGTCATTGTCGATGTCGGTGAAGAGCAATCGCCCGGCGATCATGGCACTGTCGGGATCGGTGTCGTAGCCGTGATCGATGTATTCGGGGGCGGTGTTGGCTGGGGTGATGGTGACGGTGATGGTGTGGGTSAGTGTGGCGCCGTGGCYGTCGGTGATGGTGACCACGAACGTGTCGGTCCCGGCGAGCGGGTCGGCGGCAGCRGCATGCCGGGCCACCGCGGYCGGGGTGTAGATATACGCGCCGGTGCGGGTGTCGAGGGTGACCGTGCCCTTGGCGGTGGCAGCCGGGGTGTTGAAGGTGAGCGGGTCTTCGTCGGCGTCGGTRTAGACCAGKTGTCCTGARAYGACGGCTGTTTCGGTGTCGGTGTTCTGGTCGTGCCGAACGTATTCGGGKGCGGTGTTGGCTGGGGTGATGGTGACGGTGATGGTGTGGGTSAGTGTGGCGCCGTGGCTGTCGGTGATGGTGACCACGAACGTGTCGGTCCCGGCGAGCGGGTCGGCGGCGGCAGCATGCCGGGCTACCGCGGTCGGGGTGTAGACGTACGCGCCGGTGCGGGTGTCGAGGGTGACCGTGCCCTTGGCAGTACTGG
>NZ_LWCS01000067.1 GCF_001650495.1 Mycolicibacterium iranicum | reverse complement strand
GGTGGGCCTGCTCTTGAGCTCGGGATGGGCCTGGGTTCCGACGATGAACGGGTGCACGTCGGGCGGGTACTCGACGAACTCGACGAGATGACCGTCGGGCGAGGTGCCGGCGAACCGCAGCCCACTTTCGGCGATCCGATCACGGTAGGCATTGTTCACCTCGTAGCGGTGCCGGTGCCGCTCCGAGACCTCCGTGGCGCCATACGCCTTGGCCACCAGCGAATTCTTCTGCAGCACAGCGGGATACGCACCGAGTCGCATGGTGCCGCCGAGGTCGGCCTCGCCGGCGACGGCGTCACGCTGATCGGCCATCGTGGAGATGACCGGATCGGGGGTGTCGGGGTCGAACTCAGCCGAGTTGGCCTCCGACAGCCCGACCGAGCGCGCCGCCTCGATCACGATGCACTGCAGACCAAGGCAAAGGCCCAGCACGGGCAGGCCGCGCTTGCGGGCGTAGCGGATCGCACCGATCTTTCCTTCGATCCCCCTGATGCCGAAGCCACCGGGGATGAGCACGCCGTCGACGTCGGCCAGCGCCGAGAGCGCCCCTGCATCGGTCTCGCAGTCGTCGGACGCGACCCAGCGCATCTCCACCTTGGCATGGTGGGCGAAGCCGCCTGCACGCAGCGCCTCGGCCACCGACAGATAGGCATCCGAAAGGTCGATGTACTTGCCCACCAACGCGATCCGCACGGTCTCGCGCGGCTCGTGGACCCGGTGCAAGAGGTCGTTCCACTGAGTCCAGTCGACGTCGCGGAACGGCAGGTTCAACCGCCGCACCACATAGGCATCGAGTTCCTCGCGGTGAAGCACCTTGGGGATGTCATAGATCGACGGCGCGTCCGGTGTGGAGATGACTCCGTCGATGTCGACGTCGCACATCAGCGCGATCTTGGTCTTCAGTGGTTCGGGGACGTCGCGATCGCAGCGCAGGATCAGCGCGTCCGGCGTGATGCCGATGCTGCGCAGCGCGGCGACCGAATGCTGCGTCGGCTTGGTTTTGAGCTCACCCGAGGGCGCCATGTACGGGACCAGCGAACAATGGAGGAAGAAGCAGTTCTCCCGGCCCACCTCGTGCCGCACCTGGCGGGCGGCCTCCAGGAACGGCAGCGATTCGATGTCGCCGACAGTGCCGCCGACCTCGGTGATGACCACGTCTGGCCGGTTGCCGTTGACGTCCGGGGCGGCCATCTCGAGAACACGCCGCTTGATCTCGTCGGTGATGTGCGGGATCACCTGAACGGTGTCACCGAGATACTCGCCCCGGCGCTCCTTGGCGATCACCGTCGAATAGACCTGCCCGGTGGTGACATTGGCCGAGCCGGACAGATCGCGATCCAGGAAGCGCTCGTAGTGCCCGACGTCGAGGTCGGTCTCGGCGCCGTCCTCGGTGACGAACACCTCACCGTGCTGAAACGGGTTCATGGTGCCCGGATCCACGTTCAGGTACGGATCGAGCTTCTGCATCGTCACTTGCAGGCCCCGCGCGGTCAGGAGCTGGCCGAGGCTCGAGGCCGTCAGACCCTTGCCGAGCGACGACACCACGCCACCGGTGACGAACAGGTGTTTGGTGGCCGTTTGCGGGTGCTTGCGTAACAGCCTCGATTGGCCGGGCAAAGGCTACCTCCGTGATGACCGGGCAGGGCTTGTTTCGCTGGGTTTGCACCCGGTTTGGGGCCTGCCGACCCACGGAATCTCACCCTAACACCGACACCGACAAGGTGTCGCTGACGCGCCGGGCTACTGCGGCACGGTGACCGAGGCGGCTCCCTGGCCGATGCCGAACTGGTCAGGCTGGGCCCCGTTGACCAGCGCGCTGAGCGCGAGCACGGAGGTGATGCGGCCCGATTCGTTGTCGACGTTGTCGACGGTGCTGACAGCGTTGTTCAGCGCTTCGTCCGATCTCGTGACGGCGACAGCGGCGGTTCCGGTGGCCGATCCGTCACGGCCGACCAGGACCGTGCCCGAACCGTGCGGCGCAAGACCTGCGGCGAAGCGGGCCACCGTGGCACCCTGGTTGCCCGCGTCGTCGCCGAGCGGCCCGCCGGTGACGACGAGTGCGGTGTTGGCCGCGCCGATGCGCTCCGTGCCGTACGTCACGAATCCGGTATCACGCAGCGCGGCCAGCACGGTGTCGCGCTGGGTGTCGTCGACCGGGGTCACCTTCGGATCCGTGTTGATCAGAAGCGTGATGCCGAGCAGATCGCCGGCCTGCGAGCCCTGGTCGACGGTGGCGGTGCTCAACTGCGCGCCGGCCGGGACGATCGGCGAGTTGACCACCGACAACAGCTTCTCGGCCGAGTTTGCGTCGACGAACTCCTGGGTCAGACCGATGGTCCCCGTGACCGTCCCACCGCCTGCGGCGACGAGACGCGTCAGCGCCTCGACGTCGTCGTCGGCGGCGTCAGGGGTGCGGAAAATGATCACCGATTTCTTCGCCAACGTCGCGTCGAGAATCCGAGGTGCCATTTGCGCATCGAAATCCCCCGCCGCACTGAGCTTTTCGTTCAGCGCATTGCGGTCTTCGGTCAAGGTGTCGATCTGCTGCTGCATGTCCTGCTTGTCGTCGCGCAGACCGGACAGCACGGTGTTGGACAGCATCCCCGACCCCAAAGCCACGCCGATGGCCAGCGCCAGAAACACCGCAGCGAGCGAAATGGCATGCGAGCGCAGCGAGATCATCGTCAGTCCCCTACGAGACCAGGCCCTGGACCCAGAGCAGGAATTGATTCCAGTACTGCGACACCCACTCCAGCACGGCGGCATCGGCGCGCGACACCCACAGCGCCGCGATCACCGCGATCAGCATTGCGAGTACCAGGAGTGCGATGGCGCCGCCGGAGACGCGGCTGCGGTACAGCGTGGCAACCGCTTTGGCGTCGACGAGCTTCTCGCCGACCTTCATCCGGGTCAGGAAGGTCGACGGATTGCTCTGCTGTCGCTTGCGGTCGAAGAACTCTTCGATGCTGGCGGTGTGACCGACGGTGACGATCAATGAAGCGCCGTGATGGTCGCAGAGCAGTAAGGCGAGGTCGGCCGCCGAACCCGCGGCGGGGAACGTCATCGCTCCGACCCCAAGATCCTGGATGCGCTCCAGCCCTGCCGCATGTCCGTCGGCATCGGCGGGCAACACAACCTGGGCGCCGCAGCGCAGCACCTCGGTGCTGATCTTGTCGGGATCACCGACGATCAGCGCCGGCCGGTAGCCTGCCTTGCGCAGGATGTCAGCGCCTGTGCCTACGCCGACGAGGACCGGCTGATACTCCTTGATGAACGGCTTGAGGGCCTTGAGGTCAGCGGCGGCGTTGCCTTCCTCGGCCACGATCACGACGTGACGACGGTTCATGTCGACGTCGACGTCGGGGATTCCGATCCCGTCGATCAGCAGTGGGCTCTCGCTGCGGATGAACTCGATGGTGTTGCCGGCGAAGGCCTCCAGATGCGCGACGAGACCGCCCTTGGCTTCCTGCATCATTTCGTGGATGTCGGCGTCGGTGCGCTCGGTGCCGAGAATCAGCCGCCGATCACCGGAGTACACACCCCCCTCATTGAGTCGGATGCGCGCGCCGTCTTTGACCTTCTTGAAGACGTCGGGGCCGGTGTCGTCGACGAGCGTGATGCCGTTGGCGACCAGCACCTCGGGGCCGAGGTTGGGGTAGCGGCCGGAGATCGACGACGATGCGTTCACCACGGCCGCGACGCCGGCCTCGACAAGGGCGTCGGCGGTGACGCGGTCCAGGTCGAGTGCGTCGAGGACGACGATGTCACCCGGGGTGACCCGTCTGAGAAGTCGATCGATGTCACGGTCGACCCGGGCGGTGCCGGTGATACCTGGCTTTGAGCTGGCATTACGGGACAGCAACGCAGACATCTTCATGGCCCGATTCTGGCCAGCGCCGACCAAATTCCGTCGGAGGCGCGCCGTAACACCAGCCTCAGAAGTTATCTCTCGTCACTCGAGTCACAGATGTCACACGCGGGTCAGGGGTTCTCCTTGGCTCCGCTTATCGCTGCGGGCCGCGTCGAGCAGGTCCCGCGCATGCGCCCGACCGCTGTCGGACTCCCCCAGTCCGGCGAGCATCCTGGCCAGTTCGGCGACCCGATCGTCGTCATCAAGCCGACGGACACCGCTCGACTTCGCCCTGGCCTTCTTGCCGTCGTCACGACCGCTGACTCCCTCGACCACGAGATGGGCATCGGCATACGCCGCGACCTGGGGAAGATGGGTCACCACAATCACCTGGTGTGTGCGCGCCAGCCGCGCCAGCCTGCGACCGATCTGCACGGCCGCTCGTCCCCCGACGCCGGCATCGACCTCGTCGAACACCATGGTTGTGCCTTCGGTCGATGCCGACAGCACCACCTCCAGTGCAAGCATCACCCGCGACAACTCTCCGCCCGAAGCACTTTTGTTCAGTGGCAACAGATCGGAACCGCCGTGGGCCGCGAAGCCGAACTCGACGGCGTCCACCCCGTCATGGCCGGCGTGAAGAGTTGTCCCCGAAGGGAGTGCCAGCGGGGCGCTGTCGTCGACACGCGCAACCAGTGGCGCCACCGAGATCACGAACTCGGCACCCGACATCGCCAGGCCCGATAGTTCGGCCGTAACCGCCTTCGACAATCCTTTGGCCGCCTTGACCCGCACCTTCGTGACGTCCTCGGCTGCGGCGACCACCTTGTTCTGCAGTTCGGCGACGCGGCGTTCCATCCCGGCCAGCGTTTCTTCGGAAACGTCGAGCTGCGACAGGCGTTCGCGAGCCTCCTTGGCCCAGCTCAGTACCCCGTCGATGTCCGCGGCGTACTTCCGGGTCAGTGTCCGCAGCTCGGCTTGGCGCGCCAGCTTGGTTTCCAATGTGCTTGCGTCACTGGGAAGTTCAGAAAGATAGTGGCTGAGTTCGCCGGACACGTCGACGAGCACCGTCAACGCCGACCCCAGCTGCTCGGCCAGCGCCTTGAGTGGGGTGTCGTCGGTGTTCTCCAGGGCAGTACGTGCCTGGCCGACGGCGCCCGCGGCGGAGAACCCGTCGGCACCCTCGTCGCCGTCGCCGGCGAGTGCGGCCCGTGCCGTCTGGACAGCATCGCGCAGCGCGTCGAGTTCGGACAGCCGCCGGATGTCGGCCACGAGGGCCTCGTCCTCACCGGATTGCGGTGCAACGACGTCGATCTCGTTAAGCGCGAACTGCAGCCGGTCGGCTTCCTGAGCCAGTTCTCGGGTGCGGCGTCGCCGGTCCTCAAGGTCGCGTCTGGCACCTAGCCATTCCTCACGGACTGCGCGGTAGCGCTGTAGCCGGTTGCCGACATCGGCGTAGCGATCCAGTGCGGCGCGCTGCTCATCGGGCCGCATCAATCGCAGCTGGTCGTTCTGGCCGTGCAACGTCAACAATTCGTTGGTGAACTCGCTCAGCGACTTCGCGGGCACGCTGCGGCCGCCCAGAAACGCCCGCGACGGACCGTCCCGATTGACCGAACGCGCGGCGATGACGCTGCCGTCATCGTCACGTTCGGCACCCGAGGAATCCAGGATCTCCTCGACGTGGGCGATCACCAATTCACCGAGATCGGCTGTGGTGAAACGACCTTCAACGACAGCGCGGTCTGCGCCAGAGCGGACCTTGGTCGCGTCGGCGCGGGCGCCGCCGAGAAGGTGCAGCCCGGTGACGACCATCGTCTTGCCCGCGCCGGTCTCACCGGTGAGCACCGTCAGCCCACCGTCGAACTCGGCGGTCGCGGCATTGATGGCGCCCAGCGCCTCGATTCGGATCTCCGCTAGCACTACTGCCCGCGCCACCCTGTGACCGGCAACCGGAACTTGCGCACCAGGCGGTCGGTGAACGGAGCGCTGTCGAGCCTCACCCACTTCAGAGGCGTGCCGCACCGGATCACCTCCAGCCGGCCCCCCGCGGGTACGACCATCTCCCGCCGACCGTCGCAGAAGACCAGCGCATCGTGACCTGTCGCCTCGATCTCGATCGCGATCGAGGCCTTGGGACTGGTCACCATCGGGCGGGCGAACAAAGCGTGCGCGTTGTTCGGGACCACGATGATCGCCTCCAGATCGGGCCACAGCACCGGTCCGCCCGCCGAGAATGCATAGGCCGTCGACCCGGTCGGTGTGGACACCAGCACGCCGTCACACCCGAACGACGATACCGGCCGTCCGTCGACCTCGACGACGACGCCGAGCACTCCCAGCCGGGGGCCCTTCTCCAGGCTGGCCTCGTTGAGCGCCCATCCGCGATCCAGAATTTCACCACCGGCGCGCACCGTGACGTCGAGAGTCATCCGGTTCTCGACGCGGTAGTCGCGACGGACAATGTGGTCGATCACGGTGTCGATCGCCTCGGCCTCGGCCTCGGCCAGGAAGCCGATCTTGCCCAGGTTCACGCCAAGCACGGGGATCTCGACGTTGCGCGCCAGTTCTGCGGCACGCAGGAAGGTTCCGTCGCCGCCGAGCACCAGGACCAGCTCGCAGCCCTCTGCGGCGCGCTCATCGGCGTCGACCACCGCGATCTCGGCGCCGAGGGACCTCCTGTCGTCGGGCGACAACGGTATGGGACCGCGGTCGACCGCCTCGGCCGACAGCGCGCGCAACCCGATCCCGTTCTCGGCGAGCACCTTCTCGACGCGACGCGCGACATCGGCGGCATCGGGGCGACCGGTGTGCACGACGAGCAGGATGGTGCGTTCCGGGTTGTCCGTCATTGCGGCCCCTCCTCGACGGCTCGGCGCACCGCGGCATCGAGCACGTCGGGTGGCATCGGGTCGGCTTGGGCTCGCAGGTGGAGGAAGTACTCGACGTTGCCCGCGGGTCCAGGCAACGGGCTGGCGGTCACCGCGACAGCGTGCCAGTTCAGCTCGGCCGCGCGGCGGGCGACCCCGAGCACCGCGTCGATGCGCAGCAGCGGATCGGAGACCACGCCTCCTGCACCGACCCGGTCCTTGCCGACCTCGAACTGAGGTTTCACCATGGGAACGATATCGGCGCCCGGTGACGCGCACGCGGTCAGTGCGGGCAGCACTGTCGCCAGCGAGATGAATGACAGGTCCGCGACGACGAGGTCGACGGGGCCGCCGATCGCGTCGGCGGTGAGGTCACGCACGTTGGTGCGTTCTATGACGATCACTCGCGAGTCGGTACGCACCGGCCAAGCCAGCTGGCCGTATCCCACGTCGACGGCGGCGACTTCGCGGACATCGCGGCTCAGCAGGACCTGGGTGAAGCCGCCGGTGGAGGCGCCGGCGTCGAGGCATCGCCGGCCGCGGACGTCGAGTCCGAAGGCGTCGAGCGCGCCGATCAGCTTGTGCGCGCCGCGTGACACCCAGCTGTCCTCGTCGCCTTGATCGACGGTCAGATTGGCACTCACGGAGACCGCGGTCGCGGGTTTGGCAGCCGGCATGCCGTCGACGCGAACCCGACCAGCCCCGATCAGCTCGGCCGCCTGCTGTCGTGAACGGGCAAGGCCTCGTCGGACCAGTTCGGCGTCCACACGTGCGCGACGTGTCACGCGGATCAGCCCTTCTCGACCGATTCCAGCGCGCGCACCAGCAGATCATGCGCCTCTTCGAGGCGCGCCGCCATGGCGTCCAGATCGGACGCCGACAGGTCGAACGGCTCGCCGAGGAGCTCGACGACCTGAGCGCGGATCTGGTCGGCTTCGTTACTCATGTCGGAGTTCACGCTAGTCGATTCGGGGCGACATCAGCGTCCACCGTTCGACGGCCTGTCGCGCCGCGTCGTCAGCGCCGACGATGGGCCTTCTCGGGACATCGGCTGACCACACTGCCGCGGCGACTGCGCGCACCACCGATAGCGCATCACCCGGGTCGGCCCCGGTGGACGTCACCGTGACGCCCCGGTCGGTGATACCGACCTCCCATCCAGGGTGAAGAGCGATACGCAACAGATCGACATCCTGCGCGGTGAGGGCGCGCAAGTCCTCGGCGAGGAAGTCAGGGCGTTGCTCGGCTGTTGCCCAGATCACGTCATCCGCGGAGTTCACGCCGGAGAGCACCATCATGCTGGGCAGTTTCGACGCGACTGCGCCGGCGATATCGGTGTCGAGACGATCTCCGATGACCAGCGGAGTGTCGAACTGGCCGCGCGACAGCGCATCTGACATCAATACCGGTGCAGGCTTGCCCGCCACCTGGGGTTCGGCGTCGGTTGCGGTGCGCAGCGCGGCGACCATGGAACCGTTGCCAGGAAGCAGGCCGCGTTCGGAAGGCAGAGTCTTGTCGACATTGGCGGCGACCCACAGCGCGCCGGAACGGATCGCCAGGGCTGCTTCGGCCAGGATCTGCCAACCTGTCTCCGGATTGTGTCCCTGCACGACGGCGACGGGAGCCTCCGCCCATTCCCGGACAGGCTCCAGGCCTACGTCCCTGACCTCGGCGGCGAGTGAATCCGTGCCGACGATGAGAACCTTCGCCCCGCCGGGTAGTTGCTCTGCCAGCAGACGAGCCGCGCTCTGAGCGCTCGTGACCACGTCTTCCGGTGCCGCTGAGAACCCGAGTTCGCTCAGATGGTCGGCGACCTGCCCGGCACTGCGGGACGCGTTGTTGGTGACGAACAGAATCCGGGACTCAAGCGATGCCAGTGTCTCGACGGCGCCCGGCGTAGGCTCATGTCCGCGAAACACCGTGCCGTCGAGGTCGAGCAGCAGACAATCATGTTGCTGCGCAAGAGTGTTCACGTCAGGAAAGCTCCGTAATCCGATCCTCGGCGTCGGTGACCCCTTCGACATCAGCTTCGGCGGCGTGGAGGAACCATTTCAGCGCTTCGTCTTTGCGGCCCAGGGTGAGCAGCGTATCGGCGTATGCATAGAAGAGTCGCGCCGAAGTCTGACCGGATTGGGATGGATCAAGTGCAGGGCTGGAGAGGACGGCCAGCGCCTGCTCGTGCTGTCCGAGATCAGAACGGGCACCCGCCACGACGATGCGAAGTTCATCGGCATCGTCGCCGGTGAGCTCGGCCGCCTCAGGACTGCGGGCGAGTTCTATGGCACGCTCCGGCCGTCCGACGCCGCGCTCACAGTCCGCGATGAGCGCCAATAGTGGTGAGCGACTACCCATTCGACGTGCCGCTCGAAGCTCAGCAAGGGCTTGTGCCCAATCCCCACAATGGTAGGCGGCAATGCCGACCGCTTCGCGCACGGCCGCGATCCGGCCCGACCGTGCGCGTGCCGCGCGGGCGTGCTCCAGAGCGGCTTCGGGGTCTTCGTCCAGTAATTCGCCGGCGGCGACCAGATGGCGCGCGACGAAGTCGGCAGTCGACTTGTCGAGTGTGGTGAGCTCACCACGAATCTCGGGAGCCAGTTGCCTGGCCTCGATCTCCGCGGGGATAGGCGGCCCGGTAGGGCGTGCCCCATCGTCGCGGTGCTGCGGTTGCGCGCGACGCGCGCGGTCAGGGCCAGACCTGAACGTGCCGCGGCCACCCTGCCGAGCACCGCCGCGATTGCCTCTACTGTCTTCCGCCAACTCATACCCTTCTACCGAATTCCACGGGCAACGATACGGGGTTCGGGCTGCGTCGACGCCAATCGACGACCCCGGCCCCAGCCCGCGGACAGGAAGCCGCGGACATGGCGTCATCCGTTCCGTGAACGGTCACCTAAAGGATGCTCTCGATTGTCGACAAACCCGCAAGATTGGATTGACGACGGAGTCAGTACTGCAGCGTCGGCACACCCAATGGCGGAGGGACAGCCATGTCCGCATCGGAGCATGTCGTCTGGCGGGGCTGTGCCCGTAGCATCGGACGGATCGGCGCTCTCGCTGTCGCACTCGGGGTCGGTGCCGCGATCGTCGTCAGCCCGGGGATTGTTTCCGCCGATACGGTCGACGGTGAGGGGCCAACGCCGTCGGCCTCTGGTACAGATCCCGCTCTGACGGCCACGGACGATGTGCAACCGGACGGGGACAGCTCCGGCGCCGAGGAGTCGACCCCGACCGACCCTGCTACGGACGAAACGCTGACCGAGCGCGACGACGAAACCGTCGCTACCGAGGACCTGCCGCCGACACCGCCCGAAGCGACCGACACCCCAGCAGTCGAAGACGGCGTTGTCGACTCGCCGACCGATCCGGTGGGTGAACTTCTGGGCGCCGGCACCACAGACGAAGAGTCTGGCGCTCCGTTGCCTGCGGGTGGGTCGTCGGACGGGTATGAATCGCCGTCGGAGCCGGATGGCGAGCCTCGGCCGGATCGTGCCCCCGACCCCCCGGCCGTCGAACCCACGACAGAGAGTGGGTCACCGACTCTGCTAGCACCTGTGGACCTGGAGGGTCCGGGCACTGATTCAGCGCAGGAACAGGTGGAGCAGCCGCCGACGGCGCAGGCCGAGATGGCCGACACGACCGGCGAACCCACCCTTCCTGTACCTGGCAGCGGCGTGACGGGTCTCGGCGATCCTGCCGAAGTGCTAATGGATCTGGTGAACAACCTGCTCGATTCTCCAACAGCGCCCGTGCAGACGTCGTTCATGTGGACGGTCCTGGCGATGGTCCGCCGCGAACTCGACGCCCCGGCGGTGGCGTCCCGGTTGAACGACATCGTCCCCGCGTCAGTCGACGGCGAATTCGCGTGGAACCTGACGAACGATCAGGTGCCCCGGACCGCCTTCGGGACCGATCCTGAAGGGGTCGCGGTCGGACCTGACGGCAGGCGAATTTATGTCGCCTCTTACGACCGAGGAAATGTCACAGTCATCGACGCCCAGACCATGGTCGTCATCGGACAGATCCGGATTCCCGGAAGCGCCACCGCCGTGGCGGTGAACCCTGCAGGAACGCGACTTTATGTCGCGAACTGGGACGCCGGCACGGTCGAGATCTTCGACACCACACGCGACGATTTTTTCAACACGCAGAATCAGGGTCGTATCGCCTCGCTGGACGTCGGGCCTCGCCCCGAAGGTCTTGTGGTCAGCCGCGACGGGAGGTTCCTGTACGTCACCAACGACGTGCGTGACGCGAGGAACCAGTCCGTGCAAGGCACGGTCAGGGTGTTCGATCTCCAAGGCACGACGCCGGTGCAGGTTTCGAGCATCCCGGTCGGTGTCTTCCCGGTCGGTGTAGCCATCAGCCCCGACGGCAAGCGGCTGTACGTCGTCAACGAAGGCAGCAACACGTTGACGACGATCGACGCGGAGAGCTTCCGAGTGCTTGCGACCACGCCCAGCGGTCCGTGGCCGCAAGGCGTCGCAATCAGCACCGCGGGCAACTTTCTTTTCGTCACCGACAGAACCACGGGCACGGTGAGAGTGCTCGACGTCGACACCCTCGAAGAGGTGGCGCCGCCAATTCACCTCACCGATGCGGAGGGGATCGCGATTCTCCCAGGCGGGCACCGGATCTACGTCACATCCAATTCCGTCGGATTACGCGTCATCGAATCGAACTGGGCGCCGACTTTTGTGGATGATTTGCAGAACACTGATCCGTATACGGGGACGGTGACGGGGCAGCTGGTCTACACCGACGAGAACGGTGACCCGCTGACGTTCAGTACCCCGGCTGCCACCGCCAAGGGCACTGTCACCATGGACACCCGGACAGGTGCCTACTCCTACAGTCCGACCGCGGTGGCTCGGCATGCTGCTGCGACAGACCCCAACGCCAGGACCGACACAGTGACAGTCACCATCAGCGACGAGTACGGCGCGACGGTCACCCACATCCTGACGGTGAGCATCACCCCGGCCAACGTGGCACCGGAGTTTGTGCGGCACGACCAGAACACCGACACCGAAACAGCCSTYGTTTCAGGACACCTGGTCTACACCGACGCCGACGGGGACAGCCTCCTCTACTCCGGGCCGGCCAGTACTGCCAAGGGCACGGTCACCCTCGACASCCGCACCGGTGTCTACCGGTACACCCCGACCGCGGTRGCYCGGCATGCYGCYGCCGCCGACCCGCTCGCCGGGACCGACACGTTCGTGGTCACCATCACCGACGGCCACGGCGCCACACTGACCCACACCATCACCGTCACCATCACCCCAGCCAACACCGCMCCCGAATACGTTCGGCACGACCAGAACACCGATGACGACACCGCRAAGGTGAGCGGTCGGCTCGTCTATAC
>NZ_LWCS01000066.1 GCF_001650495.1 Mycolicibacterium iranicum | reverse complement strand
GAGGACAGGCTGCGGGCACGGCGGGCGCTGGTGCGGGTTCAGGGGCTGCTGGGGCCTGATGCGGTCAAGGTTCCGGTACTCAGCGGGGGTCGTGGTCCCGCTGAACGCATCACCTTCATTTCTTTGGGAGATGAGCTTGTGCCACAAGCCAATCCAGATCAGCCGTGGCCGGGCCGGTTGCCCGAGCCGTCGCCGACGGTGCTCCTCGACGACCCGGTCGAACTGCTCGACGCCGAGGGTGCCCCGGTGCGGGTCACCAGTCGCGGACTGTTCTCCGCCGATCCGTTCCGGCTGCACGCGCCAGGGCGATCCGGCCGGTTGTCGTGGTGGGCGGGTCCGTGGCCGGTTGACGAACGGTGGTGGGATCCGGTGCACGCCAGGAGCGGCAGGACGGCGCGGGTGCAAGTGCTGCTCGATGCGACGCACGCCCTGCTGCTGTGCTACCGGCAGAGGAGGTGGTATCTGGAAGGTGTCTACGAGTGATCGAGCTGTCGTGCGAACGCACCGACACGCTCGATGAAGCGGTCGAAGAACATCGTGGGGTCGACCTCGACACCGATGAGCGCGTTGGGTTCTCGGCCCCAGTGCTTGCTCCAGTCGGCGATCGTCATGCCGCGGGTCAACGTACCGGTCAGCTCGACGTCCACCGCCGCGGCGCGAGACCGCACCAGCCCCGGATCGAGCGCGACCGCGGCAGCCAGCGGATCGTGCAGATGGGCAAGGTAGCCCTCGCCCTGGTCGTGGTGGAATTCGAAATAAAACCGCATCGCATCCTCGAGCGCCCGGATCAGCGGGTTGGAAGCCGTCGACGCGGTACCGCGCGCGTCGGCGATCGACATCGGAACCGACGTCGATCCAGCGGCGGTCGCCAACCGGCTCAGCAGCTCCGGTGTCATCGCAGCGTTCTCGGTGAGGTTGAGCCCCAACACGATCGGGATGTGGTCGACCCCTCGTCCGCTCCACGCAGCGAACACCTCGGCGGCCGATTCGGGGTCGACATGGGTGTTCCACTCCGCCACCGGCGTGGTGTTGCCGCGATAATCGAAGGCGCCACCCATGATCACGAGCCGTTTCAGCAAGCCGGGTAACCCGGGTTCGGCGCGTACGGCCAGTGCGAGGTTCGTCAGCGGGCCGGTCGCGATGCCGATCAGCTCACCGGGATGGGCGCGGGCGGCGCGCACCCAGGCTTCCGCGGCGTCGTAGTCGGTGAGCTCGGTGGTCGGCTCCGGCAGTTGTGCGTAGCCGAGACCCGCCGGCCCGTGGGTGTCCTCAGCGGTGCACAGCGGTGCTGTCAGCGGCGTCTCGGACCCCCGGGAAACCGGGATGCCGGTGATCCCGCACAGCTCCAGCAGCGCCAGATTGTTGCGGCAAACAGCATGAACATCAACGTTTCCCGCAGTCGAGGCGATGCCGACCAGCTCGGCCTCCGGACTGGCGAACAGGTAGACCAGCGCCATCGCGTCGTCGACGCCGGTGTCGACGTCGATGAAGACCGGAACCGGGCTCACCAGTGCACGCCGGGCACCAGTCGCACCGCGCGCTTGACCGGGCCAGGAATGCGCACCGACGGCGCCGGCCGGCCCTGACGTCGGGGCCGCCTGGGCATCCGGGTGGCCGTCTCGGTAACCCCGCGTGCCGCAGCGGAATCCGGGTAACCCAGATACACCTGATGCAGCACGCGCCGGGACAGTCGCGGAGTGAAGTACATCCCGATGTCGGCAAGTGTGCCGATCGGGGTGTCGATACGCGCCGGCTTCTCCACCAGCCCGCGGACCACCATCGCGGCGGCATGTTCTGCGGTGATCGGTGGCATCGGATTGAGCCTACGCGACGGGGCGATCATCGGCGTCTCGACGAGCGGCATGTGGATGTTGGTGAACGTGATGTGATCCGAAAGTGTCTCGGTGCCAACGACTTCGGAAAACGCGTCCAGCGCCGCCTTGCTGGGGACGTAGGCGCTGTACTTGGGGCTGGCGGCCTGAACCCCTGCGCTGGACACATTGACCACGTGCCCGAACCGGCGCTCCCGCCAGTGGGGCAGCAGCGCCAGCGTCATGCGGACGGGGCCGAAGTAGTTGACCGCCATCACCCGCTCGTAGTCGTGCAACCGGTCGGTGGATGCCGTCACCGAGCGCCGGATCGAGCGTCCGGCGTTGTTGACCAGATAATCGACGTGACCGAAGCGGCCGAGAATGTCCTTGATCGTGTGTTCGACGGCCGCCGAATCCGTGACGTCACAGGTGAATGCGTGCGCGTCACCACCGGACTCGCGGATCTCCTCGACGAGGTCGTCGAGGGCTTCGGCGTTGCGTGCCAAGGCGAACACCGTTGCGCCACGGGCGGCGACCGCGATCGCCGACGCGCGGCCGATCCCGCTGGACGCGCCGGTGATGATCACGTGCTTGCCCACCAGCGGACCTGCCGGATCGTCGCGACGCGCGCGGTTGGGATCGAGATGCTCGGCCCAGTAACGCCAGAGCTGCGGGGCATAGGACGCGAATTCGGGCACGCTGACCCCGGCCCCGCGTAGCGCGTCCTCGGTGCGCTCGCAGGTGAATGTCGGTGCGAGCTCCACGACGTCGAGGATCTCTCCGGGCACGCCGAGCTGGGTGGCGGCCATGTTGCGCAGCACCCTGGCGCGGCCGGTCGCCCGCAGAAGTGGAGCCGCGGCAGCTCGGGGCAGTGACCCGACCAGTGGTGGCAGGCCTGCTGCCGGCGCGACGCCTCGGTAGATGCCCCGCAGGCCGATGGTCTTCGGTGCGGTCAGGTGGAATGTCTGCCCGTCCCGTCCGTCGAGGTGTATCAGCGCCGCCAGGGCGTCAACCACGAAATCCACCGGCACGATGTTGGTTCGCCCGGTGTCGGGCAGCATCATCGGCGTGAACCTGGGAAGGCTCGCCAGCGTCGACAGGATCCCGAAGAAGTAGTAGGGCCCGTCGATCTTGTCGATCTCGCCGGTGCGCGAGTCGCCGACAACAACGGCGGGGCGATAGATCCGGAACCGGAGCCGCTCGGCCGAGCGCACGAGCAGCTCCGCCTCGAACTTGGTTCGGTGATAAGGGGTGGGAAGGATCTGTGCGACGTCGAAGTCGTCCTCGGTGAACACTCCGCGGTAAGTGCCTGCCACCGCGATGGAGGACACGTGGTGCAGCGTCGCCCCGAGTCGCTTCGCGAGCGCTATGACGGCTCGGGTGCCCTCGACGTTGGCGACGTGCTGCCGATCCTCGGGGGCGGTGATGTCGTAGATCGCCCCGCAGTGCACGACATGGTCGACCTCACCGAGGTCGGCCACAGTGGCGTCCGCGAGTCCGAGATCGGGTTCGGCGAGGTCGCCGACCAGGGGGCGGGCCCGGTCGTCCCACTGCTGCGCGAGCCGTTCGAACCGGCCGAGGGATCCGCGTCGGACCAGCACATGCACCGCCTCGGTATCGGGAAGTCCCAGCAATCGGGTGACTAATCGGCTGCCAATAAACCCGGTACCGCCGGTAACGACATAGCGCATGCGAGACATGGTCACCCGCACCCGACCGAGTGTCAACGAGGAATCCGGCGCTGCGGTTACTGTCTGCACATGCCGATCGATCCCAACGCCATTGGCGAGACCACACAGGCGCAGCTGTTCACCTGGAGTGACCGCGACACGCTCCTCTACGCCTTGGGCGTCGGTGCGGGCACCGACGATCTCGCGTTGACGACCGAGAACAGCCACGAGGTGACACAGCAAGTACTTCCCACCTATGCCGTCATCGCTTGCTCGCCTTTCGCGGCGGCAGCCAAGATCGGATCGTTCAACTTCAGCAAGCTGCTGCACGGCTCTCAGAGCGTCCGCGTCTTCGCGCCGCTGCCCGCTGCTGGCAAACTCAGCGTGGTCTGCGAGGTGGCCGACATCCAGGACAAGGGAGAAGGTAAGAACGCGGTCGTCGTGCTCAAGGCGACAGGCAGCGATCCCGAATCCGGACATGCCGTCGCCGAGACGCTGACGACCCTGGTGATCCGTGGCGAGGGTGGCTTCGGCGGCCAGCCGGGCCGGCGTCCGCCTGCGCCAGAGATCCCCGAACGTGAGCCCGATGCCCAGCTCGCGTTGCCGACGCGGGAGGACCAGGCGCTGATCTACCGCCTGTCCGGTGACCGCAACCCGCTGCACAGCGACCCCTGGTTTGCCCAGCTCGCAGGCTTCCCGAGGCCTATCCTGCACGGGCTGTGCACCTACGGCGTCGCCGGCCGGGCGCTGGTCACCGAACTCGGCGGCGGCGACGCCTCGAAGGTCAGCGCCATCGCGGCCCGCTTCACCTCGCCGGTTTTTCCCGGCGAAACCCTGACGACATCGATCTGGCGCCTCGATTCCGGCCGGGCGGTGTTCCGGACCGAGGCGGCCAACCCCGACGGATCGAACGCCCGCTTGGTACTCGAGGACGGGGAAGTGGAGTTCTCCGCTGAATAGAGGAACTCGCCAGCAAATATTGACGCTGGGCAATTGTTTGCTGGGCTGGTAGCCTTCGCGATGCGCGGGGGTTTTGATCTGGACCTGAGATACGCGCGACAGGGGTGGGCCGATGTTCGAGGGTTTGCGGAATTCGTCCGCTGCCGCACTCGGCCCTGCGTTGTGGCGTTTTGATCAGTACTACTGGTTCACTGCCGTTCTTGCGGCACGCGGTTTGCAGACTGCGGCATGTCGCCTGGTAGCGCTGTGTATCGCGGTGCTGGGACTGTTGCCCGTGGGCCTGATGGCGAGTGCGTACGGTCCCGATTCGCGAGGCGCCTGGATCGCTGCGTCCATCATCGCCGTCGGTTCGCTGGCGCTGGCTGTGATGTGGTTGCGCGACAGTTGGCCGACCCGGCTGCAATCTCTGTTGTCGGTCGTTGCAGTCTCCGTCGGGGTCGGGGTTTCCTCGCTGATGGTCGGCAACCCCGTGATCGGGTTCCTCGGTACGGCGACCTACGTGGTGATCACCGTGTTCGTCGTGTGTTTCCACGCCGCCCGGCTGCTCACCCTGGCGTGGGCGATCGCTGCGGTGGTGCTCGGAATTCTCTTCGTGAAGCTGATGGCGACCGACCTTGCGGTGGCGGTCTGCGCGTTGGTCATCGTGGTGCTGCTCAACGTGTTCGTGGCGATCTCATGCCGCGCGGTGATCAAGCTGCTGCAACCCGACGCCCATCACGGAGACATCGAGCAGTTGACCGGCCTGCTGCACCGCGACGCGTTCTACAGCTCGGTCGCGACCCTGTTGGCGTCGCGCAGTCGCAGTGACGACAAGTATCTGGTCGTCCTCGCGGTCAACATCGACAGCTTCTCGCTGCTGCTTGGATTGTCCGGCTCGGGAGGCGGAAATCGGGCGCGCGTGACGGTGGGGCAGGCGCTGCGCGAGACAGTGCGGCACAACGCGATCGTCGCGCACGTCGCCGACGACGACTTCCTGATCGCCGATACCTTCACCACCGCCGACGCATCACCTCTGGTGGAACGTATCCGTGGGTCCATCGCCGCGACGCCGCAGCGCCTCACCGCCAGTATCGGAGTGGTCGTCACCCCGCTGCCTCCGCTGGCCGCCGAGCCGCCCGACGAGGTCCTCGACAAGTTGATCGGCATCGCCCGGCAGGCCATCGAGCAGGCGCGGATGACGGGCGGCAACCAGGTCCGCTACGTGCTGCGGCCCAATCTGGACGAAGAAGAAGATCCCGGCAACGCCGGGGCCGATGGCGCCGGCAGGACCGCCTGACTTTCGAACATTTGTTCGATACACTGCGTGGGTGGGTTGGCATACCGGTCCTCCGAGCTGGGGGGAAATGCGGCGCGTGCTGGAAGGCAAGCCGCGCCGCGCCGGCTGGCCCATCGACGCGCAGATCGGTGACGGTGGGGACAGCCCGGCCTGGTCGAGCAAGCGGGGAGAATACGAGGCTCCGGAGGTTCGGGGTCCCAGCGCCCGCGGCTCGGTGCCCTATGCCGAGCTGCACGCACACTCGGCCTACAGCTTTCTCGACGGTGCCAGTACCCCCGAGGAGCTCGTGGAGGAGGCGGCCCGGTTGGATCTGAAGGCCATCGCGCTCACCGATCACGACGGGCTCTACGGGGTGGTGCGGTTCGCCGAGGCGGCCAGGGAGCTCGACATGGCCACGGTGTTCGGTGCCGAACTATCGCTGGGTGGCGGCACCCGCACCGACGTTCCCGATCCCCCTGGACCCCACCTTCTTGTGCTCGCCCGCGGGCCGGAAGGCTACCGGCGGCTGTCGCGGCAGCTGGCCGAAGCGCATCTGGCCGGGGGTGAGAAAGGGGTGCTGCGCTATGACTACGACACGCTGACCGATGCAGCGGGCGGGCATTGGCAGATCTTGACCGGGTGCCGCAAAGGTCATGTCCGTCAAGCACTGTCGCGAGGAGGGTCCGAGGCTGCCGAGGCGGCACTTGCCGACCTTGTCGACCGGTTCGGCCGCGACCGCGTCACCGTCGAGCTCACCCACCACGGGCACCCCCTCGACGGCGAACGCAATGCCGCACTGGCGGCACTCGCGCCGCGATTCGGTCTTGGCGTCGTCGCCACCACCGCGGCTCACTTCGCCGAACCCGGGCGGGGCAGGCTCGCGATGGCAATGGGAGCGATCCGCGCCAGGAACTCGGTCGACGAGGCTGCGGGTTACCTTGCGCCGCTAGGTGGTTCGCACCTGCGATCGGGAGAAGAAATGGCGCGGGTGTTCGCGCACTGTCCGGAGGTGGTCTCGGCGGCTGCCGAACTGGGGGAGCAGTGCGCGTTCGGTCTCGCCCTGATCGCTCCGCAGCTGCCGCCGTTCGACGTGCCCGAGGGGCACACCGAGAACAGCTGGCTGCGGCACCTGGTGATGCAGGGGGCCCGCGAGCGGTACGGGCCGCCGGAGCATGCCTCCCGTGCGTACGGCCAGATCGAGCACGAGCTCAGGGTCATCGAGCAGCTGAACTTTCCCGGCTACTTCCTGGTGGTGCACGACATCACCCGGTTCTGCCGGGAGAACAACATCCTGTGCCAGGGCAGGGGTTCGGCCGCCAACTCGGCGGTCTGCTACGCCCTCAAGGTCACCAACGTCGACCCGATCGCCAACGAGTTGCTGTTCGAGCGCTTCCTGTCGCCCGCCCGCGACGGGCCACCCGACATCGACATCGACATCGAATCCGACCTGCGCGAGGAGGCGATCCAGTACGTCTATCAGCGATACGGGCGGGAGTACGCCGCGCAGGTGGCCAACGTGATCACCTACCGTGGCCGCAGCGCAGTGCGCGACATGGCCCGCGCGCTGGGATTCTCGCAAGGGCAGCAGGACGCCTGGAGCAAGCAGATCAGCCAGTGGGGCAACCTCGCTGACGCCGCACACGTGGAGGACATCCCCGAGCAGGTGGTCGACCTGGCCAAACAGATCTCGAACCTGCCGCGGCACATGGGTATCCACTCCGGCGGCATGGTGATCTGCGACCGTCCGATCGCCGACGTGTGCCCCGTCGAATGGGCCCGGATGGAGAACCGAAGTGTCCTGCAGTGGGACAAAGACGACTGCGCGGCAATCGGTTTGGTGAAGTTCGATCTGCTCGGCCTCGGGATGCTCTCAGCGCTGCACTATTGCATCGACCTGGTCGCCGAGCACAAGGGACTGGAGGTGGATCTGTCCCGGCTGGACCTGTCCGAGCCCGCGGTCTACGAGATGCTGCAACGGGCCGACTCCGTCGGGGTGTTCCAGGTGGAATCGCGCGCCCAGATGGCCACGCTGCCCCGGCTCAAGCCGCGGCAGTTCTATGACCTGGTGGTCGAGGTCGCCCTGATCCGGCCCGGGCCGATCCAGGGCGGATCGGTGCACCCGTACATCAAGCGGCGAAACGGGCAGGAAGAAGTCACCTACGACCACCCGTCGATGGAGTCGGCACTGCGGAAGACGTTGGGGGTGCCACTGTTTCAGGAACAGTTGATGCAGCTGGCAGTCGACTGCGCCGGATTCTCGGCGTCGGAGGCCGACCAGCTGCGCCGCGCGATGGGCTCGAAACGTTCGACAGAAAAGATGCGACGGCTGCGCAACAGGTTCTTCGACGGCATGGCCGACCTCCACGGCATCACCGGAGACGTGGCCGCGCGGATCTACGAGAAGCTGGAGGCGTTCGCCAACTTCGGTTTCCCGGAGAGCCATTCGCTGAGCTTCGCGTCGCTGGTGTTCTATTCGTCGTGGTTCAAGCTGCACCACCCCGCGGCGTTCTGCGCGGCGCTGCTGCGCGCCCAGCCGATGGGCTTCTACTCGCCGCAGACGCTTGTCGCCGATGCCCGCAGACACGGGGTCGTCGTGCACGGGCCCGACGTGAACGCCAGCCTTCCGCACGCCACGCTGGAAAACGCCGGCCTGGAGGTGCGGCTGGGTCTGGGCAACGTCCGCCATATCGGCACCGATCTCGCCGAGCTTCTGGTCGAGGAACGAAAAGTACACGGCCCCTTCACGACTCTGACCGACCTGACCAGAAGGGTGCAGCTGTCGGTGCCGCAAACAGAGGCGCTGGCCACAGCGGGTGCGCTGGGGTGTTTCGGGATCACCAGACGCGAAGGCCTGTGGGCGGCAGGAGCGGCAGCCACGGAACGGCCCGACCGGCTGCCCGGTGTCGGGTCGTCGTCACATGTGCCGTCGCTGCCCGGCATGACCGAACTCGAGCTGACGTCCGCGGACGTGTGGGCGACCGGGGTGTCGCCGGACCGCTACCCGACAGAGTTCCTCCGCGAAGATCTCGACGCCATGGGGGTGATGCCCGCCGATCAGTTGCTGTCGGTGCGCGACGGAACCCGGGTACTGGTGGCGGGAGCGGTGACGCACCGGCAGCGGCCTGCCACCGCGCAGGGGGTGACGTTCATGAACCTTGAGGACGAGACCGGCATGGTCAATGTCCTGTGTTCCCGAGGGGTGTGGGGCCGTCACCGCAAGCTGGCCCAAACCGCCTCCGCACTGGTGGTCCGCGGCATCGTGCAGAACGCCACCGGTGCGGTCACCGTGGTGGCCGACCGGATGGGCCCGATAAACCTGCGGGTGACGTCGAAGTCCCGCGACTTCCGTTAGTCCGGAGTCGGCGTCGTCCACACTCTGTCGATGCTCAGCCGCAACCTGGTGCCGTAATTCGCCATCGCATCGGTGAGACCGATCTGGGCCGCATCAGCGGCGTACTTCTCCCAGTAGGGGCCGTCCTCGCGCGGATCGGTGCCCTCGGAATCAACCGTCGCAAGACCGCCGACCGCGATGATCCCCGAGCCCTGCCCGTCAGAATCCAGGTTCAGACTCACCCGCGGGTGACTGCGGACGTGACGCACCTTCGCCGCGCCGGGCTCGGTGTAGATGACGACGTCGACGCCGTCGAAGTAGAACCACACCAGTCGGGGGACGGGTTGACCGGATTTGGCCACGGTGGTGAGCCAGCCGAAGTGATCGGTCATGAGACGCTGCCTGACCTCATGCGGGAAATCGATTGCCATCAACCGAATGTAGTCTCGGGACGATGACGCTGAACCTGTCTGCCGATGAAGTTCTGACGACCACCCGTTCGGTGCGCAAGCGCCTCGATTTCGACAAGCCCGTGCCGCGCGAGGTGTTGATGGAATGCCTCGACATCGCGCTGCAGGCACCCACCGGGTCGAACACGCAGGGCTGGCAGTTCATGTTCGTCGACGACCCGGAGAAGAAGAAGGCCCTGGCCGACATCTACCGGACGAACGCGACGCCGTACCTCGATCAGGAAAAGCCCACCTACGGCGACATTCGCGACGAGCGCACGCCCCTGGTGGTCGACTCCGCCAAGTACCTCAACGACCGTCTGCACGAGGTGCCCGTCATGTTGATCCCGTGCCTGGAGGGCCGGCCCGACGGCGCCCCGGCGGGCATGAGTGCCGGATTCTGGGGATCGCTGCTGCCCGCCGCGTGGAGCTTCATGCTCGCGCTGCGCTCGCGAGGTCTCGGCTCGGCGTGGACGACGCTGCACCTGCTGGGCGACGGGGAGAAGCAGGCCGCCGACGTCCTCGGTATCCCGTTCGAGAACTATTCGCAGGGCGGGTTGTTCCCCATCGCCTACACGGTGGGCACCGATTTCAAAAAGGCGAAGCGGCTGCCCGCCGAGCAGTTGACGCACTGGAACAGTTGGTAGGAGTCAGACTGCTCCCGTGAACCCGTGCTGGCGCCACGCCTCGTAGACGGCGACGGCGGCGGCGTTCGACAAATTCAGCGATCGGCGACCGCTCAGCATCGGGATGCGTACTCGCGACGTGACGTGCGGGTCGGCAAGAGTCGTCTGGTCGAGGCCGGTCGGTTCCGGACCGAACATCAGGACATCCCGGGGCTGGTAGGCGACGTCGGCGAATGAGGTGGCGGCGTGTGCGGTGAAGGCGAACACGCGGGCCGGCATCAGGGCCGTCCACGCCGAGTCCAGATCGGGGTGCACCGTGACCGAGGCGAGGTCGTGGTAGTCGAGTCCGGCGCGACGCAGCTTGGGCTCGGAGAGATCGAAGCCCAGCGGCTCGACCAGATGCAGCTCACAACCGGTGCCGGCGACCATGCGGATCGCGTTTCCGGTGTTGGGTGCGATACGCGGCGAGTAGAACAGCACCCTGAACACCTAGGCAGGGTACGTCGAGGCAGAGCTGTGTTTCAGTCGAGGCAGGTTTCGTAGCTGGCGATCGCAACGAGACTGTCAAGCGTGTCGATGTCGACCACTTCACTGCTCATCGCCCGCATCATGGGCGAGTCGCCGATCTCCGAGGCATCGGCCAGCATGGCCACCTCAACACCATTTCGGACCATCATCGCACCTCCATTGTGCAACTTGGTTTCCCGCAGCAACGCCGCCGAAACCGGCGTGTCCTCTTAATTCTTCCTCAGCGTTCGTTGGCCTCAACGTCGAAGCGGTAACGATCGTCTACCGGTTCGGACGTTTGCTGCTCGCCGAAATCGGGCCGGGTCAGCGCGTTTGCAGAGTCCTGGCGCACAGTGCCAGCTGTAGAAGGCACGTCGAAGGGCTGGCATACTCGTCGAATTGCCAGGCCTTTTCGTCGGCCCATCCGCAGGAAGCCTTATGAACGACGCTCGATCAATGATCTGCGCGCGCCCGACTCACGCCGCGAGCACCCCGTGAGCCTCGACAAGCGACCCTCGCGGTGGGCGCCGTCCAACTGGCCCGTCCGAGCGAGGGTGCTCGCCATCGTCGCGGTCCCACTGGTCTTGGCGTGTGTATTCGGAGGGTTGCGCGTCTGGACGAGTACCTCGGAGGCGCTGGATCTGCGCCGGGCCGCCGATCGTGCTCAGATGGTGCCCGCCGTCGTCGACTACATGGCCGCACTAGAGGGGGCGATGGTGACGGCCACCGAGGGTGGCGACACCGAGGCGGCGTTGCGCGACTTCGACGCAGCTAGGTCCGAGCTGGAGCGCCTTCTCGGCGCCACCGAGGTCGACGACAGCGTGCGGCTGTCCACCAACACCCTGATCGACTACGGGCAGGATCTGATCGACAAGATCACCGCAGGCTCTGTGGACCTTCGGGCACGGGTGATGACGTATGCCCCGCTGCTGATCACGGCCGAGACGGCGATCACAGGCCTCGTCGGCGACGACGCCGCGGTGCGCGTCGAAGGGGACGTGCTGTCGCGCGCGGTCGGAGCCCGCGGGCAGATGGCCATGCAGCGCATGCTGGTCACCCGTGGAGCCGAGCTTGCCGAACCTGCGCTGCGCTCGGCGATCGTGACGATCGCAGGCACCGAACCTGCGACGATCTCGGCGATCGGCGCCTTCCTCGGCGGTGCCACCGACCAGGCTGCGTCGCTTCGCTCGGAAATGGTCAAGCGGCTGGCGATCATCTCCGACCCCGCCTCGATGCTGGTCGGCAACCCTGCGCTGTTGGCGTCACAGCAGGTCACCGCCGACATCGCCGAAGGCGTCATCGCCCAGACCACCGATGCCATCCCGGCGACGGTGTCACAGCAGGCCGACGACGCGCGCACCGCCGCGATCCGGGACGCCGCACTCGTCGGCGCCGCGATCCTCGTCGCGCTGCTCCTGGTCACGCTCGTCGCCCGCTCGCTGGTGCGTCCGCTGCGGACGCTGCGCGACAGCGCGCTCAAGGTGGCCCACGAGGATCTGGCCCGCGAGGTGGAACACGTGCGCCGCGACGGCAAGGAGTTCCCGGTGCAGCCGATCCCGGTGCATACCACCGAGGAGGTCGGCCAGGTCGCCCACGCGGTCGACGAATTGCACCAGCAGGCGATCATGCTCGCCGGCGAGCAGGCCCGCCTTCAGCTCCAGGTGACCGACATGTTCGAGACGTTGTCGCGACGCAACCGCTCCCTGGTGGACCAGCAGCTCTCGCTCATCGATCAGCTTGAACGCGACGAGGAGGATCCCCTCCGGTTGGAGAGCCTCTTCCGGCTCGATCACCTCGCGGCGCGCATGCGACGCAATGGCGCGAACCTGATGGTGCTGGCGGGCGCGCAGATGTCGCGGGAACAAGCCGACGCGGTGCCCATCGCCGCCCTCGTCAACGCTGCCGCATCCGAAGTCGAGGAGTACACCAGGGTCGTCACGGCGAACCTGCCCGACAGCGAGATCGACGGTGTCGTCGCCGGTGACCTCGCGCATCTGCTGGCTGAACTGATCGACAATGCGCTGCGGTACTCGCCGCCGAGCACGAAGGTGCAGGTGTCGGCTGTGCCGACAGGCAACAGCGGCCTGGTGATCGAGGTCAGCGACACCGGTCTGGGTATGACCGAGTCCGATTTGCGTGTCGGTAACGCCCGGTTGGAATCCGGCGGCGAGGTCAACCCGTACACGGCACGCCACATGGGCCTGTTCGTGGTGGGGCGTCTGGCGGCCAAGCACGGGCTCGTCGTTCGGTTGCGCAGCACGGTGGCGGGGCAACCGGATTCCGGTACCACCGCGGGCGTGTACATCCCGAGCCATCTGTTGACCGACATCCGCTCCGTTGTGCGCGGCGGCGCCGACGAGCAGATCCCTGCCGATGCGCACGCAGGCCTGGTCACCGCGCTCTCGCTGGAGGGTGCTCGGCCCGCAGCCGTCCCGCCCGTCGCGTCCGGTCCCGCCGCGGCCCCGTCCGCCCC
>NZ_LWCS01000065.1 GCF_001650495.1 Mycolicibacterium iranicum | reverse complement strand
GTCGGGGTCCTGACCGGGGTGGGCGGCCCACTTGTAGAACAGGTACGCGCTGAACGGCACCGCGTCTCGGACCTTACCCCCCAGCAGGTCCGAGACGGGTCGACCGAGTGACTGTCCCTGCACGTCGAGGCACGCGACTTCGAATGGGGAGAGCACCTGATCCACGGCTGACGCGGTGGTGATCATGCCGGCGGTGCCGACTGCGGCGGTGTCACCCTTGAGGCGTTCTTCGATGGCTGCGCGGATGAGGTTGAGCGAGAACACATCCAGGCCGGCGATCGCCGCGGCCGCGGCCTGGAGTCTGGAAAGGTGTCGGGTGTCGGCGTAGGTCTCGCCGAGGCCCACCAGCCCCGCATCGGTGTCGAGCTGAATGATCGCGCGTAGTGCGTAAGGCTGGTGCACTCCGACGGTGTTCAGCAGTGGCGGATCGGCGAACGCGACGGGCGTGATGCGTGCGCCGGTGATGCGGATCTGGTCCACGATTTCAGACGGCCTGCGTCAGTGCGTCGGCCAGCACGGCGCGGCCGGCGGCGACGATCGAGGTGAGCTCGGCGAGGTCGTCGGCGCTGGGCATGATCAGCGGAGGACGCACCGGTCCGGCCGGCACACCTTCCATGGTCACGCCGGCCTTGACGAGGGAGACCGCGTAGCCGGGGACGGTGTCGCGCAGTCGCACCAGCGGAATGAAGAACGCGTTGAGAAGGGCGTTGGTCAGCTGCGTGTTGCCGGACTCGAGAGCGTTGTAGAACGCCAGCGCGAGGTCCGGTGCGAACGCGAACGTCGCCGACGAGTACAGCGGAACACCGATCGCGCGGTAGGCCAGCTGCGTGGTCTCGGCGGTCGGCAAGCCGTTGAAGAACAGGAAGTCGGGATCGACCTGGGTGGTGACGGCCTGGACGATGCGGGCGACCTGATCGAAGTTGCCTGTGCCGTCCTTGAATCCGACCACGTTGGGCAACTTGGCTACCGCGACTGCCGACTCCTCGGTGAAGCGCGCGTTGTTGCGGTTGTAGACGATGACGGGCAGGTCGGTCGCCTCGGCGACGGCACGGGTGTAGTCGACGAGCCCCGGTTGGGGAACCTCGACGAGATACGGCGGCAGCAACAGCAGGCCGTCGGCACCTGCGGCCTTGGCGGCCACGGCGAAGCGCTTGGCCTGTGCCACCGAGCCGCCTGCACCCGCGTAGACCGGGACGCGTCCGGCGACCACCTCGGCGGCGGTACGTACGACAGCGCCGAACTCCCCGTCTTCGAGTGCGTGGAATTCGCCGGTGCCGCAGGCGATGAACACACCCCCGGGGCCGGCCTCCACACCCTTGGCGATGTGCCGGGCGAGCGCGTCGAGATCGACGTCACCGGAGGCGGTCATCGGGGTGACGGGGAAGAACAGGACGCCGTCAAAGTCGGGACGCATTACAGGCCTTTCAGTGCTTTCGGGGGAAGGGTTGGACTGTCAGTCTTGGCGGAGCTGGCCGTCGATGCGACGCCACAGGTTGTCGGGGTTTCCGTCGGCGATTGCACTGGGCAGCAACGACTTCGGAAGGTCCTGATAGCAGACGGGGCGCAGGAAGCGCTCGATTGCACGGGAGCCGACGGACGTGGTGCGGGAGTCCGAGGTGGCGGGGAACGGGCCGCCGTGCACCATCGCGTGGCACACTTCGACACCAGTCGGCCAGCCGTCGAACAGAATCCGGCCGGCCTTGAGCTCCAGCACCGGAAGGAGTTCCGCGGCCGCGTCGAGATCGGATTCGTCGGCGTGCACGGTCACGGTCAGCTGGCCTTCGATACCGTCGGCGACCGCGCGCACTTCGTCGGCGTCGGCGCAGCGCACGATCAGGCTCGACGAGCCGAACACCTCGGCCTGCAACGCGTTCGAGGCCAGGAAGCTGGCCGCATCGGTGGTGAACAGTGCAGCCTGGCCGCAGTTTTCGCTACCTGCTTCGAGTCCGCGGCCGATCAGTTCGGCTGCTTCGGACAGCGATTCGACGCCCGAGTTGTAGTTGCGAGCGATGTTCGGGGTCAGCATCGGGGTGGCGGGCGAGGCGGCGAGCGCCTCGGTAGCGGCGGCGACGAAGCTGGTGAGTCCCGGACCGTCGACGGCGATCACGAGACCGGGGTTGGTGCAGAACTGGCCCGACCCCATTGTCAGTGAGCCGACGAATGCCTTGCCCAGTTCAGCGCCACGGGAGTTCAGCGCGCCGTCGAGTAGGAACACCGGGTTGATGGAGCTCATCTCGGCGTACACCGGGATCGGCTCGGGGCGGGCTGCGGCCGCGGCGACGAGAGCGGTTCCGCCGGAGCGGGATCCGGTGAAGCCGGCGGCCTTGATTCGTGGATCGGTGACGAGCGCGATACCGAGTTCCTGGCCGGTGCCGAACAGCAGCGAGAAGGTGCCCGCAGGCAGGCCGGACGACGCGACGGCATCGGTGATCGCGCGGGCGACGAGTTCGGAGGTGCCGGGGTGGGCGTCGTGGGCTTTGACGATGACCGGGCAACCCGCGGCGAGTGCCGACGCCGTATCGCCACCAGCGACCGAGAAGGCGAGCGGAAAGTTGGAGGCGCTGAACACCGCGACGGGTCCGAGCGGGATGAACCGCTGGCGCAGGTCGGGACGCGGCAGCGGGGTGCGATCGGGAAGTGCGGTGTCGATGCGGGCGCCGTTCCAGCTGCCCTCGCGCAGCACCGAGGCGAACAATCGAAGCTGGCCGGTGGTGCGGCCGACTTCACCGGTGATGCGGGCCTGCGGCAGACCGGACTCGGCGACGGTGCGGGCGATCAGATCGTCCTTGATCGCTTCGATATTTGCGGCGATCGTTTCCAGGAACTGGGCGCGCTGCTCCGACGGGGTGCAGCGGTAGGCGCCGAATGCCTCGGCGGCCGCGGCGCATGCGGTCGCGACATGTGTGGCATCGCCGTGCCGGTAGGCCGGTTCCAGCGTTTCGCCGGAGGCGGGGTCGAAGGCGCGAACTTCCGTGCCGGTGCCCCGGACGGGCGTGCCGGCGATGAGCATCTCTCCGGTGAGAGTTCCTGGGATCGTCGCAGTCATGCCTTAAACGGTAGGAGCCATATCCATGCCTGTCCAAGACCGATTCGCACATCACTGATGCTCGACTGGCATCAATCACTCCACCGCCGAAACTGCATTCCGCGCGCCGCTTTCCGCGTTTTGGGCGCGCGGAATGCAGTTTCGGCGAGACGAGAGGCCTTTCCGGCGAGGCTGGAACTACCGCGCGAGGCGCTTTTCGATGACGCCGACGAGCGCCGCAACAGCCGCGGGTTCACCGGTGACCTCGAGGCGGCCGTCGGCCAGTGCGTCGTGGACGGCGATCTTGCGGCCGACGATCGAAGCCACCGTCGATGCCGACGAACGCACCGTCACGTCCCCGGGTGTCACCGGGGCGCCTGGCGTCACCGTCACGCGGCCGTCGAGGAGGCGCAGGCAGGCCACGCTGTCGTCGATGTGGAACTCGTAGACGGCGTTGAGGTCGTGCGGGCCGTCGCGGCGGACGTCGGCGGCCAGGAAGCTCAGGAGCCACTCGGCGCGGAACGCTTCCTCGTCGACGTCGGCGTCCTTCATCTGGTGTCGAGCGCCCCACATCGCGAGCGGGACCGTGGCGGCCGCGAGTTCCCTTCCGGCGTCTGACAGTTCGTAGACGACCGCCGAGCCGGGCTGATCGAGCGCCAGCCGACGCGTCACCACGCCGTCGGATTCCAGCTGTCGCACCCGGTTGGCCAACAACGACGTTCCTATGCCGGCCAGCGCGTCGGCCAGCTCGCTGTAGCGCTTCGGGCCGGAGGCCAGCTCGCGCACGATCAGCAGCGTCCAGCGCTCGCCGACCACGTCGAGTGCATGCGCAAGCCCGCAGTACTGCCCGTAGGTCCGTCTCGACACATCGGCAAGCCTACTCATCGCACTCCTGTTTCCATCTGCGACTCAAATATCTGTTTCTAACTTCTAAATCTTATGTTACGTTCCACTTTTATAAGCGCTAAGCGCCGAACTGCGAAAGAAGGGTGACGTCATGGCTGGGATAACAGGGATCACCGGATTTCGGGGATGGCCGCACTGGTTGTGGGCCGGCCTGCTCGGAAGGAGCCCGAACCTGGCGGTCGAGTCGGTCGTCGTCGACGTGGAGGTCCAACGTCGGCCCGACCAGAAGAAGCGACGCAGCTACGCGCCGGCGCGCGACGCGTTTCTGGAGAATTCGGCCATGCGACGGGAGATGTACCGGCTCTGATCCGTGCCCGGCCAGTTGCAGTGAATCCACTGGTAGATCTCGTGCGGTAACCGTCTTCCTGCCGCCGCACGCCCAAGTGGTCATCAAAACCACATGTCCGGCCTGCACCGACACCGCTCCCGTGTCGGCTCCTCGTGGTAAGAATGCTGCACCCCAGCAGCACGCCGTGGCGTCGTCTCGCGCCGGGACGTCCAGATCGGGCAAACCGGCGGCAAGGCGGCGGACATGCGTCCGGGCAGCCCCGGCAAACATCATGTAGCTTCAATCGACAATCCGATTGGCCGCAGCCGAGGAGAACACCGGTGAATGCGACACCATTCGGGCACTATCGGCTGCAAAAGCTGATCGGCCAGGGCGGGATGGGCGAGGTCTATCAGGCCTACGACACCAAGACCGACCGCGTCGTCGCGCTCAAGGTCCTGCCGCATCACATGGCGCAGGACGAGACGTTCCAGGCCAGGTTTCGCCGCGAATCGCAGGCGGCCGCAGGCATCAACGACCCGCACGTCGTTCCGATCCACGGTTACGGCGAGATCGACGGTCGCCTCTATCTCGACATGCGCCTCATCGAGGGTCGCAATCTGGGCACCATGCTGGAGGAGACCGAAAAGCCGCTCGGCGCCGCATTCGCCGTCACGGTCGTCGAGCAGGTGGCCAACGGCCTCGATGCCGCCCACGAACTCGGGCTGATCCATCGCGACATCAAGCCGTCCAACATCCTCGTCACCGGCCGGGACTTCGTGTATCTGATCGACTTCGGCCTGGCTCGCACGGCGGGGGAGAAAGGCCTCACGACGGCCGGCAGCACGCTGGGCACCCTGGCCTACATGGCGCCGGAGCGATTCGAAGGCGGTGAGGTCGACGCGCGTTCCGACATCTACGCGCTGACTTGCGTGCTCTACGAATGTCTCACCGGTTCAAGGCCTTACCCCGCCGACAGCCTCGAGCAGCAAATCGCGGGTCATATGGTCTCGCCGATACCGCGCCCGTCGGACGTCGATCCGCGCCTGGCCGCCTTCGACGAGGTCATCGCCAAGGGGATGGCCAAGAAGCCGGCGAATCGCTATCGGTCGGCCACCGAGCTGGCTCAGGCCGCCAAGCGCGCACTCGACGTCCCGGTGAGACGGACGGGCAGTTCACGGCACTCGGCCGCCCGCCGGGAACGCAGGGGATCACGCAAGGCGCTGATTGCCGCTGGTGTCGCCGCGCTCGTCATCGCGGCGGGCGGCATCGGGCTGTGGCAGTGGGCGCCGTGGAGGGACGACGGCGAGAGCGCCGCGTTGCCCGCGGGTGCGGTAGCGGAGATCGCCGCGACGGTACCGGCAGACGTCCGGGAGACCGGCCGGCTCGTCATCGGGGTGAACGTGCCGTACGCGCCGATGGAGTTCAAGAACACCGATGGTCAGCTCGTGGGCTTCGACGTCGAACTGATGAATGCGGTTTCAAGGGTGCTAGGTCTGGTTCCTGACTATCGCGACACGTCGTTCGACGCGATCCTGCCCTCGGTTGTCGACGGCAGCTTCGACATCGGGATGTCGTCGGTCACCGACACCAAGGAGCGCGAGGAGCTCGTCGACTTCGTCACCTACTTCCAGGCCGGCACGCAGTGGGCCCGCCGACCGGGCACCGCGCTCGGCCCGGCATCGGCGTGTGGGCTTCGAGTCGGTGTGGCCGACGGGACGCTGCAGCACACGGAGGAGCTGCCGGCCAAAAGCGATCAGTGCACCGCTGCGGGAATGGCGCCGATCGACGTCGTGGTCTTCAAAAGTCAGGACGAGGTGACGACCGCGTTGATCAGGGGGGAACTCGACGCGATGTCGGCGGATTCGCCCGTGACGGGATTCGCGATCAAGCTCAGCCGGGGCGATCTGGTGCCCGCCGGTGACGTGTTCGATTCCGCTCCTTACGGCTGGCCGGTCGCGAAAGGGTCGAGACTCTCGGAATCGCTGCGGCTCGCCCTGGAGCACCTGATGGAAACGGGTGAATACCGGGCGATCGCGACGATGTGGGGTGTCGAACGCGGAATGATCGACAAACCCCTCATCAACGCAGCGACCCGATAAGGGCTCGTCGTGCGGCTGCTGGGCTAGCCGTAGCGGTAGTCGAGGCAGACGGTTGTCCCGTCTTCGCGTCCGTTGATGGTGCAGTGGTCGGCCATCGCGTGCATCAGCGCCACCCCCCGTCCGCGACGGTCTCGGGCGTTCGCCGGGCCCGGCTGACGCCACGAGCCGTGGTCGGTCACGCACACACTGAGACATCCCCCGACCGGCTCAAGATCGGCACGCACCGCCATGGTGCCGGGCGTCAGATCGTCCGCGTAGGCGTGGTCGACGCAGTTGGCGAGCGCCTCGTAGACCGCCAGCAGGATCTCGTTGGTCTGGGAGGTGGAGAGACCGCGGTCACGCAGCCATGAGCCGAACTGGTCCCGGAGCAGCGCGGCATTGGCGGCGGTCGCCACCCCCCTCACTGTCAGTTGCTCTGAGGTGGGTGACACCACCGCTGTCATGCTCATGGTCTGATGCGTACCCACGTCTGTGGCGGGCTAGACCCCAGATGACGAAGTTGTGACAAGACGCTTACGCGCGGATTCCAGTGCGGTGCCTTCGATGTCAAGATCAGGCACGTACCTGTCGAACCATTTCGACCGCGCCCACATGCGGTCACCGAGCATCGCCATGACGGCCGGGATCAGCGTGAGCCGCACGACGAACGCATCGAGGAACACGCCCACCGCGAGCGTCAGCCCGACGGACTTGATGATCGGATCGCCGGCCGCGAGGAAGGCGATGAACACACCGAACATGATCAGTGCGGCGGCGGCGACGACGCGCGCGGACAGCCCGACGCCGCTGCGGACCGCGCCCAGCGCGTCGCTCGTGTGAGCGAGCTCTTCCTTGATCCGCGACACCACGAAGACCTCGTAGTCGCTGGAGAGGCCGAAGATGATGGCCAGCGCGATGATCGGCAGGAAGCTGATCGTCTCCCCGGGTGTGACCCCGAGAAGGTCTGCACCCCAGCCCCACTGGAAGATCGCGACCTGTACTCCCAGCGCAGCGAAAACCGACAGCAGGAAGCCGACGATCGAGGTGATCGGCACCAGGGCCGCGCGGAACGCGACCGTGAGCAGGATGAACGCCAGACCGACGACCACGACAAGGAAGATCGGCAGCGCGGTGGCGAGCTTGTCAGACGTGTCGATGTTGGATGCGGTGTTTCCGCCGACGAGGAACGTCGCGCCGGTGTCGGCTTGGATCGCGTCGCGGTCGGCGCGGATCTGGCGGACCAGATCGGCGGTCGCGGTGTCGTTGGGCCCGGTCTCCGGGATCACCTGGATCACGGCGGTGCGCTGGTCTCCACCCGCCGGTGTCGCGGCGACGACGCCGTCCTCCCGTCCGATGTTGGACGCGATGGTCTGCGCGGCGTCCGGTGTGGCGCCGGTCAGGTCGGCGACGACCAGCAGCGGGCCGTTGAAGCCGGGCCCGAGGTGCTCGGAGGTCAGGTCGTAGGCCTGACGTGAGGTGTTGGATTCGGGCTGCGACGAACCGCTGGGCAGGCCCAAATGCATTCCCAACGAAGGCAACCCGATGACGATCAGCGCCGCGGACCCGCCGAGGAGCAGCGGCTTGCGGAACCGCACCACGAACCGCGCCCAGGCCGCCCCCATCGTGCGCTGTGGTGTGTACGCGGCGACCTGAGCGACCTCCTTGGGGCGCCCGGGCTGCAGCGGCGGCTCGATGAACTTGGCGACCTTGCCGCCGGCGAAGCCGAACAACGCCGGCAGCAGCGTCAGAGCGATCAGCATCGCGATGAGCACCGACACCGCGGCGGCGACGCCCATGTAGGTCAGGAACGGGATACCGACCACGGCGAGCCCGCACAGCGCGATGATGACGGTCAGGGCTGCGAAAACTACAGCGCCACCGGCAGTTCCGACTGCCAGCGCAGCCGCCTCCCGGCGGGGCATGAGCAGCAGCAGGTTGTTGCGGTACCGGTTGAGGATGAACAGCGCGTAGTCGATCCCGCACGAAAGACCCAGCATCAGCGCCAGCGACAGCGAGGCCGTGGGCATGTCGACGAATGCGGCGACGACGAATATGCCGAGTGCTCCGATACCGACTCCGATGGCAGCGGTCACGATCGGCAGTCCGGCCGCGACGACGGCGCCGAAGGTGACGAGCAGGATCAGGAACGCGGCGGCGATGCCGATGATCTCCGGCAGGTGGGGAACGGCGACTTTGTAGCCGGGGAAGACAGCTCCGGAGTATTCGACCTGCAGACCGGCGTCCTGCACCGGTTTCATCGCGTTCTCCAACTCGGTCAGTGCGGCATCGCTGACTTCACCGATCGGTTCCTTCCACTGCACCGTGCCCAGCGCGATCCGACCGTCAGGTGAGATCTGTTTCGTCTGGTTCGGTCCGGCCGCGGCCGCGACGTCGGGGAGGGTGTTCAGCTTCTGCAATGCCTCGTCGATCGGCGCTGCGAAGCGCGGGTCGGTGACGGCGAGGTCGTCAGGAGCAGCGAACGTGATCTGCGTTTGCGCACCGCTGAAGGCAGGCAGGTTCTGCTGCAGCTGCTCGACGGCGCGCTGCGACTCGGTTCCGGGGATCGTGAAGTTGTCACTGGGCTCACCGCGGAAGCCGACGAACGCCAGGGCGACGCCGAGGAGAACGGCGAGCCAGGTACCGAGGACCAGCCAGCGCCGGCGGAAGCTCGCGGCGCCCAGAGTGAACAGAAATCTCGACATGTGCACCCCTATGCCCGCTGCTTGGCGCTTTACGCGGCAATCTTGCTGTGATCTGGGTGACCCCTCGTACGCTGGGGCGATGACGACGACGTCGTTGCCTCCGGGGCCGCGCCTGCCCGCCGGGTTGCAGGCGCTGTTGATGCTCAAGTGCGGACCGCGCTTCATCGGCGCGTGCCGACGCCGCTACGGGTCGACGTTCACCCTCCATGTCGCCGGTATGGGCACGGCCGTCTACGTCACCGACCCTGCCGACATCAAGACCGTCTTCGCCGGTGATCCGCGGACTTTCCATGCCGGAGAAGCGAATTCGATGCTCAAAGGTCTGCTCGGTGACACCTCTGTGCTTGTCGTCGACGAGGACCTGCACCGCGACCGCAGGCGGGTGATGCTGGCGCCGTTCGCCCGCGAAGCGGTGGCCGGGCAGGCATCGGTGATGGCACAGGTGGCCGCCGAGAACATCGACGGCTGGCCGGTGGGGCACACGTTCCCGGCGGCGCCCAAGATGGCCGAGATCACGCTCGAGATCATCCTGCGCACGGTGATCGGCGCGAGCGATCCGGCGCGGCTCGCTGCGCTGCGCGAGGTGATGCCACGCGTGCTCAGCGTCGGGCCGTGGGAAACCGTGGCGCTCGCCAACGAGGCGCTCCTCGGGTGGCGTCCGTGGCGCGCCATGCGGGACGCCATCGCCGCGGCGGATCGGCTTCTGTACGCCGAGATCGCCGACCGGCATGCCGACCCCGACCTGGCTGATCGCGGCGATGCACTGTCGATGCTGGTGCGCGCTGGCGGGATGACCGACAAGGAGCTGCGCGACCAGTTGATGACGCTGCTCGTCGCCGGGCACGACACGACCGCCACCGGGTTGTCGTGGGCATTGGAGCGGCTGACCCGCCATCCGGCGCTGCTCGCCAAGGCTGTGCGTGCCGCCCGTGAGGGGGACGACGACTATCTGGACGCGGTGGCCAAGGAGACGCTGCGGATCCGGCCTGTGGTGTTCGATGTCGGCCGCGTGCTCAAGGAGCCCGTCGAGATCGCGGGCCATCGCCTGCCGGCCGGGGTGATGGTGATTCCGGGGATGGTGCTGGTGCACGCCGACTCGCGGGTGTATCCGGACGCCGACCGGTTCGACCCGGACCGCATGATCGGCGCGACGCTCAGCCCGTCGTCGTACCTGCCGTTCGGTGGTGGCAACCGGCGGTGTCTGGGTGCGACGTTTGCGATGGTCGAGTTCCGTGTGGTGCTGCGCGAGATCCTGCGGCGCGCCGAACTGAAGACCACGTCGGCGAGGGGCGAGCGGCGTCGGCTCAAGCACGTCATCTTCGTGCCGCACCGCGGGGCGCGTATCCGCGTCACGGCGAAACGTTCGGCGGGCACGCTGGTCGCCGACGAAGCGCCGTCATGTCCGGTGCATCGTGTTGTCTGAGGCCGCGTGTAAGGTCGGCGGCAGGTCGAGTCCGCGGCCTCATCGGCTGCATGACGCGACGTCTTCACTCGGATCTTCGTCCGGGTCAGCCCACACCACTCAAGGGACTATGCCCATGGAATCGTCTGACCTTTTTTCGCACCGTCCGATCGCCGAGCCCGTTGCGCCGCGCGATGCCGTCGAAGAAGGCGTGCATTACCCCGTCTTCTCCGATAGTCCTTCGCATGCCGGATCGGCCGATTTACCGCCATCCTGAATGGTCATGCGGGAGTCGTTGGGCGGCATGAATTCCCGCTCGACGGATTCACGATTTGGCCCCTGGCCTGGTGATCTACCCGTGCTAGCCTATCTGCGGATGTCTGTCTGACATCTAAGGAAAATGAGAGAAGAAAAAGTATGGCGCAGGGAACTGTGAAGTGGTTCAACGGCGAAAAGGGCTTCGGCTTCATCGCCCCCGATGACGGCTCCAAGGATGTGTTCGTTCATTACTCCGAGATCGGAGGGAGCGGATACCGGTCACTCGAGGAGAACCAGCGCGTCGAGTTCGAGGTGGAACAGGGCCAGAAAGGCCCCCAGGCTGTGCGGGTCACCAAGATCTAAGAGACTCAGGCGAGTACGTGGGCTGGTAGGGATTCCTGCCAGCCCACTTCTCTTCTGCGGCTGTTCCCGGGCTTGATCTTGAACGCCGTCGAGGCACCTGGTCGCTTTCGGATCAGGAAAGCGTTCTCGGTGTTCTGCGTTTGGTGTGGGAATCGTCGCCGAAGGGGGCAATCGCCGATGAAATCAGTCGATGGCGGCGCCTCGAACTGACTCAATAGTAGTAAATCGACCAACCTCCTCCGCAGCCATGTTTAGGCAAGGTAAACATTTAGCCATGGGTGCGGGAACTTATGTGGGTCGGGTCGGTGGTTTGGCAGTCGCGCTGGGAATCGGCGCCGCACTCTTTGCGGGCGGAGGGGTTGCCTACGCCGACGACACCGCGGGATCCGAATCGAAGCCGGCCGCGACATCGTCGGAATCCACGGAAAGTTCGGCGGCCCCGGAGTCCGACTCCGGGGCAACCGATACCTCTGCGTCCGAGGACAGCGACGAGCCCGAGGCGGAGGACGAGGATTCCGCCGCCGAAGAGCGGCCTTCCGACCGCCGCCACCGCGGCAAGCGTGACACCGACGAACCCCAAGAGTCCCAGGTCAATACGGAGGACGAGGAACCCGCCGACGTCATCGAGGACACTCCGGTCGCAGAGGAGACGCCGACCGAGGATGTGCCCGCAGTGGTTGACGAGGTCGTCGAATCCGAAGCCGTCGTCGGCGATGAGCCTGCCGTCGAGGAAGCTTCCGCCGTTGTCGACGAAGCCGTCCCAGCCGAGACCGTAACGACCGAGCTCTCCGATGCGGTGCCGGAGATCCCCACCGAAGATCCCGAAGACCCGGTGTTGCCCGGGCTTGCGGCGCTGTTCAGCTCGATCCTGGCGGCGGGGCGGGAAGCGACCAATGAATCTCCGACGGCTGTCGGGGCGCAGGTGTCGACTAGCCTTGCTGAGTCCGAGGCGGCCCAGTACCCCATTCCGGAAGGAGTCACGGTCGAGGAGTGGACGCCGCCGCTGGAATGGCTGCAGAAGATCCCGGTGCTCGGGCCGCTGCTGGTGACCCCGATCGTCGCTGTGGTGCATGTGATCCCGCTCGTCGGCGACATCATCCATCCGGTCATCGGTTTCCCGATCGACCACTGGGCGCCCCCAGGCACCCCACGGGCGCGCAACTACCGCGTGACCTCATTCGACGGGGCGCGGATCTTCGTGAATTTCATGCCCGCCAAGGGATTGAAGGCGGGGGAGACGGCGCCCACCATCCTCAACGGCCCGGGACTCGGATTACCGGGGTCAACCGCTTTGGAGCTGCCCAAGGATAGCTTCCTGCCCTACGACGTCGTCGGTGTTGGCACGCTGCGCCAGAACGGATACAACGTCCTCACGTGGGATCCGCGTGGAGAGTGGCGCTCTGAGGGCGTGATGCACCTGAACTCGCCCGACATCGAGGGACGCGACATGTCGCACATCATCAGCTTCCTGTCGACACTGCCCGAGGTCCAGCTCGACGCGGCGAATGATCCGAGGATCGGCATGACCGGCGCCTCCTACGGAGGCGGTATCCAATTGGCCACGGCCGCAATCGATCACCGCGTCGATGCGATTGTCCCGACAATCGCGTGGAACAACCTCGTCGATGTGCTGTTCCCGCGCGAGGCGGTCAACAGCAGTTGGGGCACACTACTTCCCGCCGTGCTCGCGCTGACGTTCGCACGAGAGCATCCGCGGATATTCCCGGTGGCCATCCAAGGGGTGCTGTTCGGAATCGCCGACCCGGCTGACATTGAACTGGTGAACACCTTCAGCTTCGGTGACCAGATCAAGGACATCACCGCGCCGACGCTGCTGATTCAGGGCACGGTAGACACACTGTTCACGCTCGATCAGGCGCACAGGAATGCACTCGACCTGATCGAGGCGGGGACGACGACGAAGGTGATCTGGTACTGCGGCGGCCACGGCGCATGCCTGAGCGACGTCAACGACGGCGAATTCGTCATCGGCCGCACTCTGAGCTGGCTGGACCGCTACGTCAAGGGTAACGAAAACACCGACACCGGAGCACAATTCGAGTGGGTGGACCAGCACGGGGTCTGGCACAGCGACGAGACGTACCCGGCGACCGAGTCGACGCCGATCGTGGCGACGAGGGAAGAGGACAGCAGGGTGATGCCGATCATCCCGGCGCTGTTCGGTTCCGGGCCGAATCCGCTGATCATCACGCGCGGCCTGATCGCGGCGCTGCTGGGCTTGCCGTCGGCGGCTGCGGCGTACAACGCGGTCAACCTCGACATCCCGCCCGCCGAGGAGCTGACATACCTGGTGGGTGCGCCGGTGGTGACGATGAAGTACACCGGTGACGGAACGGCCGAGCACGTGTACGCCCAAATCGTGGACGACGAAACGGGTTTGGTGTTGGGCAATCATGCGACGCCGATCCCAGTGACGCTCGATGGCGAATCACACACGGCGACGTTCTCGCTGGAACAGATCGCGCACACGCTGCAACCGGGGCAGACGCTGACGGTGCAGATCGTGACATCGACCGCGAAGTTCATCAACTACTACTCGTGGGGCGCCATCAAGATCGAGGAGCTGAGTATCGAGTTGCCGACGCGCGCTGCCGAAGCCGCCGAGGCTGGGGAGCCGGTCATCGCTGCCTAGTCTTCCGCCTTCCACGGCCGGTATCTGACGACGGTCGTATCGGTGGGTTGGGCTGTCGTCTTGCTGCTCCTGGCTCTGGGGCTGCGCTGGTCGTGTCGGGCCGTCGACGAACGCGCGCTGCAGCGCTTGCAACAGCGGAAATACGACGTCAGCTGACCGTAGACGCTGGAAGGGTGTACAGTCCTCAGCAGGCCGTCTTCACGTCCGCAGTCTGTCCGACGCCAGGGCTTCTCACGTGATCGTTCACAGCCCCGCGCGATGTGCTTCGCCCGGATACCGTACGAGTCTTCTCGCACCTCTGTAAGGACGTAGTTTATGGAATCGCTCGATCTTTTCTCGCATCCTCAGGCGCCTCAAATTCCCTGTGCTGACTCGGGTTCGGCCGAACCGGTGCAGGTGCCGGTCTTCTCCGACCAGCCTGGTCGCAAGACGCGCTCCGATTCAAGGCTGTCGTGAACGGTCTGGCGGCGTCCCGCCGATCGTCGAAACCCGTCAGGCTGACCCTCGCCGACGACTTGGACGGCCTCATCGACGGGGCGTGGTGGCCGCATACGGGGTTGATCGCAGCTGAGCTACCGGATCTCGTCGGAGTGCTGCACAAGCCCTTGGGAGAGATCGTCGATATCCGCATCAACTGGTCACCGTCGGACGGGAACGCCGACCTCCAGACGATCATCGCCGGCGTTCGGTTGCAGAAGGAGGGCGACGCCTCCCGTCGTCCGCGCCTGATGCTGGTGGCAGGGCGCCGGGCGACTGCGAGACTGCTTGTGGTGCCGAGCATGACCTCACCGACATTGGGAGCCATTGTCGTGCGCGCCGCGGCGGGCCTCCCGACCTCGGGCGGAAGCGGGGATCACAAGCTCTACGACATGGCCCAGATGGTCGTCGATGTGGCCAAGGACGAAAGCATCAAATGGAGCGGTGCTCGTTATTCGCGAGCGCAATAGCAGCCACTCGCAACGGTGATTCGGCGTAGCTGAATCGGAATGCGCAACATGGCAGACTTCGGTGTTACGCTACGTCCCGGATGTTCTTCTACATCCGGTCACAATGAAAGAAGTTGGAAAAGTATGGCACAGGGAACTGTGAAGTGGTTCAACGGCGAAAAGGGCTTCGGCTTCATCGCTCCCGACGGTGGCGCAGAGGACGTTTTCGTCCACTATTCGGAGATCGGTGGCAGCGGGTTCCGTTCGCTTGACGAGAACCAGCGCGTCGAATTCGAGGTCGAGCAGGGCAACAAGGGTCCGCAGGCCGTGAGAGTCAACGCGATCTAAGAGACTCAACCTAGATTGTGGGCTGGTGGAATTCCACCAGCCCACAATTCTTTTGGCGCGGAACGTGACCGCGTACACTTGAGGTGTTCGGCGGAATCTTGTACGCGGCATTCTGAGACCGCGTCGTCGCCGACCTTGTAGGGTCGGTTCCACCGGCCCAGTCGGGATGCCATATGGCTCAACAAGACAGGGGTGTGGGCTTCGGTCAACCCCATAACGGTCCTCAACAAACGCCGCGATTGCGGTTGAAGCGCAAAGCCTCTCGAAGCGGCTATGTCGACGGCGCATGGTGGCCTCACAGTGGCGATCTCGCCGAAGAACTGCCCGATGTTCTGGCCGTCTTGTCAGTTCGTCTTGGGACTATCGCGCGGGTGGCCTACAACCGTGCCGAGTGGACGGCGGGACCCCGCAAGATACATGTCGACAATCAGCTGGTCAGGCTCGACGGTTACGACCGTCAGCCTGCTCACACGCTGGGCGTGACCGGCCGAAGCGGTTGGAGCGTGATCCTGTTGGTGGTGCCGGTGCAGACCCCTGAAGCGGAGGCCCACCACGCGATGATGACCGCAGCCACCCTGGGCGACACATCCAGTGTCGAGCTGCTGCTCGCGGCAGGGCAGCCAACTTGACCTGAGGTCGAACTAGCTGAGCACGCAAAAGTGTTGTGCGTCAGCGCTTTTTGTCACCATAAGCTGATTCGGCGGCCGATGATTTGGCCGCCGATTTGGCATGCTTGGCGGCGCGCTTCTCTTTCAAGGATCTGTCAGACTTCTTGGACATCGCTTGACGCGGAGATTTGTCAGACATGGCGGGCCCTTCATCGTGGGCCCTGAGTGGTCCCGATTGCTCGACCCTACTCTCCCCACGGTGAGCTGCGCTCCTGTTCGATTCGCAGAAGCGCATTCTCGGGTTCCGGCGGAGCATTGATCGGGTGTATCTTGGAAGTTATTGGGAATCCGGCCGATACGGAATTGTCAGGCCACGTCTGCTGATCTCGACGAGCAACCGCTCACGCCGCATGCCGGTACCATCGTCCGTCGGGATTGCCTTGAACGTTCCTACTTTCGAATCCATGCTGTCCCCTGGCGTGCGAAAACCGCTGTCCAGAACAGTGCGATTCGGGGTTCTGGGCACCTACCCACCTGCGCAGTGCGGGATGGCGACATTCACCTCCGCTCTGACGGGAGCGCTGAGTGCCCAGGGGTCCGAGGTCAGCATTGTCCGGGTAGCAGACGGCTCGTCGACGTCGGACGACACAGTGATCGGCGAACTCCTCAATGGGTCGCCGCAATCGTCGGCCGCGTGCGTGGAAATGCTCAATCAAAGCCAAGTCGCGGTGATCCAGCACGAGGATGGCCTCTACGGCGGCGCGCACGGCGACGAACTCTTGGCGATCCTCGGCGCGCTGCAGGTACCGTCCATCGTCATCGCGCACGGAGTGTCGAAAAATCCTGCGCCACATCAGCGTTGGGTCCTCGAGCGAATGGCGGCCACGTCCGATCGGATGGTCGTGATGTCCGAGGCGGCGCGGGAACGACTATGCGGCGAGTACGGCGTGGACCGCAAAAAGGTTGCCATGATTCCGCGCGGCGCGACACTGCCGACACAGCCGCGACTCAAGCGCTCGAGCCGGCCGACCATCCTGACCTGCGGATTGCTCGGACCCGGAAAGGGTATCGAGCGGGTCATCGACGCGTTGCCGTCACTGCTGAACGTGCCGGGGCGACCTTGCTATCACGTGGTGGGTCGCACGCATCCGGAGGTCTTGGCCAGTCAGGGTGAGTCGTACCGAATGGGCCTTGTCGAGCGCGCCCGGAGCAACGGGGTTGCGGATTCGGTGTCCTTCGATGACCGCTACTTCACCACTGCGGCGCTGACCGCGCTGATGCAGACGGCCGCGGTGATCGTCCTGCCCTACGACTCCAAGGATCAGGTGACCTCGGGCGTTCTGGTCGATGCGGTAGCCAGCGGCCGGCCCGTCGTCGCCACGGCATTTCCACACGCGGTCGAGCTCCTGCGCGATGGTGCGGGGATCGTCGTGCCCCACGACGACCCCGAGGCGTTGAGCTCTGCTTTGCGCCGGGTCCTGACGCAGCCGCGGCTGGCAGGCTCGATGGCGGCCGAAGCGCGGCAGCTGGCGCCGGCAATGGCGTGGCCGGTGGTCGCCGATGCCTACGTCACGTTGGCGGCGGGTGTGCGCAGGGAACGGCAGATGCGTGGATGACAGCGGTCGCCGATCCTCGTGATATGCCAGATGTCGTCGACATTCCCCCGATGTCACCGAAATACATTCTGCCTCAGGCCTTCTAGACCGCAAGATCCACCGCGTCGGCCGGGCTCGGGTGAATCACCTCGCGCCTCCATGAGCCGCGTTGACGCAATCGCCACCCCTCACTAGGCTGGGTACGCCGACATGCTGCCGAGCCTCGCAAGTTTCGGATGGTGGTCCGCAGACCATTCGGGTTCGCCACACAGCCCATAGGCATGACCATCACGAAGATCGGCAGGACTCCATTGGCTATTGCCGATATTGCTGCGTACGCGCATCTGAGCGACGAGGACATCGAGGCCCTCGGTCGCGAGCTGGACGAGATCCGGCTTGACATAGAAGGCTCCCTGGGTGAACGCGACGCCGCCTACATCCGCCGCACGATCCTGTTCCAACGAACGCTTGACGTTGTCGCCCGCCTGGTGATCGGCCTCAGCCGCTCACGCAAAGGCTGGTTGCTCGGCACTGCCGCGCTTGCCGTCGCCAAGAGTGTGGAGAACATGGAGATCGGCCACAACGTCAGCCACGGCCAGTGGGATTGGATGAACGATCCCGAGATCCACTCCACCACGTGGGAGTGGGACATGGTGGCGGTGTCGTCGCAGTGGAAGTACTCCCACAACTATCGTCACCACATCCTGACCAACATCGTGGGGGTCGACGACGACCTGGGTTTCGGCATCATGCGGTTGACGCGCGACGAGCCCTGGCAGCCGGTTCATCTCGTGCAACCGTTACGAAATCTGCTGTTGGCGTTGATCTTCGAGTGGGGTATTGCTCTCCACGGTGTCCACTCGGAGCGCGACCGTGTCCTCCCGGACGCCGTCGGGGTGTCCGAGGCGCGGTCGACGCTCTGGCGCAAGATCGCGCGCCAAGCCGCCAAGGACTATGTGGTCTTGCCGGCAATGAGCGGTCGACGCTGGCGCCGCACCCTGGTCGCCACCGCGCTGGCGAATGTCGCGCGCAACCTCTGGGCGTACGTGGTGATCTTCTGCGGGCATTTCCCCGACGGCGCAGAGAAATTCGCGCCCAGCGTGCTTGATGACGAGTCCAGGCCGGAATGGTACCTGAGGCAGATTCTCGGCGCGGCAAACTTTCGGGCGGGCCCGGTGTTGGCGTTCGCCAGCGGCAACTTGTGCTACCAGATCGAGCACCATCTGTTCCCTGAGTTGCCGAGTAACCGTCTTGCTGAGATAGCTGTCCGGGTCAGGGCGCTGTGTGAAAAGTACGACCTGCCCTATACGACTGGATCCCTTGTGGGACAATACTTCTTGACGTTGCGTACCATCCACAAGCTTGCCCTTCCCGACCATTTGCTCATAGCCACCTCCGACGATGCGCCGGAGACCGCTTCTGAGCGGAAGTTCGCCGGCAGGCGCGATGTGCGGGGAGGGCTTCGCACCGCGTTGTCGAAGAGTGTCCGCGCGCGTCGAGGGCGTCGAACCGTCGTCTGACGCACGCCGCAGCCGGACTGCTTGCGGGTATCGATCCCGAACTGGGCGCAGAGGCGTACAGTTGCACTGTCAGGCAACTCGCTTGCGAGTCAAGATGCCTGACGTGAAAAGGAAATCATGATGGCAACGTCCACCACCCTTCAGACTCCCTACCAGAAGCGTGTCCAGCTGGTTCAGGACATCATCCGAAGTAACTCCAAGATCGGTGACGAAGCCGCGGGCGAACTGGCAGTGCATGTATTGCACGCGCTTGACTCGGTGCCCGAAAAGATGCGCTGAACGTTGTCGGATTCAGTTGGCAGAGAGAACAAATGACTGTCGTGGTGACGCGTCCCGACGGCCGGGTCGACGAGTACATGCGATTCGGTGACGAGAAGCGTTGGAAGAGTGTGCGCTTCCGGTCGCTGTTCGGCTGACGGTGTCGGTCGCCGACGAGCTTCTCGCATCGGTACACGGGCGTCGGGGAGTTGATGCCGCCGACCGTCTATGCGAGGCGTGCGTGATCCTCCTCGAGGTCGACGATGCTGCTCTGTCGCTGGTTTTCGATGGGGCGAACAAGGGCACGCTGGGTTCCAGTAGCGCAGAGGCCAGGGAGTATGACGAACTCCAGTTCACACTCGGCGAGGGTCCATGCTTGGACGCGGTAGCCGAGCACGCTCTCGTGTCGGTGGCCGATCTGGCCGATCCCGTCGGCCAGCGCTGGCCCGGCTACGGCCCTGCGATGCTCGACAAGCAGGTTCGCGGCGTGCACGCACTGCCGGTCGTGGTCGCCGGCGAGTATGTCGGCGCCCTCGCTCTCTTCTGTTCAACCCCAGGCGAGCTCAGCTCGCAGAAGTTGGGCGACGCAGCCGTTGCCGCCGAACTCGCAGGACTGCACGTCTTTGATCTGCTCGACGTCGACCTACAGGCCGCGGCAAGCGACCCTGACAGCGTTGCGTGGGGCGAACTGAACGCGTTGTCGCGCACCGAGGTCAGTCAGGCCACCGGCATGCTGGTGGCACAGCTGGGTGTCGAGCCTGGGGAGGCGTTGGTTCGGCTGCGCGCTCACGCGTATGCCACGGGCCGCCCAGCTACTGACGTGGCTCGCGCGATTCTGGCCCGCACACTGACTCTGGAACTCTGACGATCAGGTGCCTTTCCGGGCCCGTGCCCGACGCACTGCTTCGTCGACGAGCTGGTGGGCGATGGCGACGAGCTTGGTGTTGTCTGCTTGGCTCAGACGCTTGAGCCGGTCGAACGCCTCGTCCGCACTCACACCCGTGCGGCTTCGGATGATCCCGATCGCCTGGTCGACCACCGCCCTGCTACCGAGCGCCCGATGCAGCCGTTCGGTCCGCTCCCGCGCGGAAGCCAACAGTTGCGCGTTGTACACCGACACCGCGGCAGACGCCGCGAAGCGGGATCCCATCTCGACGGCGTGGTCGCCGAAGGCGTCGCGGGCGAAGGCGTACGAGTTGATTGCGCCGATGACATGGTCGTCGACGACAAGAGGCAGCGACAGCGCCGAGTGCACCGCCATCCGGGCCACCGCGCCGCCGAAGCGTGGCCAGCGAGCGTCGCTGCCCAGCGAGCCGCTGACAGTCACCCGTCCCGACTGCATGCTGGTGACGCAGGGGCCCTCATGGAGCTTCTCGTACTGGATTCGGTCGATCTCGGTCACGAAGTCCGCAGTGGCAGCGAAAGTCTGGATCTTCGTGTGGTCGTCCGTCGGCAGCAACGCGATGCTCACACCGTCGACGCCGGGTAGGGCATGCGCGGCGAACTCGGCCACCGCGCCGACCATGTGCGCGGCGGACCGCGCACCGGCCACGAGGCTCGCGACGCCTGCCAGCCCAGCTCGCAGGTCGACCTCGTCGGCTTCGCGCTGCGCGACCGACGGATCTGTCTGCGGAGCCCGCCCGGGCTGTGCGTCGAAATCAGCCATATACGGCCGACGGTACTCGCTTCAGCTCACCAGCGAGAGTGCGTACGCCCGCCGCAGCTTGCCCGAGGGGGTCTTGGGAATGGTGCCCGGCGCCAGTACGACGACGTTGCGCGGCCGTACATCGACCTCGGCGAACACCTCATGGGCTACCTGCCGTTCGACGCGCCGCACCTGTACCTCGTCCTGGAAATCCTTGCACTCGACGGCTACGGCGAAGGTTTCTCGCGAGCGGCCGGCTTCCAGCCGTACCGCGACGGCGCACCCCGGTCGTACGCCTGGGACGCGGCCGGCTGCCCGCTCGATGTCGGTGGGGTAGATGTTGCGTCCGGCCATGATGATGACGTCCTTGAGCCGCCCGCAGACGACGACGTTCCCCACCTCGGTCAGATAGCCGATGTCGCCGGTGTCGTACCAGCCTCGATCATTCTGTGCCGCAATGAATCCGGCCACTGTGGTGTAGCCCTTCGTGACAGGTTCGCCGCGGACCTCGATCACGCCGACGCCACGCGCGGGCAGTTCCGCGCCGTCTTCGCCGACGACCCGAAGCTCCAGTCCGTGCAGTGGTCGGCCGAGCGTGACGAGACGCCGGGTGTTTCCTTTCGTCGCGGGCACGGCCCGATGCAGGACTGCGAGCAGGTCGGCATCCACCTCGTCGACGACCATGCCGGCGCCGCATTCGGAGAACGACACCGCGACCGTCGTCTCGGCCATCCCGTACGCGGGGATGACGGCTTCCGGCCTGAGCCCGAACGGGGCGCCGGCGGCGCAGAGGTCCTCGACGTCGAGCGCGTCGACCTGCTCGGCTCCCGACAGTGCCCACCGTAGCGACGAGAGATCGAACTCACCCGGTACGGCTTGGCGGCGCAACCGCCTGGCAAGAAGGTTGTAGGCGAAGTTGGGCGCCGCGGTCATCGTGCCCTTGTACTTGTCAATCAATCTGGGCCACAACAGAATATCGCTGAGAAAGTCCATCGGTGTGACCTTGACGAGTTCGGCGCCGAAATACATGGGAACCGTCAGGTAGCCGGTCATGCCCATGTCGTGAAAGCACGGCAGCCAGCTGACGATCACATCGTTCTCGATGTCGAATTGGCAGCCCTTGGTCATCGCGTCGGCGTTGGCGACGATGTTGGCGTGCGTGATCTGCACGGCCTTGGGAGATCCGGTGGAGCCGCTCGTCAGCTGCATCAGCGCGATGTCGTCTTCGGTGGTGTCGACGGGGTCGACGGGTTCTGCGGCGAGCAGTGCTTCCACGGTGAGGACGGTCATGCCCAGCCCTTCGAGCACGGGGGCGGCGGCCATGAACGGATCGGAGATGATGACGGCTTTGGCGGCGATCATGTCGATGACCGCGGTGGTCTCGTCGGCCCAGCGCACAAGGTCGGTGCGGGGGGTGGGTTGGTGCACCATCGTCACGCTGGCGCCGCGCATCCAAATGCCCTGGGCTGCGGGAGCGATCTCGACGGGTGCACCGGCCAGCATGGCTACCGCGTCTCCGGGTCCGACACCGGCTGCGGCGAGGCCACCGGCAATTCTGCGGGCACGCTGGTGGACTTCGGCCCAGGTATGGCGGATCGGTGCGTGGGGTTCGCCGGTGTTCAAGCCTTTGGTGCTGCGGTGGGCGTTGGCGTACATGGTCTCGGTGAAACGGCTCATTGATAGCCCTTAGTGCGTTGGCGCGCCTGCGCCAGATGGTCTGAGAACGCGGCGCGGCGAGAATGGCCGGGCCGATGGTTGGTGGAGGAGCCGCTGGAATTCGACCGCGAACGCTGTACAGCGTGGATTCCTTGGGTCCACCCCAGATGGTCCTCGATCCGGATGGACCGTGGGACGCGCCTTGTCAGACTTCCTGACTGTACGGGTCGTGGCGTCAGGAATAGCGGAAGCGCGCGCGTGCGTCTGCGGATGGTAATAAGCCCTCGACACCAAATTCCTGGGCGTGCGTCGACACCGAAAAGAGCGGTTGACGTCGAGATTTGTCGGCAGGGACGCGTGTCGCCGCCGTGACGTTCCCGTGAGGCTGTGGAGCCAACCTGACTAGACGGTAGCGCGTCTGCTCCAGGTGGTGGGTGATTCGGGGACCCGCGTGCCCCGCCACGGACCCACCTAGCCGCCGAATCTGAAGTTGTGCCCGCCTCTACTCGAACTTCAGGTGCACATGTTCAGTTTCGGGGTGACTTAACGGACGACCCAGTTCCACACCGACATGTCGCCGCGCGGATAGTTCATGCACACGTCGGTGGCGTGGGCGACCACGCCCTTGTTGTTGAAGAAGATCTTGGCCCAGTTTCCCCACCGTGTCGCCACCTGCTCGTAGTAGACGTTGGTGGCGGTGTTCTCGGAGTACTGGCGGCGCCCGACGGGGTCGAGGGAGAAGAACCAGTGGATGCGGTCGAAGGCCATCTGCTGCACATCGGCGGGCCGGTTGCTGCGGTCGATCATGTAGCGCTCGAAGTACACCGGGTTGGTGTCGCGCACCGCGGCCAGATACTGCTCGACATCGCAGGTGGTGTGGATGATGCGGCGCGGGATCGGATAGTCCTCCGTCGAATCGGCGAAAGCCCTCGGCGCGGCCAACGCCGCCACCATCGCCGCCGCCAGGATCAGCAGCAGCGCCCGCATCGCCCACCGTGTCTCGTGCGCGCTCATGACAGCTTCGCCAGATGCTCGGGGCAGTACGCGCGCAACCCGGCGCCGAGGAACTGCCACACCTGGTCGGTGTTCGCGTCGAGATTCCCGAACAGGAACGCGGCAGACTCGCGGGCGTCGGCGTCCACGCCGGTCGTCAACCGCTTGCAGGTGATCTTCGCCAGCCATGCGTTGTAGTCCTTCTGTCCATAGATCCCGACGGCCTGCATCTGGGCCGAAAAATCGGTGTCGGTGTCTGCGGAGGCATTGGGCGCGAGCAGGATTGGAAGGGCCAGGAAGACCATCAGGCGCTTCACACCGTCACCTCCTGGCGGACGCTGGGCCACGGTTTCGGCTTGGGCCGTGGACGCACATGCGTCGGCCACCAGAACCACTTGCCCATCAGCGCCGCGATCGACGGTGTCATCAGCGACCGCACGATGAGCGTGTCGAAGAGCAGGCCCAGGCCGATGGTGGTGCCCACCTGGCCGATGGTGATCATGTCGCTGACGATCATGCCGATCATCGTGAACGCGAACACGAATCCCGCTGCGGTGACCACGGATCCGGTGCCGGCCATCGATCGGATGATGCCGGTGTTCACCCCCGCGTGGAGCTCCTCCTTCATGCGTGACACGAGGAGCAGGTTGTAGTCCGCACCGACCGCGAGCAGGACGATCACCGACATCGGCAGCACCATCCAGCTCAGCGGGATGCCGATGATGTGCTGCCACACCAGCACCGACAGTCCGAACGAGGTACCCAGACTGAGGACGACGGTGCCGACGATGACGGCGGCGGCCGCGACCGCCCGGGTGAGGATCACCATGATCAGGAAGATCAGGATCAGTGAAGCGACCGCGGCGATCAGCAGGTCGTAGTCGGCGCCCTGCTGCATGTCCTTGTACATCGCCGCGCTGCCACCGACGTAGATCGTCGACCCCTCCAACGGGGTGCCCTTGATGGCGTCGGCGGCGGCGACACGCATCGGCTCGATGCGTTCGGTGCCGTCCTCGGTGAGCGGATCGCCCTGGTGGAAGACCGTGAAGCGCACCGCTTTTCCGTCGGGTGACATCATCAGCTTCATGCCGCGCTGGAAGTCGGCGGTCTGGAATGCTTCCGGCGGCAGGTAGAACGTGTCGTCGTTGCGGGCGGTGTCGTACGCCTCGCCCATCGCCGTGGTGTCCTCCTGCATGGCGATGTTCTGATCCTGCTGCATCTTCTGCGCCTGGTACTGGTTCAGCATGATCTGCTTCTGGTTCTTCATCGTCTGGATCATGGCGGGCATCAGCGCCGCCATCTGCGGCGTCAGCTGCGCCATCCGTTCGATGTCAGGGACCAGTTCGGCGAAGTCGTCGGACATCTGGCCGATGCCGTCGAGGCTTTCGAAGATCGACCGCAGTGCCCAGCACATCGGGATGTTGTAGCAATGCGGTTCCCAGTAGAAGTAGTTACGCAGCGGGCGGAACTGGTCGTCGAAATCGGCCAGATGGTCCCGCACTTCGTTGAGGTTGGCCGAGGTGTCTTTCATCTTGTCGGCCATCCGGCGCGTCACGTCGGCCAGTTCGAGGGTGATGCTCTGCATCTTGGTCATCGAGTCGATGGTCACCTGCATCTCGTTGGCCTGCTGCAGAGTGTTCGCCAGCACCGTCTGCTGGAAGTCGTTGTTCATGATCTGCCCGTTGCCGCTCTGGCTCACGGTGTACGCCAGCGAGGCATGCTTGATCGGTTTGCCGTCCGGGCGGGTGATCGTGGTGACTGACGCGACACCGTGCACGCGGACAAGGGCTTTGGCGATCTTCTCGATCACCAGGAAGTCCGCCGGGTTGCGCAGGTCGTGGTCGGCTTCGACCATCAGCAGGTCGGGGTTCATCTTGGCGTCGGAGAAGTGCCGGTCAGCCGCGGCGTAACCGATATTGGCGGGTACGTCGCTGGGCAGATAGATGCGGTCGTTGTAGGTGGTGTGGTAGCCGGGCAGCGCAAGCAGGCCGACCATGCACAGGACGGTGGCCATGACCAGGATGGCGCCCGGCCAACGGACCGTCGCTGCACCGAGCCGGCGCCAGCCGCGGGCGCGCCCTTTGCCCTTGGGGTCCAACACCTTTCCGAAACGGGTCACGATCGAGATCAGCGCGGGGCCCAACGTCAACGCGGCGGCCACCACGATCGTCATGCCGACCGCAAGGGGAATGCCCATGCTCTGGAAGTACGGCAGCCGGGTGAAGTGCAGGCACAGCGTCGCACCGGCGATCGTCATACCGGACGCCAGCACCACGTGGGCGGTGCCGTGGAACATGTCGTAGTAGGCGGACTCTTTGTCCATGCCGGAACGCCGGGCTCCCTGATAGCGGCCGATCAGGAAGATCGCGTAGTCGGTGGCCGCGGCGATCGCCAGCGTCACCACCATGCTCGTCGCGAACGTCGTCAGTCCGAACACGTCGTAGAAGCCGAGGAACGACACGATGCCGCGCGCCGACAGCAGCCCGATGAAGACCATCGACATGGTGACGAGCATCGTGACGACTGAGCGGTAGACGATCAGCAGCATCACGATGATGATCGCGATCGTCACGCCCTCAATGGTTTTCATGCTGGCGTCGCCGACGATGTTCTGGTCGGTGGTCAACGCCGCGGGGCCGGTGACGTACCCCTTGACGCCCGGTGGCGCCTGCGTACTTTCCACGATGTCGCGCACGGCCTGCACCGACTCGTTGGCCAGCGTCTCGCCCTGGTCGCCGGCGATGTAGACCTGCACATAGGAGGCTTTGCCGTCGATGCTCTGGGCGCCCGCGGCAGTCAGCGTGTCGCCCCAGAAGTCCTGAACGTGCTGCACATGCGTGGTGTCGGCGTTGAGCTTGCGGACGATCTCGTCGTAGTACGTGTGGGCGTCGGGCCCCAGCTCGTCGTCGCCCTCCAGGACGATCATCACCGAGCTGCTGGTGTCGTACTCCTCGAACTTCTCGCCGACGTGCTTGGTCGCGATCAGCGAGGGCGCGTCGTTGGGGCTCATCGACACGGCGCGCAGCTTGCCGACCTCTTCGAGCTGCGGCACCGCGGTGTTGAGGAACGCGACGATGGCGATCCAGCCGAGCACGATCGGGATGGCGAACATGCGGATGAAGCGCGGCAGCAGCGGGCGTTTGACCGCCGCGTGCTTGGGCAGAACGTCGGTGCGTGCCTCGTCGGTCTCGGTACTCATGCTGCTTTGACCAAGCAGTAGGTGGCGGCGTTCATGCCTTCGGCCGTCCTCTCGTCTTTGACCTCGTCATCGACGGTGACGCGGCAGGTGATGGATTGACCGTCGCCCTGGGCCATGATGTTGGGCATCACGGACGGCAACGTCGTCTCGAGGCGCAGGGACCAGGGCAGACTCACCTCGCCGGTGCGTTGCGGCTTCCCGTCGAGGTCGGCGTAGTTGATGGTGGCGATGGAGCCGGTTCCGAAGACTTCGTAGACGACGACCTTGGGGTTGAAGTTCTCGGCGGTGTCGGCGTCGATCGGGGTGACGATCGCGCCATGCGACCCGAACACGGAGCGGAGGTTGGAGACAGCTAACCCGCCGATGACGATAGCGAAGACGACCAGGACGGGCAGCCAGACCCGCTTGACGACGTTGATCATCGGCGGCTCAACGATTTTGGGCGCGCGAGTACAACGGGCAAGGTCGTGCCTTTCGAGGTGAGGGACGCCGCGAGCCACGGTCGGCGTGTGATCTTGTAGGAATCTAAGCCCGCAAGTGGATAGAGTCAATCCGGTTGTAGCGTTTTGGTAAGGGACGTCACTAAACTGGCGTCCGTGATTGACAAACCCTGCGGTGGCCTGCGCAAGGATGCCGAGCGCAACCGGCGGCGCATCATCGAAGCCGCGCGCGACCTGTGCGCCACCCGCGGGCTCGACGCGACGCTCAACGAGGTGGCCCACCACGCGGGTCTGGGTGTCGGCACCGTGTATCGGCGATTTGCCACCAAAGAAGCATTGTTCGAGGCCATCTTCGAGGACGGCATCGACCAGCTCGTCGCACTCGCCGATACGGCGCTGAAGTCCGCGGACTCCTGGGAGGGGCTGTCCTGGTGGATGTGGCAGATGTGTCAGATGACGGCAACGGACCGCGGGTTGCGCGAGATCGCGTTCAGCCGGGCGCACTGCGGGGGCCGGGTCGACGCGGGGCGGACGCGGCTGCACCCGCGGGTGGCGCAGCTGGTGGATCGAGCCAAGCGCGACGGGTATCTGCGGCCTGAGGTGTCGGCGACAGACATGCCGCTGTGCGGGCTGATGGCGGGCGCGGTGAGCGAGTACGCCGGCGAGGTGTCGTCGGATCTGTGGCGGCGCTACGTCGCCGTGCTGCTGCAGGGGCTGCGCTGCCAGCCAGGCCAGGCGCCGCTGCCGGTGGGTCCGCTCAGCCAGGACGAGATGGAAGCCGCGATGTCGACGTGGCAGCCGGGGGCCGGCCAGGCGTAGGCGCGTTTGGCGTAGTTACCACCGGGTAACCTAGAAGTACGACCGGTCGCCGCGGCGGCGACATCTGTCCCGATCACCGCCGATCGGTCCCCACACACTTTCGGTTTCAGGGTCTACTTCGACGCCCTTCAGCTGGATCGACCCTAGGACCTCATGGCCATCACTGATATCGCCCGCTACACACATCTCACTCCCGACGACATCGAGAACCTCGGCCGCGAGCTCGATCTGATCCGCAGCGACGTCGAGGAATCGCTCGGCATTCGCGACGCGACCTACATCCGGCGGACAATTCTGTTCCAGCGCAGCCTCGATGTCGCGGCACGCGTCCTCATCGCCGCCACCCGGTCGAGGACCGGCTGGGCGCTGGGAACCGCCGCGCTCGGTTTCGCAAAAACCGTGGAGAACATGGAGATCGGGCACAACGTCTCCCACGGCCAGTGGGATTGGATGAACGACCCGGAGATCCATTCCAGCACCTGGGAGTGGGACATGGTCGCCGCGTCGTCTCAGTGGAAGACGTCGCACAACTACCGCCACCACGTGTTCACCAACGTGATCGGCGAGGACGATGACCTCGGCTTCGGCGTGATGCGTGTGACCGCCGAGCAGCCGTGGACGAAGGGGCACCTGCTGCAGCCCTTACAGAATCTGTTGCTGGCCCTGACCTTCGAGTGGGGCATTGCGCTGCACGGTGTCGATCTGAAGCAATCGCGGGCCGAGAAGATCGCGCAGTCGAAGCAGCTGGGCCGCAAGGTTTTCCGTCAGGGTTTCAAGGACTATGTGCTGTGGCCGGCGCTGACTCTCAAACGGTGGCGCAGAACACTGCAGGCGAATGCAGCCGCCAACCTGGTGCGAAACGTATGGGCCTATGTGGTGATCTTCTGCGGCCACTTCCCTGACGGCACACAGAAATTCGCCGCCGATGTGCTGGAGACCGAGACCAGAGCCGAGTGGTATCTGCGGCAGATGCTGGGAACGGCGAACTTCAACGCGGGCCGGTGCCTGGGATTCGCGAGCGGCAATCTCTGCTACCAGATCGAGCACCACCTGTTCCCGGACCTGCCGAGCAACCGGCTCGCCGAGGTCGCCGCCCGCGTGCGACCGCTGTGCGAGAAGTACGGCATCCCGTACCTGACGGGCTCGCTGGCGCATCAGTACGCATCGACGCTGCGGACCATCCACCGGCTCGCGTTGCCGAACGGATTCTTCGGTACGCGCCGTGAGGGCACCGTCGCGCAGATCCGCCCGCGGTCACGCAGGAGGTCAAGGCTCGATGTGGCCGCTTCGGCGGCCTGACCGTCTAGGCTCGGCAGTTGCCCCGTTTGAGACGGCGGTCACAATGGGTAGCCCGCTCCGGTGGAACGGTTGAGTGGCCTCGACGCAGGGTTCATCTACAGCGAATCATCGACCGTGCCGTTGCAGGTGTGCTCGATTACGGAGTTGGACACATCGACCGTGCCCGGCGGCTACACCTTCGAGAAACTCTGCGACCATCTGGCATCGAGAATTCCCGCGATCCCGGAGTTCCGCACCAAGCTCGCAGACAACGACTTCAACGTCGACCATCCGGTCTGGTTGGAGGACAACGACTTTCAGCTCTCCCGGCATGTGAACCGCATCGCGCTGCCGGAGCCGGGTGGCCGCGAAGAGCTCGCCGCCGTCTGTGGGCGCATCGTCGCGATGCCGCTGGAGCGCAGCAAGCCGCTGTGGGAGATGTGGGTGATCGAAGGCGTGGGAGGAAGTGCCGCGCGCGAGGACGGACGGCTGGCGATGCTGCTGAAGGTGCATCACGCCGTCGTCGACGGCGTCTCGGCGGCGAATCTGCTCAGTCAGCTGTTGGACACCGAACCCGAGGCCCCGCCACCGGACCCCGTCGACGGTCCGAAGCAGGCGAGTGCGTGGGAGATCGCGGCCGACGGGCTCTGGCAATTCGTCACGCGTCCGTGGCAGCTGACCCGCGTGGTACCGACGACGGCGTCGATGATCGTCAACACCGTGAACCGCGCGGTGGGCGGTAGCGCGATGGCCGCGCCGTTCTCCGCACCCAACACGCCGTTCAACAAGGCGCTGACGTCGGAGCGAAACCTCGCGATGGCGCAGCTGCCACTCGAGGATGTCAAGAAGATCAAGGACCACTGCGACGTCAAGGTCAACGACGTGGTCATGGCTCTGTGCGCGGGCGCGTTGCGCGGCTATCTGGAGGGTCGAGACGAGTTGCCGGCCAAGCCGCTGATCGCGTTCGTGCCTGCGTCGGTGCACGACCAGTCTGATCGGCCGGGGCGCAACCAGTTGTCCGGGATGTTCTGCAATCTCCACACCGACATCGAGGATCCACTGGATCGGCTGCGCGCTATCGGCGAATCGAATGTGCGGTCCAAAGAACACACCAGGTCGATGGGCCCGACGATGCTGCTGGACCTAGCGCAGAGCTTGTCCCGCAACATGTTCGGCCTGGCGCTCGGCGTCCTGTCGCGAACGCCATTGGGTACGACGGCGATCACTAACGTCGTCATCTCCAACGTCGCGGGTCCGACGACGACCCTCTACAGCGCCGGCGCCGAGATCACCGGTCTCTATCCGTTCGGGCCGGTTTTTCCCGGCGCGGGTCTCAACATCACGGTGATGTCTTTGGACGGCAAGCTGAACATCGGCATCATCTCGTGCCCGCAGCTCGTCGACGACCTGTGGGATCTGGCCGACCGCTTCGAGGCGGAACTCAAGGAGTTGCTCAGCCGCTGCTAGAGCCCGTTTTGTGTTCCAGGTCATAATTCTTTTCGTCGGCGTGGACGACGGGTATTAAGCGAATCTCCGTCGTGATCTGGGTCTTTAGCGGTCTGCGGTAAATCCCACTACCGTCATAGACCGGCGAATCCCGTCGCAGGTGGGCGCTTGGGCGCCCCGCGAACCGGGAAGTCTCATTCGTCGCCGCCGGTCAACGACGGAAGGATCGCATGTGAGCACCCGGAATGGCAGCTCTCGTCTCGGGACGCGTTTCGGGCCCTACGAGCTGCAGTCCGTCATCGGGGTCGGGGGTATGGGCGAGGTGTACCGCGCCTACGACACCCTGCGGGAGCGCATGGTCGCGATCAAGCTGCTGCGCCCCGAGATGGCCGCCGACCAGAGCTTCCAGGAGCGATTCCGCAGGGAATCGCGCATCGCCGCGCGGCTGCAGGAACCGCACGTGATTCCCGTCCACAACTTCGGCGAGATCGACGGCGTCCTCTACATCGACATGCGTCTGGTCGAGGGGGAGAGTGTCAAGGACGCGTTGCGCGCCGCGGGGGTGCTGCCGCCGGTGCGGGCGGTGTCGATCATCGGGCAGGTCGCATCAGCTCTTGACGACGCGCACGCCAACGGGTTGATCCACCGCGACATCAAACCCGAGAACGTATTGCTGACGTCGACCGACTTCGCCTACCTGGTCGACTTCGGGATCGCGCACGGCGGCGGGGAGGCGTCGGTGACGTCGACGGGCCTCGTGGTCGGGTCGAGCGCTTACATGGCGCCGGAGCGGTTCAACGGCGACCGCGGCGGGCCGGCGTCGGACATCTACTCGCTGGCGTGCCTGCTGTACGAGACGCTGACGGGCCGCGCGCCGTATGAGGCGGGCGATGTGCGACAGGTGTGGAGCGCGCACATGTTCGCACCGCCGCCGCGGCCGAGCATCATGCGGCGCGGGATCAGCCGCGCGTTCGATGACGTGATCGCGCGCGGGATGGCCAAGCAGCCGCAGGACCGCTACGCGACAGCGGGCGACCTGGCGCGCGCGGCGGCGGCGGCACTGGACGCTCCTGTGGTTGCCGACCCTCCGGCCCCGCCGGTGACGCCGCCCTCGACACGGCAGTACTCGGCGGTGTATCACACCCCGCCTCCTGTCGCTCCTCCCGCACCTCCGGCTCCGAAGTCCGGGCGGGGTCAGGCCGCACTGGTCGGCGGCATCATCGGGCTGTTCGCCCTCGCAATCATTTTGGCGGTGATCTTGGTGTTCGGCGGTGGCGGTTCTGATCAGCAACCGCGGATTCCGGCGTCCTCGTCGTCGTCTGAGGCGCCGTCGAGCACCACGACACGGTCGGCGGTCGAGGGTGTGTCGGGCACGGATTCGCAAGGCTTCGTGGGACATACGGCGCGCTGCGACTCCGGGGACACGCCCGCGGCGCTGATCCGGACGTCGCTGTCGCTGGCGATCATCTGCGAACGGGACTCCGGCGACTTCTACTACCGCGGGGAGCGGCTGCGCGACGGCGCGAACCGGGAGATCGACGGAGCGCGCCGCTCGGGCGACGGGTTCACGGTGACGGGGTCGGACGGAGCGCGCTACGACGTGCAGCCGGATCAGTTGACGATTTCCAGTGGTGGCAGTGTGGATTCGGCCGAGCCGGCGTTGGAGTACGGTTCGGCGAGCTGATCGCGGGCGTCGGGCGCGCGCTCGCCGAGAGAGCGCTCAGGGCTGTGGTTCTGCCTTCGATCGCGACCCCTAGTGCTATCTCGGTAGCTGGGCATCGAGGGGCGTGATGCCGCTGCGCCACATCTCGAGGACGTCGTCTACCTGAGCCTGAGTTCTGCGTTGCGCCTCGGCCCAGTCGAGTCCGGTCAACGACAGGTCGTCGTAGTCGGTGTCGACGCGTCGGACAGAGTTCGCGACGGCGCGGCGGACGGATTCCGGACGTTCCGCGCCGCCTCGGGCGCGACGGCCGCCCCCACGCACGGCGGCGTGGAAAGCGATCGCATCGGCTCTGGCCACAGGACACCCCGGAAACTCACTGCTGATCACCTCAGCGATGCGACGTCGCAGGTCTTGGTCGACGGTCCCGCGGCCTGGGGGTCGAGGGGGATCGGCCAAGACCTGCGCCGCCGCGAGTTCGATGGTGCGCTGGTCGGCCAGAATGCCTTGTCGCTCGTGGCGCATCCGCTGCATGTTGGGGAGCATGACGACTGCTGAGACCGGCGCTGCTTTGGTGGTGTAGCGAGTGAGCGCCGCATCACCGGACGGCAGGAAGACCAGGTGTCCGAGGCCGGCGCAGTCGACGCAGATGCCCCCGGCCTTGTCGCGGAGAAGCAGGTCGTGAACAGCGCCGCACTTCAAGCAATCCGCGTCGCGCTCGACCGCGAGCACTCGGGGCGGCTTCGACCGCGGTGGCAGAGCCTTCGGTCCGGGGATTTCGGTTGTTGACCAACGGATCCGAGAGCCGCGCTCGGTCGGCGGATCGCGGTCGGCGGTGAACGCCAGGTTGCCGTAGTCGGTGACCCACGGCTTCAGGTCGCGGTCCAGCGCCCAGGTGCCCAGCGCTTTCACGGCCTCGGCGACCTCGATGGGCTTCGCGCGGAGGCAACGGTCGAGGGAGCTCACGAAGCCGGCCCGCCAGAGATCAGCCTTGGCCTCGTCGAGCCAGCCCAACCCGACCAGGACGTCGATGGGCGTGACGAACTGCTGCTCGGCCAGCGCGGCCTCGGCAACGTGTGCGACCCGACATTCCCTCACGACGCCGAGGGTAGGGGTGTCCTCTGACAAGCCTCGTCGCCACCAATATCATCGTCGGGTGCCTACCCCGCCTCTCGATCGCGGCGGTTTCGGGAATCCGCAGGTGGGTAGCCGGATTCGATGCGGCGACGGGGCACGGTAACGCGAGGATGACGTTCAAGGGTGCGGTCAATCGCGTGACCCAGAGTCGCACCGTGGAATGGGTCGCGCGGGTCGGCTATCCCGTCAACGGTCTTCTGCACATGCTGATCGCCTACACCATCGTGCGGATCGCATTCGGTGTGAGCGGTGAAGCGGATCAGACGGGCGCGTTGGCGACGCTTGCCAAGCAGCCGGGCGGCTCATGGTCGTTGTGGATCGTCGCCTTCGGCATGGTGGCGCTGGCGATGTGGCGGCTGGCGGAGACCGCCATCGGACTGCACCCCGGGGAACACGTCAACGCCCATCACCGAGACACACCGCTTGTCAACCGGCTCAAAGCCTTTGGGTTGGCGTTGGTGTATCTCGCGCTCGGGTTCACCGCGGCGCAGTTCGCGCTCGGGGTGGGGCGGCAGGGGACGGAGCGGGCCGAGGGCTTGAGTGCGCGCTTGATGCAGACGAACGGCGGGAAGGCCGTGCTGGTCGCCGTGGGAGTCGTGATCATCGCCTTCGGGAGCTACTTCGTCTACAAGGGTGCGTCGAGGAAGTTCCTCGGGGATCTCACGGTGTCGGGTGGGACGGTCATCACGGTGCTGGGTGTGTGCGGGCATGTCGCCGAGGGACTGGTGCTGATCGCCGCCGGTGTCTTGGTGATCGGCGCGATGATTCTGCATGACCCGACGAGGGCGACGGGGCTGGACGCGGCGGTCGAAGCGCTGGGCAAGACGCAGTTCGGGCAGACGACACTGCTGGTGGCGGCGGCCGGATTCGCGGCCTACGGGCTGTATATGTTTGCGCTGACGCGGTATTCGCGGATGTAGGGGTGGCGCCGAGCGAGAAGCCAGGGTAGTGAATGACCCACGAAGGTACGACCCTGAGTGCTATTTCAGCGCTTCTTGGTGTTGGTTCCGCGGCTCTGGCAGAACTTCGGCTGCGACCTCGGCGCCGCTAGCCACGTCAGTGGATGAACACAGTGGATGCAGCAGTGAGGGCGCTGGGGGAAGCCCAGAGCGGACGCGCGACGCTGCTGGTGGCGGCGGCAGGGTTTACGGCATACGGCTCGTATACCTTTCCGCTCACGCGGTATTCGCGAACGTGGTCGATCAGGCGGGCGGACAGTACGTCATGTTTGCGAGAACTACGAAGTCGGCCGCGCTCTCGTAATCAAGGTCCGGGTTGTTGCTGAGAACGATGCCAACAACGCGCGAGTGCGGGGTACCGACATCAAGGTGGCGGCACACGGCGTACGCCTCAAGGAACGTGGCATACGGATTCGACGACGTGATGCCGACCTGGTTGAGCCGGCTCAAGAACGCTCCATCCTGGGGCGCGGCGGCTGCCGGAGCGGCTGCGCCGATAGCGACCGCCCCGCAGGCAATCCCTAGCAGGCCGAGGTACTTCATGGCGTTGTCCTTGCTTTGGTCAGCCGGCAGCTGGTGGGAATTCGACCGGTACGTTGATCAATGGTGCGGCCGCCGACGTGGTCGAGGGAATCGGGGATTCCCCTCAATTTGCGAAAACGAGCTGACGCCGGTGTGGCGGATGATTCCAGAGTTGCGAGTGTTGATTCTCTCTGCAAATAACTAGGGGAATCCCCGATTCCCTCTGTCAGCAAGCTGCCGAATCATTGCTGGAATGAAGTGTCGTGCTCGATGTGCGTGGTGCGGATGGGCTAGTGCCGTGCAAGCGCGGAGTCCGCGATGAGCAGCGGATTCGATGGGGCATCGCCCACGGTGTACTGCCCGTACGGACACATCAATGCCTGGAATTACAAGTTTTGCGGTGAGTGTGGGGCGCCGATCGGCGTAGTGGCCTTCCCAGAAGACGACGATGTTGCCGGGGCCGACCGGCCTGAGCGGCGACGCGGCTTATTGATCGGCGGCGCGATCGCCGCGGTTGTCGCTGTAGTGGGAGTTGTGGCACTGGTCGGAGTGCTCATTGGAGGGACGTCGCAGGACGAGGCGGAAGCGCCACGGCCGGACCCATTCACCGCCGCCACGATGGATCCCGCGCTGCTGGTCCCCGAGTGCACGACCGCACCCGTGGTGCAGGCTGAGTCGGTCGAGATGACACCCGACGGGCTGACGGTCAGTGCTGCGTTCTTGTCCCAATGCCCTGGCGGCAACACCGAAGCCGGCTCAGGAGTACGTATCACTGTTGCCGACGGTCAGCGGGACATTGCCGCAGGACTGTTCGACTTCTCTGCTTCGCCAGTGACGATGAAGCCTGGGCAAACCGCACGTCGGACGTTGGTGTTTCCCGCGGGGATGTATTGGCGCACGACGGCGATGTTCTCCGGCGCACCGCAGCTGGTGTTCCACCTCGGTGAGCAGTCGCAAGCGACGCCCGTGGCTTCTACGTCTGTATCGGACCGCCTCGTGGCTCGCGAGGTCGCCAAGCCCGAGCATGGCAGTGTCGACGGTGTCGCCGAGGCTGTCCTGGGAGAGATTCGCGATGCGGACTACTCCTATGTATCTGGGTCGATCGCGAATCGTTGGGTGCCCCAGATCAGTTCGAAGAAGTCGGGTCTGGAGGTCGACGGCAAGACGTTGACGAGTGCCGACGTGCTGCGGGACCATCTCGCGCTGCGCGAAAAGTACAGCGGCGTGCGTTTGGTGTCCTCGGGGCAGTGGACGACGTTCAATGCGCCCGATTGGTGGATCACGGTTGTCGGTGTGCCGAAGCTGGGACCGGCAGAAGCCAACGGGTGGTGTGACTCTCAGGGTTTGGGTGTCGACGACTGCTTCGCCAAGTTCGTTAGTTCCCTCTTCGGTGTCGAAGGCACCACGGTGTACAGGAAGTAGGCAGCGTTGAGCTTCTGTGTTTTCTGTGGAGGTGGTCTGACCGATGCGATGCGGTGCACCGGGTGTGGTGCAGTCAACGTGGACGGGACGTGGCACGAGTCGGCGTACGGGGTGCCCGCAGGATCCGCCGTCGCTACTGGCGGGGGATGGATGCCGGATCCGACGGGTCGGCATGAGGGCCGCTACTTCGTGGGCGGGCAGCCGACGGATCTGATTCGTGATGGTGGTGTGGAGGCACTTGACCCTCTCGGTAAGCAGCAGCTCGAACAGGCTGGCGCTGTGCCTGTTTGGGCTGCCGAGCCTGCCCGTGGCAGACGTCGCGTGTGGGTTGCGATGGCGGCGGCGGTGGCGGTGCTCGCGTTGGTCGGTGGCGGGATCGGGGCGTACGTGTACCTGAATCGCGACCGTACGACGGTCGACGATCGGTACCTGACAGCGTTGAAGCAGGCTGGGTTCTCGGCGGAGTTCAACTCTGATGCGAACGCCGTGGCACATGGCAAGCAGGTATGTCGGCAATTGCAAGATGGTGGCGCCCAGCAGGGTATGCCCGCGGATGAGGTTGCGGTGCAGTACTTCTGCCCCCAGTTCGTCGAAGGGTTCCACGTATTGGAAACGGCGACGATCTCGGGGAGCTTCACGCTGAATGACGAAGATCCGAACCCTTATTCGCCGGCGATCGAGGTTGACGGGACTTCCTGTGTGGGAGCGAGCGGCTACTCGGATGTGAATCCGGGGACGCCGGTGACGGTGAAGAACGGCAAGGGCGAGATCCTCACGACGACCGACCTGGACGAAGGCAAGGGCGGCCGCTACATGTGCACGTTCGGTTTCACCTTCGACGTCACCGAAGGTCAGGACCGCTACGTCGTCGAGGTGGGGGACCGGGGCGAGCTGAGCTACTCGTTCGACGAGCTGCGTGCTGGTGGTGTGGCGTTAGTGCTGGGGTGAGGGCTGCACCCCTTGACCTTGCGGTCTTCTTTCCGTCACGGATCAATCCGAACGACGACAGTAGTGCGGGCTTGTGGCCCCCTAGGCGACAGACGAGGCACGTTCGAGGCCGTGATCGTCGAAGCGAATGGACTCGGTCGCTGGGCGTTAGGTGGTAGGCCGGGGTTGAATGCCGGATCTTGGCAGCTTAAGACGCCCAACTCTCAGATGTAAGCCGGCGCTTCCCACTAGCCTTGAGACCGTGCTGGCTATTCCGACTCTGAAGTTCAGCTACGGCAATCTTCTCCTCGCACGCCTTCGCGAGCTAGGCTCGGCAAACATCAATGAACTTCTCGGAGACGAACCAGCGCAACGGTTCAAGTCCGACGGCCCATTCGAGAATCCTGAGCGACGGGCGCGTGATTGCCTTCGGTACGCGCGGATGCTAGATCTCGTACTGGAATCCGACCGCCGGTGGACACTGACGAAATCTGGCCGCGACTACGCCGAGCGGATAGATCAGGCTAATCCGTGGATTGTCGATCAGACCCAGGCTGCCATTCTTCGTCGCCAGCTAACTAATGAGAACGCAGACCTGGCCGACGAAGTTCGCACCGCTCTACAGGTAGTGCGGGAATTAGCCCCGGGCTGGTCCAACGACGACCTAGGGCGCGCGCTGGCTGGGCGTACGGGGTCCGACCAGTGGCAGGCGGATCGGACCTTCGAGTCGCAGGGGGCTCGCTATAGAGAACTCCTCATCGAGAGTGGGCTAATAGATAGGAGCGGTGACTTGACCGCGGAAGCGACCATGTTTCCTGCACGACAGCCCTCGGTCTGGTGGGTAAATCAAGGTGCGACGTATACGAAAGAGCGTGACGGTGGGTTCCTCTGGGCGCCGATGCTTAACAAGGCCGGCCGCCCGCAGTACCACTGGGACTCAATGGATCAAGTTCGCGAAGGTGATGTCGTACTCCATTACAGCAATGGGTCACTCCGAGCCGCTAGCCATGTAAGCGCAAGCGCGATACCCGCGCCTAATCCACTCGACGACCAAGTTTGGGAAGCTGAGGGACGGCTGGTGGCGACACAATACAAAGAGCTGAATGAGCCTATAGCTCTGGGAGCTATCGACGAGAGCGCCCGAATCAGGCATGGTTCCCCCTTCACAGTCACTGGATCCGTCCAGCAGGTCTATCTCGTTGGGCTCCGGGATGATTTCGTCAATGAGCTTGCCCACCAATTCCCAGAACTCGCCACGCACTTGCCTGAGATTTTGGCCGACGCACCTTCACGTGAAATGTGGCCGGAGGCGCCGACGCCGTCCGAAATCTTCCGCGACTTCGCTGATGCGGTTGATGCCTCAGGACTTCGGTTCCCGGCGGGCTCACAACTCGTTCGATCTTTCGTGAGCAGCCTGCTGGCCAAACCTTTCGCAATCCTTACCGGTCTTGCTGGCTCAGGAAAGACCCAGCTCGCGATGAGGCTCGGCGAGTGGTTCGGCACCGATGAACTTGGACGTCATCGTCACGTCGTGGTCCCCGTTCGGCCTGACTGGACGGGACCGGAAGCTGTCTTCGGATACGAAGATGCGTTGCGAACATCGTCATCCGGAGCTCCAGTGTGGTTTGTGCCGGAAGCCTTTGAGTTCGTCCTTCGCGCAGCAAATGATCCAGCGCATCCCTACTTGCTGATTCTTGACGAGATGAACCTGGCTCACGTCGAGCGGTACTTCTCGGACTTCTTGTCGGGTGTCGAGTCGCGGCGTCCCGTTCTACCCGACTTGATCTTTGATAGAGAATCGCGGCAGTGGGTCCTGCGGGACGTCGAAGCAGAGCGTCTGCCGTTGCCTAGGAACCTCTTTGTTGTCGGAACGGTCAACGTAGATGAGACGACTTACATGTTCTCGCCGAAGGTTCTAGACAGAGCCTCAACATTCGAGTTTCGGGTAACCGCCGAAGAACTCGATGCGGAGCTTCGACGTCCCATAGCCGCCCGGGCTGGGGAGGATCGCAAGGTACGGGCATTCGCATCGTTAGCGGAAGTAGACGAATGGCAGCGAGAGCATCCGCATCCCGCCCGCGATGAGATCGTTTCGGTACTTCGCGAGGTGCACAGGATATTGGCGAGTGCTAACCAGGAATTCGGGCACCGAGCGTTGTACGAGATCGTGCGCTTCTGTGCGTTCTACGCGGCGACGGGAGACACTGATGCCGATACGGCACTCGACTTGGCGATGATGCAGAAAGTTCTGCCGAAGGTCCACGGTTCACGCCGACGCGTTGAGCCAGTTCTGAATGGATTGGAGGCGCTGGCAGCCGGCGCCGGCCCCGTTCCGCGGTTACCCCTGACACACAGCAAGATTATTCGCATGACCGAGTCGGTCCGGGCGAATCAATTCGTCAGTTTCGCCGAGTAGCCATGCCGCAGGAATGGTTGCGGCTGGAGTTGCGCGATCACGACGGAAACAGTGTTGGCCAGCTAGTTGTATCTAATCTTGTTGGGCGGCAGGACATCACCTCGTCAAAGCGCGGAGACTCCGCCCTTCGTGAGGCAGCGACATACCGATACGAAATCGTCAGCGATGCGTTGCATGTCGACGTCGAGCCGCGTGAGCTTTTCGACGTTGATGACGTCAGCTGCAAGCGAGGGCGGTTACTTCCGGGCCAGTCAGTCGGGCGGCTCAGGATTAAGGTCGCTGATCGCGCGCAGCGACTGACAGGTACTGCTGAAGTCGAGGTTCTGGCAGTCAAGTTGGACCACGAAACCGAGTATCGCCAAATGCTAACGGACATTTCTGCTTTCGCTGCTGAGGCAGTGTTGCAGGGTTTTGCCCCCAGCATGGTCGATCTGGCGCCAAGTGAGCTTCCTACGGATCTGCTGTACCTCCGCTTCGCGATGATCGCGTCCTATCTGCAGGATCCCGCCTTCGACGCCGCAGTCGCTCGAATCCTTGTGCAGCCGCACCAAACCTGGGTGTCAGAACAAGAAGTGCGCCCGATTGGATCGCCATTCCCGGCGGGCCCCGGCTTTCGTCGTGCAGTATGTGCGCCGGGTCCGCGGGTACCGTGGGCAGGCAGTTCAGCTGCGCTTGCCTCGTTACCTGCTGCTCTCATCCGGGATCGTGCCGAACCGAGCGTGGACAACGCCGCGAATCGCTTCATCAAGTTTGCTTTAGAACGTTGGCGTGCTGTTGCCCTGGAACTCCAGGACGTGCTCGTCCGTGCTTCGCAAACCGTTGAGTCCGGCCCGCTGCGTCGCGGCCAGTACGTCGCTGCCGAAGTTGGGGCGGTGCTGGACGAATACCTTGCGCACCCCGTGTTTAACGAGATCAGCTCGCTGCGACAGATGCCCACGTCTGATCAAGTTCTTCTAAAACGCGCGGGTTACCGCGAAGTGTTCCGGACATTCGCGATGACGGAGGCCGGGCCCACTTTACATATTGATCGTGTGCGCGTGACCGATGTCTTTGCGGCTTCGCAACGCAACGTTGCGACACTCTACGAGTTGTGGTGCTTTCTCGCGTTGGTGGATTCTCTCGGTCGGGTGTGCGGCGAGGACCAGACGGCGCGTGCATTCGCCGAAGCTGGTGATGGCTTTTCCCTGACAATGCCGTCGGGCGACGCGTCGAGATTGAAATGGTCTGTTAAACGGGGGGGCCGCCCACTCCATGTCGAGGTTTACTTTAATCGAACCTTTTCCGGCTTCGACGATCGAAGAGGGTCCTGGAGCCAAGCGATGCGTCCCGACTGCTCGGTGCGAATACGGCCGGAGGGCGGCACCCCTTCGCGAGTTCGTCCCGAGGAACTTGCAATCTGGTTGCACTTTGATGCGAAGTATAGAGTAGACGGTCTCCTTAATCAGGCTGTGACACTTCGAGGTTCGGATGAGTTGATCGAGGAAGCGATGACCGTCGGTAACGCAAAAAGGGATGACCTGCTCAAGATGCATGCCTATCGAGATGCGATCGTGCGAACGGCGGGAGCGTACGTGCTGTATCCCGGCTCGGAGATCAAGGACATACGCCGCCATCCCGGGTTCAAGGAAGTGCTGCCCGGCCTGGGCGCATTCCCGCTCAGGCCCAGCAGCGACGGCCTGCCGTCGTCATCACAAGCTCTCGACCAATTCCTAAGCGATGTGCTCGACCATGTCGCGAGTCAAGTCACTCGCGACGAGAGGACCCGATTCTGGACCGCAACGGCAAATCGACCGGGTGAGCCCTCGTTCCCGTCAGAATTGACAACAGACTTTCTCGACGAACCTCCAGCCGATACGGATGTGCTGCTCGGCTTTATTCGAAGTTCTGAGCACCGTCAGTGGATAGAACAGATGCAGCAGTACAACATTCGCGCAGGTGATCGTGGTGGCGCGGTCGAGATTGGCGGGCGGGAGCTCGGCGCCAAGATGCTCCTCTTGTACGAGAACGGGAGCGATGGTCTGCGCGTAACACATGCGGCAAAAGTGGCACGCTGGCGACCAGCGACAGCAGCAGACCTTGAGGCGACTGGCTATCCGGCTCCGCGAGGCGACATCTATTTCGTCGCCGACCTCGACTTCGTCGAACACCTACCTGCGTGGGCAAATCTAATCGAAGTCGAGATTCTGACCGCCAACGTCCGTCCGGGCGCGCCGATCGTAAAAACATGGTGGGACGTGGTTCGGGCAGCTTCGCCCGACTACGTAGACCCTACGGGCTGTTAACAACTTCGGCTCGGGTGACTAGCGAAGGACACCTAGAGGCGAAGGCCATCAAGCGAACTGTGCAAATGGTTAGATTCGTAAATCGGCTTTTGCAAGTTTTCTGATTCCGGCATTGGTTACTATGTGCCGCATGGGCAATCGACTGGTGATCTTGGTACTAGCGTGTGCGGCGATGACTGTGGCAGCACCTATAGCAAACGCTATCCCTAGTGACCTGCTAACACAGTCGCCGGCGTTGCCCGCAGCTCAAGAGCAGAACTCGTCGTGCGACTCCAATTACTCGGGCTGTGTTCCAGTTGACAGTGACGTCGACTGCGCGGGCGGTAGCGGCAACGGACCGTCCTACGTGCAGGGGCCAGTACAGGTGCTTGAAAGCGACATCTACGACCTGGACCGCGACGGCAACGGCATCGCCTGCGAGTCGTAGCGCACCACTGCCCCCAACACATCCGGCAGGTGACATATCGATAACCGAAGGAGTGGGCGCTTAGCCAAAAGTTCTTCGCTTTCGCCACCGGCGCGAGCTTCCCGCGGAGAACCACGATCAGTCCGACGATATCGGCCACTGCGGCCGTCGGATGACCGCCGGCGATAACGCTCGCGCTCAGAGCGATTGAAGACTCAGCGCAGATTGCAGACCAGGTGTCGCCAGGCTGCCTCACCACCTTCTTGCGTGGCTTGAGAAGTTGGTTCGGATGCGGTACGCGGCCTCTTTGTCGAAGCCGCTGTCCGATCAGCTACTCACTCACCCGGATGAGCACCTTGCCGGTCACTCCGCTCTCGACCGCGTCGTGAGCCGCCGCAGTCTGCTGGAGCGGAAAGACGTGCACGGGAAGCCCGTTGGCTTCGCCGACCCCCATCGCGCCGTCGCGGACCGCGGCGGCCACGTCCTCGCGACCGTTTGCCAGCGCGTCGTCACCGACGGTGTACAGCACCAGGAACTGGTAGCGGGCGTTCACCCACATGTTCGAGATGATGTCCAGTTCCACACTGGCGCCACCGTCGTTGGCATAGATCGAGATCGTCGCCCGGTTCGACACCACGGCCGCGTCGAGCGCGGCGTTCGGCCCAGGGGCGACCTCGACAACTATGTCGACCCCGTCGGGCGCGACCTCGCGGATGGCCGCTGCAGTGTCACCGGCTTTGTAGTTCACGATGTGGTGGGCCCCCGCCGCGGCCGCCAGGGCCTCCTTCTCTGGGGTGCTGACCGTGGTGACGACGCGGGCACCCGCCCACCGGGCCAGCTGGATGGCGGCATGACCGACCGCCCCGGCGCCGCCCGCGACGAGCACCGTCGCGCCGGTGAGCGCTCCGGGCGCCAGCCGCGACGGCCAGCCCTCAGCCACCGTGAGCGCACGGTGTGCGGTGATCGCCGGCACTCCGAGGCTCGCCCCCACGTCGAAACCGACGCCGTCGGGCAGCGGGACCACCGACCTGACGGGCAGAACGACGTACTCCTGGGCCGTACCCTCCGGATGCTGGTGCTGGGCCATGAAGACCCAGACCCGATCGCCCACCGCGAGGTCGGTGACACCGGCACCGACTGCGTCTACCACTCCGGCGCCGTCATGGTGAGGCACCACCTCGGGGAAGTCCAGCTGCTGGCCCGGGCTGGCGCCCTGCCGGTGCTTCCAGTCGGTGGGGTTGACACCGGAGAACACGATGCGCACCCGCACCTGCCCGGCATCGGGATCGGGGATCTCACGGTCCTGCAGTTGAAGAACCGAGCTGTCGCCTGTGCGCGAGTAGGTGATCGCCTTCATGGAAGGCACAACGCGGAGTGCGGCAAAGCATGTTCCCACCGGTGCACCGTGTCACTCGTTACGGCACGACGAGCTCGCTGTCCCGCAGGTCGGTGATCAGCATGTGGCCCGGCGCGTGACCGATGGCCAGCGGCGGTCGGGACTGCATGACCGCGGCCTGCGGGGTGACCCCGCACGCCCAGAACGCCGGGATCTCCCCGGCGCGGATGGTGACCGGGTCCCCATAGTCCGGCGCGGACAGATCGGCGATGCCCAACCCCGCGGGATCCCCGACATGCACCGGGGTGCCGTGCACCGACGGGTAGCGCGACGTGATGCGCACGGCGTCAGCCACCTGCTCCGGCGGCAGCGGCCGCATCGACACCACCAGCGGACCGCCGATCCGCCCCGCCGAGCGGCACGGCCGGTCCGTCCGGTACATCGGCACATTGACGTCCTCTTCGATGTGGCGCACTGGAATGCCCGAATCCAGCAGTGCGGCTTCGAAACTGAAGCTGCAACCGATCAGGAACGCCACTAGGTCGTCGGTCCAGTACTCCGTGGCGTCCGTCGTCTCGGTGACGAATTCGCCGTCGACATAGATGCGGTAGGCCGGGATGTCGGTCCGGACATCGCCGTCGGCCAGCAGCGGACCCGAATACTGGCCCGGCTCGAGCACGTCGAGGACCGGGCACGGTTTCGGGTTGCGCTGCGCGAACAGCATCAGATCGAACGCGTAGTCGCGAGGCACCGCAATGAGATTCGCCTGCGCGTACCCGGCCGACCATCCGGCGGTCGGGGTCACCTGACCGTCGCGGAACCGCTGCCGTGCCTGCGCCGGTGACATCGTGGCCACGTCGAGATTCATTGCTGCCCCTCCTGTGTCAGGCCCACGTCAACCGCACCTCGGTGCCGGGACGAAGCTGGGCGGCGCGGTCGACGTCCTCGTCGACGAGCACTCCGGCCACCGGGTAGCCGCCGGTGACCGGATGGTCGGCGAGAAAGATGACGGGTTCCCCGCCGGGTGGCACCTGGATTGCGCCGAGTCCGGCTCCCTCGCTGGGTAATTGGCGTCCCGGGTCGCGCATCGCGACACCAGGTCCCCGCTGGGCGACCAGGCGCACGCCGACCCGGCTGGCCCGGTCCGACACCTGCCACGTGGTGGCGATGAGGCCGTCGGCGTCGGCGAGCCAGTCGTCGCGCGGTCCCCTCAGCACCCGCAGTGGGGCCTGCTGCGCCCCGACCCGCGCCGCGGGAACGAAATCCGTTACCGGAAGCGGCAGAACGTCGGTGCCGATGTCGAGCAGATCGCCGGCCTGCAACGGTGCAGGACCGATGTCGGCGAGAGTGTCCCGGCTGCGCGACCCCAGCACGTCGGCGCAGTCGATGCCGCCGCGCACCGCGACGTAGCACCGCAGCCCGGTACGTGCCTGTCCGAGCTCGATCTCCGTGCCCGCCGGGACGTGGTGGCGGGTGTTGTGGCCCAGCGGTTTACAGTCGGGCCCCGCCAGTACGTCGAGCTCGGCGCCGGTGACGGCGAAGCTGATCGGGCTGCACGCGGTGAACGTCAGACCGCCGAGCAGGACTTCCAGCGTGGCGGCACCGGCGGGGTTGCCGACGAGTCGGTTGGCCAGGGAATGCGAACCGCGATCGGCCGCACCGGCGCCGCCGATACCGATTGCGGCATGCCCGGGGCGCCCCAGATCCTGAACGGTGGTGAGCGGACCGCCGTCCACGATCTCCAGCCGCCCGCCGACGGTCATGAGTCCACCGCCACGAACTGGACCGCGGTGCCGGGGCGCAGCAGCGCCGGCGGGTCCGCGTCGAGGTCGAACAACCGCAGCTCGGTGCGCCCGATGAGCTGCCAGCCGCCGGGGGAGGCTGTCGGGTAGATGCCGCTGAATTCGCCGGCCAGCGCCACCGACCCGGCCGGGATGCTCGGCCGCGGTTCGTCGCGGCGCGGCACGTTGATCGGATCGTGCTGTCGGACAAGGTAACCGAACCCGGGAGCGAATCCGGTGAACGCGACCCGCCACGGGTGCGCGGTGTGCACGGCGACTACCTCGTTGGGCGTCATCCCCGTCCGCCGCGCGACCTCGTCGAGGTCGGGACCGTCGTAGACGGTGGGCACCTCGACGACCGCACCCGCGGTCGCGGTGACCGGGGCCGGCGAGAGCCGGCTGATCGCATCCCGCACGGCGACAAGGTGTTCGGGTCCTGCGGTCGACACGTAGACGGTGCGTGCCCCCGGGACCACGTCGACCACGTCCAGAGCGGCCGACTCGATGGCTGCCGACCACGCCAGCACGTCGTCGGCGTTCTCGACCTCGACCAGCAGGGCCCGGGCACCGTAGGGGAGCAGTTTCATGCGGGTCGGTCAGCTCCACAGAGCGGACAGGCCGCTCAACGAGTTCCAGCCCAGGTACAGCGTCAGCAGCCACACGGCCAGGCCGACGATCTTGAGCCACAGCGGGTAGCGGTAGCCACCCAGCAGGTCGCGGCGCACCCAGGCCACCCACAACACCACGGTGAACCCGATCGGCAGGATGAGCCCGTTGAAGGCGCCCGCGAACACCAGCAGCGTCACCGGTGCCGCGCCGAGAATGACGAAGAGCACCGCACTGAGAGCGATGAATCCGACCGTCAGGATGTTCTGCCGACGGCGCGGGGTGGTCGACTTGGTCAGGAACGACACCGAGGTGTACGCCGCGCCGATCACCGACGTGATGGACGCCGCCCACAGGATGACGCCGAAGATGACCCCGCCGGCAGTGCCGAGGGCGTACTCGAACGCCGACGCGGTGGGGTTGTCGCTGGCGAGGCTGACACCGCTGGCGGTCACGCCGAGGATCGCCAGGAACAGCAGCGCGCGCATGACGCCGGTGACGATGATGGCGTACGTCGACCCCTTCGTGATGCGGCCGACGTTCTCCGGCCCGGTGATGCCGGTGTCGAGGAGGCGGTGGGCGCCGGCGTAGGTGATGTAGCCGCCCACGGTTCCGCCGACGATCGTGGTGATCGCCAGGAAGCTGATCTGCTCGGGCAGCACGGCGTTGCGCAGTGCCTCGCCGAGTGGCGGACGCGACACGATCGCGGTGTAGGCGGTCATCGCGATCATCGCGACGCCGAGAACGACGACGATGCGGTCGAGGGCGATGCCGGCCCGCTTACTCAGGAAGATGGCGATCGCGATGAGCGCTGACACCGCGCCGCCGATGCGGGGGTCGAGCCCGAACATCGCGTCGGTGCCCAGTCCCGCGCCGCTGGTGTTGCCGATGTTGAAGACCAGCCCACCCACGACCACCAGTGCGGCCAGCGCGTAACCGACGCCCGGCAGGACCTTGTTGCCGAGTTCATGGGCGCGCACCCCGGCCACCCCGATCACCCGCCACACATTCATCTGCACGGCGAAATCGATGACGATCGACGCGAGGATCGCAAACGCGAACGCCGCGCCGAGTTCGACCGTGAACTCCGTGGTCTGGGTGATGAAGCCCGGCCCGACCGCGCTGGTCGCCATCAGGAACATCGCCCCGAGCAACGCGGTCTTGGCGGGTTCCGAGGGCTTCGGAGCTGCGTCGACGGACGGCTTGAGTGGTCCTTCGGGAGTGGCCATATGTCGAATCCTCACCGTGGCTGAAACGGGGCTTTCCCGCTTGTGGCGTCCTGCCGATCGTCGACCGCCGGTATTGCGTCGCCGTTACGCTCTCACTACAGATTGTTCAACAATCCCCAGATTCACACGTAGCCTAATCTGGGGCGATGGGCCCTGTCCACGGTTTCGCCGAAGCTTTGCGTGCGCTGGAGAACTCCCGGCCACGGGTCGTGCTGTCGTCGTCGTCCGACCGCGCCGCCGACGTCATCCGTGAGCACATCGCCGCCGGGCTCTTCCGTCCCGGTGCTCGGTTACCCGAGGAGCCGATCGCCGAATCGCTCGGGATCTCCCGCAACACCCTTCGGGAGGCGCTGAGCCAGCTCATCGGTGAACGGTTGCTCGAACGAATCCCGAACCGCGGCGTGTTCGTCCGCACCCCGTCGGTCGACGACCTCCGCGACATCTACCGTGCCCGCCGCGTCATCGAGCCCGGGTGCCTGCGGTTGATGCCTGCGGATGCCGATATCTCCGACGTGGTGGCCGCCGTCGCGCAGGGACGTGCCGCCCTCGATGCCAATGACGGTGACGCGGTCGCGTCGGCCAATCAGCAGTTCCATCGATCGGTGGTGGCGCTGGCCGGCAGCCCGCGGCTGGACATGGAGATGAGCCGACTGCTCGCCGAGATGCGCCTGGTGTTCTTCCGCGCCGGCCCCGCCGAGGATTTCCACCGTCCTTATGTGGAACGCAATGAGGAGATCGTCACCGCGCTCGCCGAGGGACGGGGACGAGCGGCCGCCGCCAACCTGCTCGACCGGTATCTCGTGACCGCAGAGCAACATCTGCTCTCGACATACCCGCAGACCGGGCAGGGCTGACCCGGGGGCCGCCGAGGTGTAACGCATCGGCGCGCAGTGGCCACCAAAAATCTGCCGAGTCCGAACGCCGACAGCGACGGGCTTGCCATACTGCCCATGCTCACACCGAAGGAGATTGCGCATGGCACGCCCCGACATCACCAGTGCGGCCGAGGTACGCGGCGCGCTGGAGCACTGCCTCGACACCTACGAAACGCTCTGCGCCGACCTCAGCGATGACGAATGGCAGACGCAGTCACTGTGCCCGGACTGGACGGTCCGCGGTGTCGTCGACCACGTCACCAGCATCGAGGCCGCCATGGCCGGCTGGCTCCCCGACGACAACACCACGCCGCCATCGTTCGAACGCGCGGGAGAGTTCCTCGCCGACTCCTCGCCCTACCTCGACAAGGTTCGGGGCGTGTTCGACGCGCGGCGTCGCGACCTGGCGGCCCTGACGGACGACGACTTCCGGCGGCCCTCCTGGACGCCCGTCGGTCCCGGAACCTACGGCGGCTTCCTGGCGATCCGCGTCTTCGACTTCTGGGTCCACGAGCGCGACATCACCACGCCCCTCGGACGGACGACCGACGACTCCGGCGTCGGTGCGGAGCTGTCGTTGGCGCAGGTCGAGAATTCGATCGGCTACATCGTCGGGAAGAAGGTCGGCGTTCCCGACGGCAAGAGCATCACCTTCGACCTGACCGGGCCGATCACCCGTCAACTGCATGTCGCCGTCAACGGGCGAGCGGCCAAGGTCGACCAGCTTGAAGATCCCGACGTCGTGGTGACCACCGATTCGACCACGTTCATTCAACTCGCCTGCGGCCGAATCGATCCGCAGGAACAGATCGATGCGGGGAAGATCAGCTGGGTCGGCGACGACGAACTCGGCGACCGTGCGGCCCGCAACCTGAGGTTCACGATGTGACGAATCCACCTGTGGCCGTTGACTTTCACTTCGACGTCATGTGTCCGTACGCCTACCAGACATCGCGATGGATCCGCGCCGTGCGCGACCAGACCAGCCTGCAGGTGAACTGGCGGTTCTTCAGCCTGGAGGAGATCAACCGCCAAGAGGGCAAGAAGCACCCGTGGGAGCGGGAGTGGTCCTACGGCTGGTCGATGATGCGCATCGGGGCGCTGCTGCGCCGGCAGTCGATGGCCGACGTCGACGTGTGGTACGAACGGGCGGCGCGGGCGTTGCACGTCGACGGGCACAAGCCGCACGAAAAGGCGGTCGCGCGACACCTTCTCGTAGAGCTGGGCTTCGATCCGGAACTGGTCGACCAGGCGATCGCCGACCCCACCACCAGCGACGAGGTGATGGCCGACCACAACCGCGTGGTCGATGCCGGTGGCTACGGCGTGCCCACGCTGTTCTTCCCCGACGGGCAGTGCCTGTTCGGTCCGGTGCTCATCGACCCGCCGACCGGTGAGGCGGCGCTTCGCCTGTGGGATGCCGTCGCCGCATGGACGGAGTTCCCGCACCTGTACGAGCTGCAGCGCCCCAAGACTGCCGTCGACAAACAGGCGATCGCCGAGACGTTCCGCCCGTATCTTGAGGCCAGGGACTGGGTTTCGATCAACCGCGGCAAGGTTGTCGGCTTCGACGAGCTCCGGTGAGTGTGGCTGGTTGCCTGCCGGCACCGTTTCAGACGCGCTAGTTGTTCTTACTCCACGTCACCAACGCGCCGCCGGGTGTGCAGACGATCAGGGCGCCGTCCGGTCCTGACACGTTCCACGCCTCGTAGGCGTCGTCAGGCTCCACCTGCAACCGTGTTCCGTCGCTGAAACCGACACGTAGCGCTCCGGCGGGATCCACCGCCGCTTCATCGATTATTGATCCCACCAGCTCACGGAGCGGTTGAAGATCCTCGTCGGGGTCTTCCTCGGCGAAGAGATTCCTTGCGCTGTTCCCGCGTTCGAACCTGATTGCCGACTCGATCACTATGAAGAAGCCGCCAGACAGTTCGAAGACGACGGAGTATTCGATCAGGACCGATTGCACCTGTCGGCCGTTCAGTCCGAGATCTACCGGTGTCACGCTTACACCCTAAGGTCGACCCGCGGTGGTGAGCTTTGGATCCGTACCATTCCCCAATCACCCTCTACCGTATGAAGGTTGCCATCGACCGTGAGCGTGTCGATGTTTCCCAGATCCACCGCGCCGGTTGCATCGGTGAAGCGGCATGACGACCTGTTCACCCACTCGACGTGTCCAAGATCGGGAAAGACAAGGCCCGCATGCGCGTAGCAGTATTGCTCGCCCGGTCGAGGGGAATGGTAGGCGGGGTGCTCTGGAGTCAAGACTGCATCAAGGTTGAAGACCAACCGATCCCGGCATTCGATGATCTCCAGTACGTAGCTGTCCTCCAGATAGACGCCAGCGACGCTGGGCAGAGCTGTGTAGTCGATCATTGGCTTAAAGTTCCCCGATCCCGCCTGCATCTACAACGACGTCGATCTCATCGGGTCTCGCCCACTGCGTTGGGGGTCTGTTACCGATCCAGGCGTATTCCAAGCCCGACACCACGCCATCGGTAATCCAGACAATGATCTCGCCGTGGTAGTCCGCGTAACTCGACACAAACGCACGTGCGGGAAACGGGCCGTCCGGCAACGGAGAACCGTGTCGGGTTTCCGGGAACTTCACTTGGAGAATCCACTCTGATGAGTGCGACACAAATGCGCGGTCGAGCTGGTCTAGGAGAACGCTGCTGCCGCGAATAGTGCCTCGGCCCAGCACAGTTCGGATGACGGCTTTCTCGTCGGCCGATATCGGCCGCCACACTGCCCCCACCGTCACGGCCACTCCGCAATGCGCGCGCGATTGAACGCGGCCATCACTGCACTGACGGTCCGTCCGTAATCGGTTGGTTCCCAGTGTTCGTCGAGATTGTTCGTCAATTCCTCACTCAGCGCTGCCATGATCAGCTCTGCATCTGACGCCGACAAGATGCCAGATCGTCTAGCACGTTCGCACAATGCAGGGTCACGGCGGTTCAGAATATCGTTGAGGAGCTCGATCGCGGCGGCGCTGAGAAAGTGAAATCTGCTATCCATCGGACTCCTCATCCGGATGCACTAGAGAGGCCAATCGAATAGGGACGGCTAGGTGTACCCGAGGTCTCGAAGCGCCTGGCGAGTGCGTCTGGCGTACTCGTGCAGTTGTTCGTCGTCGAGGTCCTCGGGAGCGTCCCGAAGATGGGGATACTCGACGTAGGCGTCGGCGTCTTCGAACAACTCTTGGAGTAGGGCGTAAACCGGTTCATTAAGGATCCGGCGTTCGGACTTCATCGCTTCGAGAAAAGACAACTGAAACTCCGGGCCGGCGATCGAACCGTCAAGGAATCGGTCAATCAGTTCGATGTGCGATGTGATATCGGGAAGTCGAGCATTCTTGTGCGTCATCGGAGGGATCCTCGCTGAAGTACGTTTGTGGTCTGTTCCGGTGCCAGGCGCCAGCCGCTGACGAATTCGCCTGACGGCGTGAGAGTTTGGCCAGAACTGAGTTGGATTGCCGTTAATGGTTGCCAAGCCGCCCCTGCAGGTGCCGCTGCTATGCAGCGTTGAAGGCCCGGACGCGTTGGCGTCGAGAAAGTGAAAGCTGCTATCCATCACACTCCTGACAATTACGGCGTACGGCTGCGCTACAGGTACCCGAGGTCTCTGAGTGCCTGCCGAGCACGACTGGCGCACTCGTGCAGTTGTTCCGCATCGAGATCGTCGGGCCCTTCGCGAAGATCGGGATCCCCGACGTACGCGTCGACGTCTTCGAACAATCCCTGCAGAATTGGGGAGACCGGATCACCCAGGATTCGCCGTTCAGATTTTATGGCCCGGAGGTAACAGTGCTCGAACTCCGCCGCGTTGATCGACCCATCGATGAAGCGATCAATTAGCTCCAAATAGGAGTCGATGTAAGGGTACTTGTCCGCTGTCATCTCACGGATCCTCGCTGGAGTAGGTTGGTAATCTGGTCGGCCGAAAGACGCCAGCCGCTAACGAATTCCCCTGATGGCTTTTGGATCACTGCCAGACCTGAGTTCGAATTGTAGCTAATGATTGCCGGGTCACCCCTGTAAGTGCCGTTGATATGCAGCGTGCCAGGATCTTCGACCTGGGATCTGATCGCTTGCTCCAACTTGTCGAAGCCTGCCTTGCCTTTAGGTTCTGTAACGCCGAATTCAGCAGCGTGCTTGTCGAACTTCTTCTCGACTTGAGATCGAGATATCGATAACGGTGGTTGATCCACGCGCTGAACACCCGGACCCAGCGGCGGCTCCTCTTCCGGCTTATTCTTGCGTCCGAGGTTCTTGATCCGCTGGAGCTTGGTGCGCAAGCCGACTATGTCATGAGCGCGCTTGACACCCGTGCTGATGTTCTTCGAAATCTTCCAGGCTGCAACAGCATCCGCGATGATGCGCGCGAACCTCGTCACCGAATGCGCGGCCTTGGCCGTCGCCGCAACCGCACCCGCGCCGAACGACACGAACGACGCCGCTACGCCCACCGCCGCGGTGACCGCAAGCTCGACCGCCAGATCCTCCAGGATGCCTTCGAGGTGCGTTCGCAGGTCGTCTAGCGCCGATCGATAGTCCCGGCACGACTGCGCCAACTCCGCGCACGCGTCCAACACCGACGACGTCGCCCTCTGCAGTTCCTCAAGATCACGCACGATGTACTCGACCTCAGGCGACTTGGTGTGGCTGAACGCACGAGCATCGACACCGAGTCCCTCTGCGATCGTCGTCGTTTGATACACCGTGGCGAGCCGATCCCACGCGTCCCCCGCCTTGGACACCTTGCCAGTGTCACCGTCGGGCACCGGAACGCCGACCTGCGCCATCAACCCGACGTTGTCGAGAAGCCCGGACCCCGGGCCGCCCGCCGACGGGGGAGTGGACAGCACACCCGCCGTACTCGCAGGCTCCGGTGGTTTGGCAGGTGCAGGGCCCTGATTACCTGGCGTGGCATTGTGTTCCGCGATCGCGTGGTTATAGCCCGCTTGGATAACGACCCCGCCGTAGTTTTCCATCGACTTGGTGAGATCGTTGACAGCGCCCAAGATTTCGGCTGCGCGTAGATCGTACGACGCCGCCCAGGCAGTCCCCGCATCGTCCGTCCCTGCCATTGATCCGGTGTCACCGAGCAGGATGACGTTGACGCTGAAGGCGTCGTAGAGCTTGCCCGCCTTCTCGTACAGGCCTTTCCCGACCGCGTAGTACGTGTCGGGATCGACGTCCTGCTCAGTCACCTCAGCATGTCCACGTTAAGCTGTGCGGCGTCGGTGTAGTTGCGGTGCGCGTTGTGTGCGGCAGAGCGAAGCTGTGCGAGCGCATCACGCATCTGGGTAGCTGCAGTCATCCATTCCTGGTGGCGGGTTCGGTGGGTGTCTGCGGCGTCACCCGACCATGTGTTGTGCAGCGCGGCGATTTGATCATCCACGCGTGTTGCGGCGGCTTCTGCGCGCGACTCGAAGGCCTCGAGGCGGTCGACGAAGGCGAGCAGCTCGGAAAGTTCGACCCGGTACCGCATCAGAGCTGACGCTCGATCGGCACCGAGGCGACCGACGACGCCGATTGACCATCTTGATCGACGTACTCGCTGGCGGTCACCGCGACTTTATGCGCCAACTCTTCGAGGGTGTCGACGAGCGTGGTAGCGCCTTCAAGCCACTCCTCCCAGAGGGGCGCGTACGCCGACGACGCCGTCCCTGACCACCCTCGTGCCAGGTTGTCCCAGTCTCGTTGCAGGCCTACAAGCTGGTCATGGAGTTCGACCGCTTCGTTGCTCACCGAGCGCGAGATGTGGAACGCGACGTCAGGGTCTACTTTCAGTGGTTGCATGGCTTCCTCGTGCGGCCGGTCACTGAGTCGCTTCCAGGCTAAAAGCTCCGAGGAGGGGGTCGTGTCGCCAATTCTGGCTGACGCCAACGTCAGAACCCGATGCGTGATCTGCGCCACCATTTTGTCGGGATGTCGAACCGTGATTACCCCCAGTCAACTCCCAGCCTCTACGCTGCGGTCTGATGTCGCGGTGGCCCGGATGCGCCGCATTCCACCGCACCACCCGAGGACACCCCTGATGGCGATCGCTGATGTTCCCGCCTACCTGCATCTCAGCAGCGAAGACGTCGACGCCATCGCCAACGAACTCGACACAATTCGCCGCGACGTCGAGGAGTCGCTGGGCGCGGAGGACGCGGCCTACATCCGCCGGGTGATCGCCTTCCAGCGCGTCCTCGACGTGTCGGCCCGCCTCATGATCGCCGGCAGCCGCTCGAAGAAGGGCTGGCTACTGGGAACGGCGGCGCTGGCCTACGCCAAGTCCCTGGAGAACATGGAGCTGGGCCACAACATCTCCCACGGCCAATGGGACTGGATGAACGACCCCGAGATCCACTCCAACACCTGGGAGTGGGACATGGTCGGGTACTCGGCGCAGTGGCGGCACTCGCACAACTACCGCCATCACGTCTACAACAACGTGCTCGGCATGGACGACGACATCGGCTACCGCTGGCTTCGGGTCACCGACGAGCAACCGTGGCGCTGGCAGCTGCTACTCACTCCGCTGCGAAACCTGGTGCTGGCAGCAACTTTCGAGTGGGGAATCGCCGTGCACGGGATCCGCGCGGAGCGAGACGGCGGTGACACACCCGAAGCGTTCGCCGCCGCGAAGCGCAAGCTACGCCGCAAGATCGCCCGCCAGCTCGGCAAGGACTACGTGCTGCTGCCCGCGTTGAGCCTGCGCCGGTGGCGCCGCACCCTGGCGGCCAACGCCACCGCCAACGTGGTGCGCAACCTCTGGGTGTACGTGAACATCATCTGCGGGCACATCCCCGGCGGCGCCGAGTTCTTCGACCCGGCCGTCGTCGAGGGCGAAACCAAGGGCGAGTGGTATCTGCGTCAGATGCTGGGGACCGCGAACTTCGAGGCCGGCCCGCTGCTGGCCATCTCCGGCGGGCACCTGTGCTACCAGATCGAGCACCACCTGTTCCCGGACCTGCCGAGCAGGCGACTGCCGGAGATCAGCGTCCGAGTGCGTGCGCTGTTCGAAAAGTACGACCTTCCGTACAACACCGGATCGCTTGCCCTGCAACTATTCCGGACTCAGCGGATCGTTCACGAGCTGGCGGTTCCTGACGCTCGCTGAGCGTCGGGCCAGGCCTGCCAGATGTCTGGTCGCAGCCGGCCGCGGTCGGGAAGTCTGCACCGTGCGATGCGTCGTTTGCGCGCCCTTTCGTGACGAGCGCCCGGCCTACTTGTCGGACCCCTTCGGCAGAATGGCGTCATGTCCACGACGGCAACCGCTATGGCTCCGAAGGAGCGTCTTGAGGGGTTGTTCGACGAGTTGGCTGAGCTGACCGGTCAGCGAAATGTCATCGACAGTCGCATCGTGGAGATCGCTGCCGAGATCGAGCGAGACCAACTCGCGGGCTTGACCGGCGCGCGTTCGGTGGCGGCGTTGATGGCGTGGAAGACCGGAGTGACGGCGCGCAACGCCGAGACCGTCGTCGCCATCGCGCGCCGCCTCGACGAGTTTCCGCAGTGCGTGCAGGGGATGCGTGAGGGGCGGCTGTCACTGGACCAGGTGGGGGTCATCGCCGAGCGGGCGGCCGACGGGTCTGATGCGCACTATGCCCAGTTGGCCGCCGTCGCCACCGTCGCGCAGCTGCGGACCGCGGTCAAACTCGAACCCCGACCTGAGCCCGAGTCGAACCATGGACCGCGTCGCGAGTTCAGCAGGGCAGAGGACGACGAATACACCACCTACCGCATACGGTTACCAAGGGTCGAGGCCGCGAAGTTCGACACGGCGGTGCAGTCACATCACGACAAGGTGATCGCCGAGTGGACACGCGATCATGGTGAGGCCACGGGAGATCAGAAGCCGCCGTTTCCGAATCGGGTCGACGCACTGATGAGTCTGGTCGAAGCCGGATGGGACAGCGATGTGGCTCGCCGGCCCCATGGGGCGCACACCACGGTTGTCGTGCACCTTGACCCGGAAAAGCATTCTGCTGCACTGCACTTGGGCCCGGTGCTCTCGGATGCCGATCGTCGGCTGCTGTTGTGCGATGCAACCTGTGAGGTGTGGTTGGAGCGTAACGGCCAGTTGATCGGGGCGGGGCGCACCACCCGCACGATCAGCCGCCGGCTGCGGCGCGCCCTCGAATACCGGGACCGCTGCTGTGTCGTTCCGGGTTGCGGCGCCACCCGCGGGCTGCACGCTCACCACATTCGGCACTGGGAGGACGGCGGCCCGACGGAGCTGTGGAACCTCGTGCTGGTGTGCCCATACCACCATCGCGAACACCACCGCGGCGCCATCACCATCGGCGGCACCGCCGATACCCTCGTCATCACCGACAGTGACGGTGATGTCCTGACCGGTGGTCCGCTGGCTCGGCCGCCCACCACTGCGGCACCTACCGTCGCGCCCTACCGAGGGCCGCTCGGCGAACGCGCCCAATGGAAGTGGTACCACCCCTACCAACCACCACCGCCGACGAGCAACTAGCCCCGCTGCTCTGCCCCGTACACGACTGTGGCTGCGCGTGAAGTCACGTCGCATCTCCGAAGCTGTCGGGCTTTGTCGTGCCCGGCCGATGCGAGCGAGAAGCGGCCACGGCGCGAATTATCGCCAGTCGATAAGCTGGCATATGGCGTGTGTACTGACGCGCCGGACAAGCCAGCGAGGAACGAAGTAGATGCCGCTCGAAGGGCACGCCCTGGGAACGTCCGACGGCAAGCACGGCAAGCCCCGGCGATTCCGCCTCCTGTGGCTCCTACTGACAGCGCCGTTCGCGCTGCTCGCGAGCCTCTACCTGGGTGATCTGCTTCTCAGCTCCGACCGCGTGCCCCGTGGCGTCACCGCCGCGGGCGTGCCGATCGGCGGGATGAAACTCGGCGACGCCGAAGACCGCCTCCGCGCCGACGTCACACCCCGCGCGACCCAACCCGTCGCCATCACGCTCGGCGACGAGGACGGCGAGATCGACCCGACCGCGGTGGACCTGTCCGTCGACTGGGCCGCGACCGTCGCGCAAGCCGGGGATCAGCCGCTGAACCCGCTCACCCGGCTCACGTCACTGTTCACCACTCGCGAGATCGGCGTCGTCTCCACCGCCGACGACGCAGCGCTGACCGCCGCCCTCAAACAACTCGGAAGGACCATTGCCAAGGACCCCGTCGAAGGGACAGTGCGCTTCGACGGCAGCGAACCCGTTGCCGTCAACCCGGAGAACGGCCGCCAACTCGACGTCGACGCCTCGGCTGCACTCCTCAAACGAGACTGGGCCGCCGGCACCACCGTCGACCTCCCGATCATCGAACTTGAGCCCAGCACAACGACTTCCGACGTGCAGGCCGCCGTCGACGACATCGCCTCACCGGCCGTCTCCGCACCCCTCGTCGTCGACGGCGACGACAACGCCCGAGCCGTCATTTCCGAGGACGTCATCGCCGCGGCACTCGCCTTCGACGTCGACGACGGCGACATCGTCGCGACCGTCGACGAGACCGCGATCGCCGACGCCGCCCGACCCCAGCTCGCTGCGTCCGAGACGCCGCTGCGCAACGCCACCATCGACTTCGCCACGTCACCGCCGGCGAAGGTGCCGTCCCAGGACGGCCGCCGCATCGATTACGACGCCACCCTCGAGGATCTGATGGACGCGCTCACCCGCACCGACGAGCGCGACATCACCGCCGTCTACGTCGACGACCCGGCGACCTTCACCACTGCGGACCTCGACGCGCTCGGGCCCGTCGAGGTCATCGGCGAGTTCCAGACATCCGGCTTCTCCGGCGACTCGGGTGTGAACATCAAACGCGCCGCCGGGGCGATCGACGGCCTCGTCGTCGCGCCGGGGGAGACCTTCAGCCTCAACGGCGCCACCAACCCGCGCAACGCGGCCAACGGCTACGTCGAAGCCGGCATCATCCTCGACGGCCGCCCGGATAGCGGTGTCGGCGGTGGCGTGTCGCAGGTGGCCACCACGCTGTTCAACGCCGCGTACTTCGCCGGCATGGAACTCGTTGAGCACCAAGAACATAGCTACTACATCAGCCGGTATCCGGCGGGCCGGGAGGCGACGGTCTTCGGCGACGTCATCGACGTCAAGTTCCGCAACGACGGACCGACCCCGGTGCAGATCCAGACGGTGTGGACGTCGGGATCGATCACCGTTCGCCTGGTGGGGATCAAACGCTACGAGGTGACGTCGGCACAGAGTCCGCGGTCGGCGCCGACCAGCCCGCGGACCATCACCATTCCCGACGGCGAGTCGTGCAGCGCCAGCGGCGGCGCACCCGGGTTCACGATCACCGACACCCGAACGTTGCGCGACATAGCTACAGGGGAGACCAGGACGGAATCGCATACCGTGCGCTATGACCCGATTCCCATAGTGGTTTGTGGTGGCTGAGTTTCGACCGCCATGAAGCGATATTGCCCCGGTCGAGGGCGCTCCTGCGCACCAATCTTGGCAACGGAGCGATGAGTTTCCTCAACCGTCCGGGTCGACACACCCATGACGACTCAACAACCGACCATCGAGAACCGCGAGCCCCAGCTCTACGCCTCGGTCGGCGGCACCGTCACCATGGACCAGGTCAGCGCCATCGCCGATCGCTTCCCCGAGGTGTTCGCCGCCGCCGCCCGGCATGGGTTGCACGTCGGCGGAGCCCCGTTCCTGCGGTACCGAACCATCGACATGGACCGCGAGCTCCGCGTCGAGGCGTGCGTCCCCATCGATGCCCCGCTTCTCACGGACGACGCCGTGTCCACCGACACCCTGCCCGGTGGACGCTACGCCGTCGCCACCCACCGCGGGTCCTACGACGGACTGATGGACACCACAGATCAGCTGCTGGCGTGGGCGTCCGATCAAGGTCTGCAATGGGATGCGACGTCCACCGATGACGGCGAGGAGTGGGCCGGCCGCATCGAGATCTACGAGACCGGTCCCGCCACCGAACCCGAGCCGGCGAACTGGGTGACCGTGCTGGCCTTCAAGTTGGCCGACTGAGCGCGCTCGAACTCTCGAGAGAACGTCGCCGCCAGTTCCTGGGCGCGCCGGTGATATTCGGGACCGTCAAGCATGCTGTCGCCCAATGCGAAACGCGACGCCAGCCGGGCCAGAGCATCCGCGCCTTCGTTGAGCGGTTCTCCGCGGTGTCCCTTCACCCACACCGGTGTGATCCTCTCGCGCTCCTCGAAGATCATCTGCCGCGCCCGCACCAACCCGGGTGTCCTACCGCTCTGGCGGTAGGCGGAGTAGCCCTCCGGCAGCACGTCCTCGCCGGCCATCCACCGCGTCATCATCGCAACCGCGAGCTTGCTGTCGCTGAGCACCGTGATGTCGCGACCACGGAGCTTCTGCACTGCAGCACCGATCGCACGCAGTTCGGCGACCAGGACCACCTGCGGACCGATCAGCCTGACCGAATGCCGAAAGCCCTGCAGCCCATACTCGCCCGAGGATGCCAGCCAGCCGTAACCGGTGATCCTGCCGCGCACCGACCCGTCCGTCGCGACACATACCGGCACCAGCACCTGACGCAACCCAGCATGCGCCCGACGTACCAGCGTCTCGTCGGAAACCCTCGGCCGTTCGATCCATACCCCGGGTAGAAGCAGCGCCACCTCATCGCGAAGGGCCCACAGCGTGCTGCGCGCAGGCAACTGCACCAGGAACCGGATCCGCTGAACGCCGGATGCCTCGCGGATTCGGCTGATCGCATCGAGTACCGCTGTGTCCGCCGATTCGGCATCGACAGTCCCCGACCAGCGGTGCTCGGCCGAGCACGCCGCGTACGCGAACATCCGCGCACCGCGCTCACCGACGGCGAGGGCCACCGTCATCGCCGGGCGCGACCGCGGTGCCACGATGTCGATCGGCCGCGCTGCAGCCACAGGTTTCGGTGCCATATCCGTCTCCTCACACGATGGTGAGACGTGACTGTAAGGCGGGTCACCGACAAGCCCGCCGGAAATCAATTGCGCACAATTTAATTGTTCACTACTGTGGTTGTCGTGCCTGCCGCCCGACTCGATGACCAACTCTGCTTCGCCCTCTACACGGCGTCGCGGACGGTGACCGCGGTCTACCGGCCGGTGCTCGATGAACTGGGCATCACCTATCCGCAGTATCTGGTGCTCCTCGTTCTCTGGGAAGACGGCCGCTGTTCGGTCGGCCACCTGGGGGAGCGCCTGCACCTCGACTCGGGAACGTTGTCGCCCCTGCTGAAACGCCTCGAAGCCGTCGGCCTCGTCGAGCGTCGACGGTCCTTGGACGACGAACGCAGGGTCGATGTGGCACTCACCCCGGCCGGAGAAGAACTCGAGGCGCGTGCCGCATGCGTGCCCGAGCGTCTTCTCGCGATGGGCGAGGCCTCCGCGGATGACCTCGCCGTTCTGCGCGATGCCCTGAAAACGCTCACACAACAACTCGATTCACTCAGCCGAAAGGACGCAACATGAAAGCGCTCTACACCGCCGAAGCCCTCGCCACCGGAGAAGGTCGTGATGGTCACGGCGCCACATCAGACGGCAAAGTCGATGTCGCCCTGAGCATTCCGAAGGAGATGGGCGGATCCGGAGAGGGCACCAACCCCGAGCAGCTTTTCGCCGTCGGCTACGCCGCCTGCTTCCACTCGGCCCTGCGCCTCGTAGGTCGCCAACAGAAGGCCGACGTCTCCGACTCCGCTGTCGGCGCCAAGGTTGTCCTCGGCTCCACCGACAACGGCGCCTTCGGCCTCGCTGTCGAACTCGAGATCACGCTGCCCAATGTCGACCACGACACCGCTCGGCAACTCGCCGAGGCGGCCCACCAGGTCTGCCCCTACTCCAACGCCACCCGCGGCAACATCGAGGTGAAACTCACCGTCACCGACGACTGACAGGCGCGCAGAAATCGACGGGCGTGTAGATATTTGCCCAGCTGAGGTGTGAAGAGGCCGTCGTATTTCGTCCCACCGCAGCGGGCCATCGCCCGCTGCGGAGACGATCGACGCAGGCTGACCGTGAATTTGTTCAGATATGCGTCATCGAACTCCCCGTGCGAATGGGCGCGAAACTCGACGCGATCGGGTCTATCATTTTTTGCTATGCGCGTGGAGGGCTGGGTTGGCGGCCTCGCTGAGACCGACTCGGAGGCCCCCGATGCCCTGATCTGTACGTTGCTGGGCTTCCTGCGACGACGGTTGCACCTCGACGTCGCGTTCGTCGCCTCGTTCCATGACGGGGTCTACGTGGTCGATGAAATCGACGGAGATCCCGGCGTCTGGGATACCGTCCCCGATCGCGAGCTGTCGGTGTCGGACTCGTACTGCGTCAGGGTCATCGACGGGCGTTTGCCGTCGGTCATTCCCGACACGTCACGCAACCAGACCACGGCGGCACTCCCGATCACCGCCGCCCTGGATATCGGTTCCTACGTCGGTGCCCCCATCAACGGCCCGAATGGCGCCCCATCCGGGATGACAGCCGTCGTCGGCCGGGGTCCGAAGCCGGATCTCAACGACGACGACCTGATGCTCGTCAGACAGGTTGCGGACCTGATCAGCACACTGATCACCCCGGCCGACAGCGGGCCGAATCGCGCTGCCGAGCAACGCAAAGCGATCCGTCGTGTAGTTGCCGAGCAGGATTTCGAGATGAATTTCCAGGCCGTCCACGACATCGCAACCGGCAAAGTCGTGGGCGTCGAAGCCCTCGCTCGCTTCTCCTGTGAACCGTATCGGCCGGACACCTTCTTCGCCCAAGCCGCCGAACTGGGCCTGGGCATCGAACTCGAGCAGGCCATCGTGGCCCGCGTCGTGAAGAAAGTGGCCCAATTGCCGCCGGACGCATTCGTCGCGATCAACATCTCGCCGGCTGCCGCCCTGGTGCTGCCGTGGGACGAATTGCTCGCGCAGGCCGACAGATCACGCATCGTTCTCGAGCTCACCGAACACAGCGCCGTCCCCGACTACGAAGCCCTCGACGACGTCATGGAGTCATGCCGAAGCCACGGCGTGCGCGTTGCCGTCGACGACGTCGGCGCTGGTTTCGCATCGTTCTCACACGTCCTCGAGCTGGGGCCGGAATTCGTCAAGATCGACCAGTCGATCACGCGCAACATCGACGTCGACGACGCCCGCCGCCGGCTCGCGCAGGCCATCGCCGAGTTCGCCGGTCAGATCGGCGCCACGGTCATCGCCGAGGGCGTGGAGACCCAGGGCGAGCTCGACGCCGTCAGCGCCGCGGGAATCTCACTGGCGCAGGGCTATTACCTCAGTCGCCCCAAACCGTTCCAGCACGGATTTCCGTCCGCCGAGGTCACCGCAACAGCGCCCGATCCCATGCAATCCGCGGCTGTCGATCTTCTCGGCGAGCGTCGCTTCGAGCTCGCTCTGGCGCACTCGCCGATCGGAATGTGCGTCGTGGGGTTGGACGGCACGTTCCTGCGAACCAACCGGGCATTGCGCGCCATGCTCGGCTACAGCCGAAAAGCTATGCAAAAGATGACTTTTCAGGACATCACCCACCCCGATGATCTGGAGCTGGACCTCTCGCTGGTCAATGACTGCCTGGAGGGACGCCGGCGCTCGTTCCGCATGGACAAGCGATACATCGCCGCTGACGGCCGCATCGTCTGGGGCGCGCTGACCGCGGTTGTGGTGCACGCTCCGCGTGACCGGCCACAGTGCTTCGTCTCGCAGATCGTCGATGTGACTGCCGAGCGGGAACGCGAGGCTGAGCTAGCTCGCCAGGCCAATACCGATCAGCTCACGTCCATCGCGAATCGGTCAGCCGCGTGGCGTCGGCTTGAGGAACTGGACGCCAAAGGGGAGGGTTACGGCGTCTTGTTCTGTGACATCGAGCGCTTCAAAGCCGTCAACGACTACAAGGGCCACCATGCCGGCGATCGGCTGCTGGTCGCCGTCGCCGGCCGCCTGCTCGCCGCGGCCGCCGGCGACGACCTGGTGGCCCGCTGGGGCGGTGACGAATTCCTGGTTGTCACAGAATCTTTCGACGACCACAGCTTGGCCGCGTTGGCCCGCCGAATCACCGATGAGCTCGACAGCGTGCCGATCACACTGCCCGACGGAACCGTACTGCCTGTCGCATTGACGATCGGTGCCGCGTCGCACCTACCCGGCGACGGGCGCTCCGTCGACTCCGTGCTCGATCGGGCCGACCAGGACATGTATGACCAGCGGCGACAACGAGGCCGCCCCGGCCGTCGACATTCAGGTCGTCTCGCACGGCGCGCGTAGTCGCCCGACGCTGATCGCCGCCCGCTACCGATCGCCAACACGTTCACCGAGCGTTCATCTGCCGATCGTGAATCACTCACCTGCCCGCGCCAAGCTCAGCCGTCCCGGTTGGCACAACTGAAGAGGGTGACGGATGACGGCTTCGAACTGGACCCGCGCGACGGCAACGGCCTCGGTGGCAGCACTGCTGCTGGCCGCCTGCTCCACCGACACCGAGGAACCGGCACCCGGCGAGCCCCGCCCCGACACCCAGCGGGCCACGTCGCCGATCGACTTCAACCTTCCCGACGCCGAGCGCTACCACCGAACCGCCACCTACCCGGTGGTCCTCAACAACGCCCCCACCGAGGACGCCGCCGCCGAAACCGTCGCCGAGATCTCCACCGTGACCCCCGACGGCAACACGGTCATCTACACCGATGCGGCCGCCAAACGCATCGGCTTGGTCGACATCCGTGACCCCAAGAGCCCGAAAGGTCTTGGCACGCTGTCGCTGGCCGAACTCGGCAATGCCGACGACCAGCCGACGTCCGTCGCCGCCGTCGGCGAGTTCGTCCTCGTCGTCGTCGACACCACCGGCGGCGACTTCACCAAGCCGTCCGGCCGCGTCGATGTCGTCCGCGTCGCCGACCGCGCCCGCGTGCACAGCATCGACCTCGGCGGGCAGCCCGATTCGATCGCCATCAGTGCGGACGGCACCTTCGCGGCGATCGCGATGGAGAACCAGCGCGACGAGGAGTTCACTCCTCCCGGGGCGGAGGAAGGTGACCTGCCACAGCCACCGACGGGATTCCTGCAGCTGCTCAGCCTCACCGGCGCTCCCACCAGCTGGGCGCCCCGCAAGATCGACTTCGATGTCGAGGCCGCCCGCGCCGCCGGGCTGGACACCCCCGAGGATCTCGAGCCCGAGTACGTCAGCATCAACTCCCGCGGACAGGTCGCGCTCACGCTGCAGGAGAACAACGGCATCGCGATCATCGACGGCATCACCGGCCAGGTGCAGAAGATCTTCACCGCCGGAAGCGAATCCGTCGACGGCATCGACACTGCCGAAGACGGCCAGGTCGACCAGACCGGTTCGATCGAGAACACCCCGCGCGAACCCGACGCCATCGGCTGGATCGGCGACGACCACGTCGCGACCGCCAACGAAGGTGACTGGAAGGGTGGAACCCGGGGCTGGACCATCTTCGATGCGGCGACCGGCGAGCCGGTGTGGGATGCCGGAAACAGCTTCGAACAGTTGGCTGTTCGGACCGGCATGCACATCGAAAGCCGCGCCGAGTCGAAGGGCACGGAGCCTGAAGGACTGGCCATCACCGACATCGGTGGCACACCCACCGCGCTGGTCGCATCCGAGCGCAGCAATTTCGTCGCGGTCTACGACGTCAGCGATGTCACCGCACCGAAGTTCCGTCAAATCCTTCCCACCACACCGGGACCCGAGGGCATTCTCCCGATCCCGACTCGCGACCTCCTGGTCATCTCGTCGGAGGCCGACGATGCCGAGAACCGAGTCCGTGCCTCGGTCAACGTCTACGGTTACGGCGCCGGATTCGTCGGCGCCAAACCGCCTTTCCCGTCGATCGTGTCCGGGGACGTCGACGGCGCGCCGATCGCGTGGGGTGCACTCGGTGCGCTGTCAGCCGATCCGTTCGACGAGAACCGGCTCTACACCTCCGCAGACATCGCCTACGGGCCGTCACGAATCCTGTCCGTCGACCTGTCGAAAACCCCTGCGTTGATCGACACGCAGCTGCCGATCACCGACAACGGTGAGGCGGTCACGCTCGACATCGAAGGCGTGGCAGCCAAATCCGACGGCAGCTTCGTGCTCGCGGTCGAGGGCGAGGAGGGTGCCGGTAACCAGCTGGTGTTCGTCGCGGCCGACGGCGCGATCGACAGAAAGGTGTCACTTCCGAGTGAGATCGCCGCGGGCCTCGGCGGCCAGGGCCTCGAAGGCGTCGCCGTCGACGGTGACGCTGTCTGGGTGGCGGTGCAGCGCGAGTCCAAGACCGACCCGAAAGGTGTGGTGCGACTTGGGCGCTACGCCGATGACAAGTGGGAGTGGTTCGGTTACCAGTTGGACAACACCGACATCGAGGGCGACTGGGTCGGGTTGTCGGAGATCCAGGTTCACGACGGCGCACTGTTCATCCTCGAGCGCGACAAGCTCAACGGACCCGACGCGCGCGTGAAAGCCATTTACCGCGTGGAGATTCCGTCGGAGGCGGGCGTGACGGGCACCGAGGCCCCCAAGGTGTTGCCGAAGACCTTGGCGCGGGATCTGCTTCCCGACCTTCAGGCCAATAACGGATTCACCCAGGAGAAGGTCGAAGGCTTCGCGGTCGCGGGCAACGGCAATCTCTACGTCGTCACCGACAACGATGGTCTCGAAGATGCCAACGGCGAGACGGTATTTCTCGATCTCGGCCCTGCCGCGGAGGCGCTCAAGGGCTAGATCAGGTGTCGGCCGAGGATCTCCAACGCACTCTGCAACTCGGCCTCGGGCAGCGGTGTGTCGTGCGAGGTGCCGATCAACACTCCGACGATCGCCCCCGCGATGACGCGCCGCTCAGCTTCTTCTTCCGGCGCATCGGGCCGTTCTGAGAGTGCATCGGTCATGAGGTTGATCATGCGGACGTATGCCCCGTACAACAGGCCACGGGCCTCGGGGATCTCATATAGCAGCCGCTCGCCCACTAGCGCGTCCTCACGCTGTTCGAGGCTGAGACCGCCGAACACCTTGGCGAGCGCGTATCGGTACGCCTCGATGATCGTCATCTCGCTGGGCGCAGCGGCGAACGCCTCGACGATCGGTGAGATCTGATCGTCAGAAAGTAGCAACGCCTCCTTCACCCCGAAGTACCGATAGAACGTGCGGGGCGAGACGTCGGCGGCGTGGGCGATCTGTTCGATCGTGGTGTTCGTGTAACCGTGCTTTTCGAACAGTCGAAAAGCCTCGCGGCGGATCGCGAGGCGCGTGTGAATCTTCTTGCGCTCCCGCAAACTCTGCGAACGCACTGGCTCCGGCATCGCATCAGTGTGAACTATGGATGGTACAAACTCAAATAGCTTGTGCGGAGGCAAACGTTGGGTGGGTCCGGTCACACCGCGCGTTGCCCAAGTGCACGCTCGGCAAACTTTAGGACAGGCTTCTCTAAGGCGAGGATGGCGTCGGAGTCGGCGTCCACGAGCGCGGTGGTGACGAGCATTGCGATGGAGGCCACCAGAGCCTGGCACGCGAAACGGTCCGCTTTGCTGCGCGCCTTGAAAATCTTGGCGACACCGTCCACGAACTCCTGCTGTAGCTGCATCCGGCGACGCATCGCGTCGGGCCCCGCGGCGTAGACCTCCAGCAGATACAGCCGCGACGTCCGGGGATCCAGTGCCAGAAATCCGAGATATCGGCGCAGCATGAACCCGAAACGCTGTATGGGTGTGCCTGTCGCGGGAACCTCGAATATGGCCTCGATGACGTAGCCCTGCATGTTCGCGTAGCCGGCCATGAAGCAGTCGAGTTTCGAGTCGAAGTGCTGGTAGAAGGTAGCGCGGGAAACCCCGGCGTGCTTGATCAGGTCCTCGACTGTGGTGTTGCTGTAACCCTTGGTGCCCATGACCTCGCCGAGCGCCTGGAAGAGCCGTTGCTTCTGGTTGGCGGCGACCTCGTCACGACTGAGGCTGTGTCGCCCCGACGCGAGCTGCTGGGCCATGCAATTGCTCCTCTGCAGTTTTCCGAGACGGAGTATAGGACGATCCGACCAGGGAGTTTCGCGGCCCCGGTTGGTAACCGGCAGGAAAACTTTCAGAAACTCGTTCGTTCATCAAGAACGTGTTCGTTTATGTACGATGTGCGTGGTTGCGGTCGGCCGAGCCGTCGAGAGGTACGCGCACTGAGGGGTTGGGCGGGCCTGGGGGAGGGCGCGCCGGTCTCGGGTGATTCGGCCGGGGGGAACGGATCACCTGGGCCGGCGGCGTGGCCGGTGATGATGACGTCTCCTTGACCGGCTCGGAAACACGGTTCTAGTCTGGACCGAACCCATTGTTCAGATCACGGCGGTGAGCCCCTGTGCGCGAACAGATCTCAAGTGTCGGGCAACTCGCGTCGGTCAATGTCGGCATGCCCAAGAACGTGCCCTGGCAGGGCCAGGACATCCACACCGGGATCTGGAAGCACCCGGTGGGCGGTCCTGTCATGGTGCGCACCCTGAACATCGACGGCGACGGACAGGGTGACCTGAACGGCCACGGCGGAGAGAACCGCGCCGTGCTCGTCTATCAGAACGCCTCCTACGACCACTGGAGGGATCATCTCGGCCGCGACGACCTGACCGCGGGCAGCTTCGGGGAGAACTTCACCGTCGACGGGTTGCCCGACGACGAGGTGTGCATCGGCGACCGCTACCGCATCGGCGAGGCCGAGTTCGAGGTCACCCAGCCCCGCGTGACGTGCTTCCGGGTGGGGATGCGTCTCGACGAGCCGCGCATGCCGAATCTGCTGGTGGCCCATCACCGTCCCGGTTTCTACATGAGGGTGATCCGCGAGGGGCGGGTATCTGCCGGTGACGACATCGTCCTCGTCGAGCGCGGGCGGCACGAGATCTCCGTCGCCGACATCGACGCGCTGCTCTATCTCCCCGACCGGGATCCGGAACTGTTGCGCAAGGCAGTCGACATTCCGGCGTTGAGCCCAGGCTGGGTGCAGTCCTTTCAGGACCTGCAGCGGCCGAAATCCTCGAGCGCCCTGGCGTGGAGCGGGTTTCGGTCACTGCGGGTGCGCGCCACCCACCGCGAAACGGAGGATGTGCTGTCGCTGCTGCTCGAGGCCGGCGACGGATCTGCGCTACCGACCGCGCAGCCGGGCCAGTACCTGCCGATGCGCATCGTCGGAGCCGCGGAACCCGCACCGCTGCGCAGCTACTCCCTGTCAAACCATTCCACCGACGGGACTTACCGGATCAGCGTCAGACGGGATATGCATGGAGTCGCCAGTGCGTGGCTGCACGACCACATTCAGGCCGGGGCGACGGTGGATGCCGCTGCTCCACGCGGCGACTTCGTGCTCGCCGACGGGGACCGGCCCGTCGTGCTGCTCTCGGCGGGCGTGGGATGCACACCCGTGCTGGCAATGCTGCATCGCCTTGCCGCAGAACACAGTCCGCGCCGGGTGGCGTGGGTGCACACGACCCGAGACCGTGTCACCCACGCGTTCGCCGACGAAGTCGACGACCTGATCGCATCGTTGCCCGACGCCACGGCCCACTACGTGTACACCGCAGAAGGGCCACGCCTGAGCGCGGCGTCACTGGCCGCGCTGGCGCTGCCGACCGACGCGTCGGTGTATCTGTGCGGCCCCGACCGCTTCATGGATGACATGCGTGACGCGTTGGTGAGAAACGGTTTTGATCAGTCCGATGTCCACAGTGAGTTGTTCGGTGCCCGTCCCCGCATCAACCCCGGTGCTGTCGGCGCGCCCTCGCCGGTGCGTCCGCACATCCCCGCCGGGGAACCGGGCGCCGGCCCCGCGGTGACGTTCTCGCGCAGCGGACTGACGGCCGACTGGTCGCCGCGTTTCGCGAGCCTGCTCGATTTCGCGGAGGCGTGCGACGTCCCGACGCGGTACTCGTGCCGCAGCGGCGTCTGTCACATCTGCGTCACCGACGTCGTGTCCGGAACCGCCGCCTATGCCCGGGAACCTTTGGAGGCGCCGCCCGAGGGATCGGTGCTGGTATGTTCCGCGGTGCCGAGAACGGAACTGGTTCTCGACCTCTGAGCGGGCACGTGTCGCAGGTCTACCTTCCGGTACCGGGTTCCGCTGCGGCCGAAGGGCTTCGGGAGCTGACAGCGCGGTACACCATGTCGGCGATCGTTGTGCAGTACGTGTCGTCGACAGGCATGCCGGTGTACAACGCGCGCATGTTGATCGGGGCGAAAAGCAGTTCCAGCGCAATGTGGGAGTCGACGGAGTCGTTGATCTCACCGCGTTGCCGCGCCCTCTCGAACACGACTTCGAGGGTGGCCGCGCGCGCCATCCACGCGGATCTGCGGACGTCCATGCTGGCGATCTCGACATCGCCGATGAGGTGTCCGCCGTGCAGCTTCCGTCCATCGGTCGACGTCACCATGGCGGCCATTCGTACCGCCAATTCGAACAGGTCTGTTCGCAGAGACCCGGTGTCGGGGGGTTGAGCGTTGTCCCCGGGACGGTGCGCCAGGGCCTCGAGGATCAGCACCTCGGGGTCGGGCCAGCGCCTCTGGATCGCTTCGGCGTCGAGCCCGTGGCGGTGGGCCATCGCGCCGACGTCGAACCTGTCGATCCCCCAGCGGGCGAGCTCATCGTGGACCGCCGCGACGATCCGTTGGTCGTCGGAGGGTGTGTGCTCACCTGTCATCGGCATCCCTTCGCAATACGTGCAGAATCAACGATGCCACAGCGTGTTGGCACTCCGAACACTTCTTTTCGCCCCTGCCGGCCCCTCAGTGAGCCGTGTCAGGGTGCTCTTTCGGACGAGAGGCACGCAGAGAACCGGGATGGGCTTTCGCGGACGGATCCCTGCGTGTCTTGATCAGGCTCGCGACCGTCACGATCGTCAGGATGCCGATGATGACGCTGAGGCTCACATAGGTGCTGATCTCGGGGATGCTCGGATTGATGTCGACGTGACCCCAGTGCAGGATCAGCTTCACACCGATGAACGCCAGGATGATCGACAACCCGGTCGACAGGTACACCAGGCGGTCCAGCAGACCCTTCACCAGGAAGAACAGCGCGCGCAGACCGAGCAGAGCGAACGCATTGGCCGTGAAGACGATGTAGGGCTCGCTGGTGACACCGAAGACGGCGGGGATCGAGTCGAGCGCGAACAGCAGGTCGACGCTGCCGATGGCGATCAGCACCGCCATCAGCGGGGTGGCCATCCGCGCACCGTTGCGGCGGGTCAGCAGCTTGCCGCCGTCGTACTCGTCGCTGATCGGCACGAACTTGCGGGTGGCCCGGATCATGATGTTGTTCTCGACGTCGGGGTCTTCGTTGCGGTGTCGGAACAACTGGACCGCCGTGTAGATCAGCAGTCCGCCGAAGATCAGGAACATGAACGAGAACATCGATATCAACGTCGCGCCGAGGGCGATGAAGATCGCCCGCATGATCAGCGCCAGGATGATGCCGAAGGTCAGCACTTTGTGCTGATGCTCCTCGGGTACCGCGAACGTCGTCATGATGATGACGAACACGAACAGGTTGTCGACCGAGAGGCTCTTCTCGACGATGTAGCCGGCGAAGTACTGGGTGCCGAAGTCACCCCCGTAGGTGATCGCAAACCATACGCCGAACCCGACCGCGACCAGGATGTAGAACACCGACCACGCTGTGGCCTCGCGGAAGCCGACCTTGTGCGGTCGCAGCGCGGCCAAGATGAGATCGACCGCAAGAAGGGCGATGATGACGCCGATCGTCGCGCCCCATACCAGGGGACTTATCTCGAGCATGTGTTCAGATCACCTCGCGGTTGCAGTGGACACCATCAGCGAAACGTCCTGGGCCGCTTCCAAGTTCCCGCTGCGTCAAACATGTTCGAAATGTACTGCACGACAAAGAGTCTGACCGGCAACCGCGAGCCGCGCCGAAAGGCGCGGCCCGCGTGCGGTCAGCTCAGCTTGTCCTTGATGTTCTCGCCGACCTTCTTGACACCGGACACGCCCTGGTCCTTCTGGCCTTCGGCCTTGAGCTCGTCGTTGCCCGTCAGGTCGCCGACGGTCTCCTTGACCTTGCCCATAGCGTCCTCGGCGGCGTTCTTCGCCTTGTCTACGATTCCCATCGTCATCTCCTTTCTCGTGACGACCTTTGTGGTCGCTGATTGTGTAGACGGCGATGATCCGCGAAACCGAACATATCTTTGCTGTGATCTGTGCAACGTGCTCACGGGTGCACATCGTTGACAGCGACATGGATGGGAACCCCCGCCGCGGCGCCTATCACCTCGGCGACCACCGCGCGGCAGCGCGCCCGCACGCGACTGACCACCGGCGGCAGCTGCGCGCGGTATCGGGCACTGAGCTCAATCGAAATCCCTTGCAGCCGACCGCCTTCGACCATCAGATCAATGTCGGTGGCCGCGTACTCGGGATCGTCGGCCAACGCCCGGCTCAACAGGGCGCCGAGTACGAGCCCGCTGACGCGCACGATACCCGCGGCTGTCCCCGGCCGCGGATCGTCGACGAGGAGCGGCCAACCGCCCCGCGGGGTCGAACGGACCGACGCGATCACAGCGTCCCGGACCTGGAACCACCCGGGTTCCGGCTGCTGCCGCAACGCCCGCGCCGCGCGGACGGTGACGTCGTTCTCGTCCCCGTTCATCGCCACTGCGCCAATCGCTGCTGGAGAGTTGCCCGGGCACGGTGATGGTGCCCGCGTGCTCCGTCCGCACTGAGGCTCAGAACGCTGCCGATCTGCGGGAAAGTCATGCCCTCGATCTCCCTCAGCATCCAGACAGCGCGCTGACGCGGTGGCAACTCGCCCAACGCCAATTCCATCGCCTCCAGGAACGCGCTGTTGGACGCCGACGCGAACGGGTCGTGGTCTTCGCCCGTGGCCACAGGTTCGATCAACCGGTCGTCAATGGGGATGGCTCTCTTCACGCGGTGTGAGTCGACCACCTTCCTGGCGCAGATCGCGAACAGCCACGTGCGCACGGAGGAGTCGCCGCGAAACGTGGCGATCTGCCTCCACGCCGACACGAACGTGTCCTGGACGATGTCGTTGACAGCGTCGGCGTCGGCTGTCATGCGGCGGGCGTACCGGTAGAGGGCCGGGCCGTGTCGTCGTACCAGTGTTTCGAACGCTGCCTCATCACCGGCGCGTGCCGCCGCAGCAAGCACCCGGTCATCGGTCACACCGGCTTCCTCCTGAACCGTTCAAGCGGCCGAATCACGCCGCGCGCCGGAAAGGGGGTACCCCGCGCCGCGGGGCGAAATGGTGACGTAATCGGGACGTCCTGCGGCGGCTGCCGGGGACCTCGCGCCGACCGACTAGCGGACTGCGAGGTAGTGGTGGCTGACGGCGGGTGCGCCGTCGGTGAACTCCTCGACCCTGCGCTCGATGATCAGATCCTGTTCGGTGAGGCGCGTGTGGTGCTGCTGCATGTGCTCGCCCCAGGAGCGCACAAGGAACGTCTCGATGAACGTCGACTCGTGTTCGATGCTGCGGAACACCCGCCACTGCGCCGCCCCTGTGCGCTGACGGGAGCGGCCCAGCACGGTCATCGCGGAAAGGAACGGCTCCTCGTTCTCCGGCGTGACGCGGTACGACGAGATCACCAGCACGGGTCCGTCAAGGGGCGCCGGTTCGAACAGAAGCGTGGGCTCGGGCCAGTGGGAGGACGGCGTGAGGTCGAGATTGCCGGTGCTGGCGTGTAGCGGCCACCACAGCGTCGACAACCCGCAGAGCAGCAGCAGACCCGCGCTGACCAGAAGGCTGGTGACGCTGGAGGTGGCTTCGGCCAGGACACCCCACACCACGGACCCGATGGCCTGCCCGCCCATGAAGACCAACTGATACACCGACAGCCCCCGGGCCCGCACCCATGCCGGCAGGCTCAGCTGCATCGAGGCGTTCAGCGTCGACAGAGACAGCAGCCACGACGTGCCGCCGACCACCAGGGCAACCAGTACCAGCGCGAAGCTGTGCACCAGCGCCACCGCGGCAGCCGCGAGCGCGAACCCGACCGCCGAGAACACCAGCAGGACGTTCTGACCGAACCACGTGCGCAGCCGCCCCAACCCGAACGCGCCCAGCACGGCACCCGCACCCAACGCGCCGAGAAGTAACCCATAGCCCGACGACGACAGATGCAACTGGTCCTTCGCGATCACCGGCAGCAGGCCCCACACCGCGCTCGCCGGGACGACGAACAGCGCGGCCCGAAGCATGATGCGCCGCACGATCGGTGAGCTTCGGATGAACCGCCCGCCGGCGCTCAACGCCGACAGCGCCCGCTCGGTCGGGGCGTTCTCGACGGGGGGACGCCGCCAGAAGAACAACACGAACACGATCCCGACGAACGACACCGCATTGAGGGCGAACACGATCGTCGGACCCGTCAGCGACACCAGTGCACCCGCGATTGCAGGCCCGATGACGCGTGCCAGGTTGATGCTCATGCTCCCGAGTGCCGCTGCCGACGGAATCTGTTGAGCCGGAACAAGATCAGGTTGGATCGCCTGCCACGCAGGCATGACCAGGGCCTGCCCGCACCCGATCACGAACAACAGCGTCAACAGCACGACAGGTGTGGTCAGCCCGGCGCCTGTCAGCGAAGCCAACAGGCCCACACCCGCGGCCATCGCGGCCTGGGTGGCGATGAGCAGCCGGCGCCGGTCGATGAGATCGGCGAGGACACCGGCCGGCAGCGCCAGCAGCATCACCGGCAGCGTCGTCGCTGTCTGCACCAGCGGCACCAGGACCGCGGCGCGCGGATCGCCGACGAGCATCCACTGCGCCCCGACGGTTTGCATCCAGGTGCCGAGGTTGGAGACGAACTGCGCGATCCACAGCATGCGATAGACGGGGGAACGCAGCGGCGCCCACGTCGAGGTCGATGCAGCGGACGTCATCCGGGTGCTGACAGACGTTGCGCGACAGCGCCATAACGCTCCAGGCGCTCTGGATCGGCCAGAGCGTTGTACAGCACCAGGCGCGTCGCCGTGTGGCCGTATCGTCGGTGCAGCGCGTCGGACAGGCCGTCCCACGTCGATTCCGTCGCGAACGCAGCGATGTGTTCGTCGGTGATCTGTGCCGCCATTCCCGCATAGTCGCCGGCCTTCTGCTTCTCCCGGATGCGGGCCGTGGTTCCCTCGAATCCGGCCTCGTCCCAGATGAACGCGTAGTTCGGGGTGCTGCCGTAGAAGCTCATGCTGGTGCGGACCAGTTCACGTTCCCGGTGCCGCTCCTCGTCCGTGTCACCCACGATTGTCATGACCGGAACGATGACTGCTATGTCGTCGATCGACCGGCCGGACTTCGCCGCACCTTCCGCGAGACCCGGCATCACGTGCCGCGCGATATAACCCGGTTCGCCCAGCGGATGTACGTGCACGCCGTCGGCGACCTCACCGGCCATCCGCAGCATCCACGGGTTGACCGCGGCGACGTCGACCAATGGATCCGGGGCGTCGATCGGGCCGGCGCTCCACTGCGGGGTGATGAAGTCGAGATCGTAGAACTCACCGTGGTGGTCGAGCGTGCCCGTCCGGAACGCCGCAAAGCACGCCTTGACCGCCAGCACGTAGTCGCGCAATCGGGGGCCGGGATGCTCGAACTCGGCACCGTAGCGGCGGACCACATGGGTCCTCACCTGGGTGCCCAGGCCGAGCCGAAACCTCCCGGCCGTGGCCTCCTGCAACTCCCACGCCGTCGCGGCCGTCACGAAGGGGCTCCGGGGAAACGCAACGGCGACGCCGGTCGACAACTCAAGTCCGGGCGCGGCCTGCGCCGCGACGGCGGCGTTGAGATAGGCCGTCCGGCCGGTCTCGGTGAACAACAGGCCGTCAAAGCCCGCCGCCCGAGCGCTCTTGGCAAGATCGCCGATGGCCCGCAGTGGCTGAGGGGTCGTCATGACGTCGACGTGCACGGTTGGCACCCTACGCCGTGCGTCAGACGCCGACCGGCACCTCAGCGCCGGCCCGCATCTCCCGGCGCAACTCGCCGAATTCCGAGATCGTGCGGGTCGCGACCGTGGCTACCGGCCGCGCGTTGCGGCCCGTCGCCTCGGTCTTGCTGACCATCACCACGCTGTCGATGTAGGGCTGGATCGTCGTCGCGTTCTGCACCGTCGCGACGATCACCAGCTGGAACCCGAACTTGCGGAACGCCTGCAACGCCTGCTGCGCGAACTGAGGATCCGACTTGGAGAAGGCCTCGTCGAGCATCAGCTGCGCGAAAACCGGCCTGTTGTCGCCACTTTCCGGGCTCGCGAGGTTGAAGCTGAGCGCGCCGGCGAGGCAGAACGCCATCAACTTCTCCTGCTCGCCGCCGGAGTTGTCGCCGGCGTTGCTGTGCGTGCGGATCAGTTCCTCGCTGTCGACATCCCATTCGGCGCAGTCGAATGTGAACCGGTTGCGCACGTCCAGTGCGTCCCGCGTCCACGCCTTGTCCTCCGGCGCCGTCGACGCCAGCCGATTGCGCAGCCGCAGGATGTCGGCGTACTGATCCAGGATCGCCTGCTTGTCGCCGAGCCCGACCTCGGCGATACGCCGCGAGATGGCCCGCACGATCTCCGTCAGCTCCGACACCGCCGTCAGGCTCCGCGGCGTGGCCCGCAGTGTCAGGCGGGTACCGCGGTTGAACTCGACGGCGCCCAAACCTGTGTTGACACGGTCGATCTGGTCGCTGATCCGCCGTGCCTCCTGCTCGGCCACCCGGTGCAGCGTGAGAATCGCATCCGGCGCCTGCTCGGTGACCAGCCGCATCATCCGCTCATAGGCCTCCGGCAGCTCGCGCTCGTCGATGTGCTTGCACAACGCGACATAGTCGTGCACACGCTCGTCGAAGTTCTCCGAATTGTTCGGGATCGCGTCGGGGAACGACGTGTCGAAGGTGTTCAGGATGCGCGCCAGTTCGTCGTAAGAGCGTCTGCGGCTCTCGCGGAGTTGCTCGCGCTCCTTCTTGATCGCCGAGAACAGTGCATCGCGGTGCGGCTCGGGCTCCAGCAGCTCAAGACTCACCGGAACCTGACCCGCGTAGCGGTCCAACAGCTCCGTCAGCGGCTCCGACACGAATCGACGCTCGTCGCGCGAGCGCTCACCGACCGCGGGCTGCAACCGCTCCGACAGCTCGAGCAGCCGCGTCCTGCGGTCGTCGAGGTCGTCACGCCGGGTCTGAATAGCCCCGCGGCGCGTCATCAATTTCTGGATCTGCGACCAGCATTCGTCGGCGCGGGCATTGAGCGCCTCGATGTCGGGGTGATCGGCCAGCAGCAGCTCGTACTGCTCGCGCAGCCGGTCGGCGTGCCCGTCGGCGGTCTCGGTGTCGATCTGGCTCCACTGCGGGAACTGCTCGCAGATCGCCTTGCACGCCGCGGCGCGGTCGCGCCACTGCTGACGCTGAGCCGCGATGTCGTCGGCGGTGCGTCGCGCCTTCTGATAAGCCTCCTCGGCCGCGGCCAGATCCACGGTCAACGCGTTGATCTTCGCCGACACGTCACCCTGGTAGAGGTACTCGGACTGCTTCAGCGGACGGCGATCGTCCTTGATGGCCAGCCGGTCGGAGTCCTTGTACAGGCCGGTGTCGGTGACCGCGCGGCGGAACCGCCCGAACACCTCCGGGGTGTCCACGCAGATGTGGTCGCCGGCGGCGCTCACGACGTCGACGGCCTCGGCCGCACACGGATGCCGGGGGTCGACAGCAAAAAGCTTGCCCGCCAACGTGTTCTGCTCGGGATCGACGGGATCGGCGTCGAGGAACGTGGCGCGGACGTGGTGCAGCTGCAACCGGCCGCGCATGTTCGTCTCGTTGACGAACTGCAACACCTTCGACCAGTGCTGATCGGGCACCATCAACCGCAACCCGACACCGCGCAGCACCTTCTCCACGGCGGTGCGCCAGCGCGTCTGGTCAGGCTTGAGGTCCATCAGCTCGGCAATATAGGGAAGGTCGCCGGCGTCGACACCGACTGCGGCGCAGATCTGTTCACGCATGACGAGCGCGAACTCCGGCAGCGCGGAACCCACGTGCTCGACGCGTTTGAGTTCCTTGGCGGCCTCGTCGCGGGCGATACGCGCGGCCTTCTGCGCGTACTCGGCGTCGGTGGAGGCTTCCCGGTGGCGTTCCACCTTGGCGAGCAGTTCGGTCGCCTCGGCGAGCAGTTCCTCGCGCAGATTCCAGAAGTAATCTGCGGTCGCGGGGACGTCGATACCCTGCGCGGCCAGCGCGTCCTCGTACGCGCCGCGGCGGCGTGACACCTGCTCGGCCGCGGTCTCGGCCGCCGTCACCTGCGACTGCAGCGGTCCGATGCTCGCGCTGGAGCCGCTGATCTGGGCGTTGAGCGAATCCGCTTCCGCCTTGGCCAGATTCAGGCTTCGGGTGATGTCCTCGTGCTCGTTGTCGAGCTGGTCGATGGTCGTGTCGAGCTGGGCGATCTGCGTCGGGCACTGGGCCAGGCGGACGTCATCGGTGTAGGCCCGCACCATCGGTAGATCGACCAGGTCGATGATGCCCAGGTCCGTCGACTCCGACGCGTAGCGTTGCTGGATCTTCTCGATGTCGCCGAGGATCTTGCGCTTCTTCTGTGCGACGGCCAGCAGCTCGCGCGCTTCCACCAGCGGGTCGATCTGTTTGAGGGCCTCAGGTAGCCGGGCGACGCTCTCGGGTTCGTCGAGCATGAACTCGCGGACGAATTGCTCAAGTCCACCAACGCTTTTGAGTGACTTCGCCTTGCCGAGCAGCTGCTGGGCCGCGTCGGAAGCGCGGATACCGATCGTCGCATACAGCTGCGCCAGATACTGCGACTCCACCTTGGTGGTGAAGCGCCAGGGCCCGTCCCTGAACGCGCCGGTATCGAAACGCCCTGCAGCCCAACGGTTGCAGACATCCTCGATGTCGAGGTCTCCGTCACCCAGCACGAAGCGGCTCGATGAGTCGTTGCGCGACTCGCCCGTCAGCCACTTGAGCACCAGGCCCGTCACGGTGCGTCCGGAGTCGCTGGAGTAGGTGACCGCGACCGCCGACCAGGCGGTGCCGTCACCGCGCAGGTACATCACCCGGCTGGTGCCGCCATCGCTGCGCTGACCCCACGCGCCACGGACGTACTTGTCGACGGTGCGCCGTCCCGCGCTGGAGCCCGCCGCGGTGTTGTCGCCGGAGGCGTTGAAGTTGCGGCGGTTGAACGGCAGGAAGCCCAGCGAAATCGCATCCAGCAGTGAGGATTTGCCGCTGCCCGACGCACCGGCGATCAGTGCTCCGCCCTCGCTGAACGGGATGTCGTGGTAGCCGTCGAACACGCCCCAGTTGATGACCTGCAGGCGCGACAGGTGGAACTGCTCAGCCACGGACGACCTCATCTTTCTGGTCCTGCGGGCTCAACGCGCCGCCCAGCAGAGTCTCGAACTGCTGCTGCAATTCGCTGATCACGCTGGCCGTCATCACAGCCGTGATCACCGGGCTGATCGTGTAGCTGTCCTCGTCGTCGCGGCTCTTGCGCAGAATCTCCAGCCCGGTCAGCCGGGCGATCGCGGCGTCGATGCGGCCGGCGAAGGTGACGGCGTCGCGGTCGGTGTCGTTGAGGACGCCGGAGAACAGGTTGTGCATCTCCTCGCGGCTGATCAACACGTTCTGGCCGGCCGCGGCGCGCATCATCTGCGCCAGATGCAGCGCCAGGATCGAGTCGTAGGTGCCGAGCGGCTCACGCCGCAGGAGCTTGATGCCCTTGGCGGATTCGTAGCGGGCCTGCTCGATGAACGCCACCCCATCGTCGTCGTAGCCGACCTCCACCACTCGCAGCAGCAGGTCGAGCTCCGACAGTCGCACCGAGAGCTGGCTGCGGTACTCCAGGACCCACGCATAGATGTCGGCGTCGCTCTCGGCACTGATGTAGCGGCGGGTCAGAAGATGCTGCAACGCCCAGCAGGCACGGTCGGGAAGTTCGGAGACGTCCCCGTCGAACCGCGGCCTGCGCTGGTGCGGGGGACGTGTGGTCTGGTCGACCTCGGGCAGCGACGAGAAACCCGAGTAATCGGTGTCGGACTCGGCATCGGTCACGAGGCAGCTCCAACGACAGTGGTGATCGGTTCGGTGAAAAGCAAATGGGGAACCGCCATCTCGCGGTCCTTCCCGTCCAGGGAACGGAACCGCACGGTCGTCGACTCGGGTTCGGGGTCGTTGGGCTGCTTGAGTGCCCACGACCACAGCACGATGACGTGGCCGAGGTACGCGTTGTCGAGCATGCCGACGGCGTCCTGCAACGAGACCGGGCCGCTGCGGACCGCCGCGTTGATCATGTCCGACATTGCGGGCGCGTCGACCTGGGTGGTCAGCGCGGCGAATGTCGTCAGATCGACGTCACCCTCGGCGGCGACCGCGGGCTTGGGGCTGGACAGATCGCCGATCTTGAAGCTGAGAGCACCGACGGAGCTGATCGCGTGCCGTGCCAGCGGTAGCTCGATGTCGAGGCGTGAGTCGATGAGGCTCGACTTGAGTAGATCCCGGGCAGCGCCGATGGCTTCGTTGAGCTGGCGGGCCACACCGCGGCTCCGCTCCAGGGTGCCGAACGCCGTGAACCGCTTGACGCGCTGGGCGCAGCGCTGCTGGATGCGTTCCACCTCGTCGATCTGTTGGCCGACCAACTCGAAGAACCCTGCCATCACCTTGCGCAGCGCCGGGTCGAGAGCGGGCAGCGCGCCCGCGACCGCTGCGACGTCGGCCTCGAACTCCGCGCGCTGGTCGGGGTCGTTGATCATCCGCAGAAACGCGCGGTGACTGTCGCGGCCCTGCGAGTCCCAGGCGGCCTGGTAGTCGGCATACATCTGGCGCTGACGGTCGCGGTACTCCAGATTGCTGTCGATGGGTTCATCGAGCGCCGCGGTGGCCTGCTCGATCATCGATCCGTACTGGCCGATGTCGGTGATCAGCCGCTCCATCTGCATGGCGATGGCGCGGGCCTCGTCGTAGGCGTCGGTGACATCGGCGGCAGGGCGATCACCCTTGTCCAGCTCGTCGAGTTCCCGATGCAGCGCCTCGATCTCGGCCTCGATGCTCTTGCGGATACGGGCCGGGTCGTTGCCGACTTTGAGGGCGACATGCCGCAGCCGCGAGGCGATGCCGTTGATGGAGCCGCCGGTGGCGATGGTGTCCTGCCGGCGCATACCGCGCAGGAAGTCGAGAGCGCGACGCGCGTCCTGGGTCAGATAGCAGACGTTCTGTTCGCTGCGGGTATCGACGATGCGATGCAGCCAGCCCTGGCTGGCCCAAGACTTGATCAGCGCGAGCCCGGGCTGGGCGTCACCGAGATCGTCCAGATCGCGTTCCAGCCGGACCACGAGGGTGCTCTCCGGGGTGACACCGTCGGCCAGGTGTCGCTCCATCAACGTCGCGTACTGGCTGAGGTTGGTGGTGGCCAACAGCCGGATCGCGGGGGAGCCCTGCAGGTCGCGATTGAGTTCGAGCAGGTCGACGGCCGACAGGGGTGCGTTGTCGTCCACCGTTCTCCTGATCTTGGTTGCGTCGTGTCGGTCCGGAGGCCCCAACATAGGCCACGGCGGAGACACCGCCTGGCGCCGGGACGGGAGTGTCGCGAGGTTTCCTGGCGCCGCTGTGACGTATGTGACCAGCGGGATTCCAGTGTGTCGTGGGGTTTCACCGAGCGTTCTTTCAGGGTCGTGAAATGGCGGAAATCACGACCCTGGACGCACTCTCGTGAGCCGCTCACACCCTCATGCCAGGATGAGCCTATGACGGTGGTGTTCGTACACGGCAATCCCGAAACCTCGGCCATCTGGGGCCCGCTCACGGCACAGCTCGGACGTGACGACGTCGTGCTGCTGTCGCCGCCCGGATTCGGCGCGCCGCTGCCCGACGGGTTCGGCGCCACCTACCCGGAGTACCGGGACTGGCTGGAGAGCGAGCTGCGCACGATCGAGGGGCCGATCGATCTCGTCGGCCACGACTGGGGCGGCGGCCACGTCGTGAACGTCGTCATGCGGAGGCCCGAGCTGGTGCGCAGCTGGGCCACCGATGTGATCGGCTTATTCGACGCGGACTACGTCTGGCATGACATGGCTCAGGTGTGGCAGACGCCCGGGGCGGGTGAGGAGCTCATCGCGAACATGATGTCGGGAGGCGTGCCCGGGCGCACGGAAATGCTTGTCTCGCTGGGGTTCCCGGCCGACATCGCTGCGGCGGTCGCCGAGCATCAGAACGATGACATGGCCACGGCGATTCTGGCGCTGTACCGTTCTGCGGCGCAGCCCGCCATGGCCGAGGAAGGTCGCGCGCTGGAAGCCGCGGCGGCGCGGCCGGGACTGTCGCTGCTCGCGACCGAGGACCCCTACATCGGCGCCGGCGACAACCGCAGGCGGGCCGCTGACCGTGCCGGAGCGCGCACGGAAGTGCTTGAGGGTTTGGGGCATTGGTGGATGCTGGAGGATCCGGAGCGTGGGGCGGCGGCATTGACGTCGTTCTGGGAGACTCTCGATTGATTCGGCCGTGACTCACGGGTCTCGGCTCATCAGAGGCGCCAGGCGACGACGACGAGGGCGAGGATACCGAGCATTGCGATAAGGGCCGAGATGAGGCCGGCGAGCGAGAACGGCACGGCACCGACGTCCGCACTGAGCACCCGGACCTCACGTCGGTGCTGAAACCACGCGAGCACCAAAGCGACGAGCCCGATGACGATCAGCGCCATGCCGACGACCCACGGGCTGACGACCGGTCGGTCGAGGCTTTCCGACTCGGCGAGGTACTGGAAGAACTTGAAGATGGTGAATCCGAACGCGATGAGCGACGTGCTGGTGCGTATCCAGGCCATCAACGTGCGCTCGCTGGCCAGCCGGGTGCGTTCCACCGCGAGCCGAGTCGAGGTATCAAGTTCGGCCATCGTGCCTCCTCCTGACGCTCAGGATAGACACGCAGACGAAGATGCGGGTCGCGATGCGCGGCCCGTACTAGACGGTGCTCAGCGCGGGGTGATGCCGATCTTCACGTGCGGACCGTCAGCCTGTGCTTGCCAAGCCTTTTCGGCGTCGGCGAGTCGATAGCGGGTGGTGTCGACGGTGAGTCGCTTCTCCTCGGCCAGACTCACCAGTTCCCGATACCCCTGGCGCATCATTCGAGAGGGAAGCAGATTGTTGTTGTGTCCGATGTGGGTGCGGCCCATGAGTGTGCCCAACGGCACCTCGGGAGCGCCACCGGCACCCTGGCCGACTGTCACCAACGTCGCGCCGACGGCTGTAGCTTCCAGCGCCGCCAGGAATGGCTCTCCGTACACCATGTCGACGACGACGTCGTATCCGTTTCTGACTTCAGCCCGCAACGCGCCCGCGTCGTCGTCGCCCCCGAGCTGAACCACGGCGTCCGCGCCCAATTCGAGTGCTCTGGCCAGTCCTTGCTCACTGCGCCCGGCGCCGACCACGCGGCCGGCTCCCAGTATTCTGGCGGCCTGCACGGCGATACTCCCCACCACCCCGGTCGCGCCGAGAATCAGGACCGACTGGCCGGCGGAGACATCGGCGTGACGGGTCAACGGCAGCCACGCCGCGAGACCCGCGATACCGAGTGCGACTGCCAAGTCATCGCCGACGGTGTCCGGAACCTCGAAAGTTCTGTCGGGATCGAATTGCGCCAGCTCGGCCCAGGATCCGAACGGTGACTTCGGAGAATTGAAATAGACGCGGGCGCCGTCAATGGTGTACCCGACGCCTTCTCTCCCGACGACGGCCGGCACGTCAGGGTCGCCCATCTGTCCTGATGCCAGCGCGAGGTCGACGGGGTTGCAGCCGGCGAGGCTCACCTGAACGACGTCGCGGGTGGGTTCGTCGAAGTCCCTGACCTGCGGCGGCTGACCCGCCGCTTCCAGTACTGCTGCGCGCATGGCTACAGCTCGGCGACGTCTCGCCGGCACTGTCGTGCCAGCTGTTCCTCGCGGGCATACAGGAAGCCGAACGTGAAGCCGTTCTCGCCGGGTGTCGTGCCGGCGGCAGCGCCCAGCTGGCGGAGCATCGTTCGTGCCACCACAGTGTCCTGCATGTCCCCCAGAACACTCTGTATCTGCTTGTAGTGCTCGATATTTCGCTTCACCTTGCCGGACGAGCCGTCCAGTTGGAGCAGCTCGTTGGCGTAGCGGGCCCGCTTGGCGGCTTTGCGAGCCCGGTGCAGCAGCTCGTCATCGTCGCTTTCCAGAGCTGCCTTGAGGCGGCGGTCGGCTCTCACGCCGGCCTTCCCCGCTGTCGAACGCAGCCTTTTCGCGTTGGCGCCCGGCAGAACTGGGGGAGCGGCGCTCCACCGCTGCAACTCGGTGACAAGGTCCAGATAGCGCGTCGTCTCCATCGCCTCGGACACTCGTTCACGGGCAGGCGCTTCGATGCCGCGCAGGTCGAGATTGATCCTCGATCCCACCGGGCCCAGCACCAGAAGCTCGGGCATCTCGTCCAGGGCATCCCGCAACCGCTGCCGCTGAACCTGCACATCGCGCACGTCGCCCAACGTGCCCGCGAACCACTTGAGCTCCTCCTCGAGCGCCGGGCCGGCCACCGGGTCCACCTGCTGACGGAACACGCGCAGCGTGCTACGTGTGCGCCGAATTGCCACGCGGGTGTCGTGGACGGGGTCGGTGCCTTCCCGGAGACCGGCGAGACCGTCGAGGATCAGGCCGATCTGCTCGGTGAGGTATCGGCTCAGCGGTGACCTGTGTTGCAGAACAGCACTACCGGGTGTGGTGACCGCTGTCGAGTTGGTGGTCATCATCAGGTTCCTTCCAATTGAATCGCTACGTATGGGGTCACTACGTCATGTCCACCGGCGGGGGCTTGCCCGCGGTGATCAGTTCCTCGCCGGACTCGTAGTCATCGTCGGCGTTGCACGTCAGTACCCCCACCACCGCGCCGTCGGACTCGTACCAGACCGTGAAGCCGCCGTCGCGCTCGATCAGCCGGCTGCGCTGATAACCGTCTCCCCACGCGTGGTACTTCACGTCCGTGTCGCCGATGGTGGTCCAAAAGCCGGGAACACCGGTCCATTTCGCCTCGTCGCCGGCGGCTGTGGAGCCGGCGACCTCGCCCTGGTCCATTGCGTCGCCCCAGTGCTCCACCGCCAACGCACGTCCGGCGTCGACGTTGACGGCGAATGCGACATCTCCGGCCGCCCAGACGCCATCGACCGCGGTCCGCATGTCCGGTCCGACCGGGATACGGCCGCTCTGCAACGTGATCCCCGCCGATTCGGCCAGTGCCGCATTGGGTTTCACTCCGGTTGCGGCGAGCACCATGTCTGCCTCAATCGTTGTCCCGTTCTCCAACTGCACCGTGCCGTCACCGATCGACGCCACCCGGGCGTTGCCTGCGAACCGGACACCGGTCGCCTCGACGAGCCGGCGCAACCGCACACCGGCGTCCTGTCCGAGCCGCTTGCGTTGCGGCACGTCTTCCGGTGCGATGAGAGTGACGGAAAGACCCCTGATGGCAAGCGACGCGGCGGCTTCGCACCCGATGAATCCGGCCCCGATCACCACCGCCGTCTTCGCTGGAGTGGCCGCTTCACGCAACCGTTTGGCGTCGTCGAAGGAACGAAGCAGCAGAGCCTTCTCACCACCGGGCACGGGCAGTGGTTGCGGGCTGGCGCCGCAGGCGATGACGAGTTGGTCGTAGTCGTACTGCACGCCGTTCGCGGTGACGATGCGCCGGCCGACGTCGATCTGGTCAACCTCGGCCTTCAGGGTTGTTTCGAAGGGGCGGCTGATGTCCATCGCCGCGTCCTCGGTTTCGCCGCGGAGGAAGTCTTTGCTCAACGGCGGCCGTTGATAGGGCGGTTCGGTGTCGGCTGTCAGGACGCGCACGGGGTGGTCTGCCCTGCGGGCGCGGTATGCCTCGGCCGCTGCGACTCCGGCCGGACCGCTGCCGATCACCAGTAATCCTGCGTTACTCACCCCTGACGCATACCCACCCCGCGACGGGTAAATCAGGACGAGTGCGGTTTGGGCCGAGCGGCTGGGGCCGCGCAGGCCACGGTGTCACTGGCTGGATACGTCGCGGGTTCCGGAGCCGAAGAAGTGTGGTCAGGACTTCTGGGGTGGTCCCGGGTCGGGAGCGGTCTCGGGCTCCGGCACATCGTCGGGGACGAGGCGCTCGGGTACCTCGGTCGGGGTGAGACGCTCGGGCGGTTCGGTGGGGGTAGTCATGACCGAGGCGTACCCGGCCCCGCACCCGGGAAACCCGTCAGGCCTGCGGCAACGCCTCGTGTTGGACGACCTCGGCCGCTGCGCGCTCGCCGGAGCGCACCGCGCCGTCGATGAAGCCGTACATACGGGCCGACGATTCGGTTCCGGCCCAATGGATTCGGCCGCATGGCGCGCGCAGTGCGGGGCCGAACTCGGTCAGCACACCGGGCGGGGTGTGCGAGATCATCCCCCCGCCGGAATAGCGCTCGACGGTCCAGTTGTGTTCGACGTAGTCCACCGGGTGACGCGCCTTGTCCCCGAAACGCTCCGCGACCGCGGACAGCACCGCTTCGCGCCGATGGGCCTCCGTGAGCGTGCACAGATGGCGAGCTTCCGGTCCCTCGGTGATCACCGTCAAGATCCCCGGTGTGCCGGTGTCGGTGCACGAGTCGATCGTCAGGTTCGCCGGCGAGCCCGGCGCGAACGACTGGCCGGACAGCCCGTCCGCACGCCAGAAGGGCTCGTCATAAATCAGTGCGATCTTGAACACGGCCCCGCTGGGCATCCGCTGGTGCAGGAACGCACGGTCCACCGGCAGGAGCGGTTCGTAAAGAATATGTGAGGCAATGCAAACGGGCACCGTGACGATGGCGCGGCGTGCCCGCACCGCCGCGTGGTCGGACCGAACAGTGACGCCGTCGTCGTCCTGGGCGATGCTGCGCACCGGGTGACTCAGTAGGACGATGTCACCGAGCTCGGCAGTCATCGCTGCGTGGATCGCCCCCATGCCTCCGACTGGCCGGGCGTCCTCCGCGGCATCCTTCACGCCGAGGACAAAGCTCGGACCGCCCGCGGCGGCCATCTGATAAAGGCAGAACAACAGCGACAGTTCCGACGCCGCCGACGTGTAGAGGCCCGACACCGATGACTCGAGCAATGACCTTGCGGGCTTCGATAATGTGTTGCTCTCCAACCACTTAGACCACGTCAATGCATCCCATTTGCGCGCCTTCGGCGCCGTCCACGGCGCTTCTGCGGGAATCGTTTTGCACATCTGCGTGAGTTCCATGAAAACCACGCCGAGGTTGGCGACGGCGAACGGGCTCAACGACAGCGGGATCGTGCCCTGGTACTTGTATTTCTTGCCATCGATGAACATCATCGCGTCGCCGTCGACGTACTGCTTGTACTCGGGGACGCCGAACTCCGTCATCAGCGCGTAGATACCGTCCTGACCCGGCCCGATCCAGGCGCCGCCACGGTCGATCCACGACCCGTCCTCACGGTAGATCGTGAAGGTGCGGCCGCCCACCCGATCGCGGGCTTCCAGCAGCGTCACCGAATGGCCCGCTTGTTTCAGTCGGAGCGCAGCGGTCAGACCTGCGAAACCGGCGCCCACCACGCAGAAGTCCACATCGACCATGACGTGCTCCCCGCAAGTCCGGCGCGGGGCCGGTATGGCCGGGCGCACCGCTACCAAGGCTGCCTTCAATTGCTGGCACAGTCAATATCGAATACTGGTTGTCTTTGATCGAGCCACGACCGCCCTGGCTCAGCCCAGCGGGTCCGCCGCCGCGGGGGCAGACCTCGTGGCTCTCAAGCCGAGGGCGGCGCCCACGAGAATCATTGTCATCCCCACGAATACGTAGAACGGTAATGCTTCCGAGAGGATGAGTGCCGACGACAGCAGGCCCAGAACGGGCACGACCATCAGGCTCAGATTGCTCGACACCGCACCAAGGCTGCGGCTGATGGCGAGAACCCCCCACACGCCGATCGCCGACGCGAACACGCCCTGGTAGAGAACAACGAGCACGACATGCCGATCGATGTCGATCGACGGCGCACCGCTGGATAGTAGGGCGTAGAGCGCTGCTGCGAGGCAACCGATTCCGAGTTGCCAGGGTAACAACTCCAGCGGCGAGCCGTTCCACCGGTGCGACCGGATGTGCACGGTCACCGCGGCGTTGATCGCCGCCCCCGCAAGCAGCAGGCCGTATCCCAAAGGTCGACTGCTGCTGAGGAATTCGTTCTCCCATGGCGCAAGCAGCAGCAGCACACCGCAGATGCCTGCCACGAGGCCCATCAGGGTTACCCTGCTGTAGCGCTCCCGGAGGAAGATCGACGCGATGGGCACCGCCCACAGCGCCGACGTGTGCAGAAGGACCGCCGAGCGGCCGGCGGGTGCCAGAGTCAACGCTACGAACATCAACGCATACACGACCGCCAGTTGAACCACTCCGACCGAGATCACCACCGGTAGGTCCGCTCTGGCGGGAAGTCGCAGCCTGCCTGTCGCAGCCATCGCGATCATCACCACGAATGCGCCGACTCCGAGGCGGTACACCGCCAGCCACTCGGGCGGCATCAATGTCACGCCGTATGCCATGACCGGCCAGTTCAGGCCGTGCACGAGGCCGACCGCGGCGATGGCGAGACAAAGCGCGGAACCCTGAAGCAGCCGCGGTTGCGACCGATCGATACCCCTCGCGGGTCGTGGCTGACGCGTCGGGCGGCATATACGATGCAGAATCGAATCTGTCATGTCGGGGTCCGGGAGAACTGATGGTCATGGAACTTAATCGCTCCGGGAGGGAACGGCAGACCGCCCATGAATTCGTCCGTGAGGCGTTGCGGCGCGCCATCTTTCGCGGTGAGCTCGCCGCGGGAGAACATCTGATCCAGGCGGAGATCGCGTCCCAGCTCAGCGTCAGCGTGACCCCCGTTCGGGAGGCGTTGCGTGATCTGGCCACCGAGGGGCTCATCATGCTGGACAGCCATCGCGGCGGGATCGTCCGCGGAACCAGTCGCGAGGACCTCGAAGAAATCCTGCGCATCCGCGAGAAGCTTGAGCCGATGGCCGTCGAGCTGAGCGTGCGCAACGCCACCGACAGCGAGCTCGACAGCGCCGAGCAGCTTGCCAACGAGATGATCGTCGAACCCGACCTCGGGGCGTGGGTGGAGCTGAACAGGCGCTTCCACTGTCTGTTGCACGACGCCATGCGATCCCGGCACCTGACCGCGATCTTCAACCGGCTCGAAGACGCTGCCGCGCTGTGCACCGCGCAGTCCCAGCGCATCGAGCCGACCATCCGTCGCCGTGCCAATAACGACCATCTCGACCTGCTGCGGGCATACCGTCAGCGCGACGCCTACGCCGCGCTGGCTGTTCAGATCCCGCATACCGCCCTTTCGTTGAACTCGTTGCCGAGCTCGTCCACCCCCGCTCGCTGAGGTATTCGCCGGGCGACGTCGACACGCTGACCGGGGGCCCGATCGCATAACATATATAACCCAGGATCGAGCGGATGGCGTCCCATGCCGAGAAAAGGCATGTAGGTCGGCCCTATCCGGCTCATGGTAAAAGCTTTACACGCCGGAAACCTGCGACCCATCACATAACATATATGTTCGGACCGGGGGTTGGAGAACGTCTGCGAAGGAGAGCTGCCAGGATGAGCACCGGCTGGGGGCTGATCGGCATCGGAGCCATCGCCGACCTCTCCATTGCGCCCGCCATCAGCGGTTACACCGAAAGCCATGTAGCCGCGGTGTGCAGCCGCAGCGCGGACCGCGCCCGCTCCTTCGGTGCCAAACACGAAGCCTCGGCGACCTACGACGACTACGCGGACATGCTTGCCGACCCCGAGGTGGACATCGTTTACATCGCCTCGCCGAATGCGTTGCACACCGAGCACACGCTGGCGGCCGTCGCCGCGGGTAAGCACGTGCTGGTGGAGAAGCCCATGGCCCTGGAAAGCGCCGATGCACGCAGGATGGTCGATGCCGCCGCCGCGAACGCCGTAATGCTCGGCGTCGGATTCCACCTGCGGCACAAGGAAACCGCGCGCGCCGGGCGGCGGGCTATTGCGGACGGTCTGCTCGGGGACGTGTTCTACGCCGAGATGGCGATCGCCGCGGGCAAGGCCCTCTACCCCTACGACACCTGGCGTGCCGAACCCGCCCTTGCAGGTGGCGGGTCGCTGCTGCATCAGGGCGTCCACGCCGTCGATCTCGCGGCGTTCCTGTGCGGACAGCCCGTCGTCGAAGTCACCTGCATGACCGATCTCGCGGTCGAGGAGGATGTCTTCGTCGGCACCTGCCGGCTCGCCGACGCGACGTTGGTCAACATGGTCTCCCACAGCAAGCGCCCCGGCACCAGACCCGACTGGACGGTGTTCGGCACTGCAGGCTGGCTCGACGCGCGCGGCGGGACCAGCCCGGCCCCCGGCGACACTGTCGAACTGCACGACGACTCGGGCACCTCGACGCTGGCATCGTCGCCGGAATCGGCCTACGTCAGCGAGGTCGTCGCGTTCACCGACGCGGTGCGCGGCGTCGCCGAGTTGAACGGAGGCGGTGCCGACGGTTTGCACGCCGTCTATGTGGCCGAAGCTCTCTACCGTTCGGCGACCGACAAGCGGGTCGCCGCCGTCGAGGGCTGACACACCCGCGTCGAACTGAGCCCGCCGGGACCGGCGGGCTCCTCGTGATGTCGCGGTGTCCGGCCGACGTTCGAACCCACAGTCGGAAGTTGCTTTCTGTGAGCAGGTTTCGTTACTCGGATCAAAGCATTTACGTATGCGAAACCTACGATGACTTGCGGCCACCTATCGTTGTGTTCCTGTCACTCAGTAGGTATTTCGGCCTCCGACGGGTTTTAGATGCGCATCGACGCAGCGGTACCGAGTGGCTTAGCCGCCGCTGCGCGTTTACGTGCAGCGACCCGTCAGCGTGGACGGTGGTTCAGCACCGGACGTAGGAGGTCAAACCATGAAGAAATCGTTGTTCTGCGCGCTGAGCGCATCAGCCCTACTCATCGCGGGATGCTCGGGACCCGCCCCGACGACGAACACTGCCGCCGAAAGCGACGAGAACGTCATTCGCTTCACCTTCTCCCCGGACCCTGCGTGGGACTGGATTCAGGACCAGGGGATCCTCGAAGAGATGGAGGCTGACTCGGGCTACCGCATCCTCCAGACCATCACGTGGGACGAGTTCGGCCAGTTCGTCGGTGGGCACGCCGACGTCATCTCCATCGGAAGCTACGAGCTGCAAAACCTCGAGCAGGAGACCGGAATCAAGACCGTCACCTTCGGAAAGTTCAACTACGCCAAAGACGTAATGATCACCGCCAACCCCGAATGGGAGACGGCCGCTGACCTGCCGAAGGGTTGCAAGATCGCCGCCGAGTCCGTCGTCGGTAACGCGCTCATCTGGCAGGCGCTCGTCGACAAGATCGACAACCGCGAACTGGCGGAGAACGGCGACGACCTCAACCTGGTGACCTCGGATTACCAGATCATTCCGAGCCTGGTCCAAGAAGGTGAGGTGTGCGCGGCCTTCGCCGATCCGACGCAGTCGATCCCCGAGTTCGCCTCCGGCAAGCTGAACATCATGTATGACGGCAAGTCGGCATCGGAGCTCTACGGCGAATCCATCTCACCCGGCCACAAGGGCGTGATGAGCAACCTTTTCGTCGCCCGAAAGGATTGGTACGACGCGCATCAGGACGAAGCTGCCTTCTTCCTGAGCGTGTGGCAGCGTGCGCTCGACGAGTGGGCAGCCCACCGCGAGGAGATCATCGATACCTACCCGGAGCATTTCGCCGTGGAGTCGCCCGACGAAGCGGCATGGATCAAGGCGTACTTCGGCAACACGTTCGACTGGTTCGTCGACTCGCCCTACCTCGACCAGCAGTGGATCGACCAGGAGGAAGGCATCTACGGTCTGCTGAAGGAAGCCGGCGTCGTCAACGCCGACACCGCAGACCCGGAGATGGCCGTCGTCTCCCCGCAGTCGTGAAAGCACCATCGGCACGGACGCGGCGAAGTCTTGCAGCACAGTTCTATTCGCTGTTGGGCGTCGTGGCCCTGGTCGGGGTATGGGCGTACGCAGCCACTCGCATGGAGCCCTACGTGCTGCCGGCACCGTGGACCGTCGCATCCCGGATGTGGGAGCTGATCGCCACTGGCGATGTGCTGCACAACTTCCTGATGAGTTTCTGGCGTGCCGTGCTGGGCTGGGGCATCGCGGTGGTGGCGGGATCGGTGATCGGCTTCCTGATGGGCCGCTACCGGTACGCCCGCTCGTTCTTCCACGACCTGATCTACCTGGCCGCCAACGTCCCTCTGATCGTCTATGCCATCGTCGCAATAGTCGTCTTCGGCATCAGCGGGATGGGCCCCACGTCGGTGGTGGTCCTGTTCGTGCTGCCGTCGATCGCGCTGAACGTGGCCGCGGGCATGATGTCCGTGGACCAAGACCTCGTAGGAATGAGCAAGGCGTTCAACAGGAGTCGCTTCCAGTTGCTCAAACATGTCCTCATCCCGACGGTGACGCCGTTCGCGTTCGCCGGCGGCCGGGTGTCGTTCGCGGACTCGTGGAAGCTGGCGGCGCTAGTCGAGACATTCGGTGGCGACAGTGGGGTCGGCTACCAGATCTCGCGGTCCTACCACTTGTTCTCCGTGCGAGACCTGCTGGCGTGGATGGGTTTCTTCGTCATCTTCGTCGTCCTGGTCGAACGTCTCGTCCTGGTCAACGTCGAGCATCGACTTTTCCGGTGGCGTAACGAGGCCCCACCGCGGCAGCGCCGACGCGACCGTAGGCGCGGACCGGTCACGGATCCCAAACCGGTGGCTGGTGGCGAGGTCGGCGCCGACCTGCTCGTCGACGGAGCGGCCAGACGAGGAGTGGGCGCATGACCACCGCCTCAGCCGAACGCGAAACCACGCACTGGCTGCTGTCCGACAAGGCGGCGCGCTACACCGCCCGGCTGCTGGTGCTGATCGGCTGGCAGCTCATCGGGCTGCTGTCCGACCGCATCCCGACACCCGTCGGCACCATCGAGTTCCTCATCGACGAGACGATGCGTGGAGAACTGTGGGTGCATCTCACCTGGACATTGCGCAGGGCGGCGCTGGCGCTGTCGGCGGTGCTCCTACTGGGTGTGCTGATCGGCTGGGCGATGGGCCGATGGTGGCGTGTCGGAGCATTCTGCCGGGACATCAACACCGTCCTGCTTGCACTACCCGCGTTCATCTGGGCACTGCTCGCGGCAATCTGGTGGGGCTTCTCGGAAGTGGGGCCGTTCGTGGTGCCGGTGCTGGCGGCGACGCCGATGCTGATCGCCTCGACATTCGAAGGGGCCAAATCTCTGCCGAAGCCGCTGATCGAGATGTCGTCCGCCTACCGGGTACCGCAGCGGCGGATCTTCGCCCAGCTCGTGTTGCCCGCGATGGCGCCGTACATCATCGCCGGGTTTCGCTACGCGGTGCTGGCGGGATGGGGTGCGCTGTCACTGGTCGAGTTCTTCGCCAGCAACTGGGGAGCGGGATATCGCGCTGCTTTCTGGTATGACGCAGGGAATTTCAACGGATTGATGGGCTGGGGCCTGATCGAGATCGCGGTGATCCTCGCTATCGACAGGCTCGTACTCGAACGCCTCGCGCGCTGGTCGCGGCGTTGGCAGGAAGGAACGGAACGATGGTAGATCCGCACAAGGAGGAAACGTGGCGACACTGATTGCAGACCACGTCAACAAGGCCTACGAGGCACGCGCCAGCGATCAGAGCGGTGTCCTCGCCATCAGCGACTTCACCTTCGAGGTGTCCGGACACACGTTCGTCTGCCTCGTCGGACCGTCCGGTTGCGGCAAGAGCACGTTCCTCAACCTGGTGTCCGGTGTCGAAAAACCCACAGCAGGAACGATTTCGGTGACGGGCGAATCCGGTCGAGCCAAGATCGGCTACGTGTTCCAAGACCCGCGCCTGTTGCCGTGGCGGACGGTGCTGGACAACATGACATACGTCCACGACGGCGGGGATCGCAAGAGTCGAGAACGAAAGTGTGTGCACTACCTGGACATGGTGGGGCTCGCGCACACCGCATCCATGTACCCGGCGCAGCTGTCGGGCGGAATGCGGCAGCGCATCGGCATTGCCAGGGCGCTGTCCATCGAGCCTGATCTGCTTCTGATGGATGAACCGTTCAGTCATCTCGACGCCATTACTGCGAGGGGACTGCGCACCGAACTGCAACAGCTGTGGCAGGCCTCGGGGGCGACCGTATTGTTCGTGACCCACGACGTCAACGAAGCGGTGCAGCTGTCCGACCGCATCCTGATGATGAACACCGGTGGCACCCTGTACGCCGACATCCCGATCACGCTGCCGCGGCCCCGATTGCAGACCGACCGTGCCGTGGTCACCCAACAAGCCGACGTGCTGGCCCTCTTCGAGCAGATGCGTCTCGAACCTGTCGGCACCTGAACACCATCCACCGAACACCTTCCGAAGGGATACCCGACCGATGTTGCGCCACAGTGCTTTTTTCATGCTCCGCGAAGAATCGACCCCCGAACAGCAGATGCAGATGCTGAAAGGTCTGGCGTATATGCGGTTCGCCTGCCCGATGGTGCGGGCGCTGGACTTCGGCACCGATCTGTTCGGCGGATCGCAGATGCTGCGTGAGGTCAAACCGTGGAAGCGGGCGCCCAAGTGGCGCAGCCAGAAGATCGGCCCCGCAGTCAGCTACGACGTCGCACTGCACCTGGACTTCGACGACCAGGAGGGCCTCGACGCCTACAACGTCGACGACGTCCATCACGAGGTCGCCGTCTACAATGCCTCCATCTGCCAGGGCGAGATCACCGCGCGGGTCGATTGGTGGTACGACGGCGAGCCCCCGATCGTCAGGACCCACGTCAAACACTCGGCGATGTTCCTGTGGTCCGAAGAGACCGACGACGCCACCAAGGAGCTGTCACTGGACGCACTGAGGGGCCTCCAGGACACCCCACAGGTCGAGCAGGTCCTGATCGGAACCAACGTGGGAGAATTGACGACCGACTTCGACTTCATCGTCGACATCCGTTGTGCCACCCAAGAAGCTACCGCCGAACTCATCGCTGGTGAGGAGTACGCGCGGGTGATGAAGCAGGTCGGCGAAGCCACCCGGTACGAATGGACCGCCCGCCTGTCGCACACCATGCACGGCCTATGAGGCACGCCATTGTCGATGTCCACGCCCACGTCACGCCACGCTGCTTCAGCGACGTGGTCCTAGCCGGAAGTGACTGGTACGGAATGACGTCGGCCGATGGTGAGCTGCACAATCCGATGAACCGGTGGACGCTCGAACAACGCATCGAGGCGATGGACGCCGACGGCATCGACGTGCAGATGACCTCGCCGACCGACGTCTTCTACCAGTACCATCGCCAACCCGAGGATGCCCTGCCGATTGCTCGTGAGGTCAACGACGAAGTCGCCCAGATGGTGCGGGCCCGCCCTAGCCGTATCGCCGGCTTGGCCACCGTGCCGATGCAGGACACCGATCTCGCGGTAGCTGAATTAGAGCGGGCTGTCACGGAACTCGGACTCCGCGGCGTGATGGTGGACGACCACGTCAACGGCGAGACCTATGACGCGCCTCGGTTCGACGCGTTCTGGGAGGCCGCCGAGGAACTCGGTGCACTGATCCTGGTGCACCAATACGCGCCCACGTCGGTGGAGGCCCGCATCGAGAAGTACTTCTTCTTCAACTCGATCGGCAACCTGGTCGACCGCACAATCACTTTCGGCTCCCTCGTCTACGGCGGGGTGATGGACCGCTACCCGGACCTGAAGGTGTGTCTCGGGCACGGCGGCGGTTACACGGCATTCGCACTCGATCGGATGGATCAGGGCTGGCGTGCATTTCCCGATATGCGCGGCGAGACGCTGGGACCGCCCAGCACCTATGCCCGTAGGTTCATCTATGACGCCGTGACTTACGAACCCCGAACGCTGCGCTACCTCGTCGACATCGTCGGGGCCGACCGGGTGGTACTGGGAACAGACTGGCCCGCACCGATGCGGGTGCTGGACCCCGTCACGCGGCTGAGCCGCATCGGGGTTCTGACAGAAGATGAGATCGAACTGATCCTGCGAGGGACCGCCGCGTCGCTGCTCGGGGACGTGACGAGTAGAGAGGCCGAAAATAGTTGTCTGTCATAGATGTTCACTCCCATGTCACGCCGCCCAGCTTTCGGGAGACGGTGCTGGGTGGCGGAACCTGGCACACGCTGACCAGTGAGATCGGCGAACTCGAGATACCGGAGTTCTCGATCGCGCCGGAGGACCGCATCGCGAAGATGGATGCGGCACGCGTCGATATGCATGTCCTGACGGTCAACAACGACTTCTACCGCTACGACCTCGAGCCGGCGTTGACCCTTGACATCGCGAGGGCCTGTAACGAGGAGATCGGCGCGATGATGCGCGATCACCCCGACCGATTCACCGGCCTGGCGACCGTACCGATGCAGGACATCGACATGGCGGTCAACGAGATGGAGTTCGCGATGTCCAAGCAGAACTACCGTGGCGTCACGATCAACGACCATGTCAACGGGCTGACCTTCGACGAACCGTTGTTCTACCCATTCTGGGAGGCCGCGGAAGCCCTTGGCGCCGTGGTGTTCTTCCACCAGTGCGGTCCGACGCTGGTGAAGGCGAGGACGTCGCGCTATGCGCTGCCCAACAGTATCGGCAACCTCGTCGACCGCGCGGTCACCTTCGGCACACTGGTGTTCGGCGGAATCATGGACCGCTATCCGGACCTGAAGATCTGCCTTGGACACGCCGGCGGGTACTCGGCCTTCGGTGCGGCCCGAATGGACAAGACATGGCGCGCGGCGGATATGGAAGTGCCCGAGTTCGCCGACGCCAAATCGACGCTGAAGCGCCCGCCGAGCGAGTACCTGAGCCGGTTCTATTACGATTCGTGCACCTACACCGAGTCGACGCTGCGCTTCCTGATCGACGCCGTCGGCATCGACAGGGTGGTGCTGGGCACCGACTATCCGGCACCCATGGTCCAGGAGGATCCGGTGACCTGGCTGGAGGGGATGGCTGGAATCAGCGAGGCGGAGCGCACCGCGATCCTGTCGACCAATCCGGCGCGGATGCTGGGCCTTCTGGACTGACGTCGGCCCGGCGGCAGGTCGGCGCATACCGCAACGCGGCGATCGCCGTGCCGCTCCAGATGTCCGCGGGCAGGGCCTTGACAACCAGAATCACGGTCCGCAGGGCGGAATTGCCCGCGGCGGGATCTCGTGTTGCGAGAGTGTCTGAGCCGCAATCGTATTGGAAGGCCGCATGACGAGCGTGCGCATTTGCACGGGGTGCCTCGGTGTGTCCGCGTGCAGACACGCGCGCCCGCGGTGCGGAGCGTCACACCGACGCGGCCAACACTCCCAGAGCGTCGTCGACCTCGGTCTCCGTCGTGGCCCAGGAACACACGAACCGGACCACCGGTTCGCCCACATCAGGCTGATGCACCATGTAGGACTTTCCGAACCGCCGGTGCACGTCGGCGTCGAGCTTCACGAAGACCTCGTTGGCTTCCGTAGGGGCGGCCAGCTGCAACCCCAGCGACTCCAATCCCTCGCTGAGCCTGCGGGCCATCGTGTTGGCGTTGGCGGCGTTCTGGAGCCAGAGCCCGTCGTCGAACAGCGCGACGAACTGCGCGGCGATGAACCGGTGCTTGCTTGCGAGATGGCCGATCTGCTTCTGCACGAAGTGGATTCCGTGGAAGTGTTCTGGGTGCCGCACGAGAATGGCATCGCCGAACAGCATGCCGTTCTTGGTGCCGCCGACGCTCACGATATCAGCGTCGGCAATGGCCTCCGAGGGCGAGAGATCGAGTGCGGCAACCGCATTGGCGATGCGTGCACCGTCGACGTGGACGAGCAGGCCCAGGGTGTGAGCGCGGTCGACGAACTCGGTGAGAGTATCGGTCTGCCACACCCGGCCGTTCTCGGTCGACTGCGTGATCGACACGATGCGGGGCTGCGAGTGGTGCACTTCGGTCCGGCCGAGGACCCTGCGCTCCAACTCCTCAGGTGAGATCAAGCCGTCCACGCTGGGCAGCCGGGTGAGTTGCGCGCCGGAGAGCCGCACCGGACCGCCTGCCTCGTCGACCAGGACGTGGGCAACATCGCTGCAGAAGATCTCCTCCCACGGCCGCGCTGCCGCGGCCAGCGAGATGATGTTGGCCGCGGTGCCGGTGAACGTGAACAGCACGTCGGCGTCGGGGGAGTCGAAGGCCCGCTTCAACGCGTCCGCCGCCTGCGCGGTGAGGTCGTCGTTGCCGTAGGACGGGGCAGACCCGTCGTTGGCGCGGTGCAGGGCTTCGAGGACCTTCGGATGCGCCGGTGCGGCGTTGTCCGAAGCGAATGCGGTGGACGGCACGCTTCCATTCTGCGCCGAGCGAGAAGCCAGGGCTGTGGACGGGGTGTGAATCGCAGCCAGGAATGCTATTCCGCGGGGGAGTGGGAGGCGAGCCAGCTGAAGAAGTCGTCGGCGCTGAGCACCGGCTTGCCGTACTCCAGGGCTTTGCGTGCCTTCCCCGACTGCGTACCCGCCTCTGCCGTCACCAGCACATCGCAGCGCGTCTTGGTGACCGTCTTGACCGGAGCCAGCCCCGCGTCCGCCGCCAGGCGTTCCATCTCGTCGCGCTCCACGGTCCGCCCCGACGAATCTTGGGCAGTGCCGGTGAAACAGATCCTCGCGCCCGGGGTCAACACGTCGTCGATCGAAGGAATCGCGACAAGCTCGGCACCGGAGAGGATTTCGACACCCAAGAGATCCTCGGCCGCGCGCAGCCGGGCCACCACCTCGTCGGTGAGCTGCACCCGCGATGCCGCCGCACGCAGTTGGTCGGCCACCGACTGCCGAGCGCCCGTCTCCCAGCCGGTGCTCACCGAGGAAGCCGGCGCCTGACCGCCGAGCAGCGCCGCGCCGATGTCCCGGCTGATCCGCATCAACGCCGACAACCCCGGCAGATGGTCGGCGACCGGTGTCGGCACCGACGAATCCCGGCTTACCAAAAGCCCTGACATCTCCATCGATTCAGGGTCGTCGAACGCCGACGATCCGTCCTCCGCCTCGTGATCGCGATGCGCTTCCAGCGCCGCGCGGGCCCGTTCCAGCGCCGTCACCCCGCGTATCCGTGCGCCGCGCAATTCGACGCCCAACGGCATCGTCGTCACGTAACCGAGGCGCTTCAGCTCGAAGTCGAGCAGACCGAGCTGCTCGTCGACCCCCACGCCCACCGGGGTGCACCCCGCGAGCATCGGGGCGATCACCGCCCACGCCTCCCGTAGCGTCGGCGCCAGTAGCACGTCGGAGACGGTGATGCCGAAAGCTGTTCGAGCGTCGGCGAGATCGCGTTGCGGATTGATCAGCGTGGTCGCCGCGGTTCCGTCGTCGAACGCCACTGCCAACTCGACGGGTCGGGGACGAGACATGCGCCCCTCGTCACCGACGGTGAGCATCCCGATCGCGCAGTACCGCCGGGCACCCGCGTCACCCGACGTCGTCCGCAGATAACGGGCTATGCGCCGATCCGTCTTCAGATCCTTCGGCAGCACAGGCCTTTTCAAAATCAGCCCGCTCAGAGACGTGCAGCGGCTCAGCGCCACATACAGCTGGCCCGTCGAGAACATGCCGCCGGTCAGGTCGACCACCACCCGCTCCAGCGTCTGCCCCTGGCTCTTGTGGATCGTGATGGCCCAGGCCAACTTGAACGGCAACTGGGTGAAGGAGCCGACGACCTCGCGGCTCAGTGACGAACCCGACATCACCGGCCTGGTCACCTCCCACGTGTACGGCGACACGTCCGCGCTGGTGCCGTCGGGAAACTCGACCTCGACAACGGCGCCGTACCGGTCGTAACCCACGCCCGCCACACGCCCGACAGTCCCGTTGACCCAGCGGTTGCCCTGGTCGTTGTTGAGCATCATCACCTGCGCGCCAACCTTGAAACGCAGCGTCTCCTCGACCGGCGCCTCGAACATGGCCAGATCGCCCGATGCCTTCGCGTGGTGCACAAACTCGTCGCCCGGCAGCCGCTCGAGTTGCTGCCGGTTACGTGCCGTGACGAGGCGGTTCGTCGGCGCCAGCGTCAGCCAGAATTCGTCCTCGGGCGGCACGAAGTCCTTGTCGGCGCGGGCATTCAATTGCTCCTGAGCGTGACCGAGCAGCACGCCTTCGCGAATCTCGTTCAGAATGGCCGTCATCCGGTCGTCACCGAGCTGACGGAAGACCGTCGTCAACGACACCGTCGGAAAGTCCTCGCGGTGAAAAGAACGCGCCGAGAAGAAGTACGGCGTCTCGTACGTCGTGGTGAAGTAGGCGACTTCGTCTTCCCGGACCACCGGCGGCAACTGGTACAGGTCGCCGACGAGCACGATCTGCACGCCGCCGAACGGGGTGCCCGGCTCCGGTCCGAAACGCTCCAGCGCCGCGGCAACCATGTCGAACACGTCCGCGCGCACCATCGACGCCTCATCGATGATCAGCGTCTGCAGCGACGCCAACGTCTTGGTGAAACGGCCGGGCCGGTACTCGCCGCCGCGGATGTCGGCGAGCGTCAGTGTCGACCGGAAACCGAACATCCGGTGAATGGTGTGACCGTCGACGTTGAGTGCCGCGATACCGGTCGGCGCCACCACGACCACATTGCGGTCCGTCTCCGCCATGAAGCGGCGGATCAATGTGGACTTGCCGGTGCCCGCCTTGCCGGTCAGGAAGACGTGCCTGCCTCCGGCCAGCAGAGCCAGCGCCTCACGGAACTCCTCGGTGAGAACGATGCCCGACATGGCAGCAGGCTACTGCGGCGATTGAGGCAGGATGGTCCTGTGAACCCGCTGAAGATGGCCCTCGCCGCCGCGCTGGGAGCCACTGCCCTGCTCACCGCCGCCCCCGCCGTCGCCGACGACGAGACCTTTCTCGACGTCCTCGACATGATGGGGGTGCCCGTCACCGACCCGGCCTCCGCAGTCGAGATGGGGCACACGGCCTGCGCGGGCCTCGACCAGGGGCAGTCGGTGGACGCGGTTGCCGCCGCGCTCGGACCGGCCAACGGCCTGACACTCGAACAGTCCGGCATGGTTATCGGCGCGTCTGTCGCGGCCTACTGCGACCAGCACCGCGCCCTCGTCGGCGGCTGACTCAGTCCCTGGCGCGCCATCTGCGCCAGCCGCGATGTGCGGCGAACGCGCCGACCACCGCGGTCAGGCACCACACCACGATTGCCGCGGCCAACAGCGGCGCCGAGAACTCGCCGACGGTCGACCCCAACGCCGTGTAGGCAAACGCTTTTGGCGCAGAACCGATGAAGGCGCCGACAGCCATCTGCCACAACGGCACTCCGAACGCTCCGAACGTGTACGACGCCAACGCGTCGTTGATCCCCGGCACGAACCGCTGCCCGACCACCGCCCACAGCCCGCCGCGTTCGATCAAGCGGTCGATCCGATCCGCGCGGGGCTCACCGAGAAGCGCACGGGCGCTGTCACGGCCTGCCCGCCTGCCGACCGCCGCCGTGATGACCGCCGAGCCGACCGTCGCACCCAACGTGACGAACGTGCCCAGCACCGGACCGAAAAGAAAGCCACTGCCCGCCGCGAGCAGCGGGCCCGGCACCAGCAACGCCCCGAGCACCGCGGACACCACGACGTATGCCAGCGGGGCAAGAGGACCGGCCGACTCGATCAGCGCTCGAACGGCGGCGACGTCGATGACCCGCTCGATCGCCGTCAGATAGAACAACAGCGACAGCAACGCCACGAACACCGCCAGGCGCGCGATATGCCGCCGCCGCGACGTCGGAGAAGTGCCTTCGGTGCCAACCATGCCACCGCAATCCTGCCGTACCCCGTTAAGTTGGCAACCGTGACTGTGACGGCGACGGATCTCACCGGAACCGAACGGGCGGTGCTGTTGGTGCTGATGGCCGAATCGCGGCCGGTGCCGAACCCGCAGCTGAGCGATCTGGGCCCTGCGCTGGACAAAGCGGGCCGCGACAAGCTCAACCGTCTCGGGCTGATCGAATCCGAGCGTGTGGGAAACAAATTCGTCCACGAGCTGACCGACCACGGCTGGCGACTGTGCCGCGACCTCATCGATGCTGGACCGCCCCCACGTTCGACCGGACCGGCAAAGGCGCTCTACACGGTGCTCGGTGCGCTGAGCCGCTATCTGAACCATGCCGACGTCAGCCTGGCCGACGTGTTCGGCCTCACCCCGGCGACCACCGAGGACAGAATCCGGGCAGCGTACCGACGCCTGGCGACGCGGCCTGGTGAATGGGTGTCACTGACCGCGCTGCGTGGCGAGCTCGCGGATGCCCGTGCCGACGTCGACGCCGCCCTGATCACGTTGCACCGCACCCCGGGGGTCAGCGTGATCCCGCAGGAGGACCAGAAGGTGCTGACGGCCGCAGACCGGGCCGCGGCAGTGGTCATCGGGGACCGGCCCAAGCATCTGATCGCGATGGAGGCGTGATGGACGCACTGCAACGAGATGCCCTCTCGTCGCTCCGACTGACGTGGGCGCCCACCTCAGACGACCTATGGCGCCCGCAGGCTGCCACCCACGTGAGGGGGCTCAACGAGCACGCGGTCGACGACGTGATGGCCGCCTTCGGCGACGCCCAGCGCGATGCCGAGTCGTCACCGCTGGGCGTGGTGATCCGCGGACCCGCCGGGTCGGGCAAGACGCATCTGCTCGGCCAGATCCGTGAACGCGTACAGGCCGACAGCGGATTCTTCTTCGTGGTCGAACTGCTCGACGCCGCCAGCTTCTGGCAGTCGGTGCGCAGCGGCATGCTGGAAAGCCTCGGCAGGCCGGGGGCGCACCGCGAAACCCAGCTCAAGGATCTGCTGTGGGAGCTCGCCTCGCTGGCGCACGTGTCGCGCGCCGATCGCCGCGCGATCGTCGGTGACGACGACCTGGACGCCGAAACCCTGTACCGCTTCATCAAGGCTCTGTCGCTCGTCGCGAAAGAGACTGTGTGGCAATGCCATCAGGCGCTGCGCGCGCTGGTGCTGCTCGGTTCCAACGACTTCGTCGCCCACGACATCGGTGAAGGATTCCTGCAGGGCAGCGAGGAGTTCAGCATTGAAGAGCGCGGGCCGTGGGGATTGCGCGCGGCGCCGGCGTCGGCGCAGGAATGCGTGCGCGACATCTCCCGACTGGTCGCGTTGGCGGGGCCTGCGGTGCTTGCCGTCGACCAGATCGACACCCTGCTCGCCCAGTCTCTGGCACAGCCCTCCGGTGACGGTGTGCTCGAACAGGTCGCCCACGGGCTGATGGCCCTGCGGCAGACGACGCGGCGCACGGTCCCTGTGGTGGCCTGCCTGCCCGCGGTGTGGGAACACATCCAGGACCGCGCCGCCGCCAGCGTCGCCGACCGCTTCCGTATGACGGGTGTGCTGTCACCGCTGCCCAGCGCCGATGTGGGACGCGCCATCCTGGAGCGCCGATTCACCGCGAGCTACACCGCTGCGGGATTCACACCGCCCTATCCCAGTTGGCCTTTGGCGCCGGTGGCGTTCGAGGAGGCGCCGTCGTACACGCCGCGGCAACTGCTGATCCGAGCCGACACCCATGTACGGGAGTGCCTCAAGCACGGCGACGTCGTCGAGCTCGAGCGCCTGAGTGCGGAGGCGCAGCCAACCTGGGAATCTCCGGCCACCAACGGTAGTAAGCCGTCGTCGGGCGCCCTGGACAGGCGCTTCGCCGAGTACCGGCGCCGTGCGGTGCCAGAGGCGGCGATCGCCCATGACGGCGAGGACACCACGATGCCTGAGCTGTTGTCGGCAGCGTTGAAGGCGTGGATCGCCGAATGCGACGGCGAGCAGACGTTCGTCTGCGACCCGCCACCGGGCGCGCAGGTGATGCTGCACGCACGATTGCGCCAGACCCTCGACCGGACGACCGAGGACGAACGGCACTGGGCGTTTCGGGCGGTTGCGGCCACCAATGCCAGCGCCGCGCTGAGCCGAGTGCGAAAAGCCATCACGGCAACAGGATTCAGTGCAGGCGAAGACCGTCGTCAGCTGTTCCTGCTCCGCAATTCGCCATGGCCGAGCGGCAAGAAGACCGCCGAGGCCATCGAAGAGTTCCACGCCGCGGGTGGCCGCACCCTGCCGCTGTCCGAAGACGACGTCCGCACCATGACCGCGCTGCGCGACCTGATCACCGACGACGATCCGGAACTGCCGGGCTGGTTGCGGGCCCGTAAACCTGCACACGGTCTGGCGTTGCTGATGGAAGCGCTCAGCTTGGACCGCGATGGTGCGGCCGTCGCGGAAATCGAGCCCGAAACCGAGCCGGAACCGGAGCCCATCCTCGACGATCCGGTCGACATTCCCGAGTCTGAGATTCCGCTCGGCTACGACTTGCACACGCAAACGCCGGTGACGGTGGATCTTTCGTCGCTGCGCAAGCATGTCGCGATCTTCGCAGGATCGGGATCGGGCAAGACGGTGCTGATCCGGCGTCTCGTCGAGGAATGCGCCCTGCGCGGCGTGTCGTCGATCGTGCTCGACCCCAACAACGACCTGTCGCGTCTGGGCGCGGCATGGCCACAGGTACCGATGGGCTGGCGCCGCTCCGACGATGCCCGCGCCGAGGACTACCTGAGCAACACAGAGGTGACGATCTGGACGCCGCGGCGCACCAACGGCCGTCCTCTCGCCTTCCAGCCGCTGCCGGACTTCTCCAGCGTCCTCGACGACGTGGACGAGTTCACCGAAGCCGTCGAGTCGGCGTGCTCAGCGCTGGAACCGCGTGCGCTGATCACCGGAAAGAGCCAGAAAGCCACCCGTTCCCGTGCCGTGCTGCGAGAAGCGTTGCAGCACTACGGCAGAACACCCGAACCCAGTCTGGCCGGGTTCGTCCGGTTGCTGGCCGACCTGCCTGATGATGTCAGCAATATGGCGGGCGCGCACACCATCGCGGGTGACCTGTCGCAGAATCTGCGCGCGGCGATGGTCAACGATCCGCTGTTCGGCGGCGTAGGCACACCCGTCGACCCCGGCGTGCTGCTCACTCCGTCCGAAGGCTATCGGGCCAAAGTGTCCGTCATCAGCATGATCGGACTCGCGTCAGACGAGCAGCGACAGGGTTTCGTGAACCAATTGCAGATGGCGCTGTTCGCGTGGATCAAACGCAACCCGGCGGGGGACAAGCCCCTCGGCGGCCTGCTCGTGATGGACGAGGCGCAGAACTTCGCTCCCGCACGGGGATTCACGCCGTGTACCCGCAGCACGCTGGCGTTGTCGTCGCAGGCGCGCAAGTACGGGCTCGGTCTCGTGTTCGCCACCCAGGCGCCCAAGGGCCTGAACCTGAACATCCCCGGCAACGCGGCCACGCAGTTCTACGGATTGCTGAATGCGCCTGCCCAGATCGAGACGGCCCGCGAAATGGCCCGCGCAAAGGGGGGTTTGGTCGACGACATCAGCAGGCTGCGTGCAGGCAACTTCTACGTCGCGACCGAAGGCGAGGCGTTCCACCGCATCGTCGCGCCGTGGTGCCTGTCCCACCACCCGCCGAGCCCGCCGTCAGCTGAGGAAGTGCTGTCGCTGGCCGCCGGGTGATCACCGGGAGGCAAGCCGCGGCTACCGTGTAACCCACCCGTCAGGAGGAGCTGGTTCGTGTCACAGCATGCGTCACGTCGTTACGTCATCATCGGTGCCGGTGCCGTCGGCGGCACCGTCGGCGGGGCGCTGGCGCGGTCCGGCGTCGACGTGGTCCTGGTGGCTCGGGGCGAGCACGCGCGAGTCCTGGCCGAGAAGGGGCTGACCCTGCGCACGCCGGACGACACGTACGACATATCCGTGACTGCGGCCGGTGCACCGGAGGAAGTCCGGCTCACGAATCGTGATGTGCTGGTGTTCGCGACCAAGACCCACCAACTCGATGCGGCGCTGCAGGACTGGGCCGATCAGCCTGTGCGCGACGGTGACGACGTCGTCGGTACGGCCGGGGAACTGCTGCCCGTGTTCACGGCACTCAACGGAGTCGTCGCCGAGGAGAAGGCCTTGCGCTTCTTCGCCCGCGTCTTCGGCGTGTGCGTCTGGACGCCCGCCGCCTACGTGACCCCCGGCGAGATCATCGCCAAATCATGGCCGGTGGCCGCACAATTCCACATCGCTCGCTGGCCGGCGGCGTTGGCCACCGACGAGGACCGGGTTCTCCTCGAGGACATCGCCGAGGCGTGGACGCCCGCCGGGATCCTGGTGAAGCTGCCTCGCGACGCCGCGCCGTGGAAGTACAACAAGCTGCTCACCAACTTGAGCAATGCCGTTGTCGCACTGACGGGGTCGGCCCGCGACGGCGAGGTGGCGACCGCGGTCGTCCGCGAGGGCGAGCAGGTTCTCGCGCAGGCCGGCATCGGCTACGTGCCGTTCGACGTTTCCAGGGCGGCCCGCGCCGAGGGGCCCACCGTGCGCCCTGTTGCGGGGACCGGCAGCGTCATCCCGAATTCGACGTGGCAATCGCTGGCACGCAACAGCGGCAGCGTCGAGACCGATTTCCTCAACGGCGAGATCGCCCGCATCGCGCACCGCTACGGCGGGACGGCACCGCTCAACGCCACGTTGGCACGGTTGGCGCGCGACGCGGCGCGTTCCGGACGCGGGCCGGGTGGATTCAGCGAAGCTGAACTCGCGGAGCTGCTGGGGCTCTAGTTTTCGCATGAATCGGACAACGAAATCACAGAAAGAATCGTCGCGATTGCATTCGTTCCGTGGTGCGCGCGGCCGGGGCAGGATCGTCGGGCGGTCGTAACACGGCGCCCGTGCACCCGGGAAGGCAACTCGACTGACGACCTCGCGAGAAGCCGAGACCCTCGCCACGGACGTCCTCGTGATCGGTGGCGGCCCTGCGGGATCGTGGGCGGCGATAAAGGCACGCGAGGCGGGCGCCGACGTTGTCCTCGCGGACAAGGGCTACACCGGTGCCAGCGGTGCCACCGCCTCCGCCGGCACCGGCGTCTGGTACGTCGACGATGTCCCCGAACTTCGCGAAGCCGCGATGGCCAAGCGGGAGGAGCTCGGCGCCGGCCTGACCGACCGCGGCTGGATGTCGCGCGTGCTCGACGACACCATAGTGCGGATGGACGAGCTGGCGCGAATTCAACGCTACCCGTTCCCCGTCGACAGTGAGGGTCGCCAGATTCGCGAGGACCTGCAAGGTCCCGAGTACATGCGGCGGCAGCGAATCAGACTGCAGCGCCTCGGCGTCCGCATCCTGGACCATACGCCGGCACTGCACCTGCTCGCCGACCGCGACGGCACGGTGTCAGGCGCTGTCGCGGTGCGACGCGTCGACGGCACGCAGATCCGCATCGCGGCAAGTGCGGTGGTCCTCGCGACCGGAGGGTGCGCGTTTCAGTCCAAGACCATGGGATGCGACACCGACACCGGTGACGGTGCGCTGATGGCCGCCGAAGCCGGCGCGGTGCTCTCGGGCATGGAATTCTCCAACGCCTACGCGCTGGCGCCCAAGGGCACGTCGATGACGAAGAACGCCTACTACGCATGGGCCAGCTTCTACCGCGCCGACGGCTCCTTCCTGGAGGCACCCGGTGCCACCAAGGACCGCACGCTGATCGCGCAGACGCTGCTCGACGAGCCCGTGTACGCCCGGCTGGACCGGGCACCCGAGGGCGACCGCGGGATCATGCGCACCGGCCAGCCGAACTTCTTTCTGACCTTCGACCGGCTCGGCATCGACCCGTTCACCGAGTTCTTCGAGATCACCCTGCTGTGTGAGGGCACGGTTCGCGGCACCGGCGGTGTGCGGATCGCCGGAAACGACTGCGCCACCGACGTTCCCGGCCTGTTCGCGGCTGGGGACACGGCAACCCGCCAGCTCGTCGCCGGTGCCTATACGGGCGGCGGTGCGCACAACGCGTCGTGGGCGGCCTGCTCGGGCTCCTGGGCCGGGCGCGGGGCCGCCGATTTCGCGCGCACAAGGGGACGCCCGCCCAGTCGCCTCACCGACGTCGCCGGTATCGGCGTGGATCGCGCGGCGCTGCCGGAGATCCAGCGTCTGACGACCGCCTATGAGATCAACTACCTGCGCCACGCTGACCGTCTGGCGCCGGCGCTCGCCGACCTCGACGGGCTGTGGCGGGCTGCGCGCGGCGGATCGAAGCTGGCCGAGCGCGAGACAGCTGCGATGCTCGCACACGGCCGGTGGATGTATCACGCCGCGCTCCATCGCACCGAAACCCGTGGTATGCACCGACGATTCGACTTTCCCGAACAGGACCCGGGCCAACTGCACCGTCTCGTCACGGGTGGTCTCGAAGATCTGTGGACCGTACCTGAACCGCAGTGGCTCAACGACCGGAAGCGCGCCGCATGATCGAGATCGTCGACGCAGACCGCTGCATCACCTGTGATAAGTGCATCGAGGTGTGCCCGACCAGAGTGTTCGACCGCGGTGAGGACGGCATCCCCGTGATTGCCCGGCACGGCAGCTGCCAGACGTGTTTCCAGTGCGAGGCGTACTGTCCGGTCGACGCACTGTTCGTCGCACCGCTCGTTGACCCGGTGCCCGAGGATTCCCGTTTTCGTGATCTCGAAAGCCTTCGGGCCGAGGGCCTGATCGGTGGCTACCGTGCGGTGCTCGGTTGGGGCAAGGGCCGCTCACCCGGTGCCCGAAGCGCGGTGCAACCCCAAACGTCGTAGAAGATCACGGCTTCGGGTCGTCTCTGTCATACCCACGGAACGACGGGGTGCGCCGCACGAGCACCCAGATAACCAGAAGCATCGCGACACCCCCTGCGAGCAGCGGACTCCAGATCGCAAAGACGCTGGCGACCGCACCGGTCACCACGTCGCCGACGCGGGGACCCCCGGTGACGATGATCGAGAAGATGCTCTGCACCCGCCCGCGCAGCTCGTCGGGCACCGCGGCCTGCAGGATCGCGCCCCGGAAAATGGCCGACACCCCGTCGGCCGCACCACCGACAGCCAGTGCGATCGCGAGTGCAACGATCGCAGCTGTGTTGGTGCCGTGGTGCGCCGGCCAGATGATTGCTGCCCACAGGATGATGCCCGCGACCGCGATCGTCGCGGCATAGATGTAGGACACCACGATGATCGCGGCGCCCTGGCGCTGCACACCACCCGTCCATCCGGAGAACAGCGAGATGAACATCGCGCCCGCCGCGAATGCCGCGGACAGCACACCCACCGTCGTCACCCCGCCGCCCAGCGTCACCGCGCCCAGCGCAGGGTAGAGCACCCGAGGCTGAGCCAGGGCCATCAGGAACAGATCGATCGTGAGCGCGAAGCGAATGTTACTGGCGCGCCGCAGATATCCGAGCCCGTCGCGGACTGCCCGCAGCGCGCCGACAGAGGCGGCGCGCGACTCGTCGAGCGGACGCAGCGCCGGCAGCGCCCACACGCCCAGGAACACCGCGGTGTGCAGCACCGCGTCCATCAGGAACGCGGCCTGAAAGCCGCCCACGCCGACCGCGGCGGCGGCCAGGAGTGGACCCAGTGTGGCCATCAATCCCACATTGATGCCGTTGAGCGCACCGGCGGCAGGTAGGAGCTCTCGTGGCAGGAGCCGCGGCACGATGGCGCGCCGGGTGATGCCGCCGACTGTGCCCGCCACCGAGTTGACCGTGGCCGCCGCATATAACAGCCACAGCGACGTGCCCCCCACCCAGGCGTGGACCGTGAGCACGATGATCGCCACCCACGAGATCACCGAAGCGATCATCGCGACCCACCGGCGGTCGAAGCGGTCGGCCAGTGTGCCCCCGTAGAGGCCGAGAATGATCATGGGCGCCAACGCGATGCCGGCGATCAACGACACCGCGAACGTCGATGCCGTGAGGGCGTACACCTGCAGGGAGACCGTCACTACCGTCATCTCCTGGCCGATGCTCCCCAGCGCCGTGCCGAACCACAGACGCCCGTAGGCGCGGCTGCGCCGGATCGGCGTGAGGTCGAGTAGCAGGCGCCGTCCGGTGCGTTCGGTGGGCGGTGTCACCGCACGAGGACACGCGACGGATCGGCGGTCCACTCCGATGCCGAGCCGACGTAGAGACGCGCGCGGACACCGAGCACGGACAGCACGAAGACTTCGAACGCGGCGGCCACGCCGGTGCTGCAGTATGTCGCCGGTTCCGCGCCTTCGACGACGCCGACCGCGGCGAAGCGTTCCCGCAACTCGTCATCAGGAGCGAGAAAGCCTGCAGCATCGAAGAATTCGGCGACCGGCGCGCAGCGGGCACCGGGGATATGACCCGCACCGGCATCGGTGGGGTGGGAGAACTTGATCGCGGGCCGGGCGTCGAGGAGCAGGCCGCGCTCGGCGAATGACGGGACGTCACCGACCTCGACCACAGGCAGGCTCCCGGGCCGGATGACGAAATCGCTTTCCCTGCGACCGCCTTCCTCCCCGGCGACGATCTCGCCCGCCCATCCCTGGAAGCCGCCGTCGAGCAGGCGCACCGACTCGACTCCGGCCCACTGCAGCAGCCACCATGCGCGTGCCGGCGCGGGGGAGCGGGCGGCACCGTAGACCACCACCGGGGTGTCGGTGTCGACGCCCCATCGGCGCACAGTCTTCTCGAACTCCGCTTCGCCGGGCAGCGGACGCTTCCCGTTGCGTCCTGTGCTTACCCCGGCGAGGTCGGTATCGACATCGACGAAGAGCGCACCGGGAAGGTGGCCGGCAAGGAAGGCATCGCGGTCGGCCCGGTCGGCAGGCATCACATGGCGGACATCGAGCAGAACCGTGTCTGGGCGCCGGGCCAGCCACCCCTGCAGCTCCGCGGGCCCGATCAGGTGGGCGCTGCGTGCCGCTTCGCTCATAGGTGTCCTTCCTCGTAGGTCACGAATTATGTTTCATAACATTGCAACAGGTCGAGCGGACCGACAAAAACTACGCATGACGCAAACTCACTCGCCGCAGCGTAGGGCGGGTATCGGTACTTATTCTCGCGATAAGAGAAATTATGGACGCACCGGGGTGCAGCTTTTAATGTTCCTGTAGGACAACACATTTTGTGTCAAATCAAGTTGTAACAAAGGACCCGGGAATGAGCTTGATCACCCGCAGCGTGATCTCCGTCGAGGACCTCGGCGCGAGCCTCGACGATCCGAACCTTGCGGTCATCGAGATCTACGCCGGCGTGCCGGACCAGCCGTTGATCCCCGGCGCGCGCGCCGTGTTCTGGAAAGACCTGGCGTGGCATCCGATGGAGCGCGAACTCGCCACCGCCGAAAAACTGTCGGAGAGGCTGTTCGCGCTCGGTGCCGGTCAAGGCTCCCGGATCGTCCTTGCCGGTGACCCGACCCAGTTCGCCGCTTACGTGCTGTGGACGCTGCGGGTGCGCGGCTATGAGGACATCGCCTACCTTGACGGTGGACTCGAGGCGTGGCGGGCGGCAGGTCTGCCGACGGGCGGAACCGTGGACCGAATCTCGGCGACTTCACCGCTGCCGGTGCCCGAACCCAGCGCCGAACAGGAGCGCCTGCGCATCGGCCGCGACGACGTGCGGGCGCTGCTGGGCCGCGACGATGTGCTGATCCTCGACTACCGCACCCCCGAGGAATACAGCGGAGCCCGGGTCAGCGGACCGAACGCGCCCATCGACCACGGGGCGGAACGCCACGGCCGCATCCCCGGTGCACAGCATCTGTTCTTCCGCGACCTGCTCGACGAGCACGGCCGGCTGCGGGAACGCGCGGAACTTCAGCGCCTCGTGGACGAGAAAGCCGGCGGTTCAGCGTCTTTGGACGACAAGACTGTCATCGTCAACTATTGCCGGCTCTCACACCGGTCGACACTGGGCTGGATCGCCCTCTCGGAAGTGCTCGGCTACGACAACGTCCGCGTATACGACGGCTCATGGACCGAATGGGGAAGCATCGTGGGCTTCCCTGTCGAAAGGTAGGAGACAGCAATGACTTTCCCACACGCCTCGATCACGCTGAACCTCAATCTCATTCCCGGTGGGGTGTTCCCCGGCGCATGGCGTGCCGGCGACGGCGATCCCCGGCAGTACAGCAGCCTCGAGCACTACATCGAGGTCGCCAAGATCGCCGAGCGGGGCAAGTTCGACGCCGTGTTCCTCGCCGACACCCCGGTGTGGCGTTACCGCGGCGAGTACCGTCCGTTCCGCGGACTCGATCCCACCTTGGCGTTCGCCGCGGTCGCCCAGCACACCAGCCACATCGGTTTGGTCGCCACGGGCTCGAGCTCGTACAACTCGGCGTACAACCTGGCCCGCCGCATCTCGACTCTCGACCACATCAGCAAGGGCCGCGCCGCGTGGAACATCGTGGCCACCAACGGAGATGACGTCGCGCGCAACTTCGGTCGCGAGCACGGACTGGACCACGATGCGCGGTACCAGCGCGCCCACGAGTTCGTCGAGGCCGTCATCGCGCTGTGGGACGGCTGGGCCGACGATGCGTGGGTGGCCGACCGCGAAACCGGGACCTACGTCGATGAAGCCCGCATCCGCGCCGTGGACTACTCCGGTGAACACGTCAAAACTGCTGGCCCCCTGCCCCTTCCACGGTCGCCGCAGGGTCATCCGGTGCTGGTGCAGGCCGGATCTTCACCCGACGGCATCGGCCTGGCGTCGCGGTTCGCCGACGCCGTCTACACCGTGCAGCCGACGATCGAATCGGCGATCGCGTTCCGCAACACCGTACGAGAACGTGCCAAGGGGTGGGGCCGCGACCCCGACACCATCCGGGTGCTGCCCGGCCTGATCACGCTCGTCGCACCCACCGAGGCCGAGGCGCGCGCCCGCGAGATCGAACTGCGCGAGCTGCACACCGAACGCTTCGCGATCAACGCGCTGGCGCTGCAGATCGGTGTCCCCGTCGAGGCATTGGACCTCGACAAGGAACTGCCGTGGGATCTGGTCCCCGCCGACGGGGAGCTCGGCGCGTCCGGTGGACACTTCGCCGCGCTGATCGGCACCGCCCGCCGCGAAAAGTACACGGTGCGCCAGATCCTGGCCCGTCAGGGCGGCGGCCTGACCCACGTCACCGCGATCGGTTCGCCCGAGCAGGTGGCCGACCAGATCGAGACCTGGGTCCAGGCCGGCGCGTCCGACGGCTTCAACATCATGTCCGCCCAATTGCCCGATGTGGCGACGGCTTTCGTCGACCACGTGGTGCCGTTGCTGCAGAGGAAGGGCATCTTCCGCACGGAGTACCCCGGCACCACCCTGCGCGACACCCTCGGGTTGGAGCGCCCCGGTGACGGCTTCGAAAGCTACGAGCCCAGTGGAAAGCGCCTGCATACCGCGGGTGGTAGTAGGGCGGTAAACATTCGGGCGGAGGCAGCGTTCGGCTGATGCCGTCGCATTCTCCTATGACCGTCCTCGAGACCTCCCACACCAGCCTGCCCGGCGCGGACGCCGCGGTGGGTCAGGGTTCTGGGCGCACTCTGCCGCCCCGACGGGCGCGCCGCTGGTCGAGCGCCGCGTTCCAGGCGCGCTACATCGCCGAGAAGCTGTTCGCCGCGGTGGTGGTGTTGTGGCTCGCCGCGTCGGCGGCGTTCCTGGCGGTACACCTGTCCCCCGGGGACCCCGTCACGCTGCTGATGGGCGAGTTCGACACCCCCGAACTGAGGGCGGCCATCGAGGCGCAGTGGGGTCTGGACAAGTCGATGTTCGTGCAGTACGTCGACTTCCTCACCCGGCTGGTGCACGGCGACTTCGGGACGTCCTACGTGCAGCGGGTTCCGGTGAGCGACATCCTGTTCAGCCATCGATTGGTCGCGAGCGCGCAGCTGACCGGGGCGGCCACGCTGATCGCCGTCGTGGTGGCGCTGGTCGTCTCGGTCACCACCGCGGCCCGCAAAGGCGTGGCCACCCGCATCACGTACCTGGGGGAGCTGACCTTCGCGTCGATCCCGACGTTCTGGTTGGGCATCGTGTTCATCACTGTGCTGTCGTTCCAGCTGGGTCTGCTTCCGGTCGTCGGCGGAAGCAAGCTGGAGAACCTGATTCTGCCGAGCCTGACGCTGGGTCTGCCGCTCGCTGCGGTGCTGTCCCAGGTCTTGCGGGAGGGGATCGAGCGGTCGCTCGAACAGCCCTACGCGGTCACGGCTCTCGCGCGCGGGATCTCGCCATGGCAGCTCAAGATCCGGCACGGGCTGCGGCATGCGCTGATCCCCGCGGCCACACTTGCCGGCTGGTCGGTGGGCGGAATGCTCACCGGAACGGTCATCGTCGAGCAGGTCTTCGGCCGGTCCGGAATCGGGCAGGCCACCGTCGTCGCGGTGACCCGTCAGGACGTCCCGACCGTCCTGGGTATCACCCTGCTGGCCGTCGCGCTGTACGTGACCGTCAACACGATCGTTGACATCGTGTACCTGTGGATCGACCCCCGGCTGCGGGTGCGGTAGATGGCAACGACTTTCGCGTTCCCCGGGCGTTCACTGTCCTCGGGCCTGACGAGTCTCCGCAACACCGGTCTGCTGATCGCGGCCGCCATCCTGGCGCTGCTGGTGCTGGCGGTGGTGTTCCCCGGTGTGTTCACCGGTCGTGACCCACTGGCCAGCGACATGTCGAACGCGCTGGCGGCGCCGAGCTTCGAGCACATCTTCGGCACCGACCATCTCGGCCGCGACGTCTGGTCACGCGTGGTGTACGGTGCCCGCTACTCCATCCTGATCGGTGTCGCATCCACCGTCCTCGGCGTCGTCATCGGCGTGCTGTTCGGGTTGATCGCCGGCGTCGCGCACCGTCGTGTCGACGAGGGCATCTCCCGGGTGTTCGACGCCGTCGGCGCCTTCCCCGATCTGCTGTTCGCGCTGATGCTGATCACGCTGACCGGGCCCGGTACCGGAAACGTGATCGCCGCCATCGCGATTGCGTCGGCCCCACGCTACGGACGCGTGGTACGCGCCGAGACGCTGCGGGTACGTGAATCGGATTACGTGGCGCAGTCCCGGTTGGCGATCAGGTCTGCGGCGCGGCGCACCGTGCGCCACGTCCTTCCCAACGCGCTGGGCACCGTGCCAGTACTCGCGACGCTGGGCATCGGTACCGCGATCATCGGCGCGGCCGGGCTGAGCTTCCTCGGCTTCGGGCCGACTCCTCCGCTGCCCGAATGGGGATCGATGCTCTCGGACGCGCGGCAGGACCTGCGCGTCGCCTGGTGGGTCGGCTTCTTCCCCGGCCTGTTCATCACCGTCACCGTCGTGAGCGTGTCGATCGTCGGTCGAAACCTGCAGCGCCGCTTCGAGAGAAGGGCTCAGTCATGACCGTCACCTCGGAAGTGGCCGCGCCGCCCGAGGGGAACACCGGCGACGTCCTCGTCGACGTCAAGGGACTCACCGTGTCCTTCGACAGCGTGCGCTCCCTCGACGGCTCCCCGCTGCCGGTGGTCTCCGACGTCGATTTCACAGTGCGGCGGGGACGCGTCCTCGCGATCGTCGGGGAATCGGGCTCCGGGAAGTCGGTGACCGCCCGGACCCTCGTCGGGCTTGCCGGTGACGGAAGTCGGGTCGAAGCGACGACATTCCACATCAACGGATCCGACGCCCGCCCCTTCCGCGACAAGGACTGGCGCAAGATCCGCGGCGCCCAGATAGGTTTCGTTCTGCAGGACGCCCTGACGTCGCTGGACCCGCTGCGCACCGTGCAGGCGGAGGTGTCCGAGGCGCTGCGGCTGCCCCGCAGACAGCGGGTCGAGGCCGTCGAGAAACTTCTCGACTCGGTCGGCGTGCCGGATCCGGGGTACCGCAGAAAGAACTACCCGCACCAACTCTCCGGCGGACTGCGACAGCGCGCACTCATCGCCTCCGCACTCGCCGGCCGCCCCGACGTGCTGATCGCCGACGAACCGACCACCGCGCTGGACGTCACCGTGCAGGCGCGCATCCTCGCACTGCTGCGCACGCTGGCCGACGAGGGCCGCGGCGTGCTGCTCATCAGCCATGACCTCGCGGTGGTGTCGCGGGTCGCCGACGACGTGATCGTGATGCACAACGGGCGCGTCGTCGAGCGGGGCTCGGTCACCGACGTGATCCACAATCCGCGGCACGAGTACACCCGCAAGCTGGTGGCGGCCGTGCCGGGACGCGACACCCGAGGACGGCGCCTCAGCGCACCGGATGACGATGCCCCACCGGTTGTTTCGATCGGCTTCGAAGTGGTCGCCGACATCGTCGACGTCGGAAAGTATTACCGGCGTGGGCGCGGTCATGGTCGCTCCGCAAGCGCCGCTCCGCGGCGGGAGTTCACCGCCGCCGAGAACGTGACGTTCGCGATTCACCGCGGTGAGGTCGTCGGATTGGTGGGGGAGTCGGGGTCGGGCAAATCCACGGTCGCGCGGATCGTCACCGGTCTGCTCGCAGCCGACACCGGACACGTCGAACTCGCCAACTCACGTCTGGGCTCCGTACAACTGGTCGCGCAGGACTCCGTCGGATCTTTCGACCCTCGTTACACTGTTCGCGAAATCATCGGCGAGACAGTCGCTCTCGGGCATCAGGGCAAGGCCGGTCGAGACGCGCGCATCAGGGAGCTGCTCGACCTCGTGCATCTTCCCGCCACCGTGATCGATCGTCACCCGCGGTCGCTGTCCGGAGGCCAGCGCCAGCGGGTGTCGATTGCCAGAGCGCTGGGTTCCGACCCCGAACTGCTGGTCTGCGACGAGGCGGTGTCGGCGCTCGATGTATCCATCCAGGCACAGATTCTCGATCTCCTGCTGGAGATACGAGCCGGGCGGGATACCGCGCTGCTGTTCATCTCCCACGACATCGGTGTGGTCCACCACATCGCCGACCGGGTGCTCGTGATGCACCGCGGACGCGTGGTCGAGGAAGGTACCGCCGACGACGTGTTCGACACCCCGCGGGACCCGTACACGCAAGCCCTGCTGCAGGCGGTGCCGGTCCTATGAGCTGTCGCAGCTGACGCCCCGCTGACCCCTTCACACCTCCGGCCGCACAGGGAGTGCGGCCCCTTCACGAAATGGAACGAACAATGATTCGTAGGAAACGGTCCCTGTCCCCGGCCTTGCGCTGGGTAGCCCTTGCGATAGCAGCTCTGCTCGCACTGACCGCGTGCGGCGGTGATTCCGGCACCGGCAGCGGCAACGGCGAGCCCGTCCGCGGCGGCACGCTGACCGTCGCCCAGGCCGACTACCCCGAAGAGGGAATGAACCCGCACGTGCGCGGCTGCTGCACCGAGGTGCAGGTGCTACGTAATGTCTACGACAGCCTGGTGGCGATCGACTACGACGAGTCGATCCACCCGTGGCTCGCAGAGAGCTGGGACCGTTCACCCGACGGGCTCACCTACACCTTCCAGCTGCGCCAGGGGGTGACGTTCACCGACGGGGAGCCATTCAACGCCGCGGCGGTGAAGGCGAACTTCGACAAGATCATCACCGATAAGGAGTACGCGCCGTCCACGGCGAAAAGCACGTTCCAGACGTTGAAGTCGACGGAGGTTGTCGACGACTACACCGTGCGCACCGTGCTGTCGGAGCCGACCGCGAACTGGCTCAACACCCTCGCCTCGCTGCAGGGCGCCCAGATCTCACCGAAGTCGCTGCAGAATCCCGACGTCGCTGCCGGCGGGGTCGGAATCGCAGGCACCGGTCCCTTCATCCTGACCGAGGTAATCGAAGGTGCCGAGTTGAGATTCACGCGCAACGAGGACTACGACTGGCCGTCGGCGCTGGCCGAGCACGAAGGCGCCGCCTACCTCGACGAGCTCGTCGTGAAGGTCATTCCCGAGCCGAATGTGCGTGCGGGACTGCTGAGTTCGCGCGAGGTCGACGCGATCGCCCAGGTGGCTCCCGCTGACATCGCCCAGTTCGACGGTGTCGAGGGATTCCAGTTCGAATCAAAACCGTCCAACGTCTCGCCCTGGTCGCTGTACTTCAACGTCACCGGCGACAACACCAAGGATGTGCGGGTGCGTCGTGCCCTGCGCGAGGCCGTGGACCTGAACCCGATCATCGACACCGTGCTGCAGGGCAGCTCCGACCGTGCGTGGAGCATCGTCGGTCCGCAGAGCCCGTTCTACGACGCGAAGTACGAGAACGCCTACGGTGGCAACGTCGAGCTGGCAAACCAGCTGCTCGACGAGGCCGGCTGGACCGGTCGCGACAGCGAGGGATATCGCACCAATGCTGCGGGCCAGCGCTTGACGATCCGGCTCATCGCTACCGAACCCAAGCCGCCGCTGTCCACGGTGCTGGAGGCCTACCAGGCCGAGCTTCGCACCAATGCCGGCGTCGAGGTCGATCTGCAGTTCCGCGACGAGGGCACCGTCGACGTGGTCCGCGAGACCAACACCTACGAGGCGTTCCCACGCGCAGTCGGTGGGGTGGACATCGGCGTGGTGCTGGAGAAGATCTACGAGACCGGCGGCGCGATCAACGGACCCAAGCTGGAGGACCCGCAGGTCGATGGCTGGCTGGCCGATGGTCGTACTGCGCTCGACGAGCAGGACCGTAAAGGCGCCTATGACAGGGTCGCCCAATTCGCGCTCATCGACGAGGTCACCACGCTGCCGCTCTACACCGAGCGCTACAACGCAGCAGCGACCAGCCGAGTGCAGGAGATCGAGCGGTGGCTCGACGCGCCGCGCGGCATGGTGAACTTCTGGGCGTATGACACGTGGCTGGACGATGACAGCGCTACCTGAGCCTGCCCCCGTCGCTTCGCTCGCCCCAGAGTTCGGCATCTTCTTCCGGCTCAACGACACCCAGGCTGATCCGGTCCGCCAGTATCACGACGGGCTCGATCTGATCGTGCACGCCGAGCAGCTGGGACTGTCGACAGCGTGGATCACCTCGCACCATTTCCGCTCCGACAAGGGCACCATCGCCTCACCGCTGGTGTTCCTTGCCGCGGCGAGCCAGCGCACGAGCCGGATCCGGCTCGGCGCGGGCGTGGTCGTCATCACGCTGGAGAATCCGATCCGGGTGGCCGAGGACGCCGTCATCGCCGACGCACTGTCCAATGGCAGGCTCCAGCTGGGTCTCGGTTCGGGGCTGGAGGATTGGGCGTTCGGACCGTTCGGGGTCGATTGGGACGATCGACTGCAGGTGTACGCCGACAAGGTCGCACACCTGCGGTCGATACTCGATGGCAACGACCTCGGCGGTGGCCGCCGGCTCTATCCGCCGGCGGGCGCGCTGCGGCAGAAGCTGTGGCGCGTCGCCAGCGATCCGGTGCACGCCGAGGAGATCGGCAAGGTCGGCGACAACCTGCTGCTGCGCTCGTCGAAGGCCCTGACGTTCGAAGGCAACCTGGCACGCCACAGCGAGGCAATCGACGCGTTCCGGTCGAATGCCGGACCGCAGCAACGTATCGCGGCGTCCCGCACGGTCATCGTCGCTGAAACGGTGGCGGAGGCGCGCGCACTGGCGGGCCAGGCGGCGATCGATCTGCATATCAAGCATGGCAACGGAGTCCCGTGGTACGGCGATCCCGACCTGGTGCGTGATCGGCTGCGCAACGACCCGGAACTCGACCATGTCGACGAAGTGTTGCTGCAGGTCGCACCCGCGAAACTGACTCTGGCGCAGTGGAAGGCCAGCCTCGACCTGACGGTGTCGGAAGTGCTCGACCCGGTGCGCAGGGAGGCACGCGCGCAGTTGCTGACCCGATGACGACCGGTCTGGAGGCCTCGTGACGATGTCGGAGTATGTCGACGCGGCGTGGCTGGCCGAGCGGCTACGAGCCACCTCGTCAAAAGACCTGGGGCAAGAGCTGACCCGCCTGATCGACGGCGGTGAACTGGCGCCGGGATCGCACCTTCCGACCATCCGCGACTTCGCGCGCGCTGCGGGCGTCAGCCCCGGCACCGTGATGACCGCGTGGAGCCGTGTCCGCGACTCGGGACGGCTGCACACCCGCCGTCGCGGCGGCACCGTCGTCGTCGACCCGAGCCGCCCGGTGGCGGCATCGTCAAACGGGCAAGTCGACTGGCAGCATATCGAGATATCGCTGGTGACACCGGATTCCGCGCTGCAGCCGGACCTCGGAGTGGCACTCGGGGAAGCGCTGCTTGCCACCCCCGACCTGCACAGCCCTGAACGGGCCTACCTGAGCGAGCGCCTGCGGAGCAGTATCGAACACACCTGGCCGTTCGAGGCGGCGGCATGGAACTGCGTCGGTGGCGGCAGTGAAGCCGTCGTTCTGGCGACCGCAGCCGCGGCATCCGGCGGCCCAATCGGGGTCGAAGAACCCGTCAGCCCAGGCTATCTCGACATCCTGCGCCAGCTCGGCATCGAAGCGTTCGGGATCCGCGCCGACGAGCACGGCCCCACCGTCGACTCCGTCACGACAGCGTTGAGCCGCGGCGCCACCGCTCTGATCATGCAACCCAGCGGCGCCTACGCCATGAGCGGCGCGCTGAGCGCCGGCCGTGCCCGGGAGCTGGCAGAGGCGGTCGGACCCGAAACGTGGGTGGTGGAGGACGACAGCGCGGGCCCGCTCGCGTCAGCCGAACCCGCCTCATTGGGCGTGCACTTACCCGACCGGGTGCTCCGAATCCGAAGCTACTGCAAAGCCTTCGGGATCGACCTGCGCACTGCGGTGCTCGGTGGCAGTGCGGAGCTTATCGATCGCACCGTACGACTGCGCAGCTTCGGGATGGCGTCCAACAGCCGGATCCTGCAGAACGCGCTCGCGCATCTCATCGACGACCCTGACGTGGCCCACGCCATGACGCGGGCCCGCGGGCGGTACCGGCTGCGGCGCCGTGCCGCCCTGGACGCGTTCACCTCCGCGGGGTTGCACGCGTCGGCGAGTCCCGATGGGTTCGTCGTGTGGGTGCGCGTTCCTGATGAGACATCGGCGTTGATCAACCTGGCAAGGCAGGGGATCGTCGCCGCCGCAGGGTCAAAGTCGTTCGTCACCACCACCGACGGCTTGCTGCGCTTCTCGATCCTGCAGCTGCCCGAGGACCGCGACCGGGTCGTCGATCTCGCCGAAGCCGTGCATGCGGCCGTCAACTCCGCCGACCGCGAGTACTTCGACTAGCGCACTTTCGCGGGCATGCCACCAGTGTCGCGACGTGAGTCTGGAGACTACCGTGGTGGCGGTTTCGCGAGATGCTAAGCGGTTTCTTCGAGGTCGAGCACCGGGGTGGGGCGCTGGAACCCCCGTGTGACCACCAGCAGCCAGACGAAGCCGATCGCGAGCCAGATCAAGCCGATGGTCAGCGCGGTCCCCGACAGGCTGGTCCACAGCCACACCATCAGCAGGAAGCCGATCGCCGGCGCGATCAGGTTCAACACAATGTTGCTGCGATCCTTGAGGTCGATGAAGTAATGCTTGATCACCGACAGGTTGACCACCGAGAATGCCACCAGCGCACCGAAACTGACCACGGAGGCCAGGATCGCGAGGTCGATCACGATCGCCAGCAGCGAGATGACGCTGACGAAGAGAATCGCGTACACCGGGGTGCGGTACTTCACCGACACGTGCCCGAAGACCCGGCGCGGCAGGATGCCGTCGCGGCCCATTGCGAACAGGATGCGGGCGACCGAGGCCTGCGACGTGAGCGCCGATCCCGTAGCGCCGGCGACGTAGGCGGCGGTGAACAGGGCGTTGAGGAAGGTGCCACCGGCGGCCACCATCACATCGAGCGAACCCGAGTCGACGTCGGCGAACTCGTTGGACGGGAACACCAGCTGCGAGACGTAGGACAATACAATGAAGATGATCCCCGACACGATGGTCGCGATCAGGATCGCCTGCGGCACTGTGCGTCTGGCGTCCTTGGCTTCCTCCGACAGCGTGGACACCGCGTCGAAGCCGAGGAACGACAGGCACAGGATGGCGGCGCCTGCGAGCACCGGGCTCATCCCGCCCGCGGAGCCGTCCCCGGTGAACGGCGCGAGCAGATCCACCGTGCCATAGCCGGCGATCTTGGCGATCGACAGGACGAGAAAGACCACGATGAAGATCGCCTGGATCGCGATGATCAGGAAGTTGGCGCGCGCCACGGACACGATGCCGACGATGTTGAGCACCGTGACGATCGCGATGGTGACGATGACGATCACCCATTCGGGTAGTGCCGGAACCGCCGCGTTGAGGTAGAGCCCGATGACGAGGTAGTTCAACATCGGCAGGAACAGATAGTCGAGCATCAGCGACCAGCCGGCGAGGAAGCCGACCGGCGCCCCGAACGTCCGCTGCGTGTAGGTGTAGGCCGAGCCGGCCACCGGTATCGCCGCGGCCATCCGCGCATAGGACAGCGCCGTGAACACCATCGCGATGAGCGTGACGACATAGGCCAGTGGAAGCCGGCCACCGGAGGTCTCGGTGACGATGCCGTAGGTGGTGAAGACCGTCAGCGGCACCATGTAGACGAGACCGAAGAGCACCAGGGACGGAAGACCCAGTGCTCTCTTGAGGCTGCCCTGGTCGGTGTCGACGATGAATTCCGAAGTCATATCAGCCTTTCAGTCCCGTGCCTGGTACATCGGCACTCCGCGAAGATACGTCGCCCGCACACCCACCGCCGGAAGATCGAGCGGCGCAGTGGCACGGGGATCGCGCTGCAGCCAGACCATGTCGGCGCTGGATCCCGGCGCCAGCACACCCCAGACCTTCTCGGCGAAAGCCTGGTTGGCCACGCCTGCGGTGTAGGCGGCCAGCGCCCGCTCGATCGGCAGTACCTCGTGCGGCGTCCAGCCAGACTCGGGCGTACCTTCGCGGGTGCGGCGCGACGTCGCGACCGCGATACCGTCCAGCGGTGCCCCGGATGACACCGGCCAATCCGATCCGAAGCTCAGCGGAGCGCCCGAGGTGTCCAGCGTATTGATCGGGTACTGCTTGTCGGCGCGCTCCTGACCCAGCCGCGGGATCGTCAGCACCGTCATCAGCGCGTCCAGCTGAGCCCACAGCGGCTGCATGTTCGGGATCACGCCGAGCGCGGCGAAGCGCGCCAAGTCGTCATCGTCGACCAGCTGGCAGTGTGCGATCACCGGGCGACGGTCGCGAACCGGGTTATGTTGCACCACAAACTCGATCGCGTCGAGCGCCTGGCGGACCGCAGCGTCGCCGATGGCATGGATGTGGATCTGAAGCCCGAGTTCGTCGACGCGGCGGGCCGCCTCGGCCAGTGAGTCACCCTCCCAGTTCTGCATGCCGAAGTGCGAGTGCAGGCCCGTGCAGTACGGCTGGAGCAGCGCCCCGGTCTCGTTCTCCACCACGCCGTCGGCGAAGAACTTCACCGTCTGCGCGGTCAGCAGCGGGCTGCCCACGTCTTCGACCTGGCGCCGCTGTTCGGCGAACTGCCTTACCTGCGAATCGAAGTGACGCGGATCGGCGTAGAGCGCAAGGTTGAACCGCATTCGCAGCGCATCGCGGCGGGCCGCCTCGACGTACGTCGCGACGTCGGCCGGCTCGACCCAGGCGTCCTGCACCCAGGTCACGCCGCGGCGCAGGTAGTAGTCGGCGGCGGTGCCGAGCGCGTCGATACGCTGCCGTTCGTCACGGGGCGGCATCACGTTCATCACCAGATCGACGGCGCCCCACTCCCGTAACGTGCCCAGCACGGACCCGTCCTCGCGGTGCGGGATCTCGCCCAGCGGGGGATCGGGGGTATCGGCGGTGATGCCGGCACGTTCCAGAGCAGCGGAGTTGCACCACACCGTGTGGTAGTCCCACGCCCGCAGCACCACCGGCCGGTCGGCGACAACGGCGTCGAGCCAGCGTGCGTCGAACAGGCCGCCCTCGGCAAGGCTTCCGTCGTAGGAGGCGCCGACGATCCACTCCTCATCGGGGTTCTCGTCGGCAAATCGCTTGACGGCGAGCACGATCTCGTCCACCGTGGTGGCCTGGCGCACCGCGGGGCCCACCGCCTCGAGCCCACCGTAGAGCGGGTGGGCGTGGCCGTCCCCGAACGACGGCATCAGGAAGCCGCCCTGAAGATCGACGGAGTCCGCGTCGTGCCCGCGCGCGTCGTCGCCGATCGCGACGACGACGCCGTCGACCACCAGCAGCGCGTCCGTCTCTTCCCTGCCCGTCCAGATCACGCCGCCGGTGAACACTGTCGCGCTCACCTGACCACCGCCGTCGCCTCGTGGCCGGCACCGTAAGGGCGTTGGACGTCAACGGGTTCCGTCAGCGCACCGTATGTGTCCGGGCGGCGGGTCAGGAGGAACGGGAAGAGCTCCAGCCAGTCCCGGCGCTGGTCGAGATCGAGATCGGCCACCAGCACCGCCTCCTCGTCGCGCGGTGCCTGCACCAGGATGCGACCGTAGGGATCGGAGATGAACGACGACCCGTAGAACGTCAGGGCGCCCTCGTCGCCCACTCGGTTCGGGACGATCATGAACAGGCCGCTGCTGATGCCGTTGGCGACGATGACCTGCTGCCACAGTGGCCGGGTGTCGAAGTCGGGGAACACGGGCTCGGAGCCGATCGCGGTCGGGTACACCACGATCTCCGCGCCGCCGAGCGAATAGCAGCGGGCCACCTCGGGGAACCACTCGTCCCAGCACGTGGGGAGCCCGATCCGGGCACCGAGACCCTCGGGCGTGTACACCGGGTAGGGATCCTCGGCCGGGCCGGCGCGAAAGTAGGTGTCCTCGTAGTAGCCCGCCGAGACCGGGATGTGCAGCTTATGCGTCCTGGCCACCAATTCGCCTGCGGGAGAGACGAGTATCGCGGTGTTGAGCCCGAGCCCGTCGGCTTCCGGCGCGCGCTGATACAGCGAGGCGTGCACGAAGATGGCGTGAGCCGTCGCGGCTTCGGCGGCCAGGGCGAAGGTGGGTCCTTCGAGCAGATCCTCTGCCAGCGCGTCCGCGTGGTCTCCTCCGGGCTGATCGGCGGGATAGCGCAGCAGCGTGATCTCAGGCAGGAACACCGCCGCCGCACCCTCGTCCGCCGCGCGGTCGATCCCGGCGCGCAACACCTTTCGCACTGCGTCGGGATCGTCGCGCCAGCGGTGCTGAACGAGGCCGACGCGCAGCGGCGGACGGTTCGACTCGGTCGTGCGCGAGAGCGGGGACGCCGCCGGCGCGGTGAGAACGATCATCCAGCTCCTAAAACGAATGAGGTTCGTTTATTGTGAACCCGGTCACCCGCCACCGCAAGAGGGAGGTGTGGAATGGGCCGACCGCCCAAGCCGATCCTGTCGGTGGACGTCATCGCCGAGGCCGCGCTCGACCTCGTGCGCACCTCCGGCGGGTTCACGATGCCAGGGGTGGCACGCAAGCTGAAGGTGCAGCCGTCGTCGCTCTACAACCACGTGGCCGGGCGCGACGCCATCGTCGAGCTGCTGCGAGAGCGGGCGATGTCCGAAGTGCACCTTCCCGCCGACGATCCCGGCCGGCCGTGGCGCGAGGTCGTCGCCGACATCGCGCGGTCCTACCGGTCGAGCTTCGCGCGGTACCCCAGGCTGATCCCCCTGCTGACGCAGTACGCGGTCAACAGTCCGCAGGCGTTCACGATGTACAACGCGCTGGCGGTCACGTTGCGGCGGGCGGGGTTCAGCCCCGCGGACACGCTGCGCTCGATCACGTTGGTCGACAACTACGTGCTGGGAGCGGCGCTCGATGTCGCCGCGCCCGACGAACCGTGGAGATCCGGCACGGAGGTGGGTCCCGAACTCGCCGCCGCGCTGGCCACCGGGGCGCCCAAGCCGGCCCGGGCCGACGACGCGTTCGAATACGGGCTCGCGGTCCTGCTGCGGGGACTCGAGCCCTGAGTCAGAGCTGGACGCCCCGGGTCAGCGCACCATCGACGACCAGGTTCGTGCCCGTGATGAAGCTGGCTGCCGAGCTCGACAGGAACACCACGGCGTTGGCCACCTCCTCGGGTGTGGCCATCCGGCCGGTCGGGTTGAGCGCGAGGGCAGCGGCGAACAACTCGGGGTTGTTCTCCTCGATCGACGGCCACACGCCGCCGGGAAAGTAGGTGTTGCCCGGGCTGACGCTGTTCGCGCGCACGCCTTTTCCGGCCAGTTGATGCGCCAGCCCCTGGGTGTAGTGGATGATGGCGGCCTTCATCGTGCCGTAGGGTCCTGCGGCAAAGTCGACCTCGCGACCGGAGACGCTCGAGATCGAGACGATGGACCCGGCGCCGGAGGCGAGCAGGAACGGCAGTGCCGCGTCGACGAGCCCGACCGTGCCCATCAGGTCGACCTCGAACGTGGTGCGCCAGTTCTCCTCAGATTCCGGGATGGCCAGCGCGCTGACGTTGGCGACCACACCGTCGAGCCCGCCGAGTGTCGCAGCGCTGGCCTCGACCCAGGCGGCGACGGCGGCGCGGTCCCCGACGTCGACTGCCGTGCCCACCGCGGTGGCGCCGTCGGCGGTCAGCTCCGACTGTGCTTCGGCCACCGCGTCCGGCGTGCGTGCGCAGAAGGCCACCGTTGCCCCCTCGTCGAGCAACCCTTGGACGACGGCGCGGCCGATTCCGCGGGTACCGCCGGTGACGGCAAAGCGCTTACCTGTGAGCCCGAGATCCATGGGGCCATCCTTGTCGGAGTACGTCCGTCGTGCACGCCGTGATGTCACGTCCGCTGTCGCGGGGACGGGCGTGGACACCGGTGGGCACTGTTGCCCTAGTAGCTGATACTTCCCAATGCCTCTGCCGCAGAGCGTAATTGCGCATGCACTCCACCGAATGCAGGTGCGTGCGGCAGAAGCCGCTTGTCGATCTTGGTGACGGCACTGTAGTTGGTGTCGACCACGTTGGCGATCGGCGACAGGGAGATCTGCGTGAGCAACTGGTAGGCGTCGAGGCGGTCGAGGCCATACAGCTCGCCCAGCCAGGTGATCATCTCGACCTGCCCGGCGCGCCACGCCTCCTCCATCGGGCGCCCGGATCCGATGCACATCAGGTGGGTGTCCGTCTCCAACCTCGGCCATGCCGAGTTGCCGCCCTTGATCAGGTCGACGATCGCCGTGATGTGCATCGCCCCCTCCACGGCGCAGCCACAGGATTCGCCTTCGCCCTGGCGGTAGTGGCCGTCGCCCAGGGAGAACAACGCGCCGGGCACGTTGACGCGCAGATAACACGTTGCTCCTGCCGCCATCTCGGGAGTGTCCATGTTGCCGCCGAAGATGTCGGGGACGAGCGCGGTGCGCACCTCGCGACGGTCCGGAGCCACCCCGACGGTGCCCAGCATCGGATTGGCCGGTAATGCGAGGCTGAAGTCGCTGCCCTGGGCGTTGAAGGCCAATGTCTTTGCCGCTGAGTCATATTCGTAGATCCAGGTGCGCTCGGGCAGCGGTTCCTGCAGTGTCGGGCTGGCGGGGACGCTGGTCAGGCCGCCGAAGAACGGGATCAGCGTCGACGCGCCCCAGGTGCGCGCGGGCGTCAGGTCGACCAGATGGACGGCCAGCGTGTCGCCGGGCTCGGCGCCTTCGACGTAGAACGGCCCGGTCTGCGGGTTGAGGTCCCACGTGTTCAGGGCCGCGGACGCGACGTCATCGGTGGTGGTGATCCGTCCGCCGTAGGCGTCCTCGGCCCACAGCGTCAGGATCGTCGAGGGCTTGATCCGCATCACCGGCTCGGCACCCCCGAACGTGTACCGGTACTGGTCGGGGGTGGGGATGAAGGTGACGTGATCCATCCCGTCATCCTCGTCCCGTTCGGTGCCGAACGCTCGCGGAATATCATTCCGGGCTGCGATTCCGGACTGATCCACAGCCCGGAATGATATTTCGCGGGCAAGATGGGGTCATGGCTGACGATTCGATGAGCGACGAACGCGACTTCAATCAGCAAACCATCGACGAGTTCCGCGCCAACGGCGGCAAAGTGGGCGGTCAGTTCGAGGGTTTTCCGCTGCTGCTATTGCACTCCACCGGCGCCAAGAGCGGCGAAGCGCGGATCAACCCCACCGCGTACTTCGACATCGGCGGGCGGCTCTACATTGTCGGCTCGAGCGCGGGCAGAGATCGAGACCCGGCCTGGGCGTTCAACATTCGCAAAAATCCCAAGGTGAGCATCGAGATCGGCGCCGAGCCGCCGAAGGCCGTCACCGCGCGGGAGTTGCCACGCGCCGAGCGCGACCAGCTGTACCCGAAGATCGTCGAGCGCGCACCCGGCTTCGGCGATTACGAGAAGCGCACCGACCGCGTCATCCCGATCTTCGAGCTCGTCACCGGCTGAGGGAATGTGACCGGGCTCGCACCCGTTGGCTGAGTCATGGCGACGATGACGAGCGATGAGCGCGAGCAGTACCTGGCCGATCTACACGTCGGCGTGATCGCGGTCGAGCGACCCGGCAGGGCCCCGCTCGCGGTACCCATCTGGTATGGCTATGAGCCCGGCGGTGATGTGCTGCTGTGGACCCAGGCGGACTCGGTGAAGCATCGGCTGATCCGTGACGCCGGCCGCTTCACCATCACGGTCCAGGATGAGCGGCCGCCCTACCGGTACGTCACGGCCGAGGGAGACGTCACGGCGATCGAGCCGGCGGAGGACGCCGAGGCCCGTGCGATCGCGGTCCGCTATCTGGGCGAGCAGGAGGGCGGCCAGTTCGCCGACCAGAACCTGAACGCGTCGTCGGTCGTCATCCGGATGCGCCCACAGCGGTGGCTGAGTACGGACTATTCGAAGTAGGCCCCACAGCGGCCCATTATTTGCGAGGCTGTCAATAGACGCTTCGAGCAAAGGGGCCCACCCATGCGCACACGCATCTTGCCGCTGCTGGCGGCCGGCCTGTTGGTGGTGGCCTGCGGGGGCGCCCAACCCGAGCAGGAAGCCGCGGAAGCCTCGGGCGGCGCGGAGACTTCTGAGGCCGCACCCGACAAGGGCAAGGTTGACGCCCCCGAGCAAGCCCCCGGAGAGCCGGCCCCGGGCGGCGGCTCGATGGTGGCGACGTATCAGGACGCGACCACCCCGGAAGCGCTGCGGGGCAAGGAGTTGCTGGAGGGCGACCGCGCGCTCGAAGACATGGCCGACGACATCAACCAGACACTGATCCTGCCCTACGACATCCCGCTGATCGGGGCGCAGTGCGACCAGCCCAACGCTTTCTGGAGCCCGAGCGACAAGACCATCACGATCTGTTACGAGGACGCCTCCAACAGCGAACGGATTTTCACCGAGCTGCAGGAGCCCGATCCGGCCGCGTCGGCGATCAACGCCGAATGGGCCACCTTCTATCACGAGGTCGGCCACATGGCGATCACGATCTACGAACTGCCGATCACCGGACGCGAAGAGGACGTCGCCGATCAGCTTGCCGCCTACGTGCTGCTACAGCCGGATGAGAGCGGCGCCCCCGACGCGGAATCGGTCCAGGCCGTCAAGGACTTCGCGACGGTGTTCGACGTGTCCGGCGACGAGGACGGTCCACTCGGGGAGGGCGACTTCGCCGATGAGCACACCCTCAACGAGGCGCGCAAATACAACCTGCTGTGCTGGATCTACGGATCGAACCCCGACGCCAACGCCGACCTCGTCTCGGAGGGCGAGCTGCCCGAGAGCCGCGCCGGCGGATGTCAGGCCGAGTGGCAGCAACTCGACAACGCGTGGGCGACGCTGCTGGATCCCCACTTCACGTAGCTACCCAGCAGGTGCCGGAGCCGGCGCGGGTGCCGGTGGCGGCGGGGGAGGCACGCCCGGTGGCAGCGGCGGAGGGGGTGGTGGCGGCGGTGGTGTCGTCAGGAGACGGACGATGTCGGGCTTCATCGCCTGCAGCTGCGCGCCCCAGTACCCCCAGCTGTGAGTGCCGTTGGGCGGGAAGTTGAAGATCGCATTGCGGCCGCCCGCGGCGAGGTACTTGTCGCGGAACTCCTTGTTGGTGGCGATCGTGATCGTCTCCAGCGACCCGGCGCTGAGGTTGATGCCCAGGTCGGTGCCGGTGTCGAGATCCGAAGCGATCCCGTTGCCGCAGTAGATCCACAACGCGGTGCGGTTGGCGACCAGTCGGCCGATGTTGAGCATCGGATCGGCCCGCAGCCACGCCGCCGAGCCTGGCTTGCCCCACATGTCGAAGGAATCGAAACCGCCCGCGTCCTGCATCGCGATGTCGATCAGCGGCGGCCAGAACTTCTGCGACGGCGCCAGATACCCCGACAACGACGCCGCGAACTTGTACTGGCGCGGATGGTAGGCGGCCATCGTCAACGCTGCGCTACCCGACATCGACAGTCCGACAACGGCATTACCGAAGGGATCCTGACCGCGGTTGGCGGCCAACCACGTCGGCAGCTCGTTGGTCAGGAACGTCTCCCACTTGTAGGTCAGCGTGCCGTTGCGATTGCGTGCAGGCCGGTACCAGTCGGCGTAGAAGCTCGACTGACCGCCGACCGGCATGATCACCGAGACCCCGGATTCGTAGAACCACTCGAAGGCGGCAGTGTTGATGTCCCAGCCGTTGAAGTCGTCCTGGGCGCGCAGACCGTCGAGCAGCAGCACCGAATGCGGCCCGCCGCCCTGGAATTCGACGCGGATGGAGCGCCCCATCGACGGCGACGGCACGTCGAGCTGCTCGATCGGCAGTCCAGGACGCGAAAATGCGTGCGACTGAGGCGGTGTGCCCGCGGAGAGCAGGCCGGCGGCGAGTACCGCTGCGACGGCGATTCGGGCGCCGCGGGCAATCTGCTGGGCGAAGGACCTCACTTGCGCGAAGCTAACAGCGGGGCGGACCCGGCCCGTCGGGCGCGCGGTGCAGTGACCGGGTCGTTATCGAGACGTTGCCGCAGCGATTCCGGCGCGTCAAGCGACGCCTGGCGTCATGAAACGCGCCGGATCCGCCAGCATGATGGGCGCCTGAGCCATGAACCGCGGTGTGCTACCGCGGTGTTCGTCTGCCGCGTGCACGGTGAAAGGGTGCAGGACGTACATGTCGCCCGGGACTCCGGTGGCGTACCGCACCGGGCAGTCGACGCTGACGCGATCGACGAGTGCGCCGGCTTCCACAGCCTCGTACGTACGATCCCCCAGTGCGGCGGCGACCCGGCGGTGCGAACCGGCACGAACCCGTGTCGGCGCGTCGGCGGGCGTGACCTCCGACAACAGCGTCAGCAGAAGCAGGGTCTGCGGCCGCCGGCTCACCACCCATGTGCCGTCGGGCAGTTGAGTGTTGAGGTCGATGTGCCACCCGCGGTCGTCGGCGGCGGGTTCCACCGGGAAACGCACCGGAATGTTGCCCAGCGACCCACGCGGCACCCAGCCCCCGTCACCGCAGATTTTATCGAGTGCCTCAAAGAGCATTGTGCTGCAGGCGATTTCACCAAGAGGCCCCTCGCCCGTCATGTCAGCCGTCCACACCACCGGCTGTGTCCACGTCGCCGGATCGTCGGGCGAGGCCTCCATGCGCTTCCACAGCAGAGCCCGCGCCGCATCGGCGACCCCGCGTGGGGCTGCCCCGGGGATCTTGACGAATCCGTCCCCGACAAACGCGCCGACATCGACCATGCCGAACACCCTGACATGGGGTGGCCTCGGCAGGCCAACGCTTTTCGCGGAGCACTCGCCTTGATATCCCACGTCAACGCCGATCGTGCGTCATCGTTGACGTATGGCGAAACAAAAAGTCCCACGACCCACCGACATCAAGGCCATCAGGGCCGCCGCCGCGGAGGCGGCTGAGGCTGCCCAGGCAGTTGCCACCGGCGCTTTGCGCATACCGCCCGCCTCGATCAAGCTCGCGGCCGAAGTTCCCGACCTGATCGAGAACCTGGCCATCGCCACCGAGCGTCTCAACGTGGCGGTCGACCGGATGGAGCGCTACCTCGCGCTGGCCGCGCCGATGCTGCGCACCATGGACGCCCTCCTGCCTCAACTGGAGGCGCTCGTCGCGACCGGTAACGACGTCTACCGGACGGTGGCGTCGATACCCGGGGTGTCGACGCTGGGCAGGTTCGCCAACCGCGGACCGGAATCCCAGGGCCACACCAAGCAGACCAAACCCCGCACTCCCAAACGCCAGTCCTGACGAGTCCTGGCGAGTCCTGGGATGTCTAGCGAGGCCGGGCGATCGCGAAGCCCAGGCAGGCGACAGCAGCGGCGCACGCCATCACGATGCCCAGTGGTGCCGCCGAATGCTCACCGCCCAGACTGACCAGCGGGGACACCGCGGCCGCCAGCAGGAACTGCGTGGCGCCCAGAGCCGCGGATGCCGAGCCCGCGGCGCGCGGTGCCGCCGACAACGCCAGAGCGGTGGTGTTGCCGAAGATCAGGCCCATCCCTGAAACCGCGACGAACAGTGGCAGCGCCAGCCAGCCGGCCGGGGTCTGCGTCACCGCGAGGACGAGCACGGCGAGGCTGGCGGCCAGGATCGCGACGAGCCCGATGCCCGCGATGCTGCGAGGTTCGCGGCGGCTCGTCAGACGCGCGCTGAGCGCACTCATCGACAACAGCCCAAAGGCGTTCGCGCCGAACATCGCTCCGTACTGAGCCGACGACAGTCCCATCATCGTCTGATAGATGAACGGCGAGGCCGAGATGTAGGCCATCATCACCGCGAAGGCAAAGCCGAACGCCAGCAGGTTGCCGACATAGGTTCGGCTGGTCAGGTCGCGCAAAGGTGAACCGGCGGAGGCTTTCTCATCGCGCAGCCGGGCGCGGCGCTCCTCGGTGTGGGTCTCGCGGATGACGACGAGCGCGGCGACGAGCATCGCGACGACGAGCGCGAGAATGACGGCGAGCGCACCGCGCCAACCGAGGGGCTCGACGAGGAAGCCGCCCGCCAGGGGCGCGGCGATCGGCGCGACACCGCCGACGATCATCATCAGGCTGAACGCGCGAGCGGCTGCCCGACCGGTCGCGAGGTCGGAGATGATCGCACGCCCGATGACCATGCCGGCGGCCCCGGTGAGGCCCTGGGCGAGGCGGGCGGCGATCAGCACCTCGATGGTCGGTGCCAGCACTGCCACCACGCTCGCGGCCACGCAGATCGCGGCACCGATGACGAGCGGTTTGACCCGGCCGAAGCGATCCGACAGCGGTCCGAAGATCAGCTGGCCGGCGGCCAGCCCGACGAGGAACGCGGTCAGCGTCAGCTGGACGTTCGTCGGGGACGTCTGCAGGTCGTCGACCATCCGCGGGAAGGCGGGCAGATAGAGGTCGGTGGCGAACGGCGCCACCGCGGACAGCAGGGCGAGGGTGACGAGCAGCGCGACGGTGATCCGCGGTGCGGTGTCGGGCCGCTGCCGGGCGTCGACAGCTGAGGTCATGGGCGAGCTCCAGACGATGTTATTAAATGATAGTTATCAATATATAACTATCAGGTAGTCTGGCGGGATGCAAGCGCGCGCAGAACAGCTGGCCGATCTGGCCGACCTGGTGACGGCGGTCGCCCGCGCCGTCAAGGCTCAGGTGACGGCGGATCCGTCCGTGTTCGACCTCTCGGTCACCGAGGTGACCGTGCTGCGCTACATCGATCACCACCCCGACGCCAGCCCCAGCGCCGTCGCCTCCGCGACCGGTCTGCAGCGCAGCAACCTCAGCCGCGCGCTGCGGGACCTCGAGGGCAAGGGCCTTGTGCGACGGTCCGCCGATCCCGCCGACAGCCGTCACGCCGTCTTGCGTTCGACCGCACTCGCCGCCGAGAATCTCGGACGCGTGCGCGCGATATGGGCGCGGCTGCTCGGCGAAGCGCTGGACGGCTCTGGCCTCGACGACCTGACCCCTGCGCTGGAACTGCTACGGGCGCTGGAGCGTGGGCTCTACGGATGAGTGAGCGCCGAAACTGCATTCCACGCGGCCTGTGGGCGATTTCGGGCGCGCGGAATGCAGTTTCGGCGGGGGTTCAGTCCAGGTCGACCGACATCGGACGCACGCCCCAGATCTCGTCGCAGTACTCACGGATGGCACGGTCCGACGAGAACTTGCCGCTGCGGGCAGTGTTGCGGATCGACATCCGCGACCACTGGTCGCGGTCCAGCCACGCTTCGCTGACCTCGGCCTGGCAGTCCATATAGGACCGGAAGTCGGCGAGCACCAGGAACGGGTCGTGCTGGACCAGGTTGTCGACGATCGGGCGCAGCACCTCGGTATCGCCGTGGGTGAACTCCCCGCGCGCGATGAGCTCCAGCACGCCTGCCAGTTCCGGGTCGGACTCCACGTAGCTCACCGGACGATAGCCCTCGGCCTTGACCGTCTCGACCTGACTCTCGGTGAGCCCGAACAGGAAGAAGTTCTCCGCACCCGCCTCCTGGCGGATCTCGACATTGGCGCCGTCGAGCGTCCCGATCGTCAACGCACCGTTGATCATGAACTTCATGTTGCCGGTGCCCGAGGCCTCCTTGCCCGCCGTCGAGATCTGCTCGGAGAGGTTCGCCGCCGGGTAGACCAGGTGCGCGTTCTTGACATTGAAGTTCGGCAGGAACACCACCTTCATGCAGCGGTTGACGTCAGGGTCGGCGTTGACGACGTCGCCGACCGCGGTGATCAGCTTGATGATCCGCTTGGCCATGAAGTACCCCGGCGCGGCCTTGCCGCCGAAAATGAACGCGCGCTGCGGGATCGACAGACCCGGGTTCTGCTTGAGCCGCTGATACAGCGCGATGATGTGAAGCACCATCAGGTGCTGGCGCTTGTACTCGTGGATCCGCTTGACCTGGACGTCGAACATCCACGTCGGGTCCAGCTCGATTCCGGTGGTGCCGTGCACGAACTCGGCGAGCCGCGATTTGTTGGCACGCTTGACATCCCGCCACCGCTGCCGGAACGACGGGTCGTCGACGAAGGACTCGAGGCCCTTGAGGCGACCCAGGTCGGTCATCCAGCCTGGCCCGATCGTCTCGTCGAGCAGCTTGCGCAACCCCGGGTTGGACAGCGCGAGGAACCGGCGCGGCGTCACACCGTTGGTGACGTTGCCGAACCGCTCGGGCCACAGCTCGTAGAAATCCTTGAGGACGCTCTGCTTGAGCAACTCGGAGTGCAGCGCCGCGACACCGTTGACGGCGTGGCTGCCGACGGTGGCCAGATGCGCCATCCGCACCGACTTGCCACCCTCCTCGCCGATCAGCGACATCCGGCGGACGCGCTCGTCGTCGCCCGGGAACTTCGCGCGCACCTCGTCGAGGAACCGATCGTTGATCTCGTAGATCAGCTCGAGGTGACGGGGCAGGGCCTCACCGAAGATGCGCAGCGGCCACGTCTCCAGAGCCTCGGGCAGCAGCGTGTGGTTGGTGTAGCCGAACGTGCGCACCGTCAGGTCCCACGCGTCGTCCCACGACAGCTGGTGCTCGTCGATCAGCAGCCGCATCAGCTCGGCCACCGCGATCGACGGGTGGGTGTCGTTGAGCTGGATCGCCCACTTGTCGGGCAGCGTCTCCAGCGGAAGCCCGGCCCGCAGCAGATGGATGCTCAGGATGTCCTGCAGCGAGCACGTCACGAAGAAGTACTGCTGCAGCAGACGCAGCCGCTTGCCCGCCTCGGGTTCGTCGTTGGGATAGAGCACCTTCGACACGGTCTCGGAGACGACCTCCTGGTCGACCGCCCGGTAGAAATCGCCGCTGTTGAACGCCTCCAGTGCGAACGACTCCACCGCCCGCGCGCTCCACAGCGTCAGCGTGTTGCAGGTGTTGACGCCGTAGCCCTGCACCGGGGTGTCGTAGGAGACGCCCTGCAGCACCCGCTGGGGCACCCACCGCACCCGCAGCTTGCCCGTCACGTCGACGTACTGCTCGGTGCGCCCGCCCCAGTTCACGACGTAGCTGGCGTCGGGCTTGTCGATCTCCCACGGGTTGCCGCGCACCAGCCAGTTGTCGGTTTTCTCGACCTGCCAGCCGTCGGCGATCTCCTGGCGGAAGATGCCGAACTCGTAGCGGATGCCGTACCCGATCGACGGCCGCTCCAGCGTCGCCAGCGAATCCAGATAGCAGGCGGCCAGCCGCCCGAGGCCGCCGTTGCCCAGACCCGGCTCGCCCTCGATGGCCAAGATCTCGTCGAGGTCCTGACCGAGGTCGGCCAGCGCCGCACGCGCCTCCTCCTCGATGCCGAGGTTGAGAAGGTTGTTGCCCAGCTGCGGGCCCATCAGGAACTCCGCCGACAGGTAGCAGGTGACCTTGGCCGACAGATCCAGCCAGTCCTGCGTCGTCGCCATCCAGCGCTTCTGCATGCGGTCCCGCACCGCCAGCGACAGCGCGCGGTAGTAGTGCTCGGAGGTCAACGCCGCCGCCGGCCGGGCGATCGAGTACACGAGGTGGTCCTTGACCGCGGCGCGCAACGCGTCGGCGGTCATGCCTGACCTGGTCTGTCCCGTGGGGCCCAACGGCACGCCGTTGACCTCGGTGGACTCGCCCGAGGTGGGGTTCACGACATCGGTCACAGCGTCTCCTGCGGTCTGAAGCTGAACAGCGGACGCGTCATTGTGCCGCCCCATCGTTTCTGAACGGGGTCGAGGACGTGAACGCGGGGTTTGTCGGCGCGTCGATGGCTCAGGGATTGCCGAGAAGAATATTGACGTTGTTGACTATCCGAATGGCGATCGGTAGGGACCGCGGTGCTGCGCTGCGCGCAGTCGCCGCAGACATGGCTCCTCCGCCTATCCGGCTGATCGCCTGGACCTTCGTCGTCGGAGCACTGTGCATCGCGGTCCGCGGCCTCGTCTACGTGGACAGCTGGTCGTATGCGATGGTGTGGCCCGCCGTCGCGCCGCAGCTCGTCGCGCTGCTGACCTCCCCGCGCAGACACTGGCCCGTCTACTTGGCGTCGTTCGCCGCCATCCAGATCCTGCCCGTCCGTTTCCTGCTCGACCTGTCGCCCGAAGTCGGGGTCCTGTCGACGATGACCACGGTCGCGTTCGCCGCCGTCATGCTGCACCGCGACCAGGACTGGGTGAGCGGCCGCAGCGACTCGCTGCTCAGCTGGCGGCGGTTCCTGCTCTACGGCGTCCTCCTCGCACCTCTGCTGGGTAGTCCCATCGGTATCGCGAGCCTCATCTGGAACGGCGAGATCGCGACCACCGCCTCGTCACTGGTGTACGCCGCGATGGCCTGGTACCTCACGGAAGCCGTCGGTATCGCATTCCTCGTTCCGCTGATGCTGCGCTGGGACCACTACCGGCGCAGGCACAGCTGGCGCGAGGTGCTCTGGTTTGGGGCGATGACGGCGCTGACCGTCGGGCTGTGCGCCGCGTCGGCGACCAAGTCGAGCTTCGTTCTGGTGTTCCTGACCGTGCTGCCCGCGCTGCTGGTGCTGATCCGCTCCGGCATCGCGTCGGCCTTCGCCGAGATGGCGGTGGGGTCGGGGTTCATCCTCGGCAGCACCTTCGCCGGCTACGGGCCCTTCGCCGCGTCGCTGGACAGCCCGGGGCAGGCGATGATCTCCGCCCAGGTGTTCGTGCTCGGGGCGTTCACGATGGTCGTCATGGTCGCGGCCGCGCTCGAGGACCGCATGCGGCTCGCGGCACTGGACAACGCGAGCTACAAGGCCTACGAACTGGTCGCCGAGCTCACCGGGGACGTGGTGATCCTCGTCGACGCCGAGGGCAACCTGCTGCGCCGGGCCACCCCCGGCCACGAGATCCTCGACCTCCCCGAGGGCCGCATCGACAAGGAGGCGTGGCTGGAACAGGTCCACCCCGACGATCGGGCCAGCCGCGCCGACTTCCCAGAATCAGGCGCCGCCGGACCGTCGAACCCGTTCCGCATCCGCAAACGGGACGGCACCTGGGGTTGGTACATCGTGCACAGCCGGCGCACCGCCGACGGACTGACCGCAGCGGTGCTGCGCGACGTGACGCTGGAACGCGAAGTGCAGGATTCGCTGACCGACATGGCCAACACCGACCCGCTGACGGGCCTGGCCAACAGGCGCGGTCTTGCGGTGCGGGCCGCCGAGATCTGGGAGCGCGCCAGCGGCGACGGCGAGCAGGTCACGGCGCTGTTCATCGATCTCGATCACTTCAAGTCGTTCAACGACCTCTACGGCCACCAGGCCGGTGACGAATGTCTGCGCCAGATCGCCCACGTGCTGAAAAACCTCGCCGACCCGCGCCGGTGCGTACCCGCACGCTACGGCGGCGAGGAATTCGCCGTCGTGCTGTCCGGATGCGACAGTCCGCAACAATTCGCCGACGGACTGGCCGCCGCGATCCGCGCCCTCGAGATTCCGCACCTGGGAACGGACTCCGGGATGGTGACGATCAGCGCGGGCGTCGCAACGATGCGCCCCTGGCACACCACGGGCTCGGACGCCGACACCGCGGTCGCCGAACTACTCGATCGCGCCGACAAGGCGCTCTACGTGGCAAAGTCCAACGGCCGCAACGCGATCTCGATCTACGGCAAGGACGGGTGTCCGGTCCTAATCGGCGAGGAGGTTCACCACGCCGCGGAACACCCGAGGGAGGCTGGCGGCAGCGGGCACGATGAGTGACCGCAGCGGCGACGTGCCGGCATGCAGCAGGCCCGCCGTCAGCAGCCGGTAGCGGCGGGTGACCTTGCGCCATTGCCGCTCGTAGTCGCCGGGACGGTCGGCGATCACGCTGTCGACGAGCAGTTTCGACGCAGCAAACGACAAGCCGAGTCCCTCACCGGTGAGCGCGTCGACGTAGCCGGCCGCATCGCCGACCAGCATGACACGGCCCGCGACGCGGCTGCGGACCCGCTGACGCAGCGGGCCCGCCGCGCGGTCCGGTTCCCGGGGGAACCCGTCGATGCGTTCGCGCACTGCCGGGAATGCGGCCAGGTGCTGGTCGAAACGCCCCTGCCGCGACGTCAGGATCGCGATGCCGACACAGTCGTCGGCGACCGGCGTGATGTAGGCCTCGGCGTGATCGGACCAGTACACCTCGACGAAGTCGCTCCACGGTGCCACCGCGATGTGCCGTTTGATGCCCCAGCGTTTGGTCCCGCCCGGTGACACCCCAAGGCCGAGCGCCGTCCGGATGGGGGAGTGCAGCCCGTCGGCCGCCGCCAGATAGCGGGCCCGGATCTCGTTCACCGTGACCGAATCCGCGTCCTGGGTGAGCGGGCCGACGGTGTCGTGCACCAGCTTCACGCCGGCTCGGTCCGCCTCCGTGAGCAAGGCGGCATGCAGCGTCTTGCGCCGCACCCCGAAACCATCTCCGTTGCCGAAGTGTGCTGTGACGGCATGCTTTTCGTCGAAATACGAGATGCCCTTGAACGGTCTGCCCGCGGGCTGGGCACCCAGGAGGGCGAGCTGGTGGACCGCGTGCGGCATCAGGCCCTCCCCGCAGGCCTTGTCGATCGGTCCGGGGCGCTTTTCGATCACGACCGTCTCCAGGCCGGCGCGGGCGGCGTGGATGGCGGTGGCGAGCCCAGCGGGCCCGCCCCCGGCAACCACCAGGTCGATCATCGCGCGACCGCCAGGTCGATCATGTCGGGGCAGCCGTCAGCGACTGGAGCGCCCTGTTCTCCACCGAGATTCGCACCCACAGCAGCAGCGCGTTGAGCACGGTGAACACCACCGCGGTGATCCAGGCTGTGTGCACCAGGGGCAGCGCGATGCCTTCGATGACGACCGCGACGTAGTTGGGATGCGACATGAACCGGTACGGCCCGCCGGTGACGCGCCGGGCGTCGGGAACCACCACGACCCTGGTGTTCCACTGGTGCCCCAGCGTCGTGATGCACCACCAGCGCAGGGCCTGCGCGGCCACGGCGACGACGAACATCGACCAGCCCAGCAGCGGGATGAATTCCCGGTGGGAGGCCTCGTAGAGGCAGCCCACCAGCAGGCCGGTATGCAGAACCACCATGACGGGATAGTGCGACAGGCCGAACTCCACGCCGCCGCGCGCCTTGCTCCACTTCACGTTGCGCTGGGAGACAACCAGTTCGGCGACTCGCTCAACCGCGACCGCGGCGATCAGAACCGTATACGCCAGCATGTCACTGCCAGCGCAACAGGACGAGTTCCGAGCAGAAGCCAGGACCCATCGCCATCAACAGACCGGGCCGGCCGGCAGCCGGCCGCTTGGCGATCGTGTCGCGGAAGATGTGCAGCACCGACGACGACGACATGTTGCCCACCTCGGCCAGCGAGCGCCAGGACAGCTCGAGGGCGTCGTCGACGAGGTCGAGAGCCCCCGCGATGGCCTCCAGGACTTTGGGCCCGCCGGGATGGGAGACCCACGTCGCGATGTCGCCGACGCCCAGGGCGTGCTCGCCGAGGAAGCCGGCCATGTCGTCGGGCAGATAGCGCATGATGAGCTCGGGCAGTTCCGGGGACAGGACGAGCTGAAACCCGTTGCGGTTCACCGTCCAGCCCATGATGTCGAGCGAGTCGGGGTACATCCGGCTGCGCGTGTCGAGCACCGCGGGTCCGGCCGCGTCGATCGCGCCGGCGCGATGGGCGCCCGCGGCGATGACCGCGGCCGCGCCGTCACCGAACAACGCGCTACCCACCAGGCTGCCGATGGTCGGGGTGAGTGCAGGGCGGGTGAGTGAACACAGCTCCACCGACACCAGCGCGGCGATGTGGTCGGGCGCTCCTCTGAGATAGTCGTGCATGCGGGCGATGCCTGCCGCGCCCGCGACGCAGCCGAGCCCGAACAGTGGCACCCGGCGCACGTCGGGCCGCAGTCCCAGCCGCGTGGCGATGCGCGCGTCCAGCGACGGGACGGCGATACCGGTGACCGTCGTCGACATGATCATGTCGAGATCGGTTGGCTTGAGCCCGGATTCGTCGAGTGTGGCCACCAGTGCCTCGCAGGCGAGATCGACCGCATGCTCGATGTAGAGGTCGTTGGCGTCGCCGAAGTCGAGCAGTTCGGTGTAGCGCTCCAACGGCAGGACCAGATGGCGCGCGTTGACCTTGGCGTTCTTGTGCAGCCCGCGAAGCAGATCCTCGACGCCTCGAAAAGCGGGGACTGCCAGGAACGCCTCGGTGATCTCGTCCTGGGTGTATCGGTGCGGCGGAAGTGCGCCTTGCACCGCTGCGATGACACTGATCGGTTTCTCGCTCATGTGCTGACCTGTTCCGTCTTTGTGCTGTCGGTTTTCGCCGCCGGTTCTTCACTGAAGCCGAGGCGTTCGTGTATGCGTTTGAGAAAGGTCGGGGCCCACCAGTTCACGCTGCCCATCAGATGCATGAACGCCGGAACGAGGACCATCCGGACCAACGTGGCGTCGACGAGGACGGCCAACGTGAGGCCGAGCCCGAACATCCGCATGAAGGACACGTTCGCCGCGATCAGCGCCGCGAAGGAAATCGACATGATCAGAGCGGCGGCGGTGATGATGCGTCCGGTGTGGGCGATGCCCAGGGCCACCGCTTCGTCGTTCTCGTGGCCGTCCAGCACGAATTCGCGGATCCGCGCGACGAGGAATACTTCATAGTCCATCGACAGACCGAACGCGATGCAGAACAGCAGCACCGGCATGTTCGCGACGAGCGTGCCCGTCGGGGTGGTGCCGAGGCCGGAGAGATGTCCGTCCTGGAAGATCCACACCAGTGCACCGAACGCGGCGGTCAGCGAAAGCATGTTCAGCACAAGCGCTTTCAACGGCACGACGACGCTGCCGGTCAGCAGGAACAGCAATGCGAACATGATCACGGCGATGAGGCCGAGCACCAGCGGCAACTTGTTGGTGATCGCATCGACGCTGTCGCGGTTGATCTGCGCCGTGCCTGTCATCTGGACGTCACGCCCGCCCGGACCCTCGACGGCGTGCAGTCGGTCGAGCTGGGTCTCCGAGGCGTCGGAGAACAGCGGGGCGGAACTGGTCACGGTCAGGAAGGTGCTGCCGTCCCTCTCGCCCGTCGGCGCCGACGGCGGACCCGCTTTGGCGCCGTCGACGAACGTCCCCGTCGGAGCGGAGACCGACGGAACGTCGGGCACGCGGGACAGCTCCATGGCGTAGGTGGTGAGATCGGCCGGGTTCAGGCCGGCGCCGTCCGGGACGACGATCGTGACGTTGGTGTCGGTGTTGTCGGCGAACTCGGTGCGCAACTGGTCGCCGACCTGATGCGCCGACGCGGACTGCGGCAGTACGCGGTCATCGGGGAAGCCCCACCTGACCCCCAGAAACGGTGCGCCGAGCACGAGCAGCAGCACGACGACGACCACGCCCAACGGCAGAGCACGGCGCATCACCGACGTCGCGCAGCGATACCAGAAGCGTTGCTCGACAGGCACCGGCTGCGGCTCGGGCCGGCGCAGGATGCGGCGCGTCAGCTTGCGGACGTCGAACGAATCGAGGCGGTCGCCCAGCAGGACCAGGGCCGCAGGCGTGATGACGACTGCGGCGGCCGCGGCGAACGCGACCGTCGCGACCCCGGCATAGGCGAACGATTTGAGGAAGTGCATCGGGAACAGCACCATCGCCGACATCGACAGCGCCACCGTCGTCGCCGAGAAGATCACGGTGCGCCCCGCCGTCGTCATCGTGCGCCTGATCGCTTCCGGACGGTCCGCGCCCGCGGCGAGTTCGTCGCGGTACCGCGACAGGATCAGCAGCGTGTAGTCGATGGCCAGTGCCAGCCCCATCGCGGTGGCCAGGTTCAGCGCAAAGATCGACACATCGGTGGCGAATGTGACCAGGCGCAGCACGGCCAGCGTGCCGACAATCGCCATACCGCCGATGGCCACCGGTAACGCGGCGGCCAGAAGCCCGCCGAACACCCACACCAGGACCAGGAAGCTCAGCGGGATCGCCAGGGACTCCATGACCAGCAGGTCGCGCTGCGACTGTTCGGTGATCTGGACGTTCACCATCGCGGTGCCGCCGGTTTTGACGACGATCCCGTCTTCGTCGCGGGTGACCCGTTCGGAGATCTCCTTGGCCCACGTCTGCTGTTGCGCCTCCGTGCCCCTGATCCCCGCGACGATCAGACCTGCTGTGCGGTCGCGGGTGACAAGGTCGGCCGCCGCAGCGGGTGGAGTGGTCCAGGGCGAGGACACGCCCGCGACGTGCGGGTTCTCGCTCAGGTCGGCGACGATTCCGGTCCCGACCTCGCGGACCCGCTGAGCGTCGATGCCGTCGGGGGACGACACCACGATGAGCATCTGGACGTCGCCCTGGTCGAATTTCTCGGTCAGCAGTGCCGCGGCGTGGGCGGATTCGGAGCCCGGATCGGAGAAGCCACTCGGCGACAGACTCTTGGCCACGGGGACCCCGAACACCCCGAGGGCGACCGTCAGGAGCGCCGCGGCAACGAGGATGCGGCGGGGTGCGGCGAGAGCCGAGAGCGCGATTCGATGAAGCAGCTGAGTCTCCAGTCCACGAGGAAAGCGCCTTAATTTACGACACGGAATACCTCCTGCGGGGGTTCACCTTCGGACATATTCGGACCGGGGTCCGCCGAGTGTCAACGAATCTCGAAGTGCTGGTAGTCCAGCGGTGAACGCCAGTGACCGCCCCAGCGCCAGCCGCGGTCGGTGAATGCGCGGACGACGGCATCGCCGTCGTGCAGCATCCCGGGCTCGGTGCGGGTGCGATCGATCCAGGGTCCGGCGTTGGCGGGTTCGTATCTGCCGTTGCTGGGGATATAGGGGTTGAGCTTGGGGTTGATGTCGATGGCGCGGCCGTAGGCGTGCAACGACCAACTGCCGCTACCAGGGATGACGCGGCAGTTGAACGCCGAGGTGTTGTTGTCGCGCATCGACAGTTCGTCGTCGGCGTTCGGGTAGTTCTCGACCGTGCGCATCCTCTCGATGGGATAGCGCAGCCGGTGGAGTTCGTCGAACACTTCGATGACCTCGTCGGTGAGGTCCCGGTGCACCACGAGCCTGCCGCGGTGCGTCTGCCCGTCGAATCCCCAGAAGTCCAGGTCGATGCGCAGGAGTTCATCGGGCCCGGCCGGGCAGCCGGGGCGCCATGATGTGCCCAGTTCGGCCGCGGTGACCGGTGTGATCGTGGCAGGCTGCGCCTGCGGCGTCGGGATGACGGTGGTGAAGGTCTCCGGCGGCAGGTCCTGCGTCGTCGGTGACGGCGACGACGGATCGGCGGGCGGTGGTGGGGCCGGACTGGACGCCGGCGCGCACTGCACCAGCGCCGCCGTGATGACCGTCATCGCGGCCAGCCCCGCAACTCTCACCGACGCCAACCTACCGCCCGAATTCGCGGTTAGGCACGCTAATCAGTTCTGTTAGTGGGGCTTTCGAAATTGACGGATAGATCACAACATGTCTGTCATCGATGTGATGTGTGCCATTGTCACGTTATATTGTGTCCGTCATCACAGAGAGGACGTGTCATGGTCGGAATCGGTGACGGCGCGATGGTCTCAAAGGCTGTCGAGGCGCCCCGGACGGCGCATGCGTCCAGCCAGGTGAACTGGGCGCTCGCCTTCCTCATGCTGACGATCCTGATCGCCGCGGTCGCGGGTGTCACGGTCGCACTTTTCAGCGGAATGCCGACACTCGCGCTGGTGATCGCGCTGATCACCGGCGCTGTCTTCGCCGGCGTCGCCTGCTAGATCTGTGCGAGTCGGGGCGGCCTGACCCCGACAACGTGTGGCGGCCCATGTGCTGCACCTTTTGTCGCGAGGGTCGCCGGGCGTGCGCGAAATGCCAGAAGTCGCGGCGCGTCGGCGTACAGAAACGCGCGCTCGCGGTGCGGTGCTCAGACCATCTCTTTGTTGGTCAGCCACCGCATGATCGGCCAGCCGAGGAACACCGGCAGCCAGCAGGTCAGAATCCGATACAGCAGCACCGAGGGCACCGCCACCGCGGCGGGCACACCGAAAGCCGCGAGACCGCCGATCAGCGCCGCTTCCACGGCGCCGACACCGCCGGGAGTCGGAGCGGCCGAGGCCAACGTGCCGCCGACCATCGTCACGATCGTGACGGTGATGAAGCTGGCATCCCCGCCGAACGCCTCGATGCTCGCCCACAGCGCCAGAGCGGAGCCGAGAGTCGTTGTCGCACAACCCAAGATGATGATCGCTAACCTTTTGGGTTCGCGTGCCAGCAGTACCAAGTCGTCGAGAACCTCTTTGAGGCGCGGCCGCACCGCGGTACCCAGCCAGTGCCGCAGCTTCGGAACGAACAGCGAAATGCCGATCGCACCGAGCACTATGCCCGCGATCAGATAGATCACTGTCGCGTCCGGAACGAAACGCGACAGGTCCGCCGATGCGCCCGCGACGGTGCTGAAGATGATCAACAGCGTGATATGGGTGATCACCTGCACCGACTGCTGCATCGCCACGGCAGTGGTGGCCCGCAACGCGCCCAGTCCACCCTTCTGCAGGAACCTGGTACTCAACGCGAGGCCGCCGACCCCCGCAGGCGTCGTCGTCGCGGCAAACGTGTTGGCGACCTGCATGACCGACAACGTCCAGTAGCCAACCATGCCGTCCGCGCACGCCCACAGTGCTGCCGCCGCACCCAGGTACTTCAGCGCCGAGACGAGCAGGCCGGCCAGCGCCCACCACCAGTTCGCCGACTGCAGGTCGGAGAAGAACACCGGCACCGAGCTGATGAACGGATATGCGACGTAGACCAGCGCCACCAGCAGCACGATCTGGATCAGCTGGCCTCTGGTGAAGCGGGTGATCGTCGCCGTCTTGATCTGATCGGCGCCGGTCTGGTGCTTGACCTCGTCGCGAAGAGTGGCCATCGCACTGCCGGCGTCACTCACTGAATCCCGAACGCGCTTGGGCACAGCCGCTTTCGTCAGACGCCGCGACGCCGCCAGCACGACGTCGTTGCCGAAGACAGTGATCGCGGCCGCGACGGCCTTCGGCGCGCCGTAAAGGTCGGCCGACGCGAGCAGAAGCTGGGCGACATCGGTGTGCAGCTGCGCATCCGACGCGCCGTACTCCGCGCTGCTGAAGCCGCCGAACAACGGTGTGCCGTCGACGACGGTGATCTCGGTGCCGCGCAGGTCGCCGTGGGCTATCTGCTGGCTGTGCAGCACCCCGAGCGAATCCCACACCCGGCTCACCGGTGTGTCCTCGGCGCAACCCGCAAGCGGAGTACCGCGGGTGGGTTTGTGCGCGTACATCGTCCAGCCGCGGTCCAGTGTGGCCACCGCGATCGGAGACGTGTTGGCCAAACCGAGGTTGCCGACGGCCAGCGCCATCAGCGCGCGGTGCTCCACAGCGCGGCGCATCGACGGCTGTATCGGGCCGGTTTCGCTGTCGCGCAGTCGGAGCTTGCGCCAGAACTGGCGCAGGAAGCCGCCGCCGCGCTGATGCGGTCCGTACAGTTCGACGACCGCGCTCTCGCCGTCGGGCCCCTCCCGGGTGGCCGTCAGGACCATCGGCCCCTGGCCTGCGGGACGGACCACCTGCAGCGCCGAGACCGGGAAGCCGCGGCGGGTGATCGCGCGGACGGCCCCGTCGAGCGGAACCTCCAACGCCGGGGTGCCGCTGATGAGTACGACCAGCGCGCCGACGAACCACCCGACCGCCAGACCGAGCAGCGACCGGGCCGGGACGACCGCGCTGACGACCAGGTGGATCGGCACGAACGCCAGCAACAGCGCCCACCACCAATGCCGCCACCGCGCGGGCAGCCACGGTCCCGACACGGTCAGCACCGCCGCCAGCATCGCGATCCACCGCGGGTCGTCGAGAAACTGCGACAGCAGCGTGTCGAGCCGCTCCGTGAGGTCGAAATGCCAGCGCGGAGCGGCGATGCCGTTTCCCGTGATCGACAGGGCCAGAATTGCGAGAATGCCGGCCGCCGCATACGCGCCCAACAGCTTCCACTGCCGCGCAAGAACGAGCCCGATCAGGATGAAAAACGGCAACCCGAGAATGGCGATGCCGTAGATGAGATAGACGGTGTTCGATTGGGTCGGACTGAGCACCCCGACGATGCCGGAGATCGAACGCTCCAGCGCGTCCCACTCGTTTCGGGTGATCAGCGAGCTGGTGACGATGACGACCAGGAACAACCCGGCCAGCGACAGCCGAACGATGTCATTGGTGCGTCGGGTCAGCGGCTGGAGCAGGTTGCCCGAGACAGCGACGTCCCGCCCGTCAACTCGCATGTGCCAACGATCTCTCCGATGTGGTCGTAAACGGCTATCGGCTCACCGACAAAATAGCGACTGTTCGGTGACGATCGGTACATGCGTATCCGCCGAGACGGCGTCGGCGACGCAGTCTCGGCGGATGTCGTTGCTCAGCGCACGCTGACGTAGTACACGTAGCCGGTGATCGTCTGCTGGTAGGTGCGGTTGCTGAACTCATCCATCACGGTTCCGCGGACGGCGGGGCCGCGGGTGATGCGGACGACTTCGGCCTGATCCAACGGCGTCGCCGACAGCCGGTGGATCAGGACGCGGTTGCCCTCAGCCTCCAGCATGCTGATGGTGGAGACGGCACCGCCCATTGGCATCGCCGCGGCCGGGGCGGCGAAACCGATGACGGCGGCGGCGGCGAGTCCGGCCGCAGCGGCGATGGTCTTGGGGGTGGGCATGCTGATGTTCATGGCGGTCCCTCGCTCTTTCTCGTGTATTCGGATACCGATGAATGGTGTCGGCACCGCGCAGTTTCGTTACACGGATAGATGGAGCGAAAAAATTCAGAAGGGGCGCCCCGCATTCTGCGGGACGCCCCTTCTGCGTGGCGTATCAGCGGACGGCGACGTACACGACACCGTCTGATCCGTGGAGATCACTGTCCCAGGCCATTTCCCGGACATCGGCGCCCGTGCGCACCGAGACCACCGAGGCCTCCTGCAGCGGGACGTCCGACAACCGGTCGACGATCACCCGATTGCCCTGCTTTTCGAGCTGACTGATGGTCTCGCTCGCGCTCCCGGGACCCGCGGGTCCGGCACCCGCGGTGCCGGCCAGCCCGAAGGCTGCCGCCGCGAGTCCGGCAGCGATGCCAGTGGCGATGGTGAGGTACTTCATGTGTGGTTTCCTGCTCTTCCCTTGATCGGGTCGGAGCCGTGGAGCGAATCGCGCGGTTCTGACAATGGTTTAAACCGCCACGACCGCGAAATCATTTCTGGCGACCGCCGAGACTGCAGCGGCGCAGGAGAAGTCCGAGAAGGGGCCGCGTGGAATGCAGTTTCGGCGGAAGGTGGCGCTACCGGGAGCTCAGGCGCCGCGCCAGGCCCGAAGCGCGCGTGGCCCTTCGGCCCACCGCAGCGCGCACCGACGCCTCGGTGCCGACGACCCGGACGCGCTTCTTGGCGCGGGTGACGGCCGTGTAGAACAGCTCGCGGGTCAGCAACCGGGAATCCTCGGGCGGCATCAGCACGGTCACCTCGTCGGCCTGACTGCCCTGGCTCTTGTGGATCGTCATCGCGAACATCGTGTCGACCTCGCCCAAGCGCCCCGGCGCGAACTGCTGCGAGCCCACATGCGCCCGCAGCCCGTCCGGCGCCGCGACGACGACCCCCGTGTCGCCGTTGTAGACACCCAGCCCGTAATCGTTGGCGGTCACCAGCAGCGGCCTGCCGGGGTACCACTGCGACCACATCGACTGCCCTGTCCGGTCCGAGAGCCAACGTTCGACCCGGTGATTCCAGTGCGTCACCCCGTAGGGGCCGTTGCGGTGCGCGCACAGCAGCCGGTGCGTGTCCAGGATGGCCAGGGCAGTCCCGGCGTCGCCCAGCAGCGCCGCCTCCCGTAGCGCGGCCGCGCGATCGGTCAGCGGCCCGCGCAGCGCCTCGGACGGGTCATCCGTGTCGAGCCACGCGACCGCGTCCCCGCCTGCACGCAGCCGATCGACCGCGGCGTCGGCGTCGCCGGCACGGATCGCCTGCGCCAGCGCGCCGATCGCCTCCCCGAAGCGGTGCGACGTCTGAAGCTCGACGACGCAGGACATATTCCCCGTCGCTTCGCTCGCCCTGGACCCACCGAGCCCCTCCACCAGATCAGCGAGCACGGCACCGGCTTCGACCGAGGCGAGCTGATCGGGATCGCCCACGAACAACAGCCGGGCGTCGGGGCGCACCGCTTCCAGCAAGCGGGCCATCATCGTCAGCGACACCATCGACGTCTCGTCGACCACGACCACGTCGTGGGGAAGGCGGTTGCCGCGGTGGTGGCGGAATCTCGACGAGGTATCCGGACGGCTGCCGAGCAGCCGGTGCAGCGTCGTCGCCCGCAGCCCCGAGAGTCTGGCCTGGTCGACGTCGGCGAGCTTGTCGACCTCGGCCGTCACCGCATCAGCGAGCCGCGCGGCGGCCTTGCCGGTGGGTGCCGCCAGCGCCATCCGCGGCGCGGCGGCGCCAGCGATGTCGGCCTGCTCGGCGATCGCGGCGAGCAGCCGGGCAACGGTCGTCGTCTTACCGGTTCCCGGCCCGCCGGTCAGCACCGTCAGCGGCTGCCGCAACGCGGCGTCGGCGGCAGCCCGCTGCTCCTCCCAGCCTGCGGGGAACAGGCGGGCGAGGTCGGGCACGGCGGCACGCGGCGGTGCGGACAGCAGCGCCAGCACGTCGTCGCACACCTGCTGTTCCTCCCGCCAGTAGCGGTCGAGATAGAGCAGATCGGTCGTGGCGTCCGAGTAGAGGCGAAGCACCTGCAGGCCGGCCAGCGGGCTGGCCGCGACGGCGTCGCGCCACTGCCGCGGTTCGGGCCAGGGCAGCTCCCGCACGCCGATCTGTTCGGCGATCGCTCGCAGGTCCACGCACACCGAACCACCTCGCACAGCCCGCACCGCAAGCGCGACCGCGAGTGCCACCCGGGCGTCGGTGTCGTTGCCCAGAGCGCTCAACCGTTGTGCCACATGGAGATCCGCAGGTTCGAACAACTCGGCGAAAGCGTCGATCGTCATACCGCCGCCGCCCCGGCGTCCAACAGATCGGAGAGCGACTCGATCAGCGCCGCGGGTGGCTCCCAGCTGAACACCCCCGCCGGATGCCCGTCGACCACCGGCGTGTCCGCACCGCACATCCCTCGCACGAACAGGTACAGCACCCCGCCGATGTGTTCCCGCGCCGAGTATCCCGGCACCCGCCATCGCAGAAACCTGTGCAGCACAACGCAGTACAGCAGCGCCTGGAGAGGGTAATCGGAGTGCAGCATCGCCTCGACGAGACGGGCCTGCCCGTAATCTGCGGCGGTCAGCTTCCGGCCCGGCTCACCCAGCCAGTTCGTCTTGTAGTCCACGACGACGTAGCGGTCGTCGACGCGCAGCACGGCGTCCAGCGAGCCGTTCAGATAGCCCTTCAACGGCTGGGCGGCCAGCGCGCTGCCCGTCAACCTGTCGGCGTAGGGCGCCAGCGGGTCATCGGAGGGCAGGTGTTCACCGAGGAGGCGGCCGACATCGGCCAGAGAGATCACCGGGGCCCTCCCGCGCCGATCACCCCCGGCCAGCGGGAACTCGAACTCCAACTCTCGCAGCCGGTCTCGCAAACCGATGTGGCGCAGAGTCACGCCGGGAAGCAGCGGCCCCAGCGGGGTGTCGTGCATCGGGACCATTGCCGCGGCAAGGTCTGCAGTTGCGACGTCGACCGGCCACCAGAGCGAATGCTCACCGATCCTGCTCTCCAGTTCGGTCGCAAGGTCGGTGGCGAACGGGTCGGCCGTCTCGAGCACGGCGTGCACCAGCGTGCCGAAGGTCGCGCCCATCGGCAGCTCGCCCATCGGAGACGGCACCTCAGGGGTCGCGGGATCGGCAGCCGGCTCGGGCAGCGGCACCTCGCCGGACTCGTCGTCGAGTTCGACGACCTCGGGTTCGCTGCTCACACCCGGCGCTGCGTCGGCGGCCCGCACGAGACCCGAGTAGGACGTCCGCCGCCACGAGGCGTCGATACGACGATGGAAATGCCGAGACCTGAGATCGTCCGGGGGACAGGGCAGTTCAAGGTCCACCGGCGAAGCGACGATCGACTCCTCGAGGACGGGCCCACCCTGGTCGGCCCATGCGCGCAGCAGCGCCATCGCGTCGGGATCGTCGATTCTCGCGGGATCGCAGCGGTCCGGCACCACCGGTTCGCCGGGTGTACGGCCGCGCAGCAATCGCGACAGTCCGCCGTTGGGTTCGTCGTTGGACGGAGCCCACCAGGCCACCACTTGCGACTGGGCGCGGGTCATCGCGACGTAGGTGAGGCGGACGTCATCGCCGGCGGCCTCACGACGACCCTGCTGCTGCACCGCGGTGAAGTCGGGGCTGAGCTCGCCTCCGATGTGCAGGCAGCGGGTGTCCCCGTCATGGAACATCGTCACGTCCCGCGTCTGGATGTTGCGATTGAACGCGAACGGCAGATACACCACCGGAAACTGCAGACCCTTGCTCACCCAGACGGTCATGATCTGCACCGCCGCGGCGTCGCTGTCCAGGCGTCGGTTGCGCTCGACGGCGCCGCCGCGCTCGCCGCGCTGCGTACGCAACCAGTCGCGCAGCGCCGGCAGGCCGAAATGCTCGCGGTGGGCGGTGTCGTGCAGCACCTGGGTCAGGTGTGCGAGGTCGGTCATGTGCCGCTCGCCGTCGACCCACGACAGCACCCGCTCGTCCATGCCCCGCAGCTGCGCGGCCGCGAACACCGCCGCCACGCCTCGTTCGCGCGCGAAGTCGGCCCACCTGCGCAGCGTCTCGGCAACCTCGTCGGTCAGCGCATCACCCCGTCTCGCAAGGTCTTGCGCGGTGTTGCCGAAGAACATCGTCGTCGCGGCGGCCCGCACCAACCCGGAGCGGTGTGGCTGATCGAAGGCCTCGAGCAGGCACAGCCAGTCGTCGGCCGCGGGCGAGCTGAACACGTCGGAGTCGCCGGTGTAGACGGCGGGCACTCCGGCCTCGGTGAGAGCGTCGAAGCACGCGTGACCGTCGCGGTGGCTTTCCACGATCACCGCGATGTGCTTGGGTTCCAGTTTGTCGCCGCAGAACGTCGCCTCGCCGGCCAGCAGCGTCTTGACGTCAGCTGCCAGGTCTTTCGGGATGTGCTGGCGCAGTGTGTCGATGGGGATGACGCGGTCGGGTCTGGTGCCGAACTGGTCCCGGCTGACCACCCGCAGCCGGAACGGCGCGTTGTGGGGCGCGCCCTGGAGACGGTGCTCCGTGTGGTTCGCCTCGACCTGGTGTACGACAATCCGCGGATCGCCGAGCTGCGCGCCGCGCATGACGGCCTGCAGGCTGTCGACCAGCGGGCCGTCGCTGCGGTAGTTGGTGCCGAGAGTCATACGCACGCCGGCGGTCGACGCGGCGTGGAGGTAGGTCACGATGTCGCCGCCGCGGAACGCGTAGATCGCCTGCTTGGGGTCACCGATGAGGATCACCGTCGAGCGCCCGTTGAATGCGCGGTCGATCACCTGCCACTGCACAGGATCGGTGTCCTGGAACTCGTCGACCATCACGATCGACCAGCGGCGCTGCATCCGTGCTCTGGCTGGCGAATCCGGCGCCTCCAGCGCGTCGGCAAGCCGCGAGAGGAGATCGTCGTAGTGCAGGATTCCGAGCTTGCGTTTGCGCGTTTCCAGCTCCGCGCACACCGCCTTCGCGAACTGTACCCGGACCGCGGGATCGAAGCCTGGCGCCGGATCCTCGGGCCGAAGCTCGGTGTGCGCGTTGGCGACGACCTCGCGCGCCAGGCTCAGCGCGGCGTCGTAGGACAGAAGCGGTTCGTCTCGCTGCTGCCCGAAATGCGCCAGATACACGTCGTCGACGATCTCGGCCACCACATCGTCGAGGCTCTCCACCAGCTCCACACCGGAATCCGTGTCACCGGCCACGCCGAGCGAGCGCAGCACCAGCTGACAGAACTGGTGCGTGGTGGCGATCGTCGCGGCGTCGAAACCGGCCAGGGCATCACGCAGCCGCCGCATGCGCTCCGCACGCTCCTCGATGGGGCCGTCCACCAGATGCGCGATGATCTCGTTGCCGTCCGCCGTCGCCGGATCGTCGAAAGCGTGCAGCGCGTCCCGGATCTGCCCGCGGACCCGTTCCCGCAGCTCCTGACTGGCCGCGCGGCCGAACGTGATCAGCAGCATCTGGTCCAGGGTCGCCACACCTTCGGCGACATATCGGGTGACGAGCCCGGCCAGGGCGAACGTCTTGCCCGTCCCGGCACTGGCTTCCAGCACTGTGGTGGTACGCGGCGCCGGCAGCGGGCCGAGCAGATCGAACGGCTCCGTCCTCTCGAAAGGTCCCGTCACCGGCCGACCCTCTCGGCCTGCAGCATCGGAAGCCACAGCCGGGCCGCGTAGGCGCCCAGCCGGGTCTTCTCGCCGTCGCACTCCTCGCCGGGCCGCACCGGTGTCATCAGGACCTCGACCGGGGAACGGGTGCCCCAGACGAGCTCGTGCGCGGGCTGGGAGTTCTCACCGGGGAACTTGCCGGTGTTCCATTTGAAGCGGGCCTCCCGTTCCGGCCAGCCGCGACTGTACCGGGCCTCAGCCCAGGCGTAAGAAGTTTTGAGCGGCAACGGGATTGGTGCGCGTCGGCCGGCGTCGTACATCGCGACCAGGTCGCGTAACACGTCGGCGGCGGACTCCGGCGGTCCGAGTACCCGCTGAGTCGTCTGGCCGCTCTTCCTGCCCCTACCGATACACACCGCCAGCCAGTCTGTGCCCGAATCACGGGTGCTCAACGCCACCAATCGAATCCACGACGCCAGCAGATGCCTGCCGTCCAACTTGGAGTACGTGACGTCGACCATCTGGTCGCCGTAGAGTCGCGGGACGGTGCCGGTGACCCGCCGTCTCGGCCCGATCTGGACATCCACGTCCACCGCCCTGGGTTCCTGCACGCGGTGCCGCCGCGCCGCGTCGGCCAGGGCGGCCGAGCGCGCCGCGATCTCCTGCGCTCTGCGCCAGCCGAGGCGTCCAGGGGGTAGAGACCCGCGACGCCACTCCGCCTGTTGCGCGTCGACGGGCGTCATGCCGCGCAGCATGTCGTCCAGCATACGATCGCCGATCTTCCACTCCTGCAACGCGTCAACGTCGACGGGCATCGCATCGTCGATGGCGTCGACGTCCCACGGCAGTGTGTAGTCCAGCGCCCGGAAGAAGCCCTTGACCGGGTCGCGGAAGAAGGCGACCAGATCGTCGAGCGCGACGTCGGTCGGCGGCTGCGCAGGCAACGCCTCACCGAGAAGGTGCGGACGCTGCTCGCGGTGACCGGCTGCGGCCCGGGCCGCGCTGAGCGTCGTCGCGTCGAACGTGAACGGCTCGCCCGCGGGCATGCCGAGTGCCCCGGGGGTGACATTCTCGATGTCGAAGGGCTGCAGCGGATGTTCGACGAGGACGTGCGTGCGCACCGCCGCCGGTGTGGTGAGATCGAGTGCGTCGAGCAACTCCACCACCGGCACGGCCGGCGGCTTGCGCTGACCGCTGTACTCATTGGTGCCCGCGTAGGTGAGCACCAGCTTCTCGGTCGCGGCGCCGATGGCGTCGAGCAGCAATTGGCGGTCCTCGGAACGAATGTCGCGTTCGCCTGTCATCGGCTCGCGGGCAAGCACGTCGTCGCCGTCGATTGCGCCCGATCTCGGGAAGACACCGTCATCGAGACCGACCAGACAGACCACCCGATGCGGCACCGATCGCATGGGGACCATCGTGCACACCGTCAGGGTGCCGGTCCTGAAGTTGGCGCGCGTCGGTCTTCCCGCGAGGTGACGTTCCAGCAGCGCCCTGACATCGGGGAGCCGCAGCATGATGCCGCTACGACTGCCTGCATCGGTGCGGATCGCGTCGAACTCGCGCTCCATCTGGCTGGTCTGCCACAGGTCGCTGTCGGCGACGGAGGTCAGCGTGTTCACGCCTGCCGACAGTGCGGTCAGCCACTCGCTCAACGGCCTTGCCCCCGAGAGGGATTCGATGGCGACCCGTAGGCGCTCGACGTAGTCCGCGAGGCGGCCTGCGAGCTCGACGCGATTGCTGCCGACGTCATCGAGGGGCAGGGTGGTGTCCAGCCAGGCGTGCGAGTCGTCCGACATCGCGACACCGGCCAGCACCCGGTCGATCCCGAAACGCCAGGTGTTCTGCACGAAGTCGACCCCGTACGGGTGGCGGTGGCTGCGGTCGAAACCCCACCGGATGTTGGCCTCACGCACCCAGTTCCCGATCGCGTCGAGGTCGTCGTCGGAGAATCCGAAGCGGTAGCGGACGGGCGGCGCCTCGGCCAGGTTGAGAACCTCGCTGGCGGTGGCACGCCCGCCTGCGAGCCCGAGCAGCTCTCGGGCGACGGCCAGCAGCGGATTGGTCTGGGTGAGTGCGCGGTCGGCAAGTTTCACCCGCAGCTGGTGCGCCGGGTGCGCTCCGGTGACGACGTCCCCGAGACCGAAGCCCGCGACGATCAGCGGTGCGTACGTCTCGATGTCGGGGCACATGACGAGGATGTCGCGGGGCTCCAACGTCGGGTCGTCGGCGAGCAGGCCGAGCAGCACCTCGCGCAGGACGTCGATCTGGCGTGCCGGGCCATGGCAGCTGTGCACCTGCACCGAACGGTCGGCCGGATCAAACGAACGACCCTGTGGCCGTGCGGTATTGGCCGCGATATCGGATTGCAGCCAGCCGAGCAGTGTGGCCGGGCGCGCAGCGGAGCCCAGACACTCGTCGGTGCCCGGCGTGGCCGGCAGTCCGCGCTGCAACTCCCGCAGGTCGCGGCCGAGGGTGGCGAGTAGAGGATGGCCGGCGGCGCGATGCGAGGTGTCGTGGCGTCGGGGCACGATGCCGCCGAGATCGCGCAGCGAGGCCCACAGGCTCTCGCTGGGATGCGGGAGCCACAGATGCAGCTCGTGATGAGTGCCCAGCGCGGCAAGCAGCTCGATCTCGGTGGCAGGCAGCCGGGTGTGCCCGAACAGCGACAGGCGATCCGGCAGCTCGCTGCGCGACTTCTGCAGTCGCGCAATGGTTTCCGCATGGCGAAGGTGCGGCGGATCGGCATCCACCCTGGTCAGCAGAGCGCGGTAGAGCTCGGGTTGCCACCTCAGGTCGTCGTCCAGGTCCCCGGTGCGGCCCTCGGCCCAGCCTGCCAGCAGCGTCGGTCGCTGGCTCGCGTAGGACGCGAACAGGCCCGCGAGTCTGCGGGCGACCGCGTAGCGCCTGCCCTGACGCAGCTCTCTTTCATCGCCTGCGGCGAAGTGGCCGAGGTGGATGGCCAGTGCGGCACACCAGGGCTGATCGAGGCTGCCGTCGATGGCGTCGAGCAGCGGCCACACCATCGCGTTCGGCGACCACGGGTCGTCGTGAACGGCGCCCGTCAGTTCGGCGATGAGCGACCGAGGGTGCCGGAATGTCACACCGGCGCAGATCCCATCCTGTGCGGACCCGGTTCCCAGGATGTGTGAGAGCCGCTGGCTGAGCCACCGTTCCGTGCCACGTGCCGACACCAGGACGACATCTTCGGCGAACGGATCGGCGGGCGGGATGGCCAGCATCGCGCCGAGGCCGTCGGCCAGCAGATCGGTGCGGTCGGCCCGGTGGAGGTGAAGTGCCATCGGCCGTCAGGCTACGACGGCCCCGGACAGTTCGTCGACGACCCTCCTGGAGATGGGTCGGCGCAGTGATCGTTGAGCTCGGCGTAGCCCAGCGCCTTCGAGAACTGGCCAGAGCCTTGACGCCGCGGTCGTCTCGCTCATCCTTGCTCGACGACGTTGTCGGGTCCGCTGCTCGAGATCTCCGGTTCGCCGGAGAGGTACGTCACGCGGTTCTCGAAACCCGACGCGCTGATGGTCTGCGCGGTCTCGACGGTGACGGTGTTGTTGATGCCCGAGACGGACACGACGCCGCAACTGCCCTGCACCTCCACGGTGTTCTCCACACCGCTGACATTCACGGTTCCGCCGTTGCAGACGATGGTCTGGTTCTTGTCGACGCCGCTGACGCTGACCGAGCCACCGGCCTCGACTGTGATGACCTGATCTTCGGGGTCGATCGTCGGAATGCCGACCGGCGGAGCGGGGGTGTCGAGCGGCCCGCCGCCACCGGAGATCGGCGGGCTGGGGTCGAAGCTGTAGGTGTCGGGGCGGGCGTTGTTGAAGTACAGGACGATGGCGACGGCTCCGGCCACGATGATCCCGCCCACGACGAGCGGGATCAGCCACAGCGCAGTGGTCGCGGAACGCTTGCGGACGACCTGCTGGGGAGCCGAGTAGTACGGCGACGTGTACTGCGGGGTGCCGTACGCAGAGCCGTACTGCCCGTAGGGCTGCCCCTGATAGGGGTCCGGCGGCGGTGGCACGTACTGATACGGATCGCTCGGTGGCGTGGGCGGTGCTTCGTAAGGCCGGGTGCCCAGCTCGTTGGACTGCGCCCGGTCTGCGAGCGGGCGCTCGAGATCCCGGATTCGTGCTTCGGGATCCCCGTCCGGCTCCATGCGCAGATGTTTTCACATCGGATCGCCGATGCTCAACGGTTGGAGGTGCACGCTGCCAGCGAATCTGACCGAAGGCTGACGCCGCGGCCGGTGTCGGGATTGGGGCGCTTGTGAAGGTGGTATCCCCGACGCATGGCGGCACCGGGGTTCCTCGCCATCGGCAGTGGTCCGGCGGGCATCAGCGCGGCGGAGACGTTTCGCCGCAGGCATCCGCGGATCCCTGTGCGGATTCTGTCCTCCGACCCCGCACTGCCCTATGCCAAGCCCCCTCTCAGCAAGGAATTCCTCGGCGGCGGGCACACGAATCTCGACCTGCACAGCGCCGGGTGGTTCGCCCGCCACAACATCGACCTCCTGCTGGGCGTGACCGTCGAACACATCGACGTAGACGCCCAGGAGGTCGTCACCCTCGGTGGTGCGCGCTACCCGTACTGGCATCTGGTCGTGGCGTCAGGATCGGCCGCCGTGCCACTCGGCGTGCCCGGCGGCGATACCGCGCAGCAGCTGCGCTCGTTCGCCGACGCAGTCGCGCTGAAGATGGCCGCCCGCTTCGCCGACTCCGCCGTCGTGATCGGCGGCGGGCTGATCGGCTGCGAAACCGCGAGCTGTCTGGCGCGCCTGGGGCTCGCCACCACCGTCGTGGTCCCCGAAGACGTCCCGCTGCGCCGCAGATTCGGTATCGACGTCGGCGAGCGGGTGGCCGACGTGCTCGCCGACGCCGGCGTGCGCGTCGTGACCGCAGCGACCGCCGCAGCAGTCGGCGACACCACCGTCACACTGTCGTCAGGCGATGTGGTGCACGGTGACGTCATTGTCGCCGCCACGGGGGTGCGGCCCGACATCCGGTTGGCCACCGAAGCCGGCCTCGCCACCAGTGGGGGCCGCGTCGTTGTCGACCAGCACATGCGCACCTCGGTCCGCAACATCTACGCCGCAGGAGATGTCACCCTTGCCCACAACGTGGCCGCCGGCCGGCCCGTCATCGCCGAACACTGGCGCGATGCCGCACAGCAGGGTCTCGTGGCCGGTCTCACCGCGGCAGGAGCTTCCGCGGAATGGGACAAGATTCCGGGATTCACCTGCACCATAGGTCGATTCGAGTTGAACTATCGCGGCTGGGGTGGCGGCTACGAATCAACGGACCTCACCGAGCGTGGCGACGGCTTCGTCGTCACCTACCGAACCGCGGGCCGCGTCGTCGGAACCCTGGACGTCACAGCCAATCCCGCGCTTTGAACATCCAGTACAGCACCAGCACGATGACGACGATGATCGACGTGCTGGTCACAAAGCCGCCAACCGTGTCGATCCCGGGATACTCGACGTTCTGGCCATAGAAGCCGGTGATGGCGGTCGGGACCGCGATGATCGCCGCCCAGCCCGTCAGCTTCTTCATCACAGTGTTCAGCCGTGCGTCCTGAAGCGACAGATTGGTTTCGAACACCGTAGTGATCATGTCGCGCAACGATTCCGTCCACTCGGACACCCGCAACACATGGTCGTACAGGTCGGCGTACACGGGGTCGAGTTCCACCGAGGTCTTGGCGTCCATCCTGCGGTGCTGTATCGCCGAGACGACCTCCCGCATCGGCAGGACCACTCTACGCAGTGCCACCAGGTCTTTACGTAACTGAAATGTCTTGCGCTGCAACCCACCGCGGAGCGGTTTCTCCGCGAACAGGTCGTCCTCGAGGTCTTCGATGCTGTCGTCCAGAGACTGGACCGCGTCGAAGTGGCCGTCCACCACGACGTCGAGCAGGCCGTGCACCAGCGACCCGACGCCGTACTCCTGTCCGCCGAGCTCGTCGAACCGACGCGACACCTCGTCCATGTCGAAGTGCGGTGAAAGGCGCACGGTGATCAGGCCACGGGGCAGGACGAACCCGGAGATCCGGTGAATCTCCAGCGTGGACTCGGCCACGTCCTCGGGTCGCGGATCCTTCACCGACACCCCGTACACCGTGAAGAACGTGTGAGACCTGTACACGACGGCCTTCGTCCGCTCAGCTTCGGCGAGGGCGTCCTCGACGGCCCATTCGTTCAGGCTGAGCTCGACCGCCAGGTCTTTGAGAATGGCGTGGTCGGGGTCGTAGATGTCACACCACACCAGGGTGTCCTCGGAAGCCAGGCAGTCCGAGATCCTGGAGAACTCGAAATCGTCGACGGGCTTGCCGTCGCGCCAGATCCGGCCCCGCACATGGGTCACGGGGCCATCATCGCACCCGGCGCTCGTGCCGAGCGCGAAGCAGGGGCTGTGAACGCGGATCGGAACGCAGCCCGGAATGATATTTCGCCGGGGTGGGAGGTCAGCCGAGGCTGAATTCGGTTGCCAGGCCGTCGATCCCGGCCTGGATCGCGTCGAGCGCGCCCTTGCGGGCCTTCAACTTGGTGGCGAGGTGGGCGCCTGCGTTCAGCGTCGTCGCCGCCTCGGCGGCCACCTGCTGGGCTCGGGCGAGGACCTGATCGGCCTCGACGATCTCGTCGAGCCAGCCGCCCGCGACCGCCTCGGCGCCGACGAATGTCGCGGCCAGCGCGGCGCCGCGTTCGAAGGCGGCAGGAGTCAGCCGCGCCCGCATGATCTCCAGTGCCGAGATCGGGATGGTCATCCCGATCGCCACCTCGATGGCCTGGCAGCGCGTCTTGGGTTGTCCGACACGGTGATCGGCCGAGAGCAGGAGGAACGATCCCATCGCGATCGCGGGCCCCGTCGCGGCGATGATCACCGGAACGGGAAATGTCAGGGTCCGCAGGGAGAGTGTGAACCCCCCGGCGAGCATGCCCAGCGCCGCCGCGGCGTCCCCGGACTGAAACACCCCGAGATCGAATCCACCGCTGAACACCCGCGCGTTGCCTGCGAGCACGACCGCCTTCGCCTTGTCCGCCTCGGCACGATCGAGGGCCTCGTTGATGGCGGCCTGCATGGCGGGGCCGAGCACGTTCACCTTGCCGTCGTCGAGGGTGATGGTGGCGACGGAATCCGCGAGCTCATAGGACACGGTGCTGGTCATGGGACGAACGTAACAGCACTACCTAGGTGGGCTGTGGCGGGCTGCGCGAGAAGAGGTAGTGCACTACGCACGACTCCGGGCCCGCGGATTCATAGCGTCGGTTCAGCGCGGTACACGAGGGGGTACCGCGCCCCAGCCAAAGGAGATGCCATGCGCGCGAAGCGGAAGCGGTCGGTCGAGCATCTGGAAACCGAGCGCGGCGCCAGGCGCCGCCGCGCACGCCCGAACAGCGGTGTGCCCAGGCTCGGTCTGTGGGAGTGCGGCGTCGGCTCAGCCTGGAAGTAGTTCGGGGACGGGCGGTGCCGGGATCTCCGTGACAGAGGGGGGCGTCACGGGGCCCGGCACCAGCCGTTCGGCGCGGGCCGCCCAGTCAGTGTCGGCCCATGTCACGCGCGCCGGCAGCCGTCGCCAGTACGACGGATGCGCCCGCAGATAGCTCTCGACGCTGGCGTGCACGTTCGCGTCGGCGGGAATCTGACGAAACGACACCGTGTGGGTGCTGCCCGCCAGCGCATCGACGGCGGTCGGCACAGACCGCTGCGGGCACTGCCGGACCAGGGCCCCGGCCCGCACTGCGCCGTCGAGCACCCAGTCGAGGGCGATGGCCGCAAGCGGTGCGCACGCATTCTCGCCCCCGGTGACGTCGCAGTGGGCGCCGCGGAACCACACCTCCTGCACGGCGGTGCCGGAGCCTCGGAGCAGCTGCGCGCCCGACCGCCGCCAGCTGCCGTCGATGGCGACCGCGTGCCGGGTCGCGAGCACGTTTCCCACCAGCGGTGCCGCACCGGCGCGCGACAGGGCCACGGTGTCCCACAACCCGAGGAAGTGGACGTCCACCGCCACGGTGAATCGTCCGGACAGGCGCGCGGTCAGCCTGCCGATGTGCTCCCAGTCCGTCGCGTCGCGGCGAGTGCGGGGGACTACGTGCGTGGACAGCACGTACTGGCGCAGATCTCCGACGCTCCAACCGGGAATGTCGTCGCGCAGTACGCCGACCGTCCCCAGTAGATGTGCCAGCGCCCGAGCGCAGGCGGCGCCGCGACCCGCGCCCAGCAGGAAAAGACGATCGCCAGGTGACCACTCGGCAACGAGGAATTCATATGCCTCCGCGATCGCGGCGCGCGCCGCGTCCACAGTGCCGCGACGGCCGCGGAACCGATCCCGGGCGCCCGCGGTGCAGGCCGGAGCCCACACCATCTGGTCGTCGCCCGCGCTCATGAGATCAGCCAGAGCTGTGGCGTTGGTGGTTCCCCCGGTACCACCAATGCCGCGCGAACGGTCGAAGCACAGCGCGATGTTCTTCACGAAGACCCCCGACGTGAGTGCGGTTGGCGCCGGTTCCTGAGTTTGCCAGAAGTGCTGCCCGGGCGTCTTCGATTTGCCGATTCGGCAGGGCACCGAAAGGCGTGTGCGGTGTCGTCATCGCGGTGTGGCCCCGGAGACCGGTGACCAGCGTCAGGCGCCCATCAGCATCCGCCACTGGTCCAGATTGCTCGCGCGATACACGTAGTTGGTGCTGCGCACGTCCGACAGCGATGCGCTCGGTTCGGCGGAGTACCAGTGGCCGGGGAAGACGGTGGGGTCACCGGAAAGCTGCGCGAGCGCCTGCAGGCTGCGGAACATGTCGTCGACGTTGCCGCCGGGGAAGTCGGTGCGGCCGCAGCCCTCCAGGAAGAGGGTGTCGCCGGCGACGAGACGCCCGTCGAGCAGGAAGCACTGGCTGCCGGGAGTATGCCCCGGGGTGTGCAGCAGTTCGATGTCGATGTCGCCGACCGAAACCTTGTCGCCGTGCTGATGGCTGGTCAGTTCGCTGCCCGCGATGCCGGTGATCCGCGAAACCCAATCGGCTTCGTGGGCATTGACGTGTACCGGCACACTGGTCCGCTCCAGCAGTTCGGCCAGCCCCTTGAGTTCGAAGCCCATCATCGACCCGCCGATGTGATCGGGGTGGTGGTGCGTGACGAGCACTCCCGACAGGTGCATTCCGTCGGCTTCCAGCGCGTCCACCAGGTCCTGTGCCGCGTACGCCGGGTCGACGACGACGGTGTCGCCCGTCTCGCGGTCCCCGATCAGGTAGGCGAAGTTGCGCATCTGCTGGGCGATCATGTCGCCTACCGCGAAGTCGCGGCCCGAGAGCATCTGCTTGAAATAGAGGCGGTCGGTGTCAGGCATGGGGCCAGCGTAGGCCGCAAGCCGCGAAAGCCCGCCGACGACCAGCGGTTTGGCGCCGGAAACGGGGAGAATGTACCCTCTTTAAGGCTCGCGGCACTTTTGTGAGCGCAGGCCCCCTTAGCTCAGTCGGCAGAGCGTTTCCATGGTAAGGAAAAGGTCAACGGTTCGATTCCGTTAGGGGGCTCGGTGGATACCGGGCGGTACGCCGCCCGTATGCCCGGGGCGGTGTAGCTCAGCTGGTTAGAGCGCACGACTCATAATCGTGAGGTCGGGAGATCGAGCCTCCCCACCGCTACAAGCAACGAACGCGAACGCAGAAGAAAGAGACGACTGACGTGGCCTCCAGTACCGACGTACGGCCCAAGATCACCTTGGCCTGCGAGGTGTGCAAACACCGCAACTACATCACCAAGAAGAACCGCCGCAACGATCCCGACCGCCTCGAGATCAAGAAGTTCTGCCCGAACTGCGGTAAGCACCAGGCCCACAAAGAGTCGCGCTGAGCGACCCGACTGGGCCTGCGCCGTCGATGCAACGGTTGCTGAGGCCTCCTAGGTAGGTTCATCACTCGTGTCTTTCCTGGACGCTCTCGTCGGGGTGCACTACCGCTACCCCGACCATTACGTCGTGGGACGCGAGAAGATTCGTGAGTACGCCACCGCCGTCAAGAACGATGATCCGGTCTTCTTCGACGAGGATGCCGCCGGAGCGCTCGGACACGACGCGTTGCTCGCGCCCCTGACTTTCCTGTCGGTTTTCGGCTACCAGGCGCAGCTGGCGATGTTTTCCGCGAACAACATCGGCATCAGTGACGCCAAGATCGTCCAGGTCGACCAGGTGGTCAAGTATCTGGCGCCGATCAAGGCCGGCGACACGCTGTACTGCGACGTGTGGGTGGACTCGATCCGCAAGGCGCACGGCACCGACATCATCGTCACGAAGAACATCGTCACCAACGAGAAAGGCGATGTCGTTCAGGAGAACTACACCACCCTCGCGGGGCGTAGCGAAGAAGACGGAGAGAGTGGCTTCACAGATGGCATTGCGTGAGTTCAGTTCGGTAAAGGTCGGCGATCAACTGCCCGAGAAGGTCATTCCGCTCACGCGGGCCGACCTCGTCAACTATGCGGGGGTGTCCGGCGACCTCAACCCCATCCACTGGGACGACGAGATCGCCAAGCAGGTCGGCCTCGACACCGCGATCGCCCACGGGATGCTGACCATGGGCCTCGGTGGCGGATACGTCACCGCGTGGGTCGGCGATCCCGCCGCGGTCACCGAATACAACGTGCGCTTCACGGCCGTCGTCCCTGTCCCCAACGACGGTGTGGGCGCCGAGATCGTGTTCAGCGGCCGCGTCAAATCCGTTGATGAGGATGCGAAGTCGGTCACCATCGCGCTGAGTGCCACCTCGGGCGGGAAGAAGATCTTCGGCCGCGCCGTTGCAATCGCGAAGCTCGCATAGGTAGGTAGATATGGCACTCAAGACAGACATCCGGGGGATGGTCTGGGAATACCCGGACGTCTTCGTGGTCGGCCGCGAGCAGATCCGTCAGTACGCGAACTCCGTCAAAGCCAAGGACCCGGCCAGCCACGACGTGGCCGCCGCATCGGAACTCGGGCACACCGGTCTGATCGCACCCCCGACGTTCATGTCGATCTTCGCGGTGATGATCCAGAACCACTTCTTCCAGCACGTCGACGTCGGCCTGGAAACCCTGCAGATCGTCCAGGTGGACCAGAAGTTCCTGTTCCACCGTCCGATCCAGGAGGGGGACCGGCTGCGCGGCGCCCTGACGATCATGACGGTCGACGAGCGCTTCGGCGCCGACATCGTCACCACCCGCAACGTGCTGACCGACCACACCGGCGCCGTCGTCATGGAGTCGTTCACCACCCTCATGGGCCACGAGGGGGACAATTCGATCTCGGCCGGATGGGACCCCGAGACCGGTCAGGTGCTGCGCAAGCCGGTCCAGCACGTCGAGTCAGAGGTTGCTGCCGCAACAGGTACGGATTAGTAACTGAGACCCGGGTCGCGCTACACTCGGGATTCGGGGTTCTCCCAGTTAAGCGCGCTGTCCGTCGGCTCTGATCGACCGAACGGGGAGCGCGCAAATTGTGTGAGCCCTGAGCACATCGCTGAAGGGGCGTAGCTCAACTGGCAGAGCAGCGGTCTCCAAAACCGCAGGTTGCAGGTTCAAGTCCTGTCGCCCCTGCTCAACTGAATACTCGACAAGGGTGGAAAGTCGTCCGGTTGTAATACTGGGAGATGACCACCCGGCAACGAACGAAAGGCATGCGGTGAGCGACGAGCGCGACGGTGTCAGCTCCGCGGACACCGACAGCGGCAACGAGACCGACGACGGTGACACCCGCGGCCAGACCGCGGTGGTGACGCGGCCCCTGCGGCCCACCGGAAAGCGGTCGCGTCGCGTCGTCGACGAGAACGGCGCCGAGGCTGCCGACGACGCCCCCGAGACCGACAGTTCGGGGTCGAAGGACGACGGCAGCGGCCCGAAACGCAAGAAGAAGACGGCCAAGGAGCCCAAGGACGGGCCCTCGCGCAACCCCTTCGCGTTCGTCATCAACTACCTGCGGGAAGTTGTCGGCGAGCTCCGGAAGGTCATCTGGCCCAACCGCAAGCAGATGGCCAGCTACACGACTGTCGTGCTGCTGTTCCTGATCTTCATGGTGGCGATGATCGGCGGCGTCGACCTGGGCCTGGCGAAGCTTGTGACCTGGATCTTCGGCTGACCGCAGCCGCAGGTGCACGAGAGACATCTAGAGAGGACTGACACGTGACCAGCTTCGACGGCGAGACAGCCGCGAGCGTGTCCGAGGCGCGCGCCGAGGCCGCAGACCCTGCGGTCGTGATCGCCGACGAAGCCGCCGAACATCTCGAGGAGAGCAGCGCGGCCGAGGCTGTCGAAGACGCTGCACCCGCTGAGGTGACCGACGTCGTCGAAGGTAGCGATGCCTTCGACAGTGCTTCCGACGAAGCGCCCGAGGCCACGGAGGCGGCGGACGAGGACGAGGATCCCGCGGTCGCGCTCAAGAAAGAGCTGCGCCTCAAGCCGGGCGAGTGGTACGTCATCCACTCGTACGCCGGCTACGAGAACAAGGTGAAGGCCAACCTCGAGACCCGCGTGCAGAACCTCGACGTCGGCGACTACATCTTCCAGGTCGAGGTGCCCACCGAAGAGGTCACCGAGATCAAGAACGGCCAGCGCAAGCAGGTCAACCGCAAGGTGCTGCCCGGATACATCCTGGTGCGGATGGAGCTCAACGACGAGTCGTGGGGCGCGGTGCGCAATACCCCCGGCGTGACGGGCTTCGTCGGCGCGACCTCGCGTCCGTCGCCGCTGTCGCTCGACGATGTCGTCAAGTTTCTGCTGCCCCCGGCCGCGGCCAAGAAGCCCGGCAAGGCTACAGCGGCTGCCTCGGCAGCGGCATCGGAGACCGGTGGCATCGAGCGTCCGGTCATCGAGGTGGACTTCGAGGTCGGCGAGTCGGTCACCGTTATGGACGGCCCGTTCGCGACGCTGCCGGCCTCGATCAGCGAGGTCAACGCCGAGCAGCAGAAGCTCAAGGTGCTGGTGTCCATCTTCGGACGTGAAACGCCGGTCGAACTGACCTTCAACCAGGTCGCCAAGATTTAAAGCGGGCCCCGAGCCCACCAGGAAAAGAAAGAGAAAGCACAGCCATGCCCCCGAAGAAGAAGGTCGTCGGGCTGATCAAGCTGCAGATCCAGGCCGGGCAGGCCAACCCCGCCCCGCCGGTCGGTCCCGCGCTCGGCCAGCACGGCGTCAACATCATGGAGTTCTGCAAGGCCTACAATGCCGCGACCGAGTCGCAGCGCGGCAACGTCATCCCCGTGGAGATCACCGTCTACGAGGACCGCAGCTTCACGTTCGCGCTGAAGACCCCGCCAGCCGCCAAGCTGCTGCTCAAGGCTGCCGGCGTGCCCAAGGGTTCCGGTGAGCCGCACAAGACCAAGGTCGCCAAGGTGACCTGGGATCAGGTGCGCGAGATCGCCGAGACCAAGAAGGAAGACCTGAACGCCAACGACATCGATCAGGCCGCCAAGATCATCGCCGGCACTGCCCGGTCGATGGGGATCACAGTCGAGTAGCTTGCGGATCGACCAGACCGCAGTCGAGTAGTTCGACCGATCTCGTGGGAGAGCCCGCTTCGGCTCGTGATGAGCGCTTGCGCGAAGAGCAATCATCACAGACCACAACTCAGTAACTAGGAGAAACCAATGAGCAAGAACAGCAAGGCATACAAGGCAGCCGCCGAGAAGGTGGACAAGACCCGTCTCTACTCCCCGCTGGAGGCCGCGAAGCTGGCCAAAGAGACGTCGTCGAAGAACCAGGACGCCACCGTCGAGGTCGCGATCCGCCTCGGCGTCGACCCGCGCAAAGCAGACCAGATGGTTCGCGGCACGGTGAACCTGCCCAACGGCACCGGCAAGACCGCACGCGTCGCCGTGTTCGCCGTGGGCGACAAGGCCGAAGCCGCCGAGGCCGCCGGTGCCGACATCGTCGGCAGTGACGACCTGATCGAGAAGATCCAGGGCGGGTTCCTCGACTTCGACGCCGCGATCGCCACGCCCGACCAGATGGCCAAGGTCGGCCGCATCGCCCGCATCCTCGGCCCCCGCGGCCTGATGCCGAACCCGAAGACCGGAACCGTCACCCCGGACGTCGCGAAAGCTGTGTCCGACATCAAGGGCGGCAAGATCAATTTCCGCGTCGACAAGCAGGCCAACCTGCACTTCGTGATCGGCAAGGCATCGTTCGACGAGAAGGCGCTCGTGGAGAACTACGGCGCCGCGCTGGACGAGATCCTGCGCGCCAAGCCGTCGTCGTCCAAAGGCCGTTACCTGAAGAAGGTCGTCGTCTCGACGACGACGGGCCCCGGCATCCCGGTCGACCCTTCCGTGACCCGCAATTTCGCGGAGGAGTCGGCTAGCTGACCCACCAGCCGTCAACCAGACTGACGAGAAGCCCCGCACCACCGGTGCGGGGCTTCTCGCATCTGAATGAATTTGAGAGTGCCCCTCGGTCGCCGGCCCTGGCCCCGCCACGACAGGCCATCCCCCACGAACGGCAAGTCGGGCGAAAGGGCCGGAGGTCTACGGTATCCCCCTGGTGATCCGTGACGAGGCGACCGAAGAGCACCCTCGCTCAGCAACGTAGCATCGTCGGCCTCGAGTCCGTTGTTGAATGGTTGAACTTTTCAGCGGGGGAAGCGGAAATGCTGATCTGCAGCGACTTCAGTGCGGGACGAGCTGTTCCGCGGATCCGCCATCGGGAGCTCCCGCGCTGGACAGCAAACGTATCTCGGGTGTTTCGGATATCAAGCGGGTCACCACATCGGCCGACAGCCGCTGCTGAGGAAGCCCGGCGTGATTGCAGGTGGCTACCACGGTGTCAGGGGAGTCCGCGTCGAAGACCCCGTAGAGAACCTCGTCGGTGGGTACCGACAACGTCGCCACCAGCCGCACCCGCGAACCCCCGCTGGTGAGTTCGATCGCCGCCGTGCGTAGCCGCGCCACGATGTCGTCGACTGCGGCGTCCGCGAGGTCAGGCAGATACCACTCTGCGAGGAAGTTCGTCGTTGCGCGGACATCGCCCATTCCCTCGACGGTAGCCACTCGGCGCCTCCGAGGAATCGGGTGTTCCCCTAGACTTTTGCTCGGCTGGCTCAGACGTACGGCCGTGTGCGGGATGGCCAGTCGTGCGCTGCCCGCCGGATGTCACAGGCGGTGAGGTCACCCGCGGCTGGGGCTCGACCGCCTGCGGTCGCGGGGGCGACCTGTTCCGCGGTGACGAGAGAGCCAACCGGCCCGCATGCGGGGGCAGAGTTGGCGGGCAGCGCGTTCGCAGGTGAGATGCCAACGGCGCGTTGAAATCTCATACTCCTGTGGTGCCTAGCGGGCATCGAGGGTCGACGTGCGACGTGCAGTTGTTCTTCGGACCGCTGACTGCCTCGCCGGTGCGGAGCAGCTGGCGGTCCCGGCCGGCGGGCGCCCGCACGGGCATCACAAATGTGAGTTTGCTGATTGCCCTCCGCGGCCGCTGGCGACCCGAACAGCGGGCGCCACCACCGACGAGGATTCGCGGGCCGACGACGAGGACGTGACCGAAACGGAGGACGCCACCACGGACGAGGACACGACCGAAACGGCGGACGACTCAGTCGCCGAAACCGCGGACGAGGACGCGTCGGAGCGCGATACTGACACCCGGAACGACACTCCGGCTGCGGCCTGAGGGCCATTATGGAGAATCCCCCGCATTCAGGCGTGCGGGGGATTCTTCGTCTGCGGGGTCCGGGTTTGGCTAGGCCGCGACGGCCGGCTTCAGGTAGGTCACCAGGCTCACGTCGATCGACTCGTCGATGAAGTAGTACTGGCAGCCCTTCAGGTAGCGCATGTACCGGTGGTAGTTCTCCTCGTCGGTCGCTGCGATCGCGGCGTCCTTGTTCTGTTCGAGGCGGTCGGCCCAGATGCCGAGGGTCTTGATGTAGTGGTTGCGCAGGGAGAGCACCTCGGGGACGGTGAATCCGGCCTTCTCGCCGTGCTCGACCATCATCTCGGTGGTGGGCAGGCGGCCACCCGGGAAGATCTCGGTGATCATGAACTTGATGAACCGTGCCAGCTCGAACGTCAACTTCTTGCCGCGCTCGGCCAGGTTGTACGGGTGGTAGCCGACGCTGCTCTGGATCGTCATGCGGCCGTCTTCGGGCAGGACGTCGAAACACATCTTGAAGAAGTCGTCGTAGCGCTCGAACCCGAAGTGTTCAAAGGCCTCGATCGAGACGATCCGGTCGACGGGGGAGTGGAACTGCTCCCAGCCCTCCAGTCGGACGTCGAAGGTGCGCTCGGAATCGATCTTGGCCAGCAGCTGATCGCAGTAGGCCTTCTGGTTCTTCGACAGGGTCAGCCCGATGACGTTGACGTCATACTTCTCCATCGCGCGCTGCAGCGTGAGACCCCACCCGCAGCCCACCTCAAGCAGCGTCATCCCCGGCTTGAGGTCGAGCTTGTCGAGATGCTGGTCGACGTTGGCGATCTGCGCCTCGGAGAGCGTGCAGTTCGGGCCGGTGAAGTATCCCGAGCTGTACTTGCGGGTCGGATCCTGGAACACGCCGAAAAAGTCGTCTGACAGGTCGTAATGGGCCTGGATGTCCTCGAAATGAGGCGTCATATCCTTTGTGCCGGTGGATTGATCAGACATGTGTTACCTGCTCCGTGCTTCCTGAGTGTTCAGCAATGTGGAAGACCGTACCTAAGACGCGGTTCGATCTTCTGTAAACACGCGCCCCGGGCGACCAGCGTAACGGTAGGCAGGTGGCGTGATCCAATCCGCTCAGGAGGTCTGCTTGGCGAGCGTGAACTGGTTCACGTCGGTGTAGCCCTTCTTGAAGGAGTCCGCGCATCCGGTCAGGTAGTGCATGTATCGGTCGTAGACCTCTTCGGACTGGACCTCGATCGCCTCGGTCCGGTGCGCTTCGAGTGCCGCGGACCACAGGTCGAGGGTTCGCGCATAATGCGGCTGCAGCGACTGCTCGCGGGTCAGGGTGAATCCGGCCTTGCCGGCGTGCTCGCCGACGAGCTCGATGGTCGGCAGGTATCCGCCCGGGAAGATCTCGGTGAGGATGAACTTGATGAACCGGGCGACCGAGAAGGTCAGCGGGATGCCGCGTTCGATCATCTGCGGGATGGTCAGCGCAGTGATGGTGTGCAGCAGCATCACGCCGTCATCGGGCAGCACCCGGTAGGCCATCGTGAAGAAGTCGTCCCAGCGGTCCCGGCCGAAATGCTCGAATGCACCGATCGACACGATCCGGTCCACGGGCCGATCGAATTCCTCCCAGCCCTGCAGCAGGATCTTCTTGTCGCGGGAGTCTGTGCTGGCGGCGAAGACCGTCTCCACATGCGCTTTCTGGTTCTCGCTGAGCGTCAGCCCGATGACGTCGACGTCGTACTTCTCGACCGCGCGCATCATCGTGGCGCCCCAACCGCACCCGATGTCGAGGAGCGTCATGCCGGGCTGCAGGCCCAGCTTGCCGAGAGCGAGGTCGACTTTGGCCAGCTGGGCCTCCTGCAGCGTCATGTCGTCGCGCTCGAAGTATGCACAGCTATACGTCTGTGAAGGGTCGAGAAACAGTCGGAAGAAGTCATCCGACAGGTCGTAGTGTGCCTGCACGTCGTCGAAATGTGGTGTGAGGTCGCGGGGTTCTCGCGAGGCCACGTCGGCCTTCCTGAGGACACAGCCCGAAGAGGATCTCCTGTAAGACGGCGCGATCGTGCCCTGCCCGGGATGCTACGCGTCGCGTGGGCCGAGTGAATTGACGTGTGAGTCAGGGCACTTCGGCGAACGTGGTTTTCAGCTCGCCGACGATGTCGTCCCACAGCGGCTCCGGCAATTCGTGGCCCATCCCGTCGAACATCACCAGTCGCGCGTTCTTGACGGCGCGCGCGATCGCCCGGCCGCCCGACGGGCGCATCAGTTTGTCCGCCTTGCCGTGGATCACCACTGTCGGCGCCGCGATGTCACGGTCGTAGCGGCGGAGGCTGCCGCTGCCGAGGATTGCCGCGAACTGCCGCCCGACGCCCGCGGGATAGTAGCTTCGGTCATAACCCTCGATCGCCTCGGCGCGCAGCCTGTCCTCCGCGGCCGGGTAGCCGGGGCTGCCGATGATCTTGGACACGCGAACCGCGTTGTCGATGATCGCGTCGCGAGACGTGCCTTTCGGTTTCTGCAGGACCGCCAGCAATTGCGCAGCCCCCGGTGGCGGCAGCACCGCCTGGTTGTTGCTGGAGAAGATCACGCCGAGGGTCTTTACGCGCGTGTGATGCCTGGCCGCGAAGACCTGCGCGATCATGCCGCCCATCGATGCGCCGACCACGTGGGCCGTGTCGATGCGGAGGTGGTCGAGCAGCGCGGCGGCATCGTCGCTCATGTCTTCGAGCGTGTACGCCGCCGGGCTGGCCAACCCGACGAAAGACCTCGCCATGCGTGGCAGCAGCGGCGCGCCGGAATGTGCGCCCGGAAGCTTGCTCGACAGGCCGACGTCGCGGTTGTCGAACCGGATCACCCGCAGGCCCTGGTCGACCAGCTTCTCGCAGAATCCGTTGCGCCAGAACACCAATTGCGCACCGAGACCCATGATCAGCAGGACCGCGGGGTCGCCCGGGTCGCCCATCTCCTCGTAGTAGATCTCCAATTCGCCGGACGGCGCGATGCCTGAGCGGATCTCCATCTACGCGTCGAGCTCTGTCGTCGAGTGCTCCCGGGAGACCTCCACCATGAAGTTGGCGAAGTATCCGGTCAGTGCGGGATCGCTCATCATCTGCCACTTCGGAGCGAGCAGCTTCATGTAGCGCTCGACATAGAGGAACTGCTTGCCGATGAGCACCAGTTCCCGTGGCAGCTTCACGTCGTATGCGTCGGCGAGGGTGGACAGTTGCTTGCCGATCTCGGCATAGCTCAAGTCTCCCAACGACTTCAGTGTCAGCGGAGTGGCGAACTTCTCCAGATCTCTGGCCGCCTCGGCCTCGGGCCGCACGGTACCGACCGCGCCCATCAGGACGACGATCTTGCCCGCGGCCGCGTGGTCCTTCTTCACCAGCAGGGCATAGACGAGTTCGCGCAGCAGCCAGCGTGTCCGCGGATCGATGCGGCCCATGATGCCGAAGTCGAAGAACACGATCTTGCCGTCGTCATCGACATACAGGTTGCCGGCGTGGAGATCACCGTGGAAAAGGCCGTGCCGCAGACCGCCCTCGAACACGCTGAACAGCAGCGCCTTGACCAGCTCGGTGCCGTCGAAGCCCCTTCTGCGGATCTCGGCGACGTCGTCGATGCGCACGCCGGTGATGCGTTCCATCGTCAACACCCGCTCGCTTGTCAGGTCCCAATAGACCTGCGGCACGCGAATGTTCTCGCCCAGCGGCGACGCGTGCATGTGCGCCACCCAGGCATCCATCGACTGTGCTTCGAGCCGGAAATCGAGCTCCTCGGCAAGGTTGTCGGCGAAGTCGGCGACGACGTCCTGCGCGGAGAGGCGCCTGCCCATCTTGACCAGCTCGACGAGTTGTGCGCCCCGCTTGAGGATCTGCAGGTCGGCCGCGACCCGGCGGCGGATTCCCGGCCGCTGAATCTTGACCACGACTTCCTCACCGGAGTGCAGCGTGGCGTAGTGGACCTGGGCGATCGACGCCGACGCGAACGGCTTCTCGTCGAACGACTTGAAGAGGTTCTGCGGCTCGTCGCCGAGTTCCTCGCGGAAGAGTTTGTGGACGGCGTCGGTGTCCGCGGGCGGGACGCGGTCGAGCAGGCTGCGGAACTCCCGGCTCAGCGGTTCGCCGAACGCGCCGGGGCTCGACGCGATGATCTGGCCGAATTTGACGTAGGTCGGTCCGAGGTCGGCGAACGTCTGCGGGATCTGCTTGACGACTTTCTGTTGCATCGTTCCGCGCCCGGTGAGCGTGGACAGGACACGGGCGCCGGTGCGAGTTATCTGCCAGCCGGTGACTCCGATACGCGCCGCCTCCACCGGAAGCGGTACGCGGTCCAACCTGGCAACCTCGCGATGTGTCGACTTGCGTGGTGCACTCATCAGGCCAGTGTCTCAAAAGCCGCCTCGTGGGCGAAAAAGCTGTGGACCAGGTCACATAGTGGCGCGACCGTCACGCGAAGGCATTCTCCAGCTCGGTGCGCGTGTGTTGGGGGTCGGTTCCGGGCTGATACGTCGGCACGGTGTGGGGCGCCAGTTCGGGGTCGATGCCGCCGGCCACACGCGCCGTGGCCTGCTCGTACTCCGGCAGCGGACCCGATGCGGTGTTGATCCCGTTGATCACCGACCACACCATGGCGCGCCGCGCGGTGCGCTCGACGACGTTCGGATCACGGTGCTGGATCATTCCTTTGGCCCAGGCGGGCATCGTGTCGCGCACCGCCCAGTTCAAGGCCGCCAGCGGCAGGGGCAGGCCGGGGCCGGTCGCCATCGCCGCGCCGTAGGTGACGGCCAGCTTGGGTAGATACGACTTCAGGCAGTCCAGCGTCTCCTGCTTGGTGGCGGGCAGATCGGTGCCGCCCAGCGCATGCCCGACACGGACGAACTCGCTGTAGTAGCGGTCGAGCTTCTTGCCGCGCAACGGGTTCGGGTGATACAGCTCGTGGGCGGTGGCGATACCCCATACGACGGTGGCGTAGTTCCAGCGCAGCCAGCCGGGGTCGTCGGCGTCATAGCGTGCACCGTCGGGTCGGGTGCCCTTGATGGTGTGGTGCATGGAGCGCACTGCCAGCGCGAGCCGCTCCGCGGTGGGTGTCGAGCCGTATGCGGTGCCGATGAAGAACGCCACCGAGTGACCGAGGCGCGCCCCGAAGCCCGCGGGGTCGATCTCGGGCATCGGATTGTTCTTCGTCTCGGGTTTGACGAGTCGGGAGTGGTGCACGCCCATCCAGTAGATGGACGGGTCGAGCCGCTCGATGAACGCCGCGCACTGCAGTCCGAAGATCAGGGCGTGAACGTGGGAGTGCACGTGCCAGACTGCGCTGCCCGGGCCGAACCATCCCGGGTCGCCCGTGGGGCCAGCGAAGTCCATGCCGCGGAAGAAGTGTTTGCGGACACGGGCGTCGAACTGCCTGTTCAACTCGTTCCCGACGATCTGATGCGGCAAGAACATTGCGCCTCCAAACTGGTCACAGGTGTCACCAGACTAGCGTCTGGCTACGGATGTGGCCAGATCCGAGCTGGAATTGCCTAGGCTGTAGCGATGTCCGGTACCACATCGAGTCCGACCAGGTGGGCGGGTGTTCCGCTGACCGACCGACGTGCCGAACGCCGCGCCCTGCTGATCGACGCCGCCTATCGCCTCTTCGGCGACGGCGGCGAGGCCGCGCTGTCGGTGCGTTCGGTGTCGCGGGAATGCGGACTGAACACCCGCTACTTCTACGAGAGCTTCGCCGACACCGATCAGCTGCTCGGCGCGGTGTACGACCGGGTCAGCGCCGAGCTGGCCGAGGCCGTGGAGGCGGCGATGGCCCGGGCCGACGACTCGCTGCGCGCACGGACCCGTGCCGGGATGGCTGCTGTGCTGCACTTCAGCTCCGTCGATCCCCGCCGCGGCCGCGTGCTGTTCACCGATGCGCGATCCAGCCCCGTGCTGATCGCGCGCCGCGCCGCCACCCAGGACCTGCTCAGGGAAGCGGTCCTCACTGAGGGGTGGCGGCTGCAGCCCGGCTCAGATCCCGTCGCGGCCCTCGTGGGCGCCGCAATGTACACCGGCGCGATGGCCGAGCTGGCCCAGCAGTGGCTGGCGGGCAGCCTTGGTGAGGATCTCGACGCCGTCGTCGACTACGCGCTGCGGCTTGTGTTGCGCTGACGACGCTCTCAGGCGTTCACAGGCTTGAACGGCTTGAGCCACTCCGTCTCGGGCCATCCCTCGAGTCCTGCCAGCAGCTCGTAGAGTGTCGCGCCGTCGATGGTCTCGCGGATGACGTCACCGTGACCGGCGTGGCGGGCGAGCTCTTCGATCATGTGGAAGAACACCCAGCGCACCGACCACGCGGGCACGTCTTTGGGGAACCACGGCACGTCCTGCGGAATCGGTACGGCCGCACCGAGATCCGCTGTCTCCACCAAATGCAGCGTCTCCGCGTTCTGATGGTCGAACGCGGCCAGCACGTCCACGAGCGTCTCGTCCTCCCGCATGATGAACTCGTCCTCGTATTCTGCGGCCTGGTCGTCCATCGGTCGCGTGTCGGTCCGAGGTAGGTCAGGCGCCGCGGCGACCCGTTCCATCCAGCCCCGCTGGCAGTGCGTGACGTGTTTGATCAGGCCACCAATCGACAGGGCGCTCGCCGAGGGCGTGGACCGCGCCTGCTCGTCACTGAGCCCGAACGCGATTGCATGGAACGCGTGCTGCTGCGCCTTCACGTACTCCTTGAGTCCGGCACGCTCGTCGGCAATCGGCGGGGGCATTGCGGCCATGGTTTCAGATTCCTTTCGCAGGGTTGGTGGTGTGATGGTAAAGATCACGGAGCAAGGCGATTTCGGCTCCGTGGTGGATCATCTCGCGGTTGATGTGCAGAACCAGTGTGCTCATCGGTTCGTCGGCATACGGCCCTTCTGCCGGCCCGCACGGTTTTGCGAGTTCATGGTCGTCGAGGCTGCGGATACCGGTCATCCAGCCGGTGTAGGCCTCGTCGAGCTGCGCCAGCGCGTCGTGGGCGTCCGTGGCATAGGGCCATGACTCGTAGTCCGCGGGCGGCCCGCCGAAGTGGGAGTGAGTTCGCATTGCGAGGACGCCGACGATGACGTGCGCGAGGCGCCACGCGATGGTGGTCACCGGTTCCGGCTGCGGCGCCGGGAACGAGAAGTCGATCCTGCCGTCGCGGTGCACGGTCCAGCACCCGGGCACCGGTTCCCAGAGGTACTCGTCGTCGGTGAGCCCCTCGAATCGCGGCCGCAGCTGGTTGGCCCAGTGCCAGTCGAGCTGCTCGGCCAGCTGAGGTGCCAGTTGGTTGCCCATGAAGATCACTGTTCCACCCATTGAGGACAGATACTGTCCTAAGAGTGCGGCAGACTGTTGACCATGTCGGAAACCACCGGCCGGGTGCTGCAACTTCTCGGTCTGCTGCAATCGCGCCGCGTCTGGAGCGGCGCGGAGCTGGCCGACCGGCTCGGCGTCACCACCCGAAGTGTCCGCCGCGACGTCGACCGGCTGCGTGAGCTCGGCTACCCGGTGCACGCGAGCACCGGCCACGGCGGCGGATACCAGCTCGGGGCCGGTGCGGCGCTGCCGCCGCTGCTGCTTGATCCTGACGAGGCGGTCGCCATGGCGGTCTGCCTGCGGGTGGCCGCCGGCGGCAGCGTGGCGGGCGTCGGAGAGTCGGCGCTGCGCGCCCTGAGCAAGCTGGATCAGGTGATGCCCGCGCGACTGCGATCGCAGGTGGCGGCCCTGCACGACGCGACGGTGACACTGGGCGCCGCAACAGACAGCCCGGTCGAACCCGAAGTGTTGATGACGCTGGCCAGGGCCAGCCGTGACCACGAGCACGTGACGGCCGGCTATACCGACATCCGCGGCAACGTGACGCAGCGCCGTCTGGAGCCCTATCAGCTCGTGACGACGGGTCGACGGTGGTACCTGATGTGCTTCGACCGCGACCGCGACGACTGGCGCAGTCTGCGGCTGGACCGGATGGCAGAAGTCCGTGTGGTCGGAACGACGTTCACGCCGCGCGAGTCGCCCGACGCAGCGTCGTACGTACGCAGGGCGATCTCGTCCTCGCCGTACCCCTACGTCGCACGGGTTCGCTATTTCGCCCCGTCCGACGTTGTCGCGCAAGTGTTTCCGACCGCGTCGGTGCACGTCGAGCCCGATGGCCCCGATGCCTGCATTGTCACCACGGGAGCAGACGACCCCGAGCGCATGGTGCCGTGGCTGGCCATGCCGGGATGCGACTTCGAGGTGCTCGAGCCGCCCGAGGTCGTCGACGCCGTGCGCACCGTGGCCGGCCGGATCGCCCGCGCGGTGGCCGGCTGAGGCCGTAGGGTGCTGAGGTGTTCATCACCTCCGCCGACTCGACGGAGCTGTTCACCGGGCCCCCGGACGCGCTGACGCAGGTGGTTCGGGTGGCTTACCGCGGCTGTTCCGCTCCCACGCCGGTGCGCGTCGACGGGCCGGGCCTGCACACCGTCGGTCAGCACATCGCTGCGCCGGGCGACGGCACCGTCGAGGTCGCGGTCCGCGTCACCGATCCCCTTCCGGGTCAGACGCGCGCGGCCGTCGCCGAGGCGGGGGAGCAGTCGGCGCAGTTCGGCTTCACCGACGCCGAACCCGGGTGGACGATGTTCATGATCAGCCACTTTCACTACGACCCGGTGTGGTGGAACACCCAGGCCGCCTACACCAGTCTGTGGACCGAGGAACCCCAGGGCCGCTGCCGACAGACCAACGGTTTCGAGCTCGTGCGCGCCCACCTCGAAATGGCAAGAAGAGAGCCCGAATACAAGTTCGTGCTGGCCGAGGTGGACTATCTCAAACCGTTCTGGGACACCCACCCCTGGGAGCGGGCCGATCTGCGCAGACTGATCGCCGAGGGCCGCGTGGAAATCATGGGCGGCACCTACAACGAGCCCAACACCAACCTGACGGGTCCCGAGACCGCGATCCGTAACTTCGTGCACGGCATCGGGTTTCAGCGTGACGTCATGGGCGGGAACCCGGAGACCGCGTGGCAGCTCGACGTCTTCGGCCACGATCCGCAGTTCCCGGGGATGGCGGCCGACGCCGGCCTGACGTCGAGCTCGTGGGCGCGCGGGCCGCACCACCAATGGGGGCCGATGGCCGCCGAGAATGGCCGGCCCGGCGATCCCGAGCGAATGCAGTTCGCCAGTGAATTCGAATGGATGGCACCGTCTGGACGCGGGCTGCTCACGCACTACATGCCGGCCCACTACGCGGCCGGTTGGTGGATGGATTCGTCGGCTTCGCTGGAGGAGGCCGAGCAGCAGACCTACGAGCTGTTCACGAATCTGAAGAAGGTGGCGCTGACCCGCAACGTGCTGCTGCCCGTCGGCACCGACTACACGCCGCCGAACAAGTGGGTCACCGACATCCACCGCGACTGGAACGCCCGCTACACGTGGCCGCGGTTCGTCTGCGCGTTGCCGCGCGAGTTCTTCGCAGCGGTGCGCGCCGAGCTCGACGATCGCGGCGATTCGGCGTCGCCGCAGAGCCGGGACATGAATCCGATCTACACCGGCAAGGACGTCTCCTACATCGACACCAAACAGGCCAACCGCGCGGCGGAGCACGTGACGCTGGAGGCCGAACAGTTCGCGGTGTTCGCGAGCCTGCTCACCGGCGCCACGTATCCCGAGGCCGCGCTGGCCAAATCGTGGGTGCAGCTGGCCTACGGCGCCCACCACGACGCGATCACCGGATCGGAATCCGACCAGGTCTATCTCGATCTGCTCACCGGGTGGCGCGACGCCTGGCAGCTGGGCCGTGACATTCGCGATCGTGCGCTGACGCTGCTCTCGAGCGCGGTGGACGCCTCGGTCGTGGTGTGGAACCCGTTGTCGCACCGTCGTTCCGATGTTGTGACGATGCACCTGGACCAGCCCTTCACCGGACGGGTGGTCGACCACGACGGCCAGCAGGTTGCCGTCGTCGCCGAGCACGGCGGCCACTCGCTGACCTGGCTGGCTGCAGACGTGCCGTCGGCGGGATGGCAGTCCTACCGGCTGCTACGGGACGGTTCGGCATCGACCTGGGAGCCGGTGGAAGGCGACGAGATCAGCAACGAGCGCCACCGTCTGCGGGTCGACGCGGCCCGGGGCGGCGGGGTGAGTTCGATGTCGGTGGGCGGGCACGAACTGATCGCCGACGGGCGGATCGGCAACGAGTTGGCCGTCTACGAGGAATACCCCGCACATCCCTCCGCGGGAGAGGGGCCCTGGCACCTGCTACCGAAAGGGCCCGTCGTCACGTCCTCGCAGAATCCTGCGACATCGGTGCGCGCCTACCGCAGCGAGCTGGGGGAACGGCTCGTGATCACCGGTTCGATGCCCGGTCTGCTCCGATATACGCAGACGCTCACTTTGTGGCGGGGCATCGACCGGGTGGACTGCCGCACCACCATCGACGACTTCACCGGCGCCGACCGGTTGTTGCGCCTTCGGTGGCCCTGCCCTGTGCCCGGTGCAATGCCCGTCTGCGAGGTCGGCGACGCGGTGATCGGACGTGGCTTCGCGCTGCTGCATCAGCCCGGCTCACCCGAATCCGTCGACACAGCTGTCTTTCCCTACACGCTCGACAACCCCGCATACGGCTGGTTCGGCCTGTCGTCCGCGCTGCGGGTGCGCTTCCGCTCCGGCGCCGTGCGCGCCGTCTCGGTCGCCGAGGTCATCTCGCCCACCGGGACGGAACCTGCGGTCGGCGAGCTCGTCGCCGCACTGGCGCGGGTGGGTGTCACGGCCACCTGTACCGCGGCGCACGCACCTCGCTACGGTGACCTGTCGGTCGACTCCAATCTTCCGGATGTGCGAATCAGCCTCGGCGACAATGCCTTCACAGCAGCCATACTCGGAAATGTCGAGGCAGAGAAGCGGGCGTGGATCCCCGCCGCCCGGCCGCTGCAGGAGGTGTGGCTGCCTGGGGCCGATCTTCGCGATCCGACGGCTCTGCCGGTACTCGTGGTCGGCTCGGAGGCGGTTTCGTCGCTGATCGATGACCTCGCCGACGGGGAGATCTTCATCGACCAGAATGTCGATCAGGACTCCGGCGCGCCGTTCGAATCCCGCACGGTGGCAGTGATCAATCGAGGCGTGCCCGGATTCGCTGTCGAAGCCGACGGCACGCTGCACATCTCGCTGATGCGGTCGTGCACCGGATGGCCGTCCGGCACGTGGATCGATCCGCCACGGCGCACTCACCCCGACGGGTCGAACTTCCAACTGCAGCACTGGACCCACACCTTCGATTACGCCGTTGTGTCCGGGTCCGGTGGTTGGCGCGAAATCCAGGTGCCTTCACGCAGTGGAGAATTCAACCAGCCTCTGGTTGCTGTCGTCGCCGACCACGATCCGACCAGCGGGGGCCTACCGCGGTGGGGATCGCTGCTCGAGGTACAGCCGGAACGGGCCGTGCGGGTTGGGGCCCTCAAAGCCTTCGGCAACCCGACCGCGCGGGGCAGCGCGGGCCATGCCGGTCCCGCGGGCGGCGTCACCGTGCGCGTAGTAGAGACGCTGGGGCGTGCCACGGACGTCTCTGTGCAGTCAGGTCTACGGCAGATCTGCGCGCCGAGGCGGCTCGATCTCGTTGAGAATCCACGCGACACGGACTTGCCGCGCATGAGCCTCGACGGATACGAGATAGCCACGCTGCGAACAGAACTGAACCTCCCTCGGGTGCTCGATGCCGAGCAGGTCGCGCTCGGGCCCGAGGCCGAACCCGTGCAGCCGCTCTATGCGCGATACTGGCTGCACAATCGCGGCCCCGCCCCCCTGGGCGGGCTGCCCGCGGTGGCCCACCTGCATCCCCACCGGCTGGAGGGCGCCGGCGACGAGGTGATCACGTTACGACTCACCGCCGCCAGTGACGCCACCGACACCGCCGTGCACGGCAGGGTGCGGATCGTCGCACCCGAGGGCTGGGATCTCGACGTGACCGAACTGCCGTTCGTCCTCCCACCGGGTGACTACCTGGAATCGACGGTCGACGTGGGCGTGCCTGCGTCGGCGTCGCCGGGCTTGTATCCGGTGCTCGCAGAACTGGCCGCCACCGGCGGCGCTATTCCGGCGTCGTGGCATCAGACGGTCGAGGACGTCGCGGTGATCTCGGTGGGCCGCCACGACGACCGGCTGCTCACACTGGTGCGGGAGCCGGTCGCAGTCGAGGTCCGCGCCGGGGAAACCGCGCGGCTCAGCGTCGAAGTGGGCACAGACGCCTACGCCGACCTCACCGTCGAAGCTCATCTGATCTCCCCGTGGGGTACCTGGGAGTGGTTGAGCCCCAACATCTCCGGGGCAATCGTTCCCGCGCGGGGCACGGTCGAACTGGCCTTCGACGTCATCCCGCCGGTGTGGACGGAGCCGGGACAATGGTGGGCGCTGATCCGGGTCGCATGCGCGGGGGAGTTGGTCTACTCGCCGGCGGTCGCGGTGGCGGTGCGGCCGTGAGCGCGGTGGCCGCCTACGTCGGAGCCGACGTCGTCACGGTCGCCGAGGTTGATGCCCGCGAGCGGGAGATCCGGGCCGGGGGTCGCGAGCACGCCCTACCCCGACCAGGCACGAGTGAAGCCAGGCAGTTGCGCCGTTGGCTCACACAGGTTCTCGTGGCCGAGCGGGTCATCGCAGCCACCCGAGGCACTCACGGTCCCGTGCCCACGGAAGCCGAGCTGTTGTCGGATGCGGTCGCGCGCCTGGAGATCGGCAGCATCGCGGCGTCCACGCTGGCCGACCCGCACGGGAGGGCTGTGTTCGCGGCCGTCACTGCGGACGTCGAGATCAGTGATGACCAGGTGAGCGCCTATCACGCGCGGAACCCGGACAGGTTCGCCAAGGCCGAAGGGGGCGTGGGAGGCTGGCGGCGCGCCGTAGCCCCGCCCGATCTCGAAGTCGTCCGGGCCGACATCACCGCCCACCTGCTGGCTGCCGCTCGTCGGCGGCAGTACCGCAGATGGCTCGACGCCCGCTGCGCCGAACTCGTCACGCTGGCCGACGGATTCGAGCATCCCGGCGATCCGCGCCAGCCCGACAACACCCACAGGCACTGATGAGCGCTTGCGCGAAGAAGAGACGGACCTGATGAGCGCTTGCGCGAAGAAGAGACGGAACTGATGAGCGGGCTGACTCTGGCGCTCGACGTCGGCGGCACCAAGATCGCCGCCGGACTCGTCGACGCCGACGGCACCCTGTCACACCGTGCGCAATTGCCCACCCCCGAGGGTGACGCCGAGACGGTCTGGGGCGCGGCGGCGGCGCTGCTGTCCGAAACCCTGGCCGCGGCAGACCGCCCGGTGACCGCCGTCGGCATCGCCTCGGCCGGCCCGATCGACGTCCCCAACGGGACAGTCAGCCCGATCAACATCACCGAGTGGATGCACTTCCCGATCGTCGACCGGGTGGCCGACACCACCGGCCTGCCGGTGCGCCTCGGCGGCGACGGACTGTGTATGGCGCTCGGGGAACGCTGGCGGGGTGCGGGCCGCGGTGCCCGCTTCATGCTCGGGATGGTGGTGTCCACAGGCATCGGGGGCGGCCTGGTTCTCGACGGATCGCCGTTCCACGGCCGCACCGGCAACGCGGGGCACGTCGGACACGTAATCGTCGAACCGGACGGCGCGCTCTGCACATGCGGCGGGCGCGGATGCGTCGAGACCGTCGCGTCGGGACCGCATCTGGCACAGTGGGCCCGCGCGCACGGCTGGGCCGCGCCGCCGGAGGCGGATGCCAAAGAGCTCGCCGAGGCCGCCGGACGCGGCGACGAGGTGGCGGTGCGGGCGTTCGTGCGGGGCGCTGACGCGATCGCGCGGATGATCGCGTCGGTGGCTGCGGTGTGCGACCTCGATCTCGTCGTCGTCGGAGGCGGGGTCGCGAAATCGGGCGCGGTCCTGTTCGATCCGCTGCGCGAGGCGCTGGCAACGTATTCGGGCCTTGAGTTCATTCGCGGCCTGCGGGTGAAGCCCGCCGAGCTTGGCGGCGATGCCGGTCTGGTGGGCGCCGCCGCGCTGGCGGCGGCTCCCGGTGACGGGAGAGCGGGCCCGGTCGACGCGCTACCTGCGTAGCGTCTCCGACGGCGCCTCGCCCCATCGCTTGCGGTACTCGACCGCGAAACTGCCCAGATGATGAAAGCCCCACCGCTCGGCGACCGCGGTCACCGTCACGCCGTCCGAGGGGATGGCGTCGGCCAGTTCCTCGTGGACGCGCTCCAGCCTGCGCTCCCGGACGTACGTCATCGGGGTGATGCCGAGTTCCTCGCGGAAGCCCTGCTGGATCGACCGCACGCTCATGTGCACTGCCTTGGCGATCGCCTCCATCGTGATGCGCTCGGCGAGATGGTCGTCGACGTAGTTCATCGCGTTCTGGACGACTGCGCGCCGTTGGTCCGGCCGCGGTGGCTGCAGCAACTCCTCGTGATAGTTCGACGGCTGAAGCTGGAGCAGACTGCTCATCACCAGTTCTTCCACGGCGCCGATGCCCTGACCGCGCTGTATCAACGAACCCGGATGGAATACCTCGGTGTGGATCAGCTGCACCGCCGTGTGCCACCGCATGGCGGCTTCGGTCGCCAGATCGAATTCGGGTTCGAAGGCCAGTGGGCGGTTGAGTCTGCGTCCGAGCAGCCGTGTCAGGTGTGCGGCCATCGCGCGCTCCTCGATGCGGATCAGTAACTGGGGCGAGTCGTAGTCGAGCGCGATACGCAGCGGAACCCCGGGAGTGGTCACCAGGGCGCGCAGGGTGTTGGACTCGAATGTCCGTCCGCGGTGCTCGACGATGGCGCGTCCGTTCATCGGCATGTGCACCGCGAAATACTGCCCGAGTACTGGAATGTCGACGGTTGCGGCCACATGTGCGTCGAGGTACAGCATGCTCACGTTGCGGAGCCGAACGCCGTGCATCGTCGCAGCAAACCCGGCCGCCCCTTCTGGAACCACCGTCAGGCTCAGCGGGGCCAGCGCCTTGCCCATGAGACGCGCTGCTTCCGTCTCATTCTCGGTATAGAAGATCTCGTGATCCGCCAGAGCAGGCGGTACACCGCGCGACCGCACCTTGCGCCGAACCGGTTTGGTGGTGCGGCGCACATCGATGTAGCCCAGGCGGGTCAGCCGTGACATCGGTTCGGGCCGATCGCACCGTCCGCACGTGTCAGGGACCGCGGCGAAGCATCGGCAGAGTAGTCCGCGGCGAACACGCAAGTCTCCTGACATCTGTGCGCGCACCAACGCGCTGAGGTCTTCGCAATCCTGACAGCTGTTGCGCGAAAACGATAGGCATGCGGCGACCTGGTCGCTAGTTTGTGATTGCGGCCACAGTTTCCGCCAGCCCCTCGGAAGCTCTGACCGTCCCGGGTGCACCCCACCCGATTCAGTGCAGGAGGTCGCATGGTGGCAAACGGTCATGTGGTCGAGGCATCGCCGGCGGACCTCCTCCGCGAGCGCCTCGAGGATCCCGCGGTCGCTGCGTCGTTGAATGCCCTGCTCGATCACGCGGATCTGCTCGCTGTGCTCGTCGTCGGCCTCGACGGGATGGTCCGGCGCGGCGACGAGATCAGCGAATCTCTATCGTCGGCCGTCGGTGAACTGAGGGGACCCGCGGCGTCGCTACCCGGCCTGAGTCAGGCGAGGGCTGAGTTCGGGTCGATCGACGTGTCGTCACTCGTGGTGAGCCTGGCGGGCCTGACCCGGGCCCTCGTCGACACGATGCCGGTGCTGAACAAACTGCTGCATTCGCCACTGGCCGACCCCAGGGCGGCCGAGGTGCTCGCCGACATCGGCGCCGCGCTCGTCGAGGGGGAACGCGCCGCGCACGCCCACCCGGACCGGCCGAAGGGCCTGTTCGGACTGTGGCGGGTGAGCAAGGACAGAGACATCAACCGCGGTCTCGGATTTCTCATCCACGTCGCGCGCGCGTTCGGGCGCCAACTACCCGAATAGTCTCGAAGAGCCTGAATTGCATTTCACCACAAACAAATACGCGACCGCCGCTCACGGCATTCGTCGCTCGTGCGAGAGGATTTCCGATGGCTTCCGTTCTCTGGTTCCAGGGCGGTGCGTGCAGTGGGAACACCATGTCGTTCCTCAACGCCGACGAACCGAACGTCGTCGACCTCATCGTCGACTTCGGACTGGATCTGCTCTGGCATCCCTCGCTCGGCCTCGAGCTCGGTAAGAACGCCCAGAAGCTGTTCTGGGACTGCGTGAACGGTGAGCGCGCCCTGGACATCTTCGTGTTCGAGGGCACCGTCATCGAAGCCCCCAACGGCACCGGTCGTATGGACATCTTCGCCGACCGGCCGATGAAGGACTGGGTCGACGACCTCGCCTCCGCCGCCCAGATCGTGGTGGCGATCGGCGACTGCGCCTGCTTCGGGGGAATCCCGGCGATGGAACCCAACCCCTCGGGATCCACCGGCCTGCAATTCCACAAGCGCGCCAGGGGCGGATACCTCGGGGAGGACTTCCGGTCCAAGATGGGACTGCCGGTCATCAATATCCCCGGCTGCCCCGCGCACCCCGACTGGATCACCCAGATCCTGGTGGCGCTTGCCACGGGACGAGCCGGTGACATCACGCTCGACGATCTGCACCGACCTGAGACGTTCTTCAAGACCTTCACCCAAACTGGTTGTACCCGAGTGCAGTTCTTCGAGTACAAGCAATCCACGATGTCGTTCGGTGAAGGCACGCGCACCGGCTGCCTGTTCTACGAGTTCGGTTGCCGCGGGCCGATGACGCACTCGCCGTGCAACAGGATCCTGTGGAACAGGCAGTCGTCGAAGACCCGCGCCGGCATGCCGTGCCTGGGGTGCACCGAGCCGGAGTTCCCGCATTTCGACCTCGCGCCCGGCACGGTCTTCAAGACTCAGAAAGTCAGCGGGATGATCCCCAGGGAGGTGCCCGAAGGTACCGACCACCTGACATACATGGCGCACGCCGCCGCGGCCCGGATTGCCGCGCCGCAGTGGTCCAAGGAAGACATGTTCGTGGTGTAGCGGGTCAGTCCCGTCAGCACCGTCAATCCGCATCTCCGAGAGGACCGTTCATGACCGCGCTAGACCTCTACGTCAGCCCGTTGGGCCGCGTCGAGGGTGACCTCGACGTCCGCGTCACCATCGACGACGGCGTCGTCACCTCGGCCTGGACCGAGGCGGCGATGTTCCGCGGCTTCGAGATCATCCTTCGTGGCAAGGACCCCCAAGCCGGTCTGATCGTCTGCCCTCGCATCTGCGGAATCTGCGGGGGCAGCCACCTGTACAAGTCGGCGTACGCCCTCGATACCGCCTGGCGTACCCACATGCCGCCGAATGCCACGTTGGTCCGCAACATCTGTCAGGCCGCAGAGACGCTGCAGTCCATTCCGCGCTACTTCTATGCCCTGTTCGCCATCGATCTGACCAACAAGAACTACGCGAAGTCCGCGCTGTACGACGAGGCTGTGCGCCGATTCGCACCGTACGTGGGAACGAGTTACCAACCGGGCGTGGTGCTTTCGTCCAAACCCGTCGAGGTGTACGCGATCTTCGGTGGTCAGTGGCCGCATTCGAGCTTCATGGTGCCCGGCGGAGTGATGAGCGCCCCCACGCTGTCCGACGTCACCCGGGCGACCGCCATCCTCGAGCACTGGAAGGACAACTGGCTCGAAAAGCAATGGCTGGGTTGTAGTGTCGAACGCTGGCTGGAGAACAAGACCTGGGACGACGTCCTGGAGTGGATCGATGAGAACGAGTCGCAATACAACAGCGACTGCGGTTTCTTCATCCGCTACTGCCTCGATGTGGGCCTGGACAAGTACGGGCAGGGCGTCGGCAACTACCTCGCCACCGGAACCTATTTCGATCCCGCGCTGTACGAGAACCCGACCATCGATGGCCGCAACGCCGCGCTCATCGGCCGGTCCGGCGTGTACGCGAAGGGACAGTGGTACGAGTTCGACCAAGCGAATGTGTGGGAAGACACCACCCATTCGTTCTACGAGGGCTCGCGGCCGCTGCACCCGTTCGAGGGGGAGACCATCCCTATCGACCCCGAGGCCGGCAGGAAACAAGGCAAGTACAGCTGGGCGAAATCTCCGCGCTACGCGGTCGGTGAGCTGGGCCATATTCCGTTGGAGGCGGGCCCGCTGGCCCGCCGGATGGCTGCCGCCGGGCCGAACGCCGCCCCGCATCAGGACAACGATCCACTGTTCGCCGACATCATGGACAAGATCGGGCCCAGTGTGCTGGTGCGCCAGCTCGCCCGGATGCACGAAGCCCCCAAGTACTACCACTGGGCGCGCACGTGGCTCGATCAGCTCGACCTGAAGGAGAGCTTCTACACCAAGCCCACCGAGCACGCGGAGGGCAGAGGATTCGGTGCCACCGAGGCGGCCCGCGGTGCGTTGGCCGACTGGATCGTCATCGAGGACAACAAGATCAAGAACTACCAGGTGGTCACCCCGACGGCGTGGAACATCGGTCCCCGTGACGGTGAGGACGTTCTCGGCCCGATCGAGCGGGCGCTCGTCGGTTCACCCATCGTCGACCCCGAGGATCCCGTGGAGCTCGGTCATGTCGCGCGCAGCTTCGACTCGTGCCTGGTCTGCACGGTACACGCCTATGACGGGAAGAGCGGAAAACAGCTGTCGCAGTTCGTGATCAACGGAATGGTGTGACCCTTGGGTGCCGGTCGTGCCCCGCAGCCGGTCGACCTCGAACCGCCCGGCTGCGAGGTACTGGTGGTGGGCTGTGGCAACCTGCTCCGGGGCGACGACGGTGTCGGACCGGTGCTGGTGCGCCACCTCTGGGAGCGCGGAGTACCTGACGGGGCCCGCCTCGTCGACGGCGGCACCGCCGGAATGGACGTGGCCTTCCAGATGCGCGGCGCACGGCGCGTGGTGATCATCGACGCTGCAGCCACGGGTTCACAGCCGGGCACGATCTTCAAGGTGCCGGGCGAAGAATTGGCCGAGCTCCCGCCGCTGGACGGCCTGCACACCCACTCGTTCCGCTGGGACAACGCGATCGCGTTCGCGAGATGGGCGCTCGGCGCGGATTGCCCGTCCGACATCACCGTCTTCCTGGTCGAAGCGCTCGATGTCGACCTCGGCGCCGAACTTTCCCAACCGGTGAGGACCGCGATGGAAGAGGTTATCGCTCACGTCGAATCGGAATACCTGGAGCCGTTGCGGCCGCGTCCCGCCGACGACGCCGTCGTCGAATTCACCGGCGACGGGTATGTGCGCCTCGACGCGGAGCTGGCGGCGGGAAGGTTTCCCTCCGACGCGGTGGTGGCGGCGGTGCGTGAAGACGAGCTGTGGCTGATCCCGCTACAGGGGCCCCGAAGTGGTGGGATGCTGCTCAAACAACGCAATCCGGCCGGCGATCGGTCACTGTTGGTCCGTGAAGTCCTCGCCGACCGCCCCCTGACCGGTCGGTATGCGGCATTCTGGGACTATGCGCAGTCCGCGTTGCGGATACCCCTGGCAGTCGAGCGGTGATGCTGATGACCGAGGAGCCGAGGCCCCGTACGCCACGACCCAAGACCGCCGTCAGCAAGGACAGTTCCGCCGACGAAGCCCTGGGTGTGGAGACCTTCGTGGTGCCCGAACGCGGGCGCTGGGCAGTCGACATCGTCGTCGTGTTCGCCGACGGGGTGGTCCGCAAGCGAATCGACACCCATGCCACCAGAGCCCGGGCCGAACTGTCCGCCCGGCTGATCAAGCGCGCCGCCGAACGCGACCTGCGTGGACCACTGAACGGATGAGCGCATGACCGCACTGAACACCGAAACCGAAGTGAGCCTTGCCGTTCGGCCCCAGCCGCTCAGTGCCTTCCCACTGCCGATGGGTTACCTGCTGATCCCGGCCGGCGACGACACCGAGGAGGTCCGCAAGGCCTTGCTCGCGGGCAAGTCTCCGACGCAGTGGCCGCCCGCCCTGCTGGCGCATGCGTACGCCTTGGCCGGTGACCGGGACTCCGCCCTGGCCGAGCTGAGCGGCAGTGATCCGGTCACGCGGTACAACCGCTTCGTGCTCGACCCCGACAGCGACGACGCCGAGGACCTGCGGCACGTGCTCGGCGAGTTCGGCGTGCTCGTCGATGTGGTGCTCTTCGTGGTCGGCCGCACCGACGTCCCGCCAGAACTCGGCACGTCCGACGGCGAGCTGGCGGCGACAGTTCTGGCGCTGCAAGCCAGCCAGGCACTGGCCGAGGGGAATCCGGACGCGGCGATCACCCTCCTGGATCGAGGTGTGCGTGAGGCGAGCGACGAATCGCCGGCCTTGCGGGGCGTCCTGACCGGGGCGGCCGCCTCCATTTGCCGGGACTGCGGTGACCCGTCGGCAGAGGAACGTTTCGACGCGGCCCTGACCTTGCTCAAGGACGCCGACGGCTTGCGTATAGCCCGCGCCGAACTGCACCTGAATCTCGCCGGACTGCTGCACGAGCGCGCCGAGGCCCGCCCGGAGATGCTCAACAGATGTGTGCCGCATTATCATTCGGCACTACAGCTGGTTCTGCGCGACGAGGCGCCGCTGTTGTGGGCGGCCGCGCACGCCAACCTGGCCACCGCCTATCTGACGATGCCGATGACGGAGGCCTCCGGACAGTTGCGGCTCGGCGTCGCGGCGCAGTCCCTGCGATCGGCGCTCAAGGTCTACACCCGCGAGCAGTTCCCGCAGCAGTGGGCCAGCGTGCAACTGAATCTGGCGAACTCCCTGGTCTACACCCCGTCCAAACACCAGGCCGACAACCTCGGCGAAGCCGTCGAGCTGTACGAGGCGGTGCTGGAGACCCGTGACCGGGCCGCCGACCCGCTGGGCCGCGCACGGGTGCTGGCCAACCAGGGCAACGCGCTGGCGCACCTCGGAATGTTCGACCAGGCGAAGGGGAAACTGTTCGAGGCGCGCTACCTGTTCGAGGAACAGCACGACCACGACTCGGTGCGCGCGGTGCGGGGCGTGCTCGACGAGATCGCCCGCCAGGAAACTCTGTTGCGTTCCGGCCGCGACGGTCAGCAGCCATGACCGCCGTCGTCCCGGGATCGGTCGACACCGGTGCCGAATTCGAAGAGCTGGCTCGACGCGTCGACGATGCGGTCACCGCGCTCGGCGGCCTGGACCCGGCGTCGCGGGCGATCGCCGAAGAAGTCAAAGCCGCGGTCGAGGCGGTGCATCGGGCCGGATTGGTGACCATCGTCCGACGTCTCCGCGAGGATCCCGCCACTCGCGCCGCGTTGTACGAACTCGTGGACGACCCCGTGGTGCATCTGCTTCTTTCGATCCACGAGATCGTCAGGCCGGACCCGCTCACGCACGCCAACCGAGTTCTCGTCGCAGTGCGCCCGCAATTGCAGAGCCACGGCGGTGATGTCACTTTGGTGCGCGTCGAAGACGGTACGGCCTACGTTCGGCTTGAGGGTGCCTGCAACGGCTGCTCGATGTCCTCGGTGACCTTGCGCCAGCTGGTCGAGGCTGCCCTCATCGAGGGGGTCCCCGCGATCACCGCCGTCGAGGTGCTGCCGAACGAGCCGACGCCGGCGCTGATTCCGGTCGAGTCGTTGCGAATCGGACGCGACCCCGCCGCCGACGGCTGGGCGCGGCTCGGCCCGGCCGCGGATGTCGCCGACGGCGTGTTGACGCCGGCACAACTCGATACTGGCCGCGCGACGGTGGACGTGATCATCGTCAGCATCGACCACCGCCTCGCGGCGTACCGCAACGAATGTGCCCATGAGGCACTGCCCTTGGACAATGCCATTCTCGACCTCGGCACCGGCACGCTGACGTGTCCGTGGCACGGATTCTGTTACGACGCCGCCTCGGGCGAATGCCTGAGCGCACCCGGCGCCCAATTGGAACAACTGCCACTGCGCGTCGACCGTGGCGACGTGTGGGTGCGCGTGCAGACATGAGCCGGTACACCGTCCGACACCACGTCGGCGGGGCATTGCTCGCGGCTGAGCGCGAATCGGCCGTAGCGGCGGCCCCAGACCTGACCGGCGGATGGTCGGCCGAGGTCTGGGTCGGCGCACCCGCACCGGGAGGACTCGCGCTGCCACCCGCCGCCCCCACGATGGCGTGGATGTACTCCCCGCGCGGCGTCTTCCTCGACGACAGCCATCTCGTCGTCGCTGACTCGGGCAATCACCGAGTGTTGTTGTGGCACGGCGTTCCTGATCGAGATGAACAGCCCGCCGATGTCGTCCTCGGGCAGCCCGACGGCACCAGCGAGGGCCGCGCGGCCGGGGGCCGCGGGCCTGAGCGCGGTATGAATCTGCCGACCGGTGTGTTGATCCATGACGGTCGGCTGATCGTCGCCGACGCGTGGCATCACCGGATTCTGGTCTGGAACTCGGTGCCTACGGCCAGCGACGTCGCACCCGACCTCGTCCTCGGGCAGCCGAACGCATCGACGACCGAACCGAACGCCGGATCCGAATGCCACGCCGCGTCGCTCTACTGGCCGTTCGGTATCGCCGTCGTGGGTTCGACGTTCTGGGTCGCCGACACAGGGAATCGCCGAGTCCTCGGGTGGCGCACCGGGATCCCGGATCCCGGACAGCCTGCCGATGTCGTGCTCGGGCAGCCCGACGCCGCGCATCGCGAGGAGAACCGCGGTGGCCCCGCAGGCCCGGCAAGCTTCCGGTGGCCGCACGGGCTCGCCGGCCACGAGGATCTGCTGCTGGTCGCCGACGCCGGCGACCACCGCGTCCTGGGGTGGTCCCCGCAACCGGATCGCGACGGTCCCGCGGGAATAGTGCTGGGGCAGGCGGACTTTCACGGCACGCAGGAGTGGCCCTACGGACCGCACAGCGGTGACCGCTTCCGGTTCCCGTACGCCATCGGGATGAACGAGGGTCGGGTGGCGATCGCCGACACGGCCAACAACAGAGTCCTGCTGTGGCGAAGCGTGCCCACCGACGGGCGCGGCGCCGATTACGTGCTGGCCCAACCGACGTTCGCCACCAATGGTGAGAACCGCTGGAGTGCGGTCGAACACGACACACTGTGCTGGCCGTACGGGTTGTCGCTGCAAGGCGATCGGCTGGCGGTCGCGGATTCGGGCAATAATCGCGTGGTGATCTGGCGGCACCTGCCGTGAGACCCCGTATCGTCCAGGCGGACGCGCAGATCGGGTTCTTCTGGACGACGCACGACGGCGCAACGTCGTCACTGCAGGCGTTGGTCTGCGGTGACGACGAACCCGACCGGCTGATCGCCACCCACCTGGAGGCACTCGATGACGCCCTGATCATCGCAGCTGCCCGGTTCGGGGACATCCTCGGCGGTGGTCGGCGGCCCCACGGGGCGGACGAGCGCGACGATCTCCTGGAGTTGCATCGCACACTGGATCGCTGCTGCTTCGAGTATGCGGCCGCAGCCGAGCTCACAGATTCCAGGCCCGACGTGCGTGCGGGCAAGATCATCGGGACCGGCGTGCTCTTCTCGATCCTGGCCAGGCAACCTCTCGGCCTGCTCGGGCCCGCCCCGCTCGACGGGTCCCTCGACGAGCCGGCGATCGGTGTGGTCGGCGGATTCGGCGAGATGTGCGAGGTCGACACGGCGAGACCGTGGCTCGGCGGCAGGTGGGTGGTGCGAACCGAACGGGGACAACGGTTTCCGCTGACCCTGCGGATGCTGATGTTCGACAGTTCGGGAGTCAACAGAGAAGCGGCGCGGCGAGAGCACATGGACGCGCTGCAGCGGGTGATCGACGCGTCGCGGCGGGCGGACGCCGAACCTGCGGGTGTCGCCTGTGCGCTGGACTGGTTGATGTACGACTGGTTGATGGCGCATCGCGACGGCCCGGACAGCGCCGAGATCGTCTTCCCCAAAGGGCACGAAGACGACGCGGCGATCATCGTCGCCGCGGCCGCCGCGTCGGTGGCCGCGCGAGCCACCTTCGACCCGGGGCTCCTCGGCATCTGCGGCACCTGAGACCCGTTCAGGCCCTCCGGAAGGCGCGCAGCCACGCGTACCAGGCGGCCATCCCCTCACCGGTGCGCGCGCTGACCGCCATGATCTGTGCGGTGGGGTTGACCTCGCGGATGTGGGCCTCGTAAAGGTCGACGTCGACGTCCAGATGCGGCACGAGGTCGATCTTGTTGAGGAGTACCACGTCCACCGATCGGAACATCACCGGATACTTCAACGGTTTGTCCTCACCCTCGGTGACGGAGTAGACCATGGCCTTGGCATGTTCGCCCACGTCGAACTCGGCGGGGCACACCAGGTTTCCGACGTTCTCGATGATCACCAGATCCAGTACATCGAGGTCGAGGTCCTGCAGCGCGCGGGCGACCATCGGCGCGTCGAGGTGACACTCGCTGCCGAAACCGTTGCTGGTGTTGAGTAGCGAGACCTGCGCTCCGCGGCCGGCGAGTTTGGCGGCATCGAGGTCCGTGGCGATGTCGCCTTCGATGACGCCGACCGCGAACTCGGAGGCGAGTTCGTCCAGGGTTGCGGCGAGGATGGTGGTCTTGCCCGAACCGGGGGAACTCATCAGATTGAGCGCGCGAACACCGTTGTCATCGAGAGCTTTTCTGTTGTGCGCCGCGCGCACGTCGTTTTCGGCGAAGATCGACTCGAGGACCTGAATCCTCTCGGGCCCCGTGCTGTAGCCGTCGTGGTCGTGGTCGTGGTCGTGGCCGTGGTCGTGCTCGCCGTGGTCGTGGCGGTGGAACCTGCCCATCTGAATTCCTTTCTTCAGGTGATGTCCACTGACGTCACCAGGAACTCGTCGCCACACATCACCTCGACGTCACCGCTTCTGCAGTGCGGACAACACACCGACCAGCGAGACGTGATCTCGCTGCGGCGTCCGCACGCCGCGCAATGCACCTCGGCGGGAACAAGTTCCAGGTCCAACTGCGCCGTCGGCATGTCCACGTGGTCACGGACCATCGACCAACAGAATTCCAGTGATTCCGGGACGACCTGGCGCAGCGCCCCGACCCGGACATGGACGACGTCGACTCGACGCCCTTCGGCGTGCGGTTGCACCACGCCGGCGATAGCGCGGCACAGCGACAGTTCGTGCACATCTCCATGCTGACGCGCCAGGAGGTCTCGCCGCACGGGATTGCCTGCGGAAATACGCAGACTTTCTCTGCCAGATCTCGATTGTCGAGGTCGCGGGCTCGCACTAACCTTGTGGTACTCGACCGCCGCCACCAGTCGATGTGGTTCGGGAGAGGTCCTGCTGGCCAGGAGGTGTATGAAGGGCATTCCGAGCGCGCCCGACGTGGTGCGCGTGCGACTCGACATCACCGGTGTGGTCCAAGGGGTCGGATTCCGCCCGGCGCTCGCGCGGATCGCCGCCCGGCACGGCGTCGGCGGGTTCGTGTTCAACGATGCCGGTTCCGTGCACTGCGAACTACAGGGCACGCAGGCGGCCGTCGACGCGGTCGTCGACGGGATACGCCGCGACGGACCGCCGATGGCGCGCATCGACGCCCTCCGTGTTGCCGGGATCCGGCCGCGGGAGGACACCGCCGGCTTCCGCATCGTGGGCAGTCGCGGTGGTCACGACGGGCGCACGCTGGTGCCGCCCGACATCGCGGTGTGCGCCGACTGCCTGCGCGAGATGCGCGATCCGTCGAACCGCAGGTTCGGCCATCCGTTCATCACCTGCACCAACTGTGGGCCGCGCTTCACCGTCATCACGGACCTGCCCTACGACCGTCCGGTGACCACCATGGCGGGCTTTCCGATGTGTGCTTCGTGCGCCGCCGAGTACGCCGACCCCGCGGACCGGCGCTACCACGCCCAGACGATCGCATGTCCGAACTGCGGGCCCCGGCTCTGGTGGCATGGACCAGGACGGGGCCCGGCACGCGCCACCGATCCACTCGACCACGCGGTGCAGACCCTGCGGGACGGGGGGATCGTCGCGCTGAAGGGAATCGGCGGTTACCACCTGGCATGTCGGGCGGACGATGCTGCCCCCGTGACGACGCTGCGCAGCCGGAAGGGCAGGCCCGCCAAGCCCTTTGCGGTGATGGTGGCCGACCTCGAGGCGGCCGGCGGTGTCATCGAGACGACCGGAGATGTCGGCGCCGCGCTCGCGTCGGCCGCCGCGCCGATCGTGCTCGCCCCCCGCACCGCCCGCGGAGTCGTCGACGCTGTCGCGCCGGGGCTGCGGGATCTGGGCGTGATGCTGGCCTATTCGCCGGTGCACCACCTGCTGTTCGACCGTCTGGGTCCGGTGCCGCTGGTGATGACGTCAGCCAATATCAGCGGATCCCCGATCGTCTACCGCGATGCGGACCTGTCCTGGATCGAGGGCATCGCCGACGGCGTGCTGGGCCACGACCGGCCGATCCACGTGCCGTGCGAGGACTCCGTCGTCGGCATCGGTGAGTCCGGTGCGGTGCCGGTCCGCCGCTCGCGCGGCTACGCACCGCTGCCCGTGGACGTCCCCCGCGGCGGCGCGGGCCCGGTGATCCTTGCCACCGGCGGGGACCTGAAAACAACTTTCGCGTTGCTGGGATCAGACGGGCGCGCCCACCTGTCGTCACACATGGGGGACATGGCCGATCTGCGCACCCAGGCGACATTCGCAGCGGCGCTCGATCATCTCGCGTTCATGACGGGGCTCCACCCCGCTGTGGTGGCCTGCGATGCGCACCCCGGCTACGCGACCACCGCGTGGGCGGCCCGCAGTGGGGTCGGCCGCACCCTGCGGATCCAGCACCACCACGCGCACGCCGTCGCCCTGCTGACTGAACACGACAAACTCGACACCGCCGCGCTCGTCATCGCCTATGACGGAACCGGCTACGGCACCGACGGAACCATCTGGGGTGGCGAGCTGCTCGCCGTGCCCTCGCCCGACCGGTTCAGCCGCGTGGGCCACCTCGCCGCGTTCACGCTGCCGGGTGGCGACGGTGCCGCCCGGCAACCGGCACGGATCGCCCTGGATCTGCTTCATCGGGCCGCGGTGCCCTGGGAATTCGCGCCCGCGCCGCTCGCGGCGGTCGGCGCCCAGGGGGCGCGGATCCTCGCGCAGCAGATTCCCCGCGGGGTGGGGTGTGTCCCGACCACCAGCATGGGGCGGCTCTTCGACGCGGTGGCCGCCCTGCTCGGCGTGTGCCAGGAGGTCACCTACGAGGGGCAGGCCGCCGTCGAGTTGGAGGCGATCGCACGTACCGGCCGGCCGGGCGACCTGCGATTCACGGTGCGCGACGGTGTGATGGATCCACTCCCGGCGATTCGCGGGCTGGTCGACGGCCTTCGGGAACGTGTGTCGGTCGCCGATCTGGCCGCGTCGTTTCATCACTCTGTGGTCGAGGCGACCGTCGAAGCGGCCGACGCGGCGGCGCACGCGGCGGGCGTCGGGACCATCGGTCTCACGGGTGGGGTGTTCGCCAACCGCCTGCTTCTCGACGGTATCCGGAACAGACTGTCGGACAAAGGTTATGACGTACTGACTCACCGGCTGGTGCCGTGCAACGACGGCGGACTGGCGTTGGGTCAGGCGGTGGTCGCGGCCGCACGGCTGACACACGAAGGGAGCGGCGAATGTGCCTAGGGATCCCCGGCAGGGTCATCGAGACCTGGGATGAAGCGGGCACCCGAATGTGCACCGTCGACTTCAGCGGCACCACGAAAACCGTGTGCCTGGCCTATCTCCCGGACATGCAGGTGGGCGAGTACACCATCGTGCACGCCGGCTTCGCCATCACCCGGCTCGACGAGGCTTCGGCCAACGAAACGCTCCGCATGTTCGCCGACCTCAGTGTGCTCGAGGAGGAACTGGCAGGCACCGAGGGCCAGGACAGGAGGGGGCCGCGATGAGGTATCTCGACGAGTTCCGCGACCCGGCGGCCGCGCGCACGCTGGTGGAAGCGATCAGGCGCAGCGCCTCGCGAACGTGGACGATCATGGAAGTCTGTGGTGGACAGACACATTCGATCATCCGCAACGGTCTCGACCAGCTTCTCGACGGGGCGGTCGATTTCATCCACGGGCCCGGCTGCCCGGTGTGCGTCACACCGCTGGAGATGATCGACCGCGCACTGGAGATTGCGGCCCGCGACGACGTCATCTTCTGCTCGTTCGGTGACATGTTGCGCGTGCCCGGCAGCAGACAGGATCTGTTCGGCGTGCGCGCCCGCGGCGCGGACGTGCGAATCGTCTACTCGCCGCTGGACGCCACCCGGGTCGCCGCCGACAACCCGGACAAGGAGGTGGTGTTCTTCGGGGTCGGCTTCGAGACAACGGCGCCGGCCAACGCGATGGCGGTGGTGCACGCGAAACGGCTTGGGTTGAAAAACTTCTCGCTTCTTGTCTCACATGTTCTGGTGCCGCCGGCGATGACCGCGATTCTGAGCTCACCGAGCAATCGGGTCGAAGGGTTCCTCGCCGCCGGACACGTCTGCTCGGTGATGGGCACGAGGGAGTACGGGCCCCTCGTCGAACAGTTCGGTGTCCCGATCGTGGTGACCGGCTTCGAGCCGCTCGACCTCCTGGAAGGTGTGCGGCAGCTGGTCGAACTACTGGAGTCCGGGGCGGCCGAACTGCGCAACGCCTATCCTCGGGCCGTCACCGCCGAGGGCAACATCGTCGCGCAGCAGACGTTGGCCGAGGTGTTCACGGTCATCGACCGGCAGTGGCGCGGTGTCGGAATGATCCCGAAGTCGGGATGGGCCCTCTCGCCGCGCTTCGCCGATTTCGACGCGGAGATCCGTTTCGGCGTCGGCCACATGAAGGTCGAAGAGTCCAAGGAGTGCCGCAGCGGCGAGGTGTTGCAGGGCCTGCTGAAACCCAACGAATGCCCAGCCTTCGCAACGTCGTGCACCCCGCGGTCGCCGCTCGGCGCGACGATGGTGTCCAGTGAGGGCGCCTGCGCCGCCTACTACCAATTCCGTCGACTCGATACCCCCGCCGGTGTCTGACCCGCACACCGCCATCGATCCGGCCGACTGGGTGTGCCCGCTGCCATTGCGGGAAACCACGAGGATCGTTCTGGGGCACGGCGGCGGAGGATTACTGTCGGAGGAACTCATCGAGAACCTCTTCGTCCCGGCGTTCGGCTCGAGCGCCGGCCGCGACTCCGCGGTGCTGTCGTCTCAGACGGGCCGCCTTGCGATCAGCACCGACTCCTACGTCGTGCAGCCGTTGTTCTTCCCGGGCGGAAACATCGGCGACCTCGCGGTCAACGGCACGGTCAACGATCTGGCGTGCAGCGGTGCCATGCCGCTGGCGCTGACAGCAGGCTTCATCCTCGAGGAGGGTTTGGAGATCGAAGTGCTCGGCGCCGTGGCCCAGACGATGGGCAGAGCCGCAGCAGACGCCGGCGTCCGCATCGTCACCGGCGACACCAAAGTGGTGCAGCGGGGCGGTGCCGACCAGTTGTTCGTGAACACGTCGGGAGTCGGGGTGATTCCTGCCGGCGTCGACATCGGCCCCGAACGCGTGCGACCCGGTGACCACGTTCTCGTCTCCGGCAACATCGGTGAGCACGGCGTCGCGATCATGAGCGTGCGTGAGGGCATCGACTTCGGGACCCTTGTCACGACAGATTCCGCGCCGCTGCACGAGCTGGTCGCCGCGATGGTGTCCGCGGCCGGGCCCGCCGTTCATGCGCTGCGGGATCCGACGCGCGGCGGGCTGGTGGCCGCTGCCGTCGAGATCGCGCGGGCAGCAGCCGTCGGCATCGAACTCGACGAAGCCGCGATACCGGTTCCCGACGCGGTCGCCTCAGCGTGCTCGTTTCTCGGACTCGACCCACTGCAGGTGGCCAACGAGGGCAAGCTGGTCGCGTTCGTCGACCCCGCGCATAGCGACTCGGTCCTCGAGGCGATGCGCAGCAGACCCGAAGGCGCTGCCGCCGTCCGGATCGGCCGTGTCGTCGAAGCACACCCGGGGATGGTCGTCGGAAAGACGGCGTTCGGCACCACCCGTGTCGTCGAGCGCGAACTGGGCGAACAACTTCCGCGGATCTGCTGACGGCCGGGACGGTCGCGTTTTGGCTGATCGGGGGGTGGCACGCTATTCTTTCCCGGTTCCACCGAAGACCGTCGGTCACCGAAAGGCGCTTGCGCTGATCGGTTGAAGGTCCGGGATATCCCGGCGGCCCACGCAGGAGGACGAGGTAGATGCATTTTTGCGCGCCCCGACCTGTCTGCGTCGGGGCGTTTGTGATTTCCGGCCCCTCTTTCCGTCGGTTGGTGGACGTCCAACCAACACGAGGAGGCAAGCATGGCCAAGGCTGACAAGGCCACGGCGGTCGCCGACATCGCCGAGAAGTTCAAGGAGGCGACGGCCACCGTCGTCACCGAGTACCGCGGCCTGACGGTGTCCAACCTTGCCGAGCTGCGTAGGTCGCTGGGATCGTCCACGACCTACACCGTCGCCAAGAACACCCTGGTGAAGCGTGCCGCGGCGGAAGCGGGCATCGAGGGGCTCGACGAGCTCTTCGCCGGCCCGACCGCCATCGCGTTCATCGAGGGTGAGCCGGTCGACGCCGCCAAGGCGCTGAAGAAGTTCGCCAAGGACAACAAGGCGCTGGTCGTCAAGGGCGGCTACATGGACGGCAAGGCGCTGTCCGTCGCCGAGGTCGAAAAGATCGCCGACCTCGAATCGCGCGAGGTGCTGCTGTCGAAGCTGGCCGGCGCGATGAAGGCGAAGCAGTCCCAGGCCGCGGCGCTGTTCGTGGCGCCCGCGTCCCAGATCGCTCGTCTGGCCGCAGCTCTGCAAGAAAAGAAGGCCGGCAGCGAAGACGCTGCGTAGTGGCCGCTGACAAACCACCCCAGAGAAGTAATTAGGAAAGGACCATTCACATGGCCAAGCTGTCCACCGATGAACTGCTCGACGCGTTCAAGGAAATGACCCTGCTGGAGCTCTCCGAGTTCGTGAAGCAGTTCGAGGAGACCTTCGACGTCACCGCCGCCGCTCCGGTTGCGGTCGCCGCCGCCGGTCCGGCCGCCGGTGGTGCCCCCGCCGAGGCCGCCGAAGAGCAGAGCGAATTCGACGTCATCCTCGAGGCTGCCGGCGACAAGAAGATCGGCGTCATCAAGGTCGTCCGCGAGATCGTCTCCGGCCTGGGCCTCAAGGAGGCCAAGGACCTCGTCGACAGCGCCCCCAAGCCGCTGCTGGAGAAGGTCAACAAGGAAGCCGCCGAGGAGGCCAAGGCCAAGCTCGAGGCCGCCGGCGCTTCGGTGTCCGTCAAGTAATACGAATCACGTCACCCAGCGCCGGCTATTGACACCGGCGTGACGCGCGACGTCAGCTGTGGGGTCGGCCTGGCAAACAGGCCGGCCCCACAGTCATTTCCGCTCAGGTATGCGAGCGAGTGTCAGCAGACCGTGTGTGGCGGCGTGGTCGGGTAGGTTACAGTGACTCAAGCCACAGGCGAGGAGCCTGTGGCGTGCACGTTTGGCATTGGCGAGAGGAATTCGCGTGGGCATCGGAATTCAGGTTGAGGGGCTGACCAAGTCCTTCGGTTCCCAGCGAATTTGGGAAGACGTCACCTTCGATCTTCCTGCCGGCGAGGTCAGCGTGCTGCTGGGCCCGTCGGGTACCGGTAAGTCCGTCTTCCTGAAATCCCTCATCGGTCTGCTGCGCCCCGAGCGCGGCAAGATCATCGTCGATGGCACCAACATCATCGAGTGCTCGGCCAAGGAGCTCTACGAGATCCGCACGCTGTTCGGGGTGATGTTCCAGGACGGCGCGCTGTTCGGCTCGATGAGCCTCTACGACAACACCGCGTTCCCGCTTCGTGAGCACACGAAGAAGAAGGAATCCGAGATCCGTCAGATCGTGATGGAGAAGCTGGATCTGGTCGGCCTGGGTGGGGATGAGAACAAGTTCCCCGGCGAGATCTCCGGCGGTATGCGCAAGCGTGCCGGCCTGGCCCGCTCGCTGGTGCTGGATCCCCAGATCATCCTGTGCGACGAGCCGGACTCCGGTCTGGATCCGGTGCGTACCGCGTATCTGTCGCAGCTGCTGATCGACATCAACGCCCAGATCGACTGCACGATCCTGATCGTCACGCACAACATCAACATCGCCCGTACGGTGCCCGACAACATGGGCATGCTGTTCCGCAAGCACCTGGTGATGTTCGGCCCCCGCGAGGTGCTGCTCACCAGCGATGAGCCGGTGGTCAAGCAGTTCCTCAACGGCCGCCGTATCGGTCCGATCGGTATGTCGGAGGAGAAGGACGAGTCGACGATGGCCGAGGAGCAGGCCATGGTCGACGCCGGTCACCACGACGGCGGTACCGAGGAAATCGAAGGTGTGCCGCCGCAGGTGGCTGCCACGCCCGGCATGCCCGAGCGTAAAGCGGTGGCCCGTCGCCAGGCCCGCGTGCGCGAGATCATGCACACGCTGCCGCCGGCCGCCCAGCAAGCCATCCGCGACGACCTCGAAGGCACCCACCGGTACGCGAGCCACGAGCCCGGATACGGCGGGGCCCGGCACCACGAGGATGACGCGCCGACCGGCCGAATCCCGGTTTCCGAAGAGCGCTGAGCCGCCACCGACGACCCTGACGCCGCCCGGCATCCCCGGGCGGCGTTGTCGCATACACCCTTCGCACCGCAATCCCTTCAGGTCAAGGGGTGTCGTTGCTGTATCTGCGAGGTTGCGAACAAGCTCGCGTTGAATTAACGGCGAGAATGCGACGAGTTCTTCGATGACGTCGTCGTTACGCCCGTAAACAGCTCTTATGACTTATTGCTGCGGCCTGACGTCCCCCCGCAGGTGAAGTTGGAGGTTGATCCTGCGGGCTATACAGTTTGCCAGAATCGCGCGTCGGCGCGGAAAAGCTCAGCGGCAGTCCTCTGCTCGTTGGATCCTTGCGATCACTACACCAGGAGAAAAATGGTCGACCGGTATCGGGTCTGGTTGGGAGCAGGCGTACTGGCGGGGGGAATGTCGGCAGCGATGCTCGCGGGCGCGGGTGTGGCCGCGGCCGACGACGGCGAGGCATTGAGCGCGGAAAGCCAGGCGGCCCCAGGGTCCGACGATGAGGAGGTGTCCAGCAAGGCGACCACCGACGAGGAAGGGACACCCGACGGCGCCGAACCGGACCCTGGAGTCGAAGAACGCGACCTTGACGGCGCCGAGCAGGACCTCGAGGATTCCGACGGGAGCAACGATGGGGACGCCGGCGGGAAAAAGCCCTCAAGGACAGACCCGGCCGGCGAGAACTCCCAGATCGAGGCGGTCGGCAGGGACGCCGACGAAGCCGACGACGCCGGCGATGCCGGCGACGCCGAGGTCGCCCCGGAGCCCGAATACGCCGACGAGGTACCCCGCCAGCAGCCCGAGGAACCGGCCCTCCCCGGTACCGATCACGAGACCGAAGACGTGCTGTCCGACGACTCGGCGTCCGCCGAGGACCACGGCGGGCTCCCGTCCCCTTTGCTGACAAGCCTCGAAACCGACCTCGCGTCTCGCGAGGGGGCCGCCGTGATGCAGACGGCAGCGGCGCAGTCGCCGGGCATCGTGACGGGCCTGCTCAACCTGCTCGACACCCTCAACGAGGTCGGTACCGCGTTCTACAACCTCTACACCGGGACGATGCAGTTCCTCGCCGGTCCTGCTCGGGCGCCGTTCGGCAGCCGAGTACGCGTCGAGAGTTCGCCCTTGACGATCGGCGACGGCTTCGGGGACGACATCGTCGTCCCCGCCGACTGGTACTTCCCACCGGGTGACACCGAACTCAAGGGCCTCATCTATCTGCAGCACGGCATGCTGGCTACATCGGCGTTCTACGGCGCCACGGCCGCCTATCTGGCAGAGAAGACGCACAGCATCGTTGTCGCCCCGACGCTGACATGGAACATCTTTGACTTCGAGAACCTTCCGCTGATGCTGTCGCACACCCACAAGGCGATCGCCGACCTGTTTGTCGGCGATCGCGCCGCGCTCACCGCGAGCGCGCGGACCGCCGGATACACCACAGCGCTCCCGGGCAAGGTCGTGCTGGCCGGGCATTCGGCGGGCGGCGGGTTGGTTGTCGGGACCGCGCGCTACATGGTCGAACGAGGTCTCGGATCCGACCTGGCCGGCGTGCTGATGCTCGATGGAGCCGGCTTTGTGAGCCTGGGCACGGATCTGGCGAAGATTCCCCGGTCCATCCCGGTCTACAACCTGGCCGCCGACCCTGACACCTGGAACAACTTCGGCGATGCGACCCGCCGGCTCCGACAAGCGCGTCCCGACGCCTTCACCGGCATCGCCATCGTCGGAGGACGTCATTCGGACTCCATGCAGAGTTCCAGCATGCTCGTTCAGCTCGCCGCCTACTTCGCGACCGGATTCTCCTCGCCGTTCCACATCGCGATCAACCAGATGCTGGCCTCGGCATGGATCAGCGACATGCTCGACGGCGCCCACACCCCCGAACGCCACGGCTCGTTTGGATCCGCGGCCAATATCGCCGCGGGCACGCTCACCGGGGCGGCGCGTGGAGGTGCCATCACCTCGGCGTCGACATCCAAACATGCCGCCGACGTTTGCGAGGACGGCCGGCTGGGATTGACGTGCTCGTCGACCTAGCGGTAGAGCGGCACGCCTGAACGTCGCCGGCGAATTCCAGTAAAGCGCTTCCGGCTTTGCGCTGCAGCGATACTGTTTGCCAGGTTTCGAGCAGAGGGGCTCTTGAATGGTCGACCGGCTATCAGTTCTCGTCGGGGCAGGCGTGATCACCGCGGGAGTATCGGCCGCGATGCTGGCAGGCGCCGGGGTGGCTGCCGCTTCGCCGGACTCGACAGCGAGCGGCGCACGAACGACGACTGCGGAGTCCTCCGAGCCCGCAGACTCCGACGACCCCGATGCGGTTCGGCACGACCACGCCACCAAGGGTGACGACCGTGCAGAGACGGCCGAGGAAGCCGACCCCGTCGACGAAGCCGAACAAGCCCAGGACCCCGACACCGCGGAACCACCCGCCGACGTCGACGAAGACCTGGACGACGGCGACGACGCCGACGGCCGAGCACCAGTCGCGGACGAGCCGCTCGTCGACGCGGCGCCCGATGAAGCGCCTGCACCCGTCGACGATGGCGCCCAGGCCGTCCCCGCGCTGGAGGAGCAGGGCGCCGTCGTTCCGGTAGCGGTCGAAGTCGCGACACCAGCGCCCGGGGCCGAAGCGCCGTCGCCGACAACGACGGAGCAAACCGAACCGTCTGAACCTTCGGCGACCACCCGACCGATTGCGAGCTCGGGAGCGCTCGTCACGGCGTCGGAAGCGGCGGCCACGCCGCCACGTCAGACGTTGCTCAGCCTCATCGGCACGGTCATCTTCAACGTCTACTCGGTCGCGATCCGCGTCCTCGGCGGCCCGCCGATACTGCCGCCCAACAGCACCGTCACGGTCAAGAGTTCGGAGCTGCTCATCGACTGCGGGGACGGCTACGAGGTTCCCGCCGACTGGTATGTCCCCGAAGGCGTGACTCCCACCCGGTTGATCTACTTCCAGCACGGCTTCATGGCCGCCGGCCCGTTCTACAGTTACACCGCCGCCCGGCTCGCCGAGGCGACCAACAGCATCGTCGTGGCGACGACACTGACATCGAATTTCCTGTCCTGCGACGGCTGCTGGGTCGGTAGCTCGCCGATGCACAGGGCCGTCGCCGACTTGTTCCTTGACGGCAATACCGCGCTTGCACAGAGCGCACTGGCGGCGGGTTACAGCGCCACTCTGCTCGACGGTGTCGACAAGGTGGCGCTGATCGGGCATTCGGCAGGCGGGGGACTGTCCGCGGG
>NZ_LWCS01000064.1 GCF_001650495.1 Mycolicibacterium iranicum | reverse complement strand
GTGGGGGTGGTGGTGGCGGCGGTGGGGGTGCCGGTGGAAGTGGCGCAACGACACAGGTGTTCGACGGTGCGTCGTAGACCGTACCGACGCCACACTCGGCCGCCTGAGCACTTCCCGCCGAGAGCACCAGCCACGAAGCCGGAACCGCCACCGCTGCGGCGACCGGCAACGCCGCTCGTTTTGATCTTGTTCGCATCCGGGCCTCCTGCGATGAACCCCGACCCACACTGCGCACTCACATCGTAGTCGTGCGGCGCGCTGCGTATATCCCGCTTCGCAGGTCGGGGCTACGACCACTCCGCCAGGATGCGCATCTTCCCCGCCTTCACCCCGGCGTCTTTGCGGTGCTTCTTCAGCGTCGGCACGAACGCATTGTGGTCGTTGTTCTGAATGTTCAGTGGCAGATCAAGCGCGCTGATCAGCTTGGCCTCGAGGTACCAGGGCTCTGGATGGAGGACCCAGGACACCGCGACATTCTCGGCCATCCACTGGGTCAGGATCGCTTCCCCACCTGCGAAGGTCTGCCGCTTGCCCGACCCGATCCGGCGCAGCGCGAAGCCGAGTTGATCACCGAGAAGGACGCCGAGCGACTTACGTAGCGTGGACCCGTCTGCGCTGGCGTTGCCCGCACCGAAGTGGTACCGGATGCGCTTGCGCAAATCCTGCGGCGCCTGGGGCTTACCGTCAGCACGCGGCGGCCCGGGACTGATGCCGACGTACAGAAGCGTCCAGCCGTCGCGTTGCTCGCAGCCGGAGACGTCGATGTCGCCTGGAACCTGGCGGAACCACCATCCGTGCGCGCCCGCCGCAGCGGGCACCGGGTCACTGTCGGCGAACACTTCGTCACGCGTATACCGTTGCGCATCAAGGAAGTTAGCGACTGCTCGGGCGGTGCGCTTCGCGGACATCGACTCGGCCATGGGATGCAGCGTAGTCCGCCCCGGCCGAACCCCAGGGAGTATCACTGCGGGTGATGCTTCAAGTACTCCTCGACAGGGATGGACGATGCCGAGGCATAGCCGACCGGTAGAACGACGTCGCCGGCCACCGTGTTGTAGTACACGTCCCACCGGTGGTAGCCCGCGAAGACGGCCGGGTCCGCTCCGATCAGCGTGGCGTACTGGTTGATCGCGCGAACGTATTGGCGCGAATTGTTGTATCGATACAGCGCGTGATCACGGTCGCGCGCGAAGCCGTGGGCGGCGAGGAACCGTCCGGCTGCCATGATGCTGTCGTGCGGCGACAAGATATCGGTGCCCGCTCCGTGTGACGCGAACGTCGAAGGCATGAACTGCATCGGGCCCTGCGCCCCGGCGGTGCTCACACCTGAGATGCGGCCGAAAGCCGTCTCCACGAAATTGATCGCCGCCAGGTAATTCCACCCGACACCCGAGGCCGCCTCGGACTTGCGGTAATAGCCGAGTAGTTCCTGGGCGGGTCGCGGCGGATCGATCCGCCACGCAGGCAACGTCGGTTTGCCCCGGCCCATCGCGCTGAGTTGTCGGCGCGCATCGATGTTGCGGTCGTACACATCGAGAAGCGTTCGGGGAACGCGGGGGCGCGCGATCGCATCCCACTCCGGGTGCCTGGCCAGGACACGGTAGGCCTTCTGCTGCCGGCGTGCAGCGGCGGTCAGCGTCGCTTCCGAGGCGTTTTGATCGCGCAAGACGTTCTCGTCGGCGACGAGGTCGTCGACGATCCGGGCCGGATCCGAGGCGAGCGCCGGCTGCGCGGTGGCCGGAACGGGCGGCGGTCCCGTCTGTGAAGCGACCGTCTCACGAGGCGCCGTATCGGTGCTCGGCGGCGCCGGCGCGGAGCACCCTACGAGCACACACGCGGTCAACACCGCGACGCCAACCCGGTTGCCGTTCAATGCCTTCTCCTCGATGGGGGTTCACCGTGATCCAACCAGTCTGTCCGATCCGTATGGACTCGCGACGTACAGTGGCCCAATGCTGCGGTGCATCACGTCACTCTGCCGACTCGCGTGTGTCGGCGTGGCGCTCACCATCCTCGCCGGCGTAGGAACCGCCTCCGCGGCACCGGCAGTTCGTATCACCGAGGGCAGCGACCAGAACCTGCAATCGATGCTCGGGGCGATCGACAACGCCCCGGATGCCGATCCGGGTGCGCACGCGGAGTTCATCTCGCGACTCTTTCTGGGAACGCCCTACGGCGCACACACTCTCATCGGTTCGGCAACCGAACCCGAGCAGCATGTCGTCGAGCTGGAACGCGTCGACTGCTTCACCTACGCCGATTACGTCGAAGCGCTCAAACGGTCGGACACTCGCGACGAGTTCATCGCAAGCCTGGCCGCCGTACGGTACAAGAACGGCGATGTCTCGTTCCAGAACAGAAAGCACTTCTTCACGGACTGGTCCGCGGCTACCCCCGCGCTCGCCACCGACGTCACAGCAAGCCTCAGCGACAACGCAGTTGCCACATCCAAGAATCTCAACAGCAAGGACGACGGCGGCGTGTACCTACCGGGACTTCCGGTCGTCTCGCGAACCGTCACCTACGTTCCGAGTGAATACGTCGACGACGACGTCATAAGCCGGCTCTCCACCGGCGATTACATCGGGGCGTACGCCGAGGACGGCGGGCTCGACGTCACGCACGTCGGCATCTACGTCGACACACCTGACGGGCCGGTGTACCGTCACGCGTCCTCACAGAGCGGTCGAGTCATCGACACTCCGCTGTCGGGATATCTGAGCACCATCCCCGGGATCGTCGTGCTCCGTCCGGTGGTGTGAGGCCCTAGATGCCCAGCGTGGTGCCGGTTTCGCGTTCGGCGAACCCCCACAGTTTCTGCGCGTCCGCGTAGTCGCAGGCCGCCGGCGCGCGGCCACTGAGCGTCGGTGGCCCCTGCAAGCCGAACCTGCCCGCGATTCCTACGTAGCTCCCCGGCGGGATCGGTTCGGTGATGCAGTACAGCGTCGGGGCTGCCCCGGCGTGGATGTCGTTACCGACCACGCCGGCCACCCGATTCACCGCCGAGTGGAATGCGGTCATGATTCGCGTGTCGGACATCTTGGCCAGGTTCGACGACACCCAACCGGGGTGAGTCAGGTAGGTGGCGACCGGTGAGCCCGCTGCGCGCAATCGACGGTCGAGTTCGAGGCCCCACAGCATCACTGCCAGCTTCGAACGCGCGTAGGCCGGGAACGCCGACCATGTGCGCGACCGTAGATGCGGGTCGTCGAACGCGATCGCCGCCGACTTGTGGGCGTCGGAACCCACGTTGATGATCTTGGATCGCACTCGCTCGAACAGCAGGTTTGTCAGGGCGAACGGACCGAGGAAGTTGGTGCCCATCGTCATTTCGAAGCCGTCCACGGTGTCACCGCGATGTTGAGCAACGAGACCGGCGTTGTTGATCAGGATGTCGACGTCACCGTCGAACAGTCCGGGAAAAGCTCTGACGGACGACAGGTCGGCGAGGTCGAGTTTGACGACAGATGTGTCGCCGCCCATCTCCGTCGCGCGCTGTGCGCCAAGGTCGAGGTTTCGGACGGCAAGGATCACGTGGGCTCCTGCACGGGCGAGCGCCGTCGCAGTTCCCAGGCCGACCCCGTTCGTCGCACCTGTGACGATCACTCGGGTACCGGTCATGTCGCCGAGCCGCTCCGCGGACCATGTCGTTGCCACGCCCCGAGATTAGCTGCGCCGAGGAACACGACAAGCGTTGACATGACAGTTTTCGGCTGGTTGTCTACCGACGATGAGCGATGCCGCCCGTGAGATCGAGAACTTGGTGTACACGTACGCCGAGCGGATCGATGCGGGCGACCTGGACGGAGTGGCCGCGCTGTTCGCGCACGGCCGAATCTGCGGCATGGAGGACGGCCCGCCCGAGACGGTCTTCGAAGGCACGACACGGGTGCGGCAGATGTACGACATGGCAACGCGCCTCTACGAGGACGGCACCCCAAAGACCAAGCACTTCACCACCAACGTGATCCTGCGAATCGACGAGGGCGCCGGCACCGCCAGCGGCAGCGCGTACTACTGCGTGACGCAGGCGACTCCGGAACTGCCCCTGCAGATCATCGTGACGGGAAGGTACAGAGACACCTTCCACCGCATCGACGGCGCCTGGTGGTTCGACACCCGCATCATGTTCGTCGACCAGGTCGGCGACACCGGCCACCACCTGAAGTTCTGACAGCGGTGGGGAGATGACTGTCGATTCCCCACCCGCGCAACCACATAGGAGAACACGGTGTCCGACTTCTCAGGCCATCCCGTCGCCACGGTGTCACAACACGAGCAGGAACTCGCCGCGCTGGAACTGACGAACCATCCGACGGTCAGAGCGGCCTACCGAACGGTCGCAGAGAACTGGCTGGGGCGGGCGAAACCCTCCGAAGCCATGCGCGAGGTGTTCCACGCCGCGTTCGCCGAGGTCATGTTCTCAGCCGCCGTCTGGTCGTCGAACCAGGACGCGTTGCGACCCAAGGTCAGCTGCATCACCCGACTGCGTCATCCGGTCGAGGGCCGGACGATACCCGGATCACGCTGGGGTATCGACAATCCGGACAGCATCTACCGCGTCATCCCCATCTCGGGTGACGAACGCTACGAGATCCACGGCCGGGTCGGCGCACACCGGATGACGGAGAACTACTTCACCTTGTGGGACGCCAACATGGGTACCGTCGCCGTGCTCAACGGCCGCACCATGGACGTCGAGTCCGACGGATCGTTCACCATCACCGTCGACTCCGACCCCGCGAACGGACGCCCCAACCATGTGCAGTCCACGCCGGAGGCGCATGAGTTCTACATCCGCGACGTGCTGCTCGACTGGGACCGCGACGACCCCAATCACCTCGCTGTGCAACGTCTCGGTGGGCAACCCTCCGTCCCCGCCCGCACGCTCGACGAGCAGGCCGACGCGACCGCTGCCATGATGGCCCACTTCGCCAACTTCACCGGCAAGCTCAGCCACGGCATCTACAAGATGCCGCCGAACCATTTCGACCTTGCCTGGTCGGCCGACAAGGTCGGCGCGATGCGCAACCAGGTGTATGTGATGGGCCGCTTCGACCTGGGACCGGGCGAAGCCTTCGTCGTGGACGTCGGCGACGGCGGCGCCGAGTACTTCACCGTCCCGCTGAGCAACATCTGGGGAACCACGCTCGATCTCGTAGACCGCACAGGCAGCCTCAACAAGGCGCAGTCCACCCAGAACGAGGACGGCACCTACACCTACGTCATCTCCCCCACCGATCCCGGGGTCGCCAACTGGATCGACTCCGACGGACTTCGGGAAGGCATCCTGACGCTTCGGATGGCCGAGTTCGGGCCGGAGGGACCGAAAGAGGATCTGGGTGCACACGGCCGAGTCGTGCAACTCGACAACCTCGACGATGAGGTGCCGTCGCTGCCGCGGGTGTCCGAGCAGGAGCGAGCGACCGAGCTTGCGCAGCGCCGCGGCGCGTATCTTCGGCGCCTTCCCGAGGGGACGATCTGACATGGGCAGCTGGTTGATCACGGGATGCTCCACAGGAATCGGCCGCGAAATCGCCCGCGCTGCACTCGAAGACGGTCAATCGGTCGTGGTCACCGCCCGACGCGTCGAATCGGTGGCTGACTTCGCCGACGACTACGGAGACCGCGCGGCGATCGTCGCACTGGACGTCACTGACAGGGACCAGATCACCGCGGCCGTGCGGGCCGCCGATGAACGGTTCGGCGGCATCGACGTTCTGGTCAACAACGCGGGCAACGGGTATCTGTCCGCCGTCGAGGAGGGCGAGGATGAGCAGATCCGGAAACTGTTCGACACCAACTACTTCGGCGTCGTCGACACCATCAAGGCGGTGCTGCCGCAGATGCGTGCCCGCCGCGGCGGGCACATCGTGAACATCTCGTCGATGACCGGGCTTGTCGCCAACCCGCCCAACGCGTACTACTCGTCGACCAAGTTCGCACTGGAGGCACTGACCGAGGCGTTGGCGCAGGAGGTCCAACCGTTCGGCATCAAGGTCAGTGCGATCGAACCCGGTGCGTTCCGCACCGATTGGGCGGCCCGGTCGATGTGGGAATCGTCCTCTCCTATCGGCGATTACGACCAGAATGTCGGGGCCCGCAAGACGTTGATCAAAGAGTTCGCCCATCACCTTCCCGGCGATCCGCGCAAGGTGGCCGAGGCAGTGCTGATGGTCACCAAACTCGATGACCCGCCGCTGCGGCTTCTCCTCGGGCGTGACGTCCTCAAGGCGGTGCGGGACAAGCTGGCCGCGTTCTCGGCGTCCATCGACGAGTGGGAAGCGGTGACCAAAGACGTCAACTTCCCACCCGCGGACGCGGGCAGCGAAAGTACCGGAGACTGACGATGGACACGCTCGTCGGCCGCGTCGCCTTCATCACCGGCGCAGCCCGGGGCATGGGCCGCGCCCACGCCGTCAAGCTCGCCGGTGAGGGCGTCGACGTCCTCGCGCTCGACATCTGCGAAGGGTTCCCCTTCACCGGTTACCCTGGCGCCTCCCCCGGCGATCTGAACGAAACGGTGAGGCTGGTCGAGGAGCAGGGCCGTCGAATAGTGGCGCGGCAGGCCGACGTTCGTGACCCAGAGGCCGTGGCAGCGGTGGTCGCCGACGGCCTCGCCGAGTTCGGTCGTCTCGACATTGTCATCGCGAACGCCGGCGTCATCCGGGTGACCGACAGCGAGAACCGTGCCCTCGACTTCCGCTCGATCCTGGAGGTGAACCTGATCGGCGCGTGGAACACCGTCGAAGCCGCCATTCCCGCGCTGATCACCGGCGGTCGCGGCGGCTCCGTCGTGCTGACCAGCTCGACCCAGGGCATCAAGGCGTCCGGCACCGATCGCGCCGGACTGCAGGCGTACGCCGCGTCCAAACGCGCGCTGGTCGCACTGATGCAGGGGTGGGCACAGCAGCTCGCACCCCATTCGATACGCGTCAACACCATCCACCCCAGTGGTGTCGCCACGGACATGATCCTGAACGAGGCGACGATGGCACTGGCCGCGGACAACGACGGGTGGCTGCTGTCCCAGCAGAACGCGCTGCCGATCGCACTCGTCCAACCCGAGGAGATCGCGGCAGCGGTCGCGTGGCTGGTGTCCGACGCGGGGGCCTTCATCACCGGCACGTCGTGGCCGCTCGACGCCGGATTCACGCTGCGGAGCTAGCACCCTGGGGCACCCGGCCCACCCGTGGTCGAGTCCGGGTTCGGCGTCCGGACGAGGTTCAACGGGGTCGGCATTGTGACAGAAGACCAGGCACCCTGTTTGGCTCCCAACCAAGCGGTTAGTCTGGCCGTTGGTACGCCGACGAACCAGGAGGCCGCAGATGCAGCTGGCGCTCACGCCCGAGGAAGCCGAGTTCCGCGACGAGCTTCGCGAGTTCTACCGGACCAAGATTCCGGCCGAGATCCGCGAGCGCACCCGCACCGGCTCAGAGGCCAACCGCGACGACATCGTCACGGCAAACAAGATCCTCAACGATCACGGGCTCATGGTCCCCAACTGGCCGGTCGAGTGGGGCGGCAAAGACTGGACGCCGATCCAGCAGCAGATCTGGCTCGACGAGATGCAGCTGGCCAGCGTGCCCGAGCCGCTGACCTTCAACGCCAACATGGTCGGCCCGGTGATCGCCGAGTTCGGCTCTCAAGAGCTCAAAGAACGTTTCCTGCCGCCGACGGCCGCAGTGGACATCTGGTGGTGCCAGGGCTTCTCCGAGCCTGAGGCCGGGTCGGACCTGGCATCGCTGCGCACGACGGCGCTGCGGGACGGCGACACCTACGTGGTCAACGGCCAGAAGACGTGGACCACCCTCGGTCAGTACGCCGACTGGATCTTCTGCCTGGTGCGCACCGACCCGAACGCGCCGAAGAAGCAGGCCGGCATCTCGTTCCTGCTCATCGACATGAACACCCCCGGCATCACCCTTCGGCCGATCAAGCTCATCGACGGCAGCTACGAGGTCAACGAGGTCTTCTTCGAAGACGTCCGGGTGCCCGCCGACCAGCTCGTCGGCGAGGAGAACAAGGGCTGGGGTTACGCGAAGTACCTCCTGGGCAACGAGCGCAACGGCATCGCCCAGGTGGGCCGAACCAAACTGCGGGTCTCCGAGGTCAAGGAACGCGCGCAGAGCAGTGGCCTCATCGACGATCCTCTGTTCGCGGCCCGGCTTGCCGAACTCGAGAACGACATCCTCGCACTCGAACTGACGCAGATGAGGGTGGCGTCGGGGTCCAAAGACGGAAAGCCCAATCCCGCATCGTCGGTGCTGAAACTGCGGGGCAGCCAGCTGCAGCAGGTCGCCACCGAGCTGTTGATGGAGGTCGCCGGCCCCGACTCGCTGCCGTTCGACGGCGAGGAGATCTCCTCGGCCGGGTGGGCCCAGCACAGCGCCCCGCGCTACCTCAACTACCGCAAGACCTCGATCTACGGCGGCAGCAACGAGGTCCAGCGCACCATCATCGCGTCGACCATCCTCGGATTGTGAGATAAGACATGGACTTTCAACTCAGCGAAGAGCAGGTCCTGCTCCGCGACACCACGCGCGAGATGCTGTCGCGCAAGTACGACCCCGAGAGCCGACTCAAGACCCTCGACAGCGATCTCGGCTGGAGCCGCGACGTCTGGACCCAGCTCGCCGAAGTCGGGGTCCTGGGCCTCGGATTCGACGAAGATGCCGGCGGCCAGATCGAAGTCCAGGTCGTGCTGACCGAGATCGGAAGACGGCTGGCGCCCGAGCCGGTGCTGCATGGCGCTTTGGGCCCCGGTGCGATCATCGCCGATGTCGGCACCGATGAGCAGAGGGCCCTCCTGGACGAGGTGGCGGCCGGTGAGCGCCTGCTGGCGTTCGCCCACCTCGAGCCCGGAATGCGGCAACCTGTCGCCGAGGTCTCCACCAAGGCTGCGCGCGAAGGAGATTCGTGGACGATCTCCGGCCGGAAGAATCCCGTCATCGCGGGTGACTGCGCGGACACGCTGATCGTCACCGCCGCCCTGCCCGATGGCGGGATTGGGCTGTTCCTCGCCGACGCCGGGGCGGTGCAACGCAAGAACTATCGGACGTTCGACGGTCAGCGAGGCGCCGAGATCGACTTCGACAACGTCGCCGTCGAACCGCTCGGCGAACCGGTCGACGCGTCGGAAGCCATCTCCCGCGCCGTGGTGCGGATGCTGTCGGGCCTGTGCGCCGAAGCCCTCGGGGCGATGGAGGAGGCGCTGCGCCTGACAGCCGAATACCTCACCCAGCGCAAGCAATTCGGCGTCACGCTGAGCAAGTTCCAGACGTTGACCCAGCGAGCGGCCGATATGTACGTGTCGCTCGAGTTGGCCCGCAGCATGGCGCTTTATTCGGCGATGTCGGTCGCCGACGGCGACCTCGACCCGAACAAGGCCGCCAGAGCGAAGCTGCAGATCGGTCGTTCGGGTCGCCACATCGCTCAGGAGTCCATCCAGCTACACGGCGGTATCGGCGTGACCGCCGAATACCCGATCGCCCACTACGCGGCACGGCTCACCGCGATCGAGAACACGTTCGGCTCGGCGCAGGACCAGCTGCACGTCCTGATCAGCCGGCTCGGCGACTACGAGGTCGTCACCGTTTAGGGGCCGCCGCCGATCCGCAGTGGTGGCCCGTACCACCGCCGCCGGGACATGTCGGCCAGGTCGTCGATGTCCCGCCTGGGCATCCCCCGGCCGGTGGGTCGACTAGCTCCCGTACGCGTCATGCAGACGGATCCACTCGTAGGGTGGCCGCTGCGGCCACCCCTGCGGTGACTTCTCCCAGGTTTCCTGGCGTCCGTAGGCGGTGAGGTCGAGCAGGTCGAACACGACCATGAACGGTTCCTCACCGCGGTCGAATGTCTGCCAGGTGTGGAACACTCTGTCGCCGTCGCGGAGGAACGCGCTGATCGCGTGGCGCTCCTCGCCGTCGACCGTGACGTGGAAGTCCTCGTTGAACGTCGTCCGGCCCGACGACACCCATGGCAGATCCCATTCCATCCGGTCCTTGAAGGCGACGATCTTGCCGACCGGTGCACGCGAGACAAGCACCAGCGACGTGTCTTTGGCGTAGAGGTGCGACAGCGGACCGATGTGGTCGGCCATCATCGCACAGCCGGAACATCCTTCGTCCCAATCGGATCCGAACATGAAGTGCTGGACGATCAGCTGGCTGCGGCCGTCGAACAGGTCGAGCAGGGTCAGCGGCCCTGATTCGGTGTCAAAGACGTAGGGCTCGTCGATCTGCACCATCGGAAGGCTGCGGCGCGCAGCGCTGACCGCATCTTTGAGGCGAAACAGCTCTTTCTCCCGGACCAGAAGTTCAGCGCGGGCGACTTCCCATTCGGCGCGCGACACGATGGGCGGCAACGCTTTGGCGGTGTCCATGCGAGAAGCTTGCCGTTGGTCAGCCCAGGTCGGCAACCACCTCGGCGGCCTGGCGCACCTGATCGATGTCCGAGCTCGTCGGGATCAGATGAACCTCGTCGGTGCCGATGTCGGCGAAGCGCTGCAGCACACCGCGCAGTTCGTCGACGGTGCCCGCGAAGCCGGTCGTCGGTGCCATGGCGTCGACGAACTCCGACGGGATCCAGTTCATGTACCGCAGCAGGTGGCGGTGCACCTGGTCGCGCGGTCCGTCGCCGTCGCCGAGGGCGAACCAGAATGATGTGGCCAAATGGGGCGTCGCCTTTCCCCTCTGCCGCCACGCGTCACGAGCGACGTCGAACAGTTCGTCCTGCTTGTCGACTGCAAGATCCAGCGTCATCCCTGCGACACCGTCGGCCCAGGCGGCCGCACTGCGAATCGTCTTGGGCCCCAACGTGCCGACCTGCAACTCAGGTCCGCCCGGCTGCACCGGCGGCGGACCCACCGGCAGCGTTGAATCGGTGACCTTCTCGCCCGCCCACACCCGCTTCATCACGGCCACGCGCTCGGCCATCTGGCGCATCGTCTGTGTGGACGGGTCCGCACCCACGGCGAGGTAGTCCTCATGCCGCCCGCCGACGCCGATGCCGACGGTCAGGCGCCCGCTGCAGAGGAGGTCGCCAGTGGCCAGCTGTTTGGCGAGCATCACCGGGTCGTGCAGCTGCGGGATCACCACCGTCGTCACCAACCGCACCCGATCCGTCCAAGCGGCGAGCGCGCCGAGCAGGGTCAGACTCTCCGGATTGTCGAACGCGATCCGCTCCCCCCAGCACAGCGAGGAGAAGGGTCCGCCGTCGACCAGTTGCGCCCACGACTTCAACGTCGCCCTGTCGAGATTGGGCTCCATCACCGGCATCGTCATCCCGATACGCACGTCGGCGATTCTGACACGCCGGCCGAATGTGTCTAGGCCGGCGGGTCCTTATAGGCGCGAACCGGGTCGGCGCCCGGGGGCGTGAAGAGGCCGCGCCGCACCCCGACGCGGAAGGTACGAACGGCGACCAGCACCCACGTGCACAGCAGTCCGACATAGGCGACCGCGGCCGCGTAGCGGAACGCGGGCAGCGACGTATGGACAGCGAGCTGCGTCGTGCCGGTGACGAACGTGCCGACGGGGAACGTCAGGCTCCACCACGTCAGCGCGAACGGCATCCCGCGGCGAAGCGTGCGCACCGTCAGCGCCGCGGCCAGCGCGATCCACAGCACCGCGAAACCCCACACCGGCACGCCGTAGAGAACCGCGAACACCCGCATCCCGTCGGCGAGCTCGCCGCCGACGGCCAGCTCCGCATCGGTGCCGAGAAGCCCTGCCACGGTGATGGATTGGCCGAGCGGACCCAACACGATCCACAGCGTGGGAACGCGCGCGGTGCCGGACGTACCGAAGTGCGCAAGGCGACTCCACACCATCGTGATGATGATGAGCGAGGCCACCAGCGACAGACCGAACATCGCGTAACAGCCGTAGAGCATCGTCGCGCGGCCCTGACCGTCGGCCATGTGCGGGATGAGGAGGCTGCCCGTGGCCGCCGCGACCATCGGCGGCACGACGGGCATCAGCCAGCCGCCGAAGGCGGCGTCCGGCTCGACGCGGTATCGGGTGAACATCAGGTACGGGATGCTCATCGCGGTGAACAACCCGCCGAGCGTGCCCGCCGTCCACAGCACCCAGGCGAGGTCGACGGCGATCCGGACGCCGATCAGGTCATGGCCAACCACCAGCGCCCCAGTGGCGACGGTCAGCAAGGCCATCGGAGCGGCACCGTAGAAGTGGGCCATGGTGGGGTTGCGGTGATGGCTGCGCGCCACCGTCGGGTTGCGCAGCCAGTGCGCCAGCATCGCCGCGACGACCACCACGAGCCACAATGCCGACGCCACCCACACCGCGAGCGCGAACGTGCGCAGCCCGGGCACATGGACCGGAAGCGTCGCAGCGGCGTTGGCGACGATGCCGGTGCCCATCACCGAGGCGAACCAGTTGGGCCCGAGATATCCAAGGATCGCGGGCCGTTCGTCGGCTGTGTCGGCGGTCATGCCGCTCAGTATGGCGACCTGGGAGGCACACAAACGCCACGGTCAGCGTTATGTCGTCGCGCGCTCGGGGACGAAGGGGTGGTTATCCCCCGGGGGAATCTCGGGAAAACGCTGTGTCGCGGCTGCCTGCGGGTCCATAGGTTGGTGTCATGTCCGCAGTCACCGATACAGACGCCACCGAGACGGCCCCGGTGGACGTGTACGACCAGGCCGAGCCGCCCGCCCCACCTCGCACCCGGCCGTTCAGCGCCGCAGCGAGCGCATCTCTGCTCGTCGGAGGGGCGATCGCGGTGGTGTGGTTCTGGATTCCGTTGGCGCTTCTGGTGATCGGCATCTCGTCGATCCCCAGTGTCATCGGCTTCGCGCTGTCAGCGGTCGTCTTCATCTATCTGATGCGCGGTGTGGACTACCTCGAGCGGGTACGTAGCGAGGCCGTCTTCGGCCTGGGCATCGGGGTGCCGCCGCGGCGGATGTCGCGATACACCGGCTTCCAGGGCTGGGCACACCAACTCTGGCTGGACGTCAGCAGCGGCCGGTTCTGGAAGGCGATCGCCCACCACTACCTGCGAATGCTCTACGACGCGTTCGTGACCGGGTTGGCGTTCGCGCTGCTGGTGTTCGCTTTCCTGGCGCCTGCGGCGGCGATCGCGATCAGTCACAGCGACCCCGACGCCGGACTGTCGTTCCTGCCGACTCCGCTCGCCGTGGTGCTGGCGGTGGTGGCCATCGCCGCGGCGGTCGCTCTGGTGATCTTCGCACCCGCCGTGGACGCGACGATCGACCGCTGGCTGTTGCCCCCGTCGCCTACCGCAGCCCTCCAACACGAGGTGAGCGCGCTTTCCGACGCACGGGAGGGCGCGGTCACGTCCGCGCAGACCGAACGGCACCGCATCGAACGCGATCTGCATGACAGCGTGCAGCCGCGACTGGTGTCCCTGGCGATGACGATCGGGCTCGCGCAGACCAAGCTCGACTCCGACCTACCTGCGGCCAAGGCGCTGATCTCGGAAGCCCACGACGACGCCAAGAGCGCTCTGGTGGAACTGCGGAACGTGGTGCGCGGCATCGCCCCGACAATTCTCTCGGACCGCGGGCTCGACGCGGCGCTGTCGTCGGTGGTGCAGCGCGCCGTCAACTCCGGCGTACCGACCACGCTGAGCGTGTACCTGCCACGCCGGCTGCCCGAGGAGGTCGAGGCGTGCGCCTACTTCGTCGTCGCCGAATCCCTCACCAACGTCAGCCGCCACTCCGGGGCATCGAACGCCGCGGTCACCGTGCGCTTGGACGAGAGCACAAATCACCTGCACGTCAGCGTCTTCGACGACGGCCGCGGTGGCGCGCGCGTCGTCGAGGACGACGTCGACAGGGACGCGACAGGCCTGCGCGGGCTCGACGAACGCGTGCGCGCCGCCCGCGGCACATTCACCGTGTCCAGCCCCGCGACCGGCCCGACCATCATCACGGCGGTGCTGCCATGCGGATCGTGATCGCCGAGGATTCGGCTCTGCTGCGAGCAGGCATTGAGCGGATCCTCACCGACGCCGGCCACCAGCTCATCGCCGGCGTACCCGATGCGACGAACCTGCTGCGTCTGGTCAACGAGACGCGACCCGATCTCGCCATCCTGGATGTCCGCATGCCGCCGACGTTCACCGACGAGGGCATCCGCGCCGCCGCGCTGTTGCGCAGCCAGAACCCCGAGTCGCCGGTGCTGGTGCTCTCGCACTACGTCGAAGAGCGCTACGCGGCCGATCTGATCGCCTCGGATACCCGGGGTTTCGGATATCTGCTCAAGGACAGGGTCGCGGATGTGCCCGCATTCCTCGACGCGGTGGATGTCGTCGGTTCCGGTGGCACGGTTCTCGATCCCGAGGTGGTCTCACAGATCCTGGTCCGCTCACACCGCCGCAATGTGCTCGACGCGCTGACACCGCGCGAGCACGATGTCCTGCAGTTGATGGCCGAGGGCAAGACGAACTCCGCCATCGCCACGGCACTACACATGTCTGTCGGCTCGGCCGAGAAGCACATTGCCTCCATCTTCACCAAGCTGAACCTCGCTCCCGACGAGAGCGAGAACCGCCGTGTCCTCGCGGTGTTGCGATATCTCGAATCCTGAAGTACTGAAAGGACTCCCGTGACCACTGTGTTACCCCCCGTGCCG
>NZ_LWCS01000063.1 GCF_001650495.1 Mycolicibacterium iranicum | reverse complement strand
TACCGGCGCAGGGGTCGTATTCATTCGGGGTGAATACGCCTTCACGCTGGTCGGCATGTAGCGCCGGGTATTGCTCTGTTCGCTTTTCACCTCTCCTGGACCAGCACGTGAGGTGCGTCCTTAATGCCTCCTGGGTTGGTCTGACCGGGTCGCGGGTTTGTTGCTTTGGTGGGCCACCAGCTGGCTTCGCGTAGGAGTGTGGCGATGGCGGGCACGGTGAGGGTGCGCACGAGGAAGGTGTCGAGCAGCAGCCCGAAGCCGATGATGAGGCCGGCTTGGATCATGATGGCGACTGAGCCGACCATGAGGCCGAACATGCTGGCGGCGAATATGAGGCCAGCGGAGGTGATGACGGCTCCGGTGTTTGCCACGGTGCGCAGGACGCCGACGCGGATGTTGGTTCCGGATTCTTCGCGGAGCCGTGAGACGAGCAGCATGTTGTAGTCGGCGCCGACGGCGACGAGGATGATGAACGCCAGCAGCGGTACGGGCCAGGCGATTTCGTGGCCCAGTCCCCATTGGAAGACTACGACGCCGATGCCGAGTGATGCGAGGTAGTTGAGCACGACGGTGCCTAGTAGGTAGAGCGGTGCTAGGAGTGCGCGCAGTAGTAGGACCAGGATGACGCCGACGATGATGATGGTGGCGATGGCTAGTTGTGCGAAGTCGGCCCAGAGGAGTCGTTGGATATCGGAGTTGACGGCGGGGAAGCCGGCTACGGACACGGTGGCGTCGGCGAGTGACGTGTTGGGTCGTGCGGTGTTGGCGGTGTCGGTGATGCGGCTGGCGAGGTCCATGGCTTCAACGCTGTATGGGTCGTGGCTGCTTTCGATCATGAACCGCGCTGTTTTGCCGTCCGGTGAGAGGAATTGTTCGGCGACGTCGGTGAATTGCCGGTTCTCGAATGCGTTGGCGGGCAGGTAGAAACCGCTCGAGGAGTCGGAGTCGGCCGCTGCGCGCGAGGAGTTCTGTAGTTGGGTGGCGATCTGGCTCATGCCGGACAGCATTTCGATGTTGCTGTCGGCGAGGGTGCGGACGCCGGTGGCGAGTGCTTGGGCGCCGGAGGCCAGCTGTCCGATTCCGTCCTGCAATCGGCGGAGATTTGTGGTCAGGTCGGCGGGGTCACCCAGGGCTCCGAATGCCTTGTCCAGTGAGGCGACTGCGTTCTGGACGTTGGCGAGGGTGCCACCAACGGTGGCATTGGTGGCGGGATCGTAGCGGTCCCCGAGGTCGGCGATTTGGTTGAAGAATCCGTTGTCGCGCAGAGTGACCAGGATCTGGACCTGGTTGCGGATTTGGGCGCATTGTGGGGTGGTGGCGCACCAGGGTGAGGTGTTGAGGGCGCCGACGAGTGGGTCGAGTTGAGTGATTGCGTTTTGGGCTTGGTTGGCCAGCGGTCGTAGTCCTGGGCCGGATTGGATGGCTTGGTCGACGGCGGGGGCAGTGGCGGAAAGTTGTTGCAGCAGCGGCCGGAATTGGTTGACCTGAGTTCCTGCGGATTGGGCTTGGGTGAGGATTCCGGCTAGTGGTGTGAAGGCGGTGCGCACGGTGCTGTCGAGTTGGGCGAGGCCGTCGGCGAGCTGGTCGGCGCCGTCGGTGAGTTTGGTGAGGTCGTCCTTGCGGGAGTTGCCCTCGGCGACGGCGCCGGCCATTTTGTCGCCGATCTGGCCGTTCTGCCAGGCCAGTTCTGCTTGGTCGAGGCGCTCTCCGGTGGGGCGGGTGACTCCGGAAACCTTGGTGACGCCGGGGATCTGGGAGACGCGGGAGGCCATCTCGTCAAGATCGGCCAGTCCTTTGCCGGTCCGCATGTCGGTCGGATTTTCCACGACGAGGAATTCGCTGATGACGACGTCTTTGCGGAAGTGGCGGTCCAGCAGGTGGTAGCCCAGGTTGCTGGCCGTGGTGTCTGGTTGGCCCTTGCGGTCGTCGTAGCTGATTTTGATGGTTGCTGCCGCTGCCGACAGGGCGAGCAAGATGACCAGGCTGACGATGAGTAGTGGCACGGGACGGCGGACCACGGCGACGGCGACGCTGTTCCAGTAGCGGCGGGTGCGATCGGGTTTGGGTTCACCGATGCCGCGTTTGGCGGCTAGCGACAGCACCGGTGGCAGCAGGGTTACGGTGGCCAGAAATCCGAACAGTACGGCGATGGCACACGCGGGGCCAAGGGCGGCGAAGACGCTGAGCCGCGCGAAGACCATGGCCAGGAACGCGAGTGCGACGGTGGCGGCGGAGGCGAGGATGACGCGCCCGATGCTGGCGGTGGCGTGGATGACGGCCTGATCGGCGGGTACTTGGGCGCGGCGCTGTTCGTGGTATCGGCTGATCAGAAATACGGTGTAGTCGGTTCCCGCGCCGAGCAGGATCGCAGTCATGAAGGCGACGGTGAACTGGGAGACGGGCATGCCCATCTCGCCGAGGGCGGACAGCACGCCGCGCCCGACTGCCAGGCTCAACCCGATTACTAGCAGCGGTAACAGCGCGGTGAACACCGACCGGTAGACGATCAGCAGGATCAGGGCGATCACGCCCGCGGTAGCGATTGAGATCAGCAGCAGGTCGTGCTCGGCGGATGCGATCATGTCGCTGAAGGTTGCCGGTGGTCCCGTCACTTGCACAGTCGTGGTCGAGCCGGTGAAGACCTCGGCGGCGATGTTGCGCACCGCGTTTACCGATTCGGCGGCCGTGGGGTCTCCGAGGGTGCCGGTGACACCTACGGGCAGGTACCAAGCTTTGCGGTCGGCGCTGACTGCCTGGGCTTCGGTAATCGGATCGGACAGTAGGTCCTGCACCAGCAGGACGTGGTTGCCTTCGCCCTGCAACCGGCGCACGAGTTCGCCGTAGCGCTGCCGTGCAGTCGGAGTCAAGCCATTGGGGTCTTCCATGGCGACGAACACCATGGTTTTTGAGCCTTCTTCGCCGAAAGCGGCGCTCATGCGGTCAACCGTCTGCAAGGACGGCGCATCGCGAGGGATGAGGTCCACCGACTGTTGGCGCACCACGGTTTCTAGCTGGGGGAACAGCAACGCGAGGACGACCGCGGCGCCTAGCCATACCCCGATGACCAGCGCTTTGTGTCGGAGGGTGAATCGGGCTAGCGCTGCCAACCGTTCGCTGTACTCGCGGGTTTCGGCCGGGTTGGGGGATCCGTTGTCCCGCTGGCCACGGCGCGTGGCCTGGCCTGGGGAATCTGCAGTGCCGTCGGTCACTGGGCCTCCACTAGTAGCGAATCGTAGCGATACTATCGGTATCGCTACGCTACCGCATGTAGTGCAAGTGGTGGCGGGGCCGTCGTCGCCAGGCCGCGCAAAGCGCGCGGCTGGCGAAGGGGCCGGCGACCGCTATCGAGTCGGGACCGGGCCGACGGTCGCAGTGGGCAGAGGAATGATCGAACACTCAGTGGGTTTCTGGAAGCCAGGGCTGACGCTGTAAGTCGACGACACTGGCCTTGGATGCCGTTCAGGGTCTTGCTGTTGCTGTTCTCGGACGTTGGTCGTCGGGCGCACGCACGGCCACATCGCGTAGCGGGGCCGCTAGCTCTAGGTTTGCGCTTCGGTTGTGGCCGACTGGCCCGTGTTCTGCAGCAGCACGTAATTGCCTAGGCTGCCCAGGAAACCTGCGCAGTGCTGAACGAGTTCATCTGTGGTGAATTCCAGTTCTCCGTCGAGTCGGCGGCGCAAGACTTCGAATAGCCCTCCCACGCCCAAGGTCGAAGCCAAATGGGCAACCCCCACGGCAGAGTCGGCGATGTCGAGGTGAAGTCTGGCTTCGCGCAAGACAAGGTCGGTGAAACCTGCCATTAGTTCGCTGCGTAGCTCTCGGAGCAGCGGCTCGGTTGCAGATTCCACGAACAGGATCCGACCCAGCCGCGGGTCGTTGTCGATCATGCCGACCAGCCTGCGGATTGGCGCGTACGCCAATACCTCCGGTGGCTCGCCGGCATCGGGGATCGCGTCGACTATCACCTCCTGGAAGGTGGCATAGAGCTGCTGGTAGACAGCCCGCAGGAGTGCGTCTCGGTCGGAGAAGTGCTGGTAGAAGTACCGTGACGTGACACCCGATTCAGCGCAGACGGCAGTCACAGTGGCGGCGGCAACGCCGCGCGTGCCGATCAACTCCGTTGCGGCCTCGATGAGACGGGTGCGCCGGTTCCGGTGACGCTCCTCGGCGGACATTCCGCTATACACCCGCGCCGAAACCACGTGGATAGCTTGCCATCTAATTCTGACAAGGCTTAGAGTCAGATTGACAGCGCGTCCTTGGCGAATGGGAGAACAACATGAGCGACGATTCGTCCACACGGCCCACCGCACGGGTCGTCCCGAAGCCCCGCCGTGTTCGATTCGATATGCCTGCTGGGACCAGTCGGCAGCACTTCGTTGATGGCGACTTGGTGATGAGCCACTTTGTGTCCACCTTGTCGGCCACGTTCCCCGAAGGCGAAGACTTCTTTATCCGGTCAGTCCGCGAGTACCGGGACCACATCAGCGACGCTGACCTCAAGGAGGCGGTCAAGGGGTTTATCGCACAAGAGGCCACCCACCGACACCAGCATCGGCTGCTCAACGATCGGCTTCAAGCAATGGGCTATCCCACCGAGGGGATCGATCGGCATGTCAAGAAGCTGGTTGGCCGACTTGAGAAGCGTTTTTCTCCCAAGATGCGCCTGGCTGTGACGGCCGCCCTCGAGCACTACACGGCGACATTCGCCGAGATCATTCTCACCAGCGACGAAGCTCAAGAACTGATCGGCGACACCGAAGTGCGGCCTATTCTGCTCTGGCACGCACTGGAAGAATGCGAGCATAAGGCCGTTGCTTTCGATGTCTACGAGACGGTCGGTGGAAGCGAACGCACCAGGGTCTGGGGGATGCGGATCGCCAGCCTCCTCTTGTTCAGCGAGTTGGTCATCCAGACCACCCGCTCTCTGGCTGGTGACCGTTCCGCCTACAACCCGGTGCGCTTGCTGCGCAGCCTTCGAGCCTTCCGTCATAACCCGCTATTCAGCCCAGCAGCAATTGCGCGCTTTCGCTCCTACACCCGCGCCGGATTTCATCCCGACGACTGGGACAGCGCAGAAATCCTCGAACGCTGGACCAAGGAACTCTTCGACGCCGATGGTGGCCAGCAAGTGCGTAGTGGCGTCTAGCTCGACCAGAGCCCGGCACAGTTCAAAGTCGGCCTTAACCGAAGAACACTTCATGGGCTCCGCTTCGCGCGCTGTGAAGTCAAGATCGGTTCTGACTACTGGCCGATCGATGGTGCTCGACCAACGTCGCGACCTACAGGAGGTTCCGGCCGAGGAACTCGGTGACGGCGCAGCCGAAGGCGTCGTTGTCGTCGCCGGCGATCATGTGTCCGGTGCCGGATACGTCGACGGTCTCGGCGTGGGGAACCAGTTGCTTGAACTCGTCGACGGTGGCTTGGGAGACCACGTCGGACAAGAGGCCCCTTACGAGAAGTGTTGGGGCATTGACCCGTCGGGCTCCGTCGATCAGCAGGTGGCTGATTGCGTCGAATTGCTCCGTTCCCGTGGTCGATTCGTCGCGGAGAAAGTCGAAGTTGGAGTGAATGAATGCCGGGTCCCACCGCCAGATCCAGCGGCCGTCGTGACGCTGCCGTAGCACCTTGCGCAGGCCGTCGACGTTGGCCGGGCGCGAGCGATGGGGGTTGTACGCGGCGATCACCTCTGCGGCGTCAGAGAGGGTGCTAAAGCCATCGGGATGTGCGGCCATGAACGTCACCACGCGACGGGCGCCCTGGAATTCAAGTCGCGGGGTGACGTCGACCAGGACGACCGCCGCCCACGACGCCCCGGATGTCAACAGATGCGTGCCGAGCACGGTCATGCCCCCAAGGGATGCACCTACGACCGCAGGGGCGGTATAGGCGCTGAAGTGCTCGCGCACGGCGAGAAGATCGGTCGCGAGTCGCTCGATGTCGTACCTGCCGGCTGGGTCCCAGTCGCTGTCGCCGTGACCGCGGGTGTCGTAGGCGACGACTGTGTATCCGCATGCGTGGAGGCGACGCGCTGAAGTGCTCCACGCGTGCCGGTTCTGGCCGCCGCCGTGCAGGAGCAGCACGACGGGACGGGCGTCATCGTGGCCGTAGCAGTCCGCAGCCAGGGCGATCCCGTCCTGGGTTCGGACCCGATGCTGCACGGCGGAGGTCATGACACCTTCCTGGCGAGATCGTCGTCCGCCCGAAGCGTGGGCCCGGCAGCAAGCGCCTTCATAGTGCGTTGCCCGCGGCGTTCACGATCGTGACCGTGCCCTGGGCTACGCAGACGGCTTTGTCGCCGTTGCTAATGTCGATGCGCGCCACTCCACTGCGCTTGCCCAGCGACACGATGTCGGTGACGGCGACACACACACCGGTGGACACGGGTCGCAGCAGGTTTAGCTTGAATTCGGTGGTGGCGACCCATGATCCGGCCGGAATGACGGGGTAGAACACGACTCCGAGACAGTGGTCGACCATCGCCGATAGACATCCGCCGTGCAGGGTGCCGAAGGGTGTGAGCAGTTCGGCACGGGTTTCCATCTCTGCCACCAGCCGACCGGCGGCGAGTTCGGTGTGCCGAAAGCTCAGAAACCTCGACAGTCCACCTGCTGTGTTCGGCGATCTGAGCAGCTGGTCGGCGATCTGCTCATCGAAGTGCGCGAATGTCACTGCCACCACCATGCCCCTTTCTCCTGTCCGGTCATGGGTCGATCACCGTTCGAGCCCGCGAATCGTTTGAGCATGTCGCCGAATGCGCCGAGGTCGCCGTGCGCGGCGGAGTGCTCGATATCGACGGCGATGAAGAACCTGGCCGCGCGGTGATGCACACGACGCGTCGTCGAGGAGGGGCACGGGCTAGACCGGTGTGGTCCAAGTGATGGGCAGCGATGTGTAGCCGCGGATCGGTCCGGACCGCAGCCGCCGCGCCGATTCAAGATCGACCTCCCAGTCGGGCACCTTGTCCAACAGAGCATCCAGAGCGATGCGGGCCTCCATCCGCGCCAGTGCCGCGCCCAGACAGAAGTGGATGCCGCGACCGAAGGCGACCTGGTGCTCACTGGTGCGCTCGATGTCGAACACGTCAGGATCGGGGAAGGCGCGCTCGTCGCGGTTGGCCGACCCGAACAGCAGCAGCACCTTCTCACCTTGACGCATGGTCGTGTCGTGCAGTGTGACGTCGCGGGTCAGGGTTCGTGAAAGTCCCTGTGCCGGTGAGTCGTAGCGCAGCAACTCCTCAACTGCCGGCCCCAATAGTGTTCGATCGGCGGCCAGGCGTCGGCGGGTCTGCCGATGCTGGGCCAGCACGACCGCGGAGTTCCCCAGCAGATTGGTGGTGGTCTCGTAGCCCGCGACGAGCAGCAGCGCGCAGAAGCCGAGGACTTCCTCGTCGGTCAGTCTGATCCCGTCGACTGTGGCGTTCGCCAACGCCGACATCATGTCCTCGCGGGGGGTTTGGCGGCGGTCGGCGAGGAAGTCGGTGAAGTAGGCGTAGATCGAGGTGGCGGCGGTCAGTGCGTCGGTGGTTTGTCCGTGGTTGACGTCGACCTGGACCAGTTGGCTCGACCACAATCGGAACTGATCACGATCGGTGGCGGGAATGCCCAGTAGATCGGCGATCACCGCGGCGGGCAGGATCGCGGCGAAGTCGGTCACGAAGTCCGCCGAACCAGAGCCCTCGTCGAGGCGCTCGAACAACTCCGCGGCCATCTGTGTGATGGCGCCCTGCAGCCCGGCCACCCGCCGGGGAGTGAACGCCCGGCTCACCAGGGCACGCAACTGGTCGTGGCGCGGAGGGTCCATCACGATCATCATCGGCAGGAACGAGCCGATGAAGTCCGATCCCGGTGGGGTGGGGAAGATGCCGTCCACCGAGGAGTACGTGCCGTGATCCAGTGCTGCGGCCTGGACGTCGGCGTGCCGGCTCAACACCCAGGTATGGGATTCCTCGGCGCGGTACACCGGAGCCGTGTCACGCAACGACCGATACGTCGGATAGGGGTCGTTGAGAATCGAGGCGTCGAACGGGTCGTAACGAATTTGCACCGAGACCACCAAGACCTCCGACCACCAAAGTAACGACGGTTTAGACTCGCAGTCTAAACCGGCCGAACGGGACAGGGGGGCAATGCGCAAGATTCCACGTCAGATCTCTGACCGGCTTCCCGCCGCGGCGGACTTGTTCGCCGAGAAGGGGCTCAACGACTCCAAGATCGAAGACGTCGCCGCGGTGACCGGTGTGCCGAAAGCGACGCTGTACTACTACTTCGCCGGTAAAGAGGACATCCTTGCTTTCCTGCTCGAAGACCTCCTCAAGGACATCTTCGATGCTGTGACCGCGATCGTGCACACCGGCGGCACCGGTGCCGAACGCCTCGAACTCGTGATCCGCGCACAACTGCGGGCAATGGCGCAGCGGCCAGCGGTATGCCGTGCACTCATCGGCGAATTGGGACGAGCGGCCCGCATGCCGGCTATCGCCGAGATGATCAATACCGCCTACCAACAACCCGTCGAAACCCTGCTCATCGAAGGGGCCCGCGACGGATCCCTCGTCGCTCAGCCCGATGCGCGATCGACGTCGATTGCGCTGTTCGGCGCGGTCACCATCAATGCACTCATGTACCTGGTCACCGATAACCACCTCGACGAGACGGTGGTCGCCAGCACCCTCAGCGCCGTCATGTTCGACGGGCTGCGCCCGCGCACAGGAGACCAGTCATGAGCACCTACGGCCTGTCGGTTCTCGGCGCGGATCTGAAGTCACTGGCCCAGACCGCCCAGGCCGCTGATGCGGCCGGGTTCGACGCCGTATGGGCCTCGGAGTTCTATTCTCGGTCCGGATCGATCTCCATGGCCGCGATGGCCAACAGCACCCAGAACTGTCGGATCGGTTCCTCCATTCTCTACGGCGTCGGCCGAAGCCCCCTGGTGCTGGCCACCGAGGCGCGCGACCTCGACGAACTCTCCAACGGACGACTGGTACTCGGCATCGGCAACGGCACCAAACGGATGATGGGCGACTGGCACGGCGTGCCCGACACCTCCGCACCCGCCCTGCGGATGGAAGAACTCGTGATGCTGCTGCGCCGGATATGGAACCTGCATGAAGGCCCGATCCATCACGAGGGCCGTTTCTACAGAATGAATCTCACCCCGACCGGCGACGTGGGACCCTCCAGCAGGCCGATCCCGATCGTCACTGCCGGTGTCCGGCCCCGGATGTGCGAGGCGGCCGGGCGGGTGGCCGACGGCCTAGCCGGACATCCGCTGTTCACAACCACCTACGTCGAAGAGGTCGTCCGGCCCGCTATCGCCAGGGGCGCCGCGCACACCGGCCGCGACCCCAATGACGTGGAAATCATTTCCATGGTGATGTGCGCCATCCACGACGACGCCGAGGTCGCCAGGCGCGAACTGGCGCAGCAGATTGCGTTCTACTCCTCGGTCAAATCCTACGAGACGGTACTCGATGTGAACGGCTTCGCCAGCGAAGGCCGAGCCATCCGGCAAGCATTCGCCCAGCGCGATTTCCCGGCGATGTTCGCCGCTGTGTCCGAGGAGATGATCGACGCCATGGGTGTCGCCGGGACGGCGCACGAGGTCCGTGAACAATTGAGACGGTACAACGGCGTCCTCGACCACATCATGCTGTATTCACCATCGGTCGGCATCACTGCCGAACGCGTGCAACAAAACCTCGACAGCATCATCCGGGAATGCTCGCCCGCCTCGATGTCGCCAGGGCGGTCCTGTCCACGTTCAACCTGATCCACGTATTGCCGCCCAAGTCGACCCGTCGCAGTGTCCGCGGCCGGATTAGTGGGTCTGCCGCGCCGACCCCGCCGATGATTGCCTGACGCTGTTGACGATGTTGGCGTCGTCGGTGTCGGGGAGGTCATGGCGGACCACGCGTACCCGTCCTTGAGGTAGACAGGCCATGTAGCCGTGGCGCATGCCATAGAGCTCCCACGCTGTCTGTTCAGCGTCGGGATCGACATCGATGCGATGTCCGCGCGAGAAGCTCAGGTGTAGCCCTCCATCGTCGCTGGACCAGGCCTGGGTGCACAGTGCGCCGGCGAGGTTCAGCAGCGGGCGTTCGTGGGTCGCGATCCTGAGGGGGTCAATACGCACCGCCTCGATGGGGTAGGTGCCGACGGCAGGAAGCGTCAATAGTAGGGGGCAGGAGATGACGATTTCGTTGTAATCATCGAAATCCAGAACCAGGCCGCCGTGCAGCGAGAGGCGTTGTACGACAAGGTTTTCGATCCATTGGGTGTACATGGCAGTCTCTTTTCGACGCATCGTTGAGCCGTATCCCCAAAGAGTACGCCAAGTATCGCTGCGATACCAGCAGTATCGTTACCGGTAGACGGCTGGCCTAGCAGCGCTGGTCACGACGCGCCTGGTGGCTCGGTCAATGCGGTCGCGGGTGTCGGCGGCTGTCGCGCGGTGGCCGCTGAAGGCCACGAGGTTGGCCAGCCAGATGTCGGAGATGATCCCAGCCACGTGCAGATCGGTAGGAGTGGGCTCGCCGCCCCTGAGCGTGCGGGCCAGCAGGATCTGGATCTCATCGGCCGCGCGGTCGAGTTCCGCGGCGGCGCGGGTATCTGCGACTGCGAAGGCCCGTGTCATGGCCGTCGTCAGCCATGGGTCGCGCTGCCAGCGGTCATGCAGATGTGCGGTGAGCCGTTCGAGCCGTTCCAGCGGTGTGCCCTCACCACTCGCCCAGTCCCCGGCCGAGTCGAGTCGACGGAACTCGCGCGTCAGCGCTGCCACCAGCAAGTGGGTTTTCGCCGGGAAATAGCGGTAAAGCGTGCCGACGGCGATGCCGACCCGCTCGGCAACTGTCCGCATCTGAACCGCCTCGTAACCACCCGCCGCGGCCACGACCAAAGCTGCATCAAGAATGGTCTCCCGGCGCCGTGCGGACGCGCGTGAACGCGACGCGTTAGCGGCTCGCTTCTCTGCAGCGACCGAGTTCGCTTCCGAAGGCGGGGTTTTCCCGTGGCTGCGCGCCTGAGGGACAGTCATGACGGCTCCGGGTCGAGGCCGCCGCGGCGCGAGAACTGCTCCAGAAGATCGCCGAAAGCGCTGACATCGCCGTGTGCGGCGAAGTGCTCAGGGCTGACGACAATGAACACTGCACTGGCGGTGAAGCGGGCGATCCCACCCTCACCCGTGCCTGTCGCCGTGACATGCAGCGCCCGCCCTTCACGAGAGACGATGTGGGCAGTAATCCGGTGGGTCTGATGCAGCGGCACCGGCCGCAAATATTCGACCGTCAGGGTGCGGGTCACCGCCGGGGTTCCGGCGATCCACAACGTGAAGCCCAGGACGTCATCACATGCCGCGGCCACTGCCCCGCCATGGGCCAGGCCCGGGGCCCCGATATGGCGCTCATCGAACGTCACATCGGTGTACACCGCGTCGCCGCTACGATGCACCACCAACCGCAGTCCGTGGGGGTTGTCCGGGCCGCAACCCATGCATGTCGTGGTGTGCGAGGGCAGCCGCTCGGGCGGCAACAGGCTTTCGGGCACCGTCACCCTCCAATACGATCGGTTTCGCTGCGCTACCGTTAGTACCACACTGCTAGACTGCCGTGACAGCATCGCGTGAAGATCGACCGCCGAGGTGAACGAGTGAGCGACAGTCAGGCAGTGCCCGTCCCTGACGACGACGTGGACCCTCGGCTCATCCGGTCACGCACCCGGCTGCTGGATGCTGCGGCAACGCTACTGAGCACCGGTGGGGTGGAAGCGGTCACTATCGATGCCGTCACCAAAGCATCCAAAGTGGCCCGAACCACGCTGTACCGCCACTTCCACAGTTCGTCGCATTTACTGGCAGCCACGTTCGAACGCCTACTTCCACAAGTGACCACTCCGGCACCGACCAGCGGACCCCTCCGTGAGCAGCTGATCGAATTGCTCAGCCGCCAAGCCGCCCTTTTCAACGACGCACCGCTGCATGTCACGACACTCGCGTGGCTCTCATTGGGGCCCACCGGCTCCAATGCCCAAGCGGAAGACCGCCACACATCCGGGGCGCTACGGACCCGAGTTGTCGATCAATATCGTCAACCATTTGACGCCGTACTCACCAGCCCAAAAGCTCAAGCCGAACTCAACGACTTCGACCAGGAACTGGCGCTTTGCCAACTCGTCGGACCACTCGCCTTCGCCCGAATGACCGGGCTTCGCACTATCACTCACAATGACTGCGCGAACATCGTCGATGACTTTCTCGCCGCCCACCGCAACACCGACAGCGACGCCATAAAATCGAACATCGCCACCAAGAAGACGGGCCGCCCGGCGCGCTCAGCTCGCTAGGCACAACGAAATCACAATGTCGAGCCGGCTGGTCTTCGGGCCCTTTTCGCCTCTCGCAAATCGCGTCGGTGATGGCATCGAAGGACCATTCGTCGCCATCATCGGCGAGGCCGTACGCTGGTTTCCGTTCCACAGCGAGGTGCGGAGACTCGCAGCAGGGTAGTGAGCTACCCGAAGTGCAGGTCACCCGCGGTTCGGCGTCTCAGACGCTTGAGGGCGCGCAACTGCTTGAACCCGTTTCTCGATTGCTTGACTTGTGGCGAGGAGGATTGACAAAGAACAACTTTGACGAGAGCAGGCGAATCGTGGCCTCGGCGGCATGGAGTGGTTACGACATCGCTGTTGCGAGTTAGCTCCGCCTTCGATGCGGCATTGATCTGCCGCGTTCGGTGACGTAATCGGTCCAGTCGCGGGCGGCGAGTTTGGCCCAGGCGGCTGCGTTCTTGGTGGTGATCGCGAGCAGTTCGGCCAGCACGGGTGCGGGCATGTCGCTGGCGAGCTGGAAGAGGGCGGCTTTGCGATGTTCGTAGGGTTTCACCCCGACCGCGACGAGCTGGGTGCGGATGTTCTCGGTGGACAGGTGGGTGCCGGGAAGTCGGCCGGGGAACAGCCAGCCCGTATGGGATGGGGTGTAGCGGCTTTCGCATTGCTGCTCCAGATGCTCGCGGATGAGGTCGTCGAGTAGGGGAGGCATTTGGATGGGGATGGCGGCGAAGACGACATGCACGGCGTGATCGTCGGAGATCGAGATTTGGCTTGATCGCAGGGCGACGATGCGCGAAAGAGGTTGGGCGAACAACAATGTGAGCAGTCCCGCGATGCGGGTTTTGCGGCGGATTGTGTCGTCGTGCAGCAGCCGCCCGACGGCGGCCCACCGCTGGGAATCCGAGACGGTTACCGAGGGAGGTGACCGTGGCGGATCGGTGACCCTCAGTGTGGTGTTGATGCGGGATTGGCGTAGCCAGACGAGGAAGGCGTACTCGGCAGTGAGCGGCCTCCGGTGGAGCGCCTGGTAGCGCTCCAGCATCTCCTGTGTCGCTGTCGCCGGAGTGGCGTCGTGGGTGTGCAGAAACGCCATGAACTGAATCGCCACGCGGACGCGACGACGGCAGGCATCGGTCATCGATCTCGTCAGCCGGTTCTCGTGGGAGGCCTTGCGCATCTGGCGCAGTACATGCCAATGCGCGAATCGGCGAACGATGGCGGCGTCTTCGGCCGGAAGCTCGGCTACAACGTCCTCGATCCAGGGCAGCATCCGTTCGACGCGGATGTCGATCGGGCCCAGAACGCCGACCGCGACCAGGAGGCTGCGCAAGTAATCGTGGGCTCGGTCCGAGGGAAGATCGCTGAAGGTGTCGTGGCTGATTTCACGCGTTCCGCAGGCCATGTCGCGAAGGAGCTGCGGGCCGGTACCGGGCTTCTTTCGCAGCCACCAGAGCACCGTCTGTGGGCGGTCGGCGTTGATCAGTTCGTCGAACACGGGCCGTAGTCGGTGATGAATCGTGCCGCTGATCGGGTCGGTGAGCAGCTCGGTGAGGCGCTCGCGTAGGAAGCAGCGGGCGCATCGGTAGAACCCGTAGGGGTGTTCTTCGCGGCCGCATTCGCTGCAGGTGAAGATCGATGCGACACCGGCGCAGGAGGCGCACACGATGGCATCGTCGAGCTGCCACGCCAGTGGCCGCACGGTCTCACACCGCGGGCATTTCTCGGGGTGATAGTGCCGTCTGCGACGGCATGCGACACAGATGCGACGCCCGTGCGTCAGTGGGGTTAGCCGGATGGTGCTTGCACACTCCCAGCAGGCCCGCTGAGTCACTGGTTGTCGTGGGGGCGGCGGATGGTGGCGCGGATGGGTCGCAGGTCGCCGATGCCGGGTCCGCTGTCGTTGACCGCGGGCGCCTCACGGACTTGTTCGGCGACGAGCTCGAGCAGGTCGTTGGGCGTGCACGACAAGATGTCGCAGAGGGCGGCGAGCAGGTCGAGATTGATGCGCTGCGGGGGCTTGGTCGCGATCCGGTGCACCATCTGTCGGGAGATCTCCACGCCACGCTCGTGCAGCGGTGCGACAAGGTCGGTGGTGGCGAACATTCCGTTCTGGGCCATCAGCTGACGCAGGTTCCACCGCAGCACGGTCCTAGTGCTCATCTCCGCCTTCACCTGTCGTCGTGGATGATCCGTAGACGCGGCGCAGCGCCGCCTGCAGTGTTTTGGTCTTGAAGTCGTCGGACACCGAGGTATAGATCGCGGTGGTCGAGGCATACGAGTGCCCCACCTGTTCGGTGACGAACCGCTCCGGATAACCGAACTCGATCAGATGGGTGACATAGGAGTGCCGCAGGCAGTGCAAGGTGAGCTCGGCAGGCAGTCCCGCTTGCACCCGTGCGACGGCGAATCGCCTATCCATGGTCTTGGTCGCCACGCGCCGTCGACGCTCGGTCAGCCAGAGCTCTTGACGGTTCCCGGGGCTGAGGAGTGGGCGGCCGTGGTCGACCCATTGGCGCAGTCCGTCGATCACCCAGTCGAACTCCGGAACGGCGAGCACGGTGCGACGCCTGGGAGAGCTGCCGCGACGTGATTTGGCGTAGCGAACGTGGACGGCGCCGAACGTGCCCCAGGCCGGCATCCGCGAGTTCGGACGCAGGTCGGCGAGATCGAGATAGCACAGCTCGCGGCGGCGTAAACCGAAGGCGTAGGCCGTCTTGATCATCTGTGCGTCGCGCAGCGCCGCGAACGCGCCTTTGTTCCTGGACCGAGCGAGAACATCGACGCGATCATCGAGGAAATCGAACAATGTTTCCAGTTCGTCGTAGGTGAACGGGCGACGCGCGGGCTTGCCCTCGTAGTCGACCAGATGCGCGGCGGTGTTGTAGTCGTGACAGACCTGCGATGGGATCCGTCCGAACCTGTTCTCGCATTGCGCGATCCAACCGTAGCGGCTATCGAGTAGGTAGTCGCAGAACATCCGCAACGACATGTGATAGCCGCGAATGGTCGACGGTGCTTTGCGTTCCGGGCCCGACATCAAAGCGGCCGTGAAGTCTTCGACATCGCCGGCAGTCCAGTCCCACGGAGGCGCCCCGGCGAACTCTGCGAACCGCCGCACCAACGCCAGCCGCGGCTCGATCGTGGCCTCAGCAGCGAGTAGCCGAGACGCCTGTTGACGACCCCACCCAGACAGCATCGCTTCGAAGACTGCGCTGGCCTCGTCCAGGTGAACCACGCCCGAGGCAAGAACCAAGTGCGCCGACCCCGGAACGCTCACAAGAGAACCTCCATCTATCGTCAACTTAGAGTTGTCAATGACAACCGCAAGTTACCACACCTGCGAGCGAAATCCGTCTACCAGGAGGAACACGAAAGTGGTTCAATGAAGCGCATCCGGCGCTGGTCCCATGCGCCAGATATACGCGTCAACTTCAGGTTGATTCGCGACCTTC
>NZ_LWCS01000062.1 GCF_001650495.1 Mycolicibacterium iranicum | reverse complement strand
GCCTTGGGGGGCGCCGACTGTGTAAAAGTGATGCTGGACGTGGCGGTGTAGCCGCCTGAGCGATCGATGGGAGTAGCAGTGTCCGGTTCCGACAGGCTGATCCTGCGGCGGCGGTACCGCACCAGACCTACGACGAGCGCGGCGACGAGCAGAACAGCGATGACCGCGATTGCGATCCAGAGACCCTCACTCACCGTGCCATTGTCTCAGGGGGCATAACCCGTGACGCCTGACCCCGGGTCGGTGATGCGGCACCGCAAGCGCCGCCACATCGACGTCTGCCTCACCGAACCAGTCGATTACCAGACGCTGACCACCGGCTTCGAACGCTATCGGCTGCCGTACAACGCACTGACCCAAACCGATCTGAACACCGTCGACCTCAGCACCGAGTTCCTGGGGTCGCGCCTGCGGGCGCCCGTGCTCATCGGCGCCATGACCGGCGGCGCGGAGCTGTCCGGCATCATCAACCGCAACCTAGCGGCAGCGGCTCAGCAGCTCGGCGTCGGCATGATGCTCGGCTCACAGCGCGTCATGATCGACGATGCCGTTGCCGCGGCGAGTTTCGACGTCCGCGCAGTGGCGCCCGACGTGCTGCTGGTCGGCAATATCGGGATGGCGCAGCTGCAGACATCGTCGGCGTCGGTGCTCGCGAAGGTGCTGGATCGTGTCGGCGCCAATGCTCTTGCGGTGCACGCCAATCCGCTGCAGGAAGCGATGCAGCACAACGGCGACACCGACTTCTCGGGTTCCATCGCACGGTTGCGGGAGGTCGCGGGCTCGATCGGTTACCCCGTGATGCTCAAAGAAGTTGGCCACGGAATCGGGGCGGCTGCCGCCGCCGAACTCGCCGACTGCCCTGTCGCCGCGATCGACGTGGCGGGTGCGGGCGGGACGTCGTGGGCGCGCATCGAGCAGTTCGTCCGGTACGGCGAGGTTCGCTACCCGGCGCTCGCCGAGTGGGGCATCCCCACCGCGCAGGCACTCGTCGAGGTCAAAACGCTGCTCCCCGACGTCCCGCTGGTCGCCTCGGGCGGTATCCGCACCGGCATGGACGCCGCGAAAGCGCTCGCGATGGGTGCCGAGGTGGTGGCGATCGCACGGCCGCTGCTCGCGCCTGCAGTCGAATCCGCGGCCGCCGTCGCTGATTGGCTGCAAGGTTTCATCGAGGAACTCCTCGTGTGCCTGCACGGGTGCGGGGCGGCCAACCTCGCGGCGGTGCGCGAACGCGGTGTGACGCCGATCTGACCGTCGCGCCTACGACGGGCTGGCGACCAACTCCTGGCCACGCATTCTCTGCGAGATGACGGTCGTGATGCCGTCACCGCGCATGGTGACCCCGTAGAGCGCGTCGGCGACTTCCATCGTCGGCTTCTGGTGCGTGATGACGATGAGCTGCGATCGCTCCCGCAGCTGCTCGAACAGACTGATCAGGCGGCGCAGGTTCACGTCGTCGAGTGCGGCCTCGACCTCGTCCATCACATAGAACGGGGAGGGTCGCGCCCGGAAGATCGCGACAAGCATCGCCACTGCGGTCAGGGATTTCTCGCCGCCGGACAGTAGCGAAAGCCTTTTGATCTTCTTCCCCGGCGGGCGGGCCTCGACCTCGATGCCGGTGGTCAGCATGTCGCTCGGATTGGTCAACAGCAGTCTGCCCTCGCCGCCGGGGAACAGCGTCGAGAACACCTGGGTGAACTCGCGTTCCACATCCATGTAGGCCTCGGTGAACACCTGAAGGATCCGCGTGTCGACGTCGGCGATGACGTCGAGCAGGTCCTTGCGGGCCGCCTTGACGTCTTCGAGCTGGGTCGAAAGGAAGTTGTAGCGCTCTTCCAGCGCCGCAAATTCTTCCAAGGCAAGGGGATTCACGCGGCCGAGCTCTTTGAGCTCCTTCTCCGCGAGTTTGGCCCGCCGCTCCTGCGTCGGCCGGTCGTAGGGCATCGGCGCGGGTGCGGTGACCTGTTCGCCGCGCTCCTTGGCCTGCTCGTATTCGGCGATCTCCAGCTCGGACGGCGGCAATGCGACGTCGGGGCCGTACTCGGCGATCAGGTCTGCCACCGCCATGCCGAATTGTTCGAGTACCTGCTGTTCGAGTTGCTCGATGCGCAGTGCCGCCTGCGCTTTGGCCACTTCGTCGCGGTGCAGGGCATCGGTGAGCGCTGTGATCCGCGAGGTGAGTTCGGTGACTTCTTCGCGCGCTTTGGCGAGCGCGCCGGCACGGACCTGACGTTCAGCGGCGATCTCGTCGCGGATGCGCGACGCCACGGCCACCGCCTCGCCCAGCCGTTGCGCGACGATCCTGCCCGATTCGGCCACGGCGGCGGCCACCTCGGCCGCACGCACGCGGGCTTCTCGCGCCCGCTGCGCCCGTGCCCGCGCCTCCCGCTCGGCCACCGCGGCTCGGCGCAACGAATCGGCCCGTCCGCGAACGGCATTGGCACGCTCTTCGGCGGTGCGAACCGCCAGGCGCGCCTCGACCTCCGCCGACCGTGCCGCCTCCGCCGCGGCTGTCGACTCGGTGCGGTCGACAACCTCCACGTCGAAGGTCGGCTCCTGCTGAGCGTTGTGCAACCGCGTTTCGAGCTCGGCGAGTTCCTCCACCGTGCGGGTGCGGCTCGCCTCCAGCTCGTCACGCTGTTTGATCAGCCGCTGCCACTCGTCGTCTGCGGCACGGGCGTCCTGCCCGAGGCGTCCCAGCTGCTCGTAGATCGACGAGATCGCGGCGTCGGACTCGTTCAGTGCGGCCAGCGCCTGCTCGGCGGCGTCCTGGCGCGCCGACTGCTCGGCCAGCGCGCCGGACAGCGCCGCCGACAGCTCACTGACCTGCCGTTCGGCGTCGGCGAGTTCAGTGCGCGCCTTGTCGACTTCGGAGGTGATTTCCAGGGTGCTGGGCTTGCGATCGGAACCGCCACTGACCCAGCCCGCCCCCACCAGGTCACCGTCGGCGGTGACTGCACGCAACCGTGGTTGTGCGGCAACGAGTTCCAAAGCGGAGGCGAGGTCGTGCACCACCGCAACACCGGCCAGCATGGCTGTGACAGCACCCTGCACACGGGGCGCCGGCTCCACCAGGTCCGCCGCCCACAACGCCCCTGCGGGCAGCTGACCCGGCACGGGAGGCGCAGACGGCCAGTCGCCCAACACGATCGCGGCGCGGCCGCCGTCGGATTCCTTCAGCGCAGCCACTGCGGCGCGCGCTGCGCCGGAGTCCTCTGCGGCAAGGGCGTCCGCGGCAGCGCCGAGCACCGCGGCGATCGCCGCCTCGTGCCCGGAGCGCACCTTGACCAGGTCGGCGATGGATCCAAAAAGCCCTGCGCCTCCGTGGTTTTCCTGCAGCCAGGCAGCTCCGTCTTTCCTGTCGAGGCCGACCGACAGTGCGTCGATGCGCGCCTGAAGCGAGGCGACCTGCCGCTCGGCGGCCCTCTCCGCCGACTGCAGCTCCGCGACGCGTTCGTCGGCCAGCCGCAGCGCACTGACGGTGCGATCGTGGTGTTCGTCGAGGCCTACCTCGCCTGCGTCGAGTTCACCGACGCGGCTCTGCACGGTTTCGAACTCGGCCTGGGTCTGCTGGGCGCGCGAGGCGGCCTCGTCGATGCTGGCGGTCAGCCGCGCCACCGTCTCGTCGACCGACTCGACGCGGGTGCGCATCGTGTCGACCTGCCCGGAGAGCCGCGCGAGTCCCTCGCGGCGGTCCGCCTCTGCGCGGGCCGCGGCCATGTGGGCGCGTTCGGCCTCGGCGGCGGCCTGCTCGCGCTCGGACAGCTCGGCACGCGCCGATTCGAGCCTGGCCTGGGATTCGGCCAGCTGTTCGAGCAGCTCGCGCTCCCGCTCCGCGACGGCCTCGGCCTGGGCTTCGAGCTCGTCGGGGTCGGGCCCGGCCGAGAAATCGGGTTCGGCGTCGAGGTGCTGGGCGCGCTCGCTGGCGATGCGTACCGTCGCGCTGACCCGCTCGGCCAAAGCGGAGAGCCGGAACCACCGTTGTTGGGCGGAGTCCGCGCGCTCGCTGAGGTCTTCGACGGCACTCTCGTGGGCCTCGAGTTCGAGGGCCCTGGACTCCAACTGCTCGCTGAGCTCGTCGTGCTCGCGGCGCAACGTCGTCTCGGCCTGGTTGGTGTCGTCGAACTCGGTCTTGCGGGTGACCAGGTCGTCGGCCGCGAGCCGCAACCGGGAGTCGCGAAGATCGGCTTGGATCGTCTGGGCGCGGCGCGCCATCTCGGCCTGCCGACCGAGGGGTTTGAGCTGACGGCGCAGCTCCGTGGTCAGGTCGGTGAGACGGGCAAGGTTGGCCGACATCGAGTCGAGCTTGCGGACCGCCTTCTCTTTACGCTTGCGGTGCTTGAGTACGCCCGCCGCCTCCTCGATGAAGGCGCGACGGTCTTCAGGCCGGGATTCCAGAATCTCCGAGAGCTTGCCCTGACCGACGATCACGTGCATTTCGCGGCCGATGCCTGAGTCGCTCAACAGCTCTTGCACGTCCATCAAACGGCAACTGCTGCCGTTGATCTCGTACTCGCCGGCGCCGTCGCGGAACATCCGCCGGGTGATCGACACCTCCGAGTACTCGATCGGCAGCGCGTTGTCGGAGTTGTCGATCGTCAACGTCACCTCGGCGCGGCCAAGGGGGGCCCGCGACGACGTCCCCGCAAAGATGACGTCTTCCATTTTCCCGCCGCGCAGCGTCTTGGCGCCCTGCTCGCCCATTACCCAGGTGAGGGCATCGACCACATTGGACTTTCCGGATCCGTTGGGGCCGACGACGCACGTGATGCCCGGCTCGAAGCGCAGAGTCGTCGGCGAAGCGAAGGATTTGAATCCCTTCAGCGTCAGACTCTTCAGATGCATGACGCGTTACCCTACCGCCGAGAACGTCACCTCTCGGTGAAGCCCGCGATCGCGTCGGCTGGTTGCGACCAGTCGGAGATCACCTTGTCGACCTGACCCGGGGTTTGTCCGCTTTCGAGCAGGTCAAGCAGCCTTTGGCAGGCCTCTCGGGGGCCCTGCGCGACAACCTGCACGCGTCCGTCGGCCTTGTTGGCCGCATAGCCGGTCAACCCCAGTTCCAAGGCGCGCGATCGCGTCCACCAGCGGAAACCCACCCCTTGGACGTGTCCGTGCACCCATGCGGTGAGCCGAACGTCACTTTCCCCCAACATTTTTCACCTCAGTAACCCCAAATGTCACTTCAGTCCCAGCCTTTAACGTGCGTCCCACGGTGCACACAGTGTCGATGGCCCGCTCGACGACGGTCAGCAGGCGCGCCTTCTCCTCGTCGCTGAGTCCCGACAGGTCGACTTCGAGCACTTCTTCAAGCAGCGGGTAGCGCTCCTGCTCGCGATCGGCGGCCCCGGAGACCCGGATCGTCGCCTCGTAGTCGTCGCCCAGACGCCGGCGCAACGGCTGATCGCTGGACATCCCGCTACAGGCGGCCAGCGCGATCTTCATCAACTCCCCGGGCGTGAACACGCCTTCGACATCCTCGGAACCCACCAGCACTTCGGCGCCGCGCGTGCTGCGTCCCGTATAGCGGCGCACGCCGGTGCGCTCCACCCATAGTTCGGTCACGCCCTATTTCTACAACCTCCGCCGAACTGGGATTCCCGGTCGTGGTTGCAGCGCATTCCACAGCCAGGAATCTCAGTTCGGCGACATCAGAGGCGAGGGCGGGGCTGGCAGCGGGGGCAGTAGAACGACGAGCGGTTCATGAACCTGTCACGGCGCATGATCGCGCCGCAGCGCCGGCACGGTTCGCCTTCGCGGCCATAAGCGTCCAGCGAGCGGTCGAAGTAGCCGGACTCCCCGTTGACGTTGACATACAGCGAGTCGAAGGACGTGCCGCCCTGCCCCAGGGCGTCGGTCATCACGTCGGCCGCAGCGTCGAGTAGCGCAACGAGCTTGGCTTTCGAGATTCCCGACGCCAGCCGTGCGCCGTTGATCTTCGCGCGCCACAGCGACTCGTCGGCGTAGATGTTGCCGATGCCCGAGACCACCGTCTGGTCGAGTAGCTGGCGTTTGATCTCGGAGTGCTTGCGCCGCAACACATTAACCACGCTGTTGAGGTCGAACAGGGGATCCAGCGGATCGCGGGCGATATGGGCGACAGGGGTGGGAACCTCGGTGCCGTCGACGTTGACGAGGTCGGCCAGCATCCACCCGCCGAAGGTGCGCTGGTCGACAAAGCTCAGCGTGGTGCCGTCGTCGAGCAGCGCGGCGATGCGCAGATGATTCTCGTTGGGCACCGAGGCTTTTTCTGTTCCCTGCGTGCGCGGTCCGAGCAGCATCTGGCCGCTCATCCCGAGATGGACAAGCAACGCTGTGCCATCGGACAGCGTCAGCCACAGATACTTTCCGCGTCTGCCCGTACCTGTGATCGTGGTATCCAGCAGACGCGCGGTCAGGTCGGCAGGCCCGGCCTCGTGACGCCGCACCGCACGCGGATGATGAACGCGCACAGCGGTGATCGTCTTGTCGATGACGTGCGCGGCCAACCCCCGACGCACGACCTCGACTTCGGGAAGTTCAGGCATCCGGTTCCGACATCAGCGCGTTCCACGCGGCCGCGGCGGCTTTGAGCTCCGCCTCCTTCTTCGTCCTGCCGATGCCCCGGCCGTACTCCTTCTCACCGATCACGACGACGGCGGTGAACTCCTTGTCGTGGTCGGGTCCGGTCGACGTCACCAGGTAGGCAGGGGCCCCGAGTCCCCGCGCCGCAGTCAGCTCCTGCAGGCTGCTCTTCCAGTCCAGTCCCGCGCCGAGAGTGGGCGCGGTGTCGAGCAGATCAGCGAACAACCGGAGGATGACCTGCCTGGCGACCTCTACGCCGTGCTCCAAATAGATTGCACCCAATAGGGATTCGACGCCATCGGCCAGGATGCTCGACTTGCCCGCGCCTCCGGAGTTCTCCTCACCCCTGCCGAGGAGTAGGTAGGCACCGAGGCCGTGCAGCGTCAGGTGGCGGCCGACGTCGGCCAGCGCCTGTGTGTTGACGATGCTGGCGCGTAGCTTGGCCAGATCACCTTCGGAGCGGTCCGGATGCCGGTGGTAGAGCTCCTCGGTGATCGTCAGCCCCAGCACAGAGTCCCCGAGGAACTCCAGGCGTTCGTTGGTGGGTACGCCGCCGTTCTCATAGGAGTAGCTGCGGTGGGTCAGTGCGGTGGTCAGCAGCTCGTCGGGCAGCTCGACACCGAGCGCCTCCAGCAGGAGCGCGCGGTCCACCGTCACGAGCCGCCCTCGTCCGTCCGGTCGCGCAATTCGGCCAACTTGGCCCACCGCGGATCGACCTTCTCGTGGTGGTGACCGGGTGCCGCGTCGGCCAGCGGCACACCGCAGTCGGCGCACAGCCCCGCGCAGTCCGGATCACACAACGGCGAGAACGGCAGAGCGAGCCCGACGGCGTCGATGACCGATTGCTCGAGATCGACGGTCTCGGCGCCGCCGTCGCGGCCGACGCGGGGAATCTCGTCGGTCTCGGTCGTCTCATCGGTGGTGCTGTCCGGATAGGCGAACAGCTCGGTGAGGTCGATTTCCACCTCACCGGTGACGGGTCTGAGGCAGCGTGCGCATTCGCCGGACGTGGGCGCCGAGATGGTCCCGGTGACCAACACGCCTTCCGACACGGACTCCAGGCGCAGGTTCAGATCCATCGGGGCACCTTCGTCGATGGCGATCAGGTCAAGCCCGATGCGCGCAGGACTAGGGACGGTGGACTCTACGGTGATCATCGAACCCGGACGCCGACCGAGCCGGGAGATGTCGATCACCAGGGGCGACCGTGATTTTCGGTGCGCCGCCGCGTTAACGTGCGTCGCCATGCCCGTATCGTACGGTGAGCTCAGCGGCGAATTCCTGGGCGTACCTGTCTGGAGATCGCAGCGGGCTACCGGGCGGCGTAATCGTGCAAGCCGGCCGAGGTGCGCAGCTGGTGACGTCCGCGCCCGACAGACCGGATCGTGCCGTTCAGGAAGTCCTCGAACTCCGCCAGTTTGCTGTCGACGTAGATGTCGCATTCCCCGCGCAGCCGGTCGGCTTCGGCGTGCGCGGAGTCGATCATCCGGGTGGCCTCCGCGGTGGCCGTCGCGACGACCTCGGTCTGTGACACCAGGCGCTGCTGCTCCTTGATGCCCTCCTGGACTGCCCTCTCATAGGCCAGATTGCCGCTCTCGATGAGCCGGTCAGCCTCGGACTTGGCGCGTCCCGTGCTCGCCTCGTATTCGCGCTTGGCCGTCGCGTTCAGCCGAGCAGCCTCCTCGCGCGCCTCGGTGACCATGCGTTCGCTGTGCTGGCGCGCCTCGGCGACCATCCGGTCGGCCTGCGACTTGGCGTCGGCGAGCAGCCGGTCGGCTTCGGCCCTGGCGTGGTTGACCATCGAATCGGCCTCGGCATTGGCCGTCGACACCATCGACTCGGCATGCTCCTTGGCCTCGCGCAGCACGGAGTCGCGCGCGTCGAGGACGTCCTGGGCATCGTCGAGCTCTCCCGGAATCGCGTCCTTGATGTCGTCGATCAACTCGAGGACATCACCCCGGGGCACCACGCAGCCGGCCGTCATCGGCACACCGCGGGCTTCTTCGACGATCGCACCCAATTCATCGAGAGCTTCAAAAACTCGGTACACGGCGACACCCTCCAGGCGTAGTTGGCAGTGACTAGTGTGCCTGGTGTTACGCCTGTGACTCGATTTTCCGACCGGTGTGTCGCCTTTGGATCGCGCGAAACGGCCGGATCAGCGCGGTGGTCGCGCCGCAGGCATGTCGAGAGGGGTCAGGCGCGCTCGGCCAGTTTGGCTGCCAGGTGGGCGTTGACCGGGGCGGGCAGCAGCGCCGACACGTCACCGCCGAGCGTGGCCACCTCCTTGGCCAACGACGACGACACGAACGAGTACCGGGGTGTGGTGGCGACGAAGAACGTGTCGACGCCTGCGATGTGTTTGTTCATCTGCGCCATCTGCAGCTCGTACTCGAAGTCCGTTCCTGTGCGCAGCCCCTTCACGACGGCCGTGAGCCCGCGCTCCCTGACGAAGTCCACGATCAGGCCCTGCCCCGATTCGACGCGCAGGTTCGGCAGATGGGTGGTGGACTCTTCGATCAACCGGATCCGCTCGTCGAGGGTGAACATGCCCGACTTGTTCGGGTTGACCATGACGGCGACGACGAGCTCGTCGAACTGCGCCGCCGCCCGCTCGAAGATGTCGACGTGACCCAGGGTCACCGGATCGAAGGATCCTGGGCACACCGCACCGCTCATGACGTGTGACCGTAGCAGGCGAGCGGACGTTCTCAGCGTTCCGGCGGCGGCGCACCCGCACGCCCGCAATTATCGTGTGCGGCACATGGGCGCAGAATCACGTTGCCCTGGAAGCGATCTCGGCTAGGCTGTCGCCGGATGCCCGCCGCCTGCTGTCGGTCAGTCGTCGAACGCGGCCAACTGGATACGGGTATCGCCGTACTTGCGGGACTTCCACGCCGACCAGCCATCCGGCCAGTCGATCTCACGGCCCGATGCCGGGCGTTCGATGACGGCGACGGTGCCCGGCGCGGCCCACCCGGCGGTCGCGAGCGCCGTCACGACCTCGACGACCGAGGCATCGTCGACCTCGTACGGCGGGTCGGCCACGATCAGATCGATGGGCTTTGCCGTACCCGCGGCCAGCACCGCGGCCACCTGGCCCCGGCGCACGACCGCTCCGGTCGCCCCGAGCGCTGCGACGTTCTGTTCGATGACCGCCGCCGCCCTCGGATCGGATTCCACGAACAACGCCGTCGCGGCGCCCCGGGACAGGGCTTCGAGTCCGAGGGCACCCGAGCCCGCGTAGAGGTCGAGCACGCTGATGCCGCTGAAATCGATCCGGGCCGCCAACAGGTTGAACAGGGCTTCGCGCACGCGATCGGTCGTCGGACGGGTGCCCCGCCCCGACTTCTGCTGCGGCACCGCGATCCGGCGGCCCCCGAAGGAGCCGGCGACGATTCGGGTCAGGATGCTTCCCCGGTCGTCTCCCTGCTGCCGGCCGAACCGATCACCGCCAGCAGATCTCCACCCTCGACCTGCGCGGTGGCCGCGACGGCCACGCGACCGACGGTGCCGCCCTTGGGCGCGGTGATCGCGGCCTCCATCTTCATCGCCTCGATGGTCGCGATGGTCTGGCCGGCTTCGACGTGGTCGCCTTCGGCCACGCTCACCGTGACGACACCCGCGAACGGCGCCGCGACGTGGTCGGAGTTGGTCCGATCAGCCTTCTCCGCGGCAGGCACGTCGCTGGCGACGCTGCGGTCGCGGACGACGACGGGCCGCAGCTGCCCGTTCAGGATGCACATGACGGTGCGCATGCCGCGCTCGTCGGGGTCGGAGATCGCCTCGAGACCGATGAGCAGCTCCACGCCCCGCTCGAGCTGCACGCGGTGCTCGTCACCGTGGCGCAAGCCGTAGAAGAACTGATTGGCCGACAGTGTCGAGGTGTCGCCGTAGATTTCGCGATGTGCCTCGAATTCCTTTGTCGGGCCGGGGAACAACAGCCTGTTCAGCGTCGCCTGCCGTTTCGGGCCTGCCTCCCCGAGCGCAGCGGCGTCCTCTGCCGACAACTCTTCCTGCGGTTTCGCGGGCGCACGTCCGGCGAGCGCCTTGGTACGCAGAGGCTCCGGCCAACCACCGGGCGGGTCTCCCAACTCACCCCGCAAGAACCCGATCACCGAATCGGGGATGTCGAAACGCTCAGGGTCCGCGGCGAATTCGTCAGCCGACACACCCGCCCCGACCAAAGCCAGCGCCAGATCGCCGACGACCTTCGACGACGGGGTGACCTTGACCAGACGCCCGAGAATTCGGTCGGCCGCCGCGTAGCTTGCCTCGATCTCCTCGAAGCGGTCCCCGAGGCCGAGCGCGATGGCCTGCTGCCGGAGGTTCGACAGCTGCCCGCCGGGAATCTCGTGGTGATACACCCGACCGGTCGGCGTCGTCGGACCTGCCAGGGCAACATCGAAGGGCGCGTACACCTTTCGCAGCGCCTCCCAGTATGGCTCCAGGTCGCACACCGCCGCCAGCGACAACCCGGTGTCGTACTCGGTGTGCGCGGTGGCCGCGACGATCGAACTCAGCGCAGGCTGGCTCGTCGTTCCCGCCAGCGGCGACGAGGCACCGTCGACCGCACTCGCACCCGCTTGCCACGCCGCCAGGTACGTCGCCAACTGCCCGCCCGGCGTGTCATGGGTGTGCACGTGGACGGGTAGGTCGAAGCGGCTGCGCAACGCACGCACAAGCATGTCGGCCGCTTGCGGACGCAGCAGGCCGGCCATGTCCTTGATGCCCAGTACGTGCGCCCCGGCGTCGACGATCTGCTCGGCAAGCTTGAGGTAGTAGTCCAGGGTGTAGAGGTTCTCCCCCGGATCGGACAGGTCACCGGTGTAGGACATCGCGACTTCGGCGACAGAAGTTCCCGTTTCGCGGACGGCGTCGATGGCCGGGCGCATCGAGTCGACGTTGTTGAGAGCGTCGAAGATACGGTAGATGTCGATTCCGGTGGCTGTGGCTTCTTGAACGAAAGCGTGCGTGACCGATTCCGGGTATGGCGTATATCCGACGGTGTTGCGGCCTCGGAGCAGCATCTGCAGGCAGATGTTGGGCACGGCCTCGCGCAGCGCGGCGAGGCGATCCCATGGATCCTCCTTGAGGAAGCGCAGCGCGACGTCATACGTTGCGCCGCCCCAGCATTCGATCGAGAGCAGCTGCGGCGTCATCCGCGCGATATAGGGCGCGACCATCAGCAACCCCGAGGTGCGGATCCGGGTGGCCAGCAGCGATTGGTGGGCGTCGCGGAAGGTGGTGTCGGTGACCCCGACCGACTTCGACTCGCGCATCCACCGCGCGAAGGCTTCGGGCCCCACTTCCGAAAGCAGGTGCTTGCTGCCCCGCGGCGGCATCGAATTGAGGTCGATGTCGGGCAGCTTGTCCTGCGGGTACACCGTCGACGTGCGTGGCCCGTGCTGCTGGTTGACCGTGACGTCGGCGAGGTAGTTGAGAATCTTGGTTCCTCTGTCGGCCGGCGTGTGCGACGTCAGAAGCTGGGGCCGCTCGTCGATGAACGAGGTGTTGATACGCCCGGCACGGAAGTCGGGATCGTCGATGACGGCCTGCAGGAACGGGATGTTCGTCGAGACTCCGCGCACCCGGAATTCGGCGAGCGCGCGATGGGCTCGCGCCACAGCCGTCGCGAAATCCCTTCCGCGGCAAGTGAGTTTGACGAGCATCGAGTCGAAGTGGGCACCGATTTCGGCGCCGAGCACGGCGCCGCCATCCAACCGGATTCCCGCGCCGCCGGGAGAGCGGTAGGCGGTGATCCGTCCCGTATCGGGCCGGAAACCATTGGCCGGGTCCTCGGTGGTGATCCGGCACTGCATCGCAGCACCGCGGATGACCAGGTCGTCCTGACTGAGGCCCAGGTCGGCCAGCGTCTCCCCCGACGCGATACGCAGCTGGCTGGCCACCAGGTCGACGTCGGTGATCTCCTCGGTGACGGTGTGCTCCACCTGGATGCGCGGATTGCATTCGATGAAGACGTGGTGGCCGCGTTCGTCGAGCAGGAACTCGACCGTGCCTGCGCAGGTGTAGTCGATCTCACGGGCGAAAGAAACCGCGTCTGCACAGATCTTCTGCCGCAGCTCCTCCGACAGATTCGGGGCCGGGGCGAGCTCGATGACCTTCTGGTGGCGGCGCTGCACGCTGCAATCACGCTCGAACAGGTGCATGACGTTGCCATCGGCATCGGCGAGGATCTGCACCTCGATGTGGCGCGGGTTGAGCACCGCTTGCTCGAGATAGACCATCGCATCGCCGAACGCCGACTCCGCTTCGCGGCTCGCGGCTTCGATCGCCTCGGCCAGGGCGCCGCGCTCGGCCACGCGGCGCATGCCGCGTCCGCCCCCGCCCGAAACCGCCTTGACGAACAACGGGAATTCCATCGACTCCGCGACGGCGACGAGCTCGTCCACCGACGCCGACGGCTCCGACGATGCGAGCACCGGCAGGCCGGCGGAACGGGCCGCCGCGATTGCGCGCGCCTTATTGCCGGTCAGTTCCAGTACATGTGAGCTCGGCCCGACGAAGGTGATCCCTGCGGCCGCGCACGCGGCCGCCAGTTCCGGGTTCTCCGACAGAAAACCGTATCCGGGATACACCGCATCGCAGCCCGCCTCCAGGGCCACACGCATGATTTCGTCGACCGACAGATACGCCCGGACGGGATGGCCGATGTCACCGATCTGATAGGACTCGTCGGCCTTCAAACGGTGCAGTGAGTTGCGGTCCTCGTGCGGATACACCGCCACCGTCGCGATGCCCATCTCGTAAGCGGCGCGAAACGCACGGATCGCGATCTCACCCCGGTTGGCGACAAGGACCTTAGTTATCCGACCAGCCACGGTTCACCTTAACCTTGCCGGCCGACCTCACAGAGCCGGACTGAGCGCTGTGATCGGGTGACTCGACGGCGAGCGGTCAATCAGACCTCGACGGCGAGCCGTCAACCAGACCTCGACGGCGAGCCGTCAACCAGACCTCGACGGCGAGCCGTCAATCAGACGAGAGTGGACCAGTAGTTCCAGAAGCGCTCGAGGATCAACAGCAGCACACCCGTGAACCACAGGGTGACCAGCGACCAGCGCCACGTGTGCAGGGTCCGCAGCAGCGCGCTGCCGCTGCGCTGAGGTTGTGCGGCGATCGACGTGACGACCACCAGCAGCGGAATCGTCACCGCCCACACCACCATGCAGTACGGGCACAATGCCCCGATGCGGTAGAGGCTCTGAAAGATCAGCCAGTGCACGAACACCGCACCGAGCAGTGTGCCTGCGGCCAGGCCGGCCCAATACCAGCGCGGCAAGTTCACCTTCGCCAACGCGAGCGCACCCGTGACCACCACGACGGTGAACGAGACGATGCCGATCAGAGGATTGGGGAAGCCGAACAGGGATGCCTGCGGCGTGATCATCACCGAACCACACGACAGTACGGGGTTGATGCTGCACGAAGGGATGTAATCCGGGTTGATGAGAAGCTCGATCTTCTCGATCGTGAGCGTCAGAGCGGCGGCGAGTCCGACGACGCCGGCAACCAGGACCCAGAGTGCGCTGCTACGCGAAACCGCGACCTGCGCCGGCTCCTCCGCCGCCGGGTCGGTGTGCTGAGGCGAGCTGGTCGCGGTCACGGTCATGACGCGGGAGCCGGCTGCGGCTCGGGTGCCGGCGGTGCGGCTTCGAGCCCGGGCACGTCGCCGACGATCTCCTTGATCTTGGCGACCAGTGCGTCCGGCGTGCTGTATTGGTAGTCCTCGCCGTTGATACGGACCGTCGGGGTCGACTGGATTCCCGTCGCCGAGGCCAGACCGCTGACCATGTCGACATAGGTGCCGTTGTTGATGCAGTCGGGCACCCCGCCTGCCGCGCCGGACTGGCGGGCCACCTCGATAAGGCGGGCGTTGTCGGGGTAGCTGGAGCCGGTCTCGCCGGGCTGCTGGGCGTAGAGCGCGGCGTGGAACCGGCGGAAGGCCTCCACGGACTCGTCTGCGACGCAGTACGCCGCACCACCCGCCCGTGCCGGGTAGTTCTGATTCTGCGGCCGGTCCAGAATGCCGACCATGTAGTAGTCCGCAGCGATCGCGCCGGCGTCGACGAGTTTGTTGATTGTGGGACCGAACTGCTGCTCGAAGGCGCCGCAGTGCGGGCACAGGAAGTCCTCGTACATGCTCACCACGGCCTTGGGCTCGTCGGTGCCTTCTTTCTTGATCAGGCTGGCCGACTCCACCCGGATCGCGCGCGATTCGCCGGCGGTGGGCTTGTCGTCGGCCGACAGAACGATGTAGAGCACCAAGCTGACCGCGAAGATGACGACGACGGCGGTCAGACCGATCTGGACGAGCAGGTTGCGCTTACGGTCGGCTGCCTTCAGGTCGTAGCGCGCGTTCTTCTTGGGTTTGGTGGCCACGGGTCACAGAGTACCGGCGTGACACGGTGTGCTTAGCCGACGCGGGTCAGATGCGCGCGAATCGCGGAGATGAAGTCGGCGGTGGCGGTCGCGCTGTCACCGCCGAGGGCGAAGAAATTGGCGAAGCCGTGGACGACGGTGCCGTATTCGCGGTAGTCGACAGGCGTGCCCGCCGAACGCAACGCGTCTGCGTACTGCCTGCCCTCGTCACGAAGCGGGTCGAAGCCCGCGGTGATGATCAGCGCCGGGGACAAGTCGGACAGGTCGCCGGCGTGCATCGGCGACACCCGCGGATCGTCGGTGCCGATTCCTGTGCCCTCGAGGTGGGTGGCCTTGAACCACTCGATGTCATGTCTGGTCAGAAAAAACCCGTTGGCGAACAGCGTCATGGAGCGGGTCTGCGCGGCGGCGTTCGTGCCCGGGTAAATCAGCACCTGCAAGGCGGGCAGCGGTGCTCTGTCGTCGCGCGCCCGCTGCGTCACCAGCGCCGAGAGGTTGCCGCCCGCGCTGTCACCTCCGACCGCGACGCGGGCCGGGTCGGCGCCGAGCGCGGCAGCGTGTTCGAGGGCCCAGAGGTAGGCGGCATACGCGTCGTCGCATCCGGCGGGCGCCTTGTGTTCGGGCGCGAGGCGGTAATCGACCGACAGCACGTGCAGACGGGCGCTTCGACAGATCTCGCGGCACAGGTCGTCGTGGGTCTCGATGCTGCCCATCGCGTGACCGCCGCCGTGGAAGAAGACCAGGAGCGGGGCGTCCGGGTGCTCGGTGCGGTAGTGACGGGCTGTGATCGGTCCCGCCGGTCCGGCGACGGTGAGATCCGTCGCCGACGCCACCGGGATGTGCTGTTTGAAACTGGCCGACAGCAGCTCCAACCGGGCTCGCGCGGTGACGATGTCGTCGTTGCCGACAAGTCCGTCCAGGCCGAGCGCGCGCTGTCCGGAGAGCATCAGGTGGAGGGTGGTGTCGAGAGTGTTTCCGTCCACGGTGATCGACCGGCCGCCGAGCATCAGCCGCTTCAAGGCGCCGGGGATGCGGGGCAGCCCGCGCAGAGTCACTCCGGCGACCTTGGTGGCAATCTTCTCGGCCGGGCGCGCGGAGCGTCGGGCAGATTCAGCCGCAGGCATGCGCGAGATGGCGATATCGGTCATGGCAGCTCCTGTGCGTGGTCGTCACCGCGAATTCCGCGTCAGCCTACGGCGTGGTGCACCCCATCGGGTTTGCCAGGCCGGTATAGGGAGACACAGTCGACGGCAATATAGTCGTCGCGAGCAATCCACTTCAGAAAAGAAGGTGACATGACGTCGGCGGCATCGATCCCCACCGTCACACTCAACGACGACAACACCATGCCGGTCATCGGCCTCGGTGTGGGCGAGTTGTCGGACCCCGAGACCGAGCGGTCGGTGCTGACTGCGCTGGAAGCGGGCTATCGGCTCATCGACACTGCCGCCGCGTACGGCAACGAAGCCGCTGTCGGCCGTGCCGTCGCCGCATCGGGCGTGCCGCGCGAGGAACTCTTCATCACGACCAAACTCGCGACGGCCGAGCAGGGTTTCCAGTCGTCGCAGGACGCCCTCAAGGCCAGCCTGGAACGCCTTGGCCTCGACTACGTGGACCTGTACCTGATCCACTGGCCCGCCGAGTCCGAGGGCAAGCACATCGACAGCTGGGGCGGACTGATGAAGTCCAAAGAGGTCGGGCTCGCCCGCTCCATCGGGGTCTGCAACTTTCACGAGCATCACCTCGACGACCTCATCTCCCTGTCGTTCTTCACGCCTGCGGTCAACCAGATCGAACTGCACCCCTTGCTCAACCAGGCAGAACTGCGAGCGGTCAACGCCGGCCACGGCATCGCGACCGAGGCGTACGGCCCGCTGGGGGTCGGCGCTCTTCTCGACAACGCCGCGGTCACCTCAATCGCCGAGGCACACGGCAGGACTCCGGCGCAGGTGCTGATCCGCTGGAGCGTGCAGCTGGGCAACATCGTCATTCCGCGTTCGTCATCGCCGGAACGTATCGTGTCGAACTTCGAGGTGTTCAACTTCGAGCTCACCGACGAGCAGATGTCGGCGCTCAACGGGCTCAACGACGGCACCCGATTCCGTCCGGATCCGGAGACCTACACAGGCCCTTGACCCCCGGTCATCTATCGGTTCAGCGGTGAGGCGCGCATGCGCACGCCGAAGGCACGGGCGCGCTGCGCCCTGGTAAGGGAACCCGCACCGTCACCGAAACCGGGATGATCTTCGCTTCCTACCAGCGAGAACCGTTGCGGCAGTTTGATTCCCCTGCCTCGGCGCCTGGCCGAAGCCGACCCGCTGAACCCGTGGGTCACCGCGATCGGGTCTGAGGTGTTCGCAACACTTCCCGGTACAGCCGAAGGTGGCTGTGTCGGCCAGAGCCTTTAGGAATAACCGTCACATGGTCGAGGGCATGCCCGCGCCACCGGACATGGTGGGCGAGATCGACGGCGTCGCGATGGTGGGCGAAATCGACGGGATCGAGATAGTGGGCGGCGCCATCGGAGGGGGCGCGATCACCGGCGGCGGCGCCACAGGCGGCGCCATCGGAGGGGGCGCGATCACCGGCGGCGGCGCCACAGGCGGCG
>NZ_LWCS01000061.1 GCF_001650495.1 Mycolicibacterium iranicum | reverse complement strand
GCCCCCGCCAGCGCCGCCGAGCGAGGCCGCGACTGCGCCCCCGGCCTGCGGCGTCTGGGTCACCCAGTCCGCGCCGCCTGCGGAGAAATCGGCTCCCAGATCGTCCGGTGACACATTCAACGATGACGCAAGCGAACTGAGCTGACCGAAGGCTTGCTGCGGCAGCTCCGTGATGCTCTTGAACGGACCGCCGCCACTGAACGCCGACAGTGCCTGCGTCGGCATACTCAGAAGCTGCGGAAACAAGCCAGTCGCGGTCTCCATCATCTGACTGGGGTCGGCGGACTGCGCGGCTGGCTGAGAGCCGCCCCCCGCCGCACCAACGGTGCTCGGCGGTGGTGGCGGGATCGGCGGTATCGCCTGCACCCCGGCCAGTGATGCTGCCTCGTAGGCAGACTTGTTGGCCGCGCCCCGCATCCACATCTCGGTGTACTGGCCACGATTGGCGACGATCAGCGGAGTCAGCATCCCTAGAAAGTTCGCCCCCACCAAGGCCATGTGCTCGCTCTGATTGCCGACGACCTCACCCGGATTGGGGGTCGCTGCCCGCAGCGTCTCGAACGCGTCCCCGGTGGCCATGATGCTGGCCGAGGCGTGGTTGAGCATGGTCGCCACCGTCCCCAGCCACACAAGATGCGGGACATGGGCCAACCTGGCGATCTCGCCTGTGGCGGACGGCCAACTCACGGACATCGCGGCTTCCACGGCCGCATGCCCGCCCAACATGCCGATGATGGCACCGGCCAGCGCTTCGAGTTGCGCAGCCGACGCGAAGAACGAGGCAGCTGACGGTCCAAGCCAAAAGCCTGCCGACGTAGTTTCCGGCGGTTCGGCTTGGTAAGCCCCCGGTGGCATAGTCGCGCTCCCCGTCTTCCCTGCCTGGGTCCTACAGGACCGCGTTCATCAACACGGCGTTGGCGGCATCCTCGAGCGAAGTCACCGTGCCCGCCACCGAGTTCGCCACGCCGTAGAGCGCCTGCATCGCCGACGCCCCGGACAGAACCGCTGACACCTCCGCGCTGTACGCGGCGATCTTCGCCGCGTTGGTCGCCGAAATCTCCTCCAGCCCCGGCGGCACGACCGCCGCGGCGGCGGCCGCCTGCGCCGTATGCCCCGCGGCTTGGGCTGAAAGCCCTGCGGTGGCCGCGGCGGCGGCGGCAAGTCCGACCGGATTGACAACTACTGACGTCATGGACGCCTCCCCTAACTAATCAGGACTCCTGCACGATAACACAGCAATAGTCACTGCGTACACATGAAGTGAACAGTACCCGTGTCTGTTTACTTGTTTGCCAGCCATACATGCGACTGGCCTGCCTCTTTGATACCACCACGATTTGACGACGTTGTCATGTGCGAATTTCCAGCGCTCACCATTCATCGCGATGAGCGATCGGGCTGTAGCCCTCAGGTAGCGGCGGGGTAGCTACCTGGATCACTTGGCGGCCGCTCTTCGGGTAGACCAACTCCCCACGCCCCGGTACGCGGGGAGTCGCACGGATGCCGGCAACAATCGGCCCATCGTCTCGGGCGCCATCAAGGATCAGCACACCAGCCCCGGCAGCGCTCATCCCAGAGATGATCTTGTTGCCGCCCGTGGTGGACATCCAATTCTTCACCGATGAGGCCACCAGGAAGTGGACACCCATCTGGCGGCCGCGGGACACGACGGGCTCTAAAGGGGCCACCACCGACATCGAGCTGTACCCAGGAACATTGAGCAGGGTGAAGTCGTCAATGACAATGAAAAGGCGCGGCCCAGTAAAACGCCACCGAGCCTTCTCCTCGGGACTAGCATCCGCCGGCGGGGTGCGCTTGGCCATGGACTCCTTGGACGCCAGCTTCTTGGCCGCCTCACCGATCTCCTGAGCATCCGAGCTGTAGAACATCAAGTAGGCCGGATCGATGAACGCCCCCAATTCCAGGCCGACGTCGAAGGCAATGATCTTCGCGGCCTCGGGGGTGAAACTCTGCTGGATCGACGTGATGAGGGTCCTAAGCACCGTGGTGCGCCCCGATTTCGCGCTGCCCACGGCGTAAAAGTGCGAGCACTCCGCCAGGTTCACACCCACTGTGGCCAGCGCTTGCTCACCGATCCCAAGTTTCAACATCCCGCGCGGCACATCATCGAGTTCGGCGTATTGCACCTCAGCGGGCAACGTCGGCAACGTCGGGGCAGGGGCAACACCGAGAGCACTCCAGCGCTGCGCAATCAGCGCGCACGTCTGCTGGACCGCATCCTGGCCGTAATCAGAGCCCACCGACGAGAGGACCGTTGACGACACAGGCACCCCCACCAAGAAGTGCAACGTTTTGCCGCCGTCCTTGATGAGTCCCCGGCCTGGCTGATCGGGAACCTTCGCGGCCATCTCACGATCACCGGCCTCGCTCTGAGTGGCTTCCTGCACTCGCATCTCGACGCGTGTGCCGCACTTGTCCTTGAGAGTCAGATTCGCTGTCGCCCACTGGTCATTGGTCACCAGTAAATGAATGCCGTAGTTCAGCGCCGAGCCCGATCCGAGTGCGACGATCCGGCCGTGCAGATCTATGTCCTGTTGTTTGAGCCCGGGGAGATTATCAACGAGCAAGAAAACATCGCCATGCCCGTCGTCGGGGACTTCGCCGGGCTTGCCGGCGAACTTTCGCGCACGAAACTCTTCCAGGTCGCAGCCCGCGATCTCCCAGCTGCGCACCCGATCTCTGAGAATCCGTTCGACCTCACTGACCACGCGGGCGACCTTCTCCGCGTTGCCCTGGCCCGCGATCCCGGCTATGTGCGGCAACCCTGTTAACGCGTCGAGTCTGCCGCCGCCGAAATCGACGCCGTAGAACTGCACCCGTTGCGGGCTGTGCGAAATGGCCAGGGATGTGACGATCGTTTGGAGTGCGGTCGATTTCCCGCTCTGTGGTGCTCCGACCGTCATCACGTTGCCCTGAGCCCTGGACAGGTCCGCCACAACCAAAGCCTGGGTGTGAGCAAACGGGTCATCGGCGCGGCCGTAGGGCACCCGCAAACCGGCGTCCGCGGTGACATCCAGCCAGTCCCGGCCCCAGAACTCCTGAGCCATCTCGTCCAACGGGATTGCTGGGACGTCTTCCAGCGGGGGCAGATACATCCGGTGCATCGGCCGGCAGACACGGCCTGCTTCGGCCAGCCGCCCGACCAAAGTCGAGACCACCGTCGGGGAATCGACGTCGGTTTGCGCCAGGGCCTGCGCCTCGGCCTGCTCTTGAGCTGCGCGATCATCCTCGTCACCGACCAATTCGATGTCGATCGGCAAGGAGTGCACGCCGGCCTCGAAGCGGTGCGCGTCGATGAACTGGCCCTCCTGGCGCCGTCGCTGTGCCTTGCCCACCACTGGCGCAATGAAGGGCGCTGACACGTAGAACGACCGGAACAACTGGTGTTCGTCCTCGTGGACCAAGAAACCGGTGCCCACTGGCGCCCCGATCAAGTCGGTGTACGCCTTCGGTGACCCGATCGCCTGGCGCGATTGCCCGGCGTCCTTGAGCTTCAACCCGATCGAGTAGGTCTGCTGGCTGATCATTCCCGCCATGCGACCCGACTCGACTCGCTGCGACGCGTTGAGAATATGCATCCAGAGCCCGCGACCTTTACGGGCCACCGTGTCGAACGTTCCGGTAAGCGCGGGCCGGATTTTCAGCAGCTCGGAGAACTCGTCCAGCACGATCAACAGAGCGCCCAGCGGCTCCAGCTCCGGACGCGTCGTCGCCCGCGCCCGTTCATAGTTGCGGACATCCTTGTACCCGGCGGCCTTCAAGATGGTCTCACGACGCACCACCTCACCGTTGAGCATGTCCTCCAGGCGATCCAGCCGAGACGAGGATTCTTCGAGGTTGGAAATGACACCCTGAACCTGAGGCAAGTCAGCTAGCGCCATCATCGCCGTCTCACCCTTGAAGTCGCCCAAGATCAACTGCAGGACTTCGGGATTGTGCGTCATGGCCAACGCCAAAATGAACGCCACCAACGTCTCGGACTTCCCCGAGCCGATCTGACCGGTCAACATCCCGTGCGGACCCATGCCGCTTTCATCGGATTCCTTCAGGTCCAGCCACACCGGCTTGCCCGAGGTCGGGTTCTTGCCCAGCGCCGCCCGCAACCTGTTCTGCACAGTCATTTTCGACCACAACGTGTGTGGATCCCACTGCCGAGCATCCGCGATCTCGAAGAAGTCTAAGAAATCCTGGCCCGCCCGAGCATCAGCGGCCCGCTCGGCCAGCAGGCGTGTCGCGGCATCTTCACGCTCGAACCGCGATATCGCCCGAGCGAAAACCTCGAACTCCACCTGGGACATCACGTCCGGCTTTGCGGCGAATTTGAGCCCTTTGGCGTACCGGCTAGACACCTCGGTCATCACAGCACCTCCTCGGCGCGCAACAAGTTGCCCTGGTCATCAAGGACGAACGCTGTTGCCGATGTCGCCAATGCAGAGAACGTATCTCCGGTGGCCTCCAGCACACACAAACCGGCGAACCCCATCGCGTCTACCGGCTCACCGAGGTCACCGTTCTTGAGCACCCCGAGCAGCGGAGCGCAGTTGGCCCCCGGCAAGTCCACCACTACCACCATGTGATCGTCGGGAGGTGGCATCCCCTCCATGCGAGCTGACCACGGACCCTTTGATTGCAGCGCAGCTCCATGCCGATCCATAAATTCACCCACATCGGAATAGATCATCCGCACTGGTCCGGAGGCATCGATGAGAACCGGATCACCCACGTGGGGAAGCCATTTAGCGCCCTGCCACGCCGCCTCGTCATCGCTGATGATCGCCAACCGAACCGCATCCGGACCGTGGAACGCGCATAGCTGGCAGACCATTGCGCGAAGCAAGCCTTGAACGATCGGGCGTTGGTCATCCTCGGCAGTGAAGAACGACCACCCCATCTGGTCGAACAAATGCAGCGGCCGGGCTACGTCGTGGACCACATTCTGTGTCAACAAGAAATCGCGGGCGGCAATCGCCGTGGCCGTCTCCCGAAACTCTGGCGGCGGAACCTTCTGGGGAGGAAGTATTTTCGTTCTCAGACGTGTTACGCCGACGCCGATGCGCACATGCCCGAAGTTCCGGTCATTCGGGGAGCGCTCCCACATTCGGGCTGTGCCGACCAGCGTTAACAGCGCACCCTCAGAGGGGTTGGGGTGGTGGTAGGCGATCTCGCGGGCCTGCGCCCGGGCGCCCTCATGGACATCTTCACGCAACTCATCGAGAGTGCGCGCATAATCCACCCGACTGGCCGCCAATGCCGCCGGCCGTGCTTTCTCATTCTGCCCGCCCCCGCGGTTGCGCATCATCATGAATACCGACATCAGCATGATCGGCAGAATGAACAGGCCGCCCATACCCATCGTGCGCGCTCCGCTACGGATCATGATGACCAACAACGTCACCACGGCGATGACGAACACTAAGATCCACACCCACATGGGCGGCCGAGACTGCGGCGGACGCACCAATTCGGCCAGTTCGGGCAATGTCAGGCTGCGCTCGCCAAGCTCCGGCGAGCGCACCTTCTCCTTGTCGAATCCCTGCTTGGTCATTGCGATCAGTTCCCCTCGCTCTGTAACCGCTGGCCCGGAATGTTGATCACCGTGTCCCGCTCCACGCGCGCCGCCTGCTCCGACAGAAGTGGTCCCGCCGGCAACCATCGGATAACCGTCCACGGAGCGCGCGTCGGCGTCGTGTCCTTCAACCCCAAGGCCTGCTGCGTTGAATTGCCCTGCCCCGCGACATCAATCCCGAACCGGACCCCGGTATCGCCGATCCACCACAACGACTCACGACGCGGCGAGTCTGGCTCCACACCCGTGACCTGAACAAAATTCGCGCTACCGGAGCCCAGATAGACTGCATCGGCAGCATCGTTGGCCTGGCCAGATACCATCCGCATCACCTTGGGCTCCTCACTGACCGGGATAGGTAGCCGACGCCCCGAGACCGTCCTCACGCTGGCCTGAGCCTCGTTGGCGTCCTTGCTCCACACCACGCACGTGACAGGCTCCACAGCCTTGTCCAACAATGTCAGGGGACCCCGGGGATACTTCGAGACGTCGAAGCCGACCGCCTGGGGAGCGTCAGCAACAACGTGAGGCGCCGCTTCAAGCACCCGTCCCTGACCAGATGGGTCGGCATTACTCAACATCAACGCCACCGTTTCGGGAATCAACTGCATGCCGGCCGGCAAGGCCACAAAGAACTGCTGCTGTCCGTCAGCGGACACCGAGCGCACCACCGACCCCGACACGACCGGCAGCTGCGTCGTGGCGTACCCGACAGGCCCCCCGGGATTCGGCACCGCCGGAACCCGCAAGGGCGCAGTAGGAATCAAGGCCTCAAACAGAGCCTTCGACATCGGCGCGGGCCGCACACCACCGGCCTGAATACCCAGTGCCAGCATCACCGGACGATCAGCGAGGTCGATCAACGATCGGTGGCCATCGGTCACCAGATACACCGAGCCGCCATAGTTCATCAACACCGCCTGCGGTGAATGCATCTCGTGTGACCAATCACCCAACTCCAAGTCGCCGGCGAGCACCGTGACCGAGGGCTTACTCTGCGGTCCACCAGAGCCCAGCCTGTCGCACAAACCCCAGCCGGTGGTCTGGGGTGTGCGTGGCGTCAAATCATCGGGGGCACCGATGATCCCGACCATCGGACCCATCGGACGGTCCTCGATCTGTGCCATCGGTACAAGTTTGGGGGAAGCACCTTGCCCCAGGATGAGTCGAGCTGACGCCAAATTGTGCACTGGGTGCATCGTGCCGTCGATATCGACATAGAGCGCTCCACTGGCGCGGTCGGCCACCAGCTTGGAGTCCCCAATCTGGCCTGCGGGCCGCAGCCACGCCAACACAAAACACACCCCGAGCGCCAGCGCCGCGATCACCACACCCACCAGGGTCGAGGCCCCGTAGTTCTTCGACGGATCGTGCACCAGACGCACCGAATGTCGAGCCACCGCGACCGCCATCCGATGCCACAGAAACCGCCATGCGGCGACCTGCTCCAACGAGGCATACGTCAGCCCAGTGCCGCGCCGCCGCGGCGGCCGCTGCTTCTCGGACTCGTTCGATCCCGCCACCTGGCCCTACCTTCCCCCGCCGATCGAGACCGCGTGTACGTGATCCATATGGTTCTGCGTCGCGCTGCCGCGATCACCCATCATCGATGCGCTTCCATCGGGCTGAATCATCTGCTGTCGCCAGATCATGTGGTCCAATCCCAGCTCGGTGCGATTACGGACCAGGAAGTTGACGACCTCATTGCCGAGCTGGCGCCCTTCGGGGGTATCCCAGTTGGGGATCATGATGTCCAAGGCCAACCCGTCGGGATGCCAGTGCAGTGAATCTTGGCGTACCCCACCAATTTCCTTGATCTCAGGGAACGCAGCACTGATAGCCCGGTTCATCAGCTTGGTGTATTTCTGCAGCCCACGCTCATTGGCACGGCCGGGCCCGCTCGTATCCAGCCCGCGATCAGCACCGCCACTAGGCTTGGTCGCCGCTGCTTTGGTGATGGTCTGTCCGGCCGGGGAGGCCAGTCCGCTCAAGGCGCTCAACGGCTGCCCCAGCGCAGACAGGCCGCCCATGCCCGGCATCCCGCCACCCATGCCCGGCATTCCGCCCGGCATCCCGCCGCCCATACCTGGCATGGCGCCGCCGAATCCGGCCAATGGTGACGGGCCGCGCGGCACACCGCCAATATCGTTGTACCCCGCGACATTGGCCGCCGTCGAGGCGGCATGAGTGCCCGCATCAGCGGTCCCCGCCTCGGCGGTGCCGCGGGTCTCTTCCAGCCGTTGCATGATCGCGGTGATCAACGCCCGCTTACCTTCGGGAGTGTTGGTTGCCAAACCCATCGACTGCACATCGACCACTGCCTGCTCGATGATCGCGGTCATCTCCCCCTGATGCAGCCCCGACGATCCCGCTGCCGATTCCACCTCGGAGTGTGCGGTGTTGTCCTGATCAGCAAGGGCGGCAACCTTATTGCTGATCTGCCACCCGCTGTTCTCCTGCCCCTCAGCCGCGCCCCCGCTGCCGGGCGCTTGGGCCGGCGGTGCCGGTGGCGGGGTGGCCGGTAACGGCAGCAGCGCCGAGCCCCCCGAGGCTCCGAATCCGTCGCGCACACCACCCATCACCCCCCCAGCCGACCGCACAAACGTCTCCACAGACATCAGTAGCCACCTCCAGTCGAACGAGGGTTGAACTGAGGCACCTTCGTCACGTTGCTGCCATCGCGGGACACGTCGTAGCGATCCATCACGTAGTTCATGGCGGCGCTGATGTTGGCTACCGGGTCATAAAGGTTGGTTGACGTGCCGGGCTGATGGTAGGCAGCGAACGTCGTCGGAATCGTCTGTAATCCACCCCGCGACGCCTTATTCGGGAAACCATCAGGTCCCGATCCTGTGGACGTCTGAACGTTGTAGTCACTCTTATCGGTATTGACCGCGAGCGGGTTGAAGCTCGACTCCCGCGCGGCCGCGGTCATCAACCCGCGGCTCCAGTTCTCTCGCGCCTGGGGGTCAGTGATGCCCATGACGTCGAGCGCCTCGGCCACATAGCGTTTGTAGGCCTCCCGGCCGACGGCGAACTTCTCACGGTCATACCGAACATCCTTGACAGAAATAGGTCCCGCTGACGACACATTTCGCCCAGAGCCACTACCCGAATCACGGCCTGACGCCGCTGCTCTGGTGATGGTCTGTCCGGCCGGGGAGGCCAGTCCGCTCAAGGCGCTCAACGGCTGCCCCAGCGCAGACAATCCACCCATGCCCGGCATCCCGCCACCACCCATGCCCGGCATCCCGCCGGGCATTCCGCCGCCCATACCTGGCATGGCGCCGCCGAATCCGGCCAGCGGTGACGGGCCGCGCGGCACACCGCCGATATCGTTGTAGCCTGCGACATTCGCCGACGTCGAGGCCGCATGAGTACCCGCGTGGGCAGTGCCGGCATCGGCGGTGCCGCGGGTCTCTTCCAGCCGTTGCATGATCGCGGTGATCAACGCCCGCTTACCTTCGGGAGTGTTGGTTGCCAGCCCCATCGACTGCACATCGACTACTGCCTGATCGATGATCGCGGTCATCTCCCCCTGATGCTCCTCGGAGCATCCCAGGGTGGACTGTAGCTCGGAGTGTGCGGTGTTGTCCTGATCAGCAAGGGCGGCAACCTTATTGCTGATCTGCCACCCGCTGTTCTCCTGCCCCTCAGCCGCGCCCCCGCTGCCGGGCGCTTGGGCCGGCGGTGCCGGTGGCGGGGTGGCCGGAAGCGGCAACAAAGCTGAACCGCCGGACGCGCCGAATCCGTCGCGCACACCACCCATCACCCCCCCAGCCGACCGCACAAACGTCTCCACAGACATGCTCTACACCGCTGCCGGGGTCTTACCTGTCGCGGTGGGGTCGAACCAGCCCAGGAAGTCCGGCCCCGAACTGACGCTCTCCAACGGCTGTTCCTGACCCGAGACCAGCACCTTGCCGTTGCCCAAGGCCATCACCTGGTGGTCCTTCCACATACCGACATCACCGGCCTGCAACTTCGTCGGCGGAATCGGCTCAGTCACCGGGGTCCCCGCAGGAGGCAACGTAATACCTGCCTTCTGATACGACTCAGACACCGACGAACCTGCCAACGCCGCCCGCACCGCCTCAGCACCAACAGGCGACCGCGCCTCGGTCACCTCACCACTCGGCAACGTGATCTCCGTGGACTTCGGAGGCTCCACGACCGGCGGAACAACGCCAGGCTCGCCGCCAGGCGCACCGTTGGCGCCAGCCGGTTGCGTGCCTGCGTCCTCGTCGTCGTTAGTGCCCTCGCCGGAGCCGCCGTCGTCCTTGTGCTCGGTGTCATCGAACTCAGGACCCTCGGAATCCTTATCGGCCGGCTCATCGTCCGGCTCGTCGTTGAAACCCAGGCCTGCCCGCTCTGGATCAGCGAGCCCCGCCAACGACGACGCCAACGGATCAACGAAACCCGCACCTGGTAGCCCGCCGCCTCCACCACCGAACGGAGAACCCCCGCCTCCGAAGCCCGGAATGCCACCACCGAGCCCAGGAATGCCACCCATACCCATGCCGGGCATCCCACCCATACCCAGACCGGGCTGCCCAGCAGCCGCCACAGGCTCACCAGCCGACTTGTCCTCGGCCCCGCTGCCACCAGCCTCTCCACCACCGGCCCCGCCGTCAGCACTACCGTTCCCCTGACCACCGACACCCTCGTACGCGGCGGTGTTCTTGTCGGTGTCCTTGGCCTTATCCTCAGCCTCAGCTGCGGCCTTCTCAATGACCCCACGTGCTTCTTCCAACCGCGTCTTGCTGTAGTCCATCAGGGCCTGCTGCCCCTCCGGGGTGTACAAAGCGCCGCTGGCTTTCAGCTCGGCAATCTTCGCCTGCACATCGGAATTGATCTTCTCCAGCTCCACACGACCGGCCTCCCCGGCCGCAGCGATCTCATCGGCACTGATACCGGCCGAGTCCAAATCGTGAAGAGCCTCCAGCATCATCCCGATCTTGCGAGCATTCTCCTTCGCAGCCTCAGCCGCGGGCCCACCGTCACCACCCTCAGGAACACCTGGAGGAGGCGGGGGCGGCGTCGCCGGCCCCGTCGGTGGAGTCGGGGCCCCGGGCGGACCGGGTGTCGTTGTGGTCGTCGTAGGCGGACCCTCCGGCGCTGGAGGCGGACCCGGAACCGGACCAGGAGGAGCCGGCGCAGGCTCCAACGGAAACGGAACACCCCCAGGCCCGGTGCTCAACGGAACAGCACCCGGCCCCGCGAACGCCTTCAACGCATCCCCCACGACCTGGTTAATCGCCAACCCGAACACGTCCCACGACATAATGCATCGCTCCTTACGCGACTAGAAGTTCAATGCACGCTCGGCAGCGGCAACCGCTTCCAGCGTCGGTAACGTCCCATCAGAAACCCCGTGGTTGGCCAACCATCGATCATGAGCCACCGCCGCCACCGCCCGGCACCGCTTGTTCAGAGTCACCGAATCCCACTGGCGAGCTTCATTGCTCAACGTCACATAGCGCACAAACCCCATCGCATTCACACGTACGACCACCGACCGTCGAGACGACATCGCGGTCGCCGCCACCTGCGACATCAGCTCATCGGTCTGCGAATCCTGACTCAGATGCCTGGTCATCGGTCCCCTTCCAGCCAACGCCGCTACGCCACTCACGCACTGATAGACATATTACACACATTGACTAATCACGTGAACAATCAGTAATCAACGCTGTGTGACAGCGTGCGCCTGTGCAAATTCAAACACCACACCAAGAGCTGACACCAGCCATACGCCTACTTGAACAGCACCTTTGCATCTCGCGCCCCCGGAAGGCCCATGTGGAGCTGCCACATGTAGCACTGCGCTTGCACGGCTCGTGCGGCTTACCTAAAATTGCTGGTAAAGCCGATGCATCGCGGTGCCATCGGAAGTGGACCCCAGGAGTTCCTGCCGGAAGACAGGGCCTGGGGCCGCGTCAGTTCTCTGGGGGGCACTTCCAGCATGGTTACCTTGGACTCAATAATCCCGAAGTGCTCGGGTCGCCGCAGCAAGAATATCGAGAAAAAAACCTGGGTCCGCAGCTTTTGACGTGCTCCCCGGATTCCGGGATTCCCGGCTTACGCCGCTGTTGGGGTGCTTCCTGTTTCAACGCCCACTGCCGCAACGGGTTGCGGTCTTACACGGGCTCCACAGGCGTTTAGTCTCTCTGCCCGCCCGGCAGCGAGAATGACCTTGGCGGCGTTGTGGTCTCGATCGTGAATCACCTCGCACGAGGGGCACGTCCACTGCCGGACCTGTAGTGGGAGTTCGCCGAGCCGATGCCCACACCCAGGTGTAGAGCAGGTTTTGCTCGACGCCAACCACCGCGACACCGTGTGCACGGTGCGCCCGTAGCGGTCGGCTTTCTCGCCGATGATCCGCACGAATTGGCCCCACCCCGCATCGCTGATGGCACGTGCGAGCCGGCGGTTGTGCACCATCCCAGCGATATTGAGGTCCTCGACGTGGATCACTTGATTCTCGCGAACCAACGCCAAAGCCTGCTTGTGGTGGTAGTCCCGCCTAGCACGGGCAACCTCGTTATGCGCGATCGCGATCTTGCGCCGCGTCTTGGCCCTGTTGGCTGATCCTTTCTGCCGGCGGGACTTCTCCCGCTCCAACCGCCGCAACTTGCGTAGTTTGCGGCCTAAATGCTTCGGATTCTCGACATCGATTCGATGGCTGTCGGTGGTGGCCACCGTGGCCAACCGAGCGATCCCGACATCCACGCCAGCCTCCCGGTCGACCACGGGCAGCGGTGTGGCCGAGACGTCGACGACGAAGCTGGCGTAGAAGTGCCCGTCCGGTTCCCGAATGATCGTGACCGACGACGGGGTCGACGGTAGCTCGCGCGACCACCTCACCGCGACCTGTCCGACCTTGGCGACGAAGAGCCGGCCGTTGTCGCGGATCGAGAAGCCGTTGCGGGTGAGCCGAAACGACTGCCGGTGGTCCTTGCGGGATTTGAACCGCGGCCGGCCCACCCTGCGGCCCTTACGCTTCCCGGTGGCCGAGTCGAAGAAATTCCGCCACGCCCGCCGGGAATCGTTGACCGACTGCACCAACGCCACACTGGGTACCTCGCGCAGCCAGGCCCGCTCGGTGGTGGTCTTCGCGATGGTGATGACCCGACGCTGGATCTCACTGTCGGACAGCTTCATCCCGGCCCGGTACGCCTCGTCGCGGACCCGCAGCGCGTCGTTAAACACCACCCGGCAGCAGCCGAACACCCGCGCCAGCATCTCCTGCTGGGCCGGTGTCGGTTCGATGCGGTACCGGTAGCGCATCTGCATACCTTCGACTGTAAAGGCGACCTGTGACAACGCCCTATCGCCGCGTCCGGCACAGCGTGTCGCTGCTGCACGCCCACCTGGTGTTCGTGACGAAATACCGCCGGAAGGTGTTTACCGACGCCCAAGAAACCCGGTCAGATCGAGTTCAACGTTGAGGTAACGATTGGCTTGAAGCCCGCCGCTACGGCGCAGTACACGATATCGGCCAACGCCGGCGAGGCCGGTTGCCGCCAGAAACGGATGAGCTCCGCAATCAACGCTGTTCGATAGAACGCCATGTACAGCAGACGCTGACGCAGCGAGTCCGCCGAATCATCCAGATCCAGCGGCCCATTCATATGCGGACTGGTGGCATTGCCGTCGTGACGCTGCGCGACCTCGGCATCGTAAGAATCCCAGTCCACGGCCACGCCCTGGCTCAGTTGATTCAACAACGACAGGTCGGCTGCCTCAGCAACATGAATCGGACCATCCGCACCACGCACCGGACCATCCGGACCGACCGCCCCGGCCGTGGCCACCGCCGACTCAACCACACTCCGAGTGATCACCGCAGCAACTGATATCGATGCCGGCCCCGTACCCACCGACGCGATCTGCTGAGCCAGCGCCGGATCAATCGTCGCCAACCGATGCTGATGAGCACCATCAAGCACGGGCACAGACCCCGGCGAATGCAAAATCGACCGCATCGTCACCGTCTCGAAATCCGACCACCCCGACGGACGCGGGCCCTCCGCAGTGGTCACCAACGCACTGCGCACAACCCCAGACACCCTGTCGGACAACGCATCCGCATGCGCAGTCAACAAATCCGCCGGCCGCCGCCAACCCAAAAAGCCTGACGCCCAACTCCACGGCAACGCCGGATCAATAGGCGCCAACCGCGCCGTCGTCGGAACGAACACCGAAGCAGGCACATAAACCCCACCACCAGCACTAGAACCAATGACGAGCTGCGATCCAAGCTGTGTACGCACCACGGCCACAGCCCAATTCACAAACCCCGCATCAATCGTGTTCCACGCGGCATCCGTACCTCGAACCAACCCGTCGATTACCTGACGCGCCAACAACAAGTCCGCACTCACCTCAGGCTCAGGCATGCTCGCCGCCGTCGCCGCACCCGACGTGCCTGCCATCACCGGAGCAGCACTGCCCTGCTGACCCGAAGGAGCAGCAGTCGCCGGCGCGGCCGCCGCCGACGCAGGAGCCGTTGGTCCCGCCGCCGTCGGACCTGCCGCCGCCCCACCACCAGGCGGAACAAACGGGGCCAACGGCCCACCACCGGAACCCCCAGCCGCGGGAGGATGCGCCATCATCGGCCCACCGCCGACCATCGGCCCCGCAGCAGGGCCCGCAGAACCGCCACCGGCAGCCGCCACCGACGGTTGCCCCGGACTCGGTGCAGGAGCCGCCACCGCAGGCGCCGCACCCGGATGCTGGGCCATGAACCTCTCCAACGGAGGCGGTGACACCGCACCCGAGGAACCAATACCCGACGCCAACCCCGAATTAAAGCTCGACGCCGCACTCGTCAACGACCCACCACTACCCAACGAATCCGCCGCCGACGCAGGCGACGTAAACGCATCCGACAGCGACTTCCCCCCGCTGCCCAACGGATTGCTAAGCCCAGCGGGCATCTGCGGCGGACGCAAACCACCCATCGCCGAACCCGCCGACGGCATACCCCCGCCAGCTGAACCGCCCCCCACCGGCAACGCAGTCGCCGGCATACCCGTGGCGGGCACTCCCATCTCTGTCCCGACCGGAGATGCCGCTGGCGTGGGTTCAGCGGGACGCAGTATGTCTGTTTGTGTATCGCCAGTCTCGGTTGCTAGGCGTTCCGCATCGTCGGGGTTGGTGGCTGCATCGCCTTTGTCGCCCGATATAGCGTCTTGATCTGATGCATCGCGTACTGGCTCTTTATCTCCGAGGTCTTGCTTCTCCTCGGTGTTGCTTGCAGGTTCTGCGGTGTTCTTATTTGGTGCATCAGGTGTTTCGCCGATCGGGGCTTCGGGGATGGGGAAAACCGCTGGCGTGGCGGCGATGTCTTCGAGTGCGGTGCTGTAGAGGCTGGCAGCTTCGGCTTTGAACGGGGCCATGGCCGACACAGCAGCGGATGTGCCGCCGCTGGATTGGGCGGTATTCCATGCTTCGGCCGCCGCGTCGGCGACGCGACTGAGGTCAGTCTTCAACCCGACGACAATCGCACGAAATGAATCCGCCGCCGTCGCAGTCGATTTGAAATGCCTGGCGCCTCCATCGGCGTGATTGACCATTTTGCGCATCAACTCGACACGGGCTTCGCCTCCCTGACCAACTAGCAGGCTCGCACCCTTAGTCATCTCATTTTGCACCGTATCGGCATACCCGGATACCGATGTCGCCATGGCCCTTTCGTCATCGGCAAGCGACTGCAAATCAGTCTCGCTGATGGACGGCCAATACGGCAGCACAGTTAGTGAGGACGCGCGTCCTGACGGTCGCTGTACATCCCCTGCATTACCGATCACCGCCGCCATTAGAACCCCCTATTTCCTACTAATCGCGCAATCCGCATACGGTCCACACCTGCTCGACCGCCGCGTTCTCTGCGTCCATGTTGTACGGGGGTGGTTCCGCCAGGCCTCGCGTGCGAACGTTCCCATGAGCAGCTACGCGAGCTCGATAGATTGAAGCGAGATCGGTGACTGCTACGCGCACGGGTGCGCTGGCATCGGGATTGTCGGCCAGCGCTACCTGGAGCGCGGTTACGGTCGGTAGAAGATCAGAGCCGGTTTTATCAGGAGTCACCATCGCACTGTTGATGATGGCGTAGCTGGTGCACAGGGAGACGTCTTGAGCGTGTACCTCAGCGGGCGATGGCGCACCACCGCCGGCCACGCCGGCCGGATCCCGCTGAATCTCTACCGGGGCTTCGGTGCCGGTCCCGGAGTCACTTGTACCGCCGCCCCCGAAGACAGCGCCCAGTGTCACGCCAGCAATCAGCGCGACTACTGCTGTGCCGCCGACCACGGCCGGCATCACCCACCGTCGTCGTGCCGGCGAGGGGGGCTGTCCGGGCGCGCCAGGATGAGGTGCTGGTGGCAGCGCACCGTAGTGGCCGGGCGCCGGAGGATGCGGGGCAGCGCTGTACTGCTGAGTGTTGCCCACGTCGTGCATCACTGGGTGGTTCATGGTGTTGCGCCTCCCTGCGGCGATCCCGATAACGGTTGTCTACAGCCTACCAACGTTATGGTCTGCCCGGCTATCATCTTTTCGACTCGGTTGCGGCCGTCGCGTGGTCTACACGCTGATCGTCGTCGGCGTGACAGCGGTTATCTCTGCCGCGTTCTCGGCATCCTGCGCTTCCAACTGCGCTGCGCTGCCGACATCGCCGGAGGCAACCGTGCTTGCCGCCCGGCTCATATCGGCCAAAAATGACGCACGCTGAGCAGGCCATGTGCTGGTAATGGCATTGATCGCCAGCGAAACCCCATCAGGCTGTGCCGCCCCGCTGGCCAGACACCCGACGCCTTCTGCGAGCCCGGCTGCACCATGAGCAGCGACTGTCGCGGCCTCAGCGCCGGTCGTCGCCCCAGAGGCAGGCAGAGCAATCGGATCGACCTTGATGAGGTCTCCCGAACCACCTGACGGTGCTACTGCTGGCATATCGTTACCCCCTCTGTCCGTGCATGGCCGCTGAAAGCTGGTCAGCAACAGGATGTTTGCGAAGCTCCTCCGGGATCAGCTCAGCGCACCGCTGAAACAGTCGCTCCGAGATCGCATCGATTCCCCGGCGGGCGCGTTCAGCGTTGTCGCCCAAGGCCGCATTGATCTGATCGTTGAGTTCGTCCACGGTGAGTTCACGTTGAAGACCTTCACGCACATCGAGGTCAATCAACCGGCCTCGGGAATCGTGAACCACAATCACGTCGTCGTCGTCGTCCCCACTGGACAAGAATTCTTCGGCTTCCTCAATCCAGTCATAGATCAGTCCCAACATCGCATCGTTGGCTTGTAGCGCCGCCGCTGCCGCTGGGTTAGTGGTCGTCGTGGGTGTCGTCACCGGTACTTCCCTCCTGAGTCGCAGCCGCCCTTCGACGGCCTGGACGCTTCCTCAACTGCTCCAACTCACCGAACACTGCCTCGGTATTGGCCGCGTGCCGATGTACCACCCGTCGATCCGGATGGAGGTCCTTATCTCGCTCGCCGGTCTGGCCACCGCCCAAGCCGCCCATCATCGGCGGCATCATCCCGCCCATCGGCATACGTGCACCGGCCCCGCCCGCAGCCGCTGTGCTTGCCGCCGCGGGTGGAGGCGCCGGCATCGCCCCTATGCCGGGGGCCGCCGCGGCGGGCGCCGACACTGACGGAGCAGCAGGGAGACCGCCCCCGCCGCCGCCCCCGCCGCCGGAGCTGGCGGGGCTGGTGCCGAAGGAATCCTCGAAATCGAAATCGTCTTCGTCAGAGCCCAGTTCGGGTGGACTCATCGAGGGCGCTCCACCCAGGCCCGGGATCGACGGCAGCCCTGACAGTGCTGACATCGGTAGGCCACCGCCACCGCTGCCAGGCATCAAACCCGATGCTGCTCCAGCGGATTGACCGACCGTGCCCAGGATCGTGCCCATTACCTCACCGGCGGTGTTGGCGGCGGGATCGACAGCCGACGCCAGCGGCTCGGCCGGGGACTTGACCTCGGCCGGGGGCGGTCCCGGTTCGTCGGTGCCGGTGCTGGACTCCAGGGGCGGCTCCTCGGCGTGGTCGGCGGCCAGCTCCGTGTCCTCCTCCGTGTCCGCTCCCTCGCCATCGCCGCTCTTGAAGGCACCGTCGCGCTTCTTCCCGGCATTGGTCTCGGCTGGCTTGTCAGCCTCCTCACCGCCCGACGGTCCACCCCCGATGATGGGTGGTGGCGCCGGCGGTGGGGCTGGCGCTGTCGTGCTGTCGATGTTGGCCGCGGCCGCATACCGCGTCTGAGCCGCCAGCGCTTCGGCTTTCGCCTCTTGAAGTTTTGTCGTCGCGGTCATCAACGGTTCGGTCACGGTCCCACCGCTGGAGGCGTATGTCTGTTGCGCCTTGCGGTACTGCGCGGTGAGCGCTGTGAACGTTTCCGGAGTCGGCGTTTCGTTTCGAGCCGTCTCCACCGTTGTACTTGCAGCCTCAGCTGCTGCTGCGAGTTGTCGGGCGTAGTCCGCCGCGCTGTTGAGCCACTGCGCGTGGCGACGAATGTTGTCTCCGGCGGGCTGATCACCGTCATCCCACGCGGAGTCGACGCCTGCGCCGGCCCGCTCGGTGTCCCCGGCAACGGAGGCGAGCTTCTGTGCTGTCGTGCGCAGCTGCTGTGCCAACGCCCGCAGCGGCTCTGCACCGGCCCCGCCATGGATTGTGCGGGCCCACACTTCGCCTGTGCTCGGTTCAGGCACCGCTGGCACCGGTGGCGCGACAGGCAACGACGGTGCCGCTACGTTCCCGCGGGGCAGGGGTGGCGCTGCGCTCGGGGCAGGGGTCGTCCCGCCGCTGGCGATGTGCGCGGCGGCTTCCTGATCGCCCTGCTCCAGCGCCGTGCCGGTGAGATCGACTGCGAGACCGCCATTGGCACGCTGTAAGGCTGCCTGACTGATCAGCATGTCCAGCCCGCTCGACCATGCGGTGAACGACGCCGCCACCGCCGTCGAGACGGTATCGGAGGCAGCCGGTTGGCATTGGGAACACTGCGCGCTCGGCGCGTGGTCGGCCAGCGCTCGACCCTGCGAGGTCAGCGCACCAGGATCAGCAGCCACCTTCGCCACTATCGCTCCCCCGCTCCGCTATCCGCTCGCACCGCCGCCACCCCTAACTTCGTGGAGCTAGCCGTTGCCGGTGATCGCCGAGATCTGTCGAGCCACATCGTCATCGTGCTGTTCGAAGCTCACCCTATGGTTGCGCAGTTTGGCCGCGTGTGCGCGCGCTTCGGCGGCCACCCGCTGGTATGCCTGCTGACGGGCCAGATTCTCGCTGGCCTTGGCCTGCACGAAAGGTTCGTAGATCGCCCCGAGTTGTTCGCGCAGCGCCTCGGGCTGCACAGGTGGTTGGCCGCTGGCCTCCACCGCGTCTGCGTACTCCTCCCACTGCGCTGCGAGTTGTGCTTGTGCGTCGGTGTCGAGGGCGATTGATTCGCCGCCGCTGCTGGCCATCTGGGCACCTTCCTGTCACACATGAATGTATAGAACTGTTCACGTACTGACTCATTGTGTACGGTACGTCTGAGTAAGCGCAACCCTTTCCGCGTGTCGCTAACAGTTAGCACCGCTCCGGTCTGAAAGAGTCTGAGGTTATGGCGATTCGCAGCACACACAAGGGCGACCGAGCGCAACTCGGCCCCCGCGTCGATCGGGTTGTCTACGACAAGGTGGCCGCCAACAGCGGCCAGTACGGTGTCGACGGCATACCCATGTCCCAATGGGTTGCCGACCTGCTGGCCGCCATCGTCGGACACCCCGAACTCATGCGCGAACTCGACGGCGAAGACGTCGCCCAGATCCTGACTCGCGCCCTGGAGAATCCAGATCTTCGGCGCATCCATGGCCGACGACGCGAGGAGGGCCTGCCGCTGGCGATGTAACCACACCACCAGCCCTGACAGGAGTCGTGCCTGACAACTAGGGGCTGCCCACACGAACATCTAAATATCGGATCGCGGTAAACCACCGGAAATGACAAAAGCCCCCGAAGGGGCTCTGTCCCGGTTTCAACCGAAGTTAGCGGCTTCGGTTCGGATACCGATATCCATATCCCCTGGAAGGGACTAGTCTTGCCGGACTCGTCTCACGATAGCGCATATCCAGATCTTGTGCCAGACCCGGCCGAGGCTGCGTTGGCAAATCGTGATCTTCGTAAACTCAGCACCACCGGCCAGCTACTTAGCCGCCCTTTGGCCGGTGATGAGCAGCCAGTATGAGCGCTGCGCTACACACCCCTCCCGCAGAGGCACACCCCGCCGATGTATGGGCTGGTCTGGCACCTTTAGCTGCGGCTCCGGGCCGCCACCAGATGCGGCTATGGACCCCCGAAACCGGCAAGTTCTCCCAGACCGCGAAACTCACCGCGAAATGGCCCACCCGGCCAGCGGCCGTCTACCTCTACTCAGCAAACGCAACGACCGTCCTTTTAGCGCTGGATTTCGACACCAGCCGAGGCGACGCCGCAGGCGTTGAACGCGACCTGCGCACCGCAGAAACCTGGCTCACCAGCTGCGGCGCCCGCGTCGTCACCGACTACACCGACGACGGCGGCCGTCACCTGCTCTGCCCCCTCGCAATCGGCACCACCGCCTCACTCCCCGAGATCAGCGCCCTTATGCGCGTACTCGCCGGCCACCTCCCCACCCTCGACATTGCCCCCGCC
>NZ_LWCS01000060.1 GCF_001650495.1 Mycolicibacterium iranicum | reverse complement strand
GAGTAGCCGAGACGCCTGTTGACGACCCCACCCAGACAGCATCGCTTCGAAGACTGCGCTGGCCTCGTCCAGGTGAACCACGCCCGAGGCAAGAACCAAGTGCGCCGACCCCGGAACGCTCACAAGAGAACCTCCATCTATCGTCAACTTAGAGTTGTCAATGACAACCGCAAGTTACCACACCTGCGAGCGAAATCCGTCTACCAGGAGGAACACGAAAGTGGTTCAATGAAGCGCATCCGGCGCTGGTCCCATGCGCCAGATATACGCGTCAACTTCAGGTTGATTCGCGACCTTCGTGACCTAAGTGCAAGAGGTGTGTGGGACCAAGCCAGGCTGGAAAGCAACGATGCAGGTCAACAGGGGTGAGACGGTGGTGAGGGTGAAATCAGGGGTGAGTGGGTGGCTGCGGAAGAAGGGAAGCGTGATTGCGTCGTAAGGGATGGCTAGCATCCGGAAACATGGCTAAAGCAACGACGAAACATGCAGTGAAGCAGCGGGTTCTGGAGGCGCGGCGCGCCGAGAAGGCCGCACGGGAGGCGCGCGAGGCGGCCATTGTCGACGGTCTGTCGGAGTTTCTCGCCGAAGTTGACCGTGCGGCGGCGGTGGGGATGAAGCTCGAAGAGCAGGTAGCGGCGGCGCGCACGAAGGCCGCCGAACGTGTCGAGCGGATTGAACGGGAGACCGAGGAACGAATCGCCACGTTGACCGAGGCGGCGCGGGAGGAAACGGCGCGGTGTGAGCGGGCGGCCGGTGAGGCTGTGATGCGGCTACGGGGGCAGGGTGAGACGGTGGCGGCCATTGCGAGCCAGACGGGTCAGAGCCAGAACCGAGTGCGCGACTTGGGCAAGCTGGCGGTCGGCTCGCAGGACGCAGCTGAGGCGGCGGACCCTGACGGGGCGCAGGCAGGGCAGGCTGGGTCCATGCAGGACGGGGGAGCCGGCGCTGAGGATGCCGCGGTGGTGTCGGCCAGTGGAGTGGACGCAGGCACTGCTGGTGGAGAGCTCGGCGACAGGGAGGCGACCGACGCTGAGGAGCTGACGGTAGGCGCGGCCGCGAGCCTGAGCGCGTAGCGAGGCTTCGGCGGGTGGGCGCTTTGGCGCGGGAGTTGGCGGTTGATCCGGACCGCGACATGGCAGAGGTGGCAAGGTTTTTCAGCCGCGTGGTCGCAGGGCCGGGTCGCCAGGACTGCTGGCTGTGGACCGGTGCGATCGGTGATGACGGTTACGGTCGGAACTGAGCGGAGTTGCATTGGATTCGGCATTCGGCTCATCGGCACTATGGCCTGAAAGCTCGGAACTGCGGTCGCCCTCGGCGCCATCTTGGCATCAATGTACCGGTTAGACGTGCGGAAACGGCGGTTGCTTTTAATGCAGTTTTGTTGCATTCTATGCAACGTGGCGGATGCGGGTGATTTGGCTGGCTCATCGCATCTTGTGCTCTTGCCGGGAGTGACGCATTTGGATCCGGCCTCGGCGGTGTTCGAGGCCATGCTGGCGGGCTGGGCTTTGCAGCAGCGGACCCGTTTTTTGAAGGCGGAGACGATCAGTTCGCGGCTTCGATTGGCGCGGCGGGTGGCCGAGTTCGTCAACGAGTATCCGTGGCAGTGGCAGAGCGCCGATGTTGAGGCGTTCATCGACAGCTGCCGCAACCGGCGCGAGCCGATCGCGGTGTCGACTGCGCGGCTGTATGAGACGACGCTGCGGATGTTTCTGCAGTACGTCAGCGACCCACGCTACGGGTGGACTGTCGAGTGCTTGGCGCGCTTTGGCGTAGCGCCGGCGCAGCTCCTGCACGAGTGGAACACGATCGTGCACGTCACCGACTACGAAGGCGACCCGCGGCGGCGTCCGTTGACCTACGGTGAGGTTCAAGCGCTGTTCGACGCCGCCGACGGCCACGTCGAAGACATCCGTGCTCGCGGATGCAAGGGCGGGTTGGCGGCGATGCGTGATGCGGCCTTGTTGAAGACGATTTATGCGTTCGGGTTACGGCGCCGCGAAGCCTGTGGGCTGGATTTGGCGGATCTGCGGCACAACCCGAAAGTTTCCGCGTTCGGTCGCTATGGCGGTGTGTTCGTCCGCTGGGGTAAATCGTCGCGGGGCAGCCCACCGAAGCGACGCACCGTGCTCACGGTCCCCGAGATGGATTGGATCGTCGCGGTTCTCGAGCAGTGGCTCGACGACATCCGGCCCGCGTTCGGTGTCGGCGCTCATCCGGCGCTGTGGGTCACCGAGCGGGCCAGCCGAATCTCGATGCGCCGCATCGACGAAGCTTTCACCACCGCCCGCGACGCCGCCGGGCTGGAGCCCACGCTGAGTCTGCATTGCCTGCGCCACTCCTATGTCACCCATCTGGTCGAGTTCGACTACCCGGAGAAGTTCGTCTCCACTCAGGTGGGGCACACCTATGCGGCCACGACCGCGATCTATACCGGCGTCTCCGACGAGTACCGCAACCGGCTGCTGCGGCGTGCTCTGAGCCGCCACCCCGAACTAAGCGAGAGCCAATGATCCAGAAGATGAGCTGCCAGTGGAACCTGCGCAAGATCATGGCCACGCGCGACATGTTCGCCACCACTGACTTGGTTCCACTACTCGCCGAGCGGGGCATTCATCTCTCCCGCGAGCAAGTCTTCCGCTTGGTCACCACGACCCCGCAACGTCTGAGCCTGGACACGTTGGCCGCGCTATGCGACATCCTCGACGTCGGTGTCGAAGACCTCATCGAGATCACCGTCACCAGCACCGAAGTTCGCAAGGCTGCCGGGCAGGCGAAACCGGCGACACCACCGGTGGTGCGGCGCACCACGATCCGCCGCCCGAACGGGCAATGACGCAACGAGCGCCTCGTCGCGCGGGGCACAGTCCGGCGGACATCGCGGCCATCTTGATGCTGCAACTTCCCGACGCGAACGTAGAGCGGCTCAGCGCCCAGATTGCAGCAATGAAGCTGTTACCGACGCATGCCGCCGGGCTCGTGCATTACCTGCACGCGCATCCGAACGCGTTGACCGGCCCGGAGGCCACCGGCCCGTCAGCGCTGCGCGCTCTACTCGACGCCCTGGCCCCCGAACATCCTGGCGTGCAGAGGATGCGCTGCCACCGATGCGGAACGCAACGGAGGTTGCCGTATCGCCGGGACGGTGCAAGCATCTGCGCAGCGTGTTATCGCCAAACACATCTCAAGGTGTGCGTGCGTTGCGGTGAGCCGGGTCAGCCCGCCTTCCGAGAAGGCGACGGCGTCGTGTGCGCACGCTGCACGTCCCGCGACCCCGCCCGCTACCGCCCGTGCACGCGCTGCGGCACCGTGGCACGGGTCGCCTACCGAGTCGACGGGCAAGCCCTGTGCCAGAGCTGCGGGCCGCGCAAGTTCTACACCTGCTCCTCATGCGGGCGGGAGCACCAACGCGCCCACGCACACACTGTGCAAGGACCGCTGTGCCCCAGGTGTTATCGCCGCGGCCGGGAACACGAATGCATCCAGTGCGGACGCAGCACAGTGCAGGCTCGAGTAGCTGACCGCGAGGCCGGCACCTGGATCTGTCATCGCTGCTGGGTGCCACCGACGCTGGCGTGCAGCCAATGCGGGCGCAGGCGGCCCTGCGCGCGAGGCAACGCGTCCGGTCAACCGATGTGCGGAACGTGCCACGCCCGTCAGCGGCGCCCCCGAATATGCGCCGTATGCGAACGTACCGTCGCGATTCAAACGACGCTGCCGCTGGGGGCGGTCTGCGGACCGTGCTACCGACGGCTGCGGCGTAATCCCGGCGCCTGCGCCAGCTGCCGGGAGGTCCGGCCGCTGGTGGGTGTGGGGGAGGACGGTGACTCGGTCTGTGGGCCGTGCTCGGGCGACGGCCGCAACTGGGTCTGCGACGGCTGCGGACAGGTCGATCTCCTCATCGGCGGCACACAGTGTTTGGCGTGCACCACCACTACGCGGGTACGCGTACTGCTGACCGGCCCCGACGGCCAGATCACCACCCAGCTGCAGGGTGTCGCAACGTTTCTGCTGCAGGACAACACTGCCGAACAGACTCACGTGGTCCTCAATGGTGCCGGTTGGATTCACGTCCTCCGCGACCTCGTCGCCGCGGGTGACCCGATCACTCACGGGATGCTTGATGCACTCCCGCACGGCAACCGCGTCGGACACCTGCGGACCATTCTGGTGCACACCGGTGCCCTTGACGCCCAGGCAGATGGTCTTGAATCCCTGAGCCCGTGGCTGAGGAGCTTTCTCGCCGGGTTGTCACCGAAGACCGCGCAGCTGCTGCGGCCCTACGCTTCCTGGTCGGTGCTACTTCGCACCCGACACCGCGGTGCACGGCTGGGGATCACCGCGAACGCACCCAAATACGCCAGAACACGGATCGAGACGGCCGCGCACTTGTTGACCTTCTTGCAGGACAACGACCGTACGCTTGCCGAAGCCACTCAACACGATATCGATACCTGGATCGGGCTGGGCGCCACTACTCGGCGCCGGGTGCGGGACTTCCTGCGGTGGGCGCACGCCCGCGGCCTGAGCGCGGATCTGCAGGTTCGCTGGCTGGGTCGAGAAGGCCTCGCCGAGAACGTCCTCGGCGAGGACGAACGCTGGGTGTTACTGCGGCGGTGCCTGCGCGATGACAGCCTGGCGCTGCGCTTGCGCGTGGCCGGGGCACTGGTGCTGCTCTACGGTCAAATCCCGACCCGGGTCGTGGAACTGACCGTCGACAGCCTCATCTCCAGCCAGACCGGCACCTATCTGCACCTCAAAGATCAACCCGTCCTTCTACCACCACCACTTGCCGCTCTGGCACTGGAGCTCGCCGCGCTAAGCCCCCGCCAGCAGTCGGCGGGAACTCCTGCGTGGCTGTTCCCCAGCACCCGGCCCGGCGCCCACCTCTACCCGGGCCGGCTGTCCACCGCGCTGAACCAGAAGCTCGGCATCTTCATCCGCCCGGGCCGTGGCGCCGCCCTGGCCGCGCTGGCAGCCGACCTGCCCGCTGCAGTCCTGGCCGACCTGCTCGGACTGTCCGTCACCACAGCGACACGCTGGTCAGCACTAGTCGCCCGCGATAACGCCGCCTATATTGCCGCGCGCATCGAATCCCCAGATGCGCTAAATCCGAGGACCGGCTGAGCGCCTCTGCGCTGTCGGAGCCCACACCTACCCTCACTGGGTAACAGCTTCAATTCAACCGGCAGCAGAGGGCGATGGTGGCTATCACGGGCACGGCACTGTCCTTACCGCTGCACCGTCTTCCGCCGGCCACCCATCGCGCACCGGCCGAGCAACTGCTCCTGATTGGTCAACCGAGACCCATTCGGGTTCCGGAGCGGCGCTGGCGCTCCTGGCTCGACGACTCAGAGGTCGTGGCACGCTTCACAGCGAAACGCTATCGGCGCGCCGAGGATCAGTGCTGGGTCTGGATCGGCGCGGTGTCCTCGACCGGTCACGGGTCCTTCCGCGCCGCCAGCCTGCCCGGACCGACCAGGCGCGGCACCGTTCCCGCGCACCTCTTCGCCTACCAACTCGCCCATGGCGTGATTCCGCGACTCGGATGGTCCAGCACCCAGGACGCCGTGATCTCGCACCAATGCGACTTCGCCGGATGCACCAACCCCACACACATGCGGTTGGGCACCAACGCCACCAACCGTTTCGAGTACCTCACGCGCAGAAGAAATCTCGCCAATCCGCTAGCCGACATACGAGGCGCAGCCGGGCGCACACGCGCCATCGCAGCGGCTATCCGTGCCGGTCTCGCCAACCACGAGTCCGGCGCAGACATCGAGAGGCGGATCCTCGAAACCCAAAACGCGGGCGTGCCGCTCACCCTGTGGTGAACAAGAACGTCGCGTCATCACGACAGGTACGGGGTCGCCCGATGCAGTAGCGGTCAGCTGAGCGCCTAAGCCAACCGCTGCGGCCGCTGTCGTATTCGATCCCGCGGGTCATACGACTTGGAAGCGCCACCTTCCATTCGATATGTGTGCAGACCGTCGGGGTTTCGCCGCCGGATCGGTCGCCAGGTGAGGAGCATGGCCAGTGCGAGCATGATCTCGGCGATGTCGCCCCAGTAGTACATCAGGGTGCCGCCGTCGCGCAGTTCCTCTGGCGTGAGGGGCGCGTCGACGAAGAGCCCTGCGTAAAGGAGCTGGGCGATGATCGAGTGTCCAGCGACAGCGACGCCCAGGACGACGAGGCGGATCGGTACCGAGGGACGGTGTGGGCCTGGGTCTGGTCCCGCGATCATCCAGGCGAACAGGTATCCGGTGACGAAGAAGTGCACGTGGATCAGTTCGTGCAGCACGGTGTTGGCCATCGTGAGGCTGTAGAGCGGTGTGAAGTAGAGCAGCGCGAGGCCACCGATGTTCGCCGTCAGCAGCAGGATTGGATTGGTCAGTATCCGTGCCGGTGCCGACTTCAACCCATGCACGATGGCTCTACCGGTTCTGGGGGACACGGTGCGAAGAACCAGGGTGACCGGAGCGGCGAGCACCAGTGCGAGTGGAGCGAACATGCCGATCAGCAGGTGACCGAGCATGTGGTCGCCGAAGTCCTCGGAGTCCGACGGCTTGAGTGCGAGGATGAGCAGTGCGACACCGGTGACGAAGCTCAGTGTGCGCCAGTGATTCCAGCCGCGTGGTTCGCGCCGACGTGCCACCGCGAGACCGACGTACCCCAGTGCGACGGCGGCGAGGATGCCCATCGCCAGCAGGGAGCTGACCGACAGGGCGGCATCGTGATGGCCGTCCATGCCGTGGGCGAGCGTGGTCACGGCGTCTCGGCGTTGCGCTCAGGATATGTGCCCGCGTCTAGTGGTTTGGCGCTTCGTTGCAGCAGCCAGCCGCCGACCACCAACACCGCTCCGAGGACCAAGAAGCCGACGTCCCAGAGTGTTTGGTGTTCGCCGGTGCGGACGTGATGGATACCCAGGATCTGGTGGTCGATGATTCCTTCGACCAAGTTGAAGATGCCCCACCCGGCCAGGACCCAGCCCCACAAGGCGCGCGATGTCCACACCTTCCCGCGTGAATGAGTGAGCCGCGAGTACAGCAGGCCGAGTCCGATGAGCACCGACAGCCAGGTGAAGGTATGGAACAGTCCGTCCCAGACGGTGTTGATCTGCAGGCCGTGCACGGTGTCGGCGGGGTAGGCGCCGACGTGGATTCGTGACGAGCCGATGCTGGTGAGCATGTGGTGCCACTGCAGGATCTGATGCAGGAGGATGCCGTCGACGAAGCCGCCCAGACCCACGCCGAGCACGATGCCGGGCAACGTCAACGACGGGGCAACCGTTCCATGGAGATGTTGCTCCTTACCGGTTTGCAGGCCATCTGCCCAGACGTCGTTGGCGTACCCGAGATCCGTGGCGCTAAACCCCTAGGGGTATGTACCGACGAGTCCATGCGCGACATCCCCCCATACCCCTGGGGGTAATGCACGTTTAGCCATGTACCCCTGGGGGTATGCGGTGTATGCGCGGCGTCTAGCCGCGATGGGACACCGAGAAGGGCTTGCCATGACGGGTGACGATGACAGCATCGCGTTGGTTCTCAACCGCTTGCGCCGAGCGCATGGGCAGCTTGGCGGGGTGATCGCCATGATCGAACAGGGGCGCGACTGCAAGGACGTCGTCACACAGCTCGCCGCCGTCTCCAAAGCCCTGGACAAGGCCGGGTTCAAGATCGTCGCCACTGGGCTACGGCAGTGCCTGACCGGCGAGGCCGCCGAAGGACAACAGCCGATGACCGAGGCGGAACTGGAGAAGCTCTTCCTGGCACTGGCATGACATCCACCGCCACCTAAGGCAAATAAGTGAAAGGAATACCGCCATGGGCTACGCATTGTCGACCACACTGCACACTTCGTTCGAGGACGCGGTCGAGAAGACCCGCAAGGCGTTGTCGGATCAGGGCTTCGGGGTCCTGACCGAGATCGACATGAAGGCCACGTTGAAGGCCAAGCTCGGTGAAGACATGGAGGATTACCTCATCCTCGGCGCCTGCAATCCGCCACTAGCGCACCGTGCCGTCAACGCCGACCGCCAGATCGGCCTGCTGCTGCCCTGCAACGTCACCGTCCGCGCCGACGTCGACTCGGCCGACACGGTGATCATCGACGCGATGGACCCGCAGGTGATGGTCCAGCTTTCCGATCAACCGGGACTGCGTGACGTCGCCGACGAAGCCGCCACCAAGTTGCAAGCTGCCATCGACTCCCTCGGCCAGGCCGGCGCCGAGTAGTCCCGCAGTCTCGGCGGAATCTACGGCTGCACGCGATCATGACCATCGCTCTTGCGCTCGTCGTCGGCGCTGTCATCGGCGCCCTGCTCGAACTGCTTGGTGGTGGCGGATCGATCATGGCGGTGCCAGCGTTGGTCTACGCCCTGGGACTGGGCACCGCCCAAGCGATCCTCACCTCGTTGATCGTGGTGGGCGTGGCCTCCGGTTCGGTGCCGTTCCGAAGGTGCGGGCGGGTCAGGTGCAGTGGCGACTGGCCGGGGTCTTCGCGCTATTCGGCATCCCAGCCCCCTTCGTCGGGTCTGCCATCGGCGATCACCTGCCCGAGGCGGCGGTCATGAATCGCTTCACATGCGGTGATGGTTGCCGGAATACGGATGCTGCGCGACACCGGTGACACCGGCACCGCATGTGAAGTCGGCGATGACGGGATCGACTGGCGGCGCTGTCGTGACAACCGCTCGTGCGTTCATCCAAGTCGGGGGTCCGTCTGCGTGGTCGTGCCAGCTAGTTGGTGTCGACCGCGGGTGGCGCGTCACGCAACGCATGCCCGCCGGCGTCACGGTCCTGGGCAACGACTGGGCTGTGGCGCGGCCACGCGAGCACCGCCAGCGCTGCGAGGAACACGATCAGGGATGTCCAGTCGTTCAACCGCAACCCGAGGAAGTGGTTCGCGTGATCCACGCGTAGCGCCTCGATGGCACCGCGTCCCACGGTGTAAGCAGCGACATAGAGCGCGAACAGCTTTCCGCGCGATAGGGGGAATCTCCGGTCGACCCAGAGCAACAGCACCGCGACGGCGACGTTCCACAATGATTCGTAAAGGAACGTCGGGTGGTATAGGCCGATCGTTGGGGTGTCGGCGGGCCGATGGGCTGGATCGATTTCCAGTGCCCATGGCAGGGTCGTGGGCCGGCCGTAGAGTTCCTGGTTGAAGTAGTTGCCCCATCGGCCGATCGCTTGGGCCAATACCAACCCGGGTGCCAGTGCGTCTCCGAAGTCCAGCAGGTTGATGCTGCGGCGTCGGCAGCCGATCCAGGCGCCCACCGCGCCGAGTGCGACCGCACCCCAGATGCCCAGGCCGCCGTCCCAGATGTAGAACGCCCGAATCGGGCTGCGCCCTGGCAGGAAGTACAGCTCGGGATCGGTGACGACGTGGTAGAGGCGTCCGCCGACGATGCCGAACGGGACGGCCCACAACGCGACGTCCACCACGTCGTCAGCTTTGCCCCCGCGGGCCGTCCATCGCCGTCGGGTCAGCCAGATCGCGACGACGATCCCGGCGATGATGCACAACGCGTAGGCCCGGATCGGGATCGGCCCCAGATGCCAGACACCCCGACCGGGGCTGGGAAGATACGCCAGAGTCATGGCCGCCTCACCTTCCTTGAGTCCCCGATGCGATGCCCGGCTTGTCGGTGCGCGTCCCGACGGGGCGCCTCTGCCAACCTAGCGGCTCCACGAAACCCGCTGGTTCTTAAGCTGTTTGACATCGACATCCCAGGTGAAGCAGCCGCAGGTGACGTCGCCGCTGAAAATCGTCGTGAACCTCGCGGTGTGCAGCGGGCCGCGCCGATACCCGTCGGGTAGCAGCTGGCGGCTCGGCCGCCGTCGATCGGTGCCGTTCATCGTGCGCGCCGACGGATGAGCCTGCCGGCGACGTGCGCACCCATGGCGACCACGAGGAGCACCCCATACATCTGAACCGGTGGGTGGGTGAGTTCGGCGGTGAATACCGCGGCGAAGAGGGGCGCTTTCTGGGTGACTCCCAGCATGGCGGCACCCCCCGCCAGTGCCATGATGGGAATGCTGGCGTGCCCGCCGAAATGATTGACGGTGGTCGCGATCAACGCGCCCGCGGCGGTGCCGGTCGACAGCGCGGGGGTGATCATCCCGCCCACCGCGCCCGCCCGCAGGAACAAGGCGGTGAGCACAGGTTTGAGCACGACGGCGAGGGCGAGCGCCACCATCGGGCCTGCACCGTCGAGGCTTTCGAGCACGATGCTCTTGCCGTTGCCGGGCAACTGCGGCAGCCACGTCGATGCGGCCCCCGTGGTCAGACCCGCCAGCCCCACGGTCGCAACCAGCTTCCACGATGCCGGTGTGATCGGTGGTTTCGCGCGCTCGGTAAGCCAGAGGAAGACACCACCGACCACTGCGCCGACCGGGATCACCGCCAGGGCGAGGAGTACTGATTCGGAATTGAAATACGTTGCAGGCCAGCCGAAAGTGGGGGCACCCTGGGTGAGGGGCCATACGGTCACGGTCGCGATACTCGACGTCGCGGCGGCGACGAGGATGGCTTGCGGGCGCCAGGTGCGCAGTACGATGCCGCAGGCAAAGAGGGCACCGGCGGCGGGCACGTTGTACACCGCGGCAAGCCCTGCCCCAGCAGCACCACCCAGGAGCATGCGGCGTTGGGCAGGCGGAATCGAGCCGGTGCGGATGAACAGTTCGGTACCGACCGCGGCGAGCATCCGGGGGGCTTGCTCGCGACCGAGTGAGGCGCCGGAGCCCACGGCAAGCACCTGCAGCAACGCATCACCCACCAAGGCGATGAACGGGAGCGGGCGGCCCACGCGGATCGAATCATCCAGTGCCGGTATCGACGTCGTGCGGCGCAGCAGCCACCAACCCAGTCCCGCCAGCGCGCATCCGATGGCGGGGCCAAGAATCCTGCGTTCGGTCGACGCGGCGATGACACCCGCCACCAGCGGCCCCTGGTCGTAGCCGTAGGCGAGGTGTTGCACGGCGCGGACCAGCCACGTCACCGACCCACCGAGCAAGCCGCTGAACACACCGGTGACCAGGATCGCGGCACCGAACGCCACAGCGCTTCGTAGACGGCTCATGTCGCTGCGGCGACGGGCTGCACGTGCCCCCGTGGGTCACGACCGCGCACGTTGCGGCACACGACAGGACTGCTCGGTGCGCAGCCGGACACGCAACGCCCAACCCAGCAGAAGCAGACCGGCCACCGACAGGATGGGCTGCACCGGTTGGAACCATCGCAGCGCACCGCTGGTACCCACCGCCAGGAGAACCAGCTTGTTGCACACCGGGCAACCGACGGCGAAGAAGCTGAGCAGCCCGCCGACACCCCCGGCGCGCGAAGCGGAACGGTCGGGCCCGGTGCCGGTGGGCGTGGCGACGTAGGTGGCGACGAGTAGACCCGTCAACGTCGCGGTCAGCAGCAGGACCGGCCAGGACCACCAGGTCGGCGCTACCTCGCGGGAGAACAGGGGAGTGTCGATGAGGTCGGTGGGCACCCCGATGAACACGATGGTGGCCACGGCGGCGGCGCCGGCGGTCGCCCACCGACGTCGTGGCCAGGCCAGCAACGGCCGCACGGAGGTTCGGAGAGCGGTCATGGGCATAGATTCGCCCTACCGGCCCATTGGCGTTGCGCCAGGCGAAGCACCGCGGCCGGGACGACGCGGGCGGCGGTGTGCAGGTCGGCGGGCCCGACACGGCGGGCGGCGATGGTGTCGGCGCATGCGGCCAACGACAGGGACCCGGTGTCGTAGAGTTCGCTCACTTGGTCACGGAAGTCGGAGTCGACGCCGACGAGATCGCGTGCCGGGCCGTTCACGACCACGTCCACCTGCCGCGCCTCGTCGGAGGCGGCGACGAACTTCGTCGCATAGCGAAGCGCAGTGCGCAGGTTTCGAGTTGGTCGTCGGTACCCATCGGAGTCCTCCTGGCAGTACGAGCGTGGTGGGCGGTCGGAAAGTGGCCGTGCAGGAACAGATCCGGTGCCCGCAGGGTGTCGTAGCGGGCGTGTCGGCGTGGTGCGTCGAGGACACAGCGGGGACTGGCTGCGTCGGTAGGGCGTTGCGCTGCTAGCTGGTCGGTGTCTGAGGTTCTGCGTCGGGGTGCTCGGCGACGTAGCGGGCCTCGACCTGGCGCACTCGACGCCGTTCCCTGCCAAGCCATCCGAATCCGGCCACGGCGAGGCACGCCGCGATCGCCGCGGCGACGACACCGCCGCTCACCTGCCCCACGGCGAAGCAGAACAGGCAGATGAAGAACGCCACGACCGCAAGCCCGATGCCGATGAGGGCGGGCATCGCCGCGGTGTTCTTCATGTTTTGTCCCGCGTGCTTGCGGGTGGTACGGGCATGATCGACGGGGTCGTTCGACCTGTCTCCCATCATTCACCTTCCCTATCTTTCACGTCGTTGGTGATCCGGTGGAGTCGCGGCGAGGGTGCTGCAGGGGGGCACGGCGGAAAGCGACTCAAATCGGGCCAGCAGATCGGTGCCGCACGGCGTTTCGTTGCTAATCAACTTGCTTCCTCCTCACCTATTGGACGAGGAACTGCGGCCGGCGCATGTGACCCGCATCCTGGGGTGAGCGGGCGAGGCGGCTCGGGATGGCTCGCGCGACAATGCGCCGAAGTCTGCTCCTGCGGGCGAGAGCGCGGTGTTCTGGCTGCACCAGCTCCGGGCGTGCAGGAGGACATCGACGGTGGTGGTGTCGATGTGGGGGCGGACGATGTGGGCCATCTCGTCGATGCGCATGCCCTCACACGCGCGTGCCAGGTCGGCGAGGTCGGGAAAGTCGCCGTGCGGGCCGTCGCCGTCCACGGCGACGTGGTGGGCGTGTCCGAGGTACAGCAGGTGCCCGCCGGGTGCGAGCCATGTTCTGGCGGCGCCGAGGAGCGCGAAGAGTTCCTCGGCCCGGGGGTGCAGGAAGCTGACGAGGATCAGGTCGGCCGGCTCGGCTGGTCGCCACCGTGTGACGTCACCGACGAGGTAGGTGACATCGGGTCCGTCTGCGGCGGTGGCGATTTCGATGGCGACGCGGGAGAAGTCCACGGCTTGGACCGACCAGCCCGATTCGGCGAGATGGCGGGCGTGGCGTCCGAGGCCGCAGCCTAGATCGATCGCCCGCCCAGGTGGGAGCCGGTCGGTCCGCGACGTCAGCGCCGTTGCGGTGGCCGTGCAGAAGGGGTGCTCGACCCCTGCGTAGTAGGCATCCCACGCCGACGCACTCGACATGGGTGCGCTATGCCCTGCCGGTGAGGATGAGGTTCCAGTACATGAAGGGTAGGCCGCGGCGTTTGAGGTACCACATGTCGCGGCGTTCGTGAGTGGTGTCGATGAGCGGGATCGACGGCGCGGGCTGCATGGTGTAGTCGAATTCGGCGAGCAGCATCTTGTTGCGTGCGGTGGTCAGCGGGCAGGACGCGTACCCGCCGTAGCTGGCCGGGAGTGGCTTTCCGGCCAGGCTGGCTTGCAGGTTCGCTGCCACGACCGGGGCCTGCTTGCGGATGGCGGCGCCGGTCTTGGAGTTGGGGGAGGACCCGGCGTCGCCGAGGGCGAAGACGTTGTCGAATCGGGTGTGCCGCATGGTGTTCTTGTCGATCTGGACGTAGCCACCGGGGTTGTCGGGGTCCGCGAGCGGGCTGGCCTTGATCCAGTCCGGCGCAGACTGGCGGGGCACGACGTGCAGCAGGTCGTAGCCGACTTCCTGGGTGGTGTCGGCGGCGTTGTCGGTGATGGTCACGGTGCGGGTGTCGGGGTTGACGGTGGTGACTTCGCTGTTCTTGTGGACCTCGATGCCGTAGTGCGCGACGACGCGTTCGAGTTCGTCGGCGAACACCTTGACTCCGAACATGCCGGGGGTGGGCAGCACCAGGATCACCCGGATGGCGTCCAGGACACCTTGTTGGCGCCAATAGTCGGCGGCCAGGTAGGCGATCTTCTGCGGGGCCCCGGCACACTTGATCGGGCCGGCGGGCATGGTGAAGATCGCGGTTCCCGATCTCATCTTCTTGATCAGCTCCCAGGTCTTGGGGGCGAGGTCGTAGCGGTAGTTGCTGGACACCGAAGGGCTGTCCAAGGATTCGGCCATCCCGGGGATCGCGGTCCAGTCCAGTTGGATGCCGGGGCAGACCACCAGGTGGTCGTAGTGCACGGTGGTGCCCGATGCGGTGGACACGGTCTGGGCGTCGGGGTCGATCTGCTCGGCGCGGTCCTTGATCCAGCCCACCCCTTGGGGCATCACGGAGGCCTCGGTGCGCTCGCTTTCGGCTGCCGGTGCGCATCCACCGCCGACGAGTGTCCACAGTGGTTGGTAGTAGTGGGTGTCGGCGGGTTCGATGATGCCGATGTCGGTCAGGCCGGCGCGACGAAGCCGCGCGGCCAGGGAGACGCCGGCATTGCCGCCACCGATGACGGCGACCTGGTGGCTGATGGTGCTGGTCATGGGAGAAGACCTCCTCAGGTCGAAATCGATGGTGGGATTGGCTCAGGACTGTTTGGTCAAGCCCAGATCGACGGCGCTGTCGAAGTCGTCGTCGATGAAGACGACGTCACGGCCGGCGCGGTCGAGCAGGCTCGCCGCGATCGAGGCCCGGTAGCCGCTGGCGCAGTGCACCCACAGTTGTCCGGGCGGCAAGGTGTCGAGCTTGTCGAGCAGGTCGTGCAGGGGGACGTGCGCGGCGCCGGGGATGTGGTCGGTGGCGTATTCGTCGTCGCGGCGCACGTCGAGCAGCACCGCGTCCTCCTCGGTCGCGGTCGCGGCGTCGACCAGGACACCGGGGAGTTCGGCGAAGGTGTGTCGTAGGTAGGACGACGGTGGGGTGCCGGCACTCAACTCCTGTGCCGAGCCGGTGGCGCTGCCCTGGAGTTCGTCGATGCCGATGCGGACCAGCATCCGTTGGGCATCGGCGACCTGCTCGGCGGATTCACCGATCAACGTCAAGGGTGCGCCCCAGGGCATCAGCCAGCCGACATAGGTCGAGAACTGTTGCCCGAGAGCGATGCCCACACTACCGTGGACGTGGGAGGCGGCGTAGGCGGTGCCATCCCGCAAGTCGACGACCCATTCACCGGCGTCGATGCGCTGGCGCAGGTGCTCGGCCTGCAGTACGGCCGGCGGCGTGAGGTCCGGGGCGGTGGGTCCGCCACGGTTGAGGCCGCCCATGTGGGCGTAGTAGGCGGGGTAGGCGCTCAGGTTGGCGATCAGGGTGTCGACGAAGGCGTCCTCGTCCTCGGTGACCAGGGCGTCGTTGCGGCCCTTCTCCTCACCGATGGTGCCGCCGTCACCGCCAGCGGCCGACCCCGAGGAGCAGAAGCTGCCGAAGCCGTGCGTCGGGTACACCGAAGTGGCGTCGGGCAGCTCAGCGGCCAGCCGGCGCGCCGAATGATATTGCGCGCGGGTCAGTTCCTCGGTGCGGTCGACGTCGACGAGGTCGGTCCGCCCGACGCTGCCGTACAGCAGTGAGCCGCCGGTGAACACCGCAGGAGTCTGCTCGCCCTCGGAGATCACGTAGGACAGGTGGGTGTCGGTGTGACCGGGGGTCGCCAGCACGCGGATGGTCATTGCGCCGACGGTGAGTTCGTCGCCGTCGCTGACCGCGAGGCGGGCGAAGGACACGTCGTCGGCGGCGTTCACGACGTAGGGGCAGCCATTGCGCATCGCCAGGTCGTACCCGCCGGTGACGTAGTCGTTGTGGATGTGGGTCTCCACGACCATCGCGCACCGGACCCCGGCGTCGGCCAGCACTTTCTCGACGCGATCGATGTCGCGTTGCGGGTCGACGACCACTGCGGAGGTCCCGTCGTGGACCAGGTAGCTGCGGTCACCGAGATCCTCGGTGGAGATCACTTCAACGTGCACAGGAACTCACTCCTTGAACGGTCGTACGGATGTACGTACATTAAGCTACAGTAGCGGGTGTTCGACGCGAATGCACCCTCCCCGGAGCAATCGAGGTCGGCGAGCAGTCTTCAGCGAAGTGGAGGTTCGGCGTGGCCAACGGTGATCTGAGCGATCGGATGGATCGGTCCAGCGCGCTGCCGCTGTGGGCGCAACTGCGCGATGACCTGGTGGAGCGCATCGCCGCTGGCGAGTTCGCCGACGGTTTCCCCGGCGAGCACGCGTTGACCGCCGCCTACGGTCTGAGCCGTCACACCGTGCGCGAGGCGCTGCGACATCTGCGGGCCGACGGGGTGCTGATCGCCGAACGTGGCCGCGCCACCCGGTTGGCCGACGTGCCGGTCATCGAGCAGCCCCTCGGGGCGTTGTACAGCCTCTTCGCGGCGGTCGAGGCGACCGGCCTGACCCAGTACAGCGTGGTGCGGGCGTTGGAGATCCGCACCGACCCGGCGGTGGCCGCGACCCTGGAGATGGGTCCCGATGCCCCCCTGGTGTATCTGGAGCGTCTCCGGATGGCCGGTGACCTACCGCTGGCGCGCGATTCTGCCTGGCTGCCCGCCGAACTCGCCGAACCCCTGCTGGAGGCGAGCTTCACCCACACCGCGCTCTACATCGAGCTCGACACGCGCTGCGGCATCCGACTCACCGGCGGCCGCGAGGACGTCACCGCGGTGGTGCCCGAACCCGCCGACGCCGCGCTGCTCGATCTGGACGAGCGGTCGGCCGCACTGTCGATCCGGCGTCTGAGCTTCATGGGCAAGCGACCAGTGGAACTGCGCCACACCGTGATTCGCGGTGACCGGTTCACCGTGAGCGCCCGCTTCTCACCCAGTGAGGGGTACCGGTTCCTCACCGCCGAATCGCTGTCACGGAACTAATCGTCACCACCGAGTAGAGGAGAATCGCATGACCGAACCCTTGCAGGACGTCGACCCCGCCACCGCCGCGCAGATGATCGACGCGGGCACGGCAAGTCTGATCGACGTCCGCGAAGACGACGAATGGGCCGCCGGTCACGCGCCGAAGGCGGTGCACGTGCCGCTGGGCGACCTCGATCCGTCCGCACACGCCGACGGGGGGCCGCTGGTCGTGGTCTGCCGCTCGGGTGGTCGGTCGAGTAAGGCCGCCGCGAAACTGGCTACTGCCGGGTTGGCGGTGCACAACCTGTCTGGCGGAATGACGGCCTGGGGGAACGCGGGTCAGCCGGTGCTGCGCGACGACGGCACTCCCGGCACGGTCATCTGAGATGTACACCGTCGTCGTCGCGATCGCCTGTGGGGTCCTGATCGGTCTCTGCCTGGGCGCTCTCGGGGGCGGCGGGTCCATCCTCACGGTGCCGGTCCTGGTGTCGCTGCTGCACGTGGGCCCGCAGTCGGCGACCAGCGCTTCGCTGATCATCGTGGGCGTCACGTCGGTGATCGCCGCGGTCGCCCACGCCCGCGGCGGCCACGTCCGGTGGAAGGCCGCGGCGGTGTTCGGGGTCATCGGGTCGGTGACCGCGTTCGGCGGTTCGATCCTCAACCGGGCCATCGACCCTCAAGTGCTGCTGATCGCGTTCTCCGCGCTCATGGTGGTCGCCGCGCTTGCGATGCTGCGACGCACCCGAAAGCCCCCCCACTCCGGACCAGGGTCCGGCGACAACCCCTCCCGTGACGGCACCGAACTCGTTGAGCACGCCGCACATTCGCCGGTGGCAGTGGCCACCGCCACCACGCCGAGGGTCACCACCGCGCAAGCCGGCAAGCTGGTCGCCGCCGCGCTGGTCGTCGGATTCCTCACCGGCTTCCTGGGCGTTGGCGGCGGCTTCCTCATCGTGCCGGCACTCGTTCTGGCCCTGGGCTACTCGATGCCCGTCGCCGTCGGCACGTCGCTGGTCATCATGGCCATCACCAGTGCCGGCGCCTTCGCCGAACGTCTCGGCACCGCGAGCGTCCCCTGGCAGATCGTGATTCCATTCACCCTGGCCGCCGTCGCCGGGTCCGTCGCCGGTACCGCGGTCAGCGTCCGGATCTCCGGTAACGCCCTGACCCGCAGCTTCGCGATCCTGCTGATCGTCATCGCGGTCTACGTCGCCACCACCGCAGGCGTCGAGCTCGCCCACTGACCTCCGACCGAAACACGGCGCCATCCACCACCTGAAAAGGAGTACCCGATGTGGGACAAGCGGCCCGACACCATCGTCCACGAAGAGTCGCCCTTCAACGCCGAACCGGCTCGGTCGGCGTTGTGCGGGCGCGACGTCACCCCCGTGGACACCTTCTACAGCCGCAACCACGGACCCATCCCCGAGATCACCAAGGACGACTGGCAACTGAGGATCACCGGCCTGGTCACCACACCCCTGGCCCTGTCCTTCGCCGAACTCACCGGCCGCTTTGACACCCACGCGGTGATCGCAACCTTGCAGTGCGCGGGAAACCGCCGAACCGGCTTCAACCAGGTCCGCGACATCCCCGGAGAGGATCCATGGGGCCCGGGAGCGACCTCGACAGCCGAGTGGCGCGGAGCCCGCCTCCGCGACGTTCTGCAGGCCGCCGGCGTCCAGGACGACCCGTCGCTTCACGTGGCGTTCGGCGCCCCCGACGTCTCCGACCTGGCCACCCCGGTGCAGCCCTACGGCGGATCGATTCCGTTGCCCAAGGCCATGTCCGAGGAAGTCCTGCTGGCCTGGGGGATGAACTGTGAACCCCTGCCGCGGGTGCACGGCGGACCGGTCCGGGTCGTGGTTCCCGGATTCATCGGCGCCCGCAGCGTCAAATGGATCACCTCGATCACGGTGCAACCCGAACCGTCGGACAACTTCTTCCAGTCCAGGGCTTACCGCATCCTGCCCGCCGACGCCGACCCCGACACCGCAAAGCCAGGAGACGGCATCTCCCTGTCCTCGGTGGCGCTGAATTGTGACGTCCTGGCACCCGAAGACGGTGCGACGGTGCCGGCGGGACCGATGACCCTGCACGGCTACGCCCTGGCCGGCGACGACCGCACCGTCGAGCGGGTCGACGTGTCCTTCGACGGCGGCAGCACCTGGACCCAAGCCGCCCTGGAACCCACGCACAGCAAGTGGGGCTGGCAATTGTGGTCCTTCGCGCTCTGCGCGGCACCCGGACCGCTTCACGTCACGGTCCGCGCCTGGGACAGCACCGGCTCCACCCAGCCCGAATCCGCTGCGACACTGTGGAATCCGAAGGGATACGCCAACAACTCATGGGCGACCGCCAACTTCGACGTCACCTGACAGCGAACACGACGCCGAAACCGTGAACGGTGGGCCACCCCACCGCCAACAACGAAGCGAATCGAGTGCCTGAACCGACCGAGACGTCACGACGTCGCAAGCCACGCTGCTCGCCGAAGCGGTCGTCATCCACAGGACAGTGACCCGGATTCATGATGTTGACATCCGCTCGCCAGCTATTTCATCGACTGCGGCGTTTAGCCGAGCATTGTGATTAAAGCTGCTGACAACTGTCGGTGGGGGTCATGTCCAAAACGCTGCCTGTCATGGAACATGTCTGCTCCGGTGTGCTGCGCACCGGTGGCGGCGGGTCCGATGTCCGACGCCGCGGCGCTGGAGGTGGCGCTGCGGCTGAAAGCATTTGGCCGATCCGGCCAGAGTGAAGATCATGTCGCGCCTGTTCTCATCGGCGACGGGCGAGGAGAACGGTGGTGACCTTGCCGCCGCGGTCGGGTTGACCGAGTCCACCATCAGCCACCACCTCACCCAGCTGTGTAACGCGGGCCTGGTTACCTCGGAGCGCCGCGGGATGAATGTCTACCACCGAGCGCAGCGCAGCTCCCTGGCCGCGCTGTGTGCGGTGCTCGACCCCAACTGCTGCACCTAGCCGTCAGCACCGTTTTCGTGATCCCGAGGTCGGTAGCGTGACGGATCCGGCGCTGCACGTCGGCGCGTTGGCCGCGCGAGTAACCGAGAGTGACGCTGATGCCTCCGAATTTGTTGCGAGTCTTTGTCGTCGGCCTGCGACATCGGCTGCAAGCGCCTCCGGAGGTATTGCGCACTTTTCGGTTGAGTACTCATTGCCAGCCTCAACTGGAATACCGCACGTTTCGAATAAGTGCTCTCTGCCAGCCTTCGCGATTCGCCGCGACGGCAGGCTGCGCATGGTGCGTCCACCGCGGTATGCCCTTGCGGTGGCCGCAGACGGTGCGGCACTCGATGGGTACGTGCGGGCGCTGCACGAGTGTGATGTGCCGATGTGTGTTCGTGTGATCACTGCCGACGAGTTGCGCGACGGGGTGCGGCCTCATGTGGTCGGTGGGACGCAGCGGGAGAACATGGAGAGGATGGCGCGGGCGCGGCGCGGCGGGGGATCGCCTGCGGTGATCGCGCGCCAGGCGGGTGTGAAGGCACGGCGGGAGCAGGCGCTGGCGTTGCGTGCGGCGGTGCGTTCCGGCTGGGACGGCGCGGCGGTGGAGGCTGCGCTGTTGGGCGGCCAGCCTCGTCTATGGTGAGCCTTCGGTAGTTCTAGTCCGCGCGATGGCCTGCGGGACTGGCCCGGGTGGGGCGGTCCCGCAGGCGGTGGCGCGGATGGGGCTAGTGGTCGGCGGTGGTGGCGATGAAGGCCTCGGCGTCGGTGAGGTAGTAGTCGGCGTGGCGGGTCTGGTCGGCGGTGGCGTCGTTGGCCAGGAGAACGGTGACGGCGTAGTCGCGGGCCGAGAGGGCGTATTGGCGGCGGCGGTGGGGGTCGTCGGCGGCAGCGACCGCGGCGTGGATGTCGGCTCGGGCGTAGGCCAGTGCTGCGGTGGTGGGGATGGGCATGATGGTTCTCCGTTTCGTGGTGTGACTTGGTGGTGCGCCGGTCGGCGCTGGGGTGCGGTCAACCGGGTGAGGGTGGGCGGTCAACCCCGAAGAGGCGGCGGCGGGTGGAGCAGGGTTTTCGGCCCGCGAGCGGCAGCGAGCTTGGTAGGGCCGAAAAGGTCACTCGGCCTGTGTAGGTCGACGTCGGTGTGGGTTGACCGGTCGGGCCCCCGGCCGGTTAGGCTGCGCCCCCTGCTGACGGTGTGAAGGTGAGGGGCTACGGATGCGCCCGCCGCGAGGCGGGCATCCGCGCCGCAGGCGCGCGGCCGAAGGGAACATGCGAATCGCGCAACAAACCCCGCAGTGAACCCGTTGTTGTGGCGGTGGCGGGCTCACAGCACGCGCGGGAGCTAGGTAGCGCTCTGTGAGGCCAGAATGGCGTGGCGCATGGCCGCTTTGGGGTCGACGGCGATATCGAGGGTGTAGACGATCAAGTCGGCAAGGCGCGGAGCGCGGCCGTCGATCTCGGCGGCTTCGGCGATGGCGAGTTCGCATGCGATGGCGGCCCGCACGTTGTCCCCGGCGAGGCAGTAGGCGCATCCGGCGATAGTCAGTGCCTCGACGCGGGCGCTGGATCGGAGTTGGCGCGCGAAGCGCGTCCATAGCGACGCACCGGCATCAGGGTCGTTCAGTAGGAGGGGGAGCATCGCGTCGCGCAACGCCGGGCTGGTGGTGATGATGATTGCGACGCGGCTGGCAAGGGTGCCGGTGGCCCGTCGGTGGCCGCTGAGGACGTTGGTGATGTATGTGAGGGTGTCGGGGACCGAGGGTGCGTGGTCGTCGCGGTTCACGGCGGGGTCGACGTGTTCGAATTCGCGCCGCAGAGCTTGGCGGGTATCGGAGTTGCTGTGGACGGGGTGTACGAGCCTGAGGGTCATGGTGTTCTCCGTTCGCGCGGGGTCGCGGATGTCAGCGAAGGCTCGCCAGGTGGTGGTTGAGGCGGGCGGCGACATCACGGGCGCGGGCATGGGGGTCGAGCGGATCGAAGTCGGTGCTGTAGGCGATCAGGCGGGGGCCGCTGGGCGTCCAGAGGTTCACGTCCCCCAGTTCGGTTGCGTAGAAGGGGTTATGAGCCTCGGTCCGCTGCTGGTGATGGGCGGGGGTGATCCCGTCGCGTTGGTAGGCGTGGATGCGGGCGGTGGTCAGCGGGAGGGCGATGGGG
>NZ_LWCS01000059.1 GCF_001650495.1 Mycolicibacterium iranicum | reverse complement strand
GGGCAGTGGTGGCGGGGGGATGGGTTCCGGTAGTGGACTCCCGAAGATGCCCGGCGGTTTAGGAAGTGGCGGCATGCCGGGGTCGGGTTCGAATCCTCTAGGTAGTGGTGTAGGCCAAATACCTGGCGCTGGAAGCGGATTGCCGAGTGCCGGTGGGGTGCCCGGCTCAGCTTCGGGCACTGGGGCCGGGTCGCCCCTGTCGTCTGCGTTCAATCAGGGGATGGCGACGACGGCGGGCATGGGTGGTGGTGGGGTGCCCTCGGCGCCGCCGCCAGCTCCGGCAAGCCCGTCACCGGCCTTGTCTGCGGGTGGTCATGCGGCACCGGCCACGGCTGCCCCTGGCGGCGGTGTGGCCCCGGCCGCGGCACAGCCGGGCATGGTTGCCCAGGCCGCTCCGGCCGCGACTCCTACCGGGGCCGGAATGGGTACCGGCGGCGGTGCGCCGATGATGCTCCCACCCGGTTCGATGGGGCCGCCAGCTGGTGCTGTTCCGCCCCCAGCGACCATGCCGGCGGCCGGAACGGTCGGCGCTGGCAGTAGTGCTCCATCGGCTTCGCCGCCGCCACCGGGTGCGGGCGGCGCGACGCTGATTCCGGCAAGCGTGGTGGCCGCCGGGCAGACAGCGGCAGCTCGCGAGCGACGTGAGTCGGCCGACGCCGCGGCGGCCAAGGAGCTGGCCTGGAAGCTCCAGCACGCAGCTCAGGCGGTCAACTATCCAATCGAGTGGGCGGTCGGGGTCTTCCGTTCCCCGAGCGGCACCGAAACTGTCATCACCTCCAACGACGGGGCGAGCTACATCCCCGCAGGAGTGTTCCTGCCTCGATCGGTCCGCGTCTTGGCGACAGACCCGTTGGTGGACGACCACTTTCGGCAGCTGTGGTTCGGCTGGTCTGACCCAGCTCGGGTCCTCATCGAGTACGCGCAGCTGCGCGCAGAGCTGGGCTGGCGACTGGTCGCAGCGGCGACCACGGTCGGGGTGAGTGCGTTGCGCGACGCCGGGGTTGAGCATCCACCGTCCTGCACGCGTCAGACGAACCCGTTACTGCAGCCTGGCGTCCAGGTCCCCGCTCCGGTCTTGGACGGGATGCACGTACACCGTCTGGCGGCGCTGTGGCCGGAGGTGTATCCGCGGCTGCTACGCGCGATGGATACCGACCCGATGCTCCAGGACAGGATTGTTTCGCGGGTCAGCGCGTCGTTGGTCAATTCGGCGACCACCCAGGCTCAGGCCGTCGAGGGCGGCATTCCGAATGCGGTGCGGGCGATCTGGCTGACTCGTGGCGGGGACATTGATCCCAGCCCCCAGCAGTGGGCGGCGTATGACGCTGCGGCCAAGGACTTCAATACGATTACCGCGATCTTCCGGCCGGGATTCGTTGGCCAGTCTGATCCGAGTGAGACCGTCGAGGAGCTGGCGCGCTACCGGGCGCATTGGCTGGTGGCGCGTACCGCTGAGCTGATCGGCGGCTGGGCCACACGGCCACTGCCTCTACCCGATATGTGCTACGCCGCGGCCGCGGCCGGTGATGTCCATCTTCGCGACGTGATCGTGAAGGAGCTGACCAGTGTCGAGGAAGACTTGGGCCAACGATGACGACCAATGACGATTTTCTGATCGATGCGGAATATCAAGGTGTGGAGTTGGGTACGCGTCATGCCGATCTGGCGGTCTTCGTTGCTCAGGCGACTCAGTGGGCCCGCGCGTTTTGCACTCCCATCCCAGATGACAGCGGACAGGATTTCGATTTCAACTACCCGCTGGTGTCGCATGCCGTCGTACTGGAGGGGCTGGCCGCGCGGCTCGCAACGGCGATGGCGGAGTTGGTGACCACGATGGCTCCATGCCCCGATGTTCGGATGCAAACTCCAGCGGCGGGGTACGGCGCGCGTCTGTTCGGCTCGCCGGTGACGCATTTCGAGGGCATCGAGTTCGTTGTGGGTTTGGAGTCGCAGAGCCGTTATCGGGTTACGCATCAAGATCTTTGGCGCGGGTCACTCGGATACGCCCGAGAACTCCTGGCCTCGGTGCAGACGTCGACCGTCGAGCTGAGCTGGTACGCCAATGCGGTGCAAGAACTCCTCGATGAGGCCTCCGCAACCGTGCGGGATGCCTACGCCGATGCGGTGGCGGCGACCTACGGCGGCATGTTCGCAGCACTCGCCGGCCCCGGTATGTCCGACGTTCTCATCTCCTGCATGCAAGATCTGACCGGTGCAGGAGTCGATGACGCCCATTGCGAATCGGTGCTCAGCAGACTCGAAGGAACTTTCCCTGCGGCCGTAACGAAATGTCGTGTCCGACAAGATAAGTGGCTACCGAGCACTATCGCCAGCCAGTAACCACCTGACCGAATTCAGTCGATGCCGAGGCCGTGTCCGCGGTCCCGGTCTCGGCTTCGGTCGCGCGCGGGCGGATTGATGCGGATCCGCCAGCTGCGGGCAGCCTCGGCGCGGTGTCGATCGGCGGCGGCCGCCAACGCCGGATCATCGATACTCATTGCAGGAAAAGCTTTTTCATTCCACGGCAGGGCGAGTCCATCGAGGAGTCGTCGAGCATTCCCCTGCTCGCCGCTGTCGACGAGCAGGAGCCGGCCGTGGGCGGGGACCAGGGCGGTGGCCACGGCCGCCAGATGCGCGGGGTTGGCGGTGGCGGCGTCCTCGACGACCATGACCGCCCCTTGCGGTGGGGGAGAGTCGGGTAGGCGTTCGGCGAGCTGGCCTAGGCGAATTTGGTCGGGGCGCGAGGGTGTGGCGGCGACCCGGATGTAGGCCCGGTCGGTACTGGCAGCGGCCTGCTGCACCGTGTCAGCGAGTTCGGGGGTGTAACGCTCGGCCGCCATGGTGGCCACCACGTAGGGCGCGGCCAGCGCAACGGCAGCCGGATCGGTTCGCGACCGGGGGAGGGCAAGCGGGTCTGCATGGCGACGGGCCGCGCCCAAGACCTCAACGAGCGCCCGATCTGATGCATGCATGCGTGCGTGCATGCTGCGATCCTGAGCGGTGTGGCGTTCGATGCGGTGCTCGCGGCGCAGCCGCTGGCTGACGGTGCGGTGGTAGCGGCGAAGGTCAGCGACCGGCTCGGGCAGCCGGTCCTCGTCGGCGTCGCGGGCGGCGGCGGTGATCGTCGCGGCACGTTCGCCGCGGCCCAGAACGCTGCGCAGCGCGGCGGCGGCCTCACCGGGGGTGCCCCGTCGTGCGGTGTGCCGGCCGGGGACGATCTCAGCGTGTTCGTGGTCGCCTTCCCCTGCCCGGGTGTCGTACAAGTGGACGGTGTTGGTCTGTCGACCGCGGGTCAGGCCGACGTAGGCGATCGAGCGGGTCGCGGCCTCAGCGGACAGCAGGGCGTGGCAGGTGTCGGCGGTGACGCCCTGGGCGGCGTGCACGGTGACCGCGTAGCCCAGATGGACGTACTGGCGCAGATAGTCCCCCGATAGGGCGGCGATCGCGCCGTCGTCGAGGCGGCGCACCGCGATCCGCCCCTCGCCGGTGTCGACGGCGAGGACTTCCCAGCGCTGCCCATTGCGGATCGGGTCAGCATCGACACCGCGATCCGTGCGAGTCGGGATGTCGACGGTGTTGTGGCGGGTGATCACCACATCACCGGCCGCCAGCTGGTGGCCGCGCGCCGCGCGCACCGTGGGCGCGTCGTCGCCGATCCGTTCAGAGTGGATGCGCATGTTGATCGCATCGGCCATCTCCCACCGATCAGCGAGTAGCAGCGCATCGCGGCCCGCAGCGGTGTCGGCCGTCCATGCCGCCAGAGCGTCATCGGCCATGGTGACCTGATCTCCGGTGTGCAGACGCCCTGTACGGCGGTACCAGCCCACCGCCCGGCGCAGCGCGGCCGGGCCCCCATCGCGCACGGCTAGCGAGGCGTCGCGCTCGTCGTGGTCGTGCATCCGCCACACCTGTGACAGGCGTTGCGCCCAGGGCACATCGGCGACCAGTTGGGCGAAGGTGCCCCCGCGTTGAGCCACTGGTGCCAGCTGGTGCTCATCGCCGACCAACACCACCTTCGTTCCGGCTGTGGTGGCCGTCTCCAGCAACTGGCGCAGGTGCTGGGTGCCGACCATGCCAGCCTCATCAACGACGATCACGGTGTCGGCGTCGAGGACCTCCTCGCCGCGCTCGAGGCGGCCCAGCAGAGCGTCCAGGGTGGCCCCGAGGTCGCCGGCCTCCTCGCGCACCGCCACATCCACCGCGCGACCGGTCGGAGCGGCCACCAACACCCGCTTCCCCGCCTGGTGCGCCGCGGCCCGCAGCGCCCGCAGCGAGTGGGTTTTCCCGGCTCCTGCCGGGGCGCTGAGAGGCTGCACAAGCCACTCCGATGTGGCGATGGCGGTGACCGCTTTGGCCTGATCCGGCGACAACACCACGGTGTCCACAGCGGGCAATACTGCGGCGTGATTGCGGCGGCCCATCAGCTCGATAATGGCGCGTTCTTCGGCGACCAAATCGGCGGCGGTGTAGCGGATCGACCCTTCGCGTTGATGCGCGGCCCGCTCGTCTCCGATGCGCAGCGCGACATCATCCGCCAGGCGCTCGATGACCTCCCGCGGGGACAGTCCATCGGCGTCGTCGACCGGCATGCGTGCGCCTATCGCTTCGACCAGATCGGCGCGGGTGAACGCGGCCTGTTTGAGGCCGTGCGCCACCGCGCGACGCACCACGTCGGCGTAGTCGACGCCGGCCAGTCGACGGGCTTCCCGCGCGGCCTGCTGAGCTGGCCGGCTGATGCGAAAACCGCGGGTATCAGCGGCCCATGCGCCACGCAGCGCCGCCCATGCGACACCCTCGGGTTTCCGCGGTCGGGTGGCCTTCTGCGCGGTCGCCAACTGCCCTGCAGAAAGCTCATCGCACTCGACTCTCAGATGCCCGCTGGCCCACTCGCGCAGCTGTGTCGCACGCTGCGACCAGGACGTCAGATCGCCGCGGTGCGCCCCCGCGATTTCGGCCATCCCAGTGCGCGCATCGACCTCGCCCCACTCGATGCCGATCAAGCGCGTCAGCTCTCGGCGCAAGGTGGCTTGGTAGATGATTCCGGCGGCCCGCGCTTCGTGATAAAGGCTTGTCCCATCCAGGGATACCAGCTTGCCGTCAGCGCGCGCCTGACGGTTCGGAACGACTGCGTGCGTGTGCAGATGCGGGTCTCCGGCGCGGGAGGTTTCGTGCTGAAAAGTGGCCGCCACGATTCCCGGCAACCGCACCAAATCTTTCTGCCCGGTGCGGGGGTTATGGACCCGGGTGTAGCCCCCGTGTTCGGCCAGATATTCCATCGCTTCGGCGACGGCGTAGGCATGGGCTTCGGCGACCGCCTTGCCCATCACATCGTCACCGAGACCGCGCAGCAGTGACACGCTCTTGGGGGCGCAAAACGTCAAGTCATAACCGTGCACCCCGTCGCGTTTGTTGAACGCGCGCCCGCTCGCCTCGCACGGTGATACTCCGTCGTCCAGCCACCGCGTCACCGCATCTAAATCTGCGGTTTCTCCATTGCGGCCGACTCCCGTCAAACCCATCGCCTCGGCCACGTTCCGGCCGGCGGAAAGCCACGCCGGAAGTCGCGTCTCGGACTCGCTGTAGTACTCGCCCAAGCCCCCACCGGCCGCGCGGCCATCGAGTGCCGATGCCGCTGCTTGACGGGCGGTGTCGACGTAGTAGGACACCGCCCACTGGCCGAGCTTGGCGATCGTCAACACTGCGCCGCGCACCTCCCGCCCACCGGACCACCGCCGCTCTCGCGGTAGCGCGCCCCGGCGCGCTGCCGACCAGTCTCGCATATTTTGTGCAAATGTGCCATGTCTTTGGTTTGTGTTTTGGGATCTGTCGGGATCTGTAGAGTGGGATACGCGTTGGTGGGGTGAAGGGTGTGGCGGTCGGAATGGCCGAGTGGGCGCAAGAGCCGCGTAGAGGAAGCTGAGAGGCAGTGCGGGAAAGGTGAGCAGGAACGACAAATGGCGTACTCGGAGATGCTGATTTTTGGCGTCTCGTCCGAACGTCAGCGCGCGGTTTCGCGTCCACTAGGCGCGTCGTCGGCCAGGCGGCCAACGGTGTACTGCTCGCGCCGCCGTGCCGCGCCTCCAACGGCATGCCGCAGCGGTGCCGCTGACCGTGGGTTGGGCGTGCGGTTGGTGTGCCTACTGCGGCTGCGTTGAGCGCTGTCGGTGAGCACGCGGCGGATCTCTTCTCGGGCCGCAGAGATCCGTGCCCGCGATGCGTCGGTGAGCACCATCGGTCGCGGCGTCTGGTCGATGCTGGCGGCGGCGCAGCCGCCGGCCTTTGTCGGGGGTTCTGGGGGTGTCCAGGACAGCCGTCGTAGACGGCTGTGCAGGAACGCGCCAGGGTTGGCGATGTGGTCGGGCCAGGTCGCTCCTCGGGCGCGCATGTCGTCGTTGAGTTTGTCGTTGATCGCGCGTGCTGACCACACGTCGGGGTCGATGCCGGCGGCGGTGAGTGCGTCGCAGATGGCGCCGATATGGGTGCGGTCTAGGCCGTGGGTGATCGCGACGAGTCCAGCGGCGAGTCGCTGGACGGCTAGCGGACGCGTAGTGCGCCGCCATGGCGGCGTCTGTTGTCGCGTGTTGTCGCAGATTCGGTTGGCGGGCGCGCTTGCGCGCTCGCTTGGTGAGTAACTCCCTACGGGAGAAAAAGAACTAACACCGCCTGACGGCGGTAGGTGGAAATCATGCACAACCGGACGGATCACAGGACGCGCTTGGCGGCGCGGCACCAGGTGGTACACCGAGGGTCGCCGGCCGATGCTGGGGGTGCTTGTCGAGCCGTGTCCGCGCTGCGCCTCGACGGCCCATCTGGAGGCCCGCAGCAGCCTCCAGGCGGCAGTCACGGTGCGCACGTCGCAACCCACCTTGTCGGCGATTGTCGCGCGGGTGACGGCGACATGGCGGCCGGTGGCGTGATCGGCATACTCGGCCATCACCGCCGCGATCGACAACAGCGTCGCCGCGGTGATCGACACCCGCGCCTCAGCACACACCTCGCCAAAGGCCGCCGAGTGCGCCCAGCGCGACAGCCCTTCAAGCCAGCCGTCGCGACTGGTCCACATCGGCGCAGACGGTGCACACGACCCGGCGCGCTGCACCCACTCGCGACGGCGTTCGTTCGCGAGCGCGCGCACGACATGCGGACTCGGAGCAGCAGGAGCTACCGACGAGCCGAGCGGCGTCGGCCACGTACTGATCGCCCGGTGTGAGCGCGCTGTGTTGAGGTCACGATTTGCACACTGGATGCGCGGCGTACCTGGTACGTCGGATAGGCGTGCGCTACCGTGAGAACTGTCGGCCAAGACAGATCCCTTCGGGGATATCGGGTGCGGACCCAGAACCGAGTTGGCGCTCAGTTCGAAACCTCAGACAAGGGCCTCGCTACGGCGGGGCCTTCGTCATGTCAGCGGGTAATCCGCACACCGGCTATTCAGATGTCACATCTGCCAAGACCCTCTGCTGTCCACGCAAAAGTTCTGGAGGACCTTGGCGCATGTCGTCACATCGCCAGCGGCAAGGCCTCCTTGTCTAGTTCACGAACCAGCTCGGGGTGGCCTACGTGGACGGCGAGGACGTCGGCCACGTATTGGCCCATTGGGATGCCGCGCTGCGCGGCTTCTCGTTTGACGATCTCGTAAACGACGCGATCGGGCCGCGACATGATCTGCGCGCGATCGCCCTTATGTGTGCTGCGTCTTTGGGCCATGGTGGAAACTCTGCCAGCGAAACAACGCGTTACCTGATAACGACACGCACACATCCCTCGTGTATCTCCTTTCACACGGCTACCGTTCGGGTTGTGATCGACTCGGTGGAGCTGGAGGCGGCCATCGCGGCGGTGTACGCGGCCCAGCTGCCGATCCCGGCGTGGTGGCCGGCTGAGGCGCGGGCGGCATTCATCGAGGAGTACGCCAGCGAGGCGGCCGGCACGGTGCTTTCGGAAATGGACGCCGTTGTCGACCGGATGGGCGACTGGGCGGCCCGGTCACAGGTCAGCGGCGCGGACAAGACCACGGTGATTGCCTCGGCGCAACAGGTTCTGCTCGATGAAGCCTGCAGCGAAGTGCAGTACGACCTGACCGAGCTGATCGCCAGCAGGAGCGCAGAGCTGATGGCCGAAGCTGTCTTCGATCACGGTCCGCCTCATGCGCAGCACCACGTGGTGTGGCCGGTCGAGCGCTGAACCAGCCAGCCCCGGATCGGGGCTACGGCTCGAAGTGGGAGCGGAAACCTTCAAGCCAGTCCGCCCGCGCGTAGCCGGTGAGATCGCCTGGAACCCATACCTCGGCGGCGTCGGGACCGTCTGCGTCGCCGCTGGCCACCCGTTCGTGGGCTTCGAGGTAGCCGGCCACGTGCATGTCATCGGACTGGGAGAAGACGGCCTGCATGGTGTCCAGGTTCGTCGTGAAGTCCCGGTAGGCGGCGCGGCGCTCGGCGTCATCGGTGTAGTCACCGCCGTACCGCTGCAGCCACGCCCGCCAGTGCTCGGTGGAGCCCGGCTTCGGCGGCGGCGAGGGTGAACTCATCAGGGCCGACTTTAGGCCGCCGCGCCGACGACCAGCGCGGTACAGCGCGGCCCGCCGAGCATGTCCAGAATCGGGACCCCGGTCGATGCGGGACCGTAGATCACCGACCGCAACACCCGCTCGAAGGCGAGATCCACTGCCGGAGCATCCTCCAGGAGCAGATCGAGGAGCTTCTCTGCGGCCGGGGTGTTGAACGGATTGGCTGTCAGCTGCGCACACAGCGCACGGACCTGGGACACGAAGTCCCGGACAGCACTCACGTCGTCTTGGACCGTGCCGAGCGTTTCCATGCCCACCACTGTAAGAGCGTGCATGCATACATGCAAGCAATGTGCGTGCAAACTACGTTTAAGGCTGCATGTAGGATGCGTGCATGCCCGATTCGGCTGGAGACGCTCTCGACGGCGGTGCGCCCGACGCTGCCGGTAGCGCGCTGCCCTTGCGTAAGCGGCAACAGAAGGTGCCATTGAACACCTATGTGCGACCAGGCACCCAGCAGCGCGTGGAGGTGTTGAAGGACCGCGGGTACGCGGTCACCGACATCGTGGATGCGGCGCTCAACGAATTCCTGGACCGCGCCGGAGTGCCCCAGTCCGAGTAGCTCGGACCCCCGGAGTCTGACCAGCGTTTTCCCGCCCGGCTTCCTCGTACTGGCCCGTTTGCGCGGTTGGTGGCGGCTGTCCAGGCTCGACCGTAGGTCGACCCGCGCAGCGGCGGGTACCGGCCTTGACGGCCACCGCCCACCGTTTCGCCACAATCGAGGCCGAGGAAGTCTCGCTGCCCCGCCATGAGCCGGGGCTTCTCACGGTCGTCGCACGGAGGTGATGATCGTGGCCACCGCTTCGAGGCCGACGCCGACGATGGCGCCGATCGCTCGGCCGACTTCGCCGATGTGACCTTGCAGTCGGGAATGCGGGCCAGGTAGCCCGCGAGCACGCAGATCGCCAGGCCCAGGACCGTGATCGCCACGACGATGATGGCTGCGACGATAAGGATGGATTCGCTCATCGGGCGTCTCCTTGTTCAGTGGTCAGGAGATGGCTCCTGGAGCTGGCTGTCGTCCCGCTCGCTTCTTGTGCGCTGGCACAGCGTGCTTTACAGGGCACTGGCCGCACCTTTCTCGTCGTGGTGATCCGGTACACAAGGGCAGTACCGGCCCTGGAGCTGTTTTCCGTCGCGTGGCGTGGCGGCTGTTCCAGGTCTCGCCTGAGCAGGTATAGACCTGCGGGGTGCAGCGCCCGATCGCCGAAATGCTCGGCACCGCCGGAAGGGGTGGTTGGGTCGTGATGTTGGCACGGCCCCTTATGACCTCTCGCTGGCCGTAATCCCGACATCGGCGGTGAAATTCCCCGCTAAAGAACTCCCGCGCGCGAGGGATCGGACCATCCATCGAACAGTCTTGATGCCGTTTTGGCCATCATGGAGTGGTGGCAGGGATGGGTTCTACCAAAAGCGCGGTCGTCGACCGCCTCGCCGGCAACGTGCTGAAACTGGCGCGCCTTGAGCGAGGCATGACGCAGCGCGAGCTTGCCGCTGTGGCCGGGGTCGCCCAATCGACCATCGCTCGGATCGAGTCCGGTGCACGTCAGCCGTCTCTGCCTCTGATGGCGCGTGTCCTCGCTGCGATCGACTTAGAAATGCGGATCTCCCTGGCTCCTTACGACGCACACGACGACGTGCTCGACGCGACCGAAGAACGCCTCAGTGGCGAGGAACTGGAGCGCCGACGAGAGAATCAGGACGATTTTGCGTCAGCCCTTAAGGAGGGTGCGGGCCGCCCCGTGACGCCCTCGATTTGTGGGCGGTGAGAGCCACGCACGTTCGCCATCAGTCACGGCGATGATTGGGCTTACGCTGCCCACGCGTTCAGGGCATGCGGTCGTTGCGGTCTGGCTTTGGAATGCCGGCGTCGTCGAGGTAGCGGTTGATGGCCTCGTCGACGGTGTCGGTGATGACGTACCCGTGGGCCTTTATCCATTCGAGCCGCGCGAGGGTTCCCGCGTGCAGCTGTGTGGCGAACGGACTCTTCACCGTGCGTTGACGGGCTTTCAGCCGAACCGGCTCGCGGGCCTCCTGCTCACCACCGGGTGACGTCACCACGGGCGCGGGCGGGATACCGGTGTTCTGCGGCTCCGGCGTGGCCGGCGCGGTTTCGTTGACGGTGGTTTCGTCGGCGGTGACCCGTGCGGCTTGGGCGCGTCGCTCTGCCCGCGACAGCGGCCGGGTGGAGCCGACCTGCAATCCGGTGGGTTTCGATGCGGCGTTCATGCTGCTGGCCGTCTTGCCGCGATACGTTCCGCGACCTCGCGGTAGGCCACCGCCGCCGTGCTGGTCGGGGCGTGCACGTTGACCGGTACGCGTTTGCCTTTGGCCTCCACGACTCGCACCGTGTGCGGGATCTCGCCCAGATAGGCCCCGCCGTCAGCCCACTCCCCCCAGTCGGCACGCAGTTGACGACGTACGTCCTTGCTCGCCTTCGGATTGCCGTCGAAGTCGGCCAGCAGCACGTACCGGATCTCCACGTCGGGGTTGAGGGTCTCCTGAACGTCGAGGATCGAGTTGCCCAGTTCCACCAGGCCGTCCACTTCATCGGGGCCGGCCTTGAGGACGGCCAATACGTAGTCGGCCGCCGCGAGCGCCGCGGTGGTCAGCTCCCCCAATGCCGGTGGGCAATCCAGGAGCACGAAGTCGTAGCCCTCGATGTCATCGAGCTGGCGCGCTAGCCGCAACTGGCCACCCGATCCGAGCCCGGTTCGCTCGAGCTCCTTGAGCGCGAGATGACCGGGCGCGACGTCGATGCCGAACTGCGTCGGAACGATGACCTTGGCCAGCGGGACGCGCATCGCACGGTCCGGGTGCAGAACCTCGTACATGGACGCGTCCTCGGCGTCGAGTTCGATGCCCAACCCCTTCGTGCTGTGCGCCTGCTGATCCATGTCGATCACGAGGACGCGCAGACCCATCGCGGCCAGGTTCGCGCCGAGGTTGATCGTGGTGGTGGTCTTGCCGACGCCGCCCTTTTGCAGCGCAACAGCCAGGATTTCGCACTGCTTATCTGCCGAAACAGTCATGACAGGCAGATTATCAATTTGATTGAAAACATGTCTACATGCAGTCTTACATGTAAGAATGCATGTATGTATAGGAACCTGCGGTGGTGTTGCCAGCGAGGCTCACGGACGTGTGGCCAGCAGGGTGGTGACCTTGGTGTTGTTGGTGATCCACTCTGCGAGATTGCGGTCGATCATGCGAGTGAGCTTCATGTAGGCCTCGACGCCCTCGGTGGCGGTGAGTCGGTTCGGCTGCTGTTGACCCGACCGTTGGCCGGGCAACGGGAATCCGTTGTGCAGGGGTTCGTGGTGGGCGACCCGGTTGCGTAGGACGTTGACGGTCTTGGCGACGGAGTGAACCCACGTCCTGGTGAAGCTCGCGTGGGGGCTTGGGTCGTTTCGTGCTTCGATGCGCCCGCCGGGAAATGCAGAGCGCAGCGTCGATCGCCATAGCTGCTCGTAGTCGGCGTGGACGCGGCGGGGCTCCCGGCCGGCGTAGCCGCCGGCATCGAGAAGGTTGACCCACATTCCGAAGGTGCACTGCGCGATCACTCGTCCAGGTGTCGATGGGTGGCCTTGCCGAGGATTACGGAGATAGCCCCACGCTCGTTCGACCTGCTTCATGGAGCGGTCATCGAGGTCGATGTTCTGGTACCACTCAGGCCCGTAGGTGCTGGTCAGCGCGTTGTGTAGAGCGTTGCGTAACGCCACTTCGACGATGGCCAGGTCCGCGAGGATGGCTGTCGAAAGGTCACGGTCCCAGACGTAGAGCTTGCGGGCACGGTCGGCATCTTGGCCGGCGGCGTTCAGATAGGACGCGTAGCGCGGGGTTGATATGGCTCGATCGAGCGCAGCTGCGCGACGCGCTTCTGCCTGCTGGGGGGTCTCTACCACTGGACTCCTTTTCGTGGTCCGAGGTAACATAACTGGCAGAAGTCCCCGGACACCGCCTCTCTGGCCTGGAGCCATGACGCGGCCGGGGTTTTTTTCTTTGATGCCCACCCATGCCTCGCAGGCCCAGCGGCCCGTCTACTGGACCATCTCGCGGACCTAGGGCCGTCAGCAGCCCCTCTTGTGTATGCGGCGGATTGTCGGCTCGACCTGGGACAATGGTCGCAGCACGGCCCGCGACCGCTCGCCTAGAGGAAAAAACTTTTTCCAGGTTTCAGGGGTTCGCGGTACGCGCGGACTTAAGAGGAAGCGACAACCGTAGGGATCGGTTGTCTCTTTCTCGCCTCCTGGAGATGTAGCCATGGATCGACCGGCACGCCGCCCCGGCCCGCCCGTTGATGCCGCGCGCTTACAACCGGACAACCAGGGCGACATTCAGAGCGTCGATGAAGGCTTGGTCGGCGCCTGGCTCGACGACCCTGACCTGGCCGCCGAACTGGCCGACGAGCTGGAACAGCTGGAACGACTGCGGCGTCTTCAAGCCGATGAGGAGCTGTTGCTGGCGCTGCAGTTGGAGCAGTTCACCGGCCGGCTGTGGGAGCGGTTCTCCCGCGAGCTGACCCGCTACGGCCTCGGCGTGCTGCGCGCCTGGATCCGCCACGGCACCATCTACGGCAAGGCCAAGGCGCTGACCGGCTACGGTCTGGGCCGCATCGAGGGCTGGCCCGACGCCCAGACCATCGACGACATCGCCACCGACACCGTGGTCGCCGCGCTGATCTACTTCCGCGACAAGGTGCTCAAGACCCACCGCTGGCAGTCCTCGGGCGGGGCGTCGCTGGGCACCTTCTTCATCGGCCAGTGCCTCTATCAGTTCGCCAACATCTACCGCAGCGCACTGCGGGCCGAGAAGGAGCGCATCCAGGAGGCCACCACGCCAATGGACGAACTCCCCGAAGACCAGTTCGACGTCATCAAGGGCATCGAGGAGACCATCGTCGCCAACGACACGGTGGCCGAAGCGATGGCCCTGCTGACCACCGACCGGGCGCGCCGCGCACTGTTCCTGCAGGAGCACGGCTTCACCCAGCGGGAGATCGCCGACAAGCTGGGGCTGCGCGACGCCAAGAGCGTGGAAAACCTCCTCGGCCACCAACTCCGCCAACTCCGAAACCGAAAGAGGACGTCGTGACCACCATCAAGCACCTCACCACACTGATCAACGCCAGCTCGTTGGGCACCCGCACCGGACGGATAGCCCGCCGGTCGGTGACCGCCGCCGAAGGCGACGCACTGGCCCGCCGTGCCGCCGAGGGCGGCCACGCGCACGACAATTCCGAGGAATTCAGGGGTCGAGCCGACGAGCGCACTTATAGACCGGTATCCGGCTCAACACCGGGCCGGACAAACCGAAAGGACAAGACAATGGCCAAGGGACATCACCGCAGCGCGACCACCGGTCGCTACGTCAAGGCGTCCACCGCGGCGCGCAACCCCAAGACCACGGTCACCGAACGGGGCGCCAACCGCAGCAGCGGAACCCATCACCGCAGTGCCATCACCGGCAAGTTCGTGAAGGGCTCCACGGCCGCACGTCACCCCAACACCACGGTCACCGAACGCGGTTGAGCATCAACCAGATCGGCGGCGTCCCCTCGGCTCGACAGACGGGCCGAGGGGACACCAGACCGACCCACTTCCGAAAGGCAAATCCCATGATCCGCACCACCGTTGAAGCCCTCGGCGGCGCGCAAGCCGTTCCCAGTGAGCTGATCCCGGTCCGCGAACTGCATCAGAACCTGATCAATCAAGTAACCACCAGCGGCGGCAACGTCGTCCTGGCCGACACCGCCGGCAAGCCCGCCGCCGTTGTCATGTCCATCCAGCGCTATGAGCAGCTTCTCGACGAGCTGAACACGCTGCGCCGCAGAATCGCCGACAACGCCTGATGGCGGGGGAGGGGTATCGCGTGCTGACCGACGACGACGTGCAAGCTCTCAATCGTCGCGCACACGAGGTCGGACGTCACATTGGCTGGGATCTGCAGTTCGTCGTCGCACCGAACTCGGAGTACGTCGGCCTGGCGGCCGGCGGCGGCCCCGATCACGCTGAGCAGATCATCATCCTCGGACCCAGCCGCATCACCGATCTCGCCGTCCACGAGATCGATCTCGCACTCGACGCGCTCCAGCACGGCGATCGGCACATCGCGCTCGACGAGGACGGCGATCCCCGCCTGATCTAAATGCGGCTCGTCCCCGCGGGCCCGCTTAGCCCTCCTCGGCGTGTTCCTCCCACGTGTCCAGCTCCGTCTCGGGGAGTGGGCCGTCGAAGTCATCTCGGACCGCAAGGTCAGGCAGTTGACCGAAACGACGCGTGGAAGTCGGGGACGGAGGCAGCTTCGACCCGGCCTCACCGAACTCGCTCGTCACGCCTCCAGGATAGGAAAATTTGGACATCCGGCGCGCCGGAACTGGCCCGCTCACGCAGCGGTGCGACACGCCCAGGTTGCTTGCTTCCATTCGGGCACATCTACCTGCGAGTACAGTAAATGAGGTGCCGTTAGTGCGCCCAAAATCCGGTTAGCGCCAGCACATTCCCAGGTTGCGTCCAGCAGAGTGGTGTACGAGTCGGACCTGATCAGCGGTACCGGCGTGTCGTAGCCGAATGATTGAAGGTCATCGCGTGATTCTTCGAGAGACCCGTCAAAGTCACTCGAGCAAAGGAATCAACGCGATGACCACTGCCCACAATATCGACCTGCCTACGGTGCTGGCCGAACGACTCACCACCTGCCACCCTGACGTGCTGCGGGAGTTGCTGGCCACGTTCATCCACACGCTGATGGGCGCGGAAGCCGACGCGCTGTGCGGTGCCGGATACGGCCAGCGCAGCGCCGAACGCACCAACTCCCGCAACGGCTATCGGCAGCGTCAGTTCGACACCCGCGCAGGCACGTTGGATTTGGCGATCCCCAAGCTGCGGCACGGCTCGTACTTTCCGGACTGGCTGCTGGAACGCCGCAAGCGCGCCGAGCGAGCCCTGACGACCGTGGTCGCCACGTGCTATCTGCTCGGGGTGTCGACGCGGCGGATGGACAAGCTCGTCGAGACCCTGGGCATCACCGGTCTGTCGAAGTCGCAGGTATCGGTGATGGCCAAGGAACTCGATGCCGCCGTCGAAGCGTTTCGCACCCGCCCGCTCGATGCCGGCCCGTACACGTTCCTGGCCGCCGACGCCCTGGTCCTCAAAGTGCGCGAGGCTGGGCGGGTGGTCAACGTGCACGCCCTGATCGCCACGGGTGTCAACGCCGACGGATACCGCGAAATCCTGGGCATCGACGTCAGCACCGCCGAGGACGGCGCAGGCTGGCTGACGTTCCTGCGGTCGCTGACCGCCCGCGGGCTGAGCGGGGTCAAACTTGTCACCAGCGATGCCCACGCGGGTCTGGTGGCCGCAATCGGCGCCACCTTGCCCGGGGCGGCCTGGCAGCGCTGCCGCACCCACTACACGACCAACCTGATGGCGATCACCCCGAAAGCGTCCTGGCCGTGGGTCAAGACGCTGCTGCATTCGGTGTTTGACCAGCCGGACGCCGAATCTGTTGGCGCGCAATACGACCGCATCGTTGACGCGCTGACCGACAAGCTGCCCAAGGTCGCCGCGCATCTCGAAGATGCCCGCGTGGACCTGCTGGCTTTCACCGCGTTTCCCAAGCAGATCTGGCGTCAGATCTGGTCCAACAACCCCCAGGAACGCCTCAACAAGGAGATCCGCCGCCGCACTGACGTCGTGGGCATCTTTCCTGACCGCAACGCCTTGATCCGTCTCGTCGGTGCCGTGCTGGCCGAACAACACGACGAATGGGCCGAATCCCGGCGCTACCTCGGCCTGGACGTGCTGAGCAAATCACGCGCTGTCGACGAGACCACGACAGAACAGGAGGCCACTCCCGCGGCACTGACCGCCTGAACCATCACAACGAAGAATCACACGACGACGTCGTACACCACGTCCATGGACTTGACCCATTCCCAAGACTTTCCTTCACCCCGCCTGGCCTCGATACAGGTAAACTTGGCCGCACAGATGCAGTAGCACGACTGTGCCCACATCCGGTCGCTACCGCGAAACCTTCCCTCCCACGCCCTTGCTAACCGGGTTCACCAAGCAACTGCGCACACAGCCAGTTCCCTAAGTTGTCTAGCCATCCAAATGTAGTGCTGGACTGATCTTTTCATGGGTTCACCCATGAAAGGGCGCGCTTTTTTTGCGCGTCGAAGCCGGGTCTTCCCGGCTTTTTTTGTGCCCGGCCCCGGCCGGGCACTTTCTGTTGGTACACCTCGCAAGGAGGTCAATATGGTCGTCTCAGGCGCGTGGAATCTGGTCTGGATTCTGCCTGTGCTGGTGATGGTCTACCACGCGGTGTTCTGTCGGCGCGATGAGCCGTCGCAACGCATCGTGGCCATCCTCGGTGGGTTCGCCGGGATCGTGGGCGCCGCCGCGGCCGCGCTCCGCGAGTGGCTCCGGTAGCCCTCCTCGAATGAGCGTCCTTTCCGCCGGGAGAAACCTGCCGATGCCGCCGTAACTGCCTGCGCGCCGAACGGCCCTGTCAGCGGCTCCACGCGCACACCACGCTGGCTCTCGCCTCGCAGTCGTCGAATCTCGATGTCGACGCGCGAGGCTTTTTCATGCCCAAACACGGCCGAGCCGGGGACAACGCCTCACGAGTGCGTGTCACAGCCGCAAAAGGGTGAAAGCTTCAGAGAGCACCTGAACCTCGGCGTGTGCCGAGCCACCCAACGCTCCTACGCTGTCTCGTTTCTAGAAGTTCGTGATTGATCAGTTCTTGTTTCAGATCTCGCGATTGGACGCGGTAGTTAGCGACCTTTCCGCGGGGGGAGGTGCTTTTTGGGTCTGTCAGACGACTTTCGTTACGTCTAGATCTAGAGGGGCGGCGGTGCGGCGGTGGGCGGTGAGGAAGTTGTCGATGAGGGTGGTGCAGTCGTTGTGGGTGATGGTGCGAAGGCCGGTCATTCGCGCAAAGGCGAGGGGTCCGACGAGTTGGCAGATGGCGAGTTCGCGGTCGAGGTCGGCGAGTTCTGCTTGGGCTTGTGGGCTGGTGAGTATTGCGTCGAAGGGTTGGCGGTACTGGTCGACGACTCGGGCCTTGAGCGCTCCGGAGGTGTTGTGGCGGTCTTCGGTGTCGGTGCTGGCGCCGGTGGGGCCCAGTGAGAGCCAGGCGAGGGTGGTGACGTGCAGCGGGGCGTCGTTGAACAGGGCGGCTTGGCGGCTGAGTAGCTCAATGAGTTGATCGCGTAGGGAACCGCTGGTCGGGGCTGGGGTGCTCACTTGGGGCAGCAGCCGTTCGAATGTGGCGGCGAGCAGATGCGAGGAGCTTTGGAAGTGGCGATACAGGGTGGTGCGGGCCACTTTGGATGCTTTGGTGACGGCGTCGATGGTGACGGCCTCGACGCCTCCGGTGCTCAGCAGTGTGGCAGCTGCATCGAGTAGCCGGTTGCGTGATCGGATTCGCCGGGGGTCGATGTCGTCATCGTCGTGGGGGGATGGCTGACTGCTCTCGCTCACGGGGTCACCTTCGGCGTCGATTTCCGGTGCTGCGTGCCCGGCAGTCTAGCAGTTGTGGTACTAAGAGTATCGCAGCGAAACCGATCGTACCGGGAGCGTCTTAGTGTCAGAACGCACGGCGTCGCCAGAACGGCTCCCGTCGCATACCCCGACGTGCATGGGCTGCGGCGCGGACAACGCCCACGGCCTGCAGTTGGAGGTCTACCGCAGCGGCGAGTCGGTGTTTGCCGATGTGACGTTCGACGAGCGACACATCGGCGCTCCCGGGTTGGCCCATGGTGGGGCGGTCGCTGCTGCCTGTGATGACGTGCTGGGCTTCACGTTGTGGATTGCGGCTACCCCGGCGGTGACACGCAGTCTGACGGTGGAGTACTTGCGGCCGGTGCCGCTGCATCAGCCCCATCGGATCACCGCATGGATCACCGCTTCCCAGGGGCGGGCGCTGCATGTCTCGGCGACCGGCACCGGGGAGGGCGGGATCGTTCGGTTCACCGCGAAGGCGGTGTTCGTCGTGGTCGGCACCGAGCACTTCGCCGCGCACGGTGACGTCAGCGGATTCGCCGACCTTGTGGAGGAGCTGTCGCGCCGGCGCGGCCTCCACGGCGGACCAGCGTGACAGGCTCCCACGCCCGGCTGCGCGCCACAACCTCGCCGCGGGAAGCGAATTCAGGTGTTGGCCAGAAACGTAGCGCTGCGTCGTCGCGCGCGCGTTCCTCTGCGCGTCGGCGGGAAGCCATTTTGGATGCGGCTCTGCTCGTCGCGGCGACAGGGGGCTATGACGCGGTGCAGATGCGGGTGATCGCCGAACGCGTCGGTATCGCCGTGGGCACGCTATACCGCTATTTCCCAGCGAAGACCCACGTTTTGGTGGCGGCACTGACGCGGGAGTTTCATCGACTCGACGAGGCCGGCGACTGGGGAGCCGGTGCAAGCACACCCGTGGAGCGGCTGGAACGGCTCACCGCCCAGCTGCACCACCGCTGGCAGTGCGACCCGCTGCTGACCGAAGCCATGACCAGGGCCTTCGCCGTGGCCGATGCGCGCGCCGCCGCCGAACTCGACCGGGCAGCAGCAGTCATCCAGACACTGCTGGCCCGCACCCTCAGCGGCGGTGAACCCGCCCCCTCTGACCTGCACATCGCCGGGGTCATCTCCGACATTTGGCTGGCCAATCTTGTGGCCTTCAGCGGCCACCGCGCCTCGGCGGCCGACACCCGCGACCGCATCGACCGAGCCACCAGACGCCTTCTCAGCCGCGCGGAAGAAACCGAGGTCACAAAACGATACTTCTAGTATCGCAGCGCTACTTATCGTACCCTTACGGGTACGACTCAACGGCGCGTCGAAGGAGCTGCCATGTACACCCAATGGATCGAAGATTGTGTCGTGCAACGCGTCTCAGTACGAGACGGACTGGTTCTCGACCTCGACGATTACAACGAAATTGTCATCTCGTGTCCGCTAGTGCTCACCTTGCCCGCAACAGAGACCTTTCCCGTGGAATCTGTGCGCATCGATCCGTTGCGGATCACCCTCAGCGAACGACCGCTGCTCAATTTCGCTGGCGCGGTGTGCACGAAGGCCTGGTCCGACGACGATGGCGGGCTGCACCTGAGCTTTTCGCGCGGACATCGCATCGACGTCGATCCCGATGCTGAACAGACCGCATGGGAGCTGTACGGCAAACGTCACGGCTACATGGCATGCCTACCCCGAGGCCGGGTCCGCGTGGTTCGCCACGATGTGCCCGAAGACGACGACGCCAACATCGTCAACAGCGCCACCCACCGCTAGGCGCCCGGCGGTTCGCATGGGCGGCGACCCACCCACCCCCGCCCATGCGTTCGCTACATGTAGTAGCGTAGCGATACCAATAGTATCGCTACGTGTGGAGGTCTGGTGACCGACGGTAGGAACACCGATTTCCCGCGTCAGGCCGCGGACGACTCCTGCGACCCGCAGCACAACCGCGAATACAGTGCACGTCTGGCGGCGCTGGGCCGGTTCACGCTGCGGCACAAAGCCCTGGTGATGGGGGCGTGGCTGGGCGCCGCGGTCGTCTTGGCGCTGCTGTTTCCCCAGTTGGAGACCGTGGTGCGGCAGCAATCGGTGGACCTGATCCCGCGTGATGCTCCATCGCTGCAAACGGTGGAGCGGATGAGTGCCGCGTTCGGCGAGCAAGGCTCGAAAACCCTGTTGTTCGTCGCGATGGAGGACCCCAACGGTCTGACCCCGGCGACGCAGGAACGCTACGACCAGCTCGTGGCCCGGTTGCAGGACGAGAAGGACCATGTTCTGCAGGTTCAAGACCTGCTGGCAGATCCGGTCACCAAAGCCCAAGCCCTCAGCGCCGATGAAAAAGCCTGGTACTTGCCGGTGGGGGTGGCCGGCACGCTGGGAGATCCCACCGCCGCCGAGTCAGTCAAAACTGTTCGCAGCATTGCCGCCGAGGTGTTCGCCGGATCGTCGACGACCGTGCAGGTGACCGGACCACCGGCGACGTTCAGCGACATGATCGCCTCCGCCGAACACGACCTGCTGCTGATCTCCATCGCCACCGCCGCCGTCATCGCCGTGATTCTGCTGATCGTGTACCGATCCGTGTTCACCGCATTGTTGCCGCTGCTGGTGATCGGGCTGAGCCTGGCCGTCGGACGCGGGGTGCTCTCCGCGCTCGGCGAGATGGGCATGCCCGTGTCCCAATTCACCGTGGCATTCATGACCGCGATCCTGCTGGGCGCAGGCACCGACTACACCGTGTTCCTGATCAGCCGCTACCACGAACAGCGCCGCGCGCAGGTACCTGCAGAAGCGGCCATCATCCACGCCACCGCCAGCATCGGGCGTGTCATCCTGGCATCTGCGGCGACGGTCGCCTTGGCCTTCCTGGCCATGGTCTTCGCTCGACTCAGTGTCTTCGCCGCCCTGGGCCCGGCGTGCGCCATCGCGGTGCTCTTCGGGTTCCTGGCCACCGTCACCCTGCTGCCGCCGGTGCTGGCGATGGCCGCCAAACGCGGCATCGGCGAACCCAAACCCGATCGCACCCGCCGCTACTGGAACAGCGTCGCGGTCGCGGTGGTCCGCCGTCCCGTCCCGCTGCTGGTCATCAGCCTGGTCATCCTGGTCGCACTATCGGCGGTCGCAGCCACCATCAAAATCAGCTACGACGACCGCAAAGGCCAACCAGCCACCACCGCCAGCAACCAGGGCTACCAACTGCTCGACCGCCACTTCCGCAAAGACGTCGTCATCAGCGAATTCCTGGTCGTGGAAAACCCCACCGACATGCGCACCGGCAAAGGGCTGGCCGACCTCGACGAAATGGCTTCCCGCGTCTCCCAAATCCCCGGTGTCACCAAAGTCTCCGGCGTCACCCGCCCCACCGGGGAGCGCCTCGACCAAGCAGAACTGGCCTGGCAGAACGGCCAGATCGGCGACAAAATGGCCGGTGCAGTCGCCCAAGGCAACGCCCGCAAAGACGACCTGACCAAACTCACCGACGGCGCCGATCAACTCGCCGACGGACTCGCCCAACTCGACACCACCGTGCGCACCGCACTGGCCCCCCTGGCCGCAATCCTCACCCAAGCCCAATCCGCCGGCACCCAGGTCAACCAGTTCCGCCCCCTGCTCCAACAACTCTCCGCCACCGCACCCGCAGTCGACCAGGCCATCCAATCCGGACCAGGGCTACGCCCACTGGCCGACCAAGCACAACACGCGATCACCACCCTCGACCCGCTCGTGGGCGCCCTCAACACCTCACCCTGGTGTGCCACCACACCCCAATGCGCCCAAATCCGCGACCAAGTGCAGATCCTCCTCACCCTGCGCAACAGCGGATTCTTCACCCAGATCGCCGACCTCGGAGACCGCTACAACCCCGCCACCAACGCCACCGTCACCGGCACCCTCACCAACATCCAAAACGCCGTCGCCACCCTCGACAAGGCCTTCGGCGCCCTCGGAAACCCCGACGACCTCGCCGCCAACATGCGCCGCCTGCAAGACGGCATCAGCCAACTCGCCTCCGGCGCCCGAGCACTCGCCACCGGTGTGCGCACCCTCGCCGACAGCAACATCGAAATGCTCTCCGGCATGAGCCAGATCGCCACCCAACTCCAAAACTCCGCCCGCGCGTCCGCTGAATCCGACTCCTCCAGCGGCTTCTACCTACCCGCCAACACCTTCGAAAACCGCCAATTCACCGACGTCGCCCAACAATTCCTCTCACCCGACGGCAAAACCGCACGGTTCATGATCGAAAGCAACCACGACCCCTACAGCGTCGACGCTATGGACCTCGCCGCCCAGATCACCCACACCGCCAACACCGCACGCCCCAACACCTCACTGGCACAAGCCTCCGTCTCAGTCGCCGGCTTCCCCGCCATCAACTCCGACATCCAACGACTCCTCTGGGCCGACTTCACCCAGCTGGCCATCGCCACCACGATCATCGTCGGCCTCATCCTGGTCCTGCTGCTGCGCGCACTGCTGGCACCGCTCTACCTGCTCGGCACCGTCATCCTCAACTACCTGGCCTCACTCGGCATCGGCGTGCTGGTCTTCCAATGGTGGCTCGGATACGAAATCGCTTGGCCCGTACCGCTACTGGCATTCATCATCCTCGTCGCCGTCGGCGCCGACTACAACATGCTGCTCGTGTCGCGACTACGCGAAGAATCCGGACGCAACATCCGCGTCGGTGTTCTGCGCACTGTCGCCAACACCGGAGCCGTCATCACCTCAGCAGGCCTCATCTTCGCCGCCAGCATGTTCGGCCTCATGGTCGGCTCGGTCGCCATCATGATCCAAGCCGGCCTCATCATCGGCTGCGGCCTCCTGCTCGACACCTTCCTCGTGCGCACCCTCACCGTGCCCGCCATCGCCACCCTCCTACGCGAAGCCAGCTGGTGGCCGCAACGCCCCTCACGACAACAACCCGCCACCCCATCAACCCCCCTGGAAG
>NZ_LWCS01000058.1 GCF_001650495.1 Mycolicibacterium iranicum | reverse complement strand
CGGGCGGGCTGCTCGTCGAGATCGGAGTGGGGGGGACGACGCTGCGCGACCTCGCGGTGGATCTCGGTGCGCCGGTGCTGACGGTCGTTGCACCCGGCCTGGGCACACTCAACCACACCGTGCTGACCCTGGAAGCTCTGGCGCACAAGGACATCGAGAGCGCAGGTTTGGTGATCGGCGCCTGGCCTGCGCAACCGGGAGTCGCCGAGATCGACAACCGGGATGCGCTGGCCCGGCTCGCACCGGTCCGTGCCGCGCTGCCCGCCGGGGCCGGCTCGCTCGGCACCGCCGATTTCGAGCGACTCAGCGCGCAGGCATTCGACAGGTCGTGGGTCGAGGCCCTCGTCGGCTGATGGTTCACTCCGTCGAGTTGCTGTTCGACGCCGACACCGATGCCGCAGTCCGGCGGGTGTGGAACAATCTGGCGCAGAACGGAATTCGCAGCCTCGCCGGTCACACGTCCGAAACCAACCGGCCCCACGTCACCCTGACGGTGGCGGGGGAGATGGGCGATGGCGTGGACGACGCGCTCCAACCACTGCTGTCCCGTCTGCCACTGCGCTGCGTTCTCGGGGCTCCGATGCTGTTCGGCGGCGGTCGGTCCGTCACCCTCGTCCGCCTCGTCGTGCCGACTGCGCAGCTGCTGGACCTGCAGCGCGAGGTGAATCGAATCTGCTTGCCGCACATGACGGACGGGCCGCTGCCACATGCGGATCCGGGAAACTGGACTCCGCACGTCACGCTGGCGCGGCGGGTCCCCTCCGACCAATTGGCCATGGCGCTGGCGGTACCGGGTGTCACGCAGGACATCCCCGCCACCGCCGGCGGGTTACGGCACTGGGACGGTAACGCGAAGGTTGAGCACCCTATCGGTTGACCGACGCCGACGCGATCGCGGCTCTTGTGAACTGTGTTTCTGCCGCAACGCGTTTCGGGACGCACATGCGCAGCTGGGGAGCATGACTCGTCTCGCGAGAACTTGGCGTAGACCAGCTGTCCGACGCGGAAGGTGATCCGGTCGCGGACCAGCGTCTCGTATGACCTGGGCATCGCGGAGGTGATGTCTCGAACGTCGTCTGCGGTGATTCTCACCTCAGAGCAGACTCGGATCCACGGGCAGATTCGTCGCTGTGCGTCGCGATGCCGTCGGTGAGTAGCCGCAGGCCGAATGTGAACCGTGCGCTGGGGTCCTCGCTCCACACGGTCTGCCCGACCTCGGCGCCCGCGGCGTCCCATTGAAGCCGCGATTGTTCGTCGGCGGTGAACCCCAGTACGTAGTAGACCACCGTGCGGGCGGCGAGCTCGGCATGCCCGGGCGCCACACCGGCTTCGCGGGCTGCACAGGCCAGCCGATCCAGCACGGCCGTCATCGTCTCGGACTGCCCGGCGGCGAAACTGGCGGACACCAGCTCGGCGCCGTCGGTGTGTGAAAGCAGGGCATCGCGCAATTGATCGCACGTTGCGCCGATCCGCGCGCGCCAATCGCCTGCGACGTCACCGAGCGGTTGCAGGATCCGGTCGGCGACGGCTCCGAGGAGCTGCTGCTTGTTGGCGAAATGCCAGTAGAGGGCACCGGGGGAGACATCGAGCTCCCGGGCCAGGCGGCGCATCGAAAGATCGGCGATCCCATAGTTGTCCAGCAGTGACGTCGCCACGTCGACCACGTCGCGTTTGTGGAGCTGCACGCCGATACCCTAACCTGAACGGTGTTCAATTGTCGGCTCGCCGACGTGTTCAATTGTCCGCTCGCCGACGTGTTCAATTGTCGGCTCGCCGACGTGTCCAATCGGAGGAGGCGACCCAGGTGACCGACATTCTGGTTCAGGCGCGCGAGCAGGTGCTGCAGCGCGGTGAGGGACTCGATCAGGACCAGACGCTTCAGGTGCTGCAATTACCCGACGACCAGCTCGACGCGCTGCTGGAGCTCGCCCACGAAGTCCGGATGAAGTGGTGCGGACCCGACGTCGAGGTCGAGGGCATCATCAGCCTCAAGACCGGCGGTTGCCCCGAGGACTGCCACTTCTGTTCACAGTCCGGCCTTTTCGCCTCACCGGTGCGCAGCGCATGGCTTGACATCCCCAGTCTGGTGGAAGCCGCCAAGCAGACGGCAAAAACCGGAGCTACCGAGTTTTGCATCGTCGCGGCCGTCCGCGGACCCGACGAGCGTCTGCTCGCCCAGGTCGCCGCCGGTATCGAGGCGATCCGTAACGAAGTTGACATCCAGATCGCATGCTCGCTGGGCATGCTCACGCTGGACCAGGTCGAACAGCTCTCGGCGATGGGTGTGCACCGCTACAACCACAACCTCGAAACCGCGCGTTCCTTCTTCACCAACGTCGTCACCACACATTCCTGGGAAGAGCGTTGGGACACACTGCAAATGGTGCGCGAAGCCGGCATGGAGGTGTGCTGCGGCGGTATTCTCGGCATGGGGGAGACGCTCGAGCAGCGCGCCGAATTCGCTGCGAACCTCGCTGAGCTCGACCCCCACGAGGTCCCGCTGAACTTCCTCAACCCGCGCCCTGGCACCCCCTTCGGCGATCTCGAGGTCCTGCCGGCTACGGAGGCGCTCAAAGCTGTCGCGGCGTTCCGGCTCGCGCTGCCACGCACGATGCTGCGGTTCGCGGGCGGGCGCGAGATCACTCTCGGTGACCTCGGCGCGAAGCAGGGCATCCTCGGTGGCATCAATGCCGTCATCGTCGGCAACTACCTGACCACGCTCGGCAGGCCCGCCGAAGCTGACCTGCAGCTCCTCGACGATCTGCAGATGCCGATCAAGGCCCTCAATGCCACTTTGTGATTCGGCTGCACGGTAGAACCGGAAGGTGATGGTTACCGACAGCACAGAGCTGCCAGCGCCCGTCGGCGCAGGCACCTACAACGTCTACACCGGTGCGCAGGCCGACGCGGATGGTGTGCGCATCCCCACAGCGGCCCAGCTCGGCCTCGAACCTCCGCGGTTCTGCGCCGCGTGCGGCCGCCGGATGATCGTCCAGGTTCGCCCGAACGGCTGGTGGGCCAAGTGCTCACGGCACGGGCTGGTGGACTCCACAGATCTGGATCAGTACCGATGACCGCACCCGCCCAGGCGCCCGACGTCCCCCGCAACAAGGCTTTGGTGTCCGTGGTGCTCGCTCTGGCCGCAGCGGGAGCCCTTGTCGGTGCACTGTGGGCGTGGCTCGCCCCGCCGATCAACGGCGTCATCGCGCTGACCCGCAGCGGTGAGCGGGTGAAGGCCTACCTCGGCGCTGAATCCGACAACTGGTTCACGTCCGCATTCCTCGTTGTCGGCATGCTGTCGGTGCTCGCGGTTGTCGCGGCAGTTGTGGTGTGGCAGTGGAAATCCCACCGCGGTCCGGCAATGGCGGCGGCGTTGAGCATCGGCTCGGTCGCCGCGGCGACCACCGCGGTGGGAGTCGGCGCGCTGCTGGCGCGCCTGCGCTACGGCACGATCGACCTCGCCGCCGCTCCGGTAACCGAGGAGCAGCGGGTGTACTACATCACCGAGGCGCCATCAGTGTTCTTCGGGTATTCGGCCGCGCAGATCGCCGCCACCCTGCTCTTTCCCGCTGCGGTGGCGGCGACGGTGTATCTGCTTGCCGCAGTTGCGAGTTCGCGTGACGATCTCGGCGCGTGGCCGCCGATCGAGTATCAGTACCCGCCTATTGGTCGAATCGAGACAGCGGCTGACGCTCCACCTGCCGCCCCAGTACCACCTTCGCCGTGATCTTGCCGAGCGTGAGCATGCCCCGGTAGGTCGACGGGTTGAGCAGTGTGGGCCATTTGGTTCTGGCGATGTGGGCGCGTAGCGGCCGGCCCGCGAAGCGGTCCCGCAGCCAGCGCAGCGTCATCGGCGCCGACATCGGATGCAGCAGTAGGTGCTCGCTGAACATGTCGCGGTGATAGGTGACGCTCGCACCGCCCCTGGTGTAGGTGTCGGTCAGCTCATCGATGTCGTCGACGGAGATGATGCGGTCGTGGACGGCCTGGACGATCAGTACCGGCGTCTTCGGGGCGCTGGTACCCAGCTTGATGCTGTCGAAGACATGCTGAACCTCAGGCGTCAGAAGGATCTCCTCCAGCGGCCGGTCCACCATGTGTGCCATGTCCTTGCCGACAAGCGTCAGCATCGCTTGTGCGGTTGTCATCTTTTCGATCCGCGCGAGCACGGCCTTGCCTTCGACGGTGGCATGTTGGTCGATGATGCGGTGAAGGTCGGGATAGACGTACCTCAACGCGGCCACAACCATCGCGGGCAGGCCCGAGTAGATACTTCCGTTGAGGCGGCGGAAAGCATGGCCGAGATCTCCGACGGGGGAGCCGAGGACAGCGCCGACGACGTTGAGCTCCGGCGCGTAGCTCTCCTGTACCTCGGCTGCCCACGCTGAGGCCAGACCGCCGCCCGAGTAGCCCCACAGCCCGACGGGAGCATTCCCCTTCAGTCCCAGCGGAGCGTGATTCAGTGCGGCGCGTAGGCCGTCCAGGACGTGGTACCCGGGCTCGTACGGGGCGCCCCACATACCCGCGGTGCCCTCGTGATCGGGCACCGAGACTGCCCAGCCTTCGGCCAGAGCGGCCGCGACGAGAAGAAATTCGAACTGCGCCACGGCGCCGACGGCCCTGGCGCCACGGCGCAGCGCATAGGACGGAAAGCAGCGTCCAGCCACTGCGTCTATCGCGCACTGGTAGGACACGATCGGCATCGGGGCCTCGGACGTCCGCTCAGTCGGAACCACCACAGTGGTGGCGGTGGCTTGCGGCTCACCGTTGAGGTCGGTGGTGCGGTAGAAAAGCTGGGTCGCGTGAAACTTCTGCGGGATCAGCCCGAGGAATGCGAGCTCTACGTCGCGTGATCGCAGAATGGTGCCGGGACGGGCGTGTTGGTAACCGGCGGGCGGCTGGTAGAACGCGTCCTTTGCTGGGACGATGGGTCTGCTCCTGGGTTGCAACGGCTCATGCGGAGCTTGGCCGATCCATTCGGGTTCGGCGCTCGACCGTGCAACATTGCCCAAGTCCATCCCGGCATTGTTACTTAAGAAGCCTTTAAGAATCCAGTCGACTCACCCGGGAGGGCGCAGCGCAGCGAATTCGTCGGTGACTCGATAGCGGGAGTCGGTGAACCGGTACAACGCCGCGGGACGGCCCCCGCTGCGGCCGGATCGTGCGGTGGTGCCGGTCCTGGTGATCACGTGCCGGCGTTCGAGGACGCGCTGCAGGTTGGTGGCGTCGACGGGGTGCCCGAGCGCCGCACTGTAGATGTCGCGCAGCGTCGAAAGTGCGAATTCCTCTGGTGCCAAAGCAAATCCGATATTGGTGTAGGAGAGCTTGGCGACCAACCGGGTACGTGCATGTTCGACCATCGGCGCGTGGTCGAACGCCATCGGCGGCAGGCTGCTGACGGGATGCCAACGGGTGTCCGGGGGAAGTTCCGGCGTTGCGGGGGAGGGCACCAGGCCGAGGAACGTCGATGCGATGGTGCGGGGACCGGGAACGCGCGCCGGATCGGAGAACACGGCCAGCTGTTCGAGGTGGGCGAGCTCCTTGAGGTCCACCTTCTCCGCAAGCTGACGCGAGACCGAACTGGTCAGATCTTCGTCGGAGTCCAGCCGGCCGCCCGGAAGGGACCATTTTTCCTTCTCCGGTTCGAGTGCGCGCTGCCACAACAGCACGTGAAGTGCCGGTTTCCGCTTGGTGGCCGGTTGGAGAACCTGTTGCACCTGGAACACCACGGCGAGCACCTCGTGTTCAGTGCTAGTATGAGCCATGTTTTCGATTGTAAGTCGAAAACCTCGAAGAGTGAAGGAGACGGCGATGACGGTTCTCGCGAACGAACTTGCGGACCGGATCGTGGACGGCCCGGGCGGGTTTTCCGGTGTCGACGGTGACGCGGAGTGGGCCACCGAAGTGCGCCGACTGCTCAAGCTCCGTGGCGCCACACTGCTGGCGCACAACTACCAGCTACCTGCCATCCAGGACGTCGCTGACCACGTCGGCGACTCACTGGCACTGTCTCGGATCGCCGCCGAGGCGCCCGAGGACACGATCGTGTTCGCCGGGGTGCACTTCATGGCCGAGACCGCCAAGATCCTCTCGCCGGACAAGACGGTGCTGATCCCCGACCAGCGGGCGGGATGCTCGTTGGCCGATTCGATCACCGCTGAGGAGTTGCGGGCCTGGAAGGCCGAGCATCCGGGTGCTGTCGTGGTGTCCTACGTCAACACGACCGCCGCGGTGAAAGCAGAGACCGACATCTGCTGCACGTCCTCGAACGCGGTGGAAGTCGTCGCCTCCATTCCCGAGGACCGTGAGGTGCTGTTCTGCCCCGACCAGTTCCTCGGGGCCCACGTGCGCCGGATGACCGGTCGCAAGAATCTGCACGTCTGGGCCGGCGAATGCCACGTGCACGCCGGCATCAACGGCGACGAACTCGCCGACCAGGCCCGGGCGCATCCTGACGCGGAGTTGTTCGTACACCCCGAGTGTGGTTGCGCCACCTCGGCCCTCTATCTCGCCGGGGAGGGCGCCTTCCCGGAGGATCGGGTGAAGATCCTGTCGACCGGCGGCATGCTCGACGCCGCACGCGAGACAGGCGCCCGCCAGGTACTGGTGGCCACCGAGGTCGGCATGCTGCACCAGTTGCGTCGTGCCGCACCGGAGGTCGACTTCCGGGCGGTAAACGACCGCGCGTCGTGCCGCTACATGAAGATGATCACCCCGGCCGCGATGCTGCGCTGCCTCATCGAGGGCGCCGACGAGGTCCACGTGGACGTGGAAGTCGCAGCCGCGGGACGCAAGAGCGTCCAGCGGATGATCGAGATCGGACACCCCGGCGGCGGGGAATGACCGCCGGCGGCGGCAGCGGCGTGATCGCCGCCTGCGGCGGCAGTGGCGTGATCGCCGCCTGCGGCGGCAGCGGCTTCTGGCGGCAGCGAGCCGACGTCGTCGTCGTCGGCACCGGTGTCGCGGGACTTGCGGCCGCGCTTGCAGCACATCGCCGCGGCCGCAAGGTTGTGCTGTTGAGCAAAGCTGGTGAAACGGCGACGTTCTATGCCCAGGGGGGCATCGCGGTCGTCCTTCCCGACACCGACGATTCCGTCGAGGCCCATGTCGCCGACACGCTCACGGCAGGTGCCGGGCTGTGCGATCCGGAGGCGGTCCGCTCGATCGTTGCCGACGGGTATCGCGCGGTCTCCCAACTCGTCTCTGCCGGTGCGCATTTCGACGAATCTGCACCGGGGCGATGGGCGCTGACGCGCGAGGGCGGCCACACCCGACGACGCATCATCCACGCGGGCGGGGACGCGACCGGAGCGGAGGTACAGCGCGCTCTCGACCATGCTGCTGCGACGCTCGACATCCGGCGCAACCACGTCGCACTCGATCTGATCCTCGACGACGGCGCCGTCGCCGGCGTCACTGTTCTCAGCGAGGATGGCCTCGGCGCGGTGTACGCGCCGTCGGTGATCCTCGCGACCGGCGGCCTGGGACATCTGTATTCGGCCACCACCAACCCGGAAGGGTCCACCGGTGACGGCGTGGCTCTGGCGATGTGGGCCGGGCTTGCCGTCACCGATCTCGAGTTCATCCAGTTCCACCCGACCATGCTCTACACCGGCGGCGGGGGGCGGCGTCCGCTGATCACCGAGGCGCTCCGCGGTGAGGGCGCCATACTGCATGACCGCAATGGTCTTTCGGTGACCGACGGCGTTCACCCGATGGGTGACCTCGCGCCGCGTGACGTCGTCGCCGCGGCGATCCAGGCGCGGTTGTCCGCGACCGGGGATGAGTGCGTCTATCTGGACGCCCGCGGCGTCGCGCACTTCGCGACACGGTTCCCGACGGTCAACGCCGCGTGTCTGAGTGCGGGCATCGACGCGACGCATGACCCGATCCCGGTCGTGCCCGGCGCGCACTACAGCTGCGGCGGCGTGCACACCGACGTGCACGGGCGCACTGAACTGCCAGGGCTTTTCGCCGCGGGGGAGGTAGCGCGGACCGGCATGCACGGTGCCAACCGGTTGGCGTCCAACAGCCTGCTCGAAGGCCTGGTGGTCGGCGGCCGGGCGGGTGCGGCCGCGGCACACCACGCGAGCGCCGCGGGACCGAGCCGGGTCCTCGATCCGGTCCCGCCGGTGCGGCCGGCGCTGGCCCGGGCCGATCTGCAGGGCGCAATGACCCGGTGCGCATCGGTAGTTCGCAGCGGTCACGGCCTGCGTGAGCTCTCTGACCGCCTCGAGGCCGCGGCCCTGCGGGCACTGCGTTCGCGGACCGACTTCGAGGACGCTGCGCTGACGACGGTGGCAGATGCGGTCACCGCAGCGGCGTTGGCGCGCAACGAAACTCGTGGATGCCACCACCGCAGCGACTACCCCGGGACCGATCCGGCGCAGGCCTTCAGCACGTCTCACTCGGTGCGCGCGGCGGTGGGATGCCCGTGACACTCACCGACGCCGAGCTGATCGAGGCTCGAGCTGTGATCGCGCGCGCCCTCGAAGAGGACCTGCGCTACGGACCTGACGTGACAACGCAGGCCACCGTACCCGCGGCGGCGCACACCCTCGCGTCGATGGTGTCCCGCGAGGAGGGCGTCGTCGCGGGCCTGGACCTCGCGCTGCTGGTGCTCGACGAGGTGCTCGGCGCCGACGGCTACCGCGTCGAACATCGAGTGGCCGACGGAACCCGCCTGGGACCGGGCGGGGTGGCGCTCGCCGTGGCGGGACCCACGCGCGGCCTCCTCACCGCCGAGCGCACAATGCTCAACCTTGTGTGTCACCTGTCGGGGATCGCGACCGCGACAGCGGCGTGGGTAGAGGCGGTGTCCGGGACCCGCGCGCAGATCAGAGACACCCGCAAGACGTTGCCCGGGTTGCGCGCGCTGCAGAAGTACGCGGTACGTGTCGGAGGTGGGATCAACCACAGGATGGGCCTCGGCGACGCCGCACTGATCAAGGACAACCACGTGGCTGCCGCCGGATCCGTCGTTGCCGCCTTGCGCGAAGTCCGTTCCGCAGCACCGGATCTGCCGTGCGAGGTCGAGGTCGACTCGCTGGAGCAGCTCGACGAGGTTCTCGCCGAAGATGTCGAACTGGTGCTGCTGGACAACTTCCCGGTCTGGCAGACCCAGATTGCCGTGCAGCGCAGGGACTCGCGATCTCCTCAGACGAAGCTGGAGTCCTCGGGCGGTCTCGCCCTGCAGAACGCGGCTGAATATGCGGGCACCGGTGTGGACTACCTCGCCGTCGGCGCGCTGACGCATTCGGTCCGTGTTCTCGATCTGGGGTTAGATCTGTAGATCATGAAGCTGGCGGCCCTGGTGGCAGCGGTGTTCGCGCTCGGTCTCTCGGTGTTGGCGCTGCTACGAACATTCGACAGCGAGCCGGACTACACCGACGCGCAGCGCACCGACGCGAAGAACGCCATCTGCTCGGCGTTCGATACGGTGCGCACCGGTGTCGCGACCAACACCAACGCCGAGCCGCCAGGGGGCTCCGATGACATCGCCGGTGCGCTGGCGGTCTCGGCCAATGCCCGGGTCGCGCTGTTCGACGGCGGCCAGTACCTCCTGGCCCGCCTGGACCCGGCCACCCCCTCGGATCTGGCGGGGGAGGTCCGGCGGTTCGCCAATCAGCTGATGGACATCGGTGCGGCGGCCACCGCGGGCGTGCCCAACACCGATCCCGTCCAGGCAGGTCGTCTCCAGGACGCCGAGGCCGCAAGCAGCGCCATCAGTGGGCGCTGCGAGTGATTACGCAGCAGCGGGGCCGCGCCGCACCAGTGCCAGCACCACGGCGGCGGTGGCGAACAATCCCGAGATCGCGCGGTTGAGCACCGTCTGTTGACGCGGTGTGCGCAGCCACGTCAGCAGGCGCACCGACAGCGCGGTGTAGAGGCCCATGACGATCAGGTCGACCGCGGTCATCGTGATCCCGATGGTGAGGTATTGGGGCAGCAGCGGCGCGGTCGGGACGACGAACTGCGGCATCACTGCGAGGAAGAACAGCAGACCCTTCGGGTTGGTGGCGTTGACGAGGAACCCTCGGATCAGCAGATTCGTTCGGCCGCCGTCGACGCCGCGATCGACCTGGGCGCTCAGGTCGATGGCCGCGGATCGCCACTGGCGCACCGCCAGGTAGGCGAGATATGCCACACCGAGCCATTTGATGACGGTGAACGCGACCATCGAGCTGGCGACCGCTGCTCCCAGCCCGATGGCGACAAGCGTGAGTTGGAGCATCAGGCCCACCTCGAGGCCGAAGATGCTCCAGTAGCCGCGTTTGACACCATGCGTCAGACCCGTCGCCATCGACTGAACGGCGCCCGGCCCCGGCGTCAGTGCGATCACGATCGCCGCGCCCAGGAATGCCAACCACAATTGCCAGGTCATGGCGATGAGTGTGTCAGGTCAGGTCAAGCGATATCGGCGACGAAAACACCGGACCTCTTCAAGAGCATCTGCGCCACCTTGGGCAGCGACGGGTCCTCGGTGCCTGCGGGCACCACGCGCGGCCGGACCAGATGCAGCCTTTTATGCCCCATCTGCAGCTCCGCCTCACCGGCAGCCAGCACGTTCTTGGCCCAGTTGGTCTTGCCGTGCGCCAGCCCTATGGCCACCACATTGCCTTTGCGGTACGGAGTGATGATCGTCTCGTAGTCCTTGCCCGAGGTGCGGCCACGGTGCTTGATCACTGCCAGCCCGGGCATCCTCTTCGACAGCGGTCGCAGCAGCGGATTGATGTACTTGATCTGCAGCTTTTCGAACCACACCGGGAAGATCATCGGCACGCCCGGGGCGTTGTTGGGGTGGTTGTCTCTGTTCGTCCGATCGGACATGACGCCTCCGATACTGATTTGTGCAGCTCTGGGACAATGGTCAGCGTGAATGTATCGCCAGCGCTACTGCGGCGCATCGACCTCCGTGGGGCGGCGCGGTCGGCGGCCGGTTTGCGCACGGCCCTACCGCGCGGCGGTGTCGACGTCGAGGCGGTCGTCCCGAAGGTTCGCCCCATCGTCGACGCGGTCGCGGCGCGCGGTGCCGAAGCGGCGCTCGAGTACGGCGCCACCTTCGACGGCGTCCGGCCGGACCGGGTTCGCGTGCCCGAGCACAAGCTGTCCGACGCTCTCGATCAGCTCGATGCCGACGTGCGCACGGCACTGGAGGTCGCTATCGAACGCGCTCGCGCAGTGCACGCAGACCAACGCCGCACCGACACCACGACCACTCTGGCGCCCGGTGCGACCGTCACCGAGCGCTGGGTGCCCGTCGAACGGGTCGGCCTCTACGTCCCTGGCGGCAACGCCGTCTATCCGTCGAGTGTCGTCATGAACGTCGTCCCGGCGCAGACGGCCGGTGTCGACTCGCTGGTGATCGCCAGCCCGCCCCAGGCCGAGTTCTCTGGCCTCCCGCACCCCACGATTCTCGCTGCGGCTGCGCTCCTGGGCGTCGACGAGGTGTGGGCCGTCGGGGGTGCGCAAGCCGTGGCGCTGTTGGCTTACGGCGGCACGGACACAGACGGAAGCGAGCTGGCCCCCGTCGACATGATCACCGGGCCGGGCAACATCTATGTCACCGCGGCCAAGCGGATCTGCCGCTCCCAGGTTGGTATCGACGCCGAAGCCGGCCCGACCGAGATCGCGATCCTGGCCGACCACACCGCCGACCCGGTGCACGTGGCCGCCGACCTGATCAGCCAGGCCGAGCACGACGAGATGGCGGCAAGCGTTCTCGTCACCGACAGCTCCGACCTGGCGGACGCGATCGATCGCGAGCTGGTCCTGCAGCTGGAGACGACCGTCCACCGTGAGCGGGTGACGACCGCGCTCAGTGGGGCGCAGTCGGCGATCGTGCTGGTCGACGACATCGAGGCCGGTGTGCGGACGGTCAACGCCTATGCCGCCGAACACCTCGAGATCCAAACCGCGGATGCCGCCGCCGTGGCCGGCCGTATCCGTTCGGCCGGAGCCATTTTCGTCGGGCCGTGGTCTCCCGTGAGCCTTGGCGACTACTGCGCGGGGTCCAACCATGTCCTGCCCACCGCCGGATGCGCGCGGCACTCCAGCGGCCTGTCCGTGCAGACGTTCCTGCGTGGCATCCACGTCGTCGATTACAGCGAGGCCGCTCTCAAAGACGTCTCCGGGCACGTGATCACGTTGGCCAACGCCGAGAACCTACCGAGCCACGGCGAAGCGGTGCGCCGGAGGTTCGAGTGACGTCTGTTCCCGGCGGAGGTATCTCGCTCGACGACCTGCCGCTACGTGACGATCTGCGCGGTAAATCACCCTATGGTGCGCCGCAATTGGTTGTTCCTGTGCGTCTGAACACCAATGAGAATCCGCATCCGCCCACACAGGCGCTCGTCGACGACGTCGCCGACTCGGTGCGCGATGCGGCGCGGGAGTTGCACCGGTACCCCGACCGCGACGTCGTTGCCCTGCGTGCCGACCTGGCGGCGTATCTGACAGCGCAGACCGGAACCGCCGTGGGGGTGGAGAACGTCTGGGCGGCCAACGGCTCCAACGAGATTTTGCAGCAGCTGTTGCAGGCGTTCGCCGGACCGGGCCGCAGTGCGCTGGGTTTTGTGCCGTCGTATTCGATGCACCCGATCATCTCTGACGGCACCCAGACCCGTTGGCTGGTGGCCAACCGCGGAGAGGACTTCGGTCTCGATGCCGCGGTGGCCGCGACGGCGATCAAGGAACACAATCCCGACGTCGTCTTCGTCACGAGCCCCAACAACCCGTCCGGACAGAGCGTTTCGCTCGACGATCTGCGGCTGCTGCTCGACGCCATGAACGGCGGCATCATGATCGTCGACGAGGCCTATGGGGAGTTCTCGTCTCAGCCCAGCGCGATCGCGCTGCTCGACACCTACCCGACAAAGGTGGTTGTCAGCCGTACCATGAGCAAGGCGTTCGCGTTCGCCGGCGGCCGCCTGGGCTACCTGATCGCCGCGCCCGCCGTCATCGACGCGATGCTGCTGGTGCGCTTGCCGTATCACCTGTCGTCGGTCACGCAGGCCGCTGCGCGCGCCGCCCTGCGCCACGCAGACGACACCCTCGGTAGCGTCTCGACGCTGATCGCGGAACGTGAAAGGGTGTCTTCAGCGTTGGCGGGCATGGGTTTCCGCGTGATTCCCAGCGATGCGAACTTCGTGCTGTTCGGGGAGTTCACGGACGCGCCCGCGACCTGGCAGCGTTACCTGGACGAGGGCGTGCTCATCCGCGATGTCGGAATTCCCGGCTATCTGCGCACCACCATCGGCCTGGCCGACGAGAACGATGCGCTGCTGGCAGCCAGCGCCCGGATAGGAGCAGCATGACCCGTCCAAACCGCCGAGCACGAGTGGAGCGCAAGACCAAGGAATCCGACATCGTCGTCGAGCTCGATCTCGACGGCGCCGGAGTGGTCAGTGTCGAGACCGGTGTTCCGTTCTTCGACCACATGCTGACGTCGCTGGGGACCCACGCCAGCTTCGACCTCACCGTGAAAGCGGTGGGCGACATCGAGATCGAGGGTCACCACACCATCGAGGACACCTCTATCGTGCTCGGCCAGGCACTCGCGCAGGCGCTCGGCGACAAGAAGGGCATCCGCCGCTTCGGCGATGCGTTCATCCCGATGGACGAGTGCCTCGCGCATGCCGCCGTCGACGTCTCCGGCCGCCCGTACTTCGTCCACACCGGCGAACCCGAGTACATGGTCGAGTTCACGATCGCCGGATCCTCGGCGCCGTACCACACCGTGGTCAATAGGCACGTCTTCGAATCGCTTGCCTACAACGCGCGTATCGCACTGCATGTGCGGACCCTGTACGGGCGCGATCCGCACCACATCACCGAGGCCGAGTACAAGGCCGTCGCGCGGGCTCTGCGCCAGGCGGTCGAGTACGACCCGCGCGTCACCGGTGTGCCGTCCACCAAAGGCACGTTGTGACAACACAACTCGTCGTCCTGGATTACGGCTCGGGCAACCTTCGGTCAGCACAGCGGGCGCTGGAGCGCGTCGGGGCCGAGGTCGAGGTCACTGCGGATCCGGCGGCGGCGGCCAACGCCGACGGACTCGTCGTACCCGGAGTGGGCGCGTTCGAGGCGTGCATGGCGGGCCTGCGCGAGATCGGCGGCGAAAAGATCATCGCGGACCGGCTGGCTGCAGAACGGCCGGTTCTCGGCGTATGCGTCGGCATGCAGATTCTGTTCTCGCGCGGTGTCGAGTTCGGTGTCGAGACCACCGGGTGCGGGCAGTGGCCCGGTGCGGTGGTCCGTCTGGATGCCCCCGTGATCCCCCACATGGGCTGGAACGTCGTCGATGCCCCGTCGGACAGCGTGCTGTTCAAAGGCATCGGCGAAGACACCCGCTTCTACTTCGTGCATTCCTACGCCGCCCAGCAGTGGGAGGGGGACCCCACGGCGCGCCTGACCTGGGCGACGCACCACGTGCCGTTTCTGGCTGCTGTGGAGAACGGGCCGCTGTCGGCGACCCAGTTCCACCCGGAGAAGAGTGGGGACGCCGGCGCCGAATTACTGTCGAATTGGGTCGGAGCGCTAAGTTGACCGACGTGAAAACCGCCGGGGCGAATACATCCGCACGACTCATCCTTCTGCCCGCTGTCGACGTCGTCGACGGCCGCGCGGTGCGGCTGGTGCAGGGACAGGCGGGTAGCGAGACGGAGTACGGGTCGGCGCTCGACGCCGCGATGACGTGGCAGCGCGACGGTGCGGAATGGATTCACCTCGTCGATCTCGACGCCGCTTTCGGGCGCGGATCCAACCGCGAGCTGCTCGCCGAGGTGGTCGCCAAGTTGGACGTGGCCGTCGAACTGTCCGGCGGTATCCGCGACGACGACTCTCTGGCCGCGGCGCTGGCCACGGGCTGTGCTCGTGTGAACATCGGGACCGCCGCGTTGGAGAACCCCGAATGGTGCGCCAAGATCGTTTCCGAGCACGGCGACCGCGTTGCCGTGGGTCTCGACGCCAAGATCGAAGACGGGCAGTACCGGTTGCGTGGTCGCGGTTGGGAAACCGACGGCGGCGACCTGTGGACTGTGCTGGAACGTCTTGACAGTGAAGGCTGTTCGCGGTTCGTCGTCACCGACGTCACCAAGGACGGCACCCTCAACGGCCCCAACCTGGAGCTGCTGAGCCAGGTGTGCGAGCGCACCGATGCACCGGTCATCGCTTCCGGAGGAGTGTCCAGCCTCGACGATCTGCGGGCGATCGCGACACTCACCGACCGCGGTGTCGAAGGGGCGATCGTCGGAAAAGCGCTGTACGCGGGACGATTCACGCTGCCGCAGGCGCTCGACGCGGTCAGCACGTGACCCTGGACCGCGCGCAGCTGGCCGATCTCCTCGCTGTCGCAGCGGGGGTACTCGACGCCGCCTCGGGGCAATTCGTCGCCGGGCACCGTGCCGACTCGGCAGTCGCGAAGAAGGGCAACGACTTCGCGACCGAGGTGGACCTGGCGATCGAGCGCCGTGTGGTCGCCGAGCTGACGAAGCTGACCGGCATCGGCGTGCACGGTGAGGAGTTCGGCGGGGAGGCGATCGACTCCGAGCTGGTGTGGGTGCTCGACCCGATCGATGGCACGTTCAACTACGCGGCGGGCCTGCCGACCGCCGCAATCCTTCTCGGTCTGCTGGCGGACGGCGAACCGGTCTTGGGGCTGACCTGGCTGCCGTTCATGTCGCAGAGCTTCACCTCGATCGTCGACGGGCCGGTGCAGTGCAACGGCTCCGATCTCGAAAGTCTCGGCAAGGCGTCACTCGGCGAATCCATCGTGGGCATAGGCACGTTCAACATCGAGTCGCGCGGACGCTATCCCGGCCGCTATCGAGCCAAGGTGCTCGAAGGTCTGAGCAGGGAATGCTCGCGCGTGCGGATGCACGGCGCCACCGGCATCGACCTCGCTTATGTCGCCGCGGGGATCCTCGGTGGCGCAATCAGTTTCGGCCACCACATCTGGGACCACGCAGCGGGGGTGGCCCTGGTACGGGCCGCGGGCGGCGTCGTCACGGATCTGTCCGGCGATCCGTGGACATCCTCCTCGCCGTCGGCGCTGGCCGCTGCGCCCGGTGTCCACGAGGAGATCCTGAACATCGTCCAAGGCGCCGGTGATCCGAAGGACTACCTGTGAGCGCCGCGAGCGATGTAGCGACCCGCGTGATCCCATGCCTGGACGTCGATGACGGCAGGGTGGTCAAAGGTGTCAACTTCGCCAACCTGCGCGACGCGGGCGATCCCGTCGAGCTCGCCGCCGCCTACGACGCCGAAGGGGCCGACGAGCTCACGTTCCTGGATGTCACCGCGTCGTCGTCGGGCCGCACCACCATGCTGGAGGTGGTGCGGCGCACCGCCGAGCAGGTGTTCATCCCGTTGACCGTCGGCGGTGGTGTTCGCTCGGTCGCGGACGTCGACGTGTTGCTGCGCGCCGGCGCCGACAAGGTGTCGGTGAACACGGCCGCGATCGCGCGCCCGGAACTGCTGTCGGAGTTGTCCCGGCAGTTCGGTTCGCAGTGCATCGTGCTGTCCGTGGACGCCCGCTCGGTGCCTGGGGGATCTCAACCGACGGCGTCGGGGTGGGAGGTCACCACACATGGCGGACGGCGCGGCACCGGGATCGACGCCGTCGAATGGGCCGCCCGCGGCGCCGAGCTCGGCGTGGGGGAGATTCTGCTGAACTCGATGGATGCCGACGGTACAAAAGCCGGTTTCGACCTTCCCATGCTGCGTGCGGTGCGCGGTGCGGTGACGGTCCCGGTGATCGCCAGCGGCGGCGCAGGTGCCGTGGAACATTTTGCGCCCGCCGTTGTTGCAGGTGCCGACGCCGTGCTGGCGGCCAGCGTGTTCCACTTCGGGGATCTGACCATCGGCCAGGTGAAGGCGGCGATGGCAGCTGAAGGAATTGTGGTGCGATGAGCGCTTGCGCGAAGAGCCGAGGGCAGAGGTGACTCTGGACCCGGCGATCGCGTCGCGGCTCAAGCGCGACGCCAACGGCCTGTTCAGTGCGGTGGTGCAGGAGCGTGCGACGGGCCAGGTGCTGATGGTCGCGTGGATGGATGACGAGGCGCTGGCGCGCACGCTGGAAACGCGTGAGGCGACCTACTTTTCGCGGTCCCGTGGTGAGCAGTGGGTGAAAGGCCTGACGTCCGGGCACACCCAGTACGTGCACTCGGTACGGCTGGATTGCGACGGCGACACCGTGTTGCTGGAGGTCGACCAGGTCGGCGGCGCCTGCCATACCGGCGATCACACGTGTTTCGACGCGGACCTGCTGCTGGCGCCCGACTCCTAGATGATGCGCGCAACCTTTGCGCGCGCCGTCCAGCGTCCCTCGTCGTAGCCCACCACCACTGGATGGGCAAACGCCTCCGACACTGTCTCCGTCGTGATCGTCTCGCGCGCAGGCCCGCTGGCCACTGTGCGCCCCCCGGAGATCAGCAGCGCGTGGGTGGTCGTGGTCGGTAACTCTTCGAGGTGGTGCGTCACGAGAATCGACGCCACCTCGGGGTGGGTCTCGTCGAGCGAGTCGATGGTCTCCAGCAGTTGTTCGCGCGCAGCCACATCCAACCCGGTCGACGGTTCATCGAGCAGCAGCAGGCGGGGCTGGGAGATCAGCGCCCTGGCGATCAGGGTGCGCCCACGTTCGCCCTGCGACAGGGTCGGCCATACGTCGCCGGCCTTGTGTGACAACCCGACAGCGGTGATCATCGCGTCGGCGCGCTCGTCCTCTTCAGCAGACGCCGTCCACCGCATCGGCGTGTCGATGGTCGCGGTGATTCCCGTCATCACCACCTCGCGAACCGTCAGCGAATACTGCAGCTGATGACGGGGATTGACATGACCGATGGAATGGCGAAGCACAGAAAGGTCCACCCGCCCCATCTGCCGGCCCAGAATGCGCACGCTTCCCGACGTCGGGAATGTGTTCGCGGCGCAGAAGCCCAGCAGTGTGCTCTTGCCGGCACCGTTGGGGCCGAGCAGCGCCCAGTGTTCACCTTCGTTCACCGTCAGCGAGATGCCGTCGATGATCTGTGTGCCGTTGCGGCGGAACGTGACCTCGTCGATCTCGAGGACGGCCGTCATGCCGATTGGCGTTGCCGCAACACCTCAAGGGCCTTGTCGGCGTGGGTGTCCATGCTGAACTCGCTCGCGATGACCTCAAGGACGGTGCGGTCGGTGTCGATGACGAAGGTCGTCCGCTTCACCGGCATGAACTTGCCGAGCAGCCCGCGCTTGACGCCGAACTGCGTGGCCACCACACCCTCGGTGTCGGACAGCAGGGGATAGTCGAACTTCTGCTTGTCGGCGAATTGCGCCTGCTTGTCGACGGTGTCGGCGCTGATCCCGACCCGGCTCGCACCGACAGCCGCGAACTCGGCCGCGAGATCGCGGAAGTGACAAGCCTCTTTGGTGCACCCGGGCGTCATGGCGGCGGGGTAGAAAAACAGCACGATCGGTCCGTCTGCGAGGAGCTCGGAGAGCGTCCTCAGCGTTCCCGTCTGGTCAGGAAGTTCGAAGTCGGCCACGCGATCACCACGATTCATGCTCTCAACGGTACTTCTGGGAGGATGTCGGGGTGCAGACGACCGCCAACCTCACCACGACGACGTCGCGTGAGGACTTCCGGGCGCTGGCCGCTGAACATCGGGTGGTCCCGGTGACCCGCAAAGTACTCGCCGACAGCGAGACGCCCCTGTCGGCGTATCGCAAGCTCGCCGCAAACCGCCCAGGAACGTTCCTTCTGGAGTCCGCGGAGAACGGGCGGTCGTGGTCCCGATGGTCGTTCATCGGTGCCGGCGCCCCTTCCGCGCTGACCGTCCGTGACGGCGAAGCCGTGTGGCTAGGTGTGATCCCCAAGGACGCCCCTGCAGGTGGGGACCCCCTCGCGGCGCTGCGTGCGACCCTGACACTGCTGGAGACAGCCGCGCTACCCGGCCTGCCGCCGCTGTCGTCGGGCCTCGTCGGCTTCTTCGCCTACGACATGGTGCGCCGGCTCGAACGCCTTCCCGAGCTGACCGTCGACGACCTCGGTCTGCCGGACATGATGCTGCTGCTGGCTACCGACATCGCCGCCGTCGACCACCACGAGGGCACCATCACGCTGATCGCGAATGCGGTCAATTGGAACGGCACCGACGAGCGCGTCGACTGGGCCTACGACGACGCGGTGGCGAGGCTGGACGTGATGACGGCGGCGCTCGCCGAGCCGCTGGCGTCGACGGTCGCGACCTTCAGCAGGCCGGCTCCGTTGCATCGGTCGCAGCGCACGGTCGAGCAGTACACCGAGATCGTCGACAAGCTCGTCGGCGATATCGAGGCGGGTGAGGCGTTCCAGGTCGTGCCGTCGCAGCGTTTCGAGATGGACACCGAGGCCGATCCTCTTGATGTCTACCGGATGCTGCGGGTCACCAACCCGAGCCCCTACATGTACTTACTGAATGTGCCGAATGTAGATGGGGGCCTGGACTTTTCAATTGTCGGTTCCAGCCCTGAGGCGCTTGTCACCGTCAAGGACGGCCGGGCGACCACGCATCCGATCGCGGGTACTCGTTGGCGTGGGGACACCGAAGAGGAAGACCTCCTGCTGGAAAAGGAGTTGCTCTCCGACGAGAAGGAGCGCGCCGAGCACCTCATGCTCGTCGACCTCGGCCGCAACGACCTGGGCCGGGTATGCCGGCCGGGAACCGTCAAGGTCGAGGACTACAGCCACATCGAGCGCTACAGCCACGTCATGCACCTGGTGTCGACGGTGACCGGGCTGCTCGCCGACGACAGGACCGCGTTGGACGCCGTGACGGCGTGTTTCCCGGCCGGGACACTGTCGGGGGCACCGAAGGTACGCGCGATGGAGCTCATCGAGGAAGTGGAGATGACCCGCCGCGGCCTCTACGGCGGTGTGTTGGGCTATCTGGACTTCGCGGGCAATGCTGACTTCGCCATTGCGATCCGGACCGCGCTCATGCGCAACGGAACGGCTTACGTGCAGGCGGGCGGTGGCGTCGTGGCCGATTCGAACGGCCCTTACGAGTACACCGAATCCGCCAACAAGGCCCGGGCCGTGCTTGCCGCGATCGCGGCGGCCGAGACTCTGAGCGAGCCGTGATCCGCGCCGCGCAACTGCTTCTGGCGCTCGCCGCGGCGGGCCTGTGGGGAGCGTCGCGGTTCACCTGGGTGCAGATCAGCTCGTTCGACGGACTCGGGCAGCCCAAGGCTGCTGCACTCTCGGGGGCGACGTGGTCGACGGCTCTGGTCCCGCTGGCACTGCTCGTGTTGGCCGCAGCGGTCGCCGCACTGGCTGTGCGTGGCTGGCCCCTGCGGGTGCTGGCCCTGTTGGTCGCCGCGGCCAGCGCGGGCATGGGCTACCTGGCAATCAGCCTGTGGGTGGTCGAGGACGTCGCGGTGCGCGCGGCACGTCTGGCGGAGGTGCCGGTCGCAGACCTGATCGACACCCAGAGGTACTACGTGGGGGCCGTCGTGACGCTGGTGGCCGCCGCCCTGTCGCTGCTCGGCGCGGTCCTTCTCGTGCGCTCGGCCGCCCACGGTCGCGCTGAGGGCACTCGATACACGCGACGGCCGGCCGTGGTGGCAGACGCGCCTGCGGCGTCGATGTCAGAGCGGATGATCTGGGATGCCCTCGACGAGGGTTCCGATCCCACCCAGGACCCGGTCAATCCTGACAACAAGGGCCGGTGACAGACCATGCCGTCGTGGCGACTACCCTTCACTAAGAATCGAATGGCCGTCAGCGAAAGGGAAACGACGTCTATGGGTTCGGCTAACGTGCTCGACTCCATCCTCGAGGGAGTCCGTGCTGACGTTGCCGCCCGCGAGGCCGTCGTCAGCCTTTCCGAGGTCAAAGAACTAGCTCAGCGCGCACCGGCGCCTCTCGACGTCATGGCTGCGCTGCGCGCGCCGGGCATCGCGGTGATTGCCGAAGTCAAGCGTGCAAGCCCGTCGCGCGGCGAATTGGCTTCGATCGCCGACCCTGCCGAGCTCGCCCGTGCCTACGAGAACGGCGGTGCCCGGGTCATCAGCGTGCTGACCGAGCAGCGCCGGTTCAACGGCTCGCTGGACGATCTCGACGCGGTCCGCGCCGCGGTGTCGATTCCCGTGCTGCGCAAGGACTTCATCGTGCGGCCCTACCAGATTCATGAAGCCCGTGCCCACGGAGCCGATTTGCTGCTGTTGATCGTGGCAGCGCTGGAGCAGCCCGCGCTGGAGTCGCTTCTTGAGCGGACGGAGTCGCTGGGTATGACTGCTCTGGTCGAGGTGCATACCGAAGAAGAGGCCGACAGGGCCCTGCAGGCCGGAGCCTCGTTGATCGGTGTGAATGCCCGCAACCTGAAGACGCTGGAGGTCGACAGGGACTGCTTCGCAAGGATCGCGCCAGGCCTGCCGAGCAAGGTCATCAAGATCGCCGAGTCGGGTGTGCGGGGGACAGCGGACCTGCTCGCTTACGCCGGCGCCGGAGCCGACGGCGTCCTCGTCGGTGAAGGCCTGGTCACCAGCGGTGACCCGCGTAGCGCTGTTGCTGACCTCGTCACCGCCGGCGCGCACCCGTCGTGCCCGAAGCCCGCCCGTTAAGTGAGCAGCCCCGCAAGTCCAGACCTGCCGCGTGCCAGCGCGGCGGTCGCCGAACCGACCTCACATGACCCCGACGCCAAGGGTCACTTCGGCGCCTACGGCGGACGACTGGTTCCCGAAGCTTTGATGGCCGTCATCGAAGAGGTGACCGCCGCCTACGAGAAGGCTCGTGCAGATCAGACGTTCCTCGACGAGTTGGACCGGCTGCAGAAGCACTACACCGGCCGCCCGTCACCGCTGTACGAGGCGGAGCGTCTCAGTGCCCACGCCGGTGGCGCGCGCATCTTCTTGAAGCGAGAAGACCTCAACCACACCGGTTCTCACAAGATCAACAATGTCCTGGGGCAGGCCCTGCTGGCGAAACAGATGGGCAAGACCCGCGTCATCGCCGAGACCGGCGCCGGCCAACACGGTGTGGCGACGGCGACGGCGTGCGCGTTGCTCGGCTTGGAGTGCATCATCTACATGGGTGCCGTCGACACCGCACGGCAGGCGCTGAACGTGGCCAGGATGAGGCTGCTCGGCGCGTCCGTGGTGGCGGTGGAGTCCGGCTCGAAGACGTTGAAGGACGCCATCAACGAGACGTTCCGAGACTGGGTCGCCAACGCCGACAGCACCTATTACGCGTTCGGCACCGCCGCGGGCCCGCATCCGTTCCCGCTCATGGTGCGCGACTTCCAGCGCGTCATCGGCATGGAAGCCCGCCAGCAGATGCTCGACCAGGCGGGGCGACTGCCCGACGCGGTCGCCGCCTGCGTGGGCGGGGGATCCAATGCCATCGGAATCTTCCACGCCTTCATCGACGACCCCGGTGTGAGCCTGATCGGCTACGAAGCAGCAGGCGATGGGGTCGAAACAGGCCGTCACGCAGCAACTTTCACGGGTGGATCGCCGGGCGCCTTCCAAGGCTCGTTCTCATACCTGCTGCAGGACGAGGACGGCCAGACGATCGAATCTCATTCCATTTCAGCGGGATTGGATTATCCGGGTGTCGGCCCCGAGCATGCTCTGCTCAAGGACATCGGCCGCGCCCGATACCTGCCGATCACCGACGGCGAAGCGATGGACGCGCTGTCTCTGCTCAGCCGCACGGAGGGCATCATCCCGGCGATCGAGTCGGCGCATGCTGTTGCCGGCGCTTTGAAGTTGGGCGTAGAGCTCGGGCCGGGAGCGGCGATCCTGGTGAATCTTTCCGGTCGTGGCGACAAAGATGTCGAAACGGCAGCCAAGTGGTTCGGCTTGCTGGAGGACAACGCCACATGAGTAGGCTCGCCGGATTGTTCGAATCCTGCCGCGCCGAGGGCCGTGCCGCGCTGATCGGTTATCTGCCGACTGGATTTCCCGACGTCGAATCCTCCATTGAAGCGATGGTTGCGCTGACCGAAGCGGGCTGCGACATCGTCGAGGTCGGCATCGCGTACTCCGACCCTGGAATGGACGGGCCTGTCATCGCAGCGGCCACCGAGGTGGCGCTGCGCGGCGGTGTTCGGGTGCACGATGCATTCCGCGCGGTCGAGGCGATCAGCAACGCCGGCGGTCACGCCGTCGTGATGACTTACTGGAACCCCGTGCTTCGTAGGGGGATCGACACGTTCGCCCGTGATCTGGCGTCGGCAGGCGGGTTGGGGCTCATCACGCCCGATCTGATTCCCGACGAGGCCGAGGAGTGGGTGTCGGTCTCCGATGTCCACGATCTGGACAGGATTTTTCTCGTCGCGCCATCCTCGACTCCCGAGCGTCTGGCCGCGACCGTGCAGGCGTCCAGGGGATTCATTTACGCGGCATCAACGATGGGTGTCACCGGGGCGCGTGACGCGGTGTCGAACGCCGCGCCCGAACTGGTCAGCCGGGTCAAGGCAATATCGGACATTCCGGTGGGCGTCGGTCTCGGCGTTCGCTCGCGTGAACAGGCGGCCGAGATCGGCGCCTACGCCGACGGCGTCATCGTCGGTTCGGCACTCGTATCGGCGTTGAAGGAGGGCATTCCCGCGGTGCGCTCGCTGACAGTAGAACTCGCAGACGGCGTAAGGCAGAGGATCACTGCGTGACGACGACGGTACTGGCCTCCATCCCGAGTCCCGCTCAGGGTGTATGGCACCTCGGACCGTTCCCGCTCCGCGCCTACGCGCTGTGCATCATCGTGGGCATCGTTGCCGCGCTGGTGATCGGCGATCGGCGGTGGGTGGCCAGGGGCGGGGAACCGGGGGTCATCTACGACGTGGCGCTGTGGGCGGTGCCGTTCGGCCTCATCGGCGGTCGGCTCTACCACGTCATGACGGATTGGCCGACATACTTCGGTGAGAACGGCGTGGGCCCGGGTGCAGCGCTGCGGATCTGGGACGGCGGTCTCGGAATCTGGGGCGCGGTGGCGCTCGGCGGCGTCGGTGCATGGATCGCTTGCCGACGGCGGGGGATACCGTTGCCCGCTTTCGGAGATGCGATCGCGCCGGGAATCGTTCTGGCACAGGCGATCGGACGTCTGGGCAATTACTTCAATCAGGAGCTCTACGGCCGGGAGACCACCCTGCCCTGGGGTCTGGAGATCTACGAGCGGGTGAACTCAGCGGGCCTGCAAGACTCGTTGAACGGTGTGTCCACCGGTGAACTGGTCAAGGTCGTGCACCCGACCTTTCTTTACGAGTTGCTGTGGAACCTGCTGGTTTTCGCGGTGCTGATCATCGTCGACCGCCGGTTCAAGATCGGACACGGTCGGCTGTTCGCGCTGTATGTCGCGGGATACTGTGTCGGGCGGTTCTGGATCGAGCTGATGCGCAGCGACGCCGCCACGCTCCTTGCCGGTATTCGGATCAACACCTTCACGTCGACGTTCGTGTTTATCGGCGCCGTCGTCTACATCATGGTGGCGCCGAAGGGCCGGGAGGCTCCGGAGACGTTGCAGGGCAAGCAGGACGCCGAATCCGACGTCGAGGAACTCGCCAAGGATGTCGCGATGGCCTCCGCGACGGGTGTCGTTGCCGCCGCGACCGTAGCCGGTCACGAAAACGACTCTGTGCGTCCGCGTCAAGGCGGCGGACTTGGTGCGGTCGAGGGTGACGAGGCGATTGAGGCGGCCGAAGGTGCCACGGCGGCGCACGACGCGGCAGTCGAAGGCGCCGCTGAGGCGGAGGCGCTGGCCGCGGAACTCGATGCGTCCGATGAAGATACGGGCGAGGAAGCGGTCGAGGGTGATGGTGATGTCGTCGCACCGCCGGTCCCTCAGGAGGCCGGTGGTCTCGGAGCTGTCGAGGGCGACGAAGCGGTCGAAGCTACCGAGGGTGCAGCTGCGGCCGGTCAGGCCGTGGCCAGTGACGAGCCCGCCGAGGCGGTCGCCGCGGGTACGGATGAAGTTGCGTCAGAGGCCGTCGAGTCCGATGAGTCTGCTGCCGGGGTGGGTGAGGTTGATGCGGATGCGGTGACCGGCTCTGAGACTGAGGCTGAGGCCGGGGGTCTGGGTTCGGTTGAGGGTGATGAGGTGGCTGAGGCGGTTGCCGAGGCTTCGGAAGCTCATGAGGTTGCCGTTGAGGGTGAGGCGGCGGCTGATGATCTCGCTGCCGAGACTGCCGTCGGTGAGGGTGCCGCTGATGCAGAACAGCCGTCAGCCGATGGTGAGACTCCAGAGGCTGAGTCTGATGAGTCTGCTGCCGGGGTCGGTGAGGTTGATGCGGATGCGGTGACCGGCTCCGAGGCTGAGGCCGGTGAGGGTGCCGCTGATGCAGAGCAGCCGTCAGCCGATGGCGGGACTTCCGAGACTGAGGTTGAGGCCGGGGGTCTGGGTTCGGTTGAGGGTGATGAGGTGGCTGAGGCGGTTGCCGAGGCTTCGGAAGCTCATGAGGTTGCCGTTGAGGGTGAGGCGGCGGCTGATGATCTCGCTGCCGAGA
>NZ_LWCS01000057.1 GCF_001650495.1 Mycolicibacterium iranicum | reverse complement strand
GGGGTCGACGGCGGAGGTGTCGTCGGGGGAGCCGAGGCGGGCGGAACCTGCCCTGACTGCTGGGTAGGCGGCACCTGCCCCTGATTGGCGTTGTCCGCGACGGCCTTTCTGGCGGCTTCCTGCACCTTGTCCACCGTCGAGGCGTACTTACCCTGCGTCTTCTTGTCGACGAGATCGCCGGCCTTGTTGATCACGGTGTCGACCTTGTCGGCGTTCTTGCCGAGGAGGTCTTTGGCCTTGTCCAGAAATCCCATGGCGTCAACCTTACCGTTCGCGCGGACGCCACAACCTGCGTTGTTCGTCCAGGACACGGCCCTGCACCCACCAGATCACCTCGATCGCGGCCGCCCCCGCCAACCCGATTCCCAGGGCCATGAAGGTGATCACGGCGTTGGACGGGTCGAGAATGAACAGCTCGCGGGCGAACGGGATGCTGAAGATGACGACATAGGCAGCCCCCGACACGGCGACCAGCGCGACCCTCCACCACTCGTAGGGCCGGGCCACCACAGCCAGCACCCACACCGCAGCCACCAACAATGTGATCAACGCGGCCGTCGAGGCCTGCGTCTGTTCCGTCTCCGTCGCCGCACGACCCTGGTAGGCCAGCAGGTACGACGTGAATGTCGCGATGCCGACGACGAGCCCGGACGGCAGCGCCGACGTCATCACCCGGCGCACGAATCCGGGATGCGCGCGCTCGTTGTTGGGGGCCAGTGACAGGACGAATGCCGGGATACCGATGGTGAACCAGGCCGCGATGGTCACGTGGATCGGCTGGAACGGGAACAGCAGCGGGTCGGAGCCGAACAGCTTCGCCGACAGGCCGGCCAGCCCGACGAGGACGGCGAGCAGCACCGAGTACACCGTCTTGGTGAGGAACAGGTTCGAGACGCGCTCGATGTTGCCGATGACACGCCGTCCCTCGCCTACGACGTACGGCAGTGTGGCGAACTTGTTGTCCAGCAACACGATCTGCGCGACGGCGCGGGAGGCGGAGCTTCCCGAGCCCATCGCGACGCCGATGTCGGCGTCCTTGAGCGCAAGGACGTCGTTGACGCCGTCACCGGTCATCGCCACCGTGTGTCCGCGGGATTGCAGCGCGTGCACCATGGCCCGTTTCTGGTCGGGCCGGACCCGGCCGAACGTCGTGTACTCCTCCAGGGTGTTCGCCAGCTCGTCCGGTTGGTCCGGGAGCATGCGCGCATCCATCGTCTCGCCCTGAAGGCCGAGCGAACCGGCGACGGCGCCCACCGAGACCGCATTGTCACCAGAAATCACCTTGATCGAAACCTTCTGCGAGGCAAAGTAATCGAGGGTGTCTCTGGCGTCAGGGCGGACTCGCTGCTCGAGCACCACCAGTGCTGCCGGGATGACGGTACCCGGCGCTCGGGCGTCGTCGACCGACAGGTCCGAGGAACCGAGCAGCAGCACCCGGAGCCCCTTCGCGCCGATCCGCTCAGCCTCCTCGGCGACCGGCGAGGCGGGGTCCAGCAGCACGTCGGGCGCTCCGATGACCCAGTTGCCGTGCTCCCCGTAGGAAGTGCCGCTCCACTTGGTCGCCGACTTGAACGGCGCGGTGGCGGTGGCGGTCCAGCCGGGCGGCATCTTGTAGGCCTCGGCGATTGCGGCCATGCTCGCGTTGGGGCGGGCGTCGTCGGAGGCCAGCTGCGCCAGCACGTCAGCGACACCTGAGTCGTCGAGCTTCTTGAGATCGCTGAGCCGCATGCCGTTCTCGGTCAGCGTCCCGGTCTTGTCGGCACACACCACGTCGACGCGGGCCAGGCCCTCAATCGCGGGCAGCTCGTTGACCAGACACTGCTTGCGCCCCAGACGGATGACACCGACCGCGAAAGCGATCGACGTCATCAGCACCAGACCCTCGGGCACCATCGGCACGAGCGCACCGACCATGCGCAGCACCGACTCCCGCCATCCCGCGTCGGTGGTGAACAGCTGCGTGTAGATGATCAGCGCGCCCGCGGGCACCAGCAGGTAGGTGATGAACTGCAGGATCTTGTTGATCCCGTTGCGCAGCTCGGATTTCACCAGCGTGAACTTGCTGGCCTCTTCCGCGAGCTTGGCGGCGTAGGCTTCACGACCGACCTTGGTGGCGCGGTAGGCGCCGCTGCCCGCGACGACGAAGCTGCCCGACATCACCTGATCGCCGGCGTCTTTCGCGATCGGATCGGCCTCACCCGTCAACAGCGACTCGTCGACTTCGAGGTTCGACTCTTCGACGATCTCGCCGTCGACGACGATCTGATCGCCCGGGCCGAGCTCGATGACGTCGTCGAGCACGACCTCACTCGGCGCCAGTGCTGTGGTACCGGACTGTCGGCGCACCAACGGTTTCGCCTGCCCGACGATGGCCAGCTTGTCCAACGTCTGTTTGGCGCGCAGTTCCTGGATGATGCCGATCGCGCTGTTGGCGATGATCAGCAGGCCGAACGCGCCATTGATCACCGAGCCGGTCGACAGCACGATGATGAAGAGCACACCGAGGATCGCGTTGATCCGCGTGAAGACATTGCCACGGACGATCTCCGAGACACTGCGCGCAGCGCGCGTCGGGACGTCGTTGGTCTTGCCGTCAGCGACCCGCGCAGTGACCTCCGCGTCCGACAGTCCAGTGACCGTTGGGGCACTCACCTGACGAATACCCCTCGGCCGCCGTCGTCGAAGTACTCCAGTGTGAGCCTGCCCCCGTCGAACATCGCCGTGGAAACCGTTCCGGGAGGAGCATTCTCGGAAGCAACGGGGAAGACGAAGACGTCACCCTCCCAGGGATCCAGCTTGAAGAAACCCTTGGGCCCCAGCGCCAGCTCCAGGTGCCCGTCGCGTTCGGTGACCGTCGCCGGTCCCCAAAAGTCGTTGTTGTACACACCAACGTAGGAGGACAACGGCCCGTGCGGCTCCGCATTCACCGGACGCTGCCGGCCCACTAGAGAGCCCACCGGCTTCTCCATGTCCACAAAAGCTTTGTTGTACAGGGCATACCAGTCCTCGCGGACTTCACCGAACTGGACGAGATCGGCGAACTCGGCCGTCAGCGCTTCGGGCACACCTGCCGGGGTGGCGTTGGTCAGCGCGACGATCGCGACGTCTGCCGACGGCAGGAACAGCACATTGCTGCCCGCACCCAGTTCGAAAGCCCCGGAATGGCTCAGCTCGGCGCGGGCCCCCGACGTGGTGCTCAGGTTGAACCCGTAGCCGTAGAACCCCGACCGCATCGCCGGCTCCGTACCGCGCGCCGAAACGATCTGCGGGGTGACCGCAGGCAGCAGCGCCTGCGGGTCGATCAGCGGCCTGCCGTCGTGCTGGCCGTCGGCCAGGACCATGGTCATCCACCGCGTCAGGTCGCTGACCGATGAGCTCACTCCGCCCGCCGGCGACTGGGCCTGGGCATTTCGCACATACCGCGGTTCGTACCCGCCGTCGATGTGGATGTGGCCCACCGCCCGGTCGGGGCGGGCTTCGTAATCTCCGAACTGATAGCTCGTGTCGGCCATCCCCAGCGGACCGAACAGTGTTTCGGCGGCAAGATCCTCCCAGCTCTTGCCCGCGCCCTCGGCAACCGCCTCAGCACCCGCGCTGTATCCGAAGTTGGTGTATGCGTAGGAGGTCCGGAACTGCGCGAGCGGAAGCTGCCGCAGACGGTCCAGCACCTGTCGTCGGTCGTATCCGATGTCCTCGAGCAGATCTCCTGCGTGATCGGGCAGCCCGGAGCGATGTGAGAGCAGATCGCCGACGGTGAGCATCTGCGTCACCGCGGGATCCGACAGCGCGAACCAGGGCAGCCTTGACACGATCGGGGTGTCCCAGCTGACCTGGTTCTGCCCGACCAGCGTTGCGACGACGGTGGCGCTGATCGGCTTGGACAGCGACGCGAGCTGGAACACGGTGTCGGCGTCGACCCGGTTGGTCGCATCGTCGGATGCGGTGTTGTTCTTGACGCCGAAACCTTTGGCGTACACCGTCTTCCCGCCGTGAACCACGGCCACCGCCATACCGGGGATGCCTGATTTCGCCATCAGTTCTTCGGCGAGCCCGTCGAGCTTCCCGACCGCGTTGTCGACGGCGTTCTCCGGCAACGGCATGGCCGGAACGAGCGGAGGCGGCACGTCGGTGTTCAGGCTGGGCGGCGGAGTGCTCGACGCCGCGGGTTCGGCGCTGTCGGCACCGCAGCCGGCCAGCAGCGCGACGGCAACGAGCGCGGCCGCGCGGGCCTTTGGGTTCATGATCTGCACCGTAACGCGTTACAGCGTGCTAAGGCCGCCACCACGGGTCATATGTCGAGTCCGGCACGACCCGTTCACCGGGGATCGGCACCGCGATACGCACCCGGTCCACCTCGGCGGCGGTGACCAACCGCTCGACCGGCTCGGCCCAGGGGTGCGGCGCCAACCGGAACGTCGCCCAGTGGATGGGCACCATGAGGCTCCTCTCCACGTCAGCAAGATCGAGGTGGGCGCGCACCGCCTCTTCGGGGTTCATGTGGATGTCGGCGAAGGCGGGGTGGTAGGCCCCGATCGGTAGCAATGTCAGATCAAACGGACCGTATTCGGCCCCGATGTCGGCGAAGCTTTTCGTGTATCCGGTGTCGCCTCCGAAGAAGGCCCTGTGCTGCGGGCCTGTGATCACCCAGGACGCCCAGAGGGTCGAGTCCCGGGAGAACAGGCGGCCCGAGAAGTGCCGAGCCGGCGTACACACCAGCGTCAGGTCTCCGATCCGGTGCGCCTCATACCAGTCGAGTTCGACGATCCGGCTTTCCGGGATGCCCCATTTGCGCAGGTGTACGCCAATTCCCAGCGGCACGACGAAGGGAGCGCGCTGGGTGCGTGCCAGCGCACCGATCGTGTCGATGTCGAGGTGGTCGTAGTGGTCGTGGCTGATCACCACCGCGTCGACGGCGGGAAGCGCTTCCAGCAGCAATGGCACGTCGTGCAGCCGCTGCGGCCCGACCGCGCGCGACGGCGAACACCGCTCACTCCACACCGGGTCGGCGAGGACGCGGTAACCGTCGACCTCGATCAGGACACTCGAGTGGCCGTACCAACTTGCCGCCGCATCTGCGGGTGTGGGGTCGACCTCCGGAGGTTCTTTGAGCGGGATCGGGCCGGGCGGCTTCCCCAGCGCGCCTGCGTTGGCCAGATCTCGCAGCAGCTTGCGTTGCAGCTCGCGGTCCATCGGCAGCCCCGACGACGACGGCTCCAGGTTGTTGAACTTGCCGTCCCTGTAGTGCGGCGAACGTCGGGCGACCGGCGCGATCTCGGCCGGTGTGGCGCCGAGCGCCGCCGACGTGCCCTGCAGTGCGCGCAACACCCATCCGCCGGCCAGCAACGATGCCGTCCCGAATCCGTATCGGAGCGCGGTAAACACGTCCATCAGGCCCCCTTGAACCTGGGGAGCCGCTTCTCGATGCGTGCCACCTGGGCCTCGATGATGTCCTGGCTTGCCCATGCTCGGTCGAAGAGTTCCCGATGCGCGGGCCAGGGGTCCTCGTAGGCACCGTCGTCGTTGAGCACCCGTTTGGCGTGCTGGAGGGCGAGCGGCGCGAACCCCGCGATCTCCTGGGCCCATGCCTGCGCGTCGGCCAGGGTACCGATCCTGTTGGCCATGCCGGTCTGGAAGGCCGTCTCGGCGTCGAGACGCTCGGCCGCCATCAGCATGCCGCGCGCTCGACCCGCCCCGACCAGCGACGTCAGCCGACGGATACTCCAATTGTCAAGTGCGATGCCGTATTTGGCGACGGGAAACTGAAAGTACGCTTCCGGTGCCACGACCCGCAGGTCACAGATCATCGACAGGATGACGCCCGCCCCGATCGCCGGCCCATTGATCGCGCCGATCACCGGCAGCGGCGCCGTGTCGATCGCGAGGTTCAGCGCTCTGGCCTTGTCCGGCAGCTCGTCGGCCACGCCCTGGCCGCCCGACAGATCCGCTCCCGAACTGAAGACGTGTCCGGCTCCGGTGAGGACGATGGCGCGGACTTCTTCGGCAGCCGCCTTCTCGATCGCCTCACGCAGACCGTCCACCAACTCGGCGTTGAGGGCGTTGCGTCGCTCGGGGCGCTGTAGCTCCAGGGTCATCACGTGGCCGTCACGGGTCACTCCAATCATGAGTCCACACTATTAGCCTTTTCGCTGTGAGCCGGATCGGAGCCCTCGCCCTACGCGATGCAGTGCTCGACGAAGGGTCTTTCGTCAGCTGGGACAAACCGCCCCTGGCCGTCCCGGTGTCCGCGGAGTACCGCAGCGAGCTGGACGCCGCCGAGGCCGCCACCGGATTCGACGAATCCGTCCTGACCGGCGAGGGAAGGGTGTTCGGCCGCCGCGTCGCGCTATTGGCCTGCGAGTTCGACTTCCTCGCCGGCTCCATCGGCGTCGCTGCCGCCGAACGCATCGTCGCCGCGGTACACAGGGCCACTGCCGAGGGCCTGCCGCTGCTCGCATCGCCCAGTTCCGGTGGCACCCGAATGCAGGAAGGCACGGTTGCGTTCCTGCAGATGGTCAAAATCGCGGCCGCTGTCGAACTGCACAAGAAGGCCCATCTTCCCTACCTGGTCTATCTGCGGCACCCGACGACCGGCGGGGTGTTCGCATCATGGGGCTCGTTGGGCCACGTGACCGTCGCCGAGCCAGGGGCGCTCATCGGCTTTCTGGGACCGCGCGTCTACGAGCATCTGTACGGAGAACCGTTTCCAGCCGGCATCCAGACTTCTGAGAACCTGCAGCGGCACGGCGTCATCGACGCAGTCGTCCCTCTCGAGGTGCTGCGGGCCACCCTCGACCGGGCGCTCAAGGTCGTCGCTGATGCTCCCGGCGAGCCGCCGGCGATGCCGGCGCCCGAGCCGCCGCCCGACATCCCCGCATGGGAGTCCGTCGAGATCTCTCGGCGCCCGGACCGTCCCGGAGCGAGCGCCCTACTTCGTCACGGCTCCACGGAACGGGTGCTGCTGTCGGGTACGGGACTGGGCGAGGATGCGACCACGTTGCTTGCGCTCGCGCGATTCGGCGGCCAACCCGCCGTGGTGCTGGGACAGCAACGCGTGGCCGGGGGCCTCGTGGGCCCGGCGGCGCTGCGCGAGGCACGCCGCGGAATGGCGCTGGCGGCGAGCCTGAGGCTTCCGCTGGTCCTGGTCATCGACACCGCTGGTCCCGCGCTGTCCGCGGAGGCCGAGGAGGGCGGGCTGGCCGGCGAAATCGCCCGCTGCCTGGCCGAGCTCGTCACCTTGGACACCCCGACCGTGTCGGTCCTTCTCGGCCAGGGCAGCGGGGGCCCCGCGCTGGCGATGGTGCCCGCCGACCGCGTGCTCGCCGCGCTGCACGGCTGGCTGGCGCCTCTGCCACCGGAGGGCGCCAGTGCCATCGTCTTCCGCGACGTCGCCCATGCCCCGCAACTGGCTGCCGCACAAGAGATCCGGTCGGTGGACCTGCTGCGCAACGGGATCGTCGACACCGTCGTCCCCGAGCATCCCGATGCCGCCGACGAGCCGGAGGCCTTCATCGAACGTCTGTCGGCGACCATCGCGGGCGAGCTGCACCGGCTACGGTCAACGCCCGACGAGCAGCGACTGGCCGCCCGCTTCGCACGCTATCGCCGTATCGGCCTGCCCTGAGCCCGTTTTCGGCGTGCCTTTCGCCGATGAGCGACGCCGAGCGCGCCGACATCGCTAGACCTCGATGGGTGGGCGCAGGCGGTCCATCGTGTACTGGCGGTTGCGCCTGGCAGCCCAGGCGCTGGCAGCCAGTGACGCCGCCAGCACACCGGTGAGCACCGCGATCGCCGTCCACAGACGCGAGTCGACGCCACCCACTGTGAGCTCCCTGAGCCCGTTGACCGCGTAGGTCATCGGGTCGAACGGGTGGATCACCTGGAACGGCCTCGCCGTTGTCTCCACCGGATAGATGCCGCCGGCCGACACCAGCTGCAGCATCAGAAAAGCCAAGGTCACGACGCGGCCGACGGCAACCCCGAACACCGCGTTGAACGCCTGAATGAGCGCCAGGAACGCCCCCGCGGTAAGCACAAGGAAGCCGATGGTCGCGACAGGGTACTTGGCCTGCAGACCGACGCCGAAGTGAACCACGAGGTACATCACGACGACCTGGCACACCGCGACCACCAGCGCAGGCCAATACGATGCGAGCACCACCCGCAGCGCACCGAGGCCATTGACGATCGGCCGAGACTGCAACGGCGTCAACAGCATCCAGATGATGAGTGTGCCGATGAACAATGCGAGCGGCATGAAGAACGGAGCGAAGCCGGTGCCGAACGTCGGGGCAGGGTTGTCGTTCACCAGGTCTGCCGCCACCGGCGCCGCCAGCGTCTGCGCCACCTCGGTGCGTTGTTGGGGAGTCCACGAAGGGATCTGAGTGGCGCCTTGGTGCAGTTTGTCGGCCAGCTCGTGTCCGCCGGCTTGCAGCCGATCCGTGCCGTCCGCGAGTTGGCTTGCCCCACTGGACAGTTGACGCCCTCCACCGGCCAGCTGTACCAATCCGGCGCTGAGCCGCTCCGCACCGGAGTTCACTTGATCAATGCCGTCCCTGAGCTTGGCGACGTCTGAACGCAACCCGCCGTCGAGCGCACGGGTCAGGAACACACGCAGCTTGCTGTTCGGATCACCGAGCTCGTTCTCCAAGCGGGAAGCGCTGTCACGCAGGCGGAGCAGCCCGTCGTCGGTGGCGGGGTCGATTCCCTGAGCACGCAAGAGGCGCTGCGCTCCGGCGAGCGCATGCCCGGCGTCGCGCACCGCAGGATCCGGATTGGTTTGCAGGAATGTGACAGCCTGGTCGACGATCACGGCGGCCTGGGCGCTGTTGACGTTCAGCGCTGCAATGCGGTCGGTGGTCGACCGGACCGCACTGGACAAGTGCTGCGCGGCGATGGCGACCTCGGCGGGGTCGAGACCGAGGCCCCCGACGCGGTCGAGCATCTCCAGCAGCGGGTCCGTCGCGGTATCGATCGCCCCGGCCAATTGCTGTGTGCCAGCGGCAAGTTCAGCGGATCCGGCCTGCGCGCTGTCAAGGCCGGAGGACAACGCGCCTGCCCCGTCGGCGAGTCGGCGCGCGCCGTCGTCGGCGGTGTCCAAGCCCGTCGCAAGCTGCTGCGCGCCGTCGGCCGCCTGATGCAGTCCCTCGCCCGCGTCAGTCAGACCCGTCAGGACGGTGCCGATGGTCTGTTCTCCGACCTTCGCGTTGATCTGGTTGACGACTTCGCGCGAGGCGTTCTGCCCGATGATCGACGCCAGGTAGTTGTTGGCGTCGTTGAAAGTGAACTCGATCTGAGCCTGCTCTGGACGCCCGCCTGACGGCGACGCGATGCGCTCACTGAAATCCGGCGGCAATGTGATCGAGAAGTAGTAGTCACCGTCGGAGACCCCGGCAGCAGCCTGCTCGGCCGACATCTCGGTGAGGTTGAGTTGACCCGAGCCGATGAGCGCCCTGGTGACCTCGTCTCCGGCGCGCACCTCCTGCCCCTTGGCCGACGCGCCACGATCCTCGTTGACGAACGCCACCGGGACCTTGTTCACCTCGGCGAACGGATTCCAGAACGCCCACAGGTACATCGCTCCGTACAGCAGCGGCATCAGGATGATGGTGATGAGCGCGATCCGGGGCAGGAGTCCGCGGGTGTACCGCTTGAGGTCGGTGCCCAACGACATTCCGGCGAGCGCCATCAGGCACCACCTTTCTGCTGACCCGCCTGCTCGGCGCGGGAGGTGTTCTCGACCGGAATCAAACGGACGGCGTGACCGGTGAGGCTGTTCGCGCTCGCGGTGACCACGGTCTGGTCTCGGCCCAGTTCGACCAGCCGGGAAACGAGTAGTTCCCGGCTGTGGTCGTGGGTGACCTGGTCGATGTCACCGACGATCAGCAGCGGCGGCTGACCGGTGTTGGCCAACGCGATCCGCAGCAGCACGCCGTCGAGTTCGCTGAGTTCCTCGACGTATTCCGACAGTGGCGGCAGCGGCAGCTCTCCGAACACCGGGGCGCAGGTCTTCGCCAGGGCGGCGCTGTCAGCGCGGCGAATCAGCTTGTACCAGGGGGCGTCCCAGCGCAGCTGCTCGGTGATGACATCTCCGACCGTGACGGATTCGGAGACGCTGTCGAGGTCCTCGACGGCGGCAAGCGCGGCGCGGCCGAAGATATCCGTCGCCCGGGTCTTCCCGAACACCGACAGACTTCCCGCTGCCGGACGCATGCGTCCGGCGAGCGTCATCAGAAGTGCTGTGCGTCCCCAACCGGGCGGGCACACCAGCACCGTGACCCCACCGGCGGCGATCTCAAGGTCGACGGGACCGTAGACGGGTCCCCATGGGCCGCGCATCGTGATCGCCCGCGCCACGATCGCCAGGTCGGGATCTGCCGAGTCCGTCACCGGACAATCCCACCACATCGGCCGGTGTCATTCTCGGTTCTGATCCCGTCTAGACCAACGTCTGATTCCGTCTAGGCCAACGCCAGCGCGGTGAGCATCGCGCACGAGGTCACTGCCAGAAGCGGTACCCGCATCATGTTGCGCCGGGTCCACTTCGTCGCCGCCACCTCGTCGACGTCGGCGGGATCCTTGCGCTCGAACTGCGCCCCCTTGGGGATCAGGTCGAACAACGCCCACAATCGCATCGCGGCGTGACTGACGAGGGCGACCAGCAGGGCGACGCCGACGCCGCTCTCACCCCAGGTGATGACGAGGGTGACGAGGAGCAGCCCCTCGAAGATGACCGGGGCAGGCAGCCAGAATCGGACTCTCGAGATGCCTCCGTTGCGGGTCTGGATGATTCCGGGTCGCTTGGGCCAGAACGGATCGACGACGAGCACCTCGTAGATGGCCCCGCCGAGGGCTATGCAGGCCGCAAGTGTCGTCGCCGCGATCAGGATGAGCGTCGGGGTCCCCACAGCCTGGAGATTATCCAAATGCCACTATGTGTCATGGCCCGGATCCAGCCATTCACGATCGCCGTCGCCGACGACCTCCTCGATGACCTCGCGGAACGCCTGAAGCGCACCCGATGGCCCGACGCGGAATGCGTCGACGACTGGAGTCAGGGCATCCCGCTGGCCTACACACGTGAACTCGTCAAGTACTGGGCGGACGGATACGACTGGCGCGCGCGGGAGGCGGCCCTGAACCGCTTCGACCAGTTCACCACCGACATCGACGACCTCAGCATCCACTTCGTGCACCAACGCTCCACCCGCGACGACGCGTTCCCGCTGATCATCACCCACGGCTGGCCCGGATCCATCGTCGAGTTCGGCAAAGTCATCACGCCGCTGTGCGACGCGGGCTTCGACGTGGTCTGCCCGTCGCTGCCCGGGTATGGCTTCTCGGGCAAGCCGACGGCCACCGGCTGGGGTGTCGAGCGCATTGCCCGGGCGTGGGACACCCTGATGGCGCGCCTGGGCTATCAGAGATACGGCGCTCAGGGCGGCGACTGGGGTGCGGCCGTCACCACCCAGATCGGGCGCAACGTCGGGGGCTGCGTGGCGATCCACACCAACATGCCGATGGGCCGGCCGCCGAAAGACCTCAACGATCCCAGCCCCGACGAGCTCGCGGCGCTCAAGCGTCTCGGCTACTACCGACGGTGGGATTCCGGGTATGCCAAGCAGCAGTCGACCCGCCCGCAAACCCTGGGCTACGGGTTGGTGGATTCGCCTGTGGCACAACTGGCCTGGATCGTCGAGAAGTTCTGGTCGTGGATGGACTGCGACGGACACCCAGAGAACGTCCTCACCAGAGACGAACTGCTCGACAACGTGATGCTCTACTGGGCCACCGGCAGCGGCGCCTCGTCGGCGAGGCTGTACTGGGAGAGCTTCGGCAGCTTCACCGGCGGTGAACCCGTCACGCTGCCCACCGGGGTGGCGTCCTTCCCGATGGAGATCCTGCGCTCACCCCGTCACTGGTGCGAGGCCGGTTACAACATCACTCGCTGGACGACGATGCCGCGCGGTGGGCACTTCGCCGCGTTCGAGCAACCCGAACTGTTCGTAGCCGACGTCACCGAGTTCTTCTCCGACTTCCGGTGACTGCTCCGCAGCCGGTGACGGCCCCCCGCAGGGAAATTCAGAGGGATGTCAGCGGAGCGAACGTGCGCTTCTGCACGCCGGTGCAGAGCGAGTCGCCGATCAGACACGCGCGCTCGTGGTGCATGAGGAGTGGGTTATCAGGCCAGTGACTGCACCCACGAGCGGTGCAGCGCCGCGTAATGGCCGCCGTCGCGCGCGGTCAATTCGTCGGGTGCACCGTCTTCGACGATGCGGCCGTGCTCGAGCACCAGCACCCGATCGGCGATCTGCACGGTCGAGAGCCGGTGCGCGATCACCACAGCCGTCCGGTCGGCCAGTACCGTCTCCAGCGCACGCTGCACCAGCCGCTCGCTCGGGATGTCCAGTGACGACGTCGCCTCGTCCAAAATCAGCACCGCAGGGTCGGCCAGGAACGCCCGGGCGAACGCGACCAGCTGCCGCTGACCCGCCGACAGACGTCCGCCCCTCTTGGCGACGTCGGTGTCGTAACCCTCCGGCAGTGCTTCGATGAAGGTGTGCGCACCAACGGCTTTCGCGGCTTCCCGCACCTGCTCGTCGGTGGCGTCAGGCCTGCCGAAGCGGATGTTGTCGGCGATCGTTCCGCCGAACATGAAGTTCTCCTGCGTCACCATCACGACGTGGCGGCGCAGGTCGGCCTGGGACACATCCCGCAGGTCGATCCCGTCGAGCGTCACCACGCCGGAGACCGGGTCATAGAACCGGGTGAGCAGCTTTGCGATGGTCGTCTTACCCGCACCCGTCGTACCGACCAACGCGACCGTCTGCCCTGCGGGAATCACCAGGTCCAATCCGGGCAGTACAGGACGACCGGGCACATATTCGAATTTCACCTCACGCAAGGCGATCTCGCCCCGTACGTCACCGAGGTCCGCCGGCTTCGCCGGATCACTGATCGCCGGCTTCTCCGCCAGCACGCCGGCGAGCTTCTCCAGCGCCGACGCCGCGGACTGGAAAGTGTTGAAAAACTGTGAGATCTCCTGCATCGGTTCGAAGAACATTCGCAGATAGAGCAGGAACGCCGCGAGCGTACCGATCGTCATCTCACCGTGCAGCACGCGGTATCCGCCGTAGAGCAGCACGACACCGGTGGTCAGGTTGCCGACCAGCTTGACGCCGGGCATGAAGATCGCAAGCAGCTTGAAGGTGCGTTCGTTGATCACCCGATACCGGTCGGCGACCTCCTCGAAGATCTGCTGGTTGCGCGGCTCGCGCCGATAAGCCTGCACCGCCTTGATACCCGTCATCGTCTCGACGAACTGGACGATCACCAGCGCCGAGATCTCGCGAACGTCGCGGTAGGTCTTCGACGATTCGCGCCGGAACCACCAGACGAGCAGCACCAGAACCGGGAAGGCGGCCAGACACATCAGGCCGAGCTTGACGTCGAGCACCACCAGCAGCACCGCTGTGCCCACAAGCGTGAGCACTGCGGTGATCAGGCTGTCGAAACCGGTCTCCAGCATGTCCTGGATTGCTTCGACGTCGTTGGTGGACCTGCTGACCACCCGGCCGGAGGTGTAGCGGTCGTGAAACGCGATGTCGAGTCGGCCGAAATGACGGAAGACGCGCCTGCGCAGTTCGAGGAGCACCTTCTGGCCGGTGCGGCCGGATCGGCGCAGGAAGTACATCCGGCTGACGGCCTGCACGATGACCACGCCGCACAACGTCGCGACGACGGTCAGCAACGTGGTGGCGGGCCGGCCCTCAAGCAGCGGGGGGATCCCGTCGTCGATACCTTTCTGCACCAGGATCGGAACCGACAGCCGCGCAGCATTTTCCACGACGACGACGATCGCAAGGACAGCCACCACCCAGCGGTACGGCCGCAGCAGCGAGAACAGCAGCGCCCGCGCCTCCTGCCGCCGCGGCACCGCCTCGTCGATCGGCAGGTCGGGGCTCTCGTCGAACTTGCCGCGCCAGTCGGGGCTGTTCACCGGCTCCTCCCCAGGATCTCGTGATCCAGCCGACCCCGTTGCTCGTCGTGCTCGAGGTGCGCGCGCTCCTCCTGTTCCTCCCAGTCGCATTCGCGTTCGCAGCCGTCGTCGAGCTCGTCCTCGGCCGCCAGCAGGTAGCGGTACTCGGGCACGTCGGCCAGCAGCTCGGCGTGGGTTCCCACGTGGGTGATCGTGCCGTTCTGCAGCAGCGCGACCCGGTCGGCCAGAAGCACAGTCGATGCGCGGTGGGCCACCACGACGCCGGTCACGGAGTGCAGCACACGCCTCAGAGCCTCCTCCACCACCGCCTCGGTATGTACGTCGAGCGCAGACAACGTGTCGTCGAGCACCAAGATCTTGGGATGCGCCAGGATCGCCCGTGCGAGCGAAAGCCGTTGCCGCTGACCGCCGGACAGACTCATCCCCTGCTCGCCGATCCGGGTGTCCAGACCGAAGGGCAGATCGTAGACGAACTGTGCGGCCGCTACGTCGACGGCCTGCCGCAGCTCCTCGTCGGTCGCGTCTGCGTTGCCGAGCCGCAAGTTCTCGGCCACCGACATCGAGAACAAGGTCGGATCCTCGAAGGCGGTCGCCACGGCCTCGCGCAATGCCTGCAGGGACAGCTCGCGGATGTCCTGGGCATCGATGCGGATCTCGCCCTCGGTGACGTCGTAGAGCCGGGAAAGCAGGCCCACGAGCACCGATTTGCCCGACCCGGTGGCACCGACGAGAGCCAGCGTCTCTCCCGGTTCGACGGTCACCGTGACGTGTCGTAGCGCCCACTCGTCGGGTGGCGAATCAGGAAATTTGAATCCGACGTTCACCAGCTCGAGCCGGCCGCCGCGCGGTGTCTGCTCGCGCGGGCCGTCGGTGATCTCTGTGGGGGCATCGAAGATCTCGGCGATGCGATTGGCGGCAGTGAACGATTCCTGGGTCATCGACAGCAGGAAGCCCAGCGACGCAATCGGCCACACAAGCGAGAGCATCATCGTGATGAACGCGACCAGCGTGCCCAGCGTGACGTAGCCGTGTCCGGCGGCGTAGGCGCCGAAACCGAGCACGACGATCAGCGTCAGGTTGGGGATGATCTCCAGCAGCGTCCAGAACTTCGCCGACACCGTGACACGGTCGACCTGGGTGTCGTAAAGGTCGGTGAGCTGGTCGTCGAAGCGTTCATAGACGTAGTCCTCGCGACCGAACGACTTCACGACGCGTAACCCGAGCGCAGCCTCTTCGACATGGGTGGCGACGTGTCCGGCCTGGTCCTGGGCCAGCCGCGACAGCCGCGTGTACTCCTGCTGAAAATGCAGCACCGTCAACGTGATCGGCACGATCGAGACCAGGACGACGACGCCGAGCGGCCAGTACATCGCCAGCAGGATGATCGTGACCACCGTGATCTGCAGAACGTTGAGAATGAGAAAGGTGAGCCCGAAGGACATGAAACGACGAATGGTGCTGAGGTCGTTCATGATCCGTGACAGCAGCTGGCCTGACTGCCAGCGGCCGTGGAACGACATCGGCAGGATCTGCAGCCGTGCATACAGCTGTTTGCGGATATCGGCCTCCACGCCCATCGTCGCGCGGGCGACCAGCCAGCGGCGGATGAACCACAGCACCGCTTCGGTGATGCCGACGCCGAGCGCCGCCGCCCCGACCACCCACAGACCCCGCTGATCCTGGTTGCGCACCGGTCCGTCGATCACGGCCTTCGTCATCAGCGGAATCGATATCGTGGCGACCAGGCTGATCAGCGCCACCGTGATCATCACGATCCAGCGGCCGCGGTACGGCAGCAGATAGGGCATCATCCGCCACAGGTCCGAGCTGGATCTGACCTTCTTCGGCGGCGGCCCTATGGAGGGCGCCGCACGCAGAGAGTCAGGTCGGGAGTCAGCCACTTAGAACATCTTCCCATTGTGAGCAAGTGGATAACGCGTTCACGGCATCGGCACCGAACTGGGTGCGGTACAGAGCGGCGTAGCGACCCCCTTCGGCGAGCAACTGGGTGTGGGTGCCGCGCTCGACGACGCGCCCGCCTTCCACGACCAGGATCACGTCGGCGGCTCGCACGGTCGACAACCGGTGAGCGATGACGATGGAGGTGCGGCCCGCCAGCGCCTCGGCGAGTGCTTGCTGCACGGCGGCTTCGGACTCCGAGTCCAGCGCGGCCGTCGCCTCGTCGAGGATCACCACCTGCGGGGAGGCCAGCAGCACACGGGCGATGGTGAGGCGCTGCCGCTGCCCGCCGGAGAGCCGGTATCCGCGCTCCCCCACGACCGTGTCCAGCCCGTCGGGCATGTCCGCGACCACATCGGCCAGCCGGGCGCGTTCCAGCGCCTCCCACAGATCCGCGTCGGTGGCCTCGGGCGCGGCCAGCAAAAGGTTGGACCGGATCGACTCGTGGAACAGATGCCCGTCTTGGGTGACCATCCCGACGGTTTCCTTCAACGACGCGAATGTCACGTCGCGCACGTCGGCGCCGTTGAGCCGGACCGCGCCCGAATCGACGTCGTAGAGCCGCGCCGCCAGCGCCGCGATCGTGGACTTGCCTGCCCCCGACGAGCCGACGAGTGCCACCATCTGTCCGGCCTGCGCGGTGAACGAAATACCGTGCAGCACTTCGCCGCCGCCGCGCTCGTCGAGTTCGGCGACATCCTCCAGCGAGGCCAGCGAGACCTGCTCGGCAGACGGGTAGGAGAAATCCACGTCGTCGAACTCGACGGTGACCGCGCCGCGCGGGACAGCGACGGCGCCCGGTCGCTGCCGGATCAGGGGCACCAGGTCGAGCACCTCGAAGACCCGTTCGAAACTGACCAGCGCAGTGGCGATCTCGACCCGCGCGTTGGCCAGCGCGGTGAGTGGTGCGTAGAGCCGGGTCAGCAGAAGCGCCAGCGAAACGACGGCGCCGGCCTGCAGATGCCCATCGATCGCCAGCACACCACCCAGCCCGTAGACCAGCGCCAGTGCCAGCGCCGACATCAGCGTCAGCGAGTTCATGAAGGTGGCCTGCAGCATCGACTTGCGGACGCCGATGTCACGAACCCGGTCGGCGCGCGTCTCGAACTCGTGGGATTCCGATCGCGTGTCGCCGAACAGTTTCACCAGCGTCGCGCCCGGGGCCGAAAACCGTTCGGTCATCTGAATATTCATCGTCGCGTTATGGTCGGCGGCCTCGCGCGCCAACGCGGCCATCGCAGTGCCGATCCGGCGGGCCGGAAACAGGAACAACGGCATCAATGCCAGGGACAGCAGCGTGATCTGCCACGAGATGCCGAGCATCACCACAAGCGTCAGGGTCAGCGTGACGGCATTGGACACGACGCCGGACAGCGTGTCGGAGAACGCCCTCTGGGCGCCGATCACGTCGGAGCCGAGACGGCTGACGAGCGCGCCGGTGCGCGTACGGGTGAAAAACGCGACCGGCATGCGTTGGACGTGGTCGAACACGGCGGTCCGCAGGTCGAGGATCAAGCCCTCACCGATCGTCGACGAGAGCCACCTCGTCAGTAGGGACACCGCCGCTTCGCCGAGAGCGACCGTCGCAATGACCAGCGCGAGCGCGACGACAATTCGAACCGACCCCCCGCCGGTGATCTCGTCGACCACCCGGCCGGCCAGCAGCGGCGTCGCCACTGTCAGGATGGCGCCCGCGACGCTGACCACAAGGAATACCGCGAGGCGGCGATGGTGCCGACCGGAGAAATGCCAGATTCTGCGCAGTAGGCGGCTGTCGGCCAGGGAGCGCACCGAGCCGCCCCGCACCCGCAGCTGCCCGTACAGAGATTGCCTTGCCGCTGCTTCCAAACTCACGTAATCACCGTAGGACCTCAACATTCGTTGAGGTCAAACGATTCCAGGCTTGCGACTTCGGCGTGTCGATCGGCCTCGCAGTGGGCGAGAATCGTGCCGAAGTCGCCGGTCAGAGCACGCCGACGTACCCGAGCACCGCCGCCACCGCGACCAGCCACAGCGGATTGACCTTCGTGAACACGAACACCAGGGTGCACAGCGCGGTCAACAAGTACGACCGCCAATCGTGGTCGGCGGCTCGGCTCATCACCAACGCCGTCGCCATGATGAGACCGACCGCCATCGGGGCCAGGCCCCTCTCCACGGCGGCATGCCATGGCGCCTCGTGGGCGCGCTGCCAGAAGCGGGTCACGAAGAAGGTCAAGCTGGCTGCCGGCACGACCATGGCGACGATTGCGACCAATCCCCCTGCGATGGCGCCGGGAACGCCGCCGACCTCATGACCGGCGCCGTAGCCGACCAACGTCACGATCAACACGCTGCTCGGCCCCGGCATCGTCTGCGAGATCGAGAACACCTCGGCGAACTGCGTGTTGGACAGCCAGTGGTGATCGTTGACAGACCGCAGGTGCATCTCGGGAAGCACGACGTTGCCGCCGCCGATCGACATCAGCGACAGCCCGCCGAACAGCAGAGCCAGCTGCAGATAAGTATTCACGCCGTCACTGCGTGGTCTGCTCGGAGTCCGTCCGGGTTGCCCGCGGCCACGCCCACCACAGGCACAGGGGGACCAGGATCAGCAGCGTGACCACCAACGGCCAGCGCACGACGCCGTTGAGCACGAACGCCGCCGCGAACAGCGCCACCGGGATCAATCCCGTCAGGCACTCCCGCCCGGTCTTGACCACCATCGCGACGGTCAGTGCCACCGCCGCCGACGAGGCGCCGTGCAGCGCTCCGTGGATTCCCGGCACTTCCTTGAACTTGAAGTACGCCCAGCCGGCAAGAAGTGTGAGCGCCACGGGAACGGCCATCAACCCCAGCACCGCTGCGAGGGCGCCGGTGAAGCCTCGCAGCTTCGTGCCGACGAAGACCGCGATGTTGACCTGGTTGGCACCGGGCAGGATCCGGCACATCGTCAACGCCGACAGGAATTCCCTGTCGTCGAGCCACCGCTTTCGTTCGACGATGATCTCGCGCGACCACGCCGACAGGCCACCGCCGAACGAGGCCAGCGCCACGTGATTGAACGCCGTCGCGATCGCCAGGTGTGAGACGTGCGGCACTGGCTCATTCATGAATGAGCTCGGGGTCGTGCGGGAAGTCCGTCTCCTCGTGTTCTCCGGGCACCAGTGGGTCCGGGGCGTGATAGCGGCGCGAGGACTCCCAGTCCTGCCTGAAGGTCTCGACGAGGCGATCGACGATCACCGGATCGTCGACGGTGACGCCGAGTTCCCGGCGTAGATCGAACGCACTGCGGTCGATGTTCATCGACCCCACCAGTGCACGCTGACGATCGACCATGACGAGCTTGGCGTGTGCACGCAGGTTCTTCTGCTTGTGCACCTTGATGCCGAAGTAGTTCAGCGTCCGCAGGGACGAGAACGTGTCGAGCACGTCGCTGTCGCTGATGCCGTGCCGTCCGCCGCACAGCACTTTGACCTTCACGCCCCGATTCGCGGCAGCAACGATGCGGTCGAGGATGACCGCGTCGACGAACTTGGGGTGCTGAATATCCAGGTGCGACCGCGCGGTGTCGATGAACTGCGCCATCACCACCCGCGAGTTCGAATTGCTCCAGAGCAATCCCGAGTTGTTGGCAGGCACCCAGTTCCCGTGCGCCCAGTCGGCCTCGAACACCTCGATGATCTGGGCGACCTGATTCGGGTCGGTGGTGACGACCCCGAAATCCCGGGTACGGGTGAAGTACTTGAGACAGAGGTTGAACGTCGCGATCATCGCCGCGGTGGTGTCGATGACGATCGACTTCTCGTGCGTCACGTAGAACGCTGGGTTGGTCCATGCGACCGACACTCCGGCGCTCTCGAGACGGGCGAACGTCTCGTCGTTGGCGCGCTCACCGCCCGACTTGGCGGCGTTCAGCATCACCTTGACGTCGACTCCCGCCTTGTGGCGCTCGATCACCGCATCGATGAGCGATTCGTCGGTGAACGTGAACTGCTTGATTCTCAGGGTGTCCCGTGCCGTGGCGATGAAGCCCAGCACGGGACCTAAGCCGTCGTCGGGCTCGACGATCAGGTGCGGTTCCACTCGCCGGACGCTAGCAGCCGCAGGTTACCTATGCGCCCTCAAACGCGCTGATAGACAGCCGTGAAACGCTTCCCAGCTCACCTGTCGTCGCGCAGAGTTTTCGCGAGCTCCGCCTCGGCATCGGCGAGGGCGGTGCGCGCGGCGCGGATGCGCTCGAGAAGGTCGCCCGTCTCGTGCTTCTCGCGATCCTGGGCGCGCGCCTCCTCCATGGCGTTGAGGACGATGCCGATGAAAAGGTTGAAGATCAGGAAGCTGGCCAACAGGACGTAGCTGATGAAAAACAGGATCGTCCAGTGCGACACCGTCTGCCCCATCGCGACGTTGTCCGGGAAGTTCTCAAGGGTCAGCATCACGAACATCGTCAGCATCGCCTGACCCACGTTGCCGTAACCGCCCGGATCGTGGTTGGCGAACAGCACCCAACCGACCATCCCGTAGATGAAGATCAGCACAAAAGTCGCAGCGCCCAGAGATGCCACGCCGGGCACTGACCGGCCTGCGGCGGAGACGAGCATGCGCAGATCGGGCAGGAACCGGATGAGCCGAACAACGCGCAGCAACCGAATCAGGCGGAGCAACATCGCGTTGGCTCGCAGCCCCGGGACGAATGCCGCCGCGACGACCAGGAAGTCGAAGACGTTCCAGCCATCTTTGACGAACTCACGCGGTTTCCAGCCGCACGCTGTGAGCCGGATCAGCAGTTCGACGACGTAGATGGCAAGGAAGACGTTGTAGATCAGGTCGAATGCGCGGTCGTGATCGGTCGCCAGATCCGCATAGGTACCCATGGCGAGCACGACCGCGTTCAGGACGATGACGACGACGATGGAGAGCTCGAACGCTGGTCGCGAAATCAGAGAGCGACACCGATCCGCAATTGACGACGACGAATTCGACGCCGAATCAGGCGGTTTGACCCCGACGGTGTCCGACGAGTTGAGCTGCACCACCACGTTCTAGCAAACAGAAACCGATAAAACAGCACATTCGTCAATTAGCGTGTCCGAATCCGCGGGCACCGCCTCCCACGGAGGCGCGGGTTCATCGGGCAAGATTGCGTGCATGGACAGTGGTCTGGGCTCACCCCGGGTGCTCGTGGTCGACGACGATCCCGATGTCCTCGCCTCGCTCGAACGCGGCCTGAGACTGTCCGGATTCGACGTCTTCACCGCCGTCGACGGCGCCGAAGCGCTGCGCAGCGCCACCGAGACGCGACCCGACGCCATCGTCCTCGACATCAACATGCCCGTACTCGACGGGGTGTCGGTGGTCACCGCGCTGCGCGCGATGGACAACGACGTGCCCGTCTGCGTCCTGTCGGCCCGCTCGTCGGTCGACGATCGCGTATCGGGCCTGGAGGCAGGCGCCGACGACTATCTCGTCAAGCCGTTCGTGCTCGCCGAACTCGTCGCGCGAGTAAAGGCCCTGCTGCGCCGACGTGGATCGACAGCGACGTTCTCGTCGGAGACCATCACCGTCGGCCCGCTGGAAGTCGACATCCCCGGCAGGCGCGCCCGGGTCGACGGCGTCGACGTAGACCTGACCAAGCGCGAGTTCGACCTGCTGGCTGTGTTGGCCGAGCACAAGACCGCGGTGCTGTCCCGGGCACAGCTACTCGAACTGGTGTGGGGCTACGACTTCGCCGCCGACACCAACGTCGTAGACGTCTTCATCGGCTACCTGCGGCGCAAGCTCGAGGCCAACGGCGCGCCCCGACTGCTGCACACGGTTCGCGGTGTGGGGTTTGTGCTCAGGCAGCAGTAGGGGTCGACAGACTTGATCGCGCTGTCCCGGATCTTCCGCAGGACTCCGTCGCTTCGGCAGCGGGTCGCTTTCACCAGCGCCATCGCGGGCGCGATCATCGTCCTCGTCGCCGGCACGGTGGTGTGGTTCGGCATCACTGACGCCTGGAACGAACGCCTGGACCGACGACTCGACGAAGCAGCAGGATTCGTGATCCCGTTCCTGCCGCGCGGGCTCGACGAGATACCACCGTCCCCCAACGACCAGGACGTGGTGATCACCGTGCGCCGCGCCGACGGCCAGGTGGCTTCGAACTCGAACGTGGTTCTGCCCGAACTGGAACCGGGCTACGCCGACACCCAGGTCGACGGAGTGCGCTACCGGGTGCGCACGGTGACGCTGTCCACCCCGCAGCCCATGTCGGTGGCCGTCGGCGCCACCTACGACGCGACGATTGCCGACATCAACAATCTGCACCGGCGTGTGCTGATCATCTGCGCTCTGGCGATCGGGGCAGCGACGGTCGGCGGCTGGGTGCTGGCCGCGTTCGCGGTTCGTCCGTTCAAGAAGCTCGCGCAGCAGACCAGAGCGATCGACGCCGGCGACGAGGATCCCGACATCGACGTCCGCGGGGCCACCGAGGCCGTCGAGATCGCCGATGCCATCAAAGGGCTCGTCGAGCGGGTGTGGGAGGAGCAGGACCGCACCAAGGCGGCGCTGGCGTCCGCGCGCGACTTCGCGTCGGTGTCCGCGCACGAACTGCGCACTCCGCTGACCGCCATGCGCACCAACCTGGAGGTCCTTGCCACGCTGGACATGCCCGAGGAGAGCCGCGCCGAGATCGTCAACGATGTGATCCGCACTCAATCGCGGATCGAGGCGACCCTCGGTGCGCTGGAACGTCTCGCTCAGGGCGAGCTGTCCACCGAGGACGACCACGTGCCGGTGGACATCACCGAACTGCTCGACCGGGCCGCGCACGACGCGATGCGCGTCTACCCCGACCTGGAGGTGTCGCTGGTGCCCGCGCCGACCGTGATCATCGTGGGGCTGCCCGCCGGACTGCGCCTGGCCGTCGACAACGCGATCGCCAACGCCGTCAAGCACGGCGGCGCGACCCGGGTGCAGTTGTCGGCGGTCAGCTCACGCGACGGTGTCGAGATTGCCATCGACGACGACGGCGTCGGCGTCCCGGAGGAGGAACGCAAGGTCGTGTTCGATCGGTTCTCACGTGGCTCCACAGCGTCACATTCGGGATCGGGCCTCGGCCTCGCCCTGGTCGCGCAGCAGGCCGAATTGCACGGCGGCACAGCATCGTTGGAGTCGAGTCCGCTGGGCGGCGCTCGTCTGCTACTACGCCTGCCCGGCCCCCGCTGACTTCGCCGAAACTGCATTCCACGCGCGAAATCGGGCGTCGAGGCCGCGTGGAATGCAGTTTCGCGTTCTAACGGGTGGCGAGCAGATCGATGACGAAGATCAGCGTCTTGCCCGAGAGGCGATGTCCACCTCCGGCGGGACCGTAGGCCTGCTCGGGCGGGATCGTCAGCTTGCGCCTGCCGCCGACCTTCATGCCGGGGATGCCGTCCTGCCAGCCCTGGATCAGGCCGCGTAGCGGGAACTCGATTGTTTCGCCGCGGTTCCACGAGCTGTCGAATTCCTCACCGGTGTCGTACTCGACGCCGACGTAGTGCACCTCGACGTTGGCGCCGGGCACGGCCTGCGCGCCGTCGCCGACGACGATGTCTTCGATCACCAACTCGGTCGGAGCCGGGCCGTAGGGGAACTCGATCTCGGGTTTGGTAGCCACCCGACCACCCTAGACGCGGCCACCACGAGGAAGTCACTGCACACTGGTAGTCGTGGCCAGAGATGAAGACATTCTGCAGACAGTCAACGACCTCGTCGCCGAGGAGCGGGATCTGCGCGCCAAGCTGCAGCATCGCGAGATCGACGAATCCGAGGAACATCAGCGGCTGAAGGCGGTCGAGGTGCAGCTCGACCAATGTTGGGATCTGCTTCGCCAGCGTCGAGCGCTGCGCGCCAGCGGCGGCGATCCAGACAGCGCGTCGGTGCGTCCCGAGGGCGAGGTCGAGGGATATCTCGGCTGAGCCGACGTACCTTCCGGTGTGCGCGGCAACCTGAATGGTTGCTGAACGAAGCCTTGCACTCTGCTGGGCATGGTTAACACCAGGCCACATCAGAATGTTTACCTGACGCTTGACCCCTGGTTGCATTCCGGCATGCATACCAGCAGCACACGCGCGTAAATTCTCCTGCCGTCCCTACTGACCCTGCATTGAAGGCGGCGGCATGAACTCCTCTGTTGGCAAACCACTTCTCGGCCTGATGGCCGCCGCCTGCGTTGCAGTGCCCGCAGCCATCCCACAAGCCGCCGCGGCGGTGCCGGAGGCCGTGGTGCAGTCGGCAGCCGACCAGATCTTCGACCCGGCACCGCCGATCCTGCGGCTGACGCCCGACACCGCCGATGCGGCGTCGTACTCGCCCACCGCCGTGGAATCCCTCGAGGCGGCCGCCGACATCGACCCGGCGCTTCTAATCAAGCTCCTGACGTTCCCGTACCACAACATCTACGCGATCGGCACGTCCATCGGAGCCGCACTGAACTCGGCCTTGGTGGCCGCGCTGCTGCCACTCACCGCCGGCTACTACTTCCTGACCAACCAGATCGACAAGATCGAGCCCTACATCGACACCACGTTCACCAACCTGCGCAATGCCGTGCCCAACATCTTCACCACCATCAACAACGAGATCCAGTACGACATCGACCTGTTCAGGCAGGTCTTCGGCGGATCGGAACCCGAAGAGCAGCCGCTCGCCGCGGCCGACACCGCGGACGCTGAAGCGCTCGCCGACGATCCGGGTCTGTGGCTCAAGCTTTTGACCTTCCCGTACCACAACTTCTACGCGATCGGCACGTCCGTCGGCGCCGCGCTGAACTCTGTCGTCGTGACCGCGCTGCTGCCGCTCACCGCCGGCTACTACTTCCTCACCAATCAGATCGACAAGATCGGGCCCTACATCGACACCACGTTCACCAACCTGCGCAACGCCGTGCCCAACATCTTCACCACCATCAACAACGAGATCCAGTACGACATCAATCTTTTCAAGCAGATCTTCACCCCAGCGCCCGACTCCGAGATGGTGCAACTGGTCGACACGGCGCGAAGTGTCCCCGAAAGCGGCTCTCCAGAAGCAACACTCGGCGAGGACACCACGGCCGGGGAGCAGCCGGCCGATACCGGAGCCGTCGAGACGCCGGCCGAGGAGAACACGCCGATCGACGGCGCGACAGAGGACTCCACCGTGGACAAGGTCACCGACTTGCCCGCCGACGAGACCGACGGCGCCGCAGCCGACGACGAGAACGACGTCAGTGCGCCGGAGCCGGCGTCCGACCCCGCCGGAAACGACGACACCGGGTCGACGGCCGGTGACAGCGGCCACGTCCACGCGACGAAGTCAGGGCACGAAGCGGACACCTACGGCCGGCATGCCAAGAAGGACGTCGCGCAGGATTCCACCGCGAGCACATCCGCCGCGAACTGAGCCTGACCAACTGAGCAACGGCCAAAGCCCCCTCCGAAGCGGAGGGGGCTTTGGTCATTACCGCAGCGTTCCAGGGAAATCAGCCTGGCGGCGGAGGAGGCGGCACCGGAACGGTGCCCTCTGCCGGAACGGTGCCGGGCGGAACGTAGAACTGAGCGGGCCCCGGCGGCAGGTTGACACCCGGCGGCGGCGCGGTACCCGGCAGCGGCTGGCCGAGTTGGGCCTGAGGGCGCTGGCCGAACAAGCCACCTTCGAGCTGGCCGGCTCGGTACATGTCGATCCAGCGTCCGAACCACTCCCGCTTGCTGACGTCCGCATTCTCCTGGCCCGGCGCCACATCGAAGATGACGCCTTCGCCGGGCGCGGAGGGTTCGAGGTACTGCGGAATCCCATACGCGTTGTTGAAGATGTTGAGATTCGGCGGCGTGCCCGGGCCCGCGCCGGGCGCGGAGGGCACCGCATTCTGGGCCAGTACCGTGTTGGGGTCCAGGCCCGCCACCGCGGGGATGCCGAACGACCCCGCGGGTGCTTGACCGTTCTGCCCCAGCACCGCCAGGCCGCTGGGCCCCAGCTGACCCAACAGCGGCAACGTCGGGCC
>NZ_LWCS01000056.1 GCF_001650495.1 Mycolicibacterium iranicum | reverse complement strand
CCGCCCGCCCTGGTCCACTCAGTGGGCCCGGACAGCGCCATGAGTCGGTGGGCGCCATGCAGTCTCAGGTCCGAGAAGCCGATTTCGTCACCCCATACAAGCAGGTTCCCGAGCGCGGGTGGCGGCGCAAGGTGTATCAGACGACGCGGATCAACTTGGGGCTCAGTCCTGCTGAGCGTGAATGGAATGATCTGCGGCGACGCCTGACGGTCAATCTGCGGGGCACGTACACGATCGCGGTACTGCAACAGAAAGGTGGGGTGTCCAAGACCACCACCACCGTCGGCATCGGTGCGGCGCTGGCGCGTTACCGCGACGACAAGGTAGTGGCCATCGATGCCAATCCAGCCAGCGGTAACCTCGCCAAACGGATCAATGAGCCGAGCACGGGAACGTGGCGCGGGTTGTTGATGGATCAGAATCTGCACTCTTACAGCGATTTTCGGCACTACCTGGGCAAGGACAGTTCCTCCGGTTTGGAGGTTCTTGCCGGTGATCCTGGCGACGAGGTGATCACCGGTCACGCGTTGGCGATGACATGGCAACGCCTGTCTCGGCAGTACCCGATCGCGTTGCTCGACTGCGGAAATCAGATGCGTGACGATGTGATTGCCGCTGTGCTGTCGATGGCAGACGTTGTGGTGGTTCCCACCACCACGCGCTACGACGGGGCCGAAGCCGCCCGTGAGACGTTGGATTGGCTTATGCAGCATGGTTATCCGCACCTGGTGCGGTCGGCGGTAATGGTCGTCAGCAACGTCAATAAGGTCACTCCCACCAAGGCTGTACGCAATCTGCATGAAGGATTCGAGCGAGCGGTGCGGGCAGTCCATGACATTCCCTACGACCCGCATCTCAGCGATGCCACGGCCATCAACTTCGATCGGCTCGCACCGCAGACCCAGCGGGCTTTCATTGAAACAGCGGCCTCGATTGTCGACGGATTCGCAGGCGCGGCAGATAAAGATCCGGGGTATCGGCCCCAGTGGCCGACACCTGGCCATGAGCATGGGCAGGAGCGGCGATGACATCAACTGACGTTGCGGCGACAGACAATTACCCAGTCGGAACGGTCGCTGCCGAACGAGTGCGGCTGGCTGAACAGGTACGGGTGGCGGTGCTCTTTGAAGGCCGTCAGCACGATCTCACGTTGCCTGCAAGCTCGCCAGTAGCCGCTGTCGCGGATTCGTTGGTGCGCGTTCTACTGACCCGTGAGGGTAACGAAGACGGAATGCGCAGGCCCGATGACGAGCGCATGATCAGCCCAGGTGTGGTGCGGATGACGCTGATCAGTGGGCAGCCCTTGGACCGTACCCAGAGCCTGACGCAGCAAGGTGTGCGTGATGGCGAACTGCTGGTGCTCGACATCATCGATGCCGAAGTCGAGTTCACCCCGATCTTCGAGTCGCCCTCCTCCGCAGTGGCGGTACTCAATCAGCAGCAGCATTCGGTGGTGACCGCTGAGACTGCACGCCGCGTGGCCGGGGTGGTGGTGGCGGCGGCTGTCGCGGCAGTGACCGCCCTGTTGGGGTTGGCCTGGTGGCGCAACCTGGACAGCGGTCAAGACTGGAACCTGATTCCCGGTGTCGCGGCCGCGGGTCTGGCAGTGGTGCTCCTGGTTGTCGGATCGTTGGTGTGGTGGCGAGCTAAAGACTCGGTGACCGCGACGGCAATGTGGCTCTCCGGTGTGCTTATCGCCAGCCCGGCAGCAGCGGTGATGGTGACTCCTGGCTATCCCGGGGCGTGGCATCTGATGCTGGCGGCGGTCGTCACAGCAGCGGTGGCGGCGGCCTTATGGCGGTTGAGTCCTGCCCCACGGATCGTGGTATCGGCCACCGTTCTCATCAGCACCGCCACAGCGGTATTGGCGTTGATCTACGCGCTGACTGGAGTCTCGCTGCAGAACCTCTCGGTCGCGGTGCTGGCGGTCAACCTTTTCGTCCTCACCGGCGCGCCCAAGCTGGCGGCACGGATGGCGGGTATCCCGATCCCGCCGTTTCCGACCGTCACCGGCAAAGACACCTTCGCCGATGCCGATGCTATTGCCGCCGAGGCGTTGGTCGCTGCGGAGCATCAGGGCACACCGACCGTGGAGCAACTTCGGCGCTCGGCTGAGGCCGCGAACATCTACCTGACGGCCCTGCTGGTAACGGTCGGAGTCTTCTTTGTGGGCGGCTCGATCTGGGCGGTGATACCCGGGCAGGGACGCTGGTGGCTGGCCACGGTGTACATCGGCGTGCTGGCCGCGATTCTGGTGATGCGAGGCCGGGCATTCGCCAGCCGAGAGCAATCCATCATTGTGGTGGCCACCGGGTTACTGATGGTGCTCATCACGGCCGCGAACTACGCTCTCGCCGGCGAAAACACAGTCACTGTCTACATCGCGGCGGCAGTAGTGCTCGGCCTCGGTGTGGCCGGCTTGATCGCCGCAGCGGTCGTGCCAGCGAAGGTGTTCTCACCTGTCTTCCGCAAGGTCATCGAATGGATCGAGTACCTGCTGATCGTGGTCATCCCACCGATGGCGATCTGGCTTCTGAACCTGATCTACCTGGCGAGGAACATGTGATGATCGGCCAACGCGCGGGGGTACTGGCCACGGTGGCCGTGTTGGCGGCGGCCTGGCCACTGGTCGGCGCCCCGTCGGCAACAGCCATCACACCGCCGGTTGTTGATCCGCTCGCGGTTCCGGACGGCACACCACGACCCGACGAGCCCATGAAGCACAAGTACGACTGCATCGCCACCGGGCTGATAGCCGGTACCGACCCGGCGGCGGTGCCCGGCTCGCAGGCCTTCATGAATCTGCCCCGCCTGTGGGAATCCGCCGGCCGGGGAGCAGGAGTATCGGTAGCGCTCATTGACACTGGAGTCTGGCCGAATCCTCGGCTGCCCAGACTGCGCGGCGGCGGCGACTTCATCATGGATGGCGGTGACGGTCTACAAGACTGCGACGCACACGGTACGACGGTCGCGGCCATCATCGCCAGCAGCCCGTCCGAATCTGACGGATTAGTCGGCGTAGCACCGGAAGTCGAGCTCATATCGATCCGGCAGTCGTCGCAAATGTTCACCCCTGTGGCACCGTCTGCGACCTCGGAGGAGGACCGCCGGGCGGGCACGGTGAGCAGCTTGGCCAGAGCGGTAGTCGCCGCGGCCAACACCGGCGCTCGCGTAATCAACATGTCGATCGTGGCGTGCATCCCCGTGCTCAAGCCCGTCGACCAGACCACTCTTGGCGCCGCGCTGCGCTACGCCGCCGTAGAAAAGGATGCCGTACTGATTGCCGCAGCAGGCAATACGTCCACTCCCGGGTGCGCACAAAACCCCAACATTGATGCCACCAGCGTGGAAGACCCACGCAACTGGAACTCGGTAGTGACCATCAGCACCCCGGCCTGGTTCTCCGACTACGTGCTGTCAGTCAGCGCCACCAACAATGAGGGTCAGCCCGCCGTCGATGACCAGGGCACTGACATCAGCGTGGGCGGGCCGTGGGTGGGTGTGGGTGCACCTGGGCTGTTCGTGGAGGGTGTCAACCAAGAAGGCAACCTGATTAACGGTACTCACGATGCGGAAACCAATTCGCTCAAACCCATGAGTGGCACCAGCTTTTCGGCGGCCTACGTCTCCGGACTGGCAGCCCTGATCAGAGCGAAGTACCCCGATCTACCGGCCCATCAGGTGATCAACCGGATCAAACAGACCGCCCATTCCCCGGCCGCTGTAGTGGACAACCGCCTGGGCTACGGTGCAATCGACCCGGTGGCCGCGTTGAACTACGACGTGCCGCCGATTCCGACGCCGCGGGAGAATCTGTCGCGCCCCCTTGGGCCACCACAACCTGAGCCCGAACCGGACCGCCGTCCCATGATGATGGCGCTGGTGGGTACCGCGACTCTGGCGGTGCTGCTGGGCACGGTGCTAGCGGTCGGCGCTATGTCGAAATCGCGACGAGGCTGAAAGGGCCGATCCCGATGGTGATGTTAGACGAGCATATTCCCGGCCCCAAGGCCGGTTTGAACGAGCAAATTCGACGGTGGCGCTTGGACTTTCGACTATCGCTGGTGGTTATTGCCGAGATCATCGCGCTGGCTGTTCTCGTCGCGATCACCCCGGTGGTGTGGTGGGCCGCGGTGCTCATCGTTATAGCTGCGTTGTTACTGGTCACGCTCAGCTATAACGGTGCCACCGCCTGGGGATGGCTGGTCCGCGCCGTGCGCTTTCACTACTTCCGGCGCAGCGGGAAGGCACACAAGCGGCGGGCGGGAATCCCTGCGGCGTTCACCGTCGACATGCCCGGGGCGGGCGCAGTCGGGATGCGTTGGGACGGGCAGTATGCAATCACCATGATTGCCTTGCACGGCAAGCCTTTTGCGCCGACGGTGCTGGTACCTGCGGGCGCTGAAACAACCAGTTTGGTTCCTGTGCAAGCTGTCATCGATCAGCTTCATCAGTTCGCCGGCCTGGAGCTGCATTCGGCCGACATCGTGTCCGCGGGCGCTCGGGTGGCCCTAGATGGCCGTTACACCCCGAAGTATGAGGAGATTATCGCCGACCGCGCCGCGGTCGGGGAGCGGCGTAGCTGGCTGGTGCTGCGCCTGTGCCCGCAAGCATGTCTGGCGGCAATGGTGTATCGCGGTGACGCGGCGGCCGCAGCGGCGGCGGCCACCGAGCGGGTGCGCCAGTCGGTGTTGCGAGCCGGTTGCCGGGCAATCACCTGCACTGCCGACCAGATGGACCAGGCCACAGAAGCCCTGCTCGCCGGCGCAGAGCTGAACCGGATTCGTGAGGGCTGGAGTTATCTGGACACGGTGTCGCAGTACGTCACGACCTATCGGATCGCGGGCAAGGACCTCACGACACGCGTGCTCAACGATGTCTGGACCGTGCGCTCTGATGCCACGGTGACCGCGGTCCGCCTGACAGCCGATCGGGCCGGTGTGGTCGCCGCGGGCGCGGTGGTGCGGTTTCATACGTCTGCGCCGCTACCGCATCCACCCCTGTTGACGCTGCGTCCCGTCGTCGGGCAATGCTTCGACTCGCTGCTGGCGAGTTTGCCGCTTGGCGATAGGGCTCTGCGCTTGGAGATGTCACCGCGGCGTCTGACCAGCCCGGCCGAGCTGAAAGTGCCGGTGGGGCCCAGTGGACCGATGCTCGGGATGACGGTTACAGGTGTGCCGTTCCTGATGCCGCTGACCGACCCGCTGCGCGCCAGCACTATTTCGCTGTGTGCATCTCTGGACACGGTGATTCCGGTGCTGTTGAGGGCCAGCGCGGCCGGATCGGTCATCCTGATTCACACTGAGCGCCCACAGGTATGGCAGCCGCTACTCGACAACTCTCATCGCATCAGCATCGCCAACGATCGCGAGCCTGTGCGCTCGCCGAACATCATCGTCGCTGACGGCACGGGTCACGGTCTCACCGCTGGCGAGCGTGGACACACCCTGATCACGCTCAGCGACGTCGCCGAACCGAGCGCAGATGTGACGTTGGTGCAGCACTCCGGCGACGAACTCGTGCTCGGTACACCAAGTGTGCAGGGAGTCCGCCTCAGCATCATGCGGCCGCGCAATGAGGCGCAATTCCTCTCACACCTGGTGGTGCGAGCGTGATCAGCCAGCGGTCGTTGGACGCCCTTCGCGCGGCAATGAAGGTGATGGGGTCAGCGCCCGAACGAGCAGCGCAGGTTTTCGTTCTTGCGACTCAAGACGATCCGGCGCTGGCGGATGGATGGTTGGGTCGCTACGCCACCGGGGAACGCACGGTGGCGGTGCTATCCAAGCTCTCGGAGAATGCCGAGCGACTAGGCGAGGGTTTAGGCAGGCTTCAACTTGGCCCCGCTAATCTGGGCGCGTTCTTCGACATCGAGTACGCGCGCTTTCCGATCGCCGATCAAATCACCGCGCACCTGGCCTATGCATCCGCGCTCATCGCGTCGGATCAGTTCCAGCAGGCGAGCGACATACTCGATCGCTTGCCGGCGGATCATCCCGAAACCGGATACGTGCGCGCATGTCTGGCGACCAAGACTCAACGCTGGCCCGACGTGTTGACGGCAGTAGGCGTGTGCACTCAGAACCCACGGGACGTGTATCTGGCACGGGCGGCAAGCCTGCTGGAGGCTTGGGCAGCAGCCAGTCTGGGATTGATGCAGCCTGCATTACAGGCCGCACAGCGGGTCATTGACGGGAAGCCGACCCCCACCAATGGTCTGGCTGCGCGGGAAGCGCGCGTCAACGATGTACTGACACGCGACGCACTGTTCTGTCGTGCTTTAGTGCTTCGCCACCAAAGCGAGGACGAAGAATCCGAGTCCGTGTTAACGGGAATCCGTGTGCAGTGGCCGGATTTCCAGCGTGCGCAAGTCGCCCTCAACGATCGCACGTTCGGGTTAGAAGTCACCGATCCCGAAACGATCGCCTCCCGCACCGACAAATGGGATCCGTCTACCGGCACCAGCCGCGCTGCCCGTGATCAAGCAGACCGAGACGCCACACGGCAAGAAGTGCTGGCCCGCGCTGAGGAGCGGCTGGCTGCGTTCATCGGTCTTGAGGGGCCAAAGGAACAGATCGCCGTGTGGCGCACGGAAATCGAGATTGATCTTCTGCTGGCAGAACAAGGCGAGGAGGTCGGGAGCGCCAACGAGAACCACATGGTGTTTGAGGGTCCGCCGGGGACGGCGAAGACAAGTTACGCCCGTATTGTCGCCGAAATCCTTTTTGGTCTAGGCAAAATCGATCGCCCAACGCCTCTGGAAGTCACTGAGGAAGACATCGTAGTCGGCTATGTGTCGCAGACGGCGGCCAAGATGAGAGACATCTGCGAGGAAGCGCGCGGCGGGGTTCTGTTCATCGATGAGGCTTACCGGCTCGCCCCTGAGACAGATGGGCACTCATTCGGCAAAGACGCCATCAACACCTTGCTCAAGTACATGGAGGACTACCGCGACCAGCTCGTGGTCATCGTGGCGGGATACCCCGACGAGATGCGCCGTTTCATGGCAACCAATCCCGGTCTCGCCGGTCGGTTCCATTTCACGCTGACGTTCGACAGTTACAACGCCGATGAGATCGTCGCTATCGGTCAGTCGATCGCCAAGCAGGAAAAGGTCACCGTCGCCGAAAGCGCGTGGGAACTGTTACGGCGAGAAACTGACCGTCTTCGCGCCATCCCCACAAAAGAGGGCACAGCGCTCGATGCCGCGGGCAACGGTCGCTACGCCCGCAAAGTGGTGGTCGCGTGCAAACGGGAACGTGCCCGCCGGCTACACACACTGGGTTCTGCGGGCCTGAGGCAGCTCGCTACTGACGACCGGTCCGCCTTCGATGTCACCGACGACGATATGGCCCGGGCGCTCGCATCGGCGCTGACCCCCGAGGGCGTCAGAAAGTAGACGACGAACAATGCGCAGTGCTGTTTACTTGACGTCTTCGCGTTGACTAATTGTGACTTATTATGTCACTGTATGGTCATGTCGTTGGATGAAGCAGTCACGTCTCTGTCCAGCATGGATGCGGCACTCGACCTTGCTCACGGTCTACTCAAGCTCGGCAAGGACGGTCTAGGTAAGCAGTCGGGGGCCACCGTCTGGGAGGTCCATGCGGTTGTGCCTCTGGCCGTGATTCTGTTCGCCGCGGGTCCATTGGGCTGCGGCGAAGGCGAGCCATGGGTGCGTGCGGCGATCGACAACGCCGATCCCGAGGACACTGTGCAGCCGGGGTGGGCGCGCGCCGCGCTGCTGTGCATCACAGTCCACCCGCATATGGCGCGTTCGGTAGCCCGGCTGACCGGGTTGAGTCAGCGGCAGCGCGACTGTCTCGTGATGGCGCTACGCATGGCGCTAGACGAGTCTCCTGGCACCCTGGCCGGCACTGCGCGCATCTAAGCGAAAGGGGCGAAACACTATGTACGTCAAGCCATCCACGCCATATTGCGGCTTCGGACGCCGTGCCGGCGGCAACGAGATGTTCGTGCCGAGCAGCGCAGCACATGTGCTGGTGTCAGCACCGACCGAAACGGGCAAAAGTCGGCGCCTGCTGGCGCCGGCCGCCACGTTGTGGGGCGGCCCAGCAGTGGTCGTCTCGTCCAAGGACGATCTCATGCAATACGTCATGGAACGCCGATGGGGACCAAAGGCGTTGCTGGACCTGCGGCCGCTGAAATCGCCGGTTTATCCAGAAGGCGTGGTTCCCAACGTCTATGACCCGACCGTCACGATCGACAGTCCCTATGAAGCCCTGACCGTGGCCGAAACCATCATGCAGATGTCGACGGTCGGGTTGGGCTCGGGAGCTGACCAGGTGTCTGACGGCGGGGTGTGGGAATCGCAGGCCGCCGGGCCGCTGGCGGCGTTCCTCTTCGCGGCCTCACCGGAGGGCAACGGCAAGGGCATGGACTGGGTGCTGACGGCAGTCGACAACATCGACCCCGAGAACAGCACCCAGCCTGGGTGGGTACAGGCCGCCGCACTGTGCCACCAGTACCCGACGTTGGCGATGGGTATGGCACGGATCATGGAAATGGACCCGCGTCAACGTGACTCGGTGGCTATCACGATGCGCAAAGCGATTACTCCCTGGCTGCGCACCTCGCTACTCGATCGGGAAGGGTTTGAGCCGTTCACGCCGGATTTTCTTGATGACCCCCAGGCAACCCTGTTCATCTTGGCGCCGGCGGATGGCACTGTGGCCGGCGCGGCGGTGACTCTGCTGGATTCGTTGGTGCGTCGGTGGCGCGAGAAGACGTCGACCAGGGAAACGATGCATCGGCTGCTGATGGTCATTGACGAACTGCCCAATACGGCACCGATTCCTAACCTGCGACGCATCGTGGGGGAAGGGCGTGGGCTTGGCATTAATCTGATGGTGGCCGTCCAGGCGTCCTCACAGCTCGACACGGTTTATGGGGCGGTCTATGCCAATGAGTTGCGCGATATCTTTCCAGCCTCGGTGATTATGTTCGGTGCTCGGGAGGAAGAGCTTCTCACTGCGGCCGAGCACTGGTCGGGGTTGACCAACCGACGTCCGCAGGGATTCGGGCAGAACGACGGTAGTAAGAACCTCAACAACGATCTTGGTGCCACTCTGCGCTGGCAGGAGCTTCTGCCACCGACCCGCGAACATGCGCGGCTGTTGATCCGCGGGGGGGTGGGCACGTGCGTCGAAATACCGGACTGGTCAGTCTTTTTGCAGTTCTACGATCAGACGACTCAGGCCATCCTGGCCAGAGCTCACGGCCGGGATGGTGGCTCTGGGGCTGTGGAACCGGGAAGGCTTCGCCGTATGGTGCGCCGTGCGTGGCTGGATCGCGACAATGCAGCGTGACCCGGAGCTTGCACGCCGCATCAACCTGCTTTTCGACATCATGCATACGCGCACAGAGCCGCCGCTGAGTACAGAGACTGCCGCCGCGGCCATGTCCGCCCGTGGCGGTCCTGCGATCAGCGCGGCACGCTTAGAGCAGTTTCGATTGGGCTACAGGGGCGATGCACTCGATGCACAGCTGAGCGTGGTTGCTGAATTCTTCGGCGTACCCAGCATTTATCTCACCGAGACAGGGGTTCGGACCGGCATCGACGCCCAGCTTCATCTTGTGCGGCTCATGCGCGAGATGGGGGATCGAGGGCCCGCGCCTGGCCTGTCAGTGATGGTCGGCGGCGATGATCCGCGCGGCGTGTGCGGCGGCGATGCCGAGGTGGGAGTATGACGGCGCTCGCGTGGACCGTGGGGGGTATCGGGGTGGCATTCACGGTGTGGGAGATTGTGCGTCGCTTGCGTGCGGCGGCCCAACACCTTCAGGACTGCACCAGTGCGAGCGAATCGACCGATGTGGTCGTGGGCGAGGGGTAGCTCCCCGTTCGCCGGTGATCCACCGCATTCGGATCAGTAGCTTGACCCGATGGTGCTGCTGGGCGTGAAGGCCTGTTCTGCAACAGTTTTGATCCCTACTCCTACCGCTGCGAGGGTCCACAGGATTCCGGCTGCGTTGACAACGAGGCCGATGACGATGAGTTTGGCTGAGCGTGGCATCGGACGCACGGCGCCGGCGCCTAAGGGTGTGCGGTCGATCGGATCGGCTGGCTCGATGGTGCGGAACGGCGATGGTGCGGTCATATCATCGGGCAGCAGCGGCAGAGAGAGGGTCACTGTCGGCGCCGTGGGCGAGAGTGGCCACCAGTCCGTTGAACCGTCGATTGCCAACCAGCCGTTGAGAATTCCGTAGATTCCGGCTGTGAGAGCTGCTGCTGGAAGTTGTGCGAGCAGCCAGGGCGCAAGGACTGTACTGGCCAGGGTGTCCGAGGGGCGGTACAGCAGAACCAAAAGCACCCCCAGTGCCACTGCTGCCCAGAGGAATGCGGGGATTGGGAAGGAGCGAAGCCGGTCAGGGATGAGCGATTCGCTACGGTGATAAATCAGCTTGCCCAGCGGCCAACCAAGGGGAGCCAACACGGCCGCGGCGAAGACGATGACGACCTCCAGCACACCCTCGACGGTCTTGACGCCTCGAGTGAGCAGTGGGTGACTGGGGTGGTCGTTGTAGGGGCTGGGTCGGGCGCCAGCGACGTCGCGGGCACGTCGGCGAATCCTTCGATTAAGCAGCTCGGCGCGGCGTATCTGCATGGAGAAGATGCCCGCGTGCTCGGCAATCCATTCGCGGCGCAGTTCGTCGTATCGGTCAACACTCGATGTGAACACCATGTGTTTACGTGTTGCCTTCTATTGCGTAATCTGTCAGCATGATGGTCATGACGGACAGCGTAGCGATGGGCGGTGCGATGGTCTACCCCATCGCAGCGTTTCTGGTTGCGCTCGCTGCGATTGGCCTCCTGAGCTTGCTTTTTGTGGTGCTGCTGGCGCTTGTGGTGCGCCGTCTGTGCCGCCGTACGGATCGGTTCGGCGCCACGCGCTGGAGTGATTCATCGGTAAACACTGTCGGTGGTGGTTTTTCCCCGGTGGGTGGATCTGCACTGTGGCCGGCCGCGCTGGTCTATCAGGTTCCTGAGCCAGAGCGGGCCCAGCGACCCGGGCCGCGCGTCAGCCGTAGAGGCCAGCGCCGTCAGCTCAGTTCACGCAGTGCATCGACCTTGCAGCATGGCGAACGGGGACGGTAATGACCCTTACCAATGACCAGTGGTCCGACGACTTGGCCGCTGAGGACGACGACGGCTTCGGATTCCCTCAGGCTCCGACCTTCACCCTTCCCGCAGAGTCCCCGGCGGGTTACACCGATCTGGATGAGGTCGCCCCTGATCCGGCCGACGAACTCGCTGATAATGATTCTGGCGAGCGCGGATTCGGGGATTGCCGCGACCCCGAGGATGACTACGCTGATCCGGACGAAGGGGTAGCGGACCACGACGATTACCCGGTCGAGGGACAAGCCCTCAACGGACCTGTTGGTGGTGGCCAGACAGACGCGGCAGAACCGCGCCGGGCACGCAGGTTTGATGGCAAGGTCGCTGCGGGGTTCGCTGCTGCCGGGCTGGTAGCCGTGTTGGTGGCGATCGTCGGGGCGGTCGCCGTGTACGGCTCGGATGAGCCAAAACCGACCGGCGCTCCCAACGGGGCCGACGCGATGGCTTTGCCTCCGACGCGCTCGGCGGCGCCGGCGCCCGCAGCCGCTCCTACGCTGGACCGGCCGATTTCGTTCACCGCAGATGCCCTGGGCTCGTGCGCAGAGGGGTCGACCTCAGCACAAACGATGGCCGGCACAGATCCCCACGCGGCGTTCGTGTGTGTGCGCGGCGGCGGTGACGGCCAGGTCATCGACATCGAGCTTCCAGGTACGCACTTGATCACGGCGATTTCGGGTGAGTTTGGCTGGGTAGGAACCGATGCGAGCGGGTCGAAGCCGTGGTCGCAGTACCGGGTGGTTACCACGGTGCAGTACACGTTCAACGACACCGACGCCACGCTGGTGACCCAGGAAACCAAGAACGTCCACGGTGAAGCGGTGCAGCCGATTAAGCGGGTGCTGGCATCCAAGATCCGCATGTTGATCCGGGAGACCTCCCGGCCGCCAGCGCAGCCCGCAGGTGGTGCCAGCACGGCACCGACAAAGCCGAACGGACCGCTGGGCCTGGAGCTTCCGCAACTGCCGGGGGCGCTCGGCGGTGGGCAACAGAACAGCGATCCGGTCGACGCCGCGTTCGCCATAAAGAGCTTGAAGATCATCGGCCACAAGCCGGTATAGCGCCGAGGACACACCACCATGGCAATGAGCCGCATCTGGCAGCAACGGATCAGCCGCACTCAGGGTGCGCTGACGAAGTTCGGGAAACCCGCAGTTCTGATTCTGGCGGCCCTGGCGGGCCTAAACGTGCTGTGGCAGTTTCTCTTTGCCACATCCCCTGACCTCAGCGAGCCATCACGGGCCGTGGTGAACCGCTCGGCGGTGGTCGGTGCGTTCGCCCAGGATTTCGTCGCGGTCTGGCTGGAGGCAAACACTCAGGACGCGGCCAGCCTGAGTCAGTTCATCAGCGTCGATCCCGCGTCCTTGACGCTGCCTTCCACTCCAGCAGTGGTCATCAACACCCCCACGATCGTGGCCGTGTCATTGGAGGGCCTGGCAGGTCAGGAGGCCGACGCCGAGGTGTATTCCGTGGTCGTCGGTGTGACCCAGCGGCCCTATGAGTCAGCTGCACCGCACCGGGCGCTGTACCGGGTCCCCGTGCTGTGGTCGCGCTTCGGTCCCCGCGCCGCGAGTTTTCCGGCGCGCATCGGCGGACCGGGCGCGGGAGCAGACCTGCCGCTGAGCTACCCGAGCACGTTGAGTGAGGCCGACCCCGCCTACAGCACAGCGACGGGTTTCTTAAAGGCCTATCTGACCCCTGCCGGGGGTGTGGAGCAGTACGTCACCACGGACTCGATGATCGCCGGATTGGGCAATGCGTACGAAACCCTTTCCATACAGGGCGTTACCGCACTCGGCGTTCCCTCGTCGGTGCCTGCCGACGGTGAGCTGGCTCGTGTCTTGGTCCGCGTGACCGCAGTGAACTCTCAGTTCGCTCCCTCGCCGTTGGTCTACCCCTTGACGCTTCGCGGGGTTGGTGGGCGCTGGCTGGTCGCAGCGATCGACAAAGCCCCGGCGGTGTCCACCGATGACAGTCTCGTTCCGGCGGCGGTGTCCACCGACTGGAGCTCTGCAACACCGAACTGACCGGCACGTCCAACCAGCGGCCGTGCCACAAGGGAAAGGGAACCGCAATGACTGAAACCACCTTGGCCGCAGGCGATCTGCTGACCGCCATCCCATCGCTATGGGAATCGGCTCAGATACCGCTCGCGATCATCGCCATCTTCGTTGGAGGTGTTGCGGGCGCATTCGCGCTCGTGCGCGGGTTCGGCGCCGCGATGGGCAAGGTTCTCGGCGGGGTCGCAGTCGCAGCCATCATCCTCGGCGCGGTCGGCTTGGCCGTCTCACTGAAGACCACCGTGGACAAGCACGGTGGGGGCATCACCACCGGGCAGTTCGGCTAGCGCCCTGCCAGGCGTCGAGAGCGCCTGGAACCGAGCTGGTGTTTACGAGAAACTGGAGGTTATGCAGTGGGTGAGAACAGCTTTCGCGGTCAAACAGCTCGGGTGTACGCCGATGTGCGCGACTTTCCCATCTATGTCTCCCACATCGATGACAACACTCGGTTGTGGTTCGCGCCGTGGCGTATCTGGGACGGCGCAACCTTCCTGATCGGTATCACCTCCACGGTCTGGGCGACCCGCAAGTGGCTTGACTCCGGACATGCCATCGCCATCGCGCTGTTCGGTCTCGCGCTGACAGCAGCACTGACCGTCGCCGCACGCCAAATCCCGGTATCTCGACCCAGCCCGCTCTACCGGATCGGCTGGCTGCTCGGCGGACTGTTGCACACCCAGCGCAAGGCAGGGATCAACGGTGAGGGCGAGGCGGCGCTATCGCCGCCCAAGGAGGTGATCGGGAATCTCAGTTTCACCTCCGGAGGTGTCTACGCAGAGTTCATCGTGGACGGACAACCCGGCGGAATGATGCCCTACGCACTCAAGGACGCGATTGCGATGCGTCACCGACCTTTAGTGCGCCAACTTCCCTCGGGGTTGCTGCTGTGGGGCTGCTGCGTGCGCCTGGACCACCGGCGGCTGCTGCGGTGGATGCTCTCGGGCTACACCAATGAGCCTGCGTGGGTGCAGGAAGTCCGAGACTGGGAGGACTTCTTGACCATCGAGCCGTTCTACGAGCAGGTGTTCGGCATACGCGTGCCGGTGGACTCGGGAGCCGCTGGACGATCCGGAGTGGGCGGCCTGGCCAAGGCGGCCACCGTCGTCGCCGGCCGCGACCCCGACGACCCGCGATCACTTGCCGGGTACCAGGAGATGTCGGCCTCGATCCTGTCGAAGATTCCCGCCGAGTTCAACGCGCGACCGGCCACCCCGCGCCAGATCCACTGGTGGTATCGGCGACGGCTGGCCATCGGTGCGGTCAACGATCCTTTCCCGCACGGTGCCGGCGGTCCTGAGCGGCTTACCGAAGCCGACTTTGCGCCCGTGGTGCCGGCGCATTTCGACTGTGGCGATCAGGAAGCCCGCAAGAAGGACCGCCGCTGGTGGCGGCGTATGGTGCCGTCACTGGCCGCCGTGCTGGTGATTCGGGGCGCCCAGCGCCTGGACAGCTTCCAAAGCATGCTGGCCGTAGCTCAGATTCCGCGCGGCGGGTTGGCCTATCCACGTGCGGAATACCTGCTTGCCGTCTACGACGTGGACACACCTGCCGACATCGACTGGATTCAACACATTTCCACCCGCCCGGCTGAGCAGGCGCTCACGCGAATCGACCGCGCTCAGCGCAACCTCGATGATCAGGCTTTCCAACGGGCAGGCCGTCGCTCCAGCGACAGTGACCTCATTGAGCGCTACTCCTCGGCCGAGGAGTACAACGCCAAGCTGCGGGCGTCGAAGTTGGAGCGGGAAGTGGAGGCCACGACGGTGATCGCCGTCGGGGCGCGCTCGCGGGCCGAACTCGACGGGGCCTGCCAACTACTGCAAACGCACTTCGCAGAAGACCTCGACATGACGTTGAGTCGACGTCGCGGCAGCGCCCAGATCGGGCTGTGGCAGACCGGGCTGGCAGGTAGTGAAGAGCGCAGCCCGCGCAGCCAATTCAGCCAACCGGCGACCACCACCGACTGGGCGCGGTTCTCGCCGCTCGTATCCAGCAAGCTCGGCCACGATACCGGGATTCTGTTCGCCCGCAATCTGTCCACCCGACGGCCGACCCCTGTCCTGATCGAACCCGAGGGCGCGAGCCGTCGGCGCCAGGTACCCGGAATGCTGTTCTACGGCCCGCCCGGAGGGGGCAAATCCCAAGGCGCGAAACGGGTGGTGAACGGGCTGATTGCCCGCGGCAATCAGTGCAGCATCCTTGATCCCGGTTCTAATCCCGAGTGGGTACGTGCGCTGGCACATCTGGGGGATCGGGTGGCCGTACTTGATCCCACACGCGGTCAAGTCTCCGTCGACGGGCTGCGCATCTTTCGCCGTGAAATCGCCGTTGAGCGCACCCTTGATCACCTACTTCCCATGATGGGTGTCGAGCCCGATGCCGAGATCGCCCGCCAGCTCCGCTTTCTGCTGCGCCCCGATCAGCGGGTCGCCGAAAGCATGGGCGCTCTGGTGCGCTACCTGAACAGCTTGCAAGGAAGCGCATACAAGGAGTACGCGGAACTCGCTGCGCGGCTGGATATGTGGGCCAACATCGACTATCTGCGGGCAATGTTCAATGAGTCGCTGCCGATACCTCCGATCGCTGAGAAGGATGCGGTGATCTGGCTGACCGGCGACCTGGAGTTGCCGACGACCTCGCAGACCGAGGATCTACACCTCTACAAGCGTCAAACAGCGCGTGCACGTGCCGGTTTAGCCATCTACGGAATGATCGCTGGGCTCACACGGGAGAGCTACACCGGACCCAATCGTCGGCCCGGCAAGTTCGGATGGTTCGTTGCCGAAGAAGCCCGGGCGTACTTCGCGTCGCCGGTCGGTCGCGAAGATGCCACCGAGTTGATCACCCAGGGACGCAAGCAGCGATACGGCCTGATCGGCATCGCACAGCATGTCGAGTATTTCGACGGGATTCCCACCAAAGACTTGCCGACGCGGGTCATTACACCGTTCAAGGCCTCTGCGCGAGAAGAAGCGACCGAAGAGTTCAAGCGCATCGGGATTGATCCCGATGAGTACCCCGAGGTCTTGAACCTGCGTACCGCCGAGGGTCACGGTTACGCCTACATGATTGACGATGCTGGCAGCACCGGTCTAATCGACATTCTGCAGCCAGTCCAGCCTGAGCTGCGGCAGGCCTTTGATACCCGCGGCTTGGAGGACGAGGCGCTGGAGCTGATGCGGTGATGTCCGCCTACTGCGCGTGGCTTTATGAGCACCCTCGTCTGCGGCGGGCGTGGCTGATCACTCAGCTCCTGTGGGGAGGCTCGATGATGGCCCTGCTGACCGCCCCGCACGCGGTGGCGGCCGGGTTCGCTGGCGCGCTCAACTGGCCCAGCCCCATCGTGGACACCTACGACCAGCCGGTGGGCACCTATTTCATCAGCACAGTGTCGATGCTCGACGCCATCCGCACCCAAGGCAGCGACGTCAGCATTATCGATCCGGGCTCCTGGATTCCCGCACTGACCGACCGCTTCGAAATCGCCATGACTTACAGCCAACTGGCCGTCATCCTCGGATGGTTCTGCGGATTCCTGGTCATGGTGGGTGCGGTCGGGATCTGGTTCATCAAGATCGCACTGGGCTCGGCATGGTTGGGCTGGCTGGCCGCACTGGCCGCGCCTGTGCTGGTCGCCATCAACAACCTCGTCGGTGAGTTTCAGATCATCCCGCTGGCACTGATCATCTGTGTCTTCATCGGCGGAATCATCGCCTTGACCAAGGGGTTCGGGCGCGGCGCCGGGGTGATGTGCAGCGGATTCCTGGTGATCTTGCTGATCGGGTTTTTCCTCAACGACCCGGTGAAGGAACTCGGTGACAACGGCCTGCTCGCCGCCGGCCGCGCCATCGGATTCGAGCTCTCGCTGGGTATCGCGAACAATGGCAGCTTCGACCCCTCGGGTAACGCCGAAGGCCAGGTCGAAGTGCTCTCGCAATGGATGGCCACCACCCTGATTCGCCACCCCATTCAGATCGCCAACTTCGGCGGCGTGATCGACAACATTGACGGGTGCGCACAAGCCTGGAACGCCGCACTCAATGCATCGACCGTCCTGACTCCCGCGACTCAGGCACTCGCACCGGCGGGAGCCCACGACGGTCCAGTTCAGGCCATGCGGGCGTGCGGCGCAAGCGATGCCTACGCCCACGCCCACTTCCTCAGCGGCGAGACGATCGGGCTGATGTTCTTCATCAACTGCGTCGTGCTGGTGGTGCTGATGCTGCTGTGCTACATCGGCTGCGAAGTCATTCGGATCGGATTCAAGGCGTTCTGGAACGTGCTGGTGCTGGTGCCCGCCGCCGCGGTTGCGGTCGCACCAGGACCGCAGCGCGAGTTCGCCAAACGCACCGCCATCAAACTGATTGTCCACGCCTTGGAAATGCTGTTCGCCACTGCGGCTTTCGGCATTGTCTTGGTGCTGATGTCGCGAGTATCGACCGGGAAACTCGACGGGTTCGAGATCCAGCACCCCATCGCGATCCTGCTACTCATGCTGCTGTTCGCCGGCGGCGCGGTCTTCGGGTTCAGGGCGCTGATGCGAGGCTTCGGCGATCGGGGACTGCCGGGGCCGATGTCGGTGCTGCGCAAGACCGCTGCTGTCGGGGCCGGCCCCATGAGCTTCTACCCCGCGATGCGCGACATGGGCCGCTCCATGCGCCGCGACATCAACGCCGACGGGGTGGGTCTGCCAAGTTCAGGTAAGCCCGGCGATGAGGGAACCCGCGCCCCGGCAGCCAAGGGCCGCAAAGCACATCCCAATCCCGGCATCCCCGCCGAGAGTGGAGCATCACCGAGCACACCACCGCCATCGACAACCACACCCACCCCAGGCCCCGCACCCGCTACGGGCGCACCCGCGGGCGGATCGGCCGCTGCCAGCACCGCGGCGCGCGGAGCAGCCACCGGCACTGGCAGTGCAGCGGCCGGCACAGGCGCGGCAGGCGGCGCTGCTGCGGGCGGCGGCGCGGCGGCCGCCGCGGCAGCCGGACCCGCCGCCCCTGTAGTCGCTGGAGCCGTGGTCGCGTCGAAGGTGATCGAACGTCAGCAAGCCAACAAAAGCCGCGACAACGGACCTGCTGCCCACGCCACCCCGAAGTCAGGCACAGGTTCTTCGGCCGCGCCGGGACGCGCTGGTGCTGCACCCACCAACCGTCCCCCCACACCGCCGAATAGTCACACCGAGACGCAGCCGACACAGCAGCGCCCATCGGCGAAGCAATCTCCGGCGCCGAGTTCGAGCACCCCGAACGAGTCGCCCGGCCGCAAACCCCAGCCCCCGCAGGACGGCAGGACATCATGACCGCTACCGGCATCTATCTCGGCTCAGAACTGAACACCACCGGGCGTGCTTACTGGGCTATGTCACGGATGGTCAATCACGGTTGGTCGGTTCTGAGCTTCGGACTCGACTACGGTGGGTGGCTGCGGCTTCGCACCCCATCGGGGGTGGAGTTGCCCGTGGCTGCCGATCCACTTGACCACACACCGTCCTCGCAACAGCCGGTACCGGGCCAGCCCGGTGCGCCGCTGCTGCCGCTGCACGCCTGCCGCTTGCTCCACCAATGCGCACAGCACCGCGGCGATGATGCGCACGGAGGCGACGACGCCGCCCGCACCATCGCCGCCCTGCTGCGCCTGGGCGTGCCCGCTGGGCGCGCGCATGCCGACGATGCGCGATGCCCGTGGTATCTGCCTCACGGGGCCGTGCAACCGGCGGCATCGGTGCGCCGCGCGTACTGGGCGGCGACCACACTCACCGATGACTACGGATGGCGTATCACTGGTATCGATGCGCGAGGGTTCACCGCGGTCGGCCCCTACGACGCCGAGGAAGTCCGGTACCCGTGCGCTGCCGCGGCTGATTCCACCACCTCGGCACGGCTCGCGCGGCTGCTGCCTCATGTGCACAGCGACGGAGGGACCGACGAACTGCACCGACTGATCGTGGAACACCAGCAGGACCACCAGAGCAGGGCGGTGGCGCGATCATGACCAGCCGCACTCTTCCCAGCGACCTTCCCCTGCTGCGCGTCCACGGTCGGGTCCGGGGGCACGCTCGGGTCACCGACGTGCGTGCCGCCGGTCCCGACATGTGTGGTGCTCCACACCGGCTAGGTGCCGACGTTGCGTCTCCCGCGCCCTGTGCCAGTGGCTCCGCTGCTTATCGTGCGGCGGCGGTGGTCGAGTATGCGGTGCGCCTCGCAGGAAGCGTTGACGAACTCGCACAGGCCCGTCGGGTCCTCACCGCAGCGGACTGTGACTGTGCACCTGAGGATTTCGGGTGCGTCCGACGCGTGCTGCAGGACGTTTTGGACACACCCGACCCGTGCGCAGAACACGGGTTGGCGATGGGTTTGACTGTGCGCAGGCCGTGGGCGTCAATGCTGCTGGTATCGAGTCAGATCGGCGGGAAGAACGTCGAGAATCGGACAGATTCCACCGACTATCGCGGTCCGGTACTGATTTACGGTGGTACCCGCATCGACCAGGCTGGCATCGAACTCGGTGAGCAGCTGGGTATGCGAGAGATGGCCTTTCATTGCGACCAGCAAGGCTGGCTCGGCGCAACCGTACTTGTGGACGTACATCGGGCCCAAGGGTGCTGCGCCCCGTGGGGGACGACTCCGTTTAACCCCGGCCAGCCCAAGTATCACTGGGTGTTCGAGTCTCCCGCACGACTGGCTGCGCGGCCATGGCACGACAACGCCAAGGGGTTTGACGGGCTGCGGCCGGTGTCGTGGTCGGCCCTGGTCAGCCGCAAGGCTGCACGGTACGCCCGGCGACAAGGAGTGTCCGGTGCATCCAGGTGAGGGCGATGAGCAGGGCTGCTGGCAACAGTGGCGCACCGACCGTGACCGCGACGAGCAACGTCGGGTAGCCCAGCAACGGCGCGACCGCAAGGTCCGCAACAAGCTCAGTCGCGTCGTGGACGTCCTTGACGAGCTGCTCGGCCCCGGTGAGCAGCAGCCCCGTTGCCTCGGTGAGGTCGCGGACTTCTATGGCGTGAGCCAGTACCGGCTCTCAGCGGTGCTTGAGAAGCACCGCGACGAGTTCAGCCGAGATGGTTGGCAACCGCATCACCGTGGCCACGACGGGCACGACCTTTGGACTGACCGTGCTGTCGTACGAGCAGGACTGCTACTGGAAAAGTCCTCTGTAGCAGCCCATCTGCGGCACCTGCTCGGTGTAGGAGATATTCCGCTGGTGTACTCCCAAAGTGATGCCCGCCTGGCTGAATGCCGGCAGCTCTACAACAAGGCTCTGACGGTCGTTGCTGATATCCACGGCGAGTCCAGCACCGACGATCTGTGGCGAGCAATGCAGGGTGCGGATCGGTACGACCTGATGGCGATGGTGATGACCTTGGCCTCCCTGACCCCCTACGACCGTCCCAGCTTGGGGCAGTGGCTACGCGACATCAGCGCCCTCACCACAAAGGACGGCAGTATCGCTCGCGGTCTGGCGCTGCTGATCCCTCAACGTCAAGCTATCGATGCGCGAAAACTCAAAGAGTCCGGGTCCGCACGATCGCACAGAGCGCGGGCCGACGACGAAGGAGCGGTGTGCCAATGAGTTCCGCGTCCCACGCTCGCTCACCGATAGCCGAACGGCGTACTCGCGCTGAGCAGACCGAACGGCAGATTGCCTGCCTGTTACCTCCGCACACCCACTACGTTCAACCACTCTCGGGAACGCTGGAAGTTCTGCTTCACAAGCCGTGCAGCCCGCTAGAGACGGTCAATGATGTGGATTCCGAGCTGGTCACGTTCTGGAGGGTCCTACGCGATCGGCCCGACGACCTTGCGCGGGCCTGTTCGTTGACCCCGCACTCGCGGGTGGAGTTCACCTCCGCGATTAGCGGTTCCCGACTTCCTCGTGACACCAACGAGGTGGAGGTTGCCCGACGAGTATGGGTCCGGCTCAATCATAGTCAAACTGGTGCTGCGCGGATGCGTCCGCAATGGCAGAACACCGCAGCGCACCGCAGGACGGCGCCGGGCCATGATACTGCCATTGCTCAGATGACCGAGGTCGCCACCCGAATCAAGAGGGTGAGCCTGGAATCGGCCGCTCCTGTGGAGCTGATCGACTCGGTTGCGCGCCAACCCGGGGTGTGCATCTACCTCGACCTGCGAACCGAGGTCTTCGGCGCCCAGGGCGCCAGTCTCATCCATCACGCACGCGTCGACCCGACGCAGGTACTTCGGGCCGCGTCGAAGGCGAAAGCTGCCGTCGTGATCCGCGCCGAGCGCGATACGGTAGCGCACAGTCCTGTACACAGCTGGGCGTGCACGCCAGTGGGGGAGCACCGGGATAGCGCCACGGTGCACTTGTGGTCAAACCGTGTGCTGTCGATGCAAGAGCGTCTTTTCGACCTTGGCGACTACGGGTGGGCAGCAACGTGACCACAGCCGACACCATCGCTATTCGCGAGCAGCTGGTCGCGGTGTTGCGGGCCGCCGAAGCACCGATGACTAGCGCCGAGCTGGCCAGCGTTCTACCGTGGCAGACCCACCGTCTCGATGTGGGCTGCGAGCTGGTGTGTCACGCACCTCGCCGGCCCACGGCGATGCGGGTGGTCGAGTGTCATCGAACCTGGCATCTGGTGAGTCGTCCGCGGTCCTCACAGGACTCGCGCACAGGGATATATCGACATCTGAGGAGCTTGGCCCGTGCAGGGACCATCCGATCGATTGCATTGGGGCCGAGAAAAGTTCAGTGGGAGTTCGTAGGTGAATAGGAGAGTGACGATGAGCAGGATCACCGTGTACACCAAGCCCAACTGCGTGCAGTGCACCGCGACGTTCAAGGCGCTCGACAAAGCGGGCATCACCTACGCGAAAGTCGACATCAGCGTCGATGCCGAGGCCCGCGACTACGTGATGGCCCTGGGCTACCTGCAAGCCCCCGTCGTGGTGGCCGGCGATGAGCACTGGAGCGGCTTCCGACCCGACCGCATCTCCGAAGTCACGGCTCCAGCACTCGCGCAGCTATCCATGTAGCGGTACAAACACTAGCGGGAGAAGAAGACCTCATGACAGTCGTGGCGACCCCGTTTCAGGTCGGGGAACACGTGGTAGACGATGTGCATTGCCTTGAGGGACAACAGATTCTCCGAGAGGCCAAAGCAGCGAGATCACGCCCGCTGTGTTTGTGCCAGCCCGCCGGGGTACAGATGTATATCGCTGCCGCTGGCGACAGCCTCATTGTCAAACGAATGCCCGGCACGGCGGCCGCACATGACCATCGGTGCCGGTCGTGGCTGCCTCCCAGCGAGCTATCGGGCTATGGCGCCGTTGCCGACCGGTCGATCGTTGACAACCCTGCCGACGGAACAACCACGCTGCGACTGGGATTTTCGCTGTCGAAGTCCGGCAATCGTGCCGCTCCAGAGCCTTCCGGATCGCCGGCAAGCGCGGTGCAGTCGGACGGCAACAAGTTATCCCTACGCGCTGTGCTGCACTATCTCTGGGATGAGGCGGAACTGACGACGTGGCACCCGGGCTTTGCGGGGCGGCGGCCGTGGGGTGTGGTGTACCGCCGGCTCCGGGATGCCGCCGATGGCAAGCTAGTCCGCAAAAGCCCCTTCGCCGCATCGTTGTTCATCCCGGAGCCCTTCTCGGCCGACTGCAAGGCCGAGATCGAGCAACGCCGGATTAAGGCTTGGGCTCCAGCGCGTAGACAGCCGGGGAAGCCCACCAAATTCCTGATCGGCGTGGGCGATATCAAGGCGATTGAGCCAGCCGCCCACGGGTTCAAGATGCAGGTCCGCCACCAGCCGGGCCACCCCTGGTTTCTCGATGAAGACCTGTACCGAAAAATGACCAAGCGCTTCGCCACAGAGCTGGAACTCTGGCAGATGGCTGATGCAGGTGACGTGCGGTTGGTGGCGGTAGCTACCTTCTCCGTGTCTCGGGCTGGTTACGCCAACGTAGAACAACTCTCTTTGATGACGACCGATCACAACTGGCTACCCTTCACCAGCGATGCCGAGCGCACCCTGCTGACAACTGCAATCGCAGATGATCGGTGTTTCCGGAAGGTATTGCCTTACAACGGGAGTTCCACAGCCTTGGCCTCTTTAATCTTCACCGACACCGCCCCGGCGATAGCCGCATTCATCGATCGCTGTGGAGGCGAGGACGACGACGACGACGAATCGATCGCGGGGCTTCCGGTCTGGAACTGGCGTACCGATGAAGATATGCCGGATTTGCCGTCACCTCTCGACGGTTCGGAATGACCCCTTACCAGGTTGGAACAAACGCATTGTCAGCAACTGCCTTACGTCCGCCGTTCGCCTACTTCGGCGGTAAGCAGAAGATCGCCGTGGACATCGCCGAACTGCTAGCAGGCCATAGCCACTACGTGGAACCGTATGCTGGCGGACTCTCAGTATTGCAACTATCAATCACTATGGCCGTCCACTCACCCGAACCTGATGCCACGTGAACAGCGTTGCGCCGGACCCCATTGGGCCGTCAAATCAGACATCATTCAACTGACTCTTGAGACAAGAGCTGGGCTACATGGAACTGGATCGCCGCGGCGCCGAGCTGCTGTTCCAGGTGCTCACCGAACGCGAAGAGAAAGCCTCGGTGGCCATTGCGTCAAACGAAAGCTTCTCCGGGTGGACCAAAACGTTCACCGACCCACGGTTGTGCGCAGCCATCGTCGACCGACTCACCTTCGGCGGCAACATCATCGAAACCGGCACCGACTCCTTCCGCCTAGCGCACACCCGCGCCAAGACCAGCAACCAGAACCAGCCAACCGGTGACTGAGGATCTGCTCATCAAGCAGATCAGCTGCACCAGCGCTCCTCCGCCATGAGCCTCCACGGACCCCTTGCTAGGTAACCAGCTCGGCAGCATTTCCGGTTGCTGGCGACGGTTCAGCCTCCCAGACAACGCACATGGGCAGTGTCCCAGTATCGAAGAACTCGCGAGCCGCTTGAAGCATCACACCGTGGTCGACCAAACACCGAGGAAAGAAGCCGACCGTGGCATCACCGCGGGCGAACTCCACTTCACCGCCGCCGGCATCACCATCTCCCACACTGTGAAGCGGCGATTGGGATCGATCGTTGTCGGCAAACAGCAGCAGCCCGCCGCTTTGATGCCCCACCCCCAGCGACAAGGTTCCCGCCGAGCCAGCCACGCTCACCAACACCGGCGCAGACCCTGATTTCGCCAGTGACTCAAGACGAGACTCCAGCTCTTCAGCATCGTTGACGTGCACTTCCTGGTCATCCCAACGGAGCAACATTCCTCAATTATCCGTGAACGCGATCAAAGCGCCACCCGCTCCTCGAAGCACACCAACTCGGCGTCAGCTGCCCGGGTGACTCCCAAATTCGTGAGCACAATCGCCTCCAAGGACACCCTGGCGACTCCGAAATTCGTGATCAAACGACTCCCGAATCAACGATCAAAACCAGCCGCAATCAGCGCGGAATAGGGCTTCCGCACATGTCGTACCCGCAGCGGACGATGGGGTACATGAACGAGAACAACAGCAACCGGTGTGTGATTCGCATTCTGGGTTTAGTTGACGGGACGCCAACCGATTTCGACGGCCAGTATGTGGTTGAGTACGACCCGAGCAGGACCGGCACGCAGCCAGTGACAGGTAAACCCATGCCGGTATTCCATCTGGTGACCACCCCCGATATCAGTCAAGCGACGCGGTTCACTCCCGACGAGACGGTCGACCTGTACCGCGCCGTAGACCAACGTAACCCGATCCGGGCTGATGGTGAACCGAATCGCCCTCTCACTGCGTTCAGTGTGGAGACCGACACCCTTGCGGCGGCGCTGCCGCCTGCGGGATGGCACGTCGATCCGCACAATTCGCGCTACTGGCGCTGGTGGGACGGTACGGCCTGGACCAGCCATATCGCGGCGCGATGATTCGGCAGTAGCGCAGCCGGGGACGTTCACGGCGTCGAGCTGCGTGTTCACAGGTTCCTACCCACCTCGGCTGAATCCCTCGTCACGGTGAGCGGCGTTCCACATGCGGGTGTGGAGATCATGGGCGGTGGTGTTGCGCTGCTGGGCTTTTCGGTGGCGTTGCAGGGCGGTGGTGATGGCGGGTGTGTGGTGGTCGGGGTGTAGTCCGGCGGCTTGGGTGAGGGCTGCGTTGCTGTCGGGGCTGGCGTCGAAGTGGTTGATGCGGCCGGTGGCGGCGGTGAGCACTGGCGACCACCGCAGTTCGGTGTGTAGCAGTTTCAGTAGTGGGGCGGCCGGTGGTGGTGGCCAGGTGGCGGTGTTGGTGTCGAGCAGGATGATCCGGGCGTGGGCGGTTGCCGCGGTCTCGGTGAGGTCGGCGATCGTTTCGGGGGAAATGTGTTCGGCGCGGTCGATGACGACGATGGTGCCCGGTGCGCTGTCGTGCAGGTCCAGGGTGGCGGCGTCGATGACTGTGTTGGCGATCGGGGACAGGTCCGCATTGTCACAGATGGTGGCGGGAGCAGCCCAGATCAGCGGACGCTGCGCGTCGTGGGCGGCGCGTTCAAGGTGTTTCATCATGGGCAGCAGCGCGGCCCGGTCGGAGGCGTGCGCGGCGGTCAGCACGAACGGTGCATCGGTAAGCCGTCGTAGGCGGTCGGTGTCGATGTCGGGGTGTTCGCTGATCGGCAGTCGCTCTTGGAAAGCATGTTGACCGGCAGCGTCGAGCACCCGCAGTTCGGTGTCGATGCGGGGCAGCAGCTCGGTGATGTGTTCGGCGGTGCTGCGCTGTGCACGCGCGAATGCCTGTGCTGCGGCGAGCTCGGCGCGGTGGAGCTGGTCGCGCAGCGCTGCGCGGTCGGCGCGATGTCGGGCCAGCAGTGTGTCATCGTCGGCGCGGCATCGGCGCAGCAGTGCGTCGGCGTCGGCGTGGGTGACGATGTGCTCGCTGCCGCCGGCCGCGGCGGCGCGGGCTGCGGTGGCTTCGTCGAATGCGGGATGGAACTGTTCGGCGGGGCTGGTTGGGGGCAGCTGGTAGCTGGTCAGGAAGTTCAGGTGCTGGGTGGCCGAGGCGATATCGAGGGGGTCGGCGTCTGGGTCGGCGCGCAGGGTGTCGAGTTCGGTGCGGGCGTGGCCGATGAGTTCGAGGGCTTCGGCGTAGGTGGTTTCGGCGTGATGCCATTGGTCGAGCACGGCTTCGACGCGTGCCAGGAAAGGCCGGTCGGCGTCGGCCGCGGCGCGCATGCGCCGCAGTTCGTCGGTGGCGGCCAGGACGTGGGGTCCGCCACCGGCGGTCACGTGGGCGGCCAAGGCGCGTACCTGGGCGTCGGCGGCGGCGTAGCGGTCGCGCAGCGCGTGGACGTCGGCGCGGTGGGCGGCCAGCGCGGCGGCGGGGCTGGGCCGCACGGTGCTCAGGCTGTCGAAGTCGATCCCTGTATCGGGGGTGAAGTAGTCGTCGGCGTGCTCGGGTGGGGGCAGTTGATC
>NZ_LWCS01000055.1 GCF_001650495.1 Mycolicibacterium iranicum | reverse complement strand
GAGCCACCGGCACACCCCGACCAGGACACCCCGCAAACCGCCGTAGCCCTGCTACGCCAACTCGGCCTCACCCACGCCCCCGCCCAACACCAAATCGACGCTATCCGTACCTGGCTCGCCGACCATCCACCCAGCCCCGCCCTACGGATCAGCCTGCTAACCAACGGCTACGGACTCCTCCTCCGCTACCGCCAGTAACTGCCCCGACCCGCTGATCAGGACAGGCGTGTATACACGCAAAACGCAATAGCGGCGACCACCCAAACACCGCACCGACCGCTCACCTCGTGAGGTGAGACAGAATCTGAGCCGTCTCCATTCTTTACATGCGAGACGGGCGAGCTCTTTGTGGGAATCACACAACTGAGGGGGGGCGAACAAGTTGTACGGAACCGGGTGTATCGCCCCGACGCGTCCGTGGGCGGCACACTGTTCTGATGCAGCGAGCCGTAAGCGCAAGTCCGGTGCGGGTGAGGTCGTGGCACCCGGGAGACGAGGTGCCACCGCGGTGAACGCGTCCGATCCGCACCCCGAACCCGAGGGTGGCCTGTTCGCCGGAACTGCCTGGCACTATGCCCGGTACCGGCCCGGCTACCCACCCACCGTTCTGCATGAGTTGATCGCACGGCTGGGCCTTGACGGGACCGGCCGGCTGCTGGATCTAGGGTGCGGCACCGGCCAACTCACCCTTCCCCTGGCAGCCCATGTCAGCGAAGCCGTGGGGGTGGATCCCGAGCCCGACATGCTCACCGAAGCCCACCGGCAAGCATCTGACCAAGGCGTGACCAACGTGCATTGGGTACGTGGCAGCTCCGCAGACCTGCCGGGGAATCTGGGTCACTTTCAGCTCGTCACGATGGGCCGCTGTTTTCATTGGATGGACCGCGAACACGTCCTCACCGCACTCGGCGAGATGGTCGACGAGCAGGGCGCCCTGGTCATTGTCAACGACAGCAACCTGAATCTGACATCGACGCCTTGGCAACAGGCCATCGCTGACACACAACGCCGCTTCTTGGCCCCCAACCCCGACCACGGCCCCATACCGGCCGCTGGCCACGGCCCCCCACATGAACAGGTGCTGGCGAATTCGCCCTTCCGCCACGTCCATCGTGAGGTTCACCAGTACCAGCGGACCTGGACCATCAACGAGGCCATCGGCTACCTGTATTCGACGTCGCTGCCGCTAAGGCGACTGCTCGGTGACCGGCGGACCGCCTTCGAGGAAGCACTCAGCACCACCCTGCTGAGCATCGACCCCATCGGACAGTTCACTGAACCAGTCGCCCTCGAAGTCCTGACCGCCACCAGAGATTGACGACGGCAAATTCATGCCAAACCATCCGAGACAGAATCTGAGCCGTCCAACATCTCTACATTCGAGACAGGCCCATCGCCTGCTCAAAGCTGCGGGCGTCAAGAGTCGAGTTAGCGGGCCGACTTACCGTACGATCATCGGAAGGGCAGCAGCTCTCGCAACGCGATTGAGCTGTTCACGTCGATCATCACGAGAGTATCCGCGTTGGCCGCATCGAGCTGGATGATGAATTCTCGGCAACGTCCACAGGGTGCCAGTACCGCGCCGTGGCGGTCCACCGCCACCATTCGCACGATCTCGCTCTGACCTGAGGTAAGCATCGCGGCTGCGGCTGAATGCTCAGCGCAGAAACCCAGCGATGACGCAGTGTCCACGCAGACACCCACGAACACATCGCCGCTGGCCGTCTCAATCGCAGCACCGACAGTGCCACACACAGCGGACTCAGTTAACTGACGCGGTGCGACCACGGCCCGCGCCGCGGCGAGCAGAGCCTCGAAACCACTCACTGCTTGAGGATGCACCTACGACCGCCGTGCAACCAAACCCTGCCCACCACCCGAACGAAAGAAAGAGAGTAAATCCCATGCCAGACAACCAAATACGTAACGGCACCGAGCGGTTGATCATCGAGAATCTGCTCGACCACAACCGCGAAGCACTCATCGAGACTGTCCGCGGTCTCTCTGAAGCCCAAGCCCGACGCCGACTTGTTGCATCGCTGACGACGCCAATCTCCTTAATCAAGCATGCTGCTGGGGCAGAGCGGATTTGGTTTCAGCGATTCTGGGCGGGACTGGAGGAATCCGAGTGCGATGGATACTCACGCCGCGACGAAGGCACCTTCGCTGTGACCGAAAACGAGTCGCTGGCCGACGTCATCGCCGAGTTCGAACGCGCCAGCCAGAAATCACGGGAGATCGCGGCCAGATTCGACCTCGACGACACCAAAGACAACCCGAGGGAAGGGACCGTCACCATGCGGTGGACTCTCCTGGCCATGATTCAGGAATTTGCCCGCCACGCCGGACACGGAGACATCCTGCGTGAGCAGATCGATAGTCCCATCCCCATGGAACCCTGGCATCGAGGTGAAGGCACCATCCCCGCCACCTGAGACAGGAAGTGATTGACCTCGAATCTCTACATGCGAGACGGTCGTGCGTTTTGTGCATTCCTAACAAACGCCCACTTATGTCAGCGCTGCAGCCGAAGACTTGGCCGCTTAGTCGTCGATGCTCAGGAGTCGGCGCCAGGTGTTGTCTCGTCCGCGGATTCTTCAGCCAGGCGGCGGGTGCGGGAAATTACCTGCGCCAGCTCATCAGTTGCGCGACTGATGAGCTGGGGTGAGCTCTCGCCGCCGGCAGAAGAATCGTCGAGAGTCTGCGTGATGCGCGTCAGGTCGCCGATGACGTCCGTGAGCGCTCTGGCGGTGGAGGCTTTCCACTCATCGATGCGTTGGCGCTGAGCCAGCAGTGCTCGGACGATATCGATCACGACGGCACGCTCACGGTCGTTGAGCGTGTCGGCGGCGGCGGGAAGTTCCTCAGCGAACGGGCGCCCCGGTGCGGGTTGACCCGCTGCGGCGAACGCAACCTCGTCAGTGACGCCGGCCAGCCAGCCGATGGCTCGGACGGTGGCCAGGGAGGGAGTTCCGCGGTAGGCGCCACGCAAGATCTGTGAGGCAGTAGAGCGGTTGAGCGACATGCCCCGTGGCCGCAGAGCTTCCTCGGCCTCGACGAGCCCTTGGATGTCGCGCAGGGGGGCTCCGGTGCGATCGTCGATCGCTCGACGCAGCAGATCAGCAAGTGTCGGCTGAGGTGGTGTCGCGTTCATCGGATGCTCGGTGCCCCTCGTCTATCGACCGTCTACTGTCTACTGTGACATATGACAACAGCAAGGGAGGGGAGATTCAATGACCGACACTGATCCTGACCAGGCGTTACGGGAGTGGAAGCGCAAGATTTTCGATGACAGCACCGCCACGATTCCGCGGGTGTTCCTGAATGTGGCCCGTCGTCACGTTCACCCCAGCGCGCACGCCATCGGCTACACCAACTCCGAGCACGGGATACACACCGTGTCGTGGCTGAATGGTTCGCAGTTTGGGGTGTTGAGCTGCGAGGGCAGCAACGACGACTCGAACGTGACGATCACTGGGGCGGTGATACCGCTGGCCGAACTCAAGCAGATCGACATCGCCATCGAAGACCAGCGCTACGACGAGGAGTCGCGGCGGGTGACCCAGTGGACTCGGCGCGCCACGTTCACCTTCAGCGGCAAGAAGGACTTCACCCTGCACTCGACTGAAACCCCCGACCACCGACCCGACAAGACCGGCGACTTCATCGACCGCGTTCTGCTGGCACTAGTCTCCTACGGCCAACCCGGCTAAACCCGGCCTGTCTAAGACGACCGTGATCGGGTTCGGATTCACAAGTCACTGATGCTAAGCCTCCGCGAGTTCCGACAGCACGACAACGTAGACCTCATGGCTGGTATCCGCGACGTGGTGCGATGTCGCCGGGAGCGGTCACAGACCGGAGGCCCGGTTCGCCCGATAGATCTTCTGTGCGTAGTCGTCGATGTTCAGTGCGGGGGAGGTCGTCGTTGTGTAGCTTTTCAGCGTGATCCGGAGATGCTCGTGGCGCAATGCTTGCTCCACTAATTCGGATCGGTTGAGCCCAGCCGCTTTGGCGTCTGCATCTGCCACTGCTAGCACATCCTGATCCAGTGAGAGCGACACCTCGTATTTCGCCATACCAATCGTCCTACCAAAAGTAGGATCACACGGCAGCGTCGAGGTCCAGAGGATAATTCCTATCATGACCGCCGAAGATCGCGGCAGCGCACGCTTAGCCAGACTGCTAGCAGACCCGCAACGTGCAGCTCGCGTGGCCGCCATCCGCGAACAGATGAACCAGCCCAGCCCCGATTCGCCCGGTCTCGACGACGATGACAACGACCGCCCTGCCTCGCGCATCATGACTGTCGACGATTTGCGCCGTGCCGCCCATGCCGCCGACGACGTAAACAATTCCGAAGTTATGGACGCTGCGTGGCGCCGGGGGCACTAGCGCGCCGATGCACGAAATCGGCAGTGCTGCAATGACTGCCTACATACGACGGAGCCGATTTTGTGTACGGCGACGTCAGTGTCCGGTTTTAGGCTTGGAGAATGCACCCGAGCTCAGGACCGTCCGGGCCGCCCGGGCCTTTCCATGTGCCGCCGGTTCCTCCTCCGCCACGTAGAGGCGCAGGTTTTCCGCTGTGGTTGGCGGTAGTCGCAGTACTGCTGTCTACCGCCGCTCTCATCGTCGCGGTACTTGGGTTCACCCGTGGACCCGAGCAGAAAGTAGAGCCGCCAGCGACAAGTGTTGCGGCCACCGATTCGAATGATCGGGCTGATCGGGCATTGTGCGAAGCGATCGCACCGCTAATCAAGGAAAGTTCGGGAAATAAGAATGATTTTGTGAAGCTAGGGGAGCCTGGCTCTCCGGAGCGCAACGCGGGAATCCCGAATTTTGTTGAGATAACTCAGGATTGGGTCTCTCGTGCACAGGAGGTGCTCGACGCGCACGCCGAGCCGCCGCGGTATCTAACTCGTACGCTGCAGCGCTATGTCGACGATATGCGGCTCTTTGTCGATGGACTGCGGCCCGGTCCTGAAGACGATGCTGATCGGGCGTTGTGGACGGACAGCATCGGCGCACTCGGCGGACCCCTTACAACCTGCCTTGATCAGGGGGTTGAGTTATGGCAGCGGTAGGAACGACTGCGGCAATGCCGTCTCGGCCGTACTCGCCGCGCATTGTGGGGCCGGTGTGGCCTCAGACCTCCTCGGAACACTGGTTGGAGACCGCTGAGGCGCTCAATCAGAAGAGCCTCGACCTGCTGGCGAACGCTGCAGCCATTCGACGTGCCGCAGACGAGCTCGGCGCCTCCAATTCTGGACAGATGATCGAGGCGATGTGCGAGCGTTCCTACCGCACGGCCCAAACGATCGTCAACCAGTCCGACATGTACGCCGACAGTGCGAAAGCTGTCAAAGAGACCGCCGAGCTGATCTGGCATGCCCGCGAGCGACTCGACGCGATAGACCGTAATGCCCACGAGGAGATGGACCGACTCCGACAGCAGTTCGCTGCAGCAGCTTCCCCTTTGGGAGCGGGCGCCGCAGCGGCGGCGCTCCATGCGGCGATCGAAGCCATCATTAACGCCGCTGCAGCCGAAGCGCTCGGGGTGGACACCGATACTGCTGCAGCAATCGCCGAGCAAGCTGCACACCTCGGCGGCAATTCAGGCGGCGCAACCGGCGGCAGCGGGGATCGTGCGCTGCAGGCACTGAGTCAACAAGGCGAATCCGGCGACGCCGAAACTTTCACGGACGGCACACCCACAGGTACACCGCCCGGTACTCGACCCACCAACTACGGGGCGAATGACGCACAATCCCTCGGCTACGGAACGGAAGAGCAATCACCACCCGACCCCTCGGATGTCGAATCTGGGTCTGACGGCGTCAGCAGCGAGACACCCCCCGGCGGCAACGCCGAATCAAATGAGCAGAGCGGAAGTAAGGGGAACTCAACTACTACGCCGAGCACAGAAGGTACCGGCGCACCGAGTGCCCCCGATCCCAGTTCACTCGAAAACGCTTACACGGCAACTGGAACACCGACGCCAATGCCTGCGCCGATGACACCCGCTGGCGGTGGGCTGTCGTCTACGGGCAGTAGCGGCGGCGGGTTGAAGATGCCGAGTGCGGGTGGTTTGTCGGGGGCTGGTTCTGTCTCCCCGGCGAGCGGTGCTGGCGGGTTAGGTTCTGGGGGATTGAATCCCGCTGCAGCGGCGGGGTTGTCGCCGACGTCGGCGGGTGCTGGCCTGCCGTCTCCGGCGGGTGCAGGGGCGCCGCCGTCGCCTTCTTCTGATTTTTCGCGGGGATTCAACGCGGGCCTGACGGGTGGTGGTTCGGTGTTGCCGCCGCCGGTGGCCCCGCCGCCCGCGCAACCGGCGAGTTCGACGGCTGGTGCGTATGGGTCTCCGAGTGCTGGGGGTGCGCCATCGGTGCCGGCTGGCGGTGGTCCGGTGGCGCAGAGCGCGCCGTCAGCGGCTGCGGGTGGATCAGCGGCACCAGCTGGGCCGGTGGGGACACCGATGATGTCACCGGCACCTGCGCCCGCTGGCCCGTTGCCGCCGTTTAATTCCGACATTGCGCCGCGCCAGGTATCTGCGGCGTCGGCGTCAGCCCCGGCTGCTGCACCAGCAGCCCCGCCGTCGCCGGCGGCGGGTGGGCCGGGAACACCGCTGCCTCCTGGAGTGGTGGCGTCGGGAGGTGCCGCGGCGGCAGCGGGTGCGGTGGCGGGGGCGAAGTCGGCCGCGCCTGATCCGCTGCTCGATGACGCGTGCACGTTGGTCGAGGAGCTGATGAAGGCTTCTCGCCAGTACGGCACCATCGACTGGTGTGTAGGGGTGTTCAAAACCCCATCGAGAACCCTGACCGTGGTCACCTCCGGCGAGGGTGCGGGGTTCATCCCGGCGGGGGTGCATCTACCTAAAGGGGTGGAGTCGCTGTTCTCAGATCCTGGTTTGGACAACGCTTTTCGGCGTCGCTGGTTCGGCTGGATCAATCCGGCGCAGACCATGGTGGCCTACGCCCAGTCGGTGACCGCGCTGGACCCGAATATTGAGCTGTGGGCGGTGGCGGTATCGACGGGTTTCGGCGGATCAGCACAGCCAGCCCGGGCCGCCGGGGTGCCGCACTATGCCGACTGCCCCATGCCCACCACCGATAGCCCCCTGGGTGGGGGCGTCGTGCAGCCGCCGTTGAATGAGACCCGGCTACACCGCTTACAGGCCCTCAATCCGGCCGCCTACGCGCAGCTGAACACCGCAACCCCGGTCGACGTGCGCGAATCACTGGCCATCACCAGACAGACTGCGCACGTCACGTTCACCCAGGCCGGTGAACTCCTGACATTGCCGATACCGCCGCTGCTCCGCGAAATCGCCACCCACCTCGACCGCGGCACCGCCATCACCGAATCTCAGTGGGACGAACTCGCTAGTGCCGTGCTACCGATGGCGATCACCGACAGCTCGGGGCAGCGGCCCGGCCGGATCGGCACCGACACTGAGGCGTCGTCGTACGCGCGAGTGCAGCACAATGTGGCCCGGCTCGCGGAGCTGCTGCTGTTGTGGCGCCGCGGCGCCCCCGATCACCGGGAAGTGGTCTATCTGGCCCACCACATCGCCGCTGAACGCCAACTTTGGGTTGGCCACGAGGATGGCGGCGTTCGATGAATGCAGACGTGTCAGTCAACCAGTGGAATCCGTTAGAGGTAGCCGCTGAGGCGACAATCGCTGCCGCCACGGCCGCGCTGGTGTGGGAAGGCCAAGACAGCTACGGGGTGCTGGAACGGGTAGCCGGATCCACAGCGAAAGGCATCGCAACAGCTCGGATAGCCGCCGAAATCATGGCTGACGTCACCACCTCAGTTCAGTTCACTGCGGCCACCGAAGATGCGCGCGGCGGCGCCGTAGCGGGGCTTCCGGGGTGGCTGGCGCCGCGGTGGGCGGCGTCCGTGCGTGCCGCACTGGACGAACTCGAAACCGCCGGGCGACCCGGCTACGCCATGGTCAAGGCGATCACCTGGCCTGCCTTGCGCAGCGTCGCGGTGTGGACCCAAGACGGGCCGCTGCAGACATGGCAGACGGCTCTGATTGTGAGCGAAGCACGGACTGCTCTGGCTCACCGCGTAGGCGTCTGAGCAATAGGGCTGAAATCAGAGTTCGAGACCGTCGACGTCACGGCCACGACTGCGGCCGCGTGACTGTTCGGCGCTGTGTTCCAGTCCGGCGCGGAAACGCTCGTATGCCTGCTGGAGGCTTTGTTGGGCGCGGGCATGCTCGCGCCAAGCGGCCCGCCAGGTGCCGCGGCGTTGCTCATGGCGGTCGAGGACCTGGCCGATGATGTCGGGAAGGTGTTCGCGGGCGGTGTGTCCGGCTTCGACGTGCATGGTGCGGGGGCGGTCGTCGTTGGCCAGGATCATCTGAAGGGCCTGCGCAGCAGTGTGTTTGGTGCCGCGGCGGGCCACATGCATGCCGGTGTGGAGGGCGCTGTGTTCGTGGTCAGCTTCGCCACTGAATCGGGTGTAGAGGTAGGCGTGGTTGGTCTGGCGGCCGCGGCTGAGCCCGACGTAGGCCTGGGTGCGGGAAGCGTTTTCACCAAGCACGGTGTGGGCGGTGTCGACGGTGACACCTTGAGCGGCGTGCACAGTGACCGCATATCCGAGGTGGACGTGCTGGCGCAGGTAATCGCCGTCGAACACGACGCGGGCTGTGTCGGTGAGCCGTTCAGCAGCGATCCGGTTGGTCTTTTCATCGACGCCGGCCACCCGCCACCGGTTGCCGTTGCGCACCTGATCCACCGCCTGCCCCTCGGCGTGGTGGGGCCCGCGGTGCACGGTGATGGTGGGGTCATTGTCGCGGCTGACGATGATGTCACCGACCCGCACCGTCTGATCGCGGGCCACCTGCGCAGCGGGTCCCTCAGCGGTGAGGGTGTCATGCAGGCGCTGGTTGAGCGCATCAGCGATATCCCAGGTATCGCAGACCAGCAGCGTGTTCTTCCCGGCCGCGCGGTCATCGAGATAAGCCGCGAGTGCGTCGGCGGCCATGCTGACCTGATCACCGGTGTGCAGACGGTCGTGACTGCGGTACCAGCCGACTGCTCTACGTAGCCGGCTGCCGCGCCCGTTGCGGATCGCTAGCGAGGCGTCGCGTTCGGCCGGATCGCGCATGCGCCACACCTGCGAGAGGCGCTGAGTCCAGGGCAGCTCCGCACAGAGTTGGTCGAACATGCCGCCGCGGGCTTTGACCGGGGCAAGCTGGTAGGGGTCACCGACAAGCACGGTTTTCGCCCGGGCCGCGGTGGCGGTCTCCAGCAGCTTCCCCAGCTTGGGGGTGGCCACCATGGACGCTTCATCGACGACCACCACGGTGCGCTGATCGAGGGCCAGGGTGCCGGTGTCGAGCTGGTGCAGCGCTTTGTCGAGGGTCATCCCGCGATCGCCGGCACCGTCAGCGAGCGCTTGATCGACCGCCGTCCCGGTCGGAGCCAGCACCAGCACCTCTTTGTGGACTCGGTGCGCGGCGGCGCGCAGCGCTTGCAGGGAGTGGGTCTTCCCGGCGCCTGCGGGTGCAGACAGTGGATTGACCAACCACTGCGACATGCCGATCGCGGTCACCGCGCGCGCCTGATCCGGTGACAGCGCGGTCAGGTCGCTCGAGCGCACACCCAGGCGCACACGCGCATCGGTGGCGCCGGCGGCCTCGAGGACGCGCATCTCCTCGTTGAGGATCGCGGTGAGGGTGTATTTCTCGTGTCCTTCGCGCTCATGTGCGGCGCGCGGTGCGCTCACCCGCAGACCAACGCGCGCGGCGAGGTGCTCGATGTGCCGTGCTGTAATCGTGTGGAAGAGGGGAGGGAGTGGCTGGGGTGAGGCGGCTGCTGTGGGGGCTGCTGGTGATGGGCGGTGGGGAAGTTGCAGAGGGGTAGCAGTGGAGATGGAAGTTGAAAGGGCTGGTGTGGGTGGGGTGATGCGGGGGTGAGCGTGGACAGGCGGCTGCTGGAGCTGTTGGTGCGCCGCGATAGCGGCGTGTCAGAACAGGTCCTCGCTTGGCTTGTGGAGGGTGATTTACCCCCGTCATCGGGGCGCGATATCGCATGGCTCCACGTGCCGACCCAGTAGCGAAGCGCCTGAGTCAAATGCCGGAACAACTGGTGAGCAAACAGCTACATCGGGTAGTGGCGAGCGCGACACGCCCGCACGTCTGCAGGAACCGGTTGCTGTACCCGAGGGCAAGTTCACCGCTGACGGAAAACTTTCCCGGGGCGAAGTTGGCTAGGGGCGTGGCTAAATCAGTGGCCGATGGGGTCAAATCACTGACATGCCGAGTCTTTGCCGCATGTTACGAAATGCGCAGAGGGTCTGTGCCCGGCCGAAAAAGACGTCGCGTACGGACGTCATCGCTTGGCCGTGTCCCACTTGTCGGTGAAGATAAGGCCGAATCGCCTGGCTTTGTGAGGCTATTCAACGAAAAAATGGAGCTGGCCGATATCGAGATAGCCGCCTGGCGGGGCGATATCTCGTCGGCCAGCTCCGTAGTCCCACTGATTGTGCAAACCAAGAAAGGACGGTGCCATGGTACGACCGAACACCTCTGATCAGAACCCTCGTGGTGTGAATGCGTCGCCAGCGCTACAGCTCACGATCGCGGTGGCCTGTGCCCTCGTGGTCGCCCAGGCCGCTGATGCGGTGACCGCTGCTCATGTCCTTGTGGCGGTGCTGACTCTGTTCACGAGTTTCAATCGGGCGGCCCTGCCGCCGGTGCGGCGGTGTGCGCGCTGCGGGCAACGTCAGTGAGTTCATCGCCGTCGCGTCGGCAGAAGTCGTTAGCGCCGCGGCGGGCACGTTCGGCGGCGGCCGCGACGGTGCGCCGGTGTGCGGCGCGCTTCCGTGCTGTCGCCAGCGCCTCAAACGCCGCGGCGCGGCCCGGCCCGGTGGCGGCGGCTTTCCCGCGCGCTCGGCCCTCAGCGTGTTCACGGCGGGCCTGTTCGGCGGCCGCGGCGCGCGCTTGTTCGGCCGCACGGGCCTGAGCTTCGCGGGCCTCGTCGAGCGCGGCGGGTCGGTCGCTGAGGCTGTTGTGGCTGGTGTGCCAGGCCAGCAGCGTGCCCAGCAGGGCGATCGGCCGCGCCGGCGCGTCGGGAATCCAATGTCCGGTGCCCAGCCAGTCGGCCACCAACGCGGTCAGATCCGCCGGTGTCCAGCCGGCGGCCGCCGGCGCGGCCAGCATCCCCGCCCAGCTGCCGGTGGTGTACATCCGTGCCCACGGCGGGGCATCCGGGTCAGCGCGCCACCTGGAAGCTAGCCGGCGCCCGCCCTCGTCGGGTGCTCGGCGGCGCGCAGCGCCGCGTTGCCGGGCGCGTGCGCCCGTGCGGGTAGTAACCGGATATCTCAAACAGGGGGAGGTAGTGGTTACTGGGGACCGTTCCAGATGGGGTGACAAGCTGTGGATTACTCGGTTGATCTGGGGGTTGTCGTGCAGCGCCCACACCGAAGCCCAGCCGCGGTGCCGGTCGCCCATCCGCCATGACGCCATGCGCTCGGTGTAGGTGCGTTGGCGGCCGCGCAGGACCTCGGTGGCCACGCCGAGCAGGCGCAGGCATTCGTGGGCCCGCTGAATGGTGCGCTCACAGAACCCGGTGGCGGCCGCCAGTTGGTCATTGGTGGGTCGGCAGTTGCGGCCGGTGCTCCAGTCGGCGTAGCGCGCCATGGCCGCAGCGATCACGATGAGCGTCTTTTTTCCGATCCCGCCGTTGCACATCGAGGGCTGCACCTCGGTGGCGTAGCGCAGCTCGTAGGCGACCGCGACGGTGGTATGCGCCCAGTAGGAGGGTCCCCCGCTCCAGCACGGCACACCGGCATAGGCGTCGGCGTCGAGCTCCAGGCCGACGAACACACTCGGTGCCGGCATGTCCCGGCCCGAGAGCCGGCGGCCGCGGCGGATCGCCAACACCTCGGCGGTGCCGGTGGTGCGGATAACACCGCGCCGGCGCACGGCCGGGGCACACCCGCGATACGTCGACGGCGTGGGGGTGACCGGCCTCCGCGTCGGAAACGGTCGATGATGATGGTTGCTATCTGATAAACGACGGTGCGCGTCATCTAGAACTGCAGACGGGTGTGCGCTACCGTGAGACCTGTCCAGCAAGACAGTCCCTTCGGGGATGGTGCGAAAGCACCGCAGAGTCGAGACTCCCAACTCGACTCGACGCGGCCCCTGGTTCCAGCCGGGGGCTTTCGTCGTTTAGCGGGTCATCCGCGCGTTATTGAGATGTGCGTAGGGGGTGGCTAGACCGCCTCCCACTGCGGTCTAGCGCTGTATCTCAGATCGCTAGCGGCAGGACCTCCTTCTCAGATTTCGTGTCGAGTTCGCGGACAAGATGGGGGAAACCCATGTGTCGGCAGATGATGTCGGCCAGATAGGTGGACCGCTGCATTCCGAGTCGCTGATGGTCGCGCTCGACGAGCTCGGCGATTGGCAGTGGAAGACGCACTTTTGCGTGCGGTCCGATGGCATCGTCGGCATGCGCCATGGTGGGCTGCGATTCGAATAACAGCTGCTGCGGTAAGTGGCGCATCAGATCAGGCCGGCGGTAGTGGAAGCACACGATGTCAGTCAGCACAGCTGACCGGTCGACGCCGTAGTCGGCCGCGGCCGCCGTCGCGGCGGTGAGAACGGTGACGGGAAGGGTTGCGGTCATGACGGCTCGCTCCCCCAAGGACGGGCGGCCTCGACGAGTTGGTCCGGTCATACGCGCGATCCTGCCCATAGCTTTGCCGGAAACGGCGCAGGCGCGCCGGTCCGCGGGCGGATTTCCGGCAAACCACCTCCCCGCCCAGCACGCTTATCGGGCCTCCTTCGCAGCATGTCCGTCCTCGTAGTGGCCGGGTTCGTGCGTGCGGGGGGGTGGCTGTCAAGGCTCGACCGGGGTCGACCGCGTAGCGGTGTGGCCTTGACAGCCACCCCCGCACGTTCACCACAATCTGCAGCGAGGAAGGGGATGCGCGCTCTCTGTTCCAGAGACTTTCTGAACTGCACTTTTGCGCATCGTCAACGGTTGTCAGCCGAGTTTTTGCACGGTGCCCCTGTAGAACATGGCCTGCCGTCCCTTAAGGGGTGAAGGCATGTTTCTACGAGCAATAGGGGCAACTGTGGCACCACAGAAGAAGGACCCACCGCCGCTGCTGACGCTGCGCAGCACCGTCGTATTCTCGGCGGCCGCCATGGCCGCGGGGGTCAGCGGGATCGGAACTTACGCCGGAACACGTGAACCACTCGCCGCGGCCGTGGCGGGTAGTGGGGTGTTCTTCGCAGCTGCAGCCTGGCTGGACAAGCATGTCGGCGCCTAGCAGTGACCTGCCGTAAAGCCTGCGTTTTCGTAATGACGCAATACCGTCATTACGTTGTTACGCTCTAGCGTAGTTAAGTTGTTACGTCATGACGTAAGGTTTCGTATATGCCGATTCTTTCCCTGGTTCACACCAAGGGTGGTGTCGCCAAGACCACCAGCGCGATGTATCTCGCGGCGGCGAGCGTCTCGCGCGGTCTGGACGTGGTGCTCGTCGACGCCGACCCGCAAGGCTCGGCGTTGGAATGGGCTGCCGATGCCCGCGCCGACGGTCCGATGCCGTTTCCCGTAGTGCCGGCCAGTCGACCACTGACGGCGGAACGCGATCGGGATTTGACGATCATCGACACCCCGCCTGGAACAGCACAGGTAATTCAGGAAGCCATTGACGTTGCGGATCTGGTTGTCGTGCCGACTGGAGCGTCCCCACTGGACGTGCGACGGGTCTGGCCGACTTTGGAGATCACCGCTCACCGTCCGACTGCCGTTCTGCTGACGAGCGTGGATCTACGCACGCGTCTTGCCGATGAAGTCCGCGCGCTCCTGGAGGCAGAAGGCGTTCCCGTTATCGGAACCCCGATCCTGCGGCGCGAGGACGTGCGCCGTGCCTATGGGGCCTCCCCCACCCGGCTGCATGGCTATGACGACGTACTGACCGAACTCCTGGAAGCGATGGCCCATGTCTGATCTGACCTCCAAGATGGCAGCCCGTGTGCGCACTGAGCCGTCCAAGCGGGCCGCCGAAGCGTTCCGGTCGCCGGCAGATGACATGCAAAGGGCCACGGTTTACCTGCCGCGTTCCACCGTCCGTAGGCTCAAGCAGGCCGCTCTGGACCGGGACACCAGCATGAGCAAGATCCTCACCGATTTAGCCGATCGGTGGCTGGCAGACAACGTAAAGACGTAATTACGTCTTTACGTTGTTACGTCGTTTTTGGCCGAGCTGGTTCCAAAAATTGGATCTTCATCTGGTGAGCCAAATACGTGTATAGTGCTTTACAGATGCGGTCGGCTTGTCCGGCTGTTCGTGAAGAAGCCTCCCTCTTCTGAGGGGGGCTTCCTTGTTTGTCTGGCACAGTGACCGGTTGTGTCGGTGAACCCCACGGAGATTTTCAAGAGCCTGCACCCCTCGCGATTGGCGCACTACCGGTCGCTTTCTGGTGGACAGGACGCCGATGCATTGGCGCTCTACGAGTGGAACATCGAGGTCGCAGCTGCTCTGCAGGACCCGTTGGGAATCGCCGAAGTCGCGGTGCGGCACGCGATCGACACGCAGTTGTGCGGGTGGTCGCAGCAGCATGTGGGCGCGCCTGAATGGATCGATCACCGTGCCGGCATTCCCTACCTGTCGGGACCGAACGTTTTCACCACGACCCGTCACAACCTCTATAAGGCTGCTGACCAGTCTCGCCGGGCTCGGCCGACCAACCACCCCCGTCATGGCGATGCGATCACCCATGACGACCTGGTTGCGCACGTCATGTTTGGCACCTGGGCCAACCTCCTGCCCGAAAAGTTCGACGCGGGGTGGTTGGACCCGAACGGCCACCCAGTACAGAACCAGGTGAACCTTCAAGCCCGGCGAGACCTGTGGCGCAACTGCTTGCACGGGGGATTTCCCAACGTTCAGCACGATCCGCGCGGGTACGGCACAGGCAACAAAGTTCGCGACCTTGCGAAAACTACGAAACCGCGTGTCGCACATGGACTCACTGCTCTATGTCGATGTTCGACACCAACACGATCGGGTTCTCCTACCGCTGTTGAACTCGATCAGTCGTGAGCTGCGCGATTGGGTCGTGGGCCGAAGCAAGGTAGGGACCGTGCTGACGCAGCGACCCACTGGTACGTCCTGACGTATAGACGTAATTGCGCTTAGACGTATTTGCGTCTATACGTCATGACGCATTTACGGGTTGCTGAGGCTGCCAGCAGGGGAGGTTTGTCACCCCCGTGCGTCATGCTCAGGTTGAAGATCGACGCTTCAATGCCCAGCTGAGGAGGACAGGATGGTCGCGGTGGATGGGGCTGGATTTGGGGATTACCGGCGGGCTGCCCTTCTCATCCGCTACGGGCGGCTCGAAGAGGCGGCTGGTATCGCAGCAATCGTGGCCGAGACCAATGAACTCGGACGATCACCCCAATTGCTCAAAGCGCTTCTCGGGTTGAACCGCTCATTCATCGGGCGGCTACGCACCGAAGAGGGCGTCGAGTTGCTCGGAGACTACATCGAAAACATGTCCCACCTCGACGTCACCGAACCGCCAGGGATCGACATCCGTCGCGCTGCACGAATCATCAACAGCTACATGAGCGACGACATGGCCGGGATCGACACAGAAATGCACGCCGCCGCCAGGGAAAGCCGCGTCACGGAGACGGTTCGACAAATCATGGACACCTTCGAAGCCGCGCTGCCCGAGCTGAACTCGGAGGTTGGGTTGCAGTGGCTGCAAGCCCACGTAGAAGTACTGCTGGCCCAGGAGCACGACATCGAGGGCCAAAGCTGATGACGGACGGCAGCAGCGATACAGCAGTGCTGGGGCGGTCGGCTTTCCTCAAGCTCGAACATGGTTTTGCGATTCGCGACCGCTTGCGCGACGTGCTTGCGCATGAGCAGGCAATTGAGCGGGAGTACAGCCGACGCGATAACAGCGATGAATACACCTCACGCACCGCGTGGGCGGAGTGGGTGCTGGAATCGGATCTTGACTACACCGAAGCTGCGCTACTCATGGGGGACTTTATCCACAACCTGCGTGCAGCAATGGACCATGCCATTTGGGCAATTACCCCGAAGCACATCCAAGAGACGAAACCGACCGAGGTGGCGTTTCCGCTGCGGTCGACGGAGAAGAGCTACACCGCGTGGGCAAAGAGCCGCCGCGATTGGTACGGGCCGACGGTGTTCGAGGTCCTCAAGAGCAGCCAGCCTTTCAACGCCGTAGGCACCGGCAAGCTGCATCCGCTGCACATCCTGCAATTTCTGTCGAATACCGACAAGCATCAGCTCCTCAATATCGTGGCCAACAGCCAGGTCGACATGGGCGGGGTGAGTGTTGTTCCCGAGCCGCCTGGCGGTGTGGCCTCTTCGGTCAATCAGGGGGTCGTAGCGAAAGGCTCGACACTGGCCCGGGTCGAATTCGCCAGGCCAGAACTCGCGGGCACGACGTCGATCACGCTTGTGCCGGTGTTCGCATTCGAACAGGTCTTCCGCTACGTCGATCAAGACAAAGCGGAGCACTGGTTGGTCGTCGGTGATGCGATGAACGAGATCGGACCCGACGTCGTGGAAGCCGTCGGATACGTCCTCTCCGCACACGTGAAGGACACCCAGTAGACGAACTAAGCCTGGGCGTGAGTGGACGTATAGAGACGCGAGGCTAACGCGCTTGGCTGCTCTCAGTCGTCTGCAAGGCGGACGCGGATGGGGCGCAGTAGGCGACGGTGCTGGGGCTTGACCCAGAGCATCATGATCTCCGCGTAGCCGGTGTTCAGTGTCTCCACCCGGACGTTGACCCGAACACCGGTCAGATCGAGCATGGGCACCTCACCGAGCCCGTGGTCGATCGCCGCCAGGAAGGGGTACGTCGATGGGTGCAGGCGTCGGGGGTATCGCGTGTTTCCGAAGCGCTCCACCCATTTCGGCGAGCGAGGTGTTTCGCGACGGTCATAGCTGCCGTCGCTGTTGGGCACCTTGCTCAGGCACAGGACGTGGACGGCTTCCTGGTGTGTTTCGGCGTAGCGCCGAAACGCTGCTTGAAGCGACGATCCATAGCGTTGGGCGAGGTGGGCCACGCTGGCTACGCCGATCTCCAAACTTCTGGCGTCGTTGGTGAATCCGTGTCGCTGAAAGAGCAGCTCAGCGGCACCCTGATTGGCCTCCTGCTCGAAGATTCGGTTAGTTGACGGACTCAACGTCTCTTCGTTGTCGGTGTGGACGAGCTGCTGCTGCCAGGGCAGCAGGTCGTGGGTGACTTCGTGGAGTTTGACGAAGTTCTTGCGGCCTTCGTGGGTGACCAGCTCGCTGACGTGGACGGTGCGCTCACGACGGTCTAACGCGCCGCGCAGGCCCCGGAATCCGCGGCGAACAAGATCGCGCAGCGGTTTGGGCATCGCAGCGAGTACCCCTTCGTCGAGGGTGAAGTCGTCGGCCTCCAGGAGGCCGCGTGCCGACACGATGTCGTCCACCGGCGTGGGGTACCGGCCGTAGGCGTCAGCGGCCTTGAGTAGCGCATGAGTGCGTTGCTCGATGTCCTGTGCGCTGTCGAGGTCCTCAAGCATTTCGCTGCCGCTGCTGATGTCGTAAGAGCTGGAGATATGTGGTGAGAGCGTCCGCCTCTTGCTCGGTGAGGCCTTCGGAACTCAGCGCGTGGGCCAGGGTGTTGCCGTGCGACGTGCCGCCTGGCACGACGTATCCGGCGCGGCGCATCAGTTCGAGGTAGTCCGCGCCCAGTGTTTCGGCAAGACCGTATAGCACCTTCGGAGATGGGCTCTTGACCTCGCCGCGCTCGAGTTTTTGCAGGTAGGCGGTGCTGATCCCGGACGGCTCGGCAACGGCTTTCAACGTCTTTCCCGAGAACTCTCGAAGTTCGCGCAGGGTGGGGCCTAGGGAAGCGTTGTCGGTGGTCATAGCACCATTGTAGGCGGATTTACACGATAGTAGAAACGTCTGATACACTAAAGTGGAAAGTTAGTTACCAAAGTGTTCGGCCCCCGCTTGGGGCCGGGCGCACGAGAAAAAGGACATCCGTCAATGGCTAAGGGACATCACCGCAGCGCGGCCACCGGTCGCTACGTCAAGGCGTCCGTCGCGGCGCGCAACCCCAGGACCACGGTCACCGAACGGGGCGCCAACCGCGGCAGTGGGACCCATCACCGCAGTGCCATCACCGGCAAGTTCGTGAAGGGCTCCACTGCCGCCCGTCACCCCAACACCACGGTCACCGAACGCGGCTGACCGCTTCTCCGAGCGGCGGGCGCTCTTCGGTCCTCGATGTACCGCCCCGCCGCTCGGAGTGTTCTCCACACGCAGAACCCTTCAAGGAAAGTGAGGCCACCATGGCCGTGTCCGTCCCCACCATCACCTGCCCGTACTGCCGGTTCACCTTCATGAACGTGCGGGTCACCAAGCACGGGCTCATCCGCTGCGGCAACTGCGGCAAGACGATGAAAATCTGACTCCGACAACATGTTTGGCGCTTGCAGCTAGACTTCCAGCTGCGATAGATAGCGGTATGCCGTGGCGCGACTTATGCCGAAGGCCTTCGCAAGCTCGGGAACGGGCTCACCGGTCGCGGCGAGCCGGCGCAGTTGTTTCTGGCGCTCCGCGGTTAGTTTGGCCGGCTTCGTGGCTGGCAGTTGGCGGGCACGCCGGGACTCACGTGATGCGGCTCGACGCTCGCGGCCGAGTTCGAGTTCAAGTTCGGCCAAGGTCGCCATGATGGCGGCCACCGCTCGGCCGGTGGGCGTGCCGGTGTCCACCCCTTCGCGTAAGGCGCGCACCAGAATTCGGCGCTCACTCAGATCTGCGATTGTGCGGGTGACTTCGGCGACCGATCGGCCTAGCCGATCGATGGCCGTGACTACCACGGTGTCACCTTCGCGCGCGTAGTGCAGCAGGGCCGCCAATCCCGGCCGCCCGACGCTCACCGCGCCGGACAGCTTGTCGGTGAATACGTGGTTGGATTCGACGCCCTCAGCGGCCAGGGCCACGAGCTGTGCATCGAGGTCCTGACCCAGTGTGCTTACCCGCGCATACCCGAGGATCGCTGTCACGCCATCACCGTCTCATCAACCTCCGACATCGAGGATCTGAGACACGCGGTGTGAGACGAGAAATGAGACACCGCGACCTGGCGCTATACACATTCGGCACTGCTCCGCGGTGTCCGTCTCGTTTCTCTACAAACGAGACAGGCATCGGTTCGGGCAACCGCCTGATACGTCAATAAGCAATTGACAAATTATATATTGTAAATTTATTGTTTACACATGCCCGATGCGTCCACGCTGATTGGTCAACGGCTTCACCGCCAGCTCAGCCAGCTCCTCGCTGCCCCGGTCCTCAAGAGCGCGAACGATCCGCTCGAGTTGGTTCGCGCGGCGAGTCAGATCCGAGAGGGGGCCGAAGCTTTGATGGGTGCAACCGTGCAACAGGCGCGAGAGGTGGGCCGGACCTGGCAGGAAATCGGCGACGTGCTTGGTGTCTCGCGTCAGGCAGCTTTCCAGCGATACGGCAAGCCGATTGATCCACGAAACGGCGAAGCCATGAACACCACTCCACTTCCGGATGCGGTCGAATTGGCCAAAGCAGTCATCGACGACCACGCTCACAGCCGCTGGAGTGACATCAGCGCACGATTCGACGACACCATGCGCGGCAGCCTCACCAACGAGGGGCTTGCCGAAGCATGGGCATACATCGCGAGCCTGGCCGGGGCCTACCAGTCCCACGGAGACACCGATGTCGTGCGCGCCGGCGACTTCACCATTACCACCACGCCATTGGCCTTCGAAGCCGGCGATTTCGTCGCTCGCATCATCTTCCGTGACGATCGGACAATCGCCGGACTGTTCATCCTCAATCCCGATGCAGCAGTGGCCCACTCATCCCGATTAGGCCGCCGATGACCATTTGGCGTGAGACAGAATCTGATCGACCTTGTTTCTTTAAAAAACGAGACATAAAGCCCGTTTGGTCAGCGGCGCAGGGATTTGATGGCATGGAGCAGTTCGTGTAGCCGGGGTGCGTCGTCGCTATGCGCGTAGGCGTCGAGCCAGGTGGTGAGTTTGGTGACGAGCTCGTCGGGTATGGGCCAACTCTGATGCGCGAGGGTTTGCAGCACTGTATCGATCGCGGTGTATGACTCGCCTGAACCGATGGTGGCGTAGAGTTGGGCGCGGTCGCGCTCGGCGAGCAGGGGACTGATCGCATCAGCCAGTTCCCACGCCAGGTCGAATTCGGCCCAGTCGTCCACTTTTCTCGCTTTCATTGATAGCAGCAGTTCGTACTGTCAGATCCGTTTGGAGAGAAAGGATCTGATCGACCCCGTTCTCTAACTCGAAACAACTGTCAACCGAAAGCGCCCATCGCTTTGAGGCTGAAACTGCTACTTCGATCCTCTGCTGTAACGGTGTACCGGTTCCTCATGGGCGATGGTCAGGTGGGCCTCCGCGCGGGTCCCGTGTTCCCTGGTGGTGATGGTGTAAAGCCGCCGTGGGCCGGTCAACAACGAAACCGACCGATGCAGTTCCTCGACGTACCACAGCACATCCGGCGCATCGGAAGACGGCAGCTTAATCTTGTCGCCCCTCTCGATCTCCTCGGCGCGAACGATCTCGTAGCCCATATGCACACGCTATCCGGCAACTCACCCAGCGGACTTGGCGAAAAGGGTGAACTTCACGTAGTCGCAATCACATCAGCCACACGGGCGCAAACCGGCAACGATCATTCCGTCTGACGGGGGCCGTCTTTAGCCGCGCACCAGTTCTCCGAGTGTCTGCGGGTCATAGAGCACCCCAGAGGCCAGGAGTTGGCCGTCGAGGACGGCAGCCGGGACGCCGTATGGGTTCTGGCGTTTAAACCTCTTGTCGAGCTTGCGCGCCCATTGTTCGTAGCGGCCGTGCCGGATGGCGGTCGCGTACTGGGGATGGTGTAAGCCGGCTCGCCAACCCAGGGTGATCAGGTCATCGGCGGTGAAGCCCCCACTGCCCTCCGATGGTTTGGTGCCGAACATCTCCCGGCGCAGCTGGTCGAACCGGCCGACCTCGGCGGCCAGTGCCAATGCGTTAGCGGCGCGCACGGACCCTAGGCCATGACAGCACCGGATCCGGTATTCGACCGCCACCGCTCCGGCGGCCACTTCCCGGCGCAGCAGATCTCCTGAGAGTTCCTCGAACTGCCGGCAGTCAGGGCATTGCGGGTCCTCAAACACCAAAAGACGCCGCCGCGCGTTGACACTGCCCACCACCACGCCACCTTCCGGGGTGTGGCCCGAAGGTGTGGGAGAAGTCTTGAACAAGTACACACGCCCATTCTCGACTCAAAAAGGCCCGGCGGAAACTGTCGATCCCAGGTGCAGGTGCCGTGGGGGTGAGGGGTTCGTAGCAACCCGTGGTCAGCTCATTGTTCCTTATCGTGGGTTGAGCCTTGGTGGCGTTTTTTGGTGCGGTACATGTTGTGGTCGGCGAGGCGCAGGATGTCGGTGGGGCTGCGTTGTTCATCGGGGCTTATTAGGGTGCTGCCGATGCTGGCGTGGATGTGCAATGTTGTTCCTTGCAGGTTCATCGGTGCCGACAGCGCGTTGTGTAGGGCGCGCGTCTGCTGGTCGACGTCGGTGTGGGTGTGATCGCCGAAGAGCAGGATGACGAATTCATCGCCGCCCCAGCGGCCGACGGTGTCTTCGGGATCTAGGGCATGGCGTAGGCGTTGGGCGGCGATGCGCAGTACGTCGTCGCCGGCGGCGTGGCCCAGGGTGTCGTTGATGATCTTGAGGTTGTCTAGATCGAGGAATAGCACCGCGCCGAGGCGCCGACCGTTGCTGGGATGGGTCCGTGCGGTGATGCAGGACAGGATAAGGGTGCGGTTGGGCAGCCCGGTCAACGCGTCGTGGGTGGCTTGGTAGGTGAGGTGTTGCCGAGCAACGTGTTGGTCGGTGATGTCGTGGATGGTGATGATCACCGAGGAATGGGGGGGATCGGCGGGATCTAAGAGCCGACAACTTCCCGAGAGCCACACTCGGCGCCCGTCGATGCGGTCGAAGCCCAGGATGCGCCCGCTGAGCGCGACACCGGTCTTCAGCGTTTGGACGATTGGGTGCTCATTACCGCTGAGACGTCGCTCGTCAGGTTCATAGAGGGGGATGTCGTCAACGCGGGCCACGTGGTAGACGTCGAGTAGCTCGTCGACGCTGGCGCCGAGGATGTTTTCGGCAGCGGGGTTGGCCATTTCGGGGCGGCCGTCGGCGCCGAGGATGACGACCCCGGCGTCCATCGACGCCACCACGGTGTGAAAGTGCTGTTCAGCACGACGTAACGCGGTGAGGTCCGCGCAGACCAGGACGTAGCCGGTGTCCATCGCCGCGGCAGACACCCGCACCGTGAGGGCGGTTCCGTCGGCGGCGTGGTGGAGGGTGTGCACCACGCCCCCGGCGGCGGTGATCCCCGCCGGGTCCAGCGGCGCGCCGACCGCCCCGCTCACGGGGCGACCCATGACCTCGGCGGCGGTGCGCCCGTAGATGCCCGCGGCCGCGGGATTCCAGCTGGTGACGGCACCGGCCGCGGTGGTGGCAATGAGTGCGTCGCTGACGTGGTGGACCAGTGCCGCCCGATAGCGCAGGTCCTCGGCGGTCCGCTGAGCAGTCACGTCCTGGAAGATCACCTGAAATGCGGTCCGGTTCTGCCATCGGATCCGCACTGCCACCGCGGTCGCCTCGATGGCGGTGCCATCGAGCCGCAGCATCACCCCAGCTGAGGGGGCGGAGGCCTGGCCGAGTTTTCGTAATGCAGCGAGGCGTGCCCGAATTCCGTCGACCGCGTCGGGGCGAACGAACTCGGCCAGGTCGCGACCCACCAGCTGAGCATCCGACTCCGCTGTCATCCACGCCACGAAGGCGGAATTGACATAGACGAGCACCTCGCCGTCATGCACGCACACCGGGCTCGGGCTGTGTTCAGCCAGCTGCCGATAACTCCGCGCATAGGCGCGCTCCGGCTGATACCAGCAACCACCCATCCCAGACGTCAGCGCCATCATCCGCCTGCGCACCGCAGTCCCCCCGTCGTGGTGCTGACGGTCATCTCCCGTGCTCACCGCCCCATGTTCAGGTCGAGGCTACTACGGCATGTCGCGGTTGAGCGGCTCTTGAATACTCCAAAAAGATGGGTGACGGATCATCCTGCAGCAACGTCAATATCGTGATGAACAGGGTCCAACCATGCGGGTAAGCCGCAAGATTTGCCACTTCGGTAAGAGATCGCACTCAACCTGACTTGACTGCAATCAGGAGTCGTTTGATCACGAATGTCGGCGTCGATTCGGGAGACACCGACCCCGGGCGTTCTCTGGTGGCGGGCTGGTCTGCGGATGCTGTGATGCCATCACCTCCTCTGTGTTCTGAGCTGGAACCGGGCGGGCGGGGGATGCGTGGACGGCCCGCGCCGCGCGATGCGGGCGGGCCGTCCGAAACGGGCACACCGTGACTGGGGTTGCCGGTGGCGGGCACCGCGGGATCAACGTGGGTGCCGCGGCGCACGCGATGGTGTCGACCTCGGCGAACAGCGCGATCACCGCCGGAAGCGGCACCTGATCGGTGTTTTGGGCGGGGGGTCGACGTTCACCGGCGCGCCCTCGTGGCGGCCCACGGCGCGGATCGATCTGTGGTGGGCATCGTAGCGGTCTTATTCCGCGTCGATGACCTGGCCCTGGTCGATGGCCTGCGGCCGGTCCCCATGGTCGATGGTGATCTTGCGGGGCTTGGCCTTTTCGGCCACCGGGATCTGTAACCGCAGCACCCCGGCCCGGTAGGAGGCCTGGATCCGGTCGGTGTCGAGGTTGTCGCCGAGCACCAACTGGCGGCTGAACACCCCCCGGGGTCGTTCGGTGGCCAGCATTTCCCGGCCGGGATCGACATCGGGGCGCTGCGCGCGCACGGTCACCACATTGCGCTCGACATCGAGGTCCAACGACTGCTCCTCGATGCCGGGCAGATCGAACTCGACCACGAAATCGTCCCCTTCCCGCCAGGCGTCCATCGGCATCACCGCCGGACGGGCCGCGGTGCCCAACACCTGCTGGGTGAAGCGGTCCAACTCCCGGAACGGGTCATTGCGCACCAACATCATCACCACCTCCACACATCATCGACATAGCTGCCTGTGACCGAAGGTGATCTATGCCAGATCACACACTTTTTATATACCCAAGATAGACTGTTTGAGCAACACTACGAGCCAAATTCTTCTTCACTCCTTTGTTGACGAACGGGAGCGCCTGATCCAATGACCCCACCGCGCCGCACCGCCAGACCGGCCCCCGACCAGGCGGTCTATGCGATCTCCGTCGCCGCCGAGTTGACCGGAGCACCGATCCAGTCCATCCGCCTGTGGGAACGACACGGACTGCTCACCCCGCACCGCACCCCGGGCGGAACCCGCCGCTACAGCACCAACGATCTGGCCCGCATCACCCGCATCACCGCCCTGGCCGGTGCCGGGGTCAACATCGCCGGTATCGGGCGCATCCTGGACCTCGAAGACACCAACGCCGCCCTACGCGCCCACCACGACTCCTGACAATGCCGCACTCATCCCAAACGGGAGTCCTTGCCTGAGGGGTCGAGCCCGATCCAGGCCCGGCGGTCGGTGTGAGCAAACCGCCGCCGCACCCACCATCGGCTCAGCCAGCCTGGAGGACGTAACTGCTCCCGGTGCTCACCGGTCAACCCCAACAGCTGGCCCTCGGTACTGCGGGAACACACCAGGACACTGCCATACAGCAACGGCACCGTGCGAGCGCTAAAACCACTCGCGGTTAACAGCAAGCCGGTGGCCCGCCAATTCGGACCACCCCGGACCGACGTAGCGGACCCGAACCAAAAATCAATCACCCCGTCGCTGCTGGTCAAACAGTCCACCCAGCGATCCCCCACGATCGCAGCGACGGCATCCACGGAGTACACCGTGAGCTCCTGCATGTCCCCCGCCGCAGATATCACCAGCGCCGAATACATTCCGCGAGACATACACTCCCACTCCTTTCAGCGGAACTCGTGCGTCCACCCAACCCGTCCGCCGGGCGTGACGGTTGGGGTTAACCAGGTGGGTGACGGGGCCCTGGGTTGGAGGATTCTTTGGTAGCGGCTGGCGTAGCCCGAAGGTGGGCGGTGCGCAGGAGCTGGGTGTAGGCATCGGGGGCAGCCAGCGCGCCGTTGATGCGGGGCAGCGCGCAAAAGTCGGCGACGATCTGGCGGGCAAGTAGCCGCAGCTTGACGTTGCCGTGTTGGGAACACTCCCGCAGGACGGCAAATGCCTGGTCAGCGTCGAGGCGGTAGATCAGCATCAGCATGCCCTTGGCTTGCTCAATAACGGCCCGATCCTTGAGGACGTCGCTGAGCGCCGGCATCGGGGGCGCGGCGCTGACCAGGTCGAGGTAAACCCCGTGCACGGCGATAAGCCGACCGGTGTGGTCGCCTCGGGCGGTGGCGGCGGTGGTGATGTGATGGACCACCCCGCCGGGATCGATGATCCGAAACCGCGTGTGGAGCGGCCCGTTGCGGTCGGCAATCTGCCCAAAAATCAGCTGCAGGCGCGCGGCGTCGGCGGGATGGATGAGGGTGAGCAGGGCGGCCGTGGTCATCGTCAGCGACGAGGCAGCCTCGGCGCGTCCCGGCTGCGCCGAGGCTGGTGTGCACCGCCAGATCCCGGTGGCGCCGTCGAACCGGAACGACCCCACGGTGACGTCCGGGCCGGCGAGCTCAGCGGTGGACAAATCGGTATGGGGGTGGGGGTCCCCGGTGGGCGCACCCAGGGAACTATCACGGTGATCGCCCACCCCGTCGCCAGGCATTGCGGTCGCTCACCCCTGGTCCAGGGCGGGCTGGGGGGCCGGCGAGCCGATCGCGATCTTGCGCGCCTTGGCGGCGTCGGCCACCGGGATCCGCACCCGCAACACCCCACCGTGGTAATCGGCCTCGATGTGCTCGGTATCCAGGTGCTGCCCCAGCGACAGCTGCCGGCGAAACACCCCGTGCGGGCGCTCGGCCATCAACCACTGCCGGTCCTGGTCACTAGCGTCGGGCAGCTCGGCGGTGACGGTCAGCACATCGTGGTCCACCTGCACATCCAGGGCGTCGGGGGCGATACCGGGCACATCAAACTCCACCACGAAACCATTGCCGTCTCGCCAGGCGTCCACCGGCAGTCCAGTCGGGCGCGCCGCGGTACCCAACACCTGTTCGGTGAACCGCCCCAGGTCGTGGAACGGATCAAACATCATCACCATGGGTGTCACCTCCACTCCGGTAGGTCAGAGAACTGACTTCAGCTAACTGAACTTTGTCGAACCAGATAACCTCTTCCATATGCACCATATTCCCTGCACCTCAGAAGGAGATATTTGCTCCATGGGTGCCTGACGTTCCGACCACCACCGCACCGCTGCGGGGAAACAAAGATGGCCGGAGAGGCTCGCGTGGGCGCATCACTACGCCGGGCCACCCTCGGGGGCCGCGAGAGTGTGGCGCGAGATCGCCAGCCTGGAGGAACCGGAATATCATCCCTACATGGCAGGTTTTCTATGCTGAATAGCAAGATTTACCCACTGAGGTGAACACTCATGAACAATCCCCGACATACCGTCCCCGCGGCCCGCCCCGAGGGGGTGACCACAATTGAGCCCCGCTGGGTATGACCACCCCGACCCGCGCCGATCCTCAGACCGCATGCTCGACACCGCCGAAGGGGTCCTCGTCACGCTGCGGCGATACCGCCTCAACGACGCCTTCCGCGACCTGATGACCACCGCACGCAACCACAACATCAACCCCCTAGCACTGGCCGACGCACTGGTCGCCCTCGCCGAAAACCGCGGCCTCAACGCGATGGACACCACCGCAGTGGCCATCGCCCATCAAACCTGGGGGCCCCTGCTCGACCGCCACAACAGCCACCCCACACC
>NZ_LWCS01000054.1 GCF_001650495.1 Mycolicibacterium iranicum | reverse complement strand
GCGACGCACAGGCCACCATCGCCCAACTCGAAGCCGACGGCAACCGCGTCATCGTCCAAAAGCAGTCCGACGCCTCCCTGGCCGACGCCGACGTCGTCAGCGTCAACCGCGGCGCCCCCATCCGCGGCACCGTCATGGACAACTTCAGCGACCGCACCTACCAGCAGACCATCACCGGCTACGTCTACTACGTCAACGTCAAGTAACCAGCGATCCGGGCGCAGGCGGTGTCATCCGCCGATGCCCTCCACGTCGACAACGACCGGTGCGTGATCGCTGGGCGAGCCGACGCGTTCCTTTCCGGTCTTGCGTTCGTCGCGAGCGATTTCGGCGTGGGTGACCCGCGACGCCAGCGCCGGGGATCCGAGAATGAAATCGATGCGCATGCCGCGATTCTTGGGAAATCGCAGCTGGGTGTAGTCCCAGTAGGTGAATGTCCCGGGACCGGGCGTGAAAGGTCTTACCACATCGGTGAATCCAACATCGACCACGGCATCGAAGGCCGCCCGCTCCGGAGCTGTGACGTGAGTGCTTTCCGAGAACAACGAGATGTCCCACACGTCGTCATCGATCGGAGCGATGTTCCAGTCGCCGACGAGCGCGATGGGTGCCCCCGGATTCGCCGAGAGCCACGACGATGCGGTATCGCGAAGTGCCGCAAGCCATTCCAGCTTATACGCGTAATGCGGGGAGCCGACGCTGCGTCCGTTGGGGACGTACAGACTCCACACTCGCACCCCGCCGCACGTGGCACCCAGCGCGCGAGCCTCCGCGGCGGCCTCCACTTCCGGCTTGTCGCTCCACGTCGGCTGACCCGCGAATCCGACCTCGACGTCGTCGATGCCGATCCGCGACGCAATGGCCACACCGTTCCATTGGTTGAAGCCGCAATGCACGACGTCATAGCCAAGCGCTGCAAACGGCATCGTCGGGAACTGATCGTCGGAGCACTTCGTCTCCTGCATCGCAAGGACGTCGACGTCGGCGCGTTCCAGCCAGTCGGTTACGCGGTCCACCCGGGCGCGAATGGAGTTGACGTTCCAGGTAGCCAGGCGCATGGCTTCACAGTAGGTCTTCGGCGCGGACGTAGCGCGAGCGGTGGTGCACCTGAAAGCCCATCGACTCGTACAGCGCACGCGCGGCAGCGTTCTCAGTGACGACCTGAACGTATGCGCGCGTGGCGCCGCGCGCGAAAGCCCATGTCAGCAGGCCCGCGCAGAGTTCGCGTGCCAGGCCCTGCCGGCGTGCGCTTTGGGATACGTGCACGGCGGAGATTCCCGCCCATCGTGTACCGTCCGGCGCGTCCGTCACGGCGACCCGTCCCACGGCGGCGCCTGACAGCGTGCCGAAACCCACCTCCCCGTCGACCACCGCGGTGAGGATGTCGACCGGGACATCCCGTTCATACAGCGTCAACCATGACGTATCGGGAGCCGCCGCCACGGGAACCTCCACGGAGGGTGCGACATCTGTTGCCATGACCAGGTTTTCGGCGTCGGTCGGGATGCCCGCAGGCAGTCGGATCAGTCTGTCGGGCACCGACACGAGCGCCGGCAGGCCGCGTGCCGAATACATGTCCAGAGTCCGGGTGATCTCGGCTGCCGACGAATAGCGCAGCGGCACGGCTGAATTCGCACGTCGTGTGGCTCCGCCGCCGAAACGTAGCAGCCATCCGTCGAGCCAGTGGTGCTCGGTTCCCGGCCACGCCAGAGCGGCCGCGTGCTCGAGGTTGCGGATCTCGCCGGTGCGCACCGGCATCTCCGGGACGACGCGTACCGCCAGCACGTCTTCGCGTGCCACGTCGACGATGTCACCGTGACGCGTTCGGATCCGCACCACCCGGCCGGATTCGCCGCCGGTATCGACGATGTGGCCGACGACGTCGGTCATCGGTCGAGCCTCGTCGTCAGGGAGTCGGTAGCGCAGGCTGACTCGCGTCCCGACCGCGGGGAGGTCGGTCATCGGTCAGTGGCCGAACGGGTCGGGATCCTCACCGGGCATCCACGACAGGCCGGGTACGCCCCAACCGTGGCTCTTGACCGCTTTCTTGGCGCTACGCGCGTTCCGCCCGATCAACCGGTCGAGATAGAGGAAGCCGTCCAGGTGGCCGGTCTCGTGCTGCAGCATTCGCGCGAACAGGTCGGTGCCTTCGATGGTGATCGGTGTTCCGTCGGCGTCCAGCCCTGTCACGCGCGCCCAGTCCGCGCGGCCCGTCGGGAACGATTCGCCGGGCACCGACAGGCAACCCTCGTCATCGTCGTCAGGGTCCGGCATCGTCTCGGGTACTTCGGAGGTCTCCAGTACCGGGTTGACCACGACGCCGCGCCTCCTCGTGGTCTTCTTGCGGGCGTCGGCGCAGTCGTAGACGAAGACGCGTTTGGCGACGCCGATCTGGTTGGCCGCCAGGCCGACTCCGTTCGCGGCGTCCATCGTGTCGTAGAGATCGGTGATGAGATCCGCCAGATCAGCGGGCAGCGAACCGTCCTCGCCGACAGGTATCGGCTCGGTCGCGGTGTGCAGGACGGGATCTCCCACGATGCGGATCGGTCGTACGGCCATGCCCAGGAGCTTAAGGGAGGGCGTTATCCCGGAGTTTCGCTGCCGACTCGCGGCGATTGGTGACCGCTTAGGTGATCCAACCGTGATTGAATACTCGCGCAAACCACAGCTATGTCATTTCGATTTCCGGAAGGGTCCAAGAAGCGATATGGACGGCGCCATCGCGCGGGCTGAACGTTCTGGGGACGGCACCGAGCCCACCGACGGTCTGACCCGTCGCGAGCATGACATCTTGGCCTTCGAGCGCCAGTGGTGGAAATACGCAGGATCCAAGGAAGACGCCATCAAAGAGCTCTTCTCGATGTCGGCGACGCGCTACTACCAGGTGCTCAACGCGCTGGTGGATCGGCCGGAGGCGCTCGCGGCGGACCCGATGCTGGTGAAGCGCCTGCGCCGACTGCGTGCCAGCAGACAGAAGGCTCGCGCTGCTCGCCGCCTCGGATTCGACGTCACTTAAGGCAACCGGGCCTCGGTACGGCCCGCGATACAGTAGGCGCCGATGAACCAGCGTGAGTCCTCGGGACTACCTCTCCGCGCCATCGTGATGGTGTTGTTGTTCCTCGGCGTCGTCTTCCTACTCGTCGGGTTCCAGGCTCTGAGCAGCTCCGGCGACGATGAGTCGTCGTCGACCTCGACGGCCGTCACCACGACGACGACCACCACGACGACGCCGGCGGCGCCAGCCCGGCCCGAAGTGCGCGTCTTCAACGTCTCGACCACCGAAGGTGCCGCAGAAGGCGTGGCCACCCGGCTACGCGACGCCGAATGGGATGTCGCCGAAACCGGCAACCTCGAGGTGCCGGACGTGACAGTGACCACGGTGTACTTCGGTGAGACCGAGGGCGAGCAGCAGGCCGCCGAGGAGATCGGCCGACTGCTCGAAGCGCCGGTCGCGCCGCGGGTGCCCGAGCTTGTTGAGCAGCCACCGGGCGTGGTCGTCCTGGTCACCGGCTAGGCTCTTGCACATGCTCAGGTCCGTCGCTGCCGCCACACTGTTCGCGGTGCCCGCGCTTGCGTTGAGTGCGTGTGCCCCTCCCGGAGAGGTGCCCTCGGACACCCCCGGCACCACGCCGTCGGTGTGGACCGGATCACCGTCGCCGTCGGCGGGTCCCGAGGAGTCCGGAGGTGAGTCCGCGCAGGGCGGCGGACAGACTCTGACCGCCGAATTGAACCTCGCAGACGGCACGACGGTCGCCAACGCCGAGATCGTGTTCTCCGACGGGTACGCCACCATCACCGTCGAGACCACCGCCGCGGGCCAGCTCGAGCCCGGCTTCCATGGAATGCACATCCACTCGGTGGGCAAGTGCGAGGCCAATTCCGTCGCCCCGACAGGTGGCGCGCCCGGCAACTTTAACTCCGCCGGCGGCCACTTCCAGGTGGCGGGCCGCACCGGCCACCCCGCCAGCGGTGATCTCTCGTCGCTTCAGGTCCGCGAGGACGGCTCGGCGATGTTCATGACCACCACCGACGCGTTCACCGCGGAAGATCTGATGAACGGCGCAGGCACGGCGATCATCATCCACGAGAAGGCCGACAACTTCGCCAACATCCCGCCGGAGCGCTACCAGCAGGTCGACGGTGCGCCGCCACCGGATCAGACCACCCTGGCGACCGGCGACGCCGGAGCGCGGGTGGCCTGTGGTGTCATCACCGGGTCATAGCAGCCGGATCGATTTCGCCGGGTCGGCTCGGCCGACCCTGGGTGTCGAGTGGGAGTTCGCGCTGGTCGACGCCCAGACCCGTGATCTGAGCAACGAAGCCGCATCTGTGATCGCCGAAATCGGCGAGAACCCGCGTGTGCACAAAGAGCTGTTGCGCAACACCGTTGAAGTCGTGACGGGGATCTGCGAGAACACCAGCCAGGCGATGGACGACCTCGCGGCCACGCTGCGGCCGGTGCGGAACATCGTGCGGGAGCGCGGAATGGAGCTGTTCTGCGCAGGGACGCATCCGTTCGCGGACTGGTCGGCGCAGAAGCTGACCGACGCTCCGCGCTACGCCGAACTGATCAAGCGGACCCAGTGGTGGGGACGGCAGATGACGATCTGGGGCGTCCATGTTCACGTCGGGGTGTCCTCGGCGCACAAGGTGATGCCGATCATCACCTCGCTGCTGCACCAGTACCCGCATCTGCTGGCGCTGTCGGCCTCCTCACCGTTCTGGGACGGCGAGGATACCGGCTACGCCAGCAACCGGGCCATGATGTTCCAGCAGCTGCCGACCGCAGGGCTGCCGTTCCACTTCCAGGAGTGGCGCGAGTGGGAACAGTTCGTGAGCGACCAGAAGAAGACCGGGATCATCGATCACATGAACGAGATCCGTTGGGACATCCGACCATCGCCGCATCTGGGCACAATCGAGGTCCGAATCTTCGACGGCGTCTCCAATCTCTGCGAACTTTCGGCACTCGTGGCGCTCACCCATTGCCTCATCGTGGACCTGGACCGGCGGATCGACGCCGGCGAGTCGCTGCCTGTGATGCCGCCGTGGCATGTTCAGGAGAACAAGTGGCGTGCTGCGCGTTACGGGCTGGACGCCATCATCATCCTCGACGCCGACAGCAACGAACGGTTGGTCACCGAGGACCTCGACGACGTGGTGGAGCGTCTACAGCCAATTGCCAAGCGGCTGAATTGTGTCGACGAGCTCGCGCGCATTCCCGACATCTACCGCTACGGCGCGTCCTACCAGCGGCAGCGTCGCGTCGCCGAGGAGCATGACGGTGACCTGCGGGCCGTGGTCGATGCTCTCGTCGGAGAGTTGGTGCTGTAGCGAATGCCGACACTGCCGATGTTCCCCCTCGAAATGGCGATGCTGCCGGGCGAGGAGCTGCCGCTGCGGATATTCGAACCCAGGTATTCGGCGCTGGTGCGAACATGTCTGGCGTCCGAGGACCCGGTATTCGGGTTGGTGCTGATCGCGGCCGGTCGCGAGGTGGGAGGTGGGGACTCTCGCAGCGACGTGGGCGTGCTCGCGCGGATCGCCGAGTACGCCGACATGGGGTCCGGCCGGTACCAGATGAAATGCGTTCTGGGAGAGAGGATCCGGATTCTGGAGTGGCTACCGGATGACCCGTACCCCAGGGCGGTGATCGAGGTGTGGCCCGATCAGCCGGGTGGTCCGGTCGACTTCGCGGCGATCCGCGACATCGAGGACAGGATGGTCGGCTTGTTCGAGAGGATCGCGACGGCCCGGGGAGCGCACGTCAATGCCCGCGACATCGTTCGTGGAGCCGACGAATCCGGCGACGCCGCACAGTGGTTGTACGCGTTGACCACTCGACTTCCGATCGGGCAGGCCGACCGTTACGCGGTGCTGGCGGCTCCGACCGTCGCCGAGCGGGTGACCGCGCTGTCGGAGGCGGTGGACACAGTCATCGCGATGGTCGAATTTCAGCTCTCGGAGTGATCACAATCCAGTCGTAAGCGTGAAGACGACACGAGTCACAAGATGCCCTTGAAGTCGCGGGCCGGACCGGTGTCCGTCACCACATAGGAATGCGGAACAGCTTTCGTCAAAGTTTGCGGCCGTCGATGAACAGGCCGTCGTCGGCGGCCGGCGTGCGGTGGTAGCGGTTCATCAGCTCGTCGGCAGGGGTCGTGTTGACCTCCCAATGGCGCTCGCACAGCCAGCACGACACATCGATCGGCATCTCCGAACCCACCTCAACGGCAATGCGGCTACCGCGCGCACTGTACAGCTCGACCTTCTCCAGTATCCGGGTCAGCGTCTCCGCGGCGATTCCCGCGGGTAGCCCTTCACCGGCCCACGCCGTCGGCTCGGTGTAGTCGAAGCCAAGGGACGTCAGGGATTTCGGCCAGTGCTCGCGCGACTCGAACGGGACGGCCACGCGCCGAGCCGACGGAGTTGCCCCGGAGGCCGCAAGGACCCGCTCCTTGAACTCCAGCACCTGCGGCTCGTCGACCTCGTAGATGACGGTGTCGTTCAGCCACGGCAAGCGCCAGGCCCGCGTGTCCAAGCCGGGGGCGAGGATGACGACCTGCGACACACCCGCCGAGCTCGCGGCGAGGAAGAACTCGTCGAACCACTTTGTCCGCGCCGCCGCATACGAGTGGCCCTGCGTCGAGGCGGGTGATTCGGCGGTGCCGACCGCGTCCAGTAGCAGCTGTGCGTACGGGTCGGTGAACAACGGAAGGCGTGACATCGTCTCCCTGGCGCGAGCCATGGTGACGCTCAGCGCCGTGCGTGTTACTCCGGCATCGACTGCCGCGGGGTCACCGTCCATCACCGTCATTGGGTCGGAGTTCCCGTTCGGCACCGAAATCATGCATTTCGTCCCTGGTCACAAGGTCGTCACGGATGTTCTGCTCCCGGTAGGCGAGCTGGCCGACCCGGTTGGCGATCACCGGCGCGGTGATGATGGTGAACAGCCCTGTCAGGATCAGCATGCCGACGTCGGCGTTGCCTCTGAGCCGGACGGCGGCGCCCGCCAGCACCAGGAGCAGGCCCAGCACCTGAGGCTTGGTCGCGGCGTGCATTCGCGACAGGGTGTCGGGGAATCGCACCACCCCGATCGCCGCGGTGAGCGCCAGTGCCGATCCGCTCAGAATCAGTACGGCGGCGACGATGTCGGAACCGGTCATTGCTCGGCCGTCCGGTCGGCGGTATCCGGGACGTCGGGGACGCGGAACCTGGCGACGCTCACCGAACCCACAAAGGTGATCAAGGCGAGTGCCGTGAGGCTGTACGTGACGGTCGTGTCGAGACTGAACGCCGCCCACGTTCCGATCGCGCACATCGAGACGGCAACCAGGGTGTCGAGCGCGACCAGCCGGTCCAATGTGGTGGGACCCAACAGCATCCGAAGCATGGTGGCCAGAGCCGCGAGCGAGAGCATCACGCCCGCCGCGATCCAGACGTACATCATGCCTCCACCTCCTTGTCCGCCGACGGTTCCCAGTCCTCGTCGCGCTCGAAAGACGCCACCAGCAGCTTCTGCAACGTCTTCATTTGCTTGTAGAAGCTGCGGACGACCCGGTCGGAGCCGACGTCGAGCACATGCACGTACAACATGCGACGGGTCTGGTCGATCTCAATGGCCATGGTGCCGGGCGTGAGGTTGATGATGTTCGCCGCGAGAGCCAACACCAAATCGGACTTCACTTGCAGATGCACTCTCAGCACCGCCGTCAGCGGAGGCGGGCCAGGCTTGAGGGCCAGCACAGCAACCTGAACCGACGACACCAGCAGCCAGTAGGCGACGGTTCCGACGAGCTTGGCCAGCGACAGCGGATGGAGCCTGCCCTCCACTGGGACAGCAGGCAGGGGTAACAGCAGCGTGACTACCAGTGCGACGACGAGTCCCGACAGGAGGTTGGCCGCAGAGACGTTGCCCCACAACAACACCCAGATCAGGATGAGCCAGCAGACGATCCACAGGCGCAAGCCGTTCGTCCGCAGCTTCGTGATGCGAGCGCTCATCGGAAGTCCCCCAGGACCGCGCTTATGTACTGCCCTCGGTCGATCACCTCGTCGGCAGCGCGGCTGGTGTAGGCGAAGATCGGCCCGGCCATCACCGTCAGCATCAGACCGACCGCGATCAGGGCACCGGTCGACGCAAGCATCCCGACCGGCATCCGCCCGACGTCTCCGCGGTCGGCCAACTCGATATCGTCGGTATCGGCGATAAGCGCCGACGGCGCCGCCGACGAAAGATGGCCCTCCGGTGCATCCTCGCGCGACCGCCAGAACGCTTTCGTCCACACCCGCGCCACCACGTACAACGTCAGCAGGCTGGTGATCACGCTGCCCGCGACCAGCATCCACGCCAGCGACGACCCGACCTGGGCGCCGGCCTCGAGCAGGGCCACCTTCCCGATGAATCCCGAGAACGGCGGGATCCCACCGAGATTGAGGGCGGGCACGACGAAGACGAAGGCGAGCACCGGGCTGGCGGCGGCAAGCCCACCGAGGCGCTGCAGCGTCGACGCGCCGGCCTGACGCTCGATCAAACCCACCACCAGGAACAGCGTCGTCTGGACCAGAATGTGGTGCGCCACGTAATAGATCGCCCCAGCCATGCCGAGATCGCTGGACAGCGCGATGCCGAACACCATGTAGCCGATATGGCTGACGAGGGTAAAGGAGAGCAGTCGCTTGATGTCGCTCTGGGCGATCGCACCGAAGATACCCACGACCATCGTCAGAAGCCCGGCCACGAGCAGGACACCGTCCATCCCACCGCCGGGGAACAGCAGTGAATGCGCCCGGATGATCGCGTAGACACCGACTTTGGTGAGCAAGCCGGCGAAGACGGCGGTGACGGGCGCGGGCGCGGTGGGGTAGGAGTCGGGCAGCCACGTCGAGAGCGGAAAGACCGCCGCCTTGATGCCGAACGCGACGAGGAGTACCGCGAACAACGCCATCCGGGTGCCCTCCGCGACCCCCTCCAGACGCACCGACAGCTCTGCCATGTTCAGCGTGCCCGTGGTGGCGTAGACGAGCGCGATACCGAACAGGAAGATCAGTGACGACACCATCGAGACCATCACATAGGAGATGCCCGCCCGCACCCGCTCCTTGCTGGCCCCGATCGTCAGCAGCACGAAGCTCGAGCTCAACAGCACCTCGAAACCGACGAAGAGGTTGAACAGGTCGCCGGCCGAAAACGCCATGAAGACGCCCGCCGCTAGCACCAGATACGTCGGGAGGAAGATCGAAACGGGTTGGCGCTCATCGCCATCGCGGATACCCTGCCCGATGGCGTAGAAGACCACCGCCAGCAGCACGATCGACGAGACCACGAGCATCAGTGCCGACAGTCGGTCGATGACGAGTGTGATGCCCAGCGGGCCCATGCCAGGTTCTGTTGGACCCCAGCCGCCGATCTGCAGCGCGATGGTGCCGTCACGGTCGGCGAGATGGACGAGCATCGCCGACACCACGAGCACGACGGTCAAAGCGAGCACGGTGAGTGCACGCTGCAGCCGCGGCCGGCGGCCGGCGAACAGTGTCATCGCCGCGGCGAGCATCGGCACCAGCACCGCTAGCGGTGCCAGCACAGAGGCGAGATGGCTGCCGATCATCGCGAACCCTGATGTCCCGGTAGCGCGTCGAGCTCATCCGGAAGATCGGTGTCGATGGAGGGGTCCGGATCGATCCGGGCCTCGATCTCCTCGCCGACCTCCGTGCCGGTCATCTGCGACACCCTCTCGTCCTCGGGATCGTTGGTGACCTCCTCCATGGTGTTCAACCGGTAGGAGCGGTATGTCAGCGCCAGTACGAAGGCCGCAACACCCATCGTGATGACGATGGCGGTGAGAATCAGGCCCTGCGCCAACGGGTCTGCTGTCGTCGTTTCGTTCCCGCTCGTCCTCCCGTACACCGGCGGGTTGCCGGTAGAGCCGCCTGCGGCCAGAAGCAGGAGGTTGATCGCGTTGCTGATAAGCAACAGCCCCAACAGCATTCGGGTCAGGTGACGTTCGAGCAGCAGATAGACCCCGGCACTGGTCAGGCCGCCGATGATGACGAGCCCCACAAGGTATGTCGTCATTGCTTCACCTCCTCGTCGATGCGTGCTCCGAGGCTGCGCAGCACATCGAGCACCAGCCCCACCACGATCAGGTACACGCCCAGGTCGAAGAAGAGCGCGGTGACGAACTTGACCGTCCCCACTACCGGCACGTCGACTTGAATCAGCGCCGACGACAACGCAGGTGCGCCCACCAGCAGCGAGGCGAACGCGGTGCCCGCGGCCAAAGTCAGTCCCGCGCCAAGGATCTTGCCCGCGTCGAGCGGCAGCGTCTCACCGAGTTCGTAGCGTCCACCGGCCAGATAGCGCAGCACCAGCGCCAGCCCGGCCATCAACCCGCCGGCAAAACCACCTCCTGGCACGTTGTGACCGGCGAAGAAGAAATACGCCGACAACACCATCATGACCGGGAAGATCAGCCGGGTCGCAATCTCCAGAACCAGAGACCGGTGCCGCGGGTCGCGCAGTTCGCTGCCGCGCAGCCAGGTGATGTCGCCGGCGGCGGGGCTGTTCCGCGTGCCGGGGCCGAGCCGGCCGATGTCGGGCTGGCCGGCGTCGGCGACCCGAGGCGCGGCGCCGAAACGTCTGTTCCGGAACACCATCGACGCCACGCCGGTGGCCGCCACCAGGAGCACGCAGACCTCGCCCATCGTGTCCCAGGCACGGATGTCGACGAGCAACACGTTGACGGCGTTGGCCCCGTGCCCGCGTTCGTACGCGGCTTCCGGGATGAGGTCCGCCAGGGGCCTGCCGCTGCGGGCGGCCATCGCGAACGCTGCGAGACTGGTGACGGTCGCCCCGACCGCGAGCGCAAGCAGCGCGCGTGGCGCACGCAACCGCTTGATATCGGCGCCGCCGGTCTCTGCGGGAAGCACCCTGAGAACGAGCACGAACATGACCAAAGTCAGTGTCTCGACCAGGAACTGCGTCAGCGCCAGATCAGGCGCTCCGTGGAGGGCGAAGATCACACCGCAGCCGTAGCCCGTCACTCCGACCATCAGCACCGCAGCCAGCCGGTTGCGCATGACGGTCGCGGCCAGCGCAGCCGCCAGCATCAGGGCACCAACCACAACCTGGGGTGTCGACTTCCACAGCTCGAACTGCGGACGGTCGCGCGCGCCGAGCGTCAGCACGGCGATCGGCACCAGCACCAGCGTGGTCAGGATGACCGCCTGGGTCGCCGGAATCGAGCCGCGCTGTGTGACAGCGGTCAGCCGCACAGACAGTACGTCGGCACCGCGCAACACCGCGTCGTAGATTCGGTCGGCGTTGCCCAGGGGGACGAAATCAGCCCGCGCCCGGCGAAGCCGCTTACGGCCGAAATACACCGCGATGCCAGTCGCCAGCACCAACACCGACAGCAGCAGCGGCAGATTCACACCGTGCCACAGCGCGAGGTAATAGTGGCCGTCGTAGCCACGCGGGTCCGGCACCGTGTCGCTGTAGTCGGACAGCGCGCGGTCGAGCGGCTTGGGCCACAGGCCGAACAGCAGCCCGGCCGCGGCGAGGATCGCCGGCGGAACGAGGAAGGCAGGCTCAGGCCGGTGCATCTCTTTGACGCGGGTGCTCGGGTGGGGCAGACCCTTGCGGGCGAACGCGCCGAACACGAAGCGCAGGGTGTACACGGTCGTGAGCACCGATCCCAGGACGATTCCTGTGAGCACGAACGGCGCCGACGCACCCAGATACGGGCTGTGCAGCACCGTCTCGAAGTCCGCCTCCTTGGCGACGAAACCGAAGAACGGCGGCAGCGCCGCCATGCTCGCCGCGGCACCGCAGCCAACGACGAGCAGAGCCTTGCTGCGGTCGCCGAGCCAGGCAAGCCTGCGGATGTCGCGGGTGCCGGTGGCGTGGTCGATGATGCCGACAACCATGAACAGCGCGGCCTTGAACATGGCGTGGGCGCACAGCATGGCGAGCCCGGCGAGCATCATCTCGCTGCCACCCGAGCCGACCATGACGGTGATCAGGCCCAGTTGGCTCACCGTGCCGAACGCCAGAATGAGCTTGAGGTCGTATTCGCGAATGGCGCGCCAGCCCGCCAGCAACATCGTCAGCAGACCGAGCGTAATGATGGTCGGGCGCCACGCCGGCCCGTCGGCGAAGCCCGGCGTCATGCGGGCTATCAGGTACACACCGGCTTTCACCATCGCGGCGGCATGGAGATACGCGCTGACAGGCGTGGGAGCGGCCATCGCACCGGGCAGCCAGAAGTGCATCGGCACGATCGCCGACTTCGACAACGCGCCGATCAGGATCAACACCACGGCCACCGATGCGGCGAGGCCGGTCGGCGGATCGGCGATCAACTCCGACAGCAGGAAGGTGCCCGCGATGTTGCCGATCACGATGATTCCGACAAGCATCGCGAGCCCGCCGAACGTCGTCACCAGCAGTGCTTGAGTGGCGGCTCTGCGGCTGGTTGCGCGTTCGGCGTAGTGCCCGACCAGAAGGAACGACAGGACCGTCGTGATCTCCCAGAACACGTAGAGCACCAGCATGTTGTCGCTGGTGACCAGGCCGAACATCGCTCCGGAAAATGCGACGAGCTCGGCCGCAAAGCTCGGCAGTCTCTTCTCGGTGTGGCCGTCGTGATGGTTGAAGTAGCCGGCGCAATAGAACAGAACGAGGCAGCCGATGGCCAGGACGAGCACGCTCATGATTGCCGCGAGCGAATCGAATCGCAGCGTGATGTTCATCGAGAGGCCGGGGACCCACGGCACGTCCACGACATGCGCCTGGCCTCTGACCGGCCAGTTGAGCACCACCCAGATCAGCGAGCCGAGAGGAACCAGCGCGAGTGGATAGAAGGCCATCCGGCCCCAGCGGTACACGAGCAACGGTGCCAGAATGGCGGCGGCTGCATGGGCAGCGAGGATGGCGAGCATGGCTCCGTCTCGTCGTGGGCGGCAGTCAGCCGTACTGACTCTGGAGTCACTCCAGTCTACGGGTGCCCGTGACCAGTTCTTTGATGCGCTCTTCGACACCGGACGCGGACACGAACAGCAGTTCGTCTCCGGCGCGCAGGACGTCCTCGGGACCGGGAACGATCAAGTGTTTGCCGCGGAGCAGCGTGACGAGCGCGCTGTCGTCGGGCATCGCGAGGTCGCGCACCCGCTGCGCGACGAGGGGACTGTCGTCGGGGAGCGTGAACTTCGCGACGTTGGTCGCGCTCTGTCCGAGGTCGCCCCTGTGGTCTCTGCCGAGGGCCATCAACCGGATGAGGTGACCGACGTCGATCGCGCCCTCGATGGCGGCGACCAGAGCCAAGGGGGTCGACACCGCGACGTCGATGCCCCACGCCTCGGTGAACAGCCATTCGTTGCGGGCCTCATTGATGCGCGCCACCACGCGATCGACACCGAACTCGGTCTTGGCCAGCAGCGCCATCGCAAGATTGGCCTTGTCGTCGCCGGTGGCGGCGATGGCGACGTCGCAGATCTGCATCTCGGCTTCCTCGAGTGAGGACACCTCGCACGCATCGGCCCACAGCCATTCGGCGCTGGGCACGGTTTCGGGTTCGTAGCGGTGGAAGTCTTTCTCGATGAGCAGGACCTTGTGGCCGTAGTCGACGAGCTCCTGCGCGACGGAACGACCGACCGCACCTGCGCCTGCGATCGCGACACGCATCGTGCCCCCCTTCCCTGCTTTACTCACTCCCGTGACCCTGCACCAGCTCTACGTGGCGCTGTTCCTCGGCGGCGTCGTGCTGCTGGCGAGCATCGCCGCGACGCGGCTGGCCACCGGGGTCGGCCTCCCAAGCCTATTGCTGTTCCTCGGCGTCGGTGTGCTCGTCGGCGAGGACGGCCTCGGTCTGCAGTTCGACAGCGCCCAATTGGCGCAGGGTCTGGGCACCGCGGCGCTCGCGGTCATCCTCGTCGAAGGCGGTTTGACCACCCGCTTCAACGACATCCGAAAAGTGCTGGCACCCGCCGGGGTGCTGGCCACTGTCGGCGTCGGCGTCAGCACCGTGGTGACCGCCGCCGCCGCGCACTGGCTGCTCGGCATGAACTGGCAGCTTGCGTTGCTGCTGGGCGCCGTTGTCTCCAGCACGGACGCCGCCGCGGTCTTTTCGGTGCTGCGAGTTGTGCCGCTGCCGCGCCGGCTCACCGGATTGCTGGAAGCCGAATCGGGTTTCAACGATGCGCCCGCTGTGGTACTGGTTCTGTTGTTCAGCGCGACACCTCTGGACCTGGATCCCATCACGATCGCTGGAACGATGTTGTACGAGTTGGTGATCGGCACGGCGATCGGGCTCGGCTTCGGCGTCCTGGGTGCAATGACGTTGCGCCGCATGGCGTTGCCCGCCGCCGGTCTCTATCCGCTCGCGACATTCGGGCTGTGCATGGTCGCGTTTGCGGCTGCGGGCACGGTGCACAGCAGCGGCTTCCTCGCCGCCTACCTCTCGGGTGTGGTGCTCGCCAACTCGAACCTGCCGCACCGTTCGGCCACCCGGTCGTTCGCCGAGGGCTCGGGCTGGCTCGCCCAGATCGGCGTCTTCGTCATACTCGGTCTGCTGGTGTCTCCCGACGAACTGCTCGCCGAAGTGGTGCCCGCCATCGTCACCGGCCTGGTTCTGCTGTTGCTGGCCCGCCCGCTGTCGGTCTTCGTGTCGCTCATCGGGTTTCGGGTGCCGTGGCGAGAGCAGGTGTTCCTCTCATGGGCGGGTCTTCGCGGTGCCGTACCCATCGTGCTGTGCACCTACCCCATCGTGGCGGGCGTGCCCGACAGCTCGCGGTTGCTCAACATCGTGTTCATCCTCGTGGTGCTCTACACCGTCATCCAGGGACCCAGCCTGCGTTTGGTCGCCGAACGGTTGAACCTCATCCCGCGGGACACCACCCGCGAAATCCAGGTCGACGCAGCGCCGTTGGACGTACTGGGTGCCGAGCTGTTGACGATGACCGTGCTGCCGGGTTCGCGCCTGCACAACGTGACGGTGCTGGAGTTGCGCCTTCCCGATCCGAGTGTGATCACGCTGATCATCCGGGCGGGGCAGCCCTTCGTTCCCGAGCGCGTGACCCGGCTCGCTATCGGCGACGAGCTGTTGATCGTGACGACGACGGCGACGCGCGACCTCGCCGAGCGGCGATTACGCGCGGTCAGCCGTCGCGGCAAGCTCGCCTACTGGTTCGACGAGTACGGCGACCAGGCCTGACGCATAGCGCCGAACTTTCGGCCTAGCGCGTCTTGAAGCCCGGGCACGCCGGGAAGCCGCGGCGGATCGGCAGAGCGTGACTGAGGACGCCGATGCCCGCGCCGAGGATCGGCCAGATCGGCCAGAAGTACCAGGAGCCTGCGCCCAGACCGACGGCCAGCCACACCGTCAACACGATGACGACCATCGCCAGATACGCGGCGAGGTGGAGGTGGATGCCGCGCCGCGCCGCCGCGAGTTTGGCCGCCTTGCGCCGCGGATCGTTGCGACGGAGCTCGGCGATGGGCAGGTCGGCGGTGAGCTGGTGCAGGTCGGGGGTCTCATGTGCGTCGTACACGTGTTGCAGCCGCGCCTCGTATTCGGCCATGTCGAGGTAGCCCTGGGCGAGCGCCTGTCCAAGCAGGTCGGCGGTCGCTTCACGCTCGCGGTCACCGGCACGCACAGTCGGAGCGGTCATGATTCCTCCCAATCTTGACAACGACAAGTTCAATGGTGCGCCCCCAACTTGTCAGTGTCAAGATCTTCTTTGGCCTAACGCGACTCCGCGAACTTCCGCAGAGACTCCACCTGCACCGGATCCAACGATGGGCGCACTGTCTCGCGGGCCTTCGCCACGTCGGCCGCGGTGACGTCCGCCGCGTCGATCGAGCGGCGCATCGCTGTCAGCGCGGCCTCGCGGAGCAGTGCTACGCAATCGGCGGCGCTGTACCCGTCGAGCTCATCGGCGAGAGTCTCCAGGTCGACATCACCGGCCAGCGGCACAGATTTGCCCGCGGTTTTGAGGATCTGCGTACGTGCCTCGGCGTCGGGCGGCTCGACGAACACCAGCTTCTCCAGCCGGCCGGGCCGCAGCAGCGCCGGATCGATCAGGTCGGGGCGGTTCGTGGCACCGAGCACCACCACGTCACGCAGCGGCTCGATGCCGTCGAGTTCGGTCAGCATGGCCGCCACCACGCGGTCGGTGACCCCGGAGTCGAAGCTCTGCCCGCGCCGCGGCGCCAGCGCGTCGATCTCGTCGAGGAACACCAGCGACGGCGCCGAATCGCGGGCGCGCTGGAACAGTTCTCGCACCGCCTTCTCCGACGAGCCGACCCATTTGTCCATCAGCTCAGCACCTTTCACGGCGTGCACGCTGAGCCGCCCTGAACTGGCAAGCGCCCGGACGACGAACGTCTTGCCGCAGCCGGGTGGTCCGTAAAGCAGCACGCCACGCGGCGGTTGTACGCCGAGGCGCTGAAAGGTCTCCGGGTGCTGCAGCGGCCACAGTACCGCCTCTGTGAGTGCCTGCTTGGTGTCGGCCATGTCGCCGACGTCCTCCAGGGTGACGGAGCCGACCGACACCTCCTCGGCGGCAGACCGGGACAGCGGCCGGATCACACCGAGCGCGCCGACGAGGTCCTCCTGGATCAGCGCGGGTTCGTCACCGGTATCGCTGGCCCGCGCTGCCGCCCGCAGGGCCGCCTCGCGCACCAGTGCGGCGAGGTCCGCGACGACGAACCCCGGTGTGCGTTCCCCGATTTCGTCGAGATCAAGTTCTCGTGCGGGAACGTCGCGCAGCAGCACCTCGAGGAGTTGTTTCCGGACGGCCCCGTCGGGGAGGGTCAACCCCAGCTCGCGGTCACACAGGTCTGGTGCGCGCAGGCGAGGATCGACACTGTCGGGCAGGGCTGACGTCGCCACGAACGCCACGCCTCGGGTGGCGACGGCCGAGCGCAGCTCGGTGAGGATCAACGTAGCGACGGGGTCTGCAGGTACCGGAAGCAGCGCGTCGATGTCGGTGACCACCAGCACGCCGCCGCCGTCACGCACGGTGGCGACGGCGGAGGCGACTTTGGCGAGCCGGTCCTCGGGTCGCAGCGAGCCGACTTCTGGGCCGTCGAGTTCGACGAGGCGCCGGCCCGCGCAGACCGTCCGCACCAGCGTCGCCTTGCCCACTCCGGCCGGCCCGGACACCAGGACTCCCAGATCGGCCGTGGCGCCCAGCTTTTCGAGCAGCTCGGGTTGGTCGAGGGCCAGCTTGAGCCATTCGGTGAGGCGTCCGGCCTGGGAGTGAGCGCCTTTGAGATCGTCGTAGCTGACAGCGGGTTGGGTGGTGTCTGGCTCGACGACGTGCGTCGTAGCGGTGGTCTGCGGGCGGGCGGGCGTCGTCGAATCGCCCCAGCACACCAGCGAATTGGGTTGGACGCTCACGGGTCCCGCCGGGTCGACGTCGGTGACGGTGAGCAGTTCCGACGTCCACGTGATGCCGACCGAAGAGGCCAGCGCGGCACTCGCCGCCGATGTGGAGGTGCCGGGTCCGAGGTCGCGGGGGAGCAGCGACACCGTGTCGCCGACCGTCATCACTTTGCCCAGCAGCGCCTGCCGCAGCGTCGCCGCGGCAATCGACTGGGTGGCCAGACGCGAACCGTTCAGTGTCACCGAGCGCGCGCCGTAGACGTTGACGGGGGCGACGAGGACCGAGGTGTCCTCCCGCAGACCCGCGTTCGACAACGTGACGTCGTCGAGCAGTGCGGTACCGGTGGGTGTGCCGGCGGGGGCGATCCCGACCACCGCTGCGGTGGTGCGCGACCCGGTCAGCGAAATCGCGTCCCACTCCCGGATGCCCAGCGCGGCAATCGCTTCAGGATGGAGCCGGACCACCCCGCGGCGGGAGTCCAGCGCCGAGGTGTTGAGCCGGGCCGTGAGGGCTAGATCGGGCACGTCACCCTCGCGGTGGTCGACGCAGACCCAAACGCATCGTCGACCGGCGCGGCTGGGCCCGCTGAGTCCGGTGAGTGCGGCGGATCGCGCGGCGGACGGCGCGCTGCTGGCGTGGCCTCTCATCCCAGATCTCCGGGTGGGCGGCGAGGAATCGCTTGGTGCGGAACGCGAACGGGATGTGGAGGAAGTAGGCCACGATGATGACCAGGATCACGATGTAGCCGTACAGGATCGAGGCCGCGACGCCGATCGCGAGCAGGGCCAGCAGCGGGGCCACCATGTTGGGTGGCACCGAGAAGGTGTGGATCTTGCGCATCGGCAGCGTGCTGACGACCAGGAGCGAGACGGCGATCATCCAGATCACGACGGCTGGCTCGGAAGTCCACCAGCCTTCCCCGAACTGCATCTTGGCTGCCAGCGGGCCGATCGCGCCGATCGCGCCTGCCGGTGCGGGCATGCCGGTGAAGTACTTCTTTTCGTACGCGGGCTGGTCGACCGACAGCATCGCGTTGTAGCGGGCGAGCCTCAGCACGATGCAGACGGCGTACAGCAGCACGACGATCCAGCCGATCCGCGACGTCGACAACAGCGTGCCGTAGACGATGAACGCCGGTGCGACGCCGAAGTTCACGGCGTCGGCCAGCGAGTCGATCTCCTCGCCCATCTTCGACGTGGCCTTCAGCGCGCGGGCGAGCCTGCCGTCGAGCGCATCGAGGATCGCGGCGATCGCGAGGAACGCCATCGCCTCGGTGGGCCGGTCGTCCAGTGCGAACTTGACCGCGCTCAGGCCCAGGCAGATGGCGGCGACCGTCATCGCGCTGGGCAGGATCTTGACGCTGACGACCGGCGTCTTGAGGCGCGCCCTCATCAGGGCAGCTCGGCCAGCACGGTCTCGCCGGCCACCGACCGCTGCCCTACCGAGACCAGGATTCGGGATCCGGCGGGCAGGTAGGTGTCGAGCCGGGAGCCGTAGCGAATCAGTCCGTAGGTCTCGCCGAGTTCGACCTTGTCGCCGGGCCGCACGTCGCACACGATGCGGCGGGCCAGTAGGCCGGCGATCTGCACGGCGATGACCTCGGCGCCTTCCGGGCTGCGGACGACGACGCTGTTGCGTTCGTTGTCGGCGCTCGCGGCGGCCAGCTCGGCAGAGCCGAACAGGCCGGGACGGTGCTTGACGGCCACCACCTCACCCGCGATCGGCGCGCGCTGGACGTGGGCGTCGAAGAGTGACAGGAAGATGCTGATTCTGGGCAAAGGTGTTGCAGGAAGACCGAGTTCGCTCGGCGGAACTTCGTCCTCGATCAGGCAGATGAGTCCGTCGGCCGGGGCGACGACGACACCGGGGCGGGTCGGCGCGACGCGCGGCGGGTGACGGAAGAAGGCGGCGTTGGCGGCGGCCGCGGCGAGGCCGGTGTTGCGCAACCAGGGGGTCCTGCGCCCGGCGAGTGCCACGGCCAGGCTCGCGCCGACGAACGGCAACCCGGCGGAGTGCATCGGGGGGACGGTGGTGCGAACCAGGGCCGCCAGGCGCGCTGGTCCTGTCTTGAGGTCGGGGCGTCTGGCCATCGTCCAGCGAGTCTACCGACGAGCGCTTGCGCGAGGAGTCATGACTACCGACGAGCGCTTGCGCGAGGAGTCATGACTACCGACGAGCGCTTGCGCGAGGAGTCATGACTACCGCAGGTCCCACACGTGCACACGTGACCCCGCCGCCAGCTCGGCGGTGTCCTCGTCGATCTCCAGCAGGCAGTTCGCCGAAGCCAGCCAGCGCAGGTGATGCGACGCCGGAGGGCCGTAGCTGGTCACGGTGTCGGCGACGGGGTCGAACACACCGCGCCGGAACTGCCGCTTGCCGCGTGGCGACGTCAGGTCCTCCGTCAGCGTCGCAGCGCGACGGGGCCGTTCGTTGTCGGAGCGCCCCATCGCCGCCCGCAACGCGGGACGGATGAACACCTCGAACGACACGAGCGAGCTCACCGGATTGCCGGGCAGCGTGACGATCGGGATGCCGTCGACCGTGCCCGCGCCCTGCGGCATCCCCGGTTGCATCGCGACCTTCACGAACTCGACGGCCCCTCCGCCGAACGCGTCTTTGACCACCTCGTAGGCGCCCGCGCTGACGCCGCCGGTCGTGATGATCAGGTCCACCTCGCCAGCCCGGGAGCCGGCATAGCCCTGCAACGTCTGCCGGAACGCGTCGACGTTGTCGTCGCTCATCGGCGACGCGACCACCTCGGCGCCTGCGTCGCGCACGGCGGCCGCCAGCATCACGCCGTTGGACTCGTAGATCTGCCCGGGCTCCAGCGGTTGGCCTGCTGTGACCAGTTCGGTTCCGGTGGACATGACGAGGACCCGCAGGCGTGGGAGCACCGTCAGCTCGGCGAGACCCAACGCGGCCGCCAACCCGAGGGCGGCCGGCGTCACCAGCTGCCCGGCGCGCAGCACCGTCGTCCCGGAGGTGACGTCCTCACCGGCACGGCGAATGTGCTGTCCAACCTTCGTGCTCGCGCGGATCGTCACGGTGTCGACGCCGCCATCCGTGGACTCGACCGCCACGACGGACGTGGCGCCCACAGGGAGAGGGGCGCCGGTCATGATGCGGTGCGCGGTACCGGGCGCCAGCGTCGGGATGTCGGTGCGCCCGGCGGGGATGTCCTCGGCGACCGGCAGGCGTACCGGGTTCTCGTCGGTGGCCGAAGCGATGTCCTCGGTGAGGACGGCGTAACCGTCCATGGCGGAGTTGTCGAAGCCCGGAAGCGACAGGGGCGCGACGACGTCGGCGCCGAGAACGAGACCGAGCGCTTCGGCGATCGGCACCTGCGCGGCGGGCCGTGCGGTGATCAGGTCGGCGACCACGCGCCGGTGCTCGTCGACCGAGCGCATCGGCGGCATCAGATCCCGAACTTCACGCCGGTCAACTCCTCGGACACCGCCCACAGGCGCTGCTGCACCGCGACATCGTGCGATGTCGCGTTCGACTCGACGAGCACCGGGTGGCCGACCAACTCGCGGAATCCCGAGGGCCCGTAATACTGGCCACCCTGCACACCGGGGTCGGTGGCCGCCCGCAGCGTCCCCAGGGCGCCGACCTCAGGATTGTTCGTGACGAGTCCAGCGAGCTGCGCGAAACCGGGAAGGCCGGAGCCGGGTATGTGGCGCATCAGCTCGGTGTTGGAGATGCCGGGGTGGGCGGCGACCGCGATGGTCGGCGCGCCTTTGGCGGCGAGCCTGCGCTGCAGTTCGTAGGTGAACATGAGGTTGGCGAGCTTGGACTGCCCGTAGGCGGCGACGCGGTTGTACGACCGCTCCCACTGGAGGTCGTCGAAGTGGATCCCGGCCCTGATGTTGTGGGCGATACTCGCGACCGTCACCACCCGAGAACCGGGTACCTCGAGCAGGTTGTCCAGCAACAGCCCGGTGAACGCGAAATGCCCGAGGTGGTTGGTGCCGAATTGCAGTTCGAAGCCGTCGCGGGTGACCTGTTTGGGCGGGTACATCACGCCGGCGTTGTTGATCAGCAGGTCGATTCGCGGATGGGCGGCGCGCAACGCATCGGTGGCGTTGCGGACGCTGGCCAGCGACGACAGGTCGAGTTCCTGCAGTGTGACGGCTGCGCCGGGGTGCTTTCGGGTGATCGCGTCGAGCGCTTTCTGGCCTTTGCCTGCGTTGCGTACGGCGAGGACGACACGAGCGCCCTTACCGGCGAGCACCAGGGCGGCTTCGTAGCCGATGCCGGTGTTGGCGCCGGTCACGATGGCTGTGCGGCCGGTCTGATCGGGTACGTCGGCTGCGGTCCATTTAGAGGTCATGACATCAACTTACGGAGACGATTGAACGTCCCGTGACCCTCCCGGTAAACAGGCACCCGCCGACGAAGGTTCCCTCCAGCGAGCGTCGGCCGTGGATACCGCCGCCGCCGAAGCCCGACACCTCGCCCGCGGCGTAGAGCCCCGGCAAGGGGTCACCGCCCGCCGTCAAGACTCGACCGGCGGTGTCGGTCTGCAGGCCGCCCAGCGTCTTGCGGGTCGTGATGTGGAGCTTCACTGCGATGAGCTGTGAGCCATCGAGGAGGGGCCCAGGTTTGGCGATCCGCGACCTGTCAGGCAGGTAGCGCCTCGCATTGCGGATCGCGGCGAACTGCAAATCCTTGCTGTAGGCGTTGCGTGACTGGGCGTCACGGGCCCGGATCTGACGCTCGAGGACCTCCTCATCGATGGGCTGCACACCCGGCACCGCGTTCATGCCGGAGGCGAGGCCGTCTATCGAGTGGGCGGTGACGAAGTCCTCACCCTCGTCCAGAAAGCGCTGCATGTGCGGCGAGATGACCGGATTCAGGGTCCCTTTCACAACTTTCCAGACGTGCTTTCCCGTCAGCGCCGGGTTCTGCTCCTGGCCGGACATCCCGAACTCCCTACGGAAGATCTCGCGATTCATGATCAGCCACGAGTAGGAGTGCCCCGTTGCCACCACGTGACGGACAGCGCCGACGGTGTCGAAGTTCGGGTACAGCGGTGGGGGGAACCTCTCACCGGACGCGTCGAGCCACAATGCTGACGGCCCTGCCGTGACGTGAATTCCGTGGTTGGGCCAAATCGGTTCGATGTTCTTGACACCGTCGGGGTAGAACCACAACCGGTCCTCGTTGACCACGTGGGCGCCTGCACTCTTCGCGATAGCGATCATCTTGCCGTCGACGTAAGCGGGGTTGCCGCACAGCAATTCGTCGGGATAACGGCCGAAGCTCCGGGTGAAGAGCTCGCGCACGAGCTCCGGGCTGCCGCCGACCCCGCCGGTGGCCAGGAGTACGGCCGGTGCGACGAGGGTGAAATCGCCTGACTCGGTTGGCCGCGATGGTTCCCCGCGCCGGTACGCCGACGGCTGCAATGTCTTGCCGCGGACTCCGGTGACGGTGTTGTTGTCGACGATCAGCTCGTCGACGCGGTGCCAGTGCAGACACGTGACCACACCGCGGGCCCGGGCGGCCCGCACCCGCTCGGCGAAGATCTCGACGATGCCGGGTCCGGTGCCCCACGTGACGTGGAAACGGGGAACGCTGTTGCCCGATCCGAGCGCGCCATGGCCGCCGCGTTCGGGCCACACCGGGATGGGATACGGCCGCCAGCCGAGGCTGCGCAGCCAGCGACGCTTCTCGCCGGACGCGAAATCGAGGTAGCGGGAAGCCCATTGGCGTGCCCAACGGTCGTCGGCGCCGTCGGAGAACTCAGCCGAACTCAGCCAGTCCTGCATCGCGAGCTCGCGGGAGTCCTTGATGCCGAGGCGGCGCTGCTCGGGGGTGTCGACCATGAACAGTCCGCCGTAGGACCAGTACGCCTGACCGCCGAGATCCGCGGGGCCCTGCTGGTCGAGCAGAAGGACCCGCTTGCCCGCGTCGGCGAGTTCGCATGTCGCCACCAACCCAGCGAGGCCGTGGCCCACCACGATCGCGTCCGCGGACTTCGTCGTCATCTGGGCCGACACTAGTCTCGAAGGCGTGCACCTGGTCGAACCGGCGCACCCGCCGAGCCGGAAAGCGCCGCTTGTCTGGGCCATCGGGGCAGCCATTCCGTGGATGTTCGCGGTCGTCGCGCAGGCGGTGTGGTTCGTGCTCGACGGGCGGACGCCCTGGCTCCACGCGCTCGTGGCCGTCGCCACCCTGGTTGGCGCGGCCGTATCGGTCGTCGTCGCACCGCTGTGGCGCTATCGCGTGCACCGGTGGGAGCTGGACCCGACGGCGGTATACACGCGGTCGGGGTGGCTGGTTCAGGAACGCCGGATCGCCCCGATCTCGCGGGTACAGACGGTGGACACGTACCGGGGACCTTTGGACCGACTGTTCGGGCTGGCCAACGTGACGGTGACGACGGCGTCGTCGGCCGGCGCCGTGCGCATCGTCGCCCTCGATGTCGACGTGGCCGATCAGGTGGTGGCCCGGCTGACCGACATCGCGGCGTTGGGGGCCGAGGACGCCACATGAATCCGTGGTCTCGGCTGAGCCCGCGCATGCTGCTGGTGCACCCGGTGCACGAGGTGGTGCGCCAGATCCCGGTGCTGATCGGGTCTCTGGTGCTCGGGTCGGCGACCGGGAACCCGATGTGGACCGTCCTCGGCATCGCCCTCGTCGTCGCCTACGGGTTGGCCCGCTGGTTCACCACGACGTACCGCATCGGTCCCGACGACGTGCAGCTGCGCACCGGGGTGCTGCAGCGGACAGTGCTTTCGGTGCCCCGCAACCGGATTCGGTCGGTATCCACCGACGCGCGGCTTCTGCACCGGCTTCTCGGGTTGACGGTGCTCAAGGTCAGCACCGGCCAGGAGGCCAGGGGTGACACCGCTTTCGAACTCGACGCGGTCGCCGCGGCCGAGGTCGCGCAACTGCGAGCGGTTCTGCTTGCGGACTCGCTCGCCGTTCCCGACCCTGCGGAAACACCGGGGCGGGTGCTGGCGCGGTGGCGGCCCTCCTGGCTGCGCTACAGCCCGCTGACGTTCACCGGGCTGGCGATGATCGTGGCCGCGTTCGGGGTGGTGACACAGGCTGGAGTGCTTGGTGCCCTGCGTGATTCGAGCCTGGTCCGCGCCGGGGAGGACGCGGCGAAGGATCTGGGCGTTGCCGCCGTGGTTGCTGCCGGCGTGATCGTGGTGCTGCTCGCGTCGGTGGCGCTTTCGGTCACGCAGTCGCTCGTCACCTACGGAAACCTGGTGCTGCGCCGAGACGCCGAAGTTCTGCACCTTTCACACGGCCTGCTCCGGGTACGAGAACACACCTTCGACATGCGCCGCCTGCGCGGCGGTTCGCTGCGGGAACCGTTGCTGGTGCGGATGTTCGGCGGAGCACGGCTTGATGCCGTGATGACCGGCGTAGCTGGAGCGGGCGAGGCGTCTCAGTTGCTCCCGGCGTGCCCGCGTGACACTGCCCAGTCGGTGTTGATCGATCTGATCGACCAGCCGAGCGCCGTGACGGGACCGCTGACGGTACACGGGCCGGCGGCGACGCGGCGGCGCTGGACGAGGGCGCTCGCCGTTCCTGCCGTCGCCGCGGCGGGCCTGGCGCTGTGGGGTGCTGCGCCGCTGTGGGCGTGGCTGGTGGTGGGGGCGATGGCGGCGTTCTGTTGTTTTCTGGCGTTCGACCGGTCGCGATCGCTTGGGCACCGCCTCGGCGACGGCTGGCTGGTCGCCCGCTCCGGCAGCCTCGTCCGTCGCCGCGACTGCGTGGCCGCGGCGGGCATTGTCGGCTGGACGGTGCGCCAGACGCTGTTTCAGCGTCGGGCAGGTGTGGCCACGCTGGTCGCCGCGACCGCCGCCGGTGTGAAGCGCTACGAGCTGATCGACGTGCCCGCAGACCTCGCATGGACGATCGCGGCGACCACGTCGCCGTGGGTGGGCGATAGCCACTGGGCGCGCGGCTAGCTCCGGTCGGCGTTCGCGTGGATCGCGTCCCGGCAGTAGCTCGCCAGGCCCGGCAGCCCGAAGGTTTCGTCGTAGGTGGCGACGTACCTCGGGTCGCTGACGTACATGTCGCCCAGGTTGCGGTGGAAATCCGGCGGGCAATCGTAGAACCACCGATTGACGTGCAGCCGGTGCTGCTCAGCCGCGTTCATCGCCTCTTCGGAATCGGCGGGAAGTCCGGCGCGGAACGCATCGGACAGGGCCTTCTCCACAGCCTCGCCCTCGGCTTTGATGCGGATCCACTCTTCTTTGCCGTAGGACTTCGCCCGACGCTGCGATTCCTTCCATGCGTCGGTATCGCCCCACTTCTGCTCGGCTTCTGCCTGATAGTCGTCGAAGCCTTCACCGAACAGTTCGCGCATATCGTCATCGGTCATGGGGGTGTTCGTCATCGCTTTCTCCAACGCTTGATCGATTGCCCCGACGAGGTCGGTCAACTCGTCGAGCCGGGACATGACGCGTTCGCGCTGGCGGCGCAGATGGCTGATCTCGTCGCCCTCGTCCAGCACGGAGGCGATCTCGTCGAGAGACATCTCGAGCCGGCGATAGACGATGATCTGCGACAACCGGGTCAGGTCGGCCGACGTGTACACCCGGTACCCCGAGGCGCTACGCCGACTCGGCGTCAACAACCCGATGGCGTCGTAGTGGTGAAGCGTCCGGACCGTGATGCCGAAGCGCACCGCGACGTCGCCCACCGTGAGTTCTTCCACCGGCACCTCCCGCGTCATGTCGACCAGGCTGGTGCCTCACGTTGCGTCAGGGTCAAGTCCCCGGGCCCCGAGTTGCGTGCGCCCGCCTGCCGTTTACTGTCGCACCATGGCTATCGGTGGAGTGCTGTTCGACATCGATGGTGTGCTGGTGACCTCGTGGAAGCCGATTCCGGGCGCGGCGGAATCGCTGCGGGCACTGGCGGACAACCAGATCGCGTGCGCATATCTGACCAACACGACCACCAAGACCCGTGCACAGATCGCTGACCTGCTGACCGACGCGGGCATGGCGGTGCGCTCCGACGAGGTGATCACCGCGGCGGTGCTGACGGCCGACTACGTCCGCAGCAGGTACCCGGACGCCCGCTGCTTCCTGGTCAACAGTGGGCAGATCGATGAGGACATGCCGGGCATCGACATCGTCTACTCCAGCGAGTTCACCGGTCCGCGCGCGCCCGAGCCGCCGGACGTGGTGTTGCTCGGCGGCGCCGGACGCGAGTACAGCCATCTCACGTTGTCGTGGGTCTATGACTGGATGGCCCAAGGCGTGCCGGTGGTGGCGATGCACCGCAGCACTGCCTGGACGACGACCGATGGTCTGCGCGTCGACACCGGGATGTACCTGATCGGCATGGAGCAGACCTCGGGCCGCAAAGCCACCGCCGTCGGCAAGCCCGCGCCGGAGGGTTTTCTGTCCGCGGCGAGCCGCCTAGGGGTCGACGCCGAGGAGATGTACATGGTCGGCGACGACCTGAACAACGATGTGCTCGCCGGCCAGGTGGTCGGAATGACCGGGGTGCTGGTGCGCACCGGCAAGTTCAGGCAGGACACGCTGGACCGTTGGGCCGCAGATGAATTCGCCATGCAGCCCAACCACGTCATCGATTCGGTGGCTGATCTGCCTGAGTTGCTCGGGCTCTAGCCGATGAGTTTGCGCGTGGCGCATGGTCTGATCCGGCATGACCGAGACCATGAATGTGAGCAGCATCATCGACGCGACGGCATCCGCAGTGTTCGCCGTACTGGCCGACCCCTCCCGGCACGCCGCGATCGACGGCACGGGCTGGGTGCGGGACTCGCTGGACGGTGAGCTGCTCACCCACACCGGCCAGATGTTCCGCATCGGCATGTATCACGACAACCATCCCAACGGGCACTACGAGATGGCCAACAAGGTCACCGCGTTCGAGCGGGACCGCGCGATCGCGTGGGAGCCGGGTCAGCAGGGTGAGGACGGTGTCGTCGAGTTCGGTGGCTGGACGTGGCGCTATGACCTGGAGCGGCTCGGGACAGACCAGACTCGCGTGACGCTGAGCTACGACTGGTCGGCAGTGCCGCCGATGCTGCGGGAGCACATCGAGTTCCCGCCCTTTCCCGTCCAGCATCTGGAGAACTCGCTCGCGAACCTTGCAGAGCTCGCTGTCGCAGCGAAATCTCATCCGTTCGGTTGATGCATTCCGCGCTTTCGCGGTGCCTCATGGAGACATGGCGAATCGGGGTGGACATGCCGTGGTGCTCGGCGCGAGCATGGCGGGGCTGTTGGCGGCGCGAGTACTGACGGAATTCTACGAACGGGTGACCGTCGTCGAGCGCGACGAACTCGACGACACCCCGGAACCGCGACGCGGGGTGCCGCAGAGCAGGCAACCGCATGCACTGCTCGCGCGGTGCGGGTTGATCCTGGAGGAGCTGTTCCCTGGCATCGGCGAGGACCTGGTCGCGGGCGGTGCGCACGAGTGGCGTGACGGCGACCTGTCCAGATTCCGTGGGCATTTCGGTGGCCACCTGCTGCTGCGGACCGGGCGCCTGCCCAACCCGGGCGGGCTGGTGAACTACTACGCGGGTCGCCCGTTCCTGGAATGGCAGGTGCGGAGGCGGGTGCTGGGGCTGCCGGCGATCACGGTCCTCGACCGTCATGACCTCGACACGCTCATCTCGGCAGGCGGTGAGGTGATCGGTGCACGCGTGACGAGTCGCACCGACCACACGACCGCAGATCTGTTCGCCGACCTCGTCGTCGACGCCACCGGCCGTGGCTCGCGGACCCCGGTGTTTCTCGAACAGATGGGGTATCCGCGTCCGCGCGAGGATCGGCTCACCGTGAACGTCAGCTACGTCAGCATGCCCATGCGAATCCCCGACGGACTGTTGAGCGAGTATGCGATCTTCGACCTGTTTCGCGCCGGACGTCCTTACGGCTATGCGATGTTTCGCTGCGAGCACGACACGTGGGTGGTCGGCGCGGGAACACTCGGCAGTGATGCTCAGCCACCCGCCAGCGTGGCCGAGCTGATGGACTTCCTGGAGCGGCTCGTGCCCGCTGACGTGTTCGCAGCTCTCGGTGCCGGCGAACCGCTGGCCGACGTTGCGCTGCACAGGTTTCCGGCGAACCGCTGGCGGCGCTACGACAAGCTGACCAAGAGCCCGCGTGGGCTCGTGGTGGTCGGCGACGCCGTGTGCAGCTTCAACCCGATCTACGGCCAGGGCATGACCGTCGCGTCCATCGAGGCCATGGTCTTGCGCGACTGCCTGCAACACGGCGGGCACAACGTGCACCGACGCTTCCACCGCGCCGCGGCGCGGACGGTGCGGATAGCGTGGCGAACGGCGGTGGGGTCGGACCTGGCCCTGCCGGAGGTCGAGGGGCGGCGGACCTACACATCAAAGGTCACCAATGCCTATATCGAGCGCGTTCTCCAGGCGGCCGAAAGCGATCCGTGGGTTCTCGAACAGTTTCTCCTCGTCACCGGGATGCTCGAACCGCCCAGCAGGTTGTTGCGGCCCGCGATGATGCGCCGAGTGGCGCGGCACCGGCGTCGCAGCAACGAATCGCGTTTCGCGGCAGAAGTTTCCGCTACGGCATGAGCGCAAGCACGAGGCCCGAGGCGTCAGGCGGTTAGCTCACGCTGCAGCACGCGCACCGCTTCGATGCGTTCCTGAAGTTGCTCGCGCGTGGCGGCGGCCACCGGCGGGCCACCACAGCGGCGGCGCAGCTCGTTGTGGATCCAGCCGTGCGGCCTGCCCGTCCGGTGATGGGCCAGCGATACCAACGTGTTGAGTTCGCTACGAAGGTCGCGCAGCTGCCCGTGCGTCGACTTCGGCACCTGCGCGCCCGACTCTGTGCGCTTCTGAATTTGCTCATCTTGCCTGCGGCGCAACAGATCTCGCATCGACGCCGCATCGAGAAGCCCCGGAATGCCGAGATAGTCGGCCTCCTCGTCGCTACCCGCGGGTGTGGCGGTACCGAATGACGAGCCGTCGAAGATCACCTGGTCGAGCTCGGCGTCGGCGCCGAGATACTCGACCTTGTTCTCTTCTTCGCCTGCCTCGTCACGCTTTTGCGCGGCGAGTTCGGCGTCGAGCGGGTCGTCTTCGAGGTTCTCCCGATGAGGTTTACCGAGGACGTGGTTGCGCTGGGCCTCCATCTCGCTGGCGAGCAGCAGCAGATTCGGCACCGACGGCAGGAAGATGCTCGCGGTCTCGCCGGCACGGCGCGATCGCACGAACCGGCCGATCGCCTGCGCGAAGAACAGTGGCGTCGACGCGCTGGTGGCGTAGACGCCGACCGACAGCCGCGGCACGTCCACCCCTTCGGACACCATGCGCACCGCGACCAACCAGCGCGAGGTCCCTTCCGAGAACTGCGAGATGCGGTCGGAGGCGCCCTTGTCGTCGGACAGCACGACCGTCGGCGCCTCGCCGGTGATCTTCGTCAGCAGGTCGGCGTAGGCGCGGGCTGCGGTCTGGTCGGTGGCGATGATCATGCCGCCGGCGTCGGGCACGTGCTGGCGCTTGCCCTGCAGTCGCTTGTCGGCCGCCGCGATCACCGCGGGCATCCACTCACCCTTTGGGTCGAGCGCCGCCTTCCAGGCCCGCGCGGTCTGCTCGGCGGTCAGCGGCTCACCCAGGCGTGCGGCGTGTTCCTCCCCGGCGCTGTCGCGCCATCGCGCCTCACCCGAGTACGCCATGAACATCACCGGCCGCACGACACCGTCGGCGAGGGCGTCGGAGTACCCGTAGGTGTGGTCAGCCTTGGAACGGGCGAAACCGTCTGGTCCGGTCTCGTAGGTGACGAAAGGGATGGCGCTGTCGTCGCTGCGAAACGGCGTCCCCGTCAGCGCCAGCCGCCGGGTCGCGTCGTCGAACGCCTCGCGGATCGCGTCGCCCCAACTCTTGGCGTCGCCGCCGTGGTGGATCTCGTCGAACACGACGAGGGTCCTGCGGTTCTCGGTGCGCACCCGGTGCCGGGTCGGGTGGCTTGCCACCTGCGCATAGGTGACGACGACGCCGTGGTACTCCGACGACGTTTGGGAGTTGGAGTTCGAGAACTTCGGGTCCAGGGCGATGCCCTGCCGTGCCGCGGCCTGTGCCCACTGGATTTTGAGGTGCTCGGTCGGTACCACGATGGTCACCGCCTCGACGGTGCCCTCGGCCAGGAGTTCGGAGACGATGCGCAGTGCGAAGGTGGTCTTGCCCGCACCGGGCGTGGCCACCGCCAGGAAGTCTCGCGGTTTGGCGGTCAGGTATCTGACCAGCGCTCGCCGCTGCCAGCCCCGCAATGCCTGGGTACTGGGCTGTCCGGCCGAGCCGGACATAGGCTCAGCATCAGCCCGCACCCACGACTCCTTTCGACCGGAATGCAGTCTAGGCCAGGCGCTTCCGTGATCGCACTTCCGCGGCGTGTCCGTGCGCGGCGTGTCTGTGGCGCTATTCGACCCAATGATTGTCGTGCCTGATGAACCACTCCCGGCGTTCTTCGTCGGAAAGTTCGCCGATCTGCGACAGGCCCTCGAAGTAGTACTCGCGGGGCGCGCCCGGCGCGAACAGCATCAGCATCGACACCGTTTCGTCGCCCTCGTTACGGAACCCGTGGATCCCGCCCGGCGGAACGTAGAGGTAGTCGTTGGCGCTGCCGTCGACCCATTCGGTGCCGTCGTAGAGGCGCACCGTGCCGGAGAGCACGTAGAACGCCTCCGAGATCGACCGGTGGAAGTGCGGTCCCGGTCCGCCGCCCTTCGGGGCGATCTCGACGCGATAGAGGCCGTAGTCGCCGCCGGTCTCCTGCTGCTTGGCCAGGTAGTGGTACTTGACCAACCCGAACGTCGAGTGGTCGGCGGGGTCGTCACCGCGCTTGAGCCATGCGCTCTTCTCCGGCTCGTCGGCGGTGAAGCGGGGCGGGGGATAGGGCGGCACGACCAGCGACATGCCGCCCATCCTGCACGTGTCAGCTGACCGGGAAGACCACCTTGGTCAACTCCTCCGAGATCTCCCACAGGCGACGTTGCTGCTCGACGTCGTAGGACTGTGCGCTGGAGGCGACGACGACCGGCGCGCCACGCTGCTGCCCGATGCCGTCCGGTCCGTAGTACTGGCCACCGAGGACTCCGGGGTCGGTTGCCGCCCGCAATGTCGGTAGCGCGCCCCCGTCGGGAGTCTGCGCGAACAGCACCGGCGCGGCCACCAGAAAGGCCCGCTCGATGGGTCGGGGAAGGCTGCGTGCCAGTTCGGTGGTCGCCGTACCGGGGTGAGCGGCCACGGCGATCGTCTTCCCGCGCGGCGCCAGCCGGCGCTGCAGCTCGTAGGTGAAGAGAAGGTTGGCCAGCTTCGATTGGGTGTACGCGCCCATCCGGCTGTAGTTGCGTTCCCACTGAAGGTCGTCCCAGTGGATGGCGCCACCCATCTTGTGGCCGTTGCTGCTGACCGTCACGATGCGCGCTCCATCGACATCGAGCATGGCGTCGAGCAGTAATCCCGTGAGTGCGAAGTGACCGAGGTGGTTCGTCCCGAACTGCAGCTCGAAGCCGTCCTTCGTGGTGCCCTTCGGGGTCGTCATGACGCCCGCGTTGTTGATGAGCAGGTCGATCTTGTCGAAGCGGGACTTCAGCGCTGCAGCGGCGGAATTGATGGACGCCAGCGACGTGAGGTCGAGCTCCTGGACTTCGACTTCTCCGCTGATCCGCGCAGCCGCCTGATCTCCCTTGGTGGTGTTGCGGACCGCGATCACCACGTGGGCGCCCTTCTCGGCCAGCGCCTTGGCGGTTTCGAAGCCGAGCCCGGTGTTGGCGCCGGTGATGACGGCTGTGCGGCCGGTCTGGTCGGGGATGTCTGAGGTTGTCCAATCGGTCATGGGGTGAGCTCCTAAAAACAGGGGATGGTTCGATTGTCCTGGTTGGTCGAGTCGGTGGGGGCAGGCAGTCAAGCCGCCTCAGACGCTGTACACCACTTTGGTCAGCTCCTCGGATACCGTCCACAGCCGCCGCTGCAGCGCGGCATCGTGGGACCGCTTGCTCGACGACACCACCTGGGGGTACCCGCGGAGCTCGAAGGGTCCCGACGGGCCGTAGTACTGGCCGCCTCGCGCCGCCGGATCGGTCGCGGCGCGCAGGGTCGGGAGAGCTCCCATCGACGCGCTCTGGGACACCGCGCGAAACACCGGGTCGAGCAGCGGCAGGTGTCGGCCGAGTTCGGTGTTCGACCCGCCCGGGTGTGCCGCCAGCGCGGCTGTCGACGATCCAGCAGCGGACAACCGCCGCTGCAGCTCGTAGGTGAACAGCAGATTGGCGAGCTTGGACTGGCCGTAGGCCACGACGCGGTTGTAGTTGCGTGCGAGCTGCAGATCGTCGAAGTGAATGTCGGCGCGGATGCGGTGACCGATGCTGCTTACGGTGACGATGCGCCCGGCCGGAGCTGCTTCGATCTGATCGAGGAGCAGCCCGGTGAGTGCGAAGTGGCCCAGGTGGTTGGTGCCGAACTGGAGCTCGAAGCCGTCCGCGGTCTCCTGCCGTGGCGTGTACATCACGCCCGCGTTGTTGACGAGCAGGTCGATGGTCGCGTGGTCGCACTTGAGCTGGTCGGCGGCGGCACGCACCGAATCCAGCGAGCTGAGGTCGAGCTGCTGCAGTGCGACGGTCGCCTGTGGCGCCTCCTGTCGGATGCGGCGGACCGCGTCCTGTCCCTTGTCGATGTTGCGCGCCGCGATGACCACTGTGGCGCCCGTGGCGGCCAGGGCTTTGGCGGTCTCGAAGCCGAGGCCGGTGTTGGCGCCGGTGATGACTGCGGTGCGGCCGGTCTGGTCGGGAATGTCGGAAGTGGTCCAGTTCGTCATGACGGTCTCCTAGAGTAAGTTGAAACGGGGCGCTCGCTCCGTTTGTCGATCACTATACGGAACGCACGCCCCGGTTATCTATTCCCGAGGAGATCGTCGTGAATCGGCCCCTGCGCGCAGACGCGGCACGCAACCGTGCGCGCGTGCTTGAGGTCGCCTACGAGACCTTCGCCGCGGACGGGCTGGCGGTGCCGATCGACGAGATAGCCCGGCGGGCCGGGGTCGGCGCCGGCACGGTCTACCGACACTTTCCGACGAAGGAAGACCTGTTTCGCGCCGTCATCGAGAGCCGCATCCGCAGCATCGTGGCCGCGGGCCGGACGATGCTCGACGACGCCGAACCGGGCGAGGCGCTGTTTCAGTTCCTGCGATCCATGGTGCTGCAGTGGGGGGCGACCGACCGCGGGCTCGGCGAGGCGCTGGCCGGCGTCGGCATCGACGTCAACGCCGCGATTCCCGAGGCGGAGAGCGACTTCCTGGACATGCTCGATGCCCTGCTGCGTGCAGCGCAAGCAGCCGGCACCGCCCGCCGCGACGTCGGCGTCGCCGACGTGAAGGCGCTGCTGGTGGGGCTTCAGGCGGTGCAGGGCTACAACAACGACGCCGCGACGCGCGTCCTCGAGGTGGTGCTCGACGGACTGCGCGCCAGCTGACCCGCAGGGTGGGCCCGCAGACGGCTTCGCCGCAGCCATTCCGACCTTGCACTCTCCCAGGTCGAGTGCTAAGAATGCAGTTGGCACTCGCGACCAGCGAGTGCTAGGTCGGGCCGGTGAGGTCGGGGCCGCATCTGCGAGCACAGCCCCGGTCGTCCGTCGCGGGCACCGCTTCCGACCACGAGACGTGCATCCCCAATCCCGGAGGAACACTTCGCAATGGCCAAGACAATTGCGTATGACGAAGAGGCCCGTCGCGGCCTCGAGCGGGGCCTCAACAGCCTCGCCGACGCGGTAAAGGTGACGCTGGGCCCCAAGGGCCGCAACGTCGTCCTGGAGAAGAAGTGGGGCGCCCCCACGATCACCAACGATGGCGTGTCCATCGCCAAGGAGATCGAGCTGGAGGACCCGTACGAGAAGATCGGCGCCGAGCTGGTCAAGGAAGTTGCCAAGAAGACCGACGACGTCGCAGGTGACGGCACCACCACCGCCACCGTGCTCGCGCAGGCTCTGGTTCGCGAAGGTCTGCGCAACGTCGCGGCGGGTGCCAACCCCCTCGGCCTCAAGCGCGGCATCGAGAAGGCCGTCGAAAAGGTGACGGAAGGTCTCCTCAAGAGCGCCAAGGAGGTCGAGACCAAGGAGCAGATCGCTGCCACCGCCGCGATCTCGGCCGGCGACACCCAGATCGGCGAGCTCATCGCCGAGGCCATGGACAAGGTCGGCAACGAGGGTGTCATCACCGTCGAGGAGAGCAACACCTTCGGTCTCCAGCTGGAGCTCACCGAGGGCATGCGCTTCGACAAGGGTTACATCTCGGGGTACTTCGTGACCGACGCCGAGCGCCAGGAAGCCGTCCTCGAGGATCCCTACATCCTCCTGGTCAGCTCGAAGGTCTCGACCGTCAAGGACCTGCTGCCGTTGCTGGAGAAGGTCATCCAGTCCGGCAAGCCGCTGCTGATCATCGCCGAGGACGTCGAGGGCGAAGCCCTGTCGACCCTGGTGGTCAACAAGATCCGCGGCACCTTCAAGTCCGTCGCCGTCAAGGCTCCGGGCTTCGGTGACCGTCGCAAGGCGATGCTGCAGGACATGGCGATCCTCACCGGTGGTCAGGTCATCAGCGAAGAGGTCGGCCTGTCCCTCGAGACCGCCGACGTCTCGCTGCTCGGCAAGGCCCGCAAGGTCGTCGTGACCAAGGACGAGACCACCATCGTCGAGGGCGCCGGGGATTCCGACGCCATCGCCGGTCGCGTCTCGCAGATCCGCGCCGAGATCGAGAACAGCGACTCCGACTACGACCGCGAGAAGCTGCAGGAGCGCCTGGCCAAGCTGGCCGGCGGCGTTGCAGTCATCAAGGCCGGAGCTGCCACCGAGGTGGAGCTCAAGGAGCGCAAGCACCGCATCGAGGACGCCGTCCGCAACGCGAAGGCCGCCGTCGAGGAGGGCATCGTCGCCGGTGGTGGCGTCGCCCTGCTGCAGTCGGCTCCGTCGCTGGACGACCTCGGCCTTTCCGGTGACGAGGCCACCGGCGCCAACATCGTCCGCGTGGCGCTGTCGGCACCGCTCAAGCAGATCGCCTTCAACGGTGGTCTCGAGCCCGGTGTCGTCGCCGAGAAGGTTTCCAACCTGCCCGCGGGTCACGGCCTCAACGCCGCGACCGGCGAGTACGAGGACCTGCTCAAGGCCGGCGTCGCCGACCCGGTGAAGGTGACCCGCTCGGCGCTGCAGAACGCAGCCTCGATCGCGGCGCTGTTCCTCACCACCGAGGCCGTCGTCGCCGACAAGCCGGAGAAGGCCGCCGCACCTGCGGGCGACCCGACCGGTGGCATGGGCGGTATGGACTTCTAAGTCCCTGTTCGAGAGGGCCCCGGCGTTGCGTCAGCAGCGCCGGGGCTTTTCGTTATCCCCAACGTGGGGTCTGCGCACAGGTTCGGTCCGAAATGCTTGCAGGAGGCTCACTCTCGTCGGAGTCAGCCGCGACTGTTCCCGGTGGTCTTCTGCCGCAGCGATGTTCGGCACCCGGAAGAAAAGCGGTGGTGGGCGAGTTCACTGTGGGCATGACCACCTCAACGATGACCGCGATCGGGGCCTTCGCCGCCGATTCCATCGAAGACAGCCTGCGCGACATCGTCGTCGACATTCCCGACCCGCGCCCGCGTGACGTCCTGGTGCGCGTGATGGCGGTCTCGGTGAACCCCGCGGACTGGAAGGTGCAGGCCGGAATCACTGCGGACTCGGAGCCGGTGATCCTCGGCTACGACGCCGCGGGCGTGGTGGAAGCGGTCGGCTCCGACGTCGGCACGCTCGACGTGGGTGACGAGGTCTGGTACGCAGGTGACCTCAACAGGCCGGGCAGCTACGCGCAGTTCCAGACTGTCGACGAACGCATCGTGTCCCCCAAGCCGTCGTCGCTGTCTTTTGCCGAGGCCGCCGCGCTGCCGTTGACCACCATCACGGCGTGGGAGTCACTGTTCGACCGCTTCGGGTTGACGCGGGAGTCGACGGGTGACCTGCTGGTTGTCGGCGCGGCGGGCGGCGTCGGCTCGATCATGATGCAGCTCGCGAAGGCGTTGACCGGGCTCCGGGTGATCGGCACCGCGAGCCGTGACGAGTCGCGCGGGTGGGCGCACAACATGGGCGCCGACGCCGTCGTCGACCACCGCCGCCTCCGGGAGGAGACGCTGCAGGTCGCCCCTGACGGCGTGGATCTCCTGTTCTCCCCGCACTCGGCGGGAAACATCGACGACTACGCCGCGATCGTCAAACCGTTCGGGCACATCACCGCGATCGACGAACCCGCAGGGCTCGACCTGGTCGGGTTGAAGGCGAAAAGTATTGCGTGGCACTGGGAATTGATGTTCACGCGACCGATGTTCGAGACGCCCGACATGATCGAGCAGCAGCGGCTGTTGGCCGCGACGGCCGAGCTCGTCGACAACGGGACGCTGCGTACGACGGTCACCAAGACCATCGAGGACTTTTCCGCGGCGGGACTGCGGGAGGCCAACCGTGAAGTGAAGGCCGGCCGAGCGATCGGCAAGATCGTCGTCACCCGCTGACGTCAGTCACCCAGCGGCACACAGTCGTCCCCACATCCGGATGCCGTGGGTGTGCCTGGCTGCGCGGGTCGGTGCAGCACCGCGCCGGTAGGGGTGACGTGCAGTCCGTCCTCGGCAGGGGCGGCGTGACCGTCGATGATCAGGGTGTAGCCGCCGGTTTCGCGGGGCGGCCAGACCAGAGTCACGTCTGGGTGGGCAGCGGCGTTGCGGCGCGTGCTGTTGCCGACCGACCCGATGCGGAAAACGTCGCCGGTCAGCACCGGCTGGATCGCCACGGTATGCGCGCGGCAGTCGTCGCCGACCGTGACGAGATATGCGTACGAGAAGTCGCCGAGGGTGTCGGCCAACGTGTCCAGATCGACCTTGACGCTCATGGGCCCGAGCGTACGGCGTAGTTTTCGAAGGCATGCCGCTCCCTTCACCGTCACCGACCACCACCGCCGTCGTCACCGGGGCTTCCTCGGGCATCGGTGCCGACCTCGCTCGCGAGCTCGCGGCCCGCGGGCACGGCGTCACCCTCGTGGCGCGTCGTGAGGATCGTCTGCGTGATCTCGCCGACGAGCTCTCCGGAAAAGTCCGCGTCGAGGTCATCGCCTGTGATGTCGCCGACGCCGAAGCCCGCGCCGATCTGCTCGCCGAAGTCGAACGGCTCGGCCTGACCGCCTACATCCTGATCAACAACGCCGGTATCGGCACCATCGGCCCGGTCGTCGACTCGACCCCGCAGGCCGAGATCAACCAGGTGCGCGTCAACGTCGAAGCCGTCATCGACCTCACCACCCGTGCCGTGCAACAGATGGTGCCGCGCGGGCGCGGCGCGATCCTCAACGTCGGCTCCACGGCGGGATTCCAGCCATTTCCCGGACAGTCGGGCTACGCCGCGACCAAGGCATTCGTCCGGTCCTACACCGACGGGCTGCGCGGCGAGCTCGCCGGCACCGGAGTCACCGTCGCCGCATTGCATCCGGGACCGGTGCGCACCGAATTCCTGGAGGTCGCCGGGATGGACGAGCGCACGTTCGCCGCCGCGTTTCCGAAGTTCCTGTGGATACCGTCGCGCGAGGTCGCGAAGAAGGGAATCGAGGCACTCGAGAGCGGGCGCAGCGTTATCCCGGGATGGCAGAACGAGATTCCCGCCCGGGTGTTCGAGTTCCTGCCTCGCAGGCTGCTGCTGCCGTTGCTCAAGAACCAGCATCCGGCGCTGCGACAGTCACGCTGAGACGGGCCAGCTCCGCACCCAGCCCTCGGTGGGCAGGTCGAGTCCGTTGCACAGCGTGCAGATGGTGCGGTACCAGGCGACGGCGATCGCAGCTCCATCCGTTGCCCGCCGGAAAGGCAGCGGCCCAGGATCGGGATGGCCCCGGCTGTCGATGCCCGCCGCGTCCTCCTCGGTCCACGGCGGGGCGACGCGGCTCATGCCGTCGGCGCAGGCCGGCGGCCCCGGATCAAGACGCCGGGACGGGCGTCGGTCGGCGCGCCGTTCTCGGCGATCACCTCGCCGGACACGATCGTGGCGACGTAGCCGTCGGCGGTCTGGTCCAGCCTGCGTCCGCCGGCGGGCAGGTCACCGACGATGACGGGCTTGTGCAGTCGCAGCGCTTCGGTGTCGATGACATTCAGATCGGCCTTGTAGCCCACCGCGATTCGGCCTCGATCGGCCAGCCCCGCCACCCGCGCGGGCACCGAGGTAAGCTCGCGGACCACCTCGGGGATCGACAGTCGACCCGACTCGCGGTCACGCACCCAGTGGGTCAGCATGTATGTGGGAAAGCTTGCGTCACAGATCATCCCGTAGTGCGCCCCGCCATCGCCCAGACCCAGCACGACGTCGTCGCGGCGGATCAACTCCGCCACCGTGTCCAGTGAGCCGTCACGGAAGTTGGCAAGCGTGACCAGCAGCATGGCGTGACCGTCGTCGTCGAGCAGGCGGTCGTAGGCCTCTTCGAGCGGGCTGACACCGCGGGCGCGGGCGCGCGCGCCGATCGAATCTTCCCGCGCAGGTTCGTAGTTCGGTGGATCGCCGAGCGAGAACATGTAGTCCCAGGCCTGCGCGGCGAACATCAGCGGGTGGCCGTCGCTGGCGGGCTTGTCGCTCAAGATCCGTTCGCGTACTTCGGGTTTGCGCATCTCGGCAACGCGGTCAGCCAACGGAAGGCCGGCGATCTCGCGGTAGGACGGGTACATGACGAACGGATTTCCGGACAGGTCCAGGCCGAGCACCAGCCCGATCGGTCGCGGGAAGATCTGCCCGGTGACGTTCCCTCCGTCCGCATTGGCCTTCTCCACCATCCGCAGCGCGTCGAGATGGATGGGCGGGCCGGCGTTGCCGATCGCGAGTGTGAACGTCACCGGCAGGCCCACCTCCGAGGCGACGTCGAACACGGCTTTCAGCGCACCCTCGTAATCGCCCGCCATCAGGTCGGGTACGAACTGCAGCAGCCCGCCGCCCGCGTCGTCGACGCCACGGGCGATCGCCTCGATCTCGGCGTACTCGGCCTCGTAACTGGGAATCGGTTGTCCACCCGCGGTTTTGTGCAGGGTCAGCCGCGAGGACGCGAAGCCCAACGCGCCGGCGTGGACGGCTTCGGCGGCGAGTTTGCGCATCAGCGCGAGATCCTCGGCGGTCGGCGGTTCACGGTCGACGCCGCGCCGGCCCATCACGTACACGCGCAGCGGCGAATGGGGAAGGAACGCGGCGACATCGATGTCCCGTCGCCGAGAGTCCAGCGCGTCGAGGAACTCGGGGAACGTCTCCCACGTCCAGGGCAGGCCGTCGACCATCACGACGCCGGGGATGTCCTCGACACCGGCCATCACATCGACGAGGGTGTCGTGGTCTTCCGGACGGCACGGTGCGAACCCGACACCGCAGTTACCCATGACCGCGGTGGTCACGCCGTGCGCCGACGACGGCGTCATCCGGTCCGACCAGATGGCCTGCCCGTCGTAGTGGGTGTGCAGATCGACGAAACCCGGGGTGACGAGCAGGCCGGTCGCGTCGATCTCCCGCTTCGCGTCACTGACCACGGCGCCCACCGAGGCGATGACTCCGTCGCGCACCCCCACATCACCGACGAAGGGCTCGCCCCCGAGTCCGTCGACAATCGTCCCCCCACGAATGATCAGGTCGTATGTCATACCCCGAATGTACGGTGAGGCGATGATCGACCACTTCGGAATCAACTGTGCGGATTGGGAGAAGTCGAAGGCCTTCTACGACAAGGTCCTCGGCGTTCTGGGATACCCGCGGCAGATGGATGTCGGCGTCGCGATCGGCTACGGCACCGAGGGCAAACCGGACTTCTGGATCTCCGACATGAGCGCCGGCGGGGCTGCCGGTCCCAACAGGGAGACGCACTTCGCGTTCCAGGCCGCGGGCCCGGACGCGGTGCAGGCGTTCTACGACGCCGCCATCGAGGCGGGCGCGGAGTCACTCCACGCTCCCCGTCTGTGGCCCGAGTATCACGACAACTACTACGGCGCGTTCGTGCGCGACTTCGACGGCAACAACGTCGAGGCCGTCTTCCACGGCGGCGGCCCGAAGGCCTGACGCATGCGCTGGGGGGCCGCGGCGGCGGGCTTGATCCTGCTTACGGTGCTCGGCGGTTGCTCGGCGCAGGATGAGCCGGAGCGGCGCGCCGTCGAACCGCTGGTGAATCTCGATGGGTCGTTCATCGTCGAGTACGACGGCACGGGCACCGCCAACGGAGCCCCGGCTGCCGGCCTGACCGAAGGCAAAGCCGGCTGGGTGTTCCGATCGTCCTGCGACGAGAACCGCTGCGTGGCGGCCGGCGGTGAGATCGCCGATCCGAACAATCCCTCGGCGCCACTGCAGAATCCGCGCGTCGCCGACTACGTGGACGGCCGGTGGGTCATGGTCAACTTCACGGAGAACAGCGCCGCCTGCACCGGGCCCAACGGAGAGCAATTCACGGGCGACGTGTGGGCCATCTGGGACATCGTGATCGCTCCCGACATGACGCTCGCCCCGACCATTACCCAGGTGGGAACCGGCAACTGTCCGTCGGTCAGCACCCTCACTCCCACCATGACGCGCGCGGGCGACCCGCTGCCGGAATTTCCCGCGCCGGATCCCTCGGCGCAACCGCCGCGGCAGATCTCGCCCGCGGCGGCGTTTCGCGGCAGCTATACCCTCACCAAGGCGCGGCGCGGTGATCCGCCCGGCGAACCAGAAGTCGCCGACATCGGCGTCGCAACGAACTGCCTGCGGACCGCCGATCGTTGCGTGACGACGGCGACGATCCCGGGGGAGCCGGGTAAGACCAACGCCTTCCTCGGTGTGTACGAATTCGCCGACGGGAAGTTCGTCCGCACCATGGTGCCGCTGCCCGCCGACTGCGCGGACGGCCGCGCCGGGATCGCTGCGGAAACCGAGACGCTGACCCTTCCGTCCAGCGCCGCATCGAACCCGTTGAGCGAGTTGACCGGTGAGTTGACCGCGACGTTCACCGCAGTGTGTCCGGGCAGCATCGTCTACGACGTCGCCTACGCCATTCGCCCGGCGTAGCTTGGCGAACATGGATTCAGCCCGGGAGCTGCTGCGCGATCTGTTCACGCGGCAGGTCGAGCACGTCGACGACCTGACCGAGAACCTGACCGACGACGTCGCGTACTACCAGCCGACGCCGCAGGCGAACACGATCACCTGGCTGATCTGGCACACCGCCCGCATGCAGGACGCCCAGGTCTGCGATATCGCGGGGACTGAGCAGGTGTGGTTCCGCGACGGCTGGGTGGACCGGTTCGGTCTCGATTTGCCGCGCGACGCGCACGGCTACGGCCACACCTCAGACGACGTCGCCAAGGTGCGTGCGCCGGCTACGCTGCTCGCGGGCTACTACCGCGCCGTCCACAAACTGTCGCTGGAGTACGTGGCGTCGGTGTCGGAAGACGAACTCGCACGCGTCATCGACACGCGCTGGACGCCTCCGGTGACCGCCAGTGCGCGGCTGGTCAGCGTCATCGACGACGCTGCCCAGCACCTCGGCCAGGCCGCCTACATCCGGGGGCTCGTCAGCTGATCCCGCTGATCCGCTGGTGGCCGCTGGCCGGCCTGGCCGGCCTCATCGCACTCGGCCTCGGTGTGGGCAAAGGGTCGACACCGGTGGACGACTGGTTCCAGGCTCTCGGCCAGAGCCACCCGCAGCTGGGCTATTTCCTGGTGTTCACAGACGGACGCGTGTTGCTGACGATCTGTGGAATCGTCGTCGCGGCTGCTGCCCTGCAACGCCGGTGGGCATTGGCCGCGGCGACCGCGATCACGCCCTTGCTGGCGGTGATGGCCGCGAGGCTGGCCAAGCGATCGTTCGGCCGACTCAAAGGCGGCGAGATCTGCTATCCGAGCGGCCACACGACGTTGGCGTTCGTGGTGCTCGCGATGGCGGTACTGCTGGTCGGCACGGCGACATGGGCGGTCATGACGTTCACCGCGATCATGGTGTTCGCCGTGATCGGGCAGGCGGTCTCCTACCACTACTTCACTGACGCGATCGGGGCGCTGTTCCTCGGGAGCGCCTTCGTCTGCGTGGCGGCATGGGCCGCCGGACTTGACGGGTGTCAACCCGCGAGCGACGGAGATCACAGCGCTCGTTAGCATGGGGTCATGACAGCGACGTCCGATCTCGATACGTCCCCCTCGTTCACCGGCACCGGGACCATCAAGAATCCCGCGACGGGAGCTGTGGCCGGCACAGTGCACTGGACCGATCCCGCCGACGTGGCGCAGGCGGCGGCCGGTCTGCGTGCCGCCCAGAAGGAATGGGAGGCCCGCGGACCGAAGGGGCGCGCGAAGGTGCTCTCCCGGTACGCGGTGTGGCTCGGGCAGCACCGCGCGGAGATCGAGCGGCTGCTGATCGACGAGACCGGCAAGTCTGCGGCCGATGCCGCGCAGGAAGTGCCGCTGATCATCATGATCGCGTCGTACTACATCAAGAACATCGAAAGAGCGCTGGCTCCGGAGACGCGGCCGGCGGCGTTGCCGTTCCTGGCGATCAAGAAGATCAGCGTGCACTACCGGCCGAGGCCCGTCGTCGGCATCATCGCGCCGTGGAACTACCCCGTCGCCAACGCGCTGATGGACGCCATCGGCGCCCTCGCCGCGGGGTGCGCGGTGCTGCTCAAGCCCTCCGAGCGCACGCCGCTGACCGCTGAACTGCTGCTGCGCGGCTGGCTCGACTCGGGAGCTCCCGAAGTTCTCGCGCTGGTCCAGGGCGCCCGGGAGGTCTCCGAGGCAGTCATCGACAGCTCGGATTTCGTCCAGTTCACCGGTTCCTGCGCGACGGGCGCCAAAGTGATGGAGCGTGCGGCGCGCACACTCACCCCGGTAAGCCTCGAGCTCGGCGGCAAGGATCCGATGCTGGTGCTCGAAGACGCTGACATCAACCTCGCCGCCCACGCCGCGGTGTGGGGCGCGATGTTCAACGCCGGCCAGACGTGCGTGTCGGTCGAACGCGTCTATGTTCTCGAATCGGTATACGACCAGTTCGTCGCGGCCGTCGTCGATGACGTGAAGAAGCTGAAGCTTGGCGCCGGCGACGGCCATCACCTCGGTGCGATGATCGACGACAGCCAGGTCGCCGTGACCGAGCGTCACGTTGCCGACGCCCTGGCCAAAGGCGCGAAGGTGTTGACCGGTGGCAAGCGGGTCTCGGGGTCCGGAAGCTTCTACGAGCCGACCGTGCTGGTCGACGTCGACCACACGATGCTGTGTATGACCGAGGAAACCTTCGGCCCCACACTGCCGATCATGAAGGTCTCCAGCGTCGACGAGGCCATCCGCCTGGCCAACGACAGCCCGTACGGCTTGTCGGCAGCGGTGTTCTCCGGGGACCCGGAGCGTGCGGAGGCGGTTGCTCTTCAGTTGGATTGCGGGGCGGTGAACATCAACGACGTGATCTCGAACTTGATGTGCACGACAGCGCCGATGGGCGGGTGGAAGACCTCGGGCATGGGAGCCCGCTTCGGCGGCGCCGAGGGAATCCGCAAGTTCTGTCGTCAGGAAGCGGTCGTCGCGCCGCGCACCAAAGTGGGCGCGGGCGGCAACTACTACAACAACTCGCTGAAGGCTCTCAAGCGGATGAACACCCTCATGACCAAGATGGCCCTGATCGGACCCCGTAGATCCGCGAAATAATCCACGCTCCGTTCACCGCGTGGTCACCGGCATTTTCGTAGCGGTCGATAGCTTCTGCCAGTGACCCTGGATGCTTCTGCCTACACCGTCGTCGACGACGACGATGACGACCCCATCCTGCTGATCCAGCCAGACGGCATTGCCGTCGACACCTGGCGCGAGAACTATCCGTACGACGAACGGATGAAGCGCTCCGAATACGAGGAACAGAAGCGGCTCCTTCAGATCGAGCTGCTGAAGCTGCAGAAGTGGAGTCAGGCCAACGGCCACCGGCACGTCATCGTGTTCGAGGGGCGCGACGCAGCGGGCAAGGGCGGCACGATCAAGCGATTCATGGAGCACCTCAACCCGCGCGGAGCCCGGGTCGTCGCACTGGAGAAGCCGACCGAGCGCGAGCGGACGCAGTGGTACTTCCAGCGCTACGTCAACCACCTACCGGCCGCCGGTGAGTTCGTGCTGTTCGATCGGTCCTGGTACAACCGCGCAGGTGTGGAACGCGTCATGGGCTACTGCACTCCCAAGCAGCACGCCGAGTTCATCCGGCAGGCTCCTCTGTTCGAGCAGATGCTGGTCAACGACGGAGTCAGCCTGACCAAGCTGTGGTTCTCGGTGACCCAGAACGAGCAGCGCACCCGCTTCACCATCCGTCAGGTCGACCCCGTCCGGCAGTGGAAGCTCTCGCCGACCGACCTCGCCTCGCTGGACAAGTGGGACGACTACACGGCGGCCAAAGAAGAGATGTTCGCCTGGACGGACACCGAGATCGCACCGTGGACCGTAGTCAAGAGCAACGACAAGAAGCGTGCCCGCATCAATGCGATGCGCCACGTGCTGAGTAAGTTCGACTACGACAACAAGGACCACGACGTGATCGGCAGGCCCGATCCACTCATCGTGGGACGCGCACTGTCCGACTGACCCGGGCCGCGTCCCGTTCAGAAAGGACGCGCGCCGTGCGTTTTCTCGCCACGCTGCTGCTGTGGCTGATCACGACAGCCGCGTTGGCGTTGGCGGTGCCGGCGGTGTGGGCGCAGTCGACGCTCATCAGCGAGGACGGGTACGCGTCGCTGGCGACATCGGCAGCCGACGACAGCAGGCTGCAGGACGCGATGGCCAGCGAGCTGACCACTCAGGTGATGACGCTGGGCGAGGACAACGGGTATGAGCTCAACCCGGAGTTGGTGCGCACCGTGGCCGATTCCTACACCCGCAATGCCGGGTTCCCCGGTCAGTTCGCGCAGGCGAACCGCATCGCCCACCGCTGGATGTTCACCGGCGCGGTCCCCAGCGGAAACTCCACCGACCAGTGGCTCATCGACGTCGCACCGATGCTGTCGGATCCGTCGTTCTCCGCGACGCTGGGCACACTGGATCTGCAGGTTCCCGCCACGCTGACCGTGCCAATCACGGTGGACACCGAAGAGCTTCAGCCAGGAAAGCTGCGCTGGCTCGCCACCTGGGGTCCGTGGGCCAGCATCGGGGTCGCCGTCCTCACCGGCGTGTTCGCGCTCCTGATGTTGGCAGCCGCCAGGTCGCGCGGTAAAGCCCTTACCGCCCTTGGCGTTTCAGCGCTCCTGGTCGGCGCGGCCGGCTGGGCGGCGATCGAGGTGGGTCACCGTTACATCGACAGCGCGCTGAACCGCACCACCGGCGACATCCGCACCGTCGCCGAGGTCATGGTCGCTCACGCCGAGGGCAGCCTGCACCAGTGGCTCAATTACACGCTGCTGGCCGGCGGTGCCCTGGTGGTGCTCGGCGTGATCACCGCCATAATCGGCGGCGTGCTGCGTTCCGGTCGCGATCGCTAGGGTGGAGAAAACTCCCCAGAACTCGCTGGAGAAAGGCCCGCTGGTTTGTCGACAGAAGTTACTGCCGAACTCGGTGGCCTCGCCGGCTGGACAGTGGATTTGATGGAACGGCTCGGTGGCGTCGGAGCCGGGCTGGCGATCTTCCTGGAGAACCTGTTTCCGCCGTTGCCCAGCGAAGTGATCCTGCCGATGGCGGGCTTCGCAGCTAGTGTCGGCCGGCTCTCGGTCGTCGAAGCGATCATCTGGACCACCATCGGCTCGGTGGTCGGCGCCTGGGTCATCTACCTGCTCGGGGCTTGGCTCGGGCACGACCGGATGAGCAAGCTCGCTACGAAGCTCCCGCTGGTGGATCAGGAGGACATCGACAAGTCGACGGAGTGGTTCGCTCGCCACGGCACGAAAGGCGTCTTCTTCGGCAGGATGCTTCCGTTCTTTCGCAGCTTCATCTCTGTGCCTGCGGGTGTGGAACGAATGAACTTCCTGGTCTTCACTGCGCTGACGACGATGGGCAGCCTGATCTGGAACAGCGTGTTCATCGGGCTCGGCTACGGTCTGGGCGCCAACTGGCACCTCGTCGAGCCGTATGCGTCCGGCCTGCAGTACGTCGTGCTCGCCGCGATCGTGGTGTTCATGGGGTGTTTCGTGGCTTCCAGGATTCGCCGCCGGTCGCGGGTCGACCAGCCGTGACCGGCTACTCGGGTAGCAAACCGGTCTGGCGGTAGACCGCCCGTAGGTATCGACGCATCTCGTCGACGTCGGGTGGTTCGGGCTGCAGGATCCGATAGGTGACGGCCCCGACCATCATGTCGATGGCAACCTCGACATCGACGTGCGCTGCCACTGTCCCCAATTCCCTTGCCCGCTCGAGTAGAGCCGCGGCGTGCCGCCTCCGCGGAAGGATGAAGCGGCGCCAGTAGACGGCCATCAAATCCGGATGGGTGACGGCCGAGCCATAGACCCTGGCGACGAGGGCCCGGTACTGGGGGTTCGTGGTCGCGTGGGCGGCCCGTTCGAGGGCTGCTTCGACGAGGTCGTAGGGCGACTCTGTGGCATCGAGGTCCCGCGTTGTCCAACCGGATTCTTCGACGATGAGGGCCTCCATCGCGGCGGAGATCAACTCTTCCTTCGTTGTCCACCGGCGGTAGATCGTAGGTTTGCCGACACCGGCCTTCTTTGCGATCTGTTCCATGCTGGTGCCCTCGATGCCGAAGTCGATGAAGAGCTCCAGACCCGCCCGCAGAATCGCCGCGTCAGCGGCTGCGTCTCGCGGCCGTCCGCGCGGACTCACCGGGTCGAGCCGGCGGTCAACGCCTTAAGCAGCCAGTCATCAAGGGCGGCAACGCTATCTGGTCCATGCGGATCTCCTCGCCACGCCAGGTGGCCGTCGGGCCGCACCAGCATGACCTCGCCGCCGGAGTATTCGAGGTCGCCGGCGAACTGGTCCAGATGCCGTCGGACGACATCGGTGAGTTCGGCGGGAGCGCCGGGCGGACTCAGCAGTGCCCAGCGTCCCCCGAGTTCGTGGTGAAGCAATGTCGAGACCCCTTCCGGGCGAGTGCATTCGATATCGCCGATCCGGTCGCCCGGTCGCGGTCTGGGGCCGCCGCCTCCGAGGGGTCCCTTGCGATAGCTCACCCAGAGCTGTGACGCGGTATAGGTGATCCACCTCTGTAGCGGTGCAAGGCTGAAAACCCGTGCGGCGACGTGGTCGCGCAGGAAGCGACCGAGGGGATTACCCGAGACGTTGACACGGGTCACCATACTCGTCCCGCGTAGCACTTCTGTTGCCAGCGGTCGTCTTTCGGCCTCGTAGGTGTCGATTAGCGGGTCGGCGGCCAGGCCGCGTGTCACCAACGCGAGCTTGAAGGCGAGGTTCTCGGCGTCTCCGATACCGGTCAGCATCCCCTGCCCGCCGAACGGTGCATGGGCGTGGGCCGCGTCACCGGCGATCAGAACACGCCCTTGCCGGTAACGGTCGGCGAGCCTGCGGTGCACGGTGAAGTTCGACAGCCATTCAGCGTCACCGACGCGTACGGTACGGCCACTGCGCTGCGGAATGAGGACCCGCATCCGGTCGAGAATCGCACTCTCGTCTGGCTTTTCGGTCAGGCTCGGATCGTAGGCGAAAATCCGCCACAGGTCGCCGCGGCCCTGTCTGTCGGGCATCGGCATCGCCCCGAGCAAGCCGGTGGGGTGAATCCAACCCGAAGTGCCGCCCCGGTCGACGTCCCAGTCCAAATGCAGGTCGGCGAGAAGCCACCGCTCGGTGAGTTTGACTCCGGGAAAGGCGATCCCGGCCAGCCTCCGCGTGGTACTTGAGGTGCCGTCGCAGCCCACGACCCATCGCGCCGAGACGCTCGTGCTGTCTTCCAATCTGGCGACGACGTGATCGTCGCGCTGTTGCAGAGCCGTCAACCCGCTGCCCCAGCGGGGCGTGCTTCCCAGTTCGGCCAAGCGTGACCGCAGCGAACCCTCGATCTCGGCCTGCGAGATCACCATCGGAGGTGCGGCGGTGTGCATGTGGGGATCGCCGAACTCCAGCGTCATCAGCGGACGGTCACCGAGGTAATTGGTGATGCGCATCGCACGCAGCGACTCCCGGGGTAGGTCGCCGAGGGCGCCCAAGCGAGACAACACCTCCGATCCGCAGGCATGCAGGAAGTTCGCCCGTGACGTTCGTGCGGGCGCGGGAGCGCTGTCGACAACCAGAACGGAAAGTCCGTGCAATCGCAACGCGCACGCTGCGGTCAACCCGGTCGGGCCGGCGCCCACCACCAGGACATCGACGTCCACCACGCCTTCCACCATAAACGAAACGGGTACGTAACGTAAATGGTCACGGGCCAATGACGTGTGACGGGTCGGGGCGCCGGTCCGGCGCCGGTCAGAGCGAGGTCTCGAACTCGGGTAGCGCAGGTCCCGGCATGGTCAGCGCCAACCCCGGAACGCGTCGAGCAGCTTGTCGCGGAAGGCGGGCTCCAGTGCGCTCTCCGGCACCTTGCCCAGCGTGGCGACGGTCGTGCGGAACTGCTGCAGATAGTTGTCGCAGCCCTCACATCCCATCAGGTGCTCGTCGAACCGAGCACGGGTATCCAGATCGAGCGTCCCATCGAGGTAGTCGGTCACCAATTCGACGAGTTCGTTGCAGTCGAGCGGCCGTGAGTCGGTCACATCGCCTCCTTCACGTAGCACTCCAACGCCTGTCTGATCGCGGCGCGTCCTCGATGCAGCAATACCCGCTGATTGGCCAGGGTGATACCCAGGAGTTCGCTGACTTCCGCAGAGTCCATATCGAGCATGTCCCGCATCGTCACCACGACACGCTGGCGTTCGGGAAGCTTGTCCAACTCGCGGCGGGTGATGTTCAGTAGTTCGTCGCCAAGCACGGAGCCCTCCGGGGTGTCGGGGAACGGCACCGGCATCTCGTCGGGTTTCCAGTGGCCCGGGTAGAGGTCGTCATTCTCCCGGAATCGTGCCGGGTCGACAGTCCCGCCGGTATAGGCGAGCACCTGGATGTCGGCGTCGCTCCGCTCCCGGAGGCCTCGCTTCTTGGCGATGTTGATCAGCACGGTGAAAAGCCATGTGCGCAAGGAGGATCGACCCTCAAATCTGTCCAGACCCTTGAGCAGCGCGAGCCACACCTCCTGGACGACCTCCTCGGCGATCGCGTGATTGGCCACGTAGCCGCGCGCGAGCCTCAGCATCGCCGGCGTGTGAGTGTCGACCAGAGTCGCGAAAGCGGCCTCATCGCGCGCCCGAAGTGCGGCGATGAGGCCGGCCTCGTCGGTCGACGTGCTCGTCATATCAGAAGTGTGAACTCCGCAGCGCGTCAGCGAAAGTCCACGCCGAGATTCCCAGCAGCGCGACGTCCTTGATGAGGAATTGGCCGGTCGACGACAGGGCGGGAAAGCCGCCTGCGGAGGCCTCGAAGACGCCGGGGGTGGTGAACAGGAAGCTCAGCGTCGCGACGAACAGGCCGACCGCGATCACACTGCCGACGGCCGACAGCCGGGGCCACCACGGCTTGACAGCGATCAGCGCGGCGGTGGCGAGCTCGAGAACGCCGAGCAACGCCGAAAAAGTGCCGACGGAGAAGATCTCGTAGACCCAGCTCATGAACGGGCTGTTCGAGACCAGCGGTGCGATGCCCTGCGCCTCGTAGGCGGTGAACTTCAACGCGCCGATCCAGGCGAGGACTATGACGAGTCCGTAGCGGGCGAGCGCGCCGCTGACGCTCTCCAGTTGGGAGAGGCGAGCGGTGAGGGGGGTGCGGGTGGTGGCGGTCATGGCGGTCCTCTCGGGGCGGGCCCCGCCGGGCAGCGAAGCCATCACCGGGTAGTGCCGAGAAGCGCGCCGAGCGTTACACCGCTGGTGGCGGGTCGGGTTCCCGATGAGGTTCGATGCAAGAGCTGTTGAAAACAGTCCCGGCAACCGGAATGGGCCTTACCTGGTGAATGCTCCGTTGCCGATGGTGTCGTAGTACTCCAGAGTCAGCGTGTCACCGTCGAACACGGCGGTCGACTGGCTGCCAGGCGGTGAGTTTTCTGCAACGAAGCTGACCGCGAAGGTGTTTCCAGCCCAATGCCGCAGCGGCACAACCAGTTGCGAGCCCAGCATCAGCTGCAGTTGGCCGTTCTCCTCGGTAACGCGCGCAGGCCCCCAGAACGGATTGTCATAAACCCCGACATAGCTCGCCAGCGGGGCGGGCGGCGCGGCGTCGGCCGGGGGTTGTTTCCCCGCGAGCGAGCCCACCGGCTGCTCCATCGTGGTGAACGCCGCGTTGTACAGCTGGTACCAATCCTCCCGAACCTCGCCGAACTGCACGAGATCGGCGAACTGCGCCGTGAGTGCCTCGGGCACACCCGCCGGGGTGGCATTGGTCAGCGCCACGATGGCGACCTCGGCCGACGGCAGGTAGACGAAGTTCGTCCCGGCACCCAGCTCGAAAGCTCCGGAGTGGCTCAGCGACGTCCTGGCGTCCGAGGTGACGCCCACGTCGAAGCCGTATCCGTAGAACCCGGATCGTGCGGAGGTGTCCTGCGCGCGGTCGGCCACGCTCTGCGGGGTCAGTGCCGGCAGTAACGAGGCGGGTTCGGCAATCTGTGTGCCCTCGAACGTGCCGTTGCCCATCAGCATGGTCAGCCAGCGCGTCAGGTCGTTGACCGAACTGCTGACCCCGCCGGCCGGCGATTGCGGATCCGGGTCACGCACATAGTCCGGGCGGTAGGTTCCGTCCATATCGATGTGGCCCACCGCGCGGTTGGGGCGTTGGAGATAGTCGGCGAACCGTGAGCTCGTCGACGTCATGCCCAGTGGCCCGTACAGCACGTCTTGACTCAGGTTCTCCCACGTGGTGCCCGCCGCGGCGGCGACCGCTTCGGCGCCCGTCGTCAATCCGTAGTTGCTGTAGTGGTAGGTGATCCGGAACGGATCCAGCGGATAGTCGCGCAGGCGGTCCAGTATGTAGCGGCGGTCGTAACCGAGGTCTTCGAGTAGATCACCGGCGAGTTCCGGTAGCCCCGAACGATGCGCGTACATGTCGCCGACGGTGACCATTCTGGTGACGGCGGGATCTGACAGTGCGAACCACGGCAGGCTGTCGATGACTGGGGTGTCCCAGCTGATCGCATTCCGGCTGACCTGGTGGGCGACCACGGTGGCGCCGAGCGGCTTGGACAGCGACGCCAGCTGGAACACGGTGTCCGGGTCAACCTGGTTCGCCGGATCGTCGGCCGGTTTCCGGTTGTCCTTGACGCCGAATCCCTTGGCATAGATCGTTTCTCCGCGATGCACCACCGCTACAGCCATCCCCGGAATGCCGGATCGCGCCATCAGTTCATCGGCGATGCCGTCGATGCGCGACACCGCATCGCGGACCGCGTTCTCCGGAAGGTCGGTCGCCGGCTGCTCCATCGGCGGCTCGGCCGGTGTCGCGGGTTGCGAAACCGGCCGGGGCTCGGCGCACGCGCCGCTACCAAGGATCAGCGCCGATGCGGCGAGGATGGCGACCGCTGTGCGACGGTAGACATGTTGTGGCACAACGCTATCCTAGCCGTCCTCGCGGCATCGGCAGGTCTGCTCGAGGTTACGCGGCGGCCCTTGCTGAATGGCATCGCCCAGAAATGATGAATCGGTGACGTGATCTTCAGGATTGTTGAAGGCCCTGGGCTCCTGTGTATTTCGCCATTGATCAATGGCGTCCAAAAAGACTCCAGGTCAGCACATTTGAGAAAGAATGCCAATCAGTGATCGCCGATTGAACAGCGAGTGAAGAATGCCGATCCGGACTGTCAATCAACCAGCCGAGCCTCTAGGTCGGGGTTCGGGGTTCGCCTTCTGGTCACCGGCCGGCGGGTCGGGTTCCCGATGAGGTTCGTACGCTGAATAGATCTTGCCGCCGATCTTGATGTGCGGTGTCCGGAAGTAGGCCGAGCCGACCATAAGAATCAGCGCGGCGACGACGAACGCAACGGAACTCTGCAGGTCGGGCAGCCCACCCAGGAAAACAAGAACGACCCCGGCAACGGTTCCTGCCCAGTAGATGCGGCGCTTGACCGCGCGCTTGGGCAGGGTGGGAGTATCCCATCCGGGTACTGCGGCTCCCAAAATGAGCGCCAGTGCACCCGCTCCGAGCAGCACGTAAGACGCTGTGCTCACGATCCCGGCACCAGCATCTGGAACCCGTCGATGATCTCCTGTGAGTCGGCGACGTACCTGGGATCGGTGGGGTCGGTGGTCTGGATGGTGAGTGTGGCGAGGTAGGTGGAACCCCTGTCCTCGGCGACGACGGCATGCATGATGATCGGCCGCTCCGGTGCTGGACCCATCGGCGGAGCGACGTAATGGGTTGTCTCGGAGGGTAATCCGCAGGTCGTATTGCTGACGGTCTCCAAGTCGAATGCGCCGAGGCCGTTCTCCAGATTGGCCCGGTTCTCTTCGAACACGTCCTCAGGAGCCTCGATGCCACGTACCGACTCGAGGGTGACGACGGCGTTGGGGGCGAACTCATTGCTGATCAGATCGGTCGAAACGATGGTGTATCGGATGATCTCGCTGTCCATCATCGAGTTGCGCTCCCACCCGTCGGGCACCGGAATGCGCAGCAGCGGTTCACCGTCGTCTTCACTGGGGATGTCATCGAGCGGTGCGTCGACGGTAGTGCACTGGGCTTCGCCGCCGCCGGCCGCGGCGGCACCATCAGCGGCAGCCGTCACGGCAGTTCCGCTGATGTTCTGCGAGCATCCGGTCAGCAGCAGTGCCGACCCGGCAGTGACGGTGAGAAACGTTTTCCAGGTCGTCATGTCAGTTTCCGTTCAGGATGCGCAGCAGGTACTCGAAGACTAGTGCGGATCGGAAGGCGATCTGTGGGTTGTCCGACGCGCCGGCGTGGCCGCCCTCGATGTTCTCGTAATAACGGACCGAGTGCCCGGCTGCCTCGAGCGCGGCGGTCATCTTCCTCGCATGGCCGGGATGGACCCGGTCGTCACGGGTTGACGTGGTCATGAGAACCGGCGGGTATCGTCTGTCCGGCGAAATATTCTGATAGGGCGAGTATTCGGAGATGAACTTCCAGTCGTCGGGGTTATCGGGATCGCCGTATTCCGCGACCCACGATGCGCCGGCAAGCAGAAGATGAAAGCGCTTCATGTCGAGAAGCGGCACGCTGCACACCAGGCCCCCGAACAGTTCGGGGTACTTGGTCAGCATGATTCCCATCAGCAACCCGCCGTTGCTTCCACCCTGTGCGCCGAGTTGATCGACGGTGGTGATCCCGCGGTCAACCAGATCCTTTGCCACAGCTGCGAAGTCCTCTCCGACAAGGTGTCTGCCCTCGCGCATGGCCTGGGTGTGCCACGTCGGCCCGTACTCGCCGCCACCGCGAATGTTGGCCAGCACGTAGGTGCCGCCGCGCGACAGCCAAAGCCGGCCGAGGACGCCGTCGTAGCCCGGCGTGCGCGCCACCTCGAACCCGCCGTAACCACCGAGCAGCGTCGGACCGGGTCCCTGGCGGTGCCGGTGTCCGACCACGAAGTAGGGGATCGCGGTGCCGTCGTCGGAGGTCGCGAAGAACTGTGACACCTCCAGATCCGACGCGTCGAAGAACGACGGCGCCCGCTTGATCTCGTTGAGGCCCCCACCGGCCGTCCCGTGCAGTAGGCGAGACGGAGTGAGGAAACCTGAAGAGTCCAGGAAGATCTCGTCACCCAACGGATCTGTGCCGACGATCACGGTGTTGGTGTTCTCGGGGAGTCCGGGCACCGGCCGGGAGGTCCACTCGCCGGGTGTGTAGATCGCGACACGGCTGGCCACATCGGCAAGCGTGACCACGACGAGGCGATCGCGCGTCCACGCGTAGTGGTGCAGACAGGTGTGCGCATCCGGGGTGAAAACCGACTGCAATTCGGCTGTGCCACTGAGGAATTTCTCGTAATCGGCGGCGATCAGGGAACCAGCCGGATACGCCTGGGCGCCGTACTTCCACTCGGTTCGCAACTCGATCAGAAGCCACTCCCGGTGGATCGAGATGCTCGCGTCGGTTGGGGTGTCGATACGAATCAATTCGCCATCGCGCAGTTCGTAGACCCGCTCGTTGAAGAAGTCGAAGGCGCGGCTCACGAGCGTGCGTTCGAAACCTTCGGTGTGATCCCGTGATCCCGCGACGACCACGTCCGATTCCGCACCGCTGAACACGGTCTCGGCTTCGGCCAGCGGCGTACCGCGTCGCCACCGCTTGACCAGTCGCGGATAGCCGGACTCGGTGAGCGACCCCTCGCCGAAGTCGGTGCCGACCAGCAGCGTGTTCTCGTCCTCCCAGGAAACCTGCGACTTGGCCTCGGCCAATTCGAACCCGCCCTCGACAAAAGTTCTTGTGCGCATGTCGAATTCGCGAACAACGGCGGCATCGGAGCCGCCACGTGACAAGCTGATCAGAGCCAGTGAGTGGTCCGGTTCGATCACATCCGCACCGGCCCACACCCAGTTCTGGTCTTCGGCCCGCGCGAGCTCGTCGAGGTCGATGATGACCTCCCAGTCCGGTTTCTCGGTGCGGTAACTCTCCAGTGTCGTGCGCCGCCACAGCCCTTTCTGGTTGGCGGCGTCGCGCCAGAAGTTGTACAGGTACTCGCCGCGCCTGCGCACATACGGGATCCGCGCATCGGTGTCGAGGACCTCCAGCGCCTCGGCCCGCATCTGCTCGAAGCGCTCACCGCTGAGTTCGGCCACCGTCGGCTCGTTGTGTTCACGTACCCAGGCGAGCGCGTCGTCGCCGGTGATCTCCTCGAGCCAGAGGTACGGGTCGGTGTGCGCGCTGTCGGTGTCGGTCACGCCCACCATTCTGCGCAATGCGCCATACTCGCCCAGCATGGGACTCTTCGGGCGATCCGACAATGCCGACGACGTGGACGACGGAGGCCTGCGGCGACGGGTCGAGGAGCTGGAGCGGCGGGTGGCGCAGCTCGAATGGGCACTGCGTGGGGCGGGACCACACGCCGAGGCGGCGGCGCCGCAGACGCAGGTGCCCTCCGTGGCCGGGCCCCCGGTGAGTCCGGAGGTTGTGCAGCTGGCCCTCGCCGGGAAGAAGATCGAGGCCATCAAGGTGCTGCGCGAGCAGACCGGGCTGGGGCTCAAGGAGTCCAAGGACATCGTCGACGGCCTGGCGCCTTGATCGCCCAGAGTGAAGCCAGGGTTGTGACGGCCAACGGAATCACGACCCTGGCTGCACTCTCGACGAGCGTCGCGGTCAGCTCAGCTCAGGTGATGGACCTCCTGCAACCCGTACACCGGGGTGGCCATGCCCTCGTGACGTGCCTTGAGCTGCAAAGCCAGATACAGCGAGTAGTGGCGGGACTGGTGCAGGTTGCCGCCGTGGAACCACAGGTTGGGCTGCTGGGTGGGCTTCCACATGTTGCGCTGCTCGCCCTCCCACGGGCCGGGATCTTTGGGGGTGTCGCTGCCCAGGCCCCACACCTTGCCGACCTTGTCGGCCACGTCCTGGCCGATCAGGTCCGCGGCCCAACCGTTCATCGAGCCGTATCCGGTGGCGTAGACGACGACGTCGGCGGGCAGCTCGGTGCCGTCTGAGAGAACCACGGAGTTCTCGGTCAGGTGGTCGACCTGGCCGTGTGCCAGCTTGATCCTGCCGTCGGCGACCATGTCACACGCGCCGACGTCGATGTAGTAGCCCGAGCCGCGCCGCAGATACTTCATGAAGAGGCCCGAACCATCTGCACCCCAGTCCAATTCGAAGCCCGCAGCTTCCAGCCGGTCGTAGAAATCCCTGTCGCGTTCCCGCATCTGGTCATACAGCGGGATCTGGAACTCATGCATGATGCGGTAGGGCAGCGACGCGAACGTGAGGTCGGCCTTCTCGGTGGTCATCCCCGCCGCCACGGCGCGCTCGGAATAGAGATCGCCGAGGCCGATGTCCATCAGGGTGTCGGACTTGACGATGTGCGTCGAGGAGCGCTGCACCATCGTCACGTCGACGCCGTTCTCATAGAGCGCCTTGCAGATGTCGTGGGCCGAGTTGTTCGAGCCGATCACGACAGCCTTGCGGCCGACGTACCTGTCGGGGCCCGGGTGGGCGCTTGAGTGGTGCTGATCGCCGCGGAAGACGTCCTGGCCGGGCAGCGTCGGGACGTTCGGCTTGCCCGACATCCCGGTCGCCAGCACCAGCTGCGTCGGCTTCAGGGTCAGGCGCTCACCGTCGCGGTCCACCTCGACGGTCCAGGTCTGAGACTCCTCATCGAACACAGCGGATAAGCACGTCGTCTTCGACCAGTACGGCACCTCCATCACGCGGGTGTAGAACTCCAGCCAGTCGCCGATCTTGTCCTTCGGTGCGAACACGGGCCAGTTCTGCGGGAACGGCAGATACGGCAGGTGGTCGTACCAGACCGGGTCGTGCAGGCACAGCGACTTGTAGCGTTTACGCCACTGGTCCCCGGGTCGCTCGTGCTTGTCGACGACGATCGCCGGCACGCCGAGCTGGCGCAGCCGCGCCCCGAGCGCGATACCCCCCTGGCCGCCGCCGATCACCAACACGTACGGCTGAACCGTCCGGCCCAGTTCGGCGTCCTCGGCGGCCTTCTTCTCCGCCCACGACCGTGGATCGGGATCGTCGCCGTGCACCGCGCCGAGCACGCGATTGGCGCCTTTGCGTTCCTCGTGGCCTTTGAGCTCCTGCAGCGCGGTCAGCAGCGTCCACGCTTGGTCGGCGCCGTCTTCGCTACGCAGCCTCAGATGCCCGACGCCGCAGCCGGCGGCCGTCTCGAACTCGATGAACGCCGACGTGACGTCGCCATCCTGCGTCGGGGCTTCGCGTGTGCGAAAGCCCGACGGGCCGGTCTCGGCCAGCCGCGCACCCAGCATGGCGGCGATCTGCTCGCGGCCTTCGAGAGTCTTGATGTTCCAGGTGAACGACACCAGATCGCGCCAGAAGCTGTCGACGGCGAACATACCGACGACGCGCTCGATGTCGCGGACGGCCAATGCCGCCTCGAAGTCGGCGAGCCAGGCGTCGATGCGCTGCTGCGGAGTGAGATCGGTGGTGGTCTGCGGGTCGAGAGTGGAAGTCATGTGAGCCAGACCACACCCCGCCGCAGGGATTGGCAAGAGTTGCGAACCGTTGCACGAGGCACGCTGCAACCCTCTGCAACTCTTTCGCGGTGTGTCGGTCGTCACATAGGAATATCGGCATGAGAGCAGCTGTGTACTACGGACCGAACAAGCTCGAAGTCGACGACGTCGCCGAACCGGACCCGGGTCCCGGAACCGTGAAGCTCAAGGTCGGGTTCAACGGCATCTGCGGGACGGACCTGCACGAGTTCTACGCCGGCCCGATCTTCGTGCCGACCTCACCGCATCCGCTGACCGGTGCTCAGCTGCCGCTGACGATGGGCCACGAGTTCTCCGGCACGATCACCGCCGTCGGTGACGGCGTCACGGGATGGAGCGAGGGGGACCGCGTGGCCGTCGAACCCATCTACAAATGCGACCACTGCGTGCCGTGCCGCGCCGGCAACTACAACGTCTGCCAGCAGATCGGCTTTCACGGGCTGATGTCCGACGGTGGAATGGCGGAGTTCACCGTGGTTCCCACGAGCATGCTGCACAAGCTGCCCGACACCGTCTCATTGGAACTCGGCGCTCTGGTCGAACCGATGTCCGTCGCCTACCACGCCGCCACCCTCGGTGACGTGACGTCCGGTGACACTGCGATGGTGTTCGGCGCGGGCCCGATCGGCATCGGCCTGTGGTTTGCATTGCGCGGCAAGGGACTCAACGATGTCTTCGTCGTCGAGCCGTCGCCGACGCGGCGCGCCGCCATCGAAGCGCTCGGAGCCCAAACGCTGGATCCCGCCGGTGTGGACGTGCCCGCCTTCATTGCCGACCACACCGACGGCGAGGGTGCCGATGCCGTGTTCGATGCGGCAGGCGTGGCCCCCGCCATCGCCGATGCGCTGGCCTGCGTCGGCTCGCGCAAACCGATGATCAGCGTGGCCATTTACGAAAAGCCCTTGGAGACACCACTTCTGAACCTCGTGATGAACGAGTCCAGGATTCAGGGCTCCCTGTGCTACACCGGCGCCGACTTCGAGGCCGTGATCGCGCTGATGGCTGACGGCAGGTACGACACCACGGGGTGGGTGACCCGGATTCCGCTCGATGACGTGGTCGAGGAGGGGTTCGAGGCGCTGCACGCCGGTAAGAAGATGAAGGTTCTCGTCGACCCGAACGGAGAAGGCGAATGACACTGCAGGGCAAGGTGGCACTGGTCACCGGTGCGGCCAAAGGGATCGGACGGGGCATCGCGCTCCGGCTCGCGCGGGACGGCGCAGACGTCGCCCTCGTCGACGTCCGGCCAGAAGGCCTCGATGATGTCGCGGCGGAAATCGCCGAGATCGGTTCGAAGTCAACCACATTCGTCGCCGATGTGAGCGACCGCGATCAGGTGTTCGCTGCTGTGGAGCACGCCGCGTCCGCCTTGGGCGGATTCGACATCATGGTGAACAACGCCGGCATCGCGCTGGTGGGACCGATCGAAGACGTGACGCCCGCGCAGGTCGAGAAGCTATGGGCGATCAACATCAACGGTGTGCTGTGGGGGATCCAAGCCGCGGTCGCCAAGTTCGAGCAGTTGAAGAACAAAGAACAAGGAAAGATCAGCAGGATCATCAATGCGTCGTCGATCGCCGGGCACGACGGATTCGCCATGCTCGGCCCCTACAGCGCGTCCAAGTTCGCCGTCCGGGCTCTGACGCAGGCCGCCGCCAAGGAGCACGCCGTCGACGCAATCACCGTCAACGCGTACTGCCCCGGCGTGGTCGGCACCGACATGTGGGTCGAGATCGACAAGCGGTTCGCCGAGCTGACCGGCGCCGCCGAAGGCGAGACGTACGACAAGTTCGTCGGCGGCATCGCGCTCGGTCGCGCGGAGACACCGGACGACGTGGCCGGCTTCGTCTCCTACCTGGCCGGCCCGGACGCCGACTACATGACCGGGCAGTCCGGCCTGATCGACGGCGGCCTGGTCTACCGCTGAGATGGGGAGCACACTGGGTGTCAATGCAGGTTTCACCGGTGCCTGAGCCCGCCGTCGCCGTCGGGGAGGATCCGCGCAGCTACGCGCGGCTGATGTCGGCTGTCTACGACGCGACGATGGCGGGCCACCGTGCGCCTGCGCGGCCGCGAGAGGTCATCGGCGACTCGTGGCGTCGGATGATGGCCAACGGCGTCGGTCCAGATGACGTAGCCCAGCCGGTGGTCGAGGCGGGTGCGGTGGAGATGCTGCGGCGCTCGTCAGGGCTGATGGATGTACTGGACGAGATATCGCACGGCCTGGAATCGCTGGTCGCCGAAGGCGAGAACATTCTCGTCGTGGCCGACGCCTCGGGCCGGGTGCTGTGGCGCTCCGGGTCGCCCGCGGTGTTGAGCAACGCCGACCGGCTCGGGTTCGTGGAAGGCGCCGACTGGGGTGAAGGGTCGGTCGGCACCAACGCCATCGGCACGGCGCTGGTGTCCCAACGGGCCGTGCAGGTGTTCTCCGCCGAGCATTTCCTGCGCAGCCACCACCCGTGGACCTGTGCCGGCGCTCCGATCCGGGATCCGCGCACCGGTCAGGTGATCGGCGTCGTCGACGTCTCGGGCCCGGCGGCCACCGTGCACCCGACCACCATCGCCCTCGTCGATGCGGTCGCTCGCCTGGCCGAGTCTCACCTGCGCCAGGAACACGACCGCTTGTTGAACCGGCTGCGGGCCCTCGCTGCGCCGATCCTGGCGCGGATGGGCAGCCCGGCACTGGCCGTCGACACCGAGGGCTGGGTGGCAGCGGTCGACGCGATGCCGCTGCACAACCGGATCTTGTTGCCCGAGCAGATGGGGCCGGGACGGGTGTGGCTGGCGACGCTGGGCATGTGTGCCGTCGAGCCGCTGCCCGGGGGATGGCTGGTCCGGCTGGCGCCGGACGAGGATTCCGGTCACAGCGCGGCGTCCCAGGTGACGCTGGATCTACGCGATCCGGACCGGCCCTCGCTGCTGATGGCGGGGGAGTTCGGCAGCTGGCGGCACGACCTGTCTCTGCGTCACGCGGAAATCCTTTGTGCCCTTGCCCTTTCACCGCAGGGTCGGTCGGCGCCGCAGCTGGCTGAGGATCTCTATGGCGACCGGTCCCGGGTGGTGACGGTGCGCGCCGAGATGTCGCGGCTGCGCAAGCAGTTCACCGGACTGCTTGCCGCGCAGCCCTACCGGTTCTCCGGCGGTGTCGAGCTGTCCGTCTGCCATCCGGCCGACCGGCGGTTGCTGCTGCCGCCGTCGACGGCACCCGCGATTCGCGCAGCAAGGGAGAATGGCTGACATGGATGCACCCAACCGGGCACTGGTGACCGAGGACGCCGCGGAGCTGTTGCGCACGCTGCAGGAGCGGCACGGAAAGTTGATGTTCCATCAGTCCGGCGGCTGCTGTGACGGGTCGTCCCCGATGTGTTACCCCGACGGCGACTTCCTCGTCGGGGACCGCGATGTGCTGCTCGCCGTCCTTGATGTCGGCGACGGCGTGCCGGTGTGGATCTCAGGACCGCAGTTCGACACCTGGAAGCACACGCAGCTGGTGATCGACGTGGTGCCCGGCCGCGGTGGCGGCTTCAGCCTGGAATCGCCGGAGGGCAAGCGGTTCCTCTCCCGCGGCCGGGCATTCACCGACGACGAGAACCGGGCCTTGGACGCTGCGCCTCCGGTGACCGGGGCGGGTTACGAGCGCGGCGAACGACCGGAGGCGAACGGTACGCACGTCGTCGCCGATGCCGTCGACGCCTGCGCGATTCCTCAGCGGTAGCCCGATCGCCGGCGCGATACGTGTTCGAATGCAGAGGGTCAGCACGCGCCGGTTTGTCGCCGCACCGGTCGAGGAAGTCTTCGACTGGATAGCCGACGCAACGAACTGGGCGACCGTCACCGAAGATCCAGGCGGCCGAACGAGCCCTGAACGCGCACTAGACACACTGCCGCGGAGAACCCGAGGGACACAAGACGATCACAAAAAGTACGTAGACCGCACGCGGGGGCAACGTGCTGACCGGCTGTTGGGTGGATTCCCGGATCCGCCTCGTGATCGTGCTGTGACGTCGCACGCGCGAAAACCCGGCGCGCCGTTCGGAATACGGCTGCTGGCGGCGTTATCGTCAGACACGTGATCCCGTTGCCACGAGCATCGGTCCTCGCCGGAGTGATGATCATCGGAGTCGCTCTGGGCATGATGGCCGCGCTCATCGCCGCCGTCGAAATCACTGCGACGGTCCGACCCGACGTCGTGATCGGCGTCGTGATCGGTGTCCCCAGCGTGATCGGTGTGTCGATGATCCTGTTCTCGGGCAGGCGGTGGGTGACCGCCGTCGGCGCCATGATTCTCGCGATCGGCCCGGGCTGGTTCGGCGCGCTCACCGCGATCCAGGTGGCTTCCGGTGTCTGAGCAAACCCAGTCGTTCACACCGGAATTCACCGGGAGCCTCGCCGCGCAGACGGTCATCGACGACCCGGCCTATGCCGGCGAGGTGCCGCCGCAGCCGTTCGCCCAGCCGATCGTGGTTCCCGGCATCCCGCAGTTCGTGGGCCGCGGTCGATTCCTCTTGGTCGTCGTCGGCATGTGGCTGGCGGGCGCCGCCGCAGGGGCGGGCCTCTACTACTGGTGGTTCCAGTCGCTCGACAAGGCGATGCCGGTCTTCGCGGTGCTGGTCTTCGTCGTGGCGTGCATCGTCGGCAGTCTGCTGACGGCGATGGTGCAGGAGCGGCCGAACATCGCGGCGATGTCCTTGGCGCTGATGTCGGCACCGCTCGCGGCGGCGCTCGGCGCGGGAGCGCTGTATGCGAGCCTCGCCCTCGGTTGGATCGTCGTCTAGCGCCACCCATCCTGTGAGGTAACTGGACGCATCTCGCTTCATGTGTTCACATACACACATGAAAAGGCGAGTTGGCGTGGCGATCGGGGCGGCGGTTGCGCTGCTCGCAGGATGCTCCTCCGCGGCAGAGGACGGCGCCGGCGGCTCGACTGACCAGATCGTGCTGGCCGAGGGCTACGAGCTCGGTGGCTACAACCCGGTCAACGGCTACAGCGAGACGGGCGTGTCTCCTTTCTACGACGGGCTCTACCGTCCCAGTGCCGACACCGACACCGTCGTTCCCGCACTCGCCCCGGCGCTCGCCGATCGGGAACCCGAACCGGCTGGACCGAACCGGTGGCGAATACCGCTGCGCACCGGCGTCGCGTTCTCCGACGGCAGCGCCTTCGACTCCGCAGATGTGGTCGCCACCTACGCTGCCGTGCGCGACCCCGAGGTGGCGTCCGAGATCTCCACCTCGGTGGCACCCATCGTGGCGATCACCGCCGACGGACCCGACGCCGTGACAGTTGAGCTGAACACCGCGGCAGACCCGAAACCCTATCTGCTGCTGGGGATCCTGCCGTCGGAGAATATCGAGGACAAACCGGCGGCCGACTGGGCGGTCAACACCCAGCCCGTCGGGACGGGCCCCTACACACTCGAAAGCCTGCGGCCCGACCAGGCGGTCCTCGTCGCCCGCGACGACTACTGGGGCGAACAGGCGCAGGTGAGGCGCCTGGTGTACACCTACACACCCGACGACAACGCCAGGGCTCAGAGCATGGTGTCCGGGAGCGCCGATGGAACGAATCTCCCTCCGCGCCTGATCGATTCGATCAAGAGCGAGGACGTGCAGACCGTCGCGGCGCAGTCCGCGGACTGGCGCGGCATCGCACTGCCCGCCGGAAACCCGTTCACCGCCGACGTCAAAGCCCGGCTCGCGATGAACCTCGGCATCGACCGGGATGCCCTGGTGCGCGACGTCCTCGTCGGTTATGGACGCCCGGCCAGCACCCCGGTGGCGGAAGCCTATGGAGACGCCTACAACGCCGACGCGCAGTACCGGGTCGACATGGACCGGGCACGGGCGCTGCTCGACGAGGCGGGCTGGCGGGCCGGCGGTGACGGAGTACGCGAAAAGGCCGGCGCACGAGCGACAGTCGAGTTGCTGTACAACGCCCAGGACACGCTGCGGCGCGATCTCGCAGTGGCGTTTGCGGCCGCCATGAAGCCGCTCGGTATCGAGATCCGCCCGCGTGGCACCAGCTGGGACGAGATCGACACCCGCTTCGGCGATTCAGCGGTGGTGCTCGGTGGAGGATCCACGCCTTACAGCATCGACTCGCAGGTCTACGACACTCTGCACACCCGGGTGCCCGACTCGTCCCCGTACTCGAACCCGGGCAACTTCACGGCCCCGGGTCTCGACGAAATGCTGGAGCAGGCAAGCCGATCCGCGAGCGGCCCCGCCAAGGACGAGCTTTACCGCAACATCCAGGCCACCTATGCGGCTGAGCCGTCGCACGTGTTCCTCGCGTTCCTCGACCACACCTACGGCTACCGCGACCTCGGCTGGCAACAGACCGCCCCGATCATGGAACCGCACTCGCACGGGGTCTCATGGGGTCCGTGGTGGAATCTGCAGGCATGGACACGCTGACACCGTCGGCCATCCTCGACCACGTCCCCACGAGTCGGCCCAAAAGCCCCCTGCGCGCGGCACTTCGCCTGCTGGCCATCAGGACCGCCATCGCAGTCCCGCTGACGGTCGCGATCTCGGCGGCGATGTTCGCGGTCGCCTCGCTGTCGCCGTTCGACCCGCTGGCGGCATACCTCGGCGGCAACTATCAATTCGCCACCCAATCGCAGCGCGACGCGATGCGTGAGGCGTACGACACCGACCAGCCTTGGTATCAGGCTTGGTGGGACTGGGTCGGCGGCCTCATGCGCGGAGACCTCGGGTGGTCCTCGACGCAGTCGCAGGCTGTCACCACCGTCCTGGCCGAACGGATGCCGTTCACCTTGATTCTGTCCGGCGCCGCATTGCTGACGGCCGCAGCTCTGGCCATCCTGCTGGGTTGTATCGCCGGGATGCGCCGTGAAAGCCTTGTCGACCGGGCGTGCACGGCATTCTCGGTGACCTTCGCCGCCGTACCACCTTTCGTCGTCTCACTGGCGCTGGTGATCGTCGTCGCCGTGGGCCTGCGGTGGTTGCCGGCGTCAGGGGCAGCCGCGCCCGGCGCCGACTACACGGTGGAAGCTGTTCTGCGACACGGCATTCTGCCCTGGATTGCACTCACGATCTCAATGATCCCGTGGCTGTTGCTGACCACCCGTGCCGCGGTCGTCGCCACTGTCGATTCGGACGCGGTGCGCGGCGCGCGATCGCGTGGTGTGCATGGTTGGGCTCTGCTCCGCGGCCACATCGCCCCGGTGTCGGTTCTGCCGACTCTGGCGCTGCTGGGGACCCGGCTGCCGGAACTGATCGCGGGCGCGGCGATCGTCGAGACCGTTTTCGGCTGGCCAGGCATGGCCGCGGTATTGGTGGAATCTGCTGCAGCGCTGGACTTTCCCCTCCTCGCGGCACTGACCGTCGGTGCCGCGGCAGCGGTCCTGGCCGGTTCGGCGCTGTCTGATGCAGCTGCCGTCGCCATCGATCCACGGGTGAGGATGGCTGCATGAACCGCAAGGCCCCGTGGATCGTGCTCGGCATCGTCGCGCTGGCCGCCGTGGCGATCCCGCTGCTGGCCGGTGAACAGATCGCCGACTTCTCGACGGCATTGCGCCCACCGAGCGCCGAACACCTGGCGGGAACGGATCATTCGGGCTACGACCTGCTGGTGCGCACCGCCGAGGGCCTGCGGGTCTCCTTGCTGATCGCCCTCGTCTGTGCTGTTGTGGCGACCGCGCTGGGTTTGACGATCGGCGTGGCGGCCGCGCTCGTCGGCGGCTGGCTCGATGCCGTGGTGATGCGTCTGGTCGACGGCTTCAACGCACTGCCGCATCTCGTGGTCGGCATCGTGATCGCCGCGATGTGGCGCGGCGCGCCGCTGGCGATCATCGCGTCCATCGCGCTGACGCACTGGCCCGCCGTGGCGCGCGTCGTACGCGCCGAACTGCTCGCGGTAGCCGATGCGGGCTGGGTCGAGACCGCACGACTGGCGGGCGGGTCGCGGTGGTTCATCGCACGTCACCACCTGCTCCCGGCCGTGACCGGTCAGGCCCTGGTCGCGATGGTCGTCCTTCTGCCACACGCGGTGTGGCACGAATCCACGCTGTCGTTCCTCGGCGTCGGGCTGTCCCCGGACCGCGCGAGCCTGGGCACACTGCTCAGCGAAGCCCGCGGCGACATCCTGACCGGCGCGTGGTGGACCCTCGCCGTACCCGCCGTCGCGCTCATCGCCACCGCGCTCGCGTTCGCGGCCGCGGGCACGGCCCTGCGCGACCGACATCGTGCACCCGTGGGGCAGGTGTGGTGACCCGCCTGGCCGGCCTCTGCGTCGACATCGACGTGCGGCGCGGCCGCGGCTCGGCCGCCGTCGCAGTCCTCGATGACGTCGACCTCGACGTGCCCGCGGGACGCGTCACCGCCCTGATCGGTGAATCGGGTTGCGGCAAGTCGCTTGTCGCGGCCGCCCTGAGCGGGCTCCTGCCACCCGGCTCGCACGTCCGGGGGCAGGTGTTCATCGGCGACACCGAGCTGCGGTACGACGACGAGAGAGCCTGGCGCGGACTGCGGGGCCGTCGCATCGGCGTCGTCCCGCAGTCGGCGGCGACATCGTTCACCCCGGTGCGCACGGTCGGCTCCCAACTCGCCGAGATCTGCGGAAGGCTTGGCGCCGACCGCACCCCGGAACAGTTGGTGACGGCCGTCGCGCTGCCGGCGAGCGTGACGCAGCGCTACCCGCACGAACTGTCGGGCGGCATGGCGCAACGCGTCGCGATCGCCGCCGCACTCGCCGGGCGGCCGGAACTGCTGCTCGCCGACGAACCGACCTCGGCTCTGGACCCGGACAATGCTGCGCTGATCTGGCGGCTGCTCGGGGACGCGGCGGCCGACGGCGCTGCCGTTCTGGTCATCACCCATGACATGCCGTCGCTGCGGCGCGCCGGAGTATGCGACGACGTCGCGGTCATGACGCGAGGCACCGTCACGACGCAGGCACCGCTGGCCGAAGCGCTGTCCGGAACCGACCCGTACGTGCGGGCGCTGCTGGGGACGGTGCCGGTATGACGGGACTCACGGCGGCCGGCGTCACCGTCACCTTCGGCGGACGAACGGTGCTCGACGAGGTCGACCTCGTCGCTCCTGCCGGAGCCGTCACCGGCGTGACCGGTGCCTCGGGCAGCGGCAAGACCACACTGCTGCGCGTGTTGGCCGGGCTGCTGATCCCGGATGCCGGTGAGGTCATACGTGGGCGCTCGGTCGCGCTGCTCGCCCAGCATCCTCGGCTGGTCTGCAATCCTCGATGGACGCTGGGCCGGATCGTTGCCGAACCCGCCGTGATCCGCCGTGAGCGGCTCGACATCGACGAGATCGCCGTGCGGGTCGGTCTCGAGCCCGAGTTGCTGGACCGCTATCCCGGGCAGGTCAGCGACGGCCAGTTGCAGCGGGCCTGCCTGGCCCGGGTCCTGGCCCAGCAGGCCGAGGTGGTGCTCTGCGACGAGCCGACGGCAATGCTCGACCCCATCGCCACCGGCTCGGTCATCACCCTGCTGCGGGAGATTGCCGACGGCGGCGCGGCCGTCGTCCTGGTCAGCCACGACCCCGCGTTGATCGACGCATTGGCCGGGCACGCCTTCGCCTTGCCGCGCCCATTAGGGTAGGTAGTCGTGACCCACTATGACGTCGTCGTTCTCGGAGCCGGCCCCGGCGGATACGTCGCGGCCATTCGCGCCGCCCAGCTCGGGCTGAGCACCGCCATCGTAGAACCCAAGTACTGGGGCGGTGTGTGCCTCAACGTCGGGTGCATCCCGTCGAAGGCGTTGCTGCGCAATGCCGAGCTCGCGCACATCTTCCGCAAGGAGGCCAAGACATTCGGCATCAGCGGGGAGGCCAGCTTCGACTACGGAGCCGCTTTCGATCGCAGCCGCAAGGTCGCCGACGGCCGGGTGGCCGGTGTGCACTTCCTCATGAAGAAGAACAAGATCACCGAGATCCACGGGCGGGGCAAGTTCACCGGGGCCAAGGCGATGACGGTCGACCTCAACGAGGGCGGCACCGAGGAGCTGACCTTCGACAATGCGATCATCGCGACCGGGTCGAGCACCCGTCTGGTGCCGGGCACGTCGTTGAGCGAGAACGTCGTCACCTATGAGGATCAGATCATGACCCGCGAGCTCCCGGGCTCGATCATCATCGCCGGCGCCGGGGCCATCGGGATGGAGTTCGCCTACGTCCTGTCCAACTATGGGGTCGACGTCACGATCGTCGAGTTCCTGCCCCGCGCGCTGCCCAACGAGGACGCCGAGGTCTCCAAGGAGATCGAGAAGCAGTACAAGAAGCTGGGCGTCAAGATCCTGACCGGCACCAAGGTCGAGTCGATCCGTGATGAAGGCGCCGACGGGTCCGTGTATGTCAAGGTCAGCAAGAACGACAAGACCGAAGAACTCAAGGCCGACAAGGTCATGCAGGCCATCGGCTTCGCACCCAACGTCGAGGGCATCGGGTTGGAGGCCGCGGGGGTGGAGCTGACCGACCGCAAGGCCATCGGCATCGACGACTACATGCGTACCAATGTCGCGCACATCTACGCGATCGGTGATGTCACCGCGAAGCTGCAGCTCGCGCATGTCGCCGAGGCGATGGGCGTCGTTGCCGCCGAGACCATCGCCGGCGCCGACACGTTGGCGCTCGGCGACTACCGCATGATGCCGCGCGCCACGTTCTGTCAGCCGCAAGTCGCGAGCTTCGGGCTCACCGAAGAACAGGCGAAGGACGAGGGCTACGACGTCGTCGTCTCGAAGTTCCCGTTCACCGCCAATGGCAAGGCGCACGGTCTCGGCGATCCGACCGGCTTCGTGAAGCTGATCGCCGACAAGAAGCACCTCGAACTGCTCGGCGGCCACCTCATCGGCCCCGACGTCGCCGAACTCCTGCCCGAGCTGACCTTGGCGCAGAAGTGGGACCTCACCGCCAACGAGCTGGCGCGCAACGTCCACACCCACCCGACCCTGTCGGAGGCGATGCAGGAGTGCTTCCACGGCCTGGTCGGCCACATGATCAATTTCTAGTTGAGATCGATCTGGGTCGCCGGTGTCGGCGGATTGATCGTCGGCCACATGTTGTGGCTGGCCGCGATCTCGTTTGCGATCGCTTCGGAGAGCGTCTCCACCTGGGTGCTCGTCGTGGCCGCGGTGTCCTTCGCCGTCGGGGCCGCGGCCGCGTTCGCCGGGCGGTACAAATGGCGGCAGAAGACGCCGGAGTCCGAGGCCTGGGCGGCGTTCCTGTGGGGGTTGCCGATCACCCCCGTGCTGTTGTCGGTGATTGTGCTCGGGGTTACCTACCTCTAGGACAGAATGGCCCGGTGGGGGACGGAACCGCGGGTATCGGCTTGTTGCTGCGGCAGTGGTGGAATCAGCGTGACGAGTACCAGTGGCGCATCGACTTCCTGCGCACCCGTGGCTTGCTGAAGGTCCTGCGCTGGTTGATCGCCGGTATCGGCGCCGTAATGGGCGCACTTTCCCTGGTCAACGTCGTGTTTCCGCCCGGCGCCGATGGCATGTTGTTCCGCATCGGGTGGGCTGTCACGGGAATTGGCTCGCTGGCGTGGGCGCTGCGCTGGGCGCTGCTGCCGTGGCCGACGGTTAGGGAGTCCGCGGCGCTGCTGGTGTATGTCGACGTGCTCATCACGCTGTCGGCGCTGATGTTCGGCGACCCCAACTTCGCGATGTCGGGAATCCCGCTGCTCCTGTGCGCGGGTGGGTACGTGGTCTTCTTCCACGGTCCGCGACTGCATCTGTTCCACATCGCGTGGAGCGCGGTCGCCGTGGCCGGCATTGCGGTGTGGCTGGCCGGCGCCTACCCCGGTTACGGGTTCCAGGTCGGGGTGTCCCGTGCCGTCATCGCGCTGGTGGTCACCGTCTGCATCCTGCCCGCCCTGCAGTTCGGGTTCTGGTTGCTGCAGGGCAGTTCCAAGCAGTCGCTGACCGATCCGCTGACCGAATTGACCAACCGGCGCGGTCTGGCGGTGTCGGTGCAGCGGCTCACCGAACGCGCTCCCGCCGACACGACGCTGTGCGCCCTGATGATGGACATCGACGGCTTCAAAGGAGTCAACGACACCCTGGGGCATGCGGTCGGCGACGAGGTGCTGATCCGCACGGCGCGCCGGATCAAGGAGAGCGTCCGCGATGACACCGTCGTCATCCGTTGGGGTGGTGAGGAATTTCTGGTCGTGGACCGGTTGCCGGAACGTGAGATCGGGTTGCTGGCCGAACGGATCCGGGCGGCCATCGCGGCGCCCGCCCAGCCGACGGTGACAGTCAGTATCGGGTTGGCAACCAGCACCTGCGCAGGTCCTGATCTGATGGACGTGATCGACGCAGCGGACGCCGCGATGTACCGAGCCAAGGCGTCGGGTGGGGATCGGGTCGTGGCTACCCGAGCGGTGGCTTAGAACCCGTCAAAGCTGTTGGTGAACATTGTTTTTCGTACTGTGCAGCAGATGCTGCGCCAGGAACGAGAGCACGTCGTCGGCTTTCGCGAAACCGCCGAGGTGGCTCTCGTCGGGCATCAGCAGCAGGTCGACGTCGGGCAGATGCTCGGCAGCCGCCTGCGCGTCAGCCAGGCCGATGATCGAGTCGGCGTCGCCGTGCCACCACCGCACCGGGACCTTGACGTCGGCGAGCCGGAAACCCCAGTCGACGCCGAACAGTCGGGCGTCGTCGAGCAGAGCCTGGAATCGCCCGTTGGCGACGTGAACGATGTCGTCGATGAACATCGCCTCGATCTCGGGGTTGGCGAAGACACGCTTGTCGCCGTCGGGCATCGCGGCGGCGAGACCCGAGTACGCGAGATGTGCGAGCGGGATCACCGGGGTGAGCATGCCCGCGGTCACCGCAGCGAACGGGCGACGCAGCGTCGAGGTCACGGCCGACATCTTGCGGGCCAACGCGATTGCGCCGCTGCACGTGGCATCGGGTCCTACCGATGGTGTGACGCCGCCGAGCACGGCGACGGCGGCGACGCGGTCCTTGAGCGCGGGCATCCCGGCGCACGACAGCGCGTACGGTCCGCCGCCGGACAACCCGACGACGCCGAGCTTGTCGGCACCGAGCACGTCGGCAACATGGGCCATGTCGGTGGCCCAGTCGCCGATCCGCTCGTAGCGGTGGGCATCGCTGAGCCCCGCCCCGGCACGCTCGACCAGAACGACCCGCAGCCCGAGTTTCTCGGCGGCGCGCCGCCCGACGATCGGGAGCTGCCTGCGACCGCCCGGGGTGCCGTGGAACCAGAGCACGACGGGACCGGTCGGATCGCCGAACTCGGCGTAGCCGAGGCGTCGCCCGCCTGGGAGGAAGAACGTACCCTCGGCGCGCGGCGGCTCGCAGCGGGGGACGCCCGGTGGATGGCGCCACGGGTTGGAAAGCATGAACGAATGGTAGCGGCAGGGTTTACACCTGCGGTCGGCTGTGTCACGGCGGTGCCGCCGCCGCTGTCAGTCCGGGAAATCCAGCGGTACCTGCAGCGTCGATATCGTCGCCGCCAGGCCATCGTATTGCGATGCAAGCAAACAGAATTCGATCAGCTGCGGCTTGGTGAAATGCCCGGCCAGCTGCTGCCACGTCTCGGATGAGACGCCGCGGGTGACGACGAACTCGTCGGTCGCGGTGATCAGGATCTGCTCCCGGTCGGTCAGGCCTTCGGCGTCGGGTCCGGCGAAGATCCTGGCCTGGGTCTGCTTGTCCAGGCCGCGCGATCGCGCGAGCCTGCGGTGCTGCTGAAGCTCGTACTCGCAACCACGCAAGTGCCCGACACGCAGGATCACCACCTCGGCGTCACGGCGGGACAGCTTGCCCGCATACAGCAGATAGCCCGACAGTGGCAGCCACACCAGGAACAGGCCTCTGTGCCTGCCGAGCACGTTCATCAGGCTGAAGCGGGGCCGGCGGATGCCCCGTGCGCCCATCTTCGCGATCGCCCAGTTGAGGGGTCCGAGGTCCTTGAAACCGCCGGGCGGTATGCGTGCGGGGCTTGTCATGACTGCCTCACCAGGTAGGGCGACACCGTCGAGCGGTGCTCGTCGACGTCGAGTGCGCGCCCCAGCGCGGGGAACGCCCGCTGCGGACAGTTGTCACGCTCGCACACCCGGCAGCCGGCGCCGATCGGCGTCGCTGGCACGTTGGGATCACCGGTCACCAGGCCTTCCGAATAGACCAGCCGCTGCGCGTGACGCAATTCGCAGCCGAGGCCGATCGCGAACGTCTTACCCGGCTGACCATAGCGCGCGGCACGCCGCTCCACTGTCCGCGCCACCCACATGTAATGGCGACCGTCCGGCATCTCCGCGATCTGCACCAGGATCTTGCCGGGATTGGCGAAGGTCTCGTAGACGTTCCACAGCGGACAGGTGCCGCCGCTGGACGAGAAGTGAAAACCCGTGGCGGACTGGCGTTTCGACATGTTCCCGGCCCTGTCGACCCGGACGAACGAGAACGGGACACCTCGCATCGAGGGCCGCTGCAGCGTTGAGAGCCGGTGGCAGATGGTCTCATAGCTCACGGCGTAGTAGGCGGACAGCCGCTCGATGTCGTAGCGGAACTGCTCTGCCACGGAGTGGAACTGTCCGTAGGGCAGCACCGTCGCGGCGGCGAAGTAGTTGGCCAGGCCCATCCGCGCCAGCTTCCTGGACTCCTCACTGGTGAAATGCCCTTCTTCGACGAGTCGGTCGATCAGGTCCCCGCATTCGAGGTACGCCAGTTCCGACGCCATCCGGAACACCCGCTGGCCGGAGGACATGTGTGCACCGATCTCCAAGCGTTTCGTCGCGGGGTCGTAGCGGTGCAGTACTCCTTGCGGATGTGATGAGCCGAGATCGACGCTGCGGATGACGGTGACGCCGTGGACGAATCGCAACCGGTCGGTCAGGTCGCTCGCCAGTTCGCCGCGGTGGACCCGCATGTCGGCGGTGAGTTCCTCGGCCGCGGTGTCGAGATCGTGCAGGTAGTTCTGGCGCTGATAGAAGTAGTCGCGAACTTCCTCGTGCGGCATCGAGATCGAGCCCGTTCCGGTGCCGCTCCCGACGTTGAACCGGTCTTCGGTGGCGGCGGCCAGCTGTGTGGTGGTGAGCTGATATCGACGGTGCAGGTTGACCATGGCGCGTGCCAGCGCGGGATGTGCGCCGACCATGTCGGCGACTTCGGCGGGATCGATGTCGACGTCGAGGTCGCGGTCCATGATGACCTCGCGCAGCTCGGCGATCAGGCGGGTGTCGTCCTGTGAGGCGAAGAACGTCGCGTCCACGCCGAACACCTCGGTGATGCGGAGCAGCACCGCCACCGTCAGCGGACGAACGTCGTGCTCGATCTGGTTGAGGTAACTGGGGGAGATCTCCAGCATCTGGGCGAGTGCGGCCTGACTGAACCCGCGCTCGTTGCGAAGCTGCCGCACGCGTGCTCCGACGAAGGTTTTGGCCACGGACATCAGCCTAGACAGTGTTGTGAAGGGTTGCGAAGCACGCACTTCGCAGGCTTGGCAGCATCGGTGCTGTGGCAGGATCAGAGTCCGTGAGCACCAAGGACGTGTCCGGTAACAGGTCTGGCACCGGGCTGTCGAAGACGTTGATGCCCGTCCCCGAAGGACACCCGGACGTCTTCGACATCCAGTGGCCGCTGCGGGTCGCCGACGTCGACCGCGAAGGCAGGCTCAAGTTCGACGCGGCCACCCGGCACATCCAGGACATCGGCACCGATCAGTTGCGTGAGATGGGCTACGAGGAGACCCATCCGCTGTGGATCGTGCGCCGGACCATGATCGACATGATCGAGCCCATCGTCTTCAAGGACATCCTGCGGCTGCGGCGCTGGTGCTCGGGTACCTCGAACCGGTGGTGCGAGATGCGGGTGCGGATAGAGGGGCGCAAGGGTGGCCTCGTCGAATCCGAGGCCTTCTGGATCAACATCAACAGGGAAACTCAGGGGCCCGCGCGCATCTCCGACGATTTCATCGAGGGCCTGCGACGAACGACCAGCGAGAGCCGCTTGCGATGGAAGGCCTATCTGAAGCCGGGCGGCCGCGCAGATGCCGAAGATGTCCGTCAGTTCCCGGTCCGCGTCAGCGATATCGACATCTTCGACCACATGAACAACTCCGTGTACTGGAGCGTGGTCGAGGATTATCTCGGGTCGCAACCCGAACTGATGCGAGCCCCGCTGCGCGTGACCATCGAGCACGACCTGCCGGTGGCGCTCGGGGACAAACTGGAGATCATCCGTCACGTCTATCCGGCCGGCTCCACCGACAAATTCGGCGAGGAGCTCAGCAACCGCGCTGTTACAACGCTCACATATGTGGTCGGCGAGGACGTCAAAGCGGTCGCATCCATCTTCGCGCTCTGAATCGCTCCACCTAAACAGTACGGGCGTACTGACCTGCGGATATTCGCTACTCGCGAGTAGATTCTGAACCGTTTCAGTCAGGCCAGCTCTTCGCAAGATTCGCAAATTGGTGGACGTCATTGGCGAAAATTGGCATGCAAAACTGGTGGACCTGCGGTTATAGCGTGGTGCATCCTCGGATTAGCAAGCCGGCGAACCAGCCGGCGCGTTAACAACACACGCTGGCGACACCGCTGGAAGCAGAGCCGCCACCGTTTTGCACAGAATGAAGGAGCAGGCCGTCATGACGAAGTCGACCGTGGGCACGCCGAAGTCCCCCGAGCAGATCCAGCACGACTGGGACCACAATCCCCGCTGGAAGGACGTCACCCGCACCTACACCCCCGCCGACGTCGTCGCCCTGCAGGGCCATGTCGTCGAGGAGCACACACTGGCCCGTCGCGGAGCCGAGGTGCTGTGGGAGCAGCTGCACGAGATGGACTTCGTGAACTCGCTCGGTGCCCTCACAGGCAATATGGCGGTCCAGCAGGTGCGCGCAGGCCTGAAGGCCATCTACCTGTCGGGTTGGCAGGTCGCCGGTGACGCCAACCTCTCCGGACACACCTACCCCGACCAGAGCCTGTACCCGGCCAACTCCGTGCCCCAGGTCATCCGACGGATCAACAACGCGCTACTGCGCGCCGACGAGATCGCCAAGGTCGAGGGCGACACCTCCGTCGAGAACTGGCTCGCCCCGATCGTCGCCGACGGCGAAGCGGGCTTCGGTGGCGCGCTGAACGTCTACGAACTGCAGAAGGCCATGATCGCCGCCGGTGTCGCCGGCTCGCACTGGGAAGACCAGCTCGCGTCGGAGAAGAAGTGCGGCCACCTCGGTGGCAAGGTGCTCATCCCGACCCAGCAGCACATCCGCACCCTGACCTCCGCCCGTCTTGCGGCCGACGTCGCCGGTGTGCCCACCGTCGTCATCGCCCGCACCGACGCCGAGGCCGCCACGCTCATCACTTCCGACGTGGACGAGCGCGATCAGCCGTTCATCACCGGTGATCGCACTGCCGAGGGTTTCTACCGCGTGAAGAACGGTCTCGAGCCGTGCATCGCGCGCGCCAAGGCCTACGCGCCGTACTCGGACCTGATCTGGATGGAGACCGGTACCCCGGATCTCGAGCTGGCCAAGAAGTTCGCCGAGGGCGTCAAGAGCGAGTTCCCGGACCAGATGCTGGCCTACAACTGCTCGCCGTCGTTCAACTGGCGCAAGCACCTCGACGACGCGACGATCGCCAAGTTCCAGAAGGAACTGGGCGCGATGGGCTTCAAGTTCCAGTTCATCACCCTCGCCGGCTTCCACGCCCTGAACTACTCGATGTTCGATCTGGCCCACGGCTACGCCCGCAACCAGATGACCGCCTACGTCGAGCTGCAGGAGCGCGAGTTCGCCGCTGAGGAGCGTGGCTACACCGCCACCAAGCATCAGCGCGAGGTCGGCGCCGGTTACTTCGACCGGATCGCGACCACGGTGGATCCCACCTCGTCGACCACCGCGCTCGCGGGTTCGACCGAAGAGGGTCAGTTCCACTAGGAGCGGCCTTGCACCGCGAGCGCGCGTGTCGATACGGCAACACACGGTGAAACCCGTACACGCAGGGCGCGCTCGCCTGGCTTGACAGCGCAGACCCCGCCCACAAACCTTGGGCGGGGTCTGACGCGTGTAAGAGGAGAAATGACTTGAGCATTGAACGAGTCGGCGTCGTGGGCGCCGGGCAGATGGGCGGCGGCATCGCCGAGGTGTGCGCGAAGGCGGGTGCCGACGTCATCGCCTTCGAACCTTCGCAGGAGCTGGCCGATGCCGGTAAGGCGCGCGTGACCGCGTCGCTGGAGCGGGCCAAGTCGAAAGGCAAGCTTTCCGCCGACGACTTCGAGGTGACGCTCGCACGCCTGAGGTTCACCACGAACCTCGCGGACCTCGCCGACCGTCAGCTCGTCATCGAGGCGATCGTCGAGGACGAGGCCGTCAAGGCCAAGGTCTTCGCTCAGCTCGACGAGATCGTCACCGATCCCGACGCCGTGCTGGCGTCCAACACGTCGAGCATCCCGATCATGAAAATCGCTGCGGCGACGAACAATCCAAGCCGGGTGCTCGGTCTGCACTTCTTCAACCCGGTACCGGTGCTGCCGCTGGTGGAGTTGATCAACACGCTCGTCACCTCACCCGAAGCGGTCGCCAAGGTGGAGCAGTTCGCCGGCGAGGTGCTCGGCAAGAAGGTCGTGCGCTGTGACGACCGGTCCGGCTTCATCGTCAACGCCTTGCTCGTGCCCTACCTGCTGTCGGCGATCCGGATGGCCGAAGCCGGGGTGGCCACGGTCGAGGACATCGACACCGCCGTCGTCGCCGGGCTCTCGCACCCGATGGGGCCGCTGCGGCTGTCCGACCTCATCGGATTGGACACGATGAAGCTGATCGCGGACTCGATGTACGACGAATACAAGGACCCGAACTTCGCGCCGCCCCCGCTGCTGCAGCGGATGGTGGAAGCAGGTCAGCTCGGTAAGAAGTCGGGCAGGGGCTTCTACACCTACTGACCACTGCAGCGAGTGCACACTTTCTGACGGAAAACGCCCGATATCCATCACAAAGCGTGCACTCGGGAACCGATCGGTGGCGCGGCGCGCCTAACACCATGTGCAGGACATCGTCGTGGCGTCAGAGGCGCTCGCCGCGCAAGAGTTGACGCGCAACGACCTACGTCGACGTTACGTCAAACTCCATCGCAACGTTTATGTGCTCAACGGTGTCTCGCTGACGGCCCGCGACCGCGCCTACGCGGCATGGCTCTGGTCGGGCCGAAACGCTGTCGTGGCCGGAACGTCGGCAGCAGCGATGCACGGCGCTCGGTGGTTGCCGAGCGCCCCACCTGCCGAGCTGACCCGCACCCGCTGCAGTGCTGCTTCGGGCATTGTCATCCACCGCGAGGCCTTGTTCGACGACGAGGTGTGCCTTGTCCAGAGCCTCGACTGCACGACGGTAGCCCGGACCGTCTTCGATATGGGTCGCCGAATCCCCGGCGATGACGCCGTCATTCGCATCGACGCACTCCTGAATGCGACACGCTGTCCGCTCGCAGAGGTGCACCGGGTGGCATCGCGGCGTCCCGGCGCACGAGGAATCCGGCGCCTACGCCAGGTGCTCGATCTCGTGGACGGCGGCGCGGAGTCGCCTCAGGAGACCCGGGTCCGTCTGCTGCTGGTCCGCGGTGGAATGCCGCGGCCCGAGACGCAGGTGCCGATCAGCGATGCCCGGGGCAGGGTCGTACGCCGCATCGACATGGGTTGGCCGGTCTGTCGCGTCGGCGTCGAGTACGACGGGCAACATCACTGGACCGATCCAACAGCACACGCCGAGGACATCGCGCGGCTGGAATTCCTGGCAGCCCGCGGTTGGCTCATCGTGCGGGTCAGCGCCCGCCATCTACGCGACCCGGAGAGCGTTCTACGTCGGGTGAGGGACGCGCTGCGCTCGCGAATGCACGCTTGTTGACGGATTACCGCCGAAATCAGTCACCAAGTGTGCGCTCGGCGCCGAAGCTCGTGCTAGACCGTGGCCAGCCGCTTCTTCTCCGTAGCGACGTCGAAATCCGGTGGCGGCCAGGACATGTTGAGACCCTTCAGCGCCTCGATCAGCAGCTCGAGAATCGCCAGGCGGCTGTACCACTTCCGGTTGCACGGCACGATGTGCCACGGCGCGTAGTCCGTCGACGTCCGGTCCAGCATGGCCTGATACGCCTCCTGGTACAGCGGCCACTTCATGCGCTCGTCGATGTCGCCGGGGTTGTACTTCCAGTACTTGTCCGGCCGCTCAAGCCGCTCGGCGAGCCGCTTCTTCTGCTCATCGAGGGAGACGAACATCGCTGCCTTCACCAACGTCGTTCCGCTGTCGACGAGTTCACGCTCGAAGGCGTTGATCTCGTCGTAGCGCGGTTCCCACACGTCGGGCGGGACCAGGTCGTGCACCCGCACGATCAGGACGTCCTCGTAGTGGGACCGGTCGAACACCCCGATGTGACCGGCCCGCGGCAGTGCCTTGCGGATCCGCCACAGGTAGTGGTGTGACAGTTCCTCGGGCGTCGGCTTGCCGAAACTCCGGTATTCGATACCCTGCGGGTTGGCTGCTCCCACAACGTGTTTGACGATGCCGCCCTTGCCCGCGGTGTCCATGCCCTGCAACACCAGCAGCACTGAGCGGGTATCGCCGGCTCGGCTGTTGGCGTAGAGCATCTCCTGGAGTTCGGCGAAGCGCACGTTGCGTTCTTCCTGCAAGGTCGGCGCGTCGGACTTGCTGCCGCGAAAACCCGGAGTAGCTGCGGCATCGATGTCGGCGACCTTGTCGCCGGGCCGAAACATCAGCTCGACGTGCGGCTGGTGTGTCCACAGCGACGGGAGATCGTCGGGCTCTTTGGTGGGTTTGGTGTCACTCATGCGTTCACTCAAGCAGTGCGGAGGGCAGCACCGGGGAAGGATGGGGGCTTTCCCGGAATGTCTCCAGCGATCCGTTCACCTCGACGATGCCGCACAGCGCGCTCCACGACAGCATCGTCAGATAGTCGATGAGTTCGTCGGCGGTCATGCGCGGGTTCGACATCCAGGAGTGCGTGGCCAGCTGCACCCCGCCGACGGTGTGGAACGCCCACGGCTCCGCCCCGGCTGCGTCCATGCCGACCGAGAGCATTCGCCTGCGCAGCATCACCGCGAGCATGCGCGCAATGATCGCCTCGGAATCGGCGACGGCCTTGCTCTTGCTGGCCGAGTTGTTGGCCATCACGAACCGGTACGGCTCGGGTTCGGCGGCGACGGTCTCGACGTAGACGCGGATAACTTCCCGCGTCAGGTCGTACCCGTCGAGGTTGGACGACAGCGCGGCCGCCATGTTCGGGATCAGCGTCGTCTGCGCAAAGCGCATCATCACCGCAGTCGTGAGGTCGTTCTTGTCAACGAAGTAGCGGTACAGAACTGTCTTGGAGACACCGATCTCGGCAGCGATCTCGTCCATGCTGACGTTGCTGCCGAGCCGGCGTATCGCGTCCAGCGTGCCGTCCACCAGCTCATTGCGGCGCTCGACCTTGTGCTGGTGCCAGCGCCGTTTGCGACCATCGGTCTTGACCGCCACGGGCGGGGATTGTTGTGCCACTATCTCGCAGATCCGTTCCCTAAGTCCGTCTCGATACTACGGTGGCCAGCGCCGGCGGGCGGTTCGGACGGCGCCATGTGGGGCGCACGGGCGTGCACATGGATGATGGACACGTGGCACACCGATCCGAGGTCGCCGGCTCCCCGCCAGCGGTGCGAGAGACCCGCGAACGCCGGAGCTTCGCCGAGGCGCTCGCCGGTGCCGACTCCGCCGCGGACGCCGAGCGGCGGCGGGGACTGCGGCGGATGAAGGCCGTGGCGTTGAGCTTTCTGCTCGGCGCCACCGTCATCTTCCTTTTCTGTACGTGGTGGCAGTCGACGGGCGCCCCGCCCTGGGTGGGTTACTTGCGCGCCGCCGCCGAAGCCGGCATGATCGGCGCGCTGGCCGACTGGTTCGCCGTCACCGCGCTGTTCAAGCATCCGCTCGGCATCCCGATCCCGCACACCGCGATCATCAAGCGAAAGAAGGACCAGCTCGGCGAGGGTCTGGGGTCGTTCGTCCGGGAGAATTTCCTGTCCGCGGAGAACGTCGAGACGAAGCTGCGCGACGCGGACGTCGCGAGCCGGACCGGGAAGTGGCTCGCCGAGCCGGTCAACGCCGAACGGGTGGCCGCCGAGGTGTCGACGGTGTTGCGCGTGCTGGTCGAAATGCTGCGCGACGAGGACGTGCAGCAGGTGCTGGACCGGATGATCGTGAAGCGGATCGCCGAGCCGCAGTGGGGACCGCCGGTTGGTCGGGTGCTGACCTCACTGCTGGCAGAGGGTCGCCAGGAAGCGCTCCTGCAGTTACTCGCCGACAGGGCCTTCCAGTGGTCCCTTGAAGCCGACGAGATCATCGAGCGGGTCATCGAACGCGATTCGCCGACATGGTCGCCGCGCTGGGTCGATCACCTGGTCGGTGACCGCATTCACCGCGAGCTGATGGACTTCACCGACAAGGTGCGCCGCAACCCAGACCATGAACTGCGACGTTCGGCGACCCGCTTCCTGTTCGAGTTCGCCGGTGACCTGCAGAACGATGAGGCCACCATCCAGAAGGCCGAGAACATCAAAGAGCAGATCATGTCGCGGGACGAGGTCGCCAGGGCGGCCGAGACGGCGTGGGGAACCGTCAAGCGCCTCATCCTGGAGTCGGTCGACGACCCGTCATCGACCTTGCGCGCGCGTATCGCGGACTCGGTGGTGCGGATCGGCGAATCGCTGCGTGATGACGCGGAGATGCGGGACAAGGTCGACAACTGGATCATCCGCGGTGCCAACCACCTCGTCGGTGAATATGGGGCGGAGATCACAACGATCATCACCGACACGATCGAACGCTGGGACGTCGATGAGGCCAGCCGCCGCATCGAGCTTCATGTGGGTCGTGACCTGCAGTTCATCCGGATCAACGGCACCGTCGTCGGTTCGCTTGCCGGCCTCGTCATCTATTCGATAGCTCAGCTACTGTTCTGACCTGCGCTAACTAGTGCTTGCAAAAGTTAGCACCCCGTCGTACCGTTGGGTTGTCGGTACCCACTATCACGGATAACCACCGAACGAAGGGGCAACCCATGCCGCAGGATGAAAATCTTGCCGCAGTCGTGTCCAGTGCTGCACAGGACATCGGCTCGTTCATCCGGTCCCAGCGTGAAGCCGCGCAGGTATCGGTACGGCAGTTGGCCGAGAAAGCGGGCGTTTCCAACCCGTACCTCAGCCAGATCGAACGGGGTCTGCGGAAGCCATCCGCGGACGTGCTCAACCAGATCGCCAAGGCGCTCCGGGTATCCGCCGAGGTGCTCTACATCAGAGCGGGAATCCTTGAGCCGAGCGAGACCAACGAGGTCCGCGACGCCATCGTCACCGACACGGCGATCAACGAGCGGCAGAAGCAGGTGCTGCTCGACATCTACACATCGTTCTGTCAGCAGAACGAGGCCGCCCTCGCCGAAGCTGCAGATGAGGAGCCCACACCTGAAGAACACAAGATCCCTGTAGAGATCCCCCAGACCCCGCAATCAATCACAGAACTCAATCCTGAGAAGGAAGGAAACAACCATGGCTGAGGCCAAGAACCAGCTCGACATCGACGATTTGAAGGCCCCGCTTCTCGCTGCTGTGGGTGCTGCCGACCTGGCGCTGGAGCGCGTCAACGAGATCGTGGCCACCCTGCGTGAGCGTGCCGGCGAGGCCCGCACCGACGCCGAGAGCCGCGTCGAGGAGAGCCGTGCCCGTGTCGCCAAGCTGCAGGAAGACCTGCCCGCCCAGTTCGGCGATCTGCGCGACAAGCTGACCTCCGACGAGCTGCGCAGGTTCGCCGAGGGCTACGCCGAGGCCGCACAGACCACCTACACCAAGCTGATCGAGCGCGGTGAGGCCGCACTGGAGCGCCTGCGCAGCCAGCCGGCCCTCGAAGAGGCCGCCAGCCGCGTCGAGGAGTACACCGACCAGGCCGTCGAACTGACCCAGGAAGCGCTGGGCAACGTCGCGTCGCAGACCCGCGCCGTCGGCGAGCGCGCCGCCAAGCTGGTTGGCGTCGAGCTGCCGAAGAAGGCCGAGTCGGCCGCCGCTCCGGTGAAGAAGGCCGCCAAGAAGGCTCCGGCCAAGAAGGCCCCCGCCAAGGCTTCGGCCAGCACACCGGCCAAGAAGGCCCCCGCCAAGAAGGCGCCGGCCAAGAAGGTCACCCAGAAGTAATACCGCCGCGCGCGGAGAAGTTAGACCGAGGGACGTAACCCGCCTAGGCTGTGAGCGTGGAGCTCCAAGGCCTTGTGGGTTACGTCCTTTTCGCGTTGCAGGTGGCGGTGCTGGTCGCGTCGGTCTACGCGTTCGTGCACGCCGCGATGCAGCGGCCTGACGCCTACACCGCGGCCGAGAAGCTCACCAAGCCGGTCTGGCTCGTGATCCTCGGCGTCGGCACGCTGCTCGCCCTCGTCCTCGGCATCACCGGCGTCGCGATCGCCGCCGTCGCGTCGGGGGTCTACCTGGTCGATGTCCGTCCCAAGATCCTGGAAATCCAGGGAAAGTCGCGCTAGTGCGCATCCTCGTCGCCGGCCTCGCCATCGCCGGCGCCCTGGCCCTGGCCCCCACGGCGTCCGCGAGCCCGACGGGTCCGCCGTACGTCGATCACGTCGAATGGGCGAAATGGGGCGATCTTTCCAGCTTGCGCGTCTACCCGACGCCGTCCGCCCGCGCGTCCTCGGGGCACGCGGGCACGGAACCGATGGCGGCGCTGGCGTGGTCAGAGGTGCTCGCACTGTCACCGGACGCCGCGATCCCCGGCATGCAGGAACAGTTCATGTGCCATTGGAACTTCGCGGAGTTCGTCGAGCCCGGCAAGGCTAGCTGGAACCTCGAACCGTGGCGTCCCGAGGTCGGCTACGAGGAGATGGTGGCGAGCCGCTGCAATCCGGGCGGCACCGAAGAGCCCTTCTGATGGGCTCCTACACCCGCGCCCAGGTGGCTGCGCTCGTCGATCACACCCTGCTCAAACCCGAGGCGACCGAAGCCGATGTCGCCGTGCTGCTCAAGGATGCCGTCGACCTCGACGTGTTCGCGGTCTGTGTGTCGCCGACTCTGGTCGCGGCGGCCGCCGCCCTCGACGGGAGCGGGCTGGTGATCGCTTCGGTCGTCGGTTTCCCTTCGGGTAAGCACTTTTCCGCCTTGAAGGCCGAAGAAGCCCGGCTTGCCGCGCAGTCGGGTGCCGCCGAGATCGACATGGTCATCGACGTCGGAGCCGCGCTCGCCGGTGAACTCGACGCGGTGCGCGCCGACGTTGCCACCGTTCGGCAGGCGGCCCCCCAGGCGGTGCTCAAGGTGATCGTCGAATCGGCCGCGCTGCTCGGGCTCAGCGGCGAGCCGATTCTGGTCGACGTGTGCCGGGTCGCCGAGGATGCGGGCGCAGATTTCGTCAAGACCTCCACGGGTTTTCACCCCAGCGGCGGCGCGTCACCGCGCGCCGTCGAGTTGATGGCAGGCGCCGTGGGCGGCCGCCTCGGCGTGAAGGCGAGCGGCGGAATCCGTTCGGCCGCAGACGCAACGGCGATGCTCGACGCCGGAGCCACCCGGCTCGGGCTGTCGGGTACCCGCGCGGTGCTCGACGGTTTCGGCGTCTAGAGAGACGCGAAGCAGGGGTCCTGCTCGCCCTTCGGGATCGACGCGTTCTGCGTCGAGAACTGGCTCACCACACCGGAATCGGTGACCTCGACCGAATCGGCTTTGATGTCCATCGGATAGTTCTGCGTCAGTTCCGCGGTGAAAGCATCGAGCGCAGGCTGCACCGCTTCGCGGGGCAGCGTGAATCCGAGCCCGGTGACCTGCTGGACCTGTAGCGAGAGTCCGCCGTTGACGACCTCCGGTTTGGCGGTGATGCTGCCGAGCGCACCTTCGAGCTCGATGGTGCCGTCGTTCGCATTGGTGGTCACGCCGTTGACGAAGCTGCCCACCAGCGGAATGGCACCTTGGATGGTCTCCTTGATGCCCTCGGCGCTCCAACTGATGTTGGCGACCAGCGAGCCGATGGAACCACTGGACGTCGCGGTGTCCTCGATGCGGACGTCGTTGATCTCGAGGTTGACCTTCATGCCCTTGGCATCGCGGATTTGATTGCCCGCCGTCTCGATCCGGATGTTCGTGTAATGGCCGGACATGTGCTGCAGCAGGAACGGCGGCATCACCCCGAAGGAGGCGGTCGCATCGTCCTGGACGACGCATTCGACGGTGCCTGCGACGATGGTGTCGGCGCGGCTGCGGGCGTAGAGCTCACCGCCGAGCAGGCCGGCGAACACCAGAGCCAGGACGATGACCACGACCAGGACGATCGAGATCGGGTCGCTGAAGATCCGCTTCAGCTTCGCGCCGGCCGAAGCGTCTTCCTCGGTGGGGGCGGCCGGCGGATAGCCGGGGTCCTGCGGGAACTGCCCCGGCGGCGGGCCGTGCGGTTGCGGCGGAGGTGCCCAGGGATTACTCACCTCAGCGATTGTGCCTTACGGTGTTGAGCTGCACCTGAGCGGTTGTGCATCACCGCCACGGTCTCGCGGGCCTTTCGTGCTGCGTCCAGGTCGACATCGCACACCAGAAGTTCCGGTTCGTGGCCCGCCGAGACCAGCACTTCGCCCAGAGCCGACGCCACGAGGCTGCCGCCGACGCCGGTGGGGCCGAGGGCCGCGACCTCGTCGCCGGGATAGGCCTGGCCGACGGCGGCGACCACACTGCTGGTGTCGATCGCGCGCGCTCTGGCCAGCAGCGTCCACTGATCGAGCTTGCCGGGGCCCGTTCCCCATGAGGCGTGCGCTGTGATCAGCTCGGCGCCCCGTCCGGCCAGCTCGACGTACAGCTCCGGAAAGCGGATGTCGTAGCACAGCGTCAGGCCGACCTTCACACCGTCGACCGTGATGACCACCGGTTCCCGCCCCGCGGCGACGGTCTTGGACTCCGAGAATCCGAAGGCGTCGTAGAGGTGGATCTTGTCGTAGCGCGCGTCCACCCCGGGCCCGGTCGCGATCAACGTGTTGAAAGCTCTACCGTCGTCAGACGGGACGAACATGCCGGCGACGACGACAACGCCCGCGCTGGCCGCGATCTGCCGGACTCCGGTGGCCCACGGCCCGTCGAACGGCTCCGCAATCCCGCCGAGGGGGACGCCGAAACGGACCATCGTCGCCTCGGGAAACAGGACGAGCGACGCCCCGGCTTCGGCGGCCCGCCCCGTGTAGTCCTCCACGAGGCCGAGGTTCACCGCCGGGTCGGCACTACTGCGGATCTGGGCGAGGGCGATGCGCATGGCTGCCAGACTAGTTACGGACCCCAGGCGGGCCGGTTGGCCTTGGCGGCCTTCTTGCCGAGCTTGCCCGAACGCACTTGCGCGGCGAGGCTGTCGAGGATCACCCGCGAACTCATCAGGGCCGTCTGCTCGGCCCAGTCGTAGGGCGGCGAGCATTCCACCACCTCGATGCCGGCCAGGCCGGGCTCGGAGATCATCTTGACCAGGTTCAGCGCCTCGCGCGGCAGCAGACCTCCGGGCTCCGGCCAACCGGTGCCCGGCACGAAACCGGCGTCGATCACGTCGATGTCGAACGACAAGTAGACGGCTTTGGCGCCCTTCCAGGCGATCTCGAGTGCCGTTTCCGCGATCTTCTCGATACCGACCCTCTCCACGTCGCCGACCGTGATCACCGTCGACTTGCGTTCGCGCCCCACTTTCACGCCTTCGCGGGGGCTCTGCCAACCGCCGATACCGATCTGCACCAGATTCGTCGCCGGCGCGTTCTTGATGTTGGTGGCGTGGAACCACGGGGTGGTGTGCATCCGCTCGTCCAGGTCGGTTTCCTGGGTGTCGACGTGTCGGTCGAAATGGATGATGCCGATGTTGCCGTCCATGTAGGGCGCCAGCCCGCGGATGGTGGGGAAGCCGATCGAGTGGTCGCCGCCGAGAACTATGGGCATGACGCCCTTCTGGGCGACGTGAGCCATCGCAGTGCTGATCTGGTCGAACGATTTCTCCAGATTGCCGGGGATGGTGAAGACGTCGCCGATGTCGACCATGTTGAGCTGCTCACGCAGGTCGACCCCCGACTCGTAGTTGTAGGTGCCGAACAGGTTGGTGGAGCGGCGGATGCCCTGCGGGCCGAACCGTGTGCCGGGCCGGTACGTCGCGCCGGCGTCGAGCGGGACGCCGAAGATCGCGACCTCGGCGTCGTCGACTTCGTTGACATCCTCGATGAACGGGCACTTCAAGAACGTTCCGCGCTCTCCGGCGAAATGAGGCTTCTCGCCGCGGACGAACGTCGAGATGGTCCTGTCGTTGATCGTCGGAGCAGCCTCCAGGCCGTAGCTGAGGCCGCGTTCGATCTCCTCGCGCAGCCGGCGGTCGCCGAGATCGGCTTCCACCTGTTGAGCCCAGGCGCCTTCGGCATTGGGGAGCGACGGATCTGGTCGATCGGACATGAGTTCTCCTGAACGCGTCGTCTTGTCGCTGACCGGGTACGACGCACCTCGTCCGGGGCGCGGTGATCTCACCGCGCCTGGCGCCATTGTTGGCACGCTCCCGAATCTCTGTCCAGCGCTGCGCGGATTCCCCGGTCGCTGCGCTCGTGCCGCCCTACCCGAAACGCATCGTTAACGTGCCACGCGACCTCATGAAACACACCAGGTCTTTCCTGACTGGGACCCGCAGAAAAAGTGTGGGGCGCGCCTAGGGTTCCGCCGGGCCGAGCGAATCGGGCCGGGTCTGGTCCAAGAGGCGCAGGCGGCCGGCATCGGAGCCCGGTCGTTCCACGGCGGGACAAAAGCCCGGGAGACTCCAATCACTATCGGGAGGCTCCTGCGCATGATTCTTCTCGGGGTTGCGATAAGCATCGCCGTCGTCGTGGCCGTCGGCTTCTATGTGTCGAAGAGAGTCGAAGGCGACAGCTCCAATTTCCTTGTCGGCGGACGGATGTTGCCGTTCTGGCTCGTCGGCGGCGCACTGATGGGTGCTGCGGTCGACACCAACGCCACCCTCGGGAACACTGATCTCGCGTTCGAGTTCGGCTTCTGGGCCGGTGCATGTCTTCCGCTGGGATTGGCGCTGTGCCTGCTCATCACCGGCATCTTCTTCGCCAAGCCGATGAACCGCATGGGGCTGACGTCGTTCCCGGACTACTACCGGCTGCGGTTCGGCCGTTCGGTGGAGGTCAGCTCCTCGATCCTGCTCGCCATCGCATTCTGCATGCTGGTGGCCGGCAATCTCGTGGCCGGCGGGCTACTGTTCAACTACTTCCTCGGCATGCCGTACTGGCTCGGTGTCGTGTTGATCGCGGCAATCGCGGTGGCGTACACCGGAACCGGCGGCCTGATCGCCGACGCATACACCGCGATCATCCAGATGACGCTGATCCTGGTCGGCGCGATCGGTCTGTTCATCTGGATGTCGAGCACCCACGGCATCAACATTGCCGAAGGCACCGGGCCTTTCGCGTTGGGGCAGTTGTCGGATCCGGCGCAGGGCGCCGTCATCAACTGGGCGACGCTGATCGCACTCGGTATCGGTGACATCGTCGCGATCGACTTCATGGCGCGTGTGTTCTCGGCGAAGTCGCCCGAGGCGGCGCGCAGGGCCTGCTTCACCGCTTCCGCAGGCGTCGTCGCGATCTGCGTGCCGTTCGGACTCGTTGTGCTGGCCGCACATTCGTTCATGCCGGAGGAGCTCGACGGCCCTGTGCTGTTCGTGCTCCTGGATCAGTACGCCCCTATCGGGCTGACGGTCCTGGTGCTGTGCGGTTTGGTGGGCGCGTCGATGTCCACTGCCAACGGTGCGATCCTGGCCATCTCCAATGTGTGCGTGCGCAACCTCGGCGGCGTGCGGCGCGTCCATGTGGCCGGCCAGAAGGACCCGTTGCTGAAAGCCACCCGCATCGCAATGGTGCCGATGACCCTGTTCTCGATTCTGTTCGCGATTTACGTCCAGCAGACGGGCATCCTGTTGACGCTGGCCTTCGATCTGATGCTGGCCTGCCTGGCGGTGCCGTTCATCCTGGGGCTGGTGTGGCGACGGGGTACTACGACGGCAGCCATGGCCGCCATCGCCGTCGGATTGGTGGTCCGGATCGGGTTGTTCGTGTTGACGCCGACGATGTTCGGTGTCGAGAACACCATCCTCTACATCCCCAACGACCTCATCGGCGCGTCGTTCGACGGTTGGCCGACGTTCATCGCGTTCGCCGCAGGCCTGCTCACCTATGTCGCGGTGTCGCTGGCCACGCCGGCCGCTCACCTCCGTGGACTCGACATCAAGGTCGCCGACGACCTCGACGATGTGCTCGACGACCCGGATCGTTTCGAAGAAGAGCCGCTGGTTCCGGCGAAGGTGCCTGCCGAGGCGACGTAGTCTGGCGCCATGGTGCGGTGGTGGTCGCTGATCGCCGCGGGTGCGCTGTTCGCCGCGCCCCAGGTGGCGCCGGGTGCGGCAACCGCCTGCGCCTGCGGCGGGCTGCTCAGCTCGGATCCGTCATTGCGGGTAGCCGACGAACTCGCCCTGGTGACCGGTGACGGCGCACTCGAAACCGTGGTGATGCGACTGAATCTGAGCACCTCGGCCGACAACGCGGCGCTGGTGATGCCCACTCCGACGCCCGCGGCGGTCACGGACGCCCCGCCCGAGCTGTTCGACGTGCTGGCCGACCTGTCGGCGCCGCGGGTCGAGACGGTGCGCAAGTGGGTGATCGGTTGGGGGGGTGCTGCCTCACCCGAGGGAATGACGGCGGGAGCGCTGCCCGGAGCCGGGTCGGGGGCGCCGACTGTTCTCGACCAGGTGCAGCTCGGCCCGTTGGAAGCCACCACGCTGTCCGGTGGCGATCTGGCGGGTGTGCAGAAGTGGTTGGCGGACAACGGCTATGAGCTTAGATCGGAGATCTCGGCGGGTCTGGATCCGTATTTGCGGGAGGGGTGGTCGATTGTCGCGATGCGGTTGACCACCCAGGATTCCTCGCTCACCGGCCCGCTTGCGCCCGTGAAGCTGACCTTCGAATCCCGCGAACTGATCTACCCGATGCGGATGTCGGCGCAGGCGACATCCCCTCAGACGGTGGTGATCTACACGCTCGGGGAGCACCGGATGCAGCGCACCGACCCGGATGCGTTGTCGCAGTATGTCGATATCGACTACGCCGGTTCGGTTGATGGTCGTACCGATGAGCCGATGCTGACCGAATTGGCCTCGAATGGGGCGTATTTGACGAAGATGACGAGCTCGATCGTCGAACCGGAGGCGATCACGTCGGACTTCCTGTTCGCGCCCGCGCCGACCGACGAACCGTTCCAGCGCGTCGTGTACCGCTACGAGTACGTCAACATGACGCTGATGATCCTGGCCGGCGTGGTGATGATCCCGGTGGCGGCCGGCGTGTTGACGATTGTGCTCATCCGACGGGGGCGACGGCATCCCACGGCACGGTGAGTACGCCGTCGCGCAGGCTCTTGCGTGGCATCGAGACAGGAAATCCCTCGGCGACAAGCAAATCCATCATCGCCCGCCATCGGATCCGCGGTCCGAACACGCCGTGGCCGGCCACACTGGCCCATGCCCGGTCGGCGGCACGCAGCAGAGTGTGAATGGGTTGGCCCTCGACGTTGTGATGGATCAACACCTTGGGCAGGCGTTCTGCGAGATCGGACGGCTTCTCGATCGCGAACGGGTCGCACGCCAGTGTCAGGCTCACCGCTGACGCTGCGTCGAGCAGCACCCAGCAGCACAGCCGTCCCAATTCGTCGCAGGTACCGTCGATGATCAAACCGCCTGCGGACAGCCCCTCTCGCATCGCGGCCCACGCATCGTGCACCGCCTCGACCGGGTACTGGCGCAGAACGTTGAAGGCGCGCACCAGAACTGGCCGGTGGCCTGCCAATTCGAAGCCACCGAGCGCGAATTCGACACCGGGTGCCGCCCCGTCTCGCGCAGCGGCCTGGCCGGCCCGCACCCGCTCGGGTTCGATTTCCAGCCCGATCACCCGCACGTCGCGACGGACCTCCCGCAGCCGCACCGCCAACTCCAGAGTTGTGACGGGCTTGGCGCCATACCCGAGATCCACGACGAGAGGGTCGGGGGAGGCCTGCAGCGCGGTGCGTACGCGCGAGGAGTGCACCAGCCAGCGATCGCTGCGGCGCAGACGGTTGTGGCCCGTGGTGCCCCGCGTCACCTGTCCGATGGGCGCACCCATGACTCCGATGGTAGAGACCGATTCAGCTGTTTTCGGTGATCCACACCGTGGTGAAGCGTTGTTCGGCGGTGAGCAGGTAAAGCAGTTGGCTGCCGATGAAGGTCTCGATCTTGCCGCCGACCAGCGGCACCCGTACCTCGACGGTGGCCCTGAACGTCATTTTCGACGCGATCCCGCCCTTCGCGTCGACCACCGACGACAGCACCGCGTCACCGGTCAGCGCGGCGGGAGCTCCGGGGATCGATCCGCGCACCACCGCCGTCGCCCGTCGGTCGGTGACCGGTGTCCACACCTCCTCGCGCACGAAACTCAGGTCTCCGCGGTGGAATTGCGTCACCACCGCGGGCAGCCGGTCGGCGCGCAGGGTCTGCGTGGTCTTGACGCGGATACCGCCGGCCTCGTCGACGACCATCTCGTCGAGGGTGGCGTGGTCGGCGCCGGAGTCGCCGAGCCGGACCAGCCAGTACTCCTCGTCGCTGAACGCCTTGTGCACCTGCTCGACCGTGCCCTCGTACTCGGCGGCCATGTCGAATGAACGCGGCATAGCTGGCCACGCTACCGTTACCGGCCGTGGGCACTTCGTTGCTGGGGGGCGTGCCGTTCACCGAGAACGTGCCGCTGGCGCCGCTGACGACGTTGCGCGTCGGACCGGTCGCCGCGCGCCTGGCCAGCTGCGTCACCACCGGGCAGGTGATCGAGGCGGTGAACGCCGCCGGCCCCGATGCGTTCGTTCTGGCGGGCGGCTCCAACGTGGTGCTCTCCGACGAGCTGACGGGTCTCACCGTCGTCCGCATCGCCAACACCGGGATCACCGTCGACGGTGCCGTACTGCGCGCCGAGGCGGGAGCAGTCTGGGACGACGTCGTCGCCGTGTCCCTGGAGCAGGGGCTCGGCGGGCTGGAATGCCTGTCGGGCATCCCCGGGTCGGCCGGGGCGACACCGGTGCAGAACGTCGGCGCCTACGGCGCAGAAGTCGCCGACACCATCCGGCGGGTCCGGCTGCTCGACCGCGCCACCGGCCAGGACCGCTGGGTCACCCCTGACGTCCTCCGATTCGGCTACCGCACAAGCATTTTGAAGCACTCGAGGGCGTGGGTGGTGCTGGAGGTGGAGTTCGAACTCGACGCCACGGGACGTAGCGCGCCATTGCGCTACGCCGAGCTCGCCGCCGCACTCGACACGCAGGTGGGGGAGCGTGCAGACCCGGCGACAGTTCGCGCGACGGTACTGGCGTTGCGCGCCCGCAAAGGCATGGTGCTCGACGAGGCAGACCACGACACCTGGAGCGTCGGGTCCTTTTTCACCAACCCCGTCGTCACCCGGGCCGACTTCGAGCGTCTCGACGCGGCCGTCGACGGGCCCGTACCGAATTATCCGGCCGCCGAGGGCGTCAAACTTGCTGCGGGCTGGCTGGTCGAGCGCGCCGGATTCCGGAAGGGTTATCCGGACGACGACGCGCCTGCGCGCTTGTCGACCAAACATGCGCTGGCGCTGACCAATCGCGGCGCGGCGACCTCACGCGACGTGATTGCGCTGGCCAGGACGGTGCGAGACGGCGTCAAGACGGCTTTCGGGATCGAACTCACACCCGAGCCGATTCTGGTTGGCTGCTCTTTCTAGGTACCGTTGGTTCACGTGAGCCCTGAGAAACCGCTGCCGTCGATCACGAGACGGCGGGCGCTGACCGCCTTTGCGGTCGGTGTCGTCGCACCAGGTGCTCTCGCCGCCTGCATGCGATCCGACGGCCCATCCGACGGGGAGGCGGCCGAGGAAGCGCCCAAGGCGCCAACCATCACCTACCAACCCTCCGACGCGACCGCCGAGGTCGTGCCCACCGGCGGCGTCGGCGTCAAGGTGGCCCACGGCTGGTTCCAGAAGGTCTCGCTGACCAACACGAGCACCGGCACTGTCGTAGCGGGCTCCCTGAACAGAGACCGCACCGCCTACACGATCACCGAGCCGCTGGGGTATGGGGCGTCCTACAAGTGGGCGGGTTCGGCTGTCGGCGAGGATGGCAAAGCGGTGCAGCTGTCCGGCACGTTCACCACCGTCACGCCGGCCACGGAGGTCAGCGGCCGCTTCCAGCTCGCCGACGGGCAGACCGTCGGCGTGGCCGCGCCGATCATCCTGCAATTCGACGCAGCCATCGCCGAGGGCGACCGCGCCGAGGTGGAGAAGGCGCTCAACGTGACCACAACGCCGCCGGTGGAGGGCAGCTGGGCCTGGCTTCCCGACGAGGCCGGCGGCTCGCGGGTGCACTGGCGAACCAAGGACTACTACCCGGCGGGCACCACCGTGCACGTCGACGCCAACCTCTACGGCGTGCCGTTCGGCGGTGGCGCCTACGGCGCCGCTGACTCGACGCTGGACTTCACGATCGGCCGCTTCCAGGTCGTGAAGGCCGAGGCGTCGAGCCACCGCATCCAGGTCCTCACCGACGCAGGCGTCATCATGGACTTCCCCTGCAGCTACGGCGAAGGCGATCTGGACCGCAACGTCACCCGCAGCGGCATCCACGTGGTCACCGAGAAGTACGAGGACTTCTATATGACCAACCCGGCCGCCGGTTATGCGAACGTGCGCGAGCGGTTCGCGGTGCGCATCTCCAACAATGGCGAGTTCATCCACGCGAACCCGGCCAGCTCGGGCGCGCAGGGCAACAGCAATGTCACCAACGGCTGCATCAACCTGTCCCTCACCGACGCCGAGCAATACTTCAACGTCGCGATGTACGGCGATCCCGTCGAGGTCACAGGCACCCGCCTCCAGCTCTCCTACGCCGACGGCGACATCTGGGACTGGGCCGTCCCGTGGGAGGAATGGAAGTCCATGTCCGCGGTGTCTTCGCAGGCCAAGCCCGTGGCGATGCCGAGCACCGCACCGGCGACGCCGTCGGGCGCCCCGCAGCCGGCGGGGGGCCGTCCGGGCGGCTAGCTTTCGTCGCCGGTCCAGAACTCTTCCAGGATGATTGCCTCTAGCACGCTGTATTCCAGCACCGCTTCCAGCGTGGGATCGATCGCCTGGGTGGGCAGAGTCAGGGTTGCCATCGCAGTCCTCGCCTGTGAGTTGCGCCTTGATTGAACGCTACTCAGCTTTGTGGCCGTACTGAAGAATTTCCCGCGTGTTATCCCAAGAAATCGGCATCGAATTCGCTGACAATCTGCTGAGGATTGCTACTTCCTGTTGAAGCGCGAACCACTGGCGCCGCTGACCTGGTCGCGCGGTCGCACGACGATGAGGTCGAGGTCGACGTGCGACGGCCGGCTCGCCACGAATCCGACCACCTCGGCGATGTCCTCGGCCACCAGTGGCGTGACGCCCTGGTAGACCTTCTCGGCGCGCTCCTCGTCGCCCTCGAAACGGTTCAGCGAGAACTCGGTCTTCACCATTCCCGGCGCAACTTCGGTGAGCCGCACCGGTTTTCCGAGCAGCTCGCTGCGCAACGTGCGGTGCAGGACGCCTTGGGCGTGCTTGGCGGAGGTGTACCCGCCGCCGTTGTCGTAGATCTCGACCGCAGCAATCGAGGTGATGGTGACGATGAGCCCATCGCCGGAATCGATGAGCTTGGGAAGCAGCGCACGGGTGACGTGCAGGGTGCCGAGCACGTTGGCTTCCCACATCCATCGCCAGTGTTCGACGTCGGCGTCGGCGATCGATTCCAAACCGCGGGCCCCGCCTGCGTTGTTCACCAGGACGTCCACCCGGTCCACGCGGCCCGCCATGGCCGCGACGGCGGTCGGGTCGGTGACGTCGGCCACTATCGCGGTGCCGTCGATTTCGGCGGCGAGCGCCTTGATCGGCTCTTCGCGGCGCGCCACGCAGACCACGTGAAAGCCTTGGGCAGCAAGGGTTCTCGCGGTTGCTTGGCCGATTCCGGCACTGGCTCCGGTGACCACTGCGACCCGGCGGGCATCTGTTGGAGTCGTCATGAACCCAACCCTAGCCGTCGTGCTAAGTTGGCTGCGTGTCCCGGAACAGTCAGGCAGCTCGCGCTGCCGTGCGGCGTGCGTGTTGTTGTTGCGCACCCCGCCGCGCCTGACTGCGCCCCGGACTGACCAAGTCCTGCTGAGTCGCCAAGGTGTGGCCTCGCCCCACCCTCCGTCTCGACTCGTAAGGACTTCCATGAACACCACTCTCACCCAGCGTCCCCACACCGCATCGCCCAACCGCACCGCATCGGCCACCGGCAGCAGGCGGTACCCGCAGGCTCTGCTGCACCACATCGTGGCGCCTTCGCTGCGCCTGCCCGAAGCCGCTGCCGCCTCCGTATTCGCGGCGGCGAGGCACCGCGGGCCCATCGCTCGCGACGCCATTGCGCAGGTCACCGGACTGAGCATCGCCACGGTGAACCGTCAGGTCACCGCCCTTTTGGACGCAGGACTGCTCCGCGAGAGGGCCGACCTGGCCGTGTCAGGCGCCATCGGCAGGCCCCGGGTGCCCGTCGAGGTTAACCACGACCCCTACCTCACCCTCGGCGTTCACCTCGGTGCCCGCACCACCAGCATCGTGGCCGCCGACCTGTTCGGGCGCACGCTCGACGTCGTCGAGACGCCGACCCCGCGCGGACCCCAGGCAGCGGCGTTGGCAGCGATCGCCGACAGCACGCGCCGCTATCTGAGCCGCTGGCACCGGCGCCGCCCGCTGTGGCTGGGTGTCGCCACCGGTGGTGTCGTCGACAGCGTCACCGGATACCTCGACCATCCCCGGCTGGGCTGGTCGGACGCGCCCGTCGGGCCGGTGCTCGCCGAATCCCTGGGGCTGCCCGTCTCGGTGGCGTCGCACGTGGATGCCATGGCCGGCGCTGAACTGCTGCTGGGCATGCGTCGCCGGCCCACCACAACGGCCACCAGCCTCTATGTCTACGCCCGTGAGACCGTCGGCTACGCGCTGTCCATCGGGGGGCGGGTGCATTCTCCGTCCAGCGGCCCCGGCACCATCGCGGCCCTGCCCGTGCATTCCGAATTGCTCGGCGGCACAGGACGATTGGAATCCACCGTGAGCGACGAGGCGGTGCTGTCGGCGGCCAGGAGGGCGCGCATCATTCCCGCCGACGGCGCTACGTCGACTGTGACGGCCGTGCTGCGCGCCGCCAGACACGGCAACGAACAGGCCATCGAGCTCGTCGCCGAGCGGGCACGAGTACTCGGCGAGGCCGTCGCGCTGCTACGAGACCTGCTCAACCCCGACGACCTCGTCGTCGGCGGCCAAGCCTTCACCGAATACCCGGAGGGCATGGGCATCGTCGAGTCGTCGTTCGCGGAGCGCTCGGTGCTCGGGCACCGCGACATCCGCGTCACGGCGTTCGGGAACCGCGTGCAGGAGGCCGGGGCCGGCATCGTGTCCCTCGGCGGGCTGTACGCCGATCCCATTGCCGCCATGCGCCGGGCGTCGCGCACGTAAGGAGCAAACCGGATCGTGGCAGGCCCGAATTGAGCGCTTGAGTTTGGCGAGAACTACCGCGGTGTAGACATGACACTGTGCGTCTAGCGACCGATCCGGCCGGCCTGCCCTCCGGACTTCCCGAGCCACGCCGGGTGGCGGTGTTGTCAGTGCATACGTCGCCGCTGGCCCAGCCGGGAACCGGCGATGCGGGCGGGATGAACGTCTACGTCCTGCAAACCTCCCTCGAGCTCGCCCGCCGTGGCGTCGAGGTCGACATCTTCACAAGGGCCACGTCATCGGCCGACGAGCCCGTCGTGGCCGTGGCGCCAGGCGTCGTCGTACGCAATGTCGTGGCGGGCCCGTTCGAGGGACTCGACAAGAACGACCTGCCGACTCAGCTGTGCGCGTTCACGGCGGGGGTGTTGCGGGCGGAGGCCACCCACGAGCCCGGCTACTACGACATCGTGCATTCGCACTACTGGCTGTCGGGTCAGGTCGGCTGGCTTGCCGCGGACCGGTGGGCGGTGCCGCTGGTGCATACCGCCCACACGCTGGCCGCGGTCAAAAACACATCGTTGGCCGACGGCGACACCCCCGAGCCGCCGATGCGTTCGGTCGGTGAGCAGCAGGTGGTGGACGAAGCCGACCGCCTCATCGTCAATACCGAACATGAAGCGCAGCAACTGGTTTCGCTTCATCAGGCGGATCCGACACGCATCGACGTCGTCCACCCCGGTGTAGACCTCGCGACATTCGGCCCTGGTGATCGCCGTGCCGCCCGTGCCGCGCTCGGCCTCGACGCCGACGCCAGGATCGCGGCGTTCGTCGGACGGATCCAGCCGCTCAAGGCGCCGGACGTGCTGCTGCGCGCCGCGGCTCTTCTGCCCGAGGTGCAGGTCCTTGTCGCCGGCGGGCCTTCGGGATCCGGATTGGCGACCCCGGACAATCTGGTCCGGCTCGCGGCCGAGCTCGGCATTTCCGACCGCGTGACGTTTCTTCCGCCGCAGTCCCGCGAGGATCTGGTTCGGGTCTACCGGGCTGCCGACGTCGTCGCGGTACCGAGCCACAACGAATCCTTCGGCCTGGTGGCCGTCGAGGCGCAGGCGTGCGGGACGCCCGTCGTCGCGGCCGCCGTGGGCGGGCTGCCCGTCGCGGTGCGCGACGGGGTCAGCGGAGCCCTGGTCGACGGTCACGATCCCGGATCCTGGGCGAAGACGTTGGACGAGGTGCTGCGGGCAGATTCGGCCGCCCTCGGCCGCGCTGCGGTCGAGCACGCGGCGACTTTCTCGTGGGCGCACACCGTGGACGCGCTGCTGGCAGGCTACGGCCGCGCCATCGCCGACTATCGCGCCGACCATCAGCGTCAGCTCGCCGCCCAGCGCAGCGGACGGCGATTCTCGATGAGGAGAGGAGTCAGGGCATGAGCACTTCTGTTCAGGACGTCATCGAGGCGACGCTCAAGGACAACGACCTCGCCTACACGCGCCACGAAGGTGCCGCAGGCGGGTTGCCGGGACTGATCGTCGCCCTGCCCGGCGAGCGCAGGCTCAAGACGAACACCATCCTGTCGATCGGCGAGCATTCGGTGCGGGTCGAGGCGTTCGTCTGCCGCAGACCGGACGAGAACCACGAGGGCGTCTACAAGTTCCTTCTCAAACGCAACCGCAGGCTCTACGGCGTCGCCTACACCCTTGACAACGTCGGCGACATTTATCTCGTCGGCCGCATAGCGCTCGCGTCGGTGACCGCCGACGAGATCGACCGGGTGCTCGGCCAGGTGCTCGAAGCCGTGGACTCGGACTTCAACACGTTGTTGGAGTTGGGTTTTCGGACGTCCATTCAGAAAGAATGGGAGTGGCGGGTGTCCCGCGGGGAGTCGCTGAAGAATCTGCAGGCCTTCCAGCATCTGATCGAAGACGAGCGGGACGGCGGGTGACCGGCGTGAGAGGATTTCCCCCATGGCAGATACCGCGACGCTGATCCTGCTCCGCCACGGTGAGAGCGAATGGAATGCGCTCAACCTGTTCACCGGATGGGTCGACGTCGACCTCACCGACAAGGGACGTGCCGAGGCGGCTCGCGCCGGTGAGCTCATCAAACAACAGGATCGCCAGCCGGACGTGCTGTACACGTCGTTGCTGCGGCGCGCCATCACGACCGCCAATATCGCGCTCGACAAGGCCGACCGGCACTGGATTCCGGTGCACCGCGACTGGCGCCTCAATGAGCGTCACTACGGCGCGCTGCAAGGGCTCAACAAGGCCGAGACCAAGGCCAAATACGGCGATGAACAATTCATGGCGTGGCGTCGCAGCTACGACACTCCGCCGCCGCCCATCGAGCCCGGCTCGGAGTTCAGTCAGGACGCCGATGTGCGCTACGCAAACATCGAGGGTGGCGCGCCGCTCACCGAATGCCTCAAAGATGTCGTCGAGCGGTTCGTACCGTACTTCACTGAAGTGATCGTGCCCGACCTGAAGGCGGGCAAGACCGTGCTGATCGCGGCGCACGGGAATTCGCTGCGAGCGCTCGTCAAGTATCTGGACGGAATGTCCGACGAGGATGTCGTCGGCTTGAACATCCCGACAGGGATTCCGCTGCGCTACGACTTGGATGAAACTCTGTCGCCGATCGTCAAGGGTGGCAGCTATCTCGACCCCGATGCCGCGGCCGCCGGAGCGGCGGCCGTCGCGGCGCAGGGAGCCAAATAGCGCGTTGCGACCCGTCAGCCGGCGAACGGCGGGTGAACAGTGGAAGACGTCGGTTCGAACATCCATCTTTGGCTTTGTGACTTGTCCCGTTTTGGCCGCACGCTGCTGGGATGACGTTCACCAAATGCGTACGATTTGCGCGTGAGTGTCATCTCGGCGCTGCTCCTGGCAGCGGTCGTGGCACTGCTCGCGTTGTCGATCGGTGCCGCGATCGGAGTTCGAGTGGCGCCTCGGCTTCAGGATCGCCAGCAGCGGCGTTCGGCCGAACAGACGGGCATCACGGTTTCGCGGATGCTGGAGCACATTGTCTCGCAGTCACCGGTCGGGATCGTGGTCGTCGACACCTTTCGTGACGTGGTCTACACCAATGAACGCGCCGAGGAACTCGGCCTGGTGCGCGAGCGCTTGCTGGACGACCGGGCATGGGCGGCCGCAGAACGCGCACTCGCCACGGGCGAGCCGGTCGGTTTCGATCTGTCGCCCCGCAAACGCAGCAGGCCCGGACGGTCAGGGCTTTCGGTGCGCGGTCATGTCCGTCTGCTGACCGAAGAGGATCGCCGATTCGCCGTCGTCTACGTCGACGACCAGTCCGAGCACGCCAGGATGGAAGCAACGCGGCGCGATTTCGTGGCGAATGTGAGCCATGAGCTCAAGACGCCGGTCGGCGCGGTGGGGGTACTGGCCGAGGCGGTGCTGGCGTCCTGCGACGACCCGGATACGGTCAAGCACTTCGCCGAGAAGATGGTCACCGAATCCAACCGGCTGGCCAACATGGTCGGTGAGCTTATCGAGCTTTCCAGGCTGCAGGGCGGCGAGCGGCTACCCGACCTTGAGGAGGTCGAAGTCGACACCGTCGTCTCCGAAGCCCTGTCGCGGCACAAGGTGGCCGCCGACAACGCCGACATCGCCATCACCACGGATGCGCCGACCGGCTACCGGGTGCTCGGCGACCAGACCCTGCTGGTCACCGCGGTCGCCAACCTGGTGTCCAACGCAATCGCCTACTCTCCCAACGGTTCTTCGGTCTCGATCAGCCGTCGCCGGCGGGGCGAGAACATCGAGATCGCCGTCACCGATCGCGGTATCGGCATCGCGCCCAGCGATCAGGAGCGGGTGTTCGAACGATTCTTCCGCGTCGACAAGGCGCGGTCCCGGGCCACCGGCGGCACCGGGCTCGGGCTGGCGATCGTCAAACACGTCGCCGCCAATCACAACGGCTCCATTCGTCTGTGGAGTCAGCCGGGCACCGGTTCGACGTTCACGATGTCCATCCCGGCGGTTGTTTCCTCCCATCTCCACGGCGACGACGCCGATGGTGCCGACCATCTTCCCGAACGAGAGGACTGATACATCAATGACCAGCGTGCTGATCGTGGAGGACGAGGAGTCCTTGGCCGATCCCCTGGCCTTCCTCCTCCGGAAGGAGGGCTTCGAGGCCACCGTGGTGGCCGACGGGCCCTCAGCCCTGGCAGAGTTCGAACGGGCGGGCGCCGACATCGTGCTTCTGGACCTGATGCTGCCAGGGATGAGCGGTACGGATGTGTGCAAGCAGTTGCGGTCCCGTTCGAGCGTGCCGGTCATCATGGTGACGGCACGCGACAGCGAGATCGACAAAGTCGTGGGGCTCGAACTCGGTGCCGACGACTACGTCACCAAGCCGTACTCGGCTCGTGAGCTCATCGCCCGGATCCGTGCCGTGCTACGTCGCGGGTCCGACGGCGAAGACCCCGGTATCGCTGACGGCGTTCTGGAGGCCGGGCCCGTGCGCATGGACGTAGAGCGTCATGTGGTTAGTGTGAACGGCCAACCGATCACATTGCCTCTCAAGGAATTCGATCTTCTCGAGTACCTGATGCGCAACAGCGGCCGAGTGCTGACCCGAGGGCAGCTCATCGACCGTGTCTGGGGTGCCGATTATGTCGGAGACACCAAGACCCTCGACGTGCACGTGAAGCGGTTGCGCAGCAAGATCGAGGCGGACCCGGCAAACCCGGTGCACCTGGTCACTGTGCGAGGTCTCGGATACAAGCTGGAGGGCTGAGCCTCAGCCGAGCGGGCATGGAGCGGTAGCCGTGACACACGGCTGCCGCTCTTTTGCTTTGCGGCGGACCCGGCCGTGGCTTACAGATTTGCTGTAGACCCGGCAGCGATCCCGAATGGCATGCTGCCCAGGCCGAATGTGGTGTGATTTCTGTCACACCAGCGCAGGTATCCTTTGGGTGAGCTGTTTGCCCGGCGAAGAGCCGTCAGGGTTCGACAGCCGGATGAAAGAGCTTGCTCCATGCTGTTATCACCGGTTATCTGCCTGCAAGGCGGGCATTGCGGTAGATTCGTGATCATTGCCTGAATCGAACTTTGGGTACGCTTTGCTAATTCGAATTTCTGTCCGCGGCTGTCTGCGTTGCGCGATGATATGGTCACCCAAGTATGTCGCGCGCGTTGAAGAAGCGCGGCGGCATAGCGAATGAATGGCAATTTGCACGCGCGGGGACTTCGAAGCGATCTGTCGAGAACCGGCATGCAACGTCGAGAGAACGGAGCGAGCGTGGCCGACCTGACGGCGCCGGGCGCCCCCTCGACCACCCTCGCGTCTGTCTGCATCCCGGCCTATCAGGCCGAACGGCACCTCCGGGTCACGCTCGACAGCGTCCTGGCCCAGACCCATCCCAACCTCGATGTGGTGGTGGTGGACAACAACAGCACCGACGGCACGGCCGCCATCCTCAGCGAGGTGACGGATCCGCGCGTTCGCGTGGTGCGGAATGCGACCACAGTGTCGATGGTCGACAACTTCAACATCGCCATCCGCGAGAGCCGGGGCGACTACGTCAAGCTCGTGTGCGCCGACGACACCCTGAAACCGGATTGCGTCCAGGTCCAGGCTTCGACGCTCGATGTCATGCCCGACGTGAAGCTCGTATCGGCACGCACCGACTTCATCGACGACCACGGCGCGGTGATGCGACCTGCGCGCGGACTCGGCAAGATCGTGGGCAGGCATCCCGCGGACCATGTGGTGCGCCGCATCGTCCGAAGCGGCACCAATCCGATCGGACCGCCGGTCGCGGCCATGTTCCGGCGCTCCGACTTCGACCGTTGCGGCAGATTCCGGCCCGTCACCTCATTTCTGAGTGAACTAGACCTCTGGGTGCGGCTATTGGAACTCGGCGACTTCTACGGTGTGCCCAAGACGCTGGCGGCCTTCCGGATCGCCAGCGACTCCACGACAGCCCTCACCTCGGCACGCTCGCAGCTGTCCCAGGTGGTCGGCTTCGCCGACGGGCTCGCCGCCGATCCGGCCTGGAACGTCACCGCCGGCGACCGGGTGTTCGGACGCGTGCGGTCCTACGACATGCAGCTACGGCGTACCGGGCTGTACGCCTTGAGCGCCGCGCGCAGTGGCCGCCGCCGCATGCAGTCCCGCGCGGCCAAGGTGTGACAGCATGAACGAGCGCGCCGAACGCAACATGCGGGTCAACACCGTCGCGCTGATCGCGTCGACAGCCTCGACCGGTGTTCTGGGACTGGCCTTCTGGGCCGTCGTCGCCCGGCTGTTCCCGGCCCAGGAGGTCGGTCTCGCGTCGGCGCTCATCACGTCCGCGGTGCTGCTGTCGACGATGTCCACACTCGGCATCGACGTGCTCTACGAACGCTTCCTGCCTGTCGCCGGAACCCGGGCTCCACTCCTGCTGAGGCGGGGCTTCCTGCTCGTTGCGGCCGCGGGGATACTCGTCGGATCCGTGCTGGTGGCCGTCGGACCCCGGGACCCGATGTTCCAATCCGGCTGGGCCATGGCCACTTTCCCGCTCATGGTGCTGACGCTGGCGGTCTTCGCGCTACTCGACAAGGCCTCCGCCGGTCTCGGTGTGGCGCGCTGGGCGGCGGTGAAGAACCTCGCGCACGCCGTGGCGAAGCTCGCCGCCGTGGCGGCGCTCGCGGTCTGGGAACAGGCAGTCACGATCGTGCTCAGCTGGACCCTGACGGCGGGCGTGGCGGCGTTGTGCACCTATGTGGTCCTGCACCGCCGCAGCCGCACCCATCCCCGCTGGCAGCAGGACGCAGACCTGCCCCCGAGGCGCCAGGTGTGGTCCTACTTCGGGTCGTCCTTCGGTATCGCGTCGCTGTGGTCGATCGGTCCACTGGTAGTTCCGTTGATAGTGGTCACCCAGATCGGACCGGTCGCCAATGCGCACTTCGCCGTCACGTGGGCGATGGTCAGCGCGCTCTACCTGATGATGCATCTCGTCGTGAGTCCGTACGTCGCCGAGGTGGCCGCGCACCCCGACCAGGTCCGCTCTCTGTCGTGGCGGATGGTCGGCATGCTCGTCGCGGTGGCGTTCCTCGCGTCGGCGGGACTGCTCCTGGTCGGCCCGTTCATGCTCAGCCTCGCCGGTGACGAATACCGCTCCGAGGGTGGCGATCTGCTTCTGCTGGCGGCAGCATTCCTGCCGTTGTCCGCGGTGTCAGCCGCCTTCGAAGGATTCGCGCGCGTCCAACGCAAGCTTGCGCTCTATCTGTCGGTACAGGCATTGGTGACCGTGGTGATCCTCGTCGGGTCATGGTTCGGCACCCGGGCGCTCGGGGTGACGGGCGTCGGCTGGGCGTACCTGGCTGCCGAAGGGCTGTCGGCGTTGATCCTGATCGGCCCCGCCATCGCATGGCTGCGCAGGGTGGGACGAGACCCTGCCGCCGTGCCTCGGGTCGAGCCGGTCGGCGACGAGGCAGGCGCCCGCGACCGACTGCAGGAGGGGTTCACGACATGACCTGCCGTCTCTGCGGATCCGGTCAGTTGCACAGCATCCTGGATCTGGGCGCCACGCCTCCGTGCGCGAAGTTCCTGACCGCGGGTGAACTCGACCTGCCGGAGCAGACCTACCCGCTGCACCTGCGGCTGTGCCAGGACTGCCTGCTTCTACAGATACCGGCGCTGATCACGCCCGAGGACAACTTCACCGACTACTCCTACTACTCGTCCTACTCGGGCAGCTGGGTCGAGCACGCGCGACGATACGTCGCCGACGCCACCGATCGTGCCGGGCTGCAACAGGATTCGTTCGTCGTCGAGGTCGCCAGCAACGACGGCTACCTCCTGCAGCACGTCGTCGCGGCAGGCATCGGCTGCCTCGGTATCGAACCGTCAATCAACGTGGGCGCGGCGGCTCGCGAACGCGGGGTGCCGACGCTATCGGCGTTCCTCGACGAGAAGGTGGCCGCCGACGTGCGCGCCGAGCACGGTCCGGCGGACCTCGTGGTGGCCAACAATGTCTACGCCCACATCCCCGATCTGGTGGGCTTCACCCGCGCGCTGCGCACGCTGCTCGCCGACGACGGCTGGCTCAGCATCGAGGTCCACCATGCGATGAATCTTGTTGCGCTGGGCCAGTTCGACACCGTCTACCACGAGCACTTCCAGTACTACACGGTGCTGTCGGCGACTCGGGCGCTCGCGTCAGGCGGGCTGAGCGTGGTCGACGTCGAGATGCTTCCGACGCACGGCGGCTCGATCCGCTTGTGGGCGCGCCCCGCCGACACTGCGGGCACTCCGTCTGATCGGGTCGCAGAGGCGTTGCGAGCAGAGGCCGAGGCCGGTCTGCATCACGTCGACGGCTACCTCGGATTGCGGCCCCGTACCGAAGGCATCAGGGCTGAACTGCTGCGCTACCTCCTCGATTGCCGGGAACGCGGTGAGCGTGTCGTCGGCTACGGGGCGCCGGGAAAGGGCAGCACGCTGCTCAACTACTGCGGCATCCGGACCGACCTGATCGAATACACGGTCGATCGGAACCCCTACAAGCACGGACGTTTCACCCCGGGGACCCGAATCCCCGTGCTCGACCCGGCGCAGATCGACAAGGACCGGCCCGACGTGATTGTGGTGCTGCCGTGGAACCTGCGCGCCGAAATCACCGACCAGCTCGCCTACACCGCCGTGTGGGGTGCGCGGCTGGTGTTCCCGCTTCCCACGCTGACGGTGGTGGACCTGACGAAAGGAACCCGTACATGAAGGTCGTGTTGTTCTGCGGTGGCTACGGAATGCGGATGCGCAACGGCATCGACGACACCATTCCCAAACCTATGCAGATGCTGGGGCCCCGGCCGCTGATCTGGCATGTGATGCGCTACTACGCGCACTTCGGCCATACCGAGTTCGTGCTCTGCCTCGGTTACGGCGCCGAGCACATCAAGAACTACTTCCTGACTTACCAGGAGTCGGCGTCCAACGACTTCGTCATTCGCAACGGCAAGGTCGAGCTGTTGCAGACCGACATCAGCGACTGGTCCATCACGTTCGTCGACACCGGCACGGAATCGCCGATCGGAGAACGGCTCCGGCGAGTTCGTAGATTCGTCGAGAACGACGAGTACTTCCTCGCCAACTACGCCGACGTGCTCACCGACGCTCCCCTCAACGACATCATCGACGAGGTCAAGGCCGCCGGTGCTTTGGCGTCCATGCTGATCGTCCCACCGCAGTCGTCGTTCCACTGCGTCGACATCGACCCCGGCGCCGGCGCGGCGAAGATCACCGGCATCACCCCGGTGTCGCGTCTGCCGATCTGGGAGAACGGCGGCTACTTCGTCCTGTCGTCCAAGGCGCTGGACCTGGTCACTGAGAACTGCGACCTTGTGGAGGACGTGTGCGGCCGCCTCGCCGAGGACGGCAACCTCTACGGGTACAAGCATCTCGGGTTCTGGAAGCCCGCCGACACGTTCAAGGAACGCGCCGAACTCGAAGCCGCCTACCGCAACGGCAATCGCCCGTGGGCGCTGTGGGAACGTGAAAAGGACTCCGTCCCGTGATCGCTTTTCCGGTGGGATCCGTTCACGAGGTCGCCGTCCTGGGCGCGCACTGCGATGACATCGCAATCGGCATGGGGGCAACGCTTCTCACGCTGAGCCGGGCCAACCCGGGTGTCGAGGTGCATGCACTGGTGCTGTGTGGCGCGGGCACGGAGCGCGAAGCCGAGGAGCGAGCGGCGCTGGGGGCGTTCTGTCCTGGCGCACAGGTGCAGGTGACCATGCTGGACGTGCCCGACGGGCGCACGCCGGCGCACTGGGACGAGGTCAAGGACGGACTTCACGCGTTCAGCCGCACCTGTGATCCACAGGTGGTTTTCAGTACCCAGCGCAACGACGCGCACCAGGATCATCGACTGTTGGCCGAGCTGACACCGACCGAGTTCCGCAACCATCTGGTGCTGGGCTACGAGATCCTGAAGTGGGAGTCGGACACACCGTCCCCCAACGTGTTCCATCCGATCGACACGGCCACTGCCGAGGAGAAGGTCAGGTTGCTGCACAAGCATTATCCGTCACAGGCCGGCCGCGACTGGTTCGACGAACACTCCTTCCTGGGCCTGTCTCGGCTACGCGGCGTGCAATGCCGCAGCCCGCACGCCGAAGCGTTCATCGCGGAGAAGGCCGTGCTGACGTTCCCGCAGCGGGGTGCGGCGTGACGCGACATGTCCTCGTCACCGGACATCTTGGCTACCTCGGCACGGTGATGGTGCCGATGCTGCAGGCCGGTGGTTACCGGGTCTCGGGGTTGGACATCGGTTACTTCGACGACTGCGTGCTGGGTCCGCAGCCCGCCGATCCCGCCGGGATCGCGGTCGACCTGCGCGATGTCGAGCCGCAGCACCTGCGCGGCATCGATGCCGTCATCCACCTTGCCGCACTGTCCAACGATCCGCTCGGTGCGCTGGTACCCGAGGTCACCCACGACATCAACCATCATGCGTCGGTTCGGCTGGCGCGCGCGGCGAAAGATGCCGGGGTCAGGACCTTTCTGTACGCGTCGACGTGCTCGGTGTACGGAGCCGCCGGTGACGGGCTGGTCGACGAGGACGCCCCGCTACACCCGCTCACCCCGTACGCGGTCAGCAAGGTCCGGGTCGAGGACGATCTGGCCGCCATGGCTGACGCGGACTTCGTCCCCGTCTTCCTGCGCAACGCAACGGCCTTCGGCTTCTCGCCGCGACTGCGCGCCGACATCGTGCTGAACAACCTGGTCGGCTCGGCGGTGCTGACCGGCGTCGTGCGGGTACTTTCCGACGGCACGCCGTGGCGCCCCCTGGTGCATGCCCGAGACATCGCCGCCGCGTTCGTCCGGTGCCTGGAGATGCCTGCATCGGCGATTACCTGCCGCGCCTTCAACATCGGCAGCGAGGCCAACAACGTCACCGTCGCGCAGATCGCGCAGCACGCGGCCGAGGCAGTGCCCGGCTCCGAAGTGTCGATTACCGGAGAGACCGGAGCCGATCCGCGCTCGTATCGCGTTGATTTCGGCAGGGCGCGAAGGGAACTCGGCTTCGAGGCGGGCGTGTCCGTGGCCGAGGGTGCGCGGGAGTTGTCCTCGGCGTATCAGCGGTACGGCCTGACCGCGGCCGACTTCGACGCGCGGTTCACCCGGCTGGCCCGCCTCGCGCATCTGCGTGCCACCGGTGGCCTGGACGAGGAGTTGCGGCGGGTTCCCGCATTTCCGGCTAGCCGGGCAGATGAGTGACGAGTTCGGCCCAGCTTCCGGCTGCCGCGTCGCGCGGCGACAGCAGTGTGGGCGGCAGCGGCCAGTCGATCCCGAGATCGGGATCGTCGTAGGCGACAGCGATGTCCTCGGCGGGGTCGTGAGGGCGGTCGATGCGGTAGCACACGTCGGCGACGTCGGTGAGCGCCTGGAATCCGTGCAGCATCCCCGGCGGGACATACAGATGCCGAAAGCTGATGTCGTCGAGCAGGAACGCCTCATGCCGGCCGAACGTCGGCGACTGGGGCCGGGCGTCGACGAGGACGTCGTGGACGGCCCCGTGCGCACACCGCACCAGCTTCGCCTCGCCGGCACCGCCGCGCCCGTGCATGCCGCGGATGACCCCGCGGGTGGATCGGGACTGCGAATCCTGCATGAACCCGGCCGCAGTTGGCGTCTTGCCCGTCGCTTCGCTCGCCCAGGGCCCGGCGCCCATGGCCCACTCGTCGAAGATCTCCGCGTCGAACGTGCGCGTGAAGAAGCCGCGGTCGTCGTGATGTGGTCGGGGCACGAAGGTGATCACCCCGGCGAGCCGGGACGTTTCGATACGCACCAGGACATGGTGGCATGAACGTCCGGCGTTGCCGCGGTTGCGGTCACCACGAACTGCACCGCGTGCTCGATCTCGGTGCCGTGCCCGCGGCCGACGACTTCCCACCGGCCGACCTACCGGTCGATTCGTCGGAGATCTCGCATCCGCTCGCGATGGATCTGTGCGCCGAATGCGGGCTGGCTCAGCTGGCCGACGACGATACCGCGGCCTCCGAGCCGCGCGGTGTCGAACCGCAGGCCCTCAAAGATCAGGCGGCAGAAGCAGTTCGGCGTGTGGGCGACGCGGGCTGGTTGGCCGGGCACACGGTCCGCGAGTTCGGAAGTCCCCACGGGGGCAGTTGGGTGCCGCTGCTCGGCGAACGCGGATTCCGGGCCACCGGTGAGGCGGCAGACGTCGTCCTCGACAGCTTCGGGATCATGCACGAAGCCGACCAGAAGGCGGCCTTCGACGCACGCGCGGAAGCCACCGCGCCCGGCGGGGTGTTACTGCTGCAGTTCCACACACTCGGTGCGATCGTCGCGCACGGACAGTGGAACTCGTTGCGCCATGGGCATTTCGCGTACTACTCGACCCCCGTCGTCGTCGGACAGCTGCAGCGCGTCGGAATGCGTGCCGTGCAGGCGTGGACCTTCGACCTCTACGGGGGGACCGTTCTGATTGCGGCCGTGCACGGGGCGGGGGAGCCGGGCCCGACCGTCGCAGCCCTGCTGGAGTCCGAGGCCGCCCTCGCCGACCCCGCGACCGTCGGCGTGGTGCAGGACGCCGCCGATTCACAGGTCGTCGGTCTACGGTGTTGGCTCGAGGAAGAGCGCCGAGCCGGGCGCCGTGTCTACGCCTACGGCGCCGCGTCTCGGGCCGTCGCACTGTTCGCCCGTGCAGGCCTGGACCGGACGCTTCTCGCCGCGGTCGCCGACGCATCACCGGCAAAGCAGGGACGGCGGATGCCCGGCACCGACGTGCCGATCATCGCTCCGCAGGACCTTGTTCGGGCCGAGCCGGACCGCGTGCTGTTGACGCTCGGTGACCTACTGCCCGAGGTGTCGGCGCAGTGGCCGCAACTGGACGGCCGCTGGATCACCGACGATCGGTTCGTCTCGCCGGTACCGAGTTTCGCGCGCTCGCGGCACCTGCAGCGGCGCCTCCACGAGATGATCCCCGGCGGTGCGCACACCTACGCACGTGGTCCCGACCAATACCCGGAGTTCATGCCTGCGGTGCTGACCCACGGATCGGGGTCGCACGTCTGGGATGCCGACGGCAACGAGTACGTGGAATACGGAATGGGCCTGCGGGCCGTGACACTCGGGCACGGCTATGCGCCCGTGGTCGAGGCAGCGGCCCGCGCGATGGCCGACGGGCTCGGCTTCAGTAGGCCCACCGCGCTGGAAGTCGCTGCCGCCGAGGACTTTCTGGAGCTCGTACCCGGCGCGGAGATGGTGAAGTTCGCCAAGAACGGTTCCGACGCCACCACCGCGGCGGTGCGATTGTCCAGGGCGGCGACGGGCCGGGTGAAGGTAGCGATCTGCGACCAGCCGTTCTTCTCCACCGACGACTGGTTCATCGGGACGACCGCGATGGCGGCGGGGATTCCGGCCGACCACGCAGATGCCACCGTCCGGTTCCGTTACAACGACCTCGCGTCGCTGGCCGCACTGCTGAACCACGGGGACGTGGCCTGCGTCGTCATGGAGGCGGCGACGGCCACCGCGGAACCCGACGCGGGCTTCCTCGAAGGCGTTCGCGCGCTGTGCGACAGCACGGGGACGCTGCTGGTGTTCGACGAGATGATCACCGGATTCCGTTGGGCCGCAGGCGGGGCTCAGACCCTGTACGGGGTGACGCCCGACCTGTCGTGCTGGGGCAAGGCGATGGGCAATGGCTTTCCGGTATCGGCTCTCGCCGGTCGGCGCCGCTACATGGAGCTAGGCGGTTTGCGCACCGGATCGGATCGCGTGTTCCTGCTGTCCACCACCCACGGTCCGGAGACGGCGTCGCTGGCCGCTTTCCGGGCCGTGGTGAGCGCATACCGCACCCAGGACCCGATCGCGGCGATGGAGCACGCCGGGCGGCGGCTCGCCGATGGAGTCACCGACGCCGTCGCCGAGGCAGGGCTGTCCGAGTACGTCAGGGTGATGGGGCGACCGTCGTGTCTGTTCTTCGTGACGTGCGACGCCGATCGTGCTCCGTCCCAGGCGTATCGCACGTTGTTCCTGCAGGAGCTGATGCGCCGGGGTGTGCTGGGGCAGTCGTTCGTCACGTCGGCTGCACACAGCGACGAGGACGTCGATGCCACGGTCAAGGCGGTGCGCGGGGCTCTGTCGGTCTACGGGTACGCCGTCGAGGCGGGAAGCGTTCGGGGGCTGCTGCAGGGTAGGCCGGTCGCGCCGGCCATCCGGCGGTCCGCAGCGCCGAGGGCGCTCAGACCCTGAAGCGCCGAGGGCGCTCAGACCCTGAAGCGCCGAGGGCGCTCATGTATCAGGCCGCTCAGCCCGTCGTGCCGCCCATGATCTCCAGCACCTCGAAGGTGTTGACCCCCGCGCGCACCGACGGGTCGTCTTCGGCGATCGCGAGCGCCTCGGCGCGGTCCGCGGCACGCAGGACCCCCAGACCCCACACACCCTCGGGATCGGCGACCGGGCCGTACACCACGACACGGCCCGCTGCCAGCAGCTCCTGCCAGTAGGTCATGTGCAGGTGCATGGTGTGCTGTTCGATATCGGTCATCGTCTGCGCGAAGTCGGCGCGCGGCGGAATCAACCGGAACAGGAACAGCAGTGATGAGCGCTCGCGCGAAGAGCCGACGTCATCAGTGCTCATTCCGCAGCGCGGGTCGCGGGATGGACGGCGATCAGCCCTAAACTGCTGCGGCGCTTACACATTGCCGCCAGCTCGGCATACGCCTTCTCGCCGAGCAGCTCGGTCAGTTCCGGCCCGTAGGACTGCCACACCTGCTTGGCGCCGACGTGCGTGCCCGGGTCTCCGGTGCAGTACCAGTGCAGGTCGGCGCCGCCTTCGCCCCAGCCGCGACGGTCGAACTCGGTGATCGTGGTCTTGAGGATCTGGGTGTCGTCTGGCCGGGTGACCCACTCCTGGGTGCGCCGGATCGGCAGTTGCCAGCACACCTCGGGTTTGAGCGTGAGCGGCTCGACACCGATCTCGAGGGCCTTCTGGTGCAGTGCGCATCCGATTCCCTTCGCCCACCCGGGTCGATTCAGGAATATGCACGCGCCCTTGTACTTTCGGGTCCGCCAGTTCGGCTTTCCGTCGTACTCGTCCATCTCGAGATAGCCCTTCTTGCCCAGGCCCTTATCGCGGAACTGCCAGTCCTCATCAGTGAGCATTTTCACCGCGTCGTCGAGCTGGGCGCGATCATCGTCGTCGGACAGAAACGCGCCGTGCGAACAACATCCGTCATCGGGCCTGTCCTCCACGGTGCCCTTGCAGGCGGGGGTGCCGAACACGCACGTCCACCGCGACAGCAGCCACGTCATATCGGCCGCGATCAGGTGCTCCGGGTTGTCGGGGTCATAGAATTCGACCCACTCGCGGGCGAAATCCAGTTCGACCTCACCTGGATGAGAAGGCGATGCGCTCACAATTTCCCACGGTAGACCCATTAAGTTGGAGAAGTGCGATTAGGCGTGCTCGACGTGGGCAGCAATACCGTCCATCTCTTGGTGGTGGATGCCCGCCGCGGTGGGCACCCCACACCGATGAGTTCGACGAAAGCGTCGCTGCGGCTCGCCGAGGCGATCGACGACTCCGGAAAGCTGACCCGACGCGGTGCAGACCGGCTCGTCGGCACCGTCGACGAGTTCGCCCGCATCGCGACGAGTTCGGGTTGCTCGGAGTTGATGGCGTTCGCGACCTCCGCGGTCCGTGACGCCCGCAACTCCGAGGACGTGCTCGCACGGGTCAAGGCGGAGACGGGCGTGGAACTGCGGGTGCTCAGCGGGGTCGACGAATCCCGGCTGACATTCCTCGCGGTGCGCCGCTGGTACGGCTGGAGCGCAGGCCGGATCATCAACATCGACATCGGGGGCGGTTCGCTGGAGCTGTCCAGCGGCGTGGACGAGGAGCCCGACGTCGCGCTGTCGCTGCCGCTGGGCGCCGGCAGGATGACGAGGGAATGGCTGCCCGACGATCCGCCGGGGCGCCGGCGCGTGGCGATGCTGCGCGACTGGTTATCCAACGAGTTGGCCGAGTCAGCCTCGACGATCACCGAGGCCGGCAACCCCGATCTGGCCGTCGCGACCTCGAAGACGTTTCGTTCGCTAGCGCGGCTCACCGGTGCGGCGCCGTCCGGGGCGGGGCCGCGCGTCAAGCGCACGCTCACCGCGACCGGTCTTCGGCAACTCATAAATTTCATCTCTAGGATGACCGCGGCTGACCGAGCAGAACTGGAAGGGGTGAGTGTCGACCGGGCTCCCCAGATCGTGGCGGGTGCACTGGTGGCGGAGGCGAGCATGAAAGCTCTCGGCATCGAGAGCGTCGACATCTGTCCATGGGCGTTGCGTGAGGGGCTTATCCTGCGGAAACTCGACAGCGAGGCCGACGGCACCGCTTTCGTCGGAGATAACGAGCCCGCGACGAAATCCGGCGGTTCCGCCAAATCGGGCAAGGTGGGCGGAACGGACAAAGCCGCCAAGGGCGGGGCAGCAGAATCAGCCGCGCGGCTGATGTCCGTACGTAATGCTGGACGATGAAGCAGCGAGGCTCGAAGGCATACAGACGATGACTGGACCTGACGACAGCACCAGCAGCACGCGGCCGATCTCGGTCGCGGAGCTGCTGGCCAAGAACGGCACGATCGGTGCACCTCCGGTCGGCGGTAGGCGCCGCCGACGGCGCGGCAACGCCGATGCCGTCACGGTCGCCGAGCTCACCGGCGAGATCCCGATCATCCGTCCGGATGATCCGCCGCCTGTCGATACGCCCGTCACATCCGTCGACGAACCGGCCGACGAGGCCGTCCACGCCGATGGGGCACCGCCAGCTGCCGAGGAAGAGCCGTCGACCATCGGCGCCGTCGAGCCCGCCGCTGACGAGACCACCGAAGAGCCGTCCGACGCAGAGCCGGCCGACGACGTCGCCTCAGACGCCGAAGTCGAACCACTTGCGGACACCGAAGTCGACGCCGAGGCGGAGGCGGCCGACGAGACCGACGAATACGCCGACGCGGTCGCCGCCTACACGGCGCGCGTGCAGCAGAGCGAGACCGACGAAGGGATCGACACCGAGGAGGAGGCCGAACCCGCTCGGGCGGAGCCGACTCGCAGGTTCGGGTTCGGCCGGCTCGGTCGCAAGAATCCCGAGGTCGACGCCGAGACGTGGACTCCGGATCCGGTCGACGGGAGCGGCGACGCGACCGAGGCGACCGACGATCCGGTCGACCTCGAGGAACTCGATGCCGAGGCCGCGGTCGAGGAGGAGCGCACGAGCACCGTCGGCGAAGTCGACGACCGCGACGAACTGCCGTCCTACCTGCGGTCGACAGAGGAGCCGCTGTTCGGCGGCCAGTCTGTCGCCGACGACGCATTGCGGGGCGAACCCAAAGTGCTCGACGACGAGGACGATCTCGACGCCGAACAGGACGAGCCTCGCACGATGTCCTCACTCGTCCACGGTCTGTGGATAGTCGGGCAGAGCGTCATCGCGGTGATCTTCGGAGCCGGTCTGTTCGTCGCCTTCGACCAGCTGTGGAAGTGGAACAACATCGTCGCGCTGGTGCTGTCGGTCCTCGTCATACTCGGTTTGGTGGTCGGCGTGCGGGTGGTACGCAAGACCGAGGACATCGGCAGCACTCTGATCGCGGTGGCGGTCGGCGCCCTGGTCACCCTCGGGCCGCTGGCGCTGCTGCAATCAGGCTGACGGGTGCGCCCCGCAATCAAGGTGGGTCTCTCGACGGCGTCGGTGTACCCACTGAAGACCGAGGCCGCGTTCGAGTCGGCGGCGAAACTGGGCTACGACGGTGTTGAGCTGATGGTCTGGGCTGAGGCGGTCAGCCAGGACATCGATGCTGTGGCGGAGATGTCCAGGAAATACGACGTGCCTGTGCTCTCGGTGCACGCGCCGTGTCTGCTCATCTCGCAACGGGTGTGGGGCGCCAACCCGATCCCGAAACTGGAACGCAGCGTGCGCGCTGCCGAACAGCTGGGCGCCCAGACCGTCGTCGTCCACCCGCCGTTCCGGTGGCAGCGGCGCTACGCCGAAGGCTTCAGCGACCAGGTGGCCGAGCTGGAATCCTCCAGCGAGGTCGTGGTCGCCGTCGAGAACATGTTCCCGTTCCGGGCGGACAGGTTCTTCGGTGCCGGCCAGACGTCGATCGAGCGGATGCGCAAGCGCGGCGGCAGCCCCGGCCCCGGCATCTCGGCGTTCGCGCCCTCGTACGACCCGCTCGACGGCGGCCACGCCCACTACACGCTGGACCTCTCGCACACGGCGACGGCGGGCACCGACGCCGTCGACATGGCCAAGCGGATGGGGGAGGGCCTCGTTCACCTGCATCTGTGTGATGGAAGCGGCGCCTCCCACGACGAACATCTCGTGCCCGGCCACGGCACCCAACCCACTGTGGAAATCTGCGAGATGCTGGCTGCAAGCGACTTTTCGGGACATGTCATCCTCGAGGTCACGACCTCGGGCGCGCGCAACGCCGCCGAACGTGAGGCGTTGTTGACCGAGTCGCTGCAGTTCGCCAGGACGCATCTGCTGCGCTGACCCGTAAGGACGCGTGCATGACGAGCTCCACCCTGTTCACCGACGCGATGGCGCTCACCTCAGCGGGAGACGGGGTCTACCACGGTGTTCTCAACGAGCACTGGACCATCGGTCCGAAGGTGCACGGCGGGGCCATGCTGGCGTTGTGCGCCAACGCCGCCCGCACCGAATTCGATGAGCCCGGTACTGAGCCGATCGCGGTCTCGGGCAGCTTCCTGTGGGCACCCGACCCCGGCCCGATGGAGGTCGTGACCACGGTCCGCAAGCGCGGGCGGCGGGTCAGCCTCATCGATGTGGAGCTGCGGCAGGGCGACCGAACCGCCGTTCGCGTCGCGATCACCATGGGTACCCCTGAACATCACGTCCCGCCCCTGCTGTCGGTGAACCCGGTGGTGCCACTGATGACACCCGAGCCGCCGCCGGGCCTGGAGCCGATCGGGCCCGGCCACACGATGGCCGACGTCGTGCACTTGGCGCACGGCTGCGACATCCGGCCCTCGCTGACGACATTCGATCCGCGAGCCGACGGGGGCATGCCTGTCATCGAGTACTGGGTGCGTCCCAAGGGCGTCGCCCCCGACGTGCTTTTCGCCCTGCTGTGCGGTGACGTGTCGGCTCCGGTGACGTTCGGCGTCAACCGGTTTGGCTGGGCGCCGACCGTACAGCTGACGGCATATCTGCGCGCGTTGCCTGCTGACGGGTGGCTGAGGGTGATGTGCACTGCCATGCAGATCGGGCAGGACTGGTTCGACGAGGACCACGTCGTCGTGGACTGCGAGGGCCGCATCATCGTGCAGACTCGCCAGCTGGCGATGGTGCCCGCGCTTCCGTCGTGACCCCGTGCCATGCTTGCCGGCATGGCCAGAATCGCGATCATTGGTGGCGGCAGTATCGGCGAAGCGCTGCTGGCGGGACTTCTGCGCGCGGGTAGGCAGGTCAAGGATCTCGTCGTTGCGGAGAAATATCCCGAACGCGCGAAGTTCCTCGCCGAGAAGTACGCCGTGCGGGTCACCTCGGTCTCCGAGGCGGTCGACGCGGCGACCTACGTCATCGTCGCGGTAAAGCCACACGACGTGCAGAACGTCATCGGCGACATCGCCGACACCGCGGCGCGGGCCGAAAGCGATGCGGCCGAACAGGTTTTCGTCAGTGTCGCCGCGGGCGTCAACACCGCGTACTACGAGAACAAGCTGCCCGCCGGCTCGCCCGTGGTCCGGGTCATGCCGAACGCGCCGATGCTAGTCGGCGGCGGCGTCAGCGCGATCGCGCCTGGCCGCTTCGCCACCGCCGAACAAGTCAAGGAGGTCTCGAGCCTGTTCGACGCGGTCGGGGGTGTTCTCACGGTGTCCGAAAGCCAGATCGACGCCGTCACCGCGGTGTCGGGTTCGGGGCCCGCCTACTTCTTTCTGATGGTTGAGGCGCTCGTCGATGCGGCTGTGGACGCCGGGCTGGCGCGGGCCGTGGCGACGGATCTCGTCGTGCAGACGATGGCGGGTTCGGCCGCGATGCTGCTGGAGCGCCTCGACGAGGCGACCCCGTCGGGTGCGCCGACACTCGGGGCGGTGATGGACACCTCGGCGGCCCAGCTGCGGGCGACGGTCACCTCGCCCGGCGGTACCACTGCCGCTGGTCTGCGGGAACTCGAGCGAGGTGGCCTGCGGGCGGCGGTCGCCAACGCCGTGGAAGCGGCGAAAATACGCTCTGAGCAGCTCGGAATTACATCAGAGTAGTTAGCCAATTTCAGACGGATTACCCCACACCCGTCGCAGTAACCCCATCCGCCACGCTATTCTCCCAGTGGTAAGCACGGGTTCGGTGCCAGCGGTGGGGAAGCCGCTGGAACTGCCCGGGCCTGATGGATTGGGTTGCGATGACGTCTATGAACGGGCCTTCTTCGCGGGATTCTGCCGGCGGCAAGGCGGCGCGTGACGCCGGACAGGGCAGTGCCGGCGACGCGCAAGCGCCTCGGGCTCAATTCCTGACGGTCGCTGAGGTGGCAAGCCTGATGCGGGTCAGCAAGATGACCGTGTATCGGCTCGTGCACAACGGCGAGCTGCCCGCCGTTCGGGTGGGGCGCTCGTTCCGCGTGCATGCCAAAGCCGTCCACGACATGTTGGAGAGTTCGTACTTCGACGCCGGCTGATACTCCTCGCGCGAGCGCTCGTCGGCGGCTAATACTCCTCGCGCGAGCGCTCGTCGGCGGCTAGATTCTCCTCGCGCGGGCGCTCGTCGGCGGCTCATACTCCCAAATCCACCTTTTGCGTCAGGTCTCTCGCACTTTGCCTGCACAATGCGGATTTCGACCTGGGCAGGGTCGGCGGGTAATGTGGCCGGGTCGAGTTGTCGAACACACCTAGGTAGCGGAGTTCATGGGTTCTGTCATCAAGAAGCGGCGCAAGCGCATGTCGAAGAAGAAGCACCGCAAGCTGCTTCGTCGTACTCGGGTGCAGCGCAGAAAACTCGGCAAGTAGGCCCGTCGCCTCGTCGTTAGGCTGTCGGGATGGATTCTGAGGGTCGGCCCGGGGGAGGCGCCGCCGGGTCGGACGCCCTGAACTATCCGAAGGTCGTTCTGGTCACCGGTGCGTGCCGCTTCCTCGGCGGATACCTGACCGCACGCCTCGCGCAGAATCCGTTGATCAATCATGTGATCGCGGTCGATGCCATCGCGCCGAGCAAGGATCTCCTGCGCAGGATGGGCCGTGCGGAGTTCGTTCGCGCCGACATTCGCAATCCCTTCATTGCGAAGGTGATCCGCAACGGCGACGTCGACACCGTGGTCCATGCTGCCGCCGCGTCCTACGCGCCACGCGCAGGGGGGCGGGCGACGCTCAAGGAACTCAACGTGATGGGCGCGATCCAGCTGTTCGCGGCCTGCCAGAAGGCTCCGTCGGTCCGCCGGGTGATCCTCAAGTCGACGTCGGAGGTGTACGGGTCCAGTTCCCGCGACCCGGTTCTGTTCGCCGAGAGCAGCAGCCGTCGCAGGCCACCCGGTGAGGGCTTCGCCCGCGACAGCATCGATATCGAAGGTTATGCGCGCGGCCTCGGTCGCCGTAGGCCCGACATCGCCGTGACGATCCTGCGGCTGGCCAACATGATCGGGCCCGCGATGGACACCGCGCTGTCGCGGTACCTGGCCGGGCCGGTGGTGCCGACGGTCATCGGGCACGACGCGCGGCTGCAACTCCTGCACGAGCAGGACGCACTCGGGGCCCTGGAGCGCGCGACGATGGCGGGAAAGCCGGGAACGTTCAACATCGGGGCGTCGGGGGTCATCATGATGAGCCAGGCCATCCGCAGGGCCGGGCGACTGGCACTGCCCGTTCCGCGCTCGGCTCTGGTCGCCGTGGATTCGCTGCGGCGGGCTGCCCGCAACACCGAACTGGACCGAGAACAGCTCGACTACCTGAGCTACGGCCGCGTCATGGACACCACCAGAATGCGCAACGAACTCGGCTACACGACGAAGTGGACGACGGCCGAGGCGTTCGATGACTACGTCCGCGGCCGCGGGCTGACACCGATCGTGGACCCGCGCTGGATACATGCTGTTGAGAATCGCGCGGTAGCGGCGGCGCAGCGCTGGGGGCGGTAGACTCATCGCTCAGTACAGGGTGGGGAAAGAGAGATCATAGGGTGGCGGGCGAGCCGAAAGCGAAAGTCATTCCGCTGCATGCGAATTCAAGTCGCGGCGGGTCAGCGCGTCGTTCGGCGACGGATCGGTCCGACGGGGCCCGTCGTCATCCGTCGCTGCTGAACGATCCGGGAAGCCGCGCTTCCGCCGAACAGATCGCTGCGGTCGTACGCGAGATCGATCAGCACCGCGGATTCGCCGCCGGGGCCGAAACTGAAGAATCGTCGCCCAACGAACTGGCACAGCGCATCGCCGCAGTCGCCGAATTCATCCGCAAGCGGATGACGGGCGAATACAGCGTCGACGAGTTCGGCTTCGATCGTCATCTCAACGAAGCAATCTTTCTGCCTTTGCTGCGGACTCTCTTCAACTCATGGTTCCGGGTCGAGGTCAGCGGTGTCGAGAACCTGCCGGAGGAGGGCGCCGCGCTGGTCGTCGCAAACCACGCCGGCGTGCTCCCATTCGACGGTCTGATGACCCAGGTCGCCGTCCGGGACAAGCATCCCGCGCACCGCGACCTCCGCATCCTGGCCGCCGACATGGTCTTCGACATGCCGGTGGTCGGGCAGGCCGCCCGCAAGGCCGGCCACACGATGGCGTGCACCGACGATGCCCACCGACTGCTGGCGGCGGGTGAATTGACCGCCGTTTTCCCTGAGGGTTACAAAGGGCTGGGCAAGCACTTCCAGGACCGCTACAAGCTACAGCGATTCGGCCGAGGCGGTTTCGTGTCGGCCGCGTTGCGCACCCGGGCCCCCATCGTGCCGTGCTCGATCGTCGGGTCGGAGGAGATCTACCCGATGATGGCGGACGTCAAGCTGGTGGCGCGGCTACTTGGACTTCCGTACTTCCCGGTCACGCCGCTGTTCCCGCTGGCCGGACCGCTCGGCGTGGTCCCGCTGCCCTCGAAGTGGTACATCCAGTTCGGTGAGCCGATCGACACCGGTGATTACGACGAGTCGGCCTCCGACGACCCGATGGTCACCTTCGAGCTGACCGACCAGGTGCGCGAGACGATCCAGCAGACCCTCTACCAACTGCTGGCCAACCGCCGCAACACGTTTTTCGGCTGAGCGGCGCTCCGACGCGTCTAGTCGGACTTGGCGGTTTGCCGAGCAAGCATCGCCTTCATGGCCTCGTCTCGCTTGGCGGCGATCTGTGCCGTGAGCTCGTCGGCCTCCGCGTCGTGGGCGGCCTCGCCCATCACGGTGACGATGCTGGTGATCACCGGATCACCATTGTCATCGGTGACTTCGCCGCGAACCTCGGTCAACACGGCGCCGTGGGATTCGGTCACCGAGTCGAGGTAGGAGTCGAACCACAACTTGTCGCCCGCCAGGATCGGCCGGTGGAAGATCAGCTTCTGATCGCGGTGCAACACCCGCTCCATGTTGATCGGGATGTCGAACTGATTGAAGATCTCCTGCTGCACGCGGCGCCCGGCTACCGCCATGAAGGTCAACGACGCGATCAACGCGTCGTGACCGCACTCCTTGGCGGCGGCCTCGTCGTAGTGGGCCGGGTGCTCGTCTTTGACCGCACGGGCGAACTCCCGGATCTTCTCCCGGTCGACCTGGAAGTAGTCGGGATATCGGTAGTGAGTTCCGATGATCTCTTCAGCGATGCTCATGCGCGATCCGTTCCCTGGTGAGGGGGCGAGGTAACGGGCGCGAGCCTATCAACGCCGACGACGCTTACTTTTCGCGCCGCGATACCGCTGCCGCCAGCGCACCACCGATCGCACCCAGTGCCAGCGCCGACGGCACCCCGATCCGCGCCGCTTTGCGTGCGGTGCGGAAATCGCGGATCTCCCACCCCCGCTCGCGCGCGAGGTCGCGCAGGTCGGCGTCCGGGTTGATCGCCACGGCCGTTCCCACCAGCGACAGCATCGGCACGTCGTTGAAACTGTCCGAGTAGGCGGTGCAGCGCCTCAGATTGAGACCCTCGCGGATCGCCAACGACCGCACCGCGTGCGCCTTGCCGCTGCCGTGCAGGATGTCGCCGACGAGACGGCCCGTGAACACCCCGTCAACAGACTCGGCGACGGTGCCCAATGCGCCGGTCAGGCCGAGTCGCCGCGCGATCGTGTCAGCCAGCTCGTAGGGCGTCGCGGTGACCAGCCACACCTGCTGGCCCGCATCGAGATGCATCTGCGCCAGCGCCCTCGTCCCAGGCCAGATCTTGTCGGCGATGATCTCGTCGTAGATCTCCTCGCCCAGCGCCACCAGCTCCGCCGTCGAGCGCCCTTCGATGAACGACAACGCCTTGCGCCGTCCCGCGGCCACGTCATCACTGTTCTCGCGGCCCGTCAGCTGGAATTTTGCCTGAGCGAGGGCGAACCGGGCCAGGTCCTGATAGGTGAAGTACTGCCGGGCGGCCAGCCCGCGCGCGAAATGCACCAGCGACGACCCGTGCACGAGCGTGTTGTCGACGTCGAAGAAGGCGGCCGCGGTCAGGTCGGGTGGGGGAGGGGGCGGGGTATCGAGCTCGCCCAGCGGTCCCCCGGAACCGGAAAGGCCCTCGGACGCCGCTTCCGCGCTGGCCTCCCCAGCCAGCTTCTGCGCCCAGGACTCGGGGCCGAACTGAGCTCCCCCGGTATCCGACACGGCTACAACATTAGGTCACCTCACCGGGATACTGGCGGGGTGGACCGACAGGTGGAGCTCCTGACACGCGAGGGCTGTTCGCTGTGCGCGGCCGCGGCCAGGCAGCTTTCTGAGCTTGCCGGCGAACTCGGTTTCGCCCTCGCCGTCACCGATGTCGACGCCGCCGCAGCAGCCGGCGACGCCGCCCTTCGCGCCGAATACGGAGACCGGCTGCCCGTGGTGCTGCTCGACGGCGTCGAGCACAGCTACTGGGAGGTCGACGAACCCCGATTGCGTGCCGACCTCGCCCGCTGAGCAGGCCGGCGCCGGATCGGGAGCAAATTTGGTGGCCCAGCTGGTCAACGGCTACCTTGGTCGTGTGCTGACCGTGGTGAGGAAGCCATGAGCGTCCTGCTTTTCGGCGTTTCGCACCGCAGCGCGCCGGTGTCCGTGTTGGAGCAGCTGAGCACCGACGAATCCGACCAGGCCAAGATCATGACTGAGGTGCTGCAATCATCTCTGGTCACCGAGGCCATGGTGCTGTCCACCTGCAACCGCGTCGAGATCTACGCCGTCGTCGAGGCGTTCCACGGTGGCTTGTCGGTCATCGGCCAGGTGCTGTCCGAGCACTCTGGGATGTCGCTGCAGGATCTGACCAAGTACGCCTACGTGCGCTACGCCGAGGCTGCCGTCGAGCACCTCTTCGCCGTCGCCAGCGGTCTGGACTCCGCCGTGGTCGGCGAACAGCAGGTCCTGGGCCAGGTCCGGCGGGCCTACGCATCCGCCGAAGCCAACCACACGGTGGGCCGCACACTGCACGAGCTGTCGCAACGCGCGCTGGCCGTCGGCAAACGCGTGCATTCCGAAACCGGTATCGATGCCGCGGGTGCCTCGGTGGTGTCGGTGGCCCTGGACACCGCCGAGAAGAAGGTCGGCTCGCTGGCGGGTCGCCGTGCGGTGGTCGTCGGCGCCGGATCCATGGGTGCGCTGGCCGCCAAGCAGCTGATTCGGGCCGGTGTGGAGAGCATTCACGTCGTCAATCGGAGCCTGCCGCGCGCCAAGAGGCTCGCCGAGAACATCCGCGGTCACGGCATCGCCGCCGACACGTTCCCGTTCGACCACCTGCCGCCGCTGCTGACCGATGCCGACATCGTCGTCACCTGCACCGGCGCGGTCCGCCCCGTCGTGTCGCTCGCCGACGTGCACCGCGGCCTCGCCCACGTCAGGGAACCCAAACAGCTCGTCATCTGCGATCTCGGCATGCCCCGCGACGTCGACCCCGCCGTCGCCGGGCTGCCCGGTGTTTTCGTCGTCGACATGGACCGCATCCTGCGCGAGCCGGCGGCCAAAGCCGCCACGTCGGACGCCGACGCCGCGCGCACGATCGTCGCCGCGGAGGTCGCCAACTACCTCACAGGCCAACGGATGGCCGAGGTCACCCCGACCGTCACCGCACTGCGTCAGCGCGCCGCCGACGTCGTCGAAGCGGAGTTGCTGCGGCTGGACAACCGTTTGCCAGGTCTGGACTCCTCGCATCGCGACGAGGTTGCGAACACGGTGCGCCGGGTCGTCGACAAGCTTCTGCACGCGCCCACGGTGCGGGTCAAGCAGCTGGCGAGCGCGCCCGGTGGCGACACTTACGCCGAGGCGCTGCGCGAATTGTTCGAGCTCGACCAGCACGCCGTCGACGCCGTCGCGGCGGGCGAGTTGGGCCCCATCGCTGGCAGCGAAATGACCGCTGCCGCAATTGATCTCGATAAGACCGAGTGACGCTCGGTCAGCGGAGAGTCATCACGTGATTCGAATTGGCACCAGGGGAAGCCTGCTTGCCACCACACAGGCCGGTGTCGTCCGGGACGCCTTGATCGCCGCCGGACACGAGGCCGAATTGGTCATCGTCTCCACCGAAGGCGACCGATCTGACGCCCCGATCGCCGAGATCGGCGTCGGGGTTTTCACCGCGGCGCTGCGCGAAGCTATCGCCGACGGGTCTGTCGACATGGCCGTGCACTCGTACAAAGATTTGCCGACGGCGAGCGACCCGCGCTTTGTGATCGCGGCGATCCCGGTGCGCGCGGACGCCCGCGACGCACTCGTGGCCCGCGACGGCCTGGTGCTGGGGGAGTTGCCGGCAGGCTCGGTCATCGGAACGTCCTCCCCGCGAAGGACCGCACAGCTTAGAGCACTGGGTCTCGGTTTGGAAATCCGCCCCCTACGGGGCAACCTAGATACCAGGTTGAACAGGGTAAGCAGCGGTGATCTCGACGCCGTCGTCGTCGCCCGGGCGGGATTGGCCCGCATCGGTCGCCTCGACGCTGTCACCGAGACGCTGGAACCGGTACAGATGTTGCCGGCACCGGCGCAGGGGGCGTTGGCAGTCGAGTGCCGTGCCGGGGATACGGCGCTTGCGGATCTGTTGGCGGAACTCGATGACGCCGACACCCGCTCGGCGGTCACCGCAGAGCGAGCCTTGCTGGCCGAACTGGAGGCGGGTTGCTCCGCACCGGTGGGCGCGATCGCTGAGGTGGTCGAGTCCATCGATGAGGACGGCCGAGTCTTCGAAGAGCTGTCGCTGCGCGGCTGCGTGGCGACGCTGGATGGATCCGACGTGATCCGTGCGTCCGGCATCGGGACACCCGAGCGGGCACGGGAGCTGGGGCTCTCGGTGGCCGCGGAGCTTTTCGAGCTGGGCGCACGCGAACTGTTGGACGAACGCGGGAGAGACATATGAGCTTGCGAGGACGCAAGGGCAAGCCCGGCCGCATCACGTTCGTGGGCTCCGGGCCCGGGGATCCGGGTCTGCTGACGGCGCGTGCCCGCGCCGTGTTGGCCAACGCCGCACTGGTATTCACCGATCCCGACGTGCCCGAAGCGGTGCTCGCGCTGGTCGGCTGTGAGTTGCCGCCGCCGTCGGGGCCGCTTCCCGCGGCCGACGCGGTGGCCAAGCCCGCTGATGCGGTGGCGGACACCAAGCAGGACGCTGCTGCGGCGGACACGCCTGCCGAGGACGCGGTCATCCCCGGCGGCCCCGACGTGCGGCCCGCGCTCGGCGACCCGGCCGAGGTCGCCAAGACGCTGGCCACCGAGGCCCGCACGGGTGTCGACGTGGTGCGCCTCGTTGCAGGTGACCCCCTGTCGATCGACTCGGTGATCACCGAGGTGAACGCTCTGGCCAAGACCCAGCTGCACTTCGAGATCGTGCCCGGTCTGCCGGACACCTCGGCCGTGCCGACGTATGCAGGGCTTCCGCTGGGGTCGGCGCACACCGTCGCCGACATCCGCGGCGACGTCGACTGGGCCGCGCTGGCGGCCGCACCGGGACCCCTGATCCTGCACGCGACCGCGTCGCGACTTCCGGAGGCGGCCCGCACGCTGATCGAATACGGTCTCGCGGATTCCACCCCCACTGTCGTCACCGCTAACGGAACTACGTGCCAGCAGCGTTCGGTCGAGACCACGCTCGCGGGTCTGCTCGACAAGGCGACGCTTGCCGGCGCAGAACCGGCCGGTCCGCTGACCGGGACTCTGGTGGTCACCATCGGCCGCACCGTCGCCAACCGTGCGAAGCTCAACTGGTGGGAGAGCCGCGCCCTGTACGGGTGGACGGTTCTCGTGCCGCGCACCAAGGACCAGGCGGGCGAGATGAGCGATCGCCTCGTCGGCTACGGCGCGCTGCCGATCGAGGTGCCGACCATCGCGGTCGAGCCGCCCCGCAGCCCGGCCCAGATGGAAAGGGCCGTCAAGGGTTTGGTGGACGGCCGGTTCCAGTGGGTCGTGTTCACCTCCACCAATGCGGTGCGTGCGGTGTGGGAAAAGTTCAACGAGTTCGGCCTCGACGCCCGCGCCTTCTCCGGTGTCAAGATCGCGTGTGTCGGTCAGGCCACCGCCGAGAAGGTGCGTGCATTCGGGATCAACCCCGAGCTGGTGCCCACCGGTGAGCAATCATCGCTCGGCCTGCTCGATGAGTTCCCGCCGTACGACGACATCTTCGATCCGGTGAACCGGGTGCTGCTCCCACGCGCCGACATCGCCACCGAGACGCTGGCCGAGGGGCTGCGCGAACTCGGTTGGGAGATCGAGGATGTCACCGCATACCGGACGGTGCGCGCCGCTCCGCCGCCGGCGCACACCCGCGAGATGATCAAGACCGGTGGCTTCGACGCCGTGTGCTTCACGTCCAGCTCGACGGTGCGAAATCTCGTCGGCATCGCGGGCAAGCCCCACGCGCGGACCATCGTTGCGTGCATCGGGCCCAAGACCGCCGAAACCGCAGCGGAATTCGGGCTTCGCGTGGACGTACAGCCCGAGGTGGCCGCGGTGGGTCCGCTCGTGGAGGCCCTGGCCGAGCATGCCGCGAGGCTTCGGGCCGAAGGGGCATTGCCGCCGCCGCGGAAGAAGAGCCGCCGCCGCTAGCCGAGGAGCTACTCGTGGGGTTCCCCCGTCACCGTCCACGGAGGCAACGGACCACTCCGGCGTTACGTCGGCTGGTGGCCCAGACATCTTTGGAGCCAAGGCATCTGGTGTTGCCGATGTTCGTCGCCGACGGCATCACGGAATCGGCACCCATCCTTTCCATGCCGGGCGTCTACCAACACACCCGCGATTCGTTGCGCCGGGCCGCCGCGGAAGCGGTGGCCACGGGCATCGGTGGACTGATGCTCTTCGGGGTGCCGCGCGACGAGGACAAGGACGCCACCGGCAGCGTCGGCGTGGATCCCGATGGGATCCTGAACGTGGCGCTGCGTGATCTCGCCGCAGATCTGGGCGACGCCACCGTCCTGATGGCCGACACGTGTCTGGACGAGTTCACCGATCACGGCCACTGCGGCGTGCTGGACGCTGCGGGCCGGGTCGATAACGACCAGACCAATCGGCGATACGTGGAACTCGCAGTCGCACAGGCGAATTCGGGCGCCCACCTGGTAGCTCCGAGCGGCATGATGGACGGCCAGGTCGCCGCGATACGCGACGGTCTGGACGCGGCAGGCCACTCCGACACCGCGATCCTGGCCTATGCCGCGAAATTCGCATCCGGGTTCTACGGACCGTTCCGGGAGGCCGTCGCGTCCAGCCTGCAAGGCGATCGGCGCACCTACCAGCAGGACCCGGGCAACGCGCGCGAGGCGCTGCACGAAGTCGAGCTGGACATCGAGGAGGGCGCCGACATCGTGATGGTCAAGCCGGCCATGTCCTACCTGGACGTGGTGCGCGCGGCAGCGGACATCTCACCGGTCCCCGTCGCCGCTTATCAGGTGTCGGGCGAGTACTCCATGATCACCGCCGCGGCGAACAACGGTTGGATCGACCTGCGCACCGTGGTCCTGGAGTCGCTGATCGGGATCCGTCGCGCCGGCGCGGACATCGTGCTCACCTACTGGGCGGCCGACGCCGCCCGCTGGCTGTCGTGACGGGGCCTGCTGCGCCACCGGAGAAGCCTGCGCGGCCCACCGATGTCGACACCGGATTCTGGCTGTGGGTGTTCTCCGTGCCGCTGATGGTCGGCGGCTACGTCGTCGACCTCGTGACAGCGCAGCACCACCCCAACGGCTTCGTGCTCGCGATCTCGCTGATGTTTGTCGTCATCGTCACGGCGATCGTGCTGACGTTCATGTTCCTGATGCGGCAGGGCTACCGCTGGGCGCGCACACTGCTGACCGGCGGCGCGATCGCCGTGGTGGTCTATTCGGTGTCGAGCCTGTTCAACATCGAGCGGTCCAACGCGCTGGCAGTGGCCTATGCGATACCCGTGATCATCGGGTCCGTGCTGGTTGGCGGCGGGGTGTACCTGCTGCACCGCAAGGACTCCCACGACTTCTTCACGCGCTGATTCGTTAGGCTGGCCCGACCATGACCGACCCGACGCCACCCAGCCGCCCCCGAGTGGTGGACCTCGCGTTCTGGTGCTTCGTCGGTGGTGCGGTCATCATGATCGTCGGCGGCCTGATGGCCTCGACCGCCGCATTCGACGCCGAGCGCCTGCAAATTGCCAATGCTGACGCCTTCCTGTCGATCGTGCGGGGCACGGGCATCGGCGCGGTGCTCGTCGGAGGCGCTCTGGCCTTCCTTGCAGGCAGAGCGCGCCGCGGTGACGCCCGGTTCTACCGGGCCACGCTGGCGCTCGCGGCCGCCGCCATCGTCGTGATCGTGATCATCGCGGGGTTGATCGGGGCGGTGCACCTGTTCATCCTCATGTCGCTCTTCCCGCTACTGATCGGTGTGCTGTTGTTCGTTCAGCCGTCGGCGCGGCGGTGGTTTCAACACACGGACTCGGCATGACGGACTCCACACCTGAGCCCGAAGTGCTGTTCTACGAGCAGGGCGCGAGTTGGCTGTGGGTGCTGGCCGGTCCAGGGGCCGGGGTGGCGATGGCACTGATTCAGCTGTCTGCCGGCTACGGCATCCAGTGGGTGGTGCCGGTCCTGTTCTTCGTTCTCGTCTCGGTGTTCCTGGCAATTCAGGTCAAGGCTGCCCGCATCCACACCTCGGTGGAGCTGACCACCGAGAAGTTGAAGCAGGGCACCGAGATCACGCTGACCGACGAGATCGTGCGCGTCTATCCCGAGGCCAGCGGGTCGGAGGCTCCCAAGTGGCAATACGCGCGCGCGCTCGGCGAGCTCACAGGTGTCCCACGCGGACGCACCGGCATCGGCCTGCGGCTGACCAACGATCGGACCGCTCAGGCGTGGGCACGCAAGCATCACCAGCTACGTGCCGCGCTGACCAACCTCGTCGAGGAACGGATCCCGCCGGAGACCGCGAAGTGAACCCTGCGGAGTCGAAGACCCGTCGGCGGGCTGTCATCGAGCTGGTGGTCGCTGCGCTGGCGGCGCTCGGCTGCGTGGCGGCTTGGCTGAACGCGAGCAGCGAGGTCGTCGTCGCCCCGGTGCTTGAGGGTGAGCCGTCCACGGTCTCCCAGGTCTACTACGCGCCCATGCTGACGCTGTCGCTGCTGCTGGCCACCACCGCCGGCGTCCTCGTGACCCTCGGCATCGCCCGCCTGCGCCGTACCCCCGCGGAATAGCATTCCTGGTCGTTGCCACGCCGCTTTTCGCAGCCCTGGGTTCACACTCGCGTCCTTTGTGGGCCTCGCCACACCCACCTTGGTACAAAGTGCAGGATCTGTAACACTGTTGCGCATGACCGAGTTGGCGCAGCAGCCCGAACATCTGGATGACGCCCTGCCGCTGGGGCCCGAATCCCTGGTCTGGCGCTGGTTCGGCGACAACCGCATGTACCTGATCGGCCCGAGGCCGGCCGTGCTGCAGAACATGCTCGCCGAGCTCGGCCAGGGCGTCTACGACCATTCGACGTTCTTCGCCGACACCGCCGAGCGGCTCAAGCGCACCATTCCGCCGATCTTCAAGACGGTCTACGGCTCCGACGACGACAACGCGGGAATGCAGGTGCGCGACTTCCACCACCACGTCAAAGGGGAAATGCCAGGCACGGACGGGGGTCGCTATCACGCGTTGGATCCCGAGACATACTTCTGGGCACACGCCACCTTCGTCGAGCAGATCTACTACTTCGCCGACACCTTCGTGAAGCGTCTGACCGACGCCGAACGCGAGCAGATCTGGCTCGAATCCAAGACGTGGTACCGGCGCTACGGCGTCAGCGATCGCGTGATGCCCGCGACCTACGCCGAATTCGAGCAGTACTGGGACCGGATGATGAACCAGGTCCTCGTCGCACACCCCTCGGCCAAGTACGGCGTCGGCTACGTCACCAAGGGCTTCCCGAAGCCCAAAGCCGTCCACCCTCTCGTCTGGCGGATCGTCGCGCCGGTGTTCAACCCACTGGCGGCCTTCCTGACGACCGGCGGTCTGCCGCCCCGCGCCCGATTGCTGCTCGGCCTCCCCTGGACCGACAAACAGGAGCGCCGCTACCAGCGCTTTGCCGCCTTCTGGAGATCACGCCCGGTGAACTGGATCTGGGACCATCTGCCCATCGGAGTGCGAATGAGCGGCTACGCGGTCAAGGGCTATGCCCGCGGTGCCTGATCCGCGGCCCGCCGCGGTGCCTGATTCGCGGCCCGCCGCGGTGCCTGATCGGGCGACGCAGCAGATCCTCGACGCCGCGGTCGTCGAATTCGAACGGCACGGCTTCCGTCGCGTCGCGCTCGAGGACGTGGCACGTCGCGCAGGAGTCAGCCGGACCACCATCTACCGGCGCTTCGCCAACAGGGACGAACTCGTCGGCGCTGTCATCGAGCGGGAGAACGTGGCACTCTTCGCCGATATCGCGACCGAACTCAAAACCGCTGGGCCGCAGTCGAATTACTATGTCGAAGCGTTCACGCTGTCGATACTGAAATTCCGCGACCACCGCGTGCTGCACCAGATGATCACCGAAGAACCGGGGCTCGTTCTTCAACTCGCCGGCCAGTACCACAGGGCCGCGATCGAGCGCATGGCCGAGGCGCTTCGGGTCATCTTCCCGATTGGCTTCGCCGAGCGCATCGGTCCCGACGCCGTCGACGAGCTCGCCGATTGCATCCTGCGCTACGCCGCGATGGTGCTGTTGCTCCCCAGTGCCCAGCCACTGGAGACGGCCGACGACATTCGCGCGTTCGCCCGTCAGCACTTCCTGCCCAGCTTGCCGGTGGCGCTGCGCGGGGTACCGGCGTGACGCGGTGTTTCGCAGATCACACTTTCGGGCAGCCCGCTAGTCATGACACAGAACCATGCCGAGCAGCGCCAACCCGCAGACGCCCCGGACGTCCAGCTCGAGCACGTCACCGAGACACCCGACCCCGACAATCAGAAACGCACCGAGAAGCCGGAAGTCACCGACGAGCACCGCGAGAAAGCCGAGGAGATGGCGAAGGCCTACTCCGACGACCTGCAGACCACCACACTGCCGGGCAGCAGCGGCACGGTTTCGGGAACGTCGGTCACCGACTGGGTCGACGACGAGGACAAGGGCAAGATCGAAACTTCCGCAGACGAGGGCAACGTCAAGTACCGCAACACCGAGGAGTTCCGCAAGAAGTTGGAGGAGTGACGGTCGGCAGACAGCGGCACCGCTGTCTGCTACATCTAGAACCTGTGTCAGCGTTCGACCGGACCGCGCCCGCCTTCGTCGAGATGGCCCACTCGATCGTCTGGGCCACGGTGGCGACGGTCGATGGCGACGGCAGGCCCCGTACGCGCATCCTCCACCCGATCTGGGAGTGGGACGGTGTCGACCTGTTCGGCTGGATCGCAACCGTGCCGACACCGATCAAACGAGCCCACCTCGCGGTACACCCAGACGTGTCCGTCAGCTACTGGACAACCACACACGACACCTGCTCGGCCGAGTGTCTCGTCGAGTGGTACACCGACGACGAGACATGCGCTGCGGTGTGGGACAAGTTCGCCACAGCACCCGAGCCCGTCGGTTACGACCCGTTCATCATCCCGATGTGGAAAGACGGCCCGACATCTGCTGAGTTCGCCGTTCTGCGCCTGACGCCGCACCGCCTGCGCGTGATGCCCGGCACCGCGATGACCGGTGGCGGGGGAGCTGTGCTGACATGGAGTGATCACAGTGGTCGCCGGGACTGAGACCAGCATCGAGAGCTTGCCTCTGGCGCCCAGGAATCCGCTGCCTTACCGACAGTTGTTGAAGCTGGTCCGCACGCTCGATACGGGCCAACTCGGCGTCCGTGCCGCGGGCGGCCCGATCACCCGCGTGCAGGTTGCGCCCAAATGGCTGTTCCCTCCGTTCGTCGCGGTGTTCTCACCCGAGGGCATCCGCGACGTCCTGGGCCGCAACGACGCCTTCTCCGAACGCTGCATCGTGCACGAAGAAGTGCAGAACATGGCAGGCGACAGCCTGTTCGTGCTGCCGAATGAGCCGTGGCGTCCTCGCAAGCGTGCACTTCAGCCGGTCTTCACCCGGCGCAACGTCCAGTTGTTCGGCGGACACATGTCGAAGGCGGCCCGAAGGTTCGTCGATGCATGGCCCGGTGGGGGTGAGGTCGACCTCGATCTCGAATGCCGTCGCATCACCATGCAGTCGCTGGGCCGCTCGGTGCTGGGCGTCGATCTCAACGACAGCGCGGACGTCATCGCCGAGCACATGCACGTCGCGTCCGGTTACACCGCGGACCGCGCGCTTCGCCCGATTCGGGCGCCGCGCTGGCTCCCGACTCCGGCGCGCAGGAGGGCCAGGCACGCGGTCGCCGAGATGCGACGAGTCACCGCCGACATCCTGCAAGCCTGCCGCGACGACCCCGACCGGGATGCACCGCTGGTTCGCGCGCTGATGGAGGCCAGGGACCCCGAGACCGGGCAGGGCCTGTCCGACGACGACATCTGCAACGACCTGCTCATCTTCATGTTGGCCGGGCATGACACCACCGCGACCGCGTTGACGTATGCGCTGTGGGTCCTCGGCCACCATCCCGACATCCAGCTGAGGGTCGCTGCCGAGGCGGCCGCGCTCGGCGACCGGGAGCTCGAGCCCGCCGATGTGCCGCAGCTGGGGTACACGATCCAGGTGCTGCACGAGGCGCTGCGGCTCTGTCCGCCCGCGGCGGGCGTGGGACGGCTCGCGGTGCGCGACATCGACGTCGGGGGGTACCGCGTCGAGGCGGGCACGCTCGTCGCGGTCGGAATCTATGCGCTGCACCGCGATCCCGACATCTGGCCCGACCCGGACCGATTCGACCCGGACCGGTTCAGCCCGGAAAACACCGCGGCGCGTGACCGCTGGCATTTCCTCCCGTTCGCCGGCGGGGCGCGGTCGTGCATCGGGGAGCACTTCGCCCGACTGGAGACGACGCTGGCGCTGGCGACGATCGTCCGGAGCTTTGAGGTGACGTCGTTGGACGCGGACTTCGCGGTCGACGTGCCGTTCACGACGGTCGCGCACGGTCCGATCCGCGCGAAGGTCAGTCCGCGCATCTCGCCGGAGTAATCAACCGCCGTAAACGTCGCATCAAAATCACCACGGCGGGCGTAAGGAGAGTGCTAATCCCTCTGTTCTGTGGCGGATGGGCACATCAATGTGGAACACGGCCCGACATCGACTGCAGGCCGGCACCCGCGCACAGGGGATGACGATGGAGAAGTACGGCTTTGAAACCTGGCACGACTACGCCGCGCTGGCGATCCTGGCCGTCATGATGATGCTATCCACAGGGTTTCTGGCCTACGAACGCCGGAGCAGGAGCAGTTCCGGCAGCGGCCGGTCCAGGCCGTCCGCCGCCCGAAACTCCGGCTCGTTGGGCTAGGTTGACTCAGCTGAGCCCGACAACGCGATCGATGTCGTCGACTCGGCCGCTGATCAAGATGAGATCGTCGTGGTTCAACTCGGTTTCTGCTGTCGCGTAGGTGAACTCACCGTCGTTGTTCTTCACCGCCACCACCGTCACGCGGTACTTCGACCGCAGCCGGGTTTGGCCGAGCGGCGTACCCACGAAGGGATGGGGTGGTCGAACCTTGGCGATGGCGAAATCGTCGTCGACCTGCATGTAATCGAGCAGCTGTCCAGAAACCAGGTGCGCGACCCGCTGTCCGGCCTCGCGCTCCGGATACACGACGTGGCCGGCGCCGATGCGCTCGAGAATTCTGCCGTGGTGATCGGTGACGGCCTTGGCCCAGATGTCGTTGACTTCCATCTCCACCAGCATCGAGGTGATCAGGATGCTGGCCTCGATGTCCGTGCCGACCGCGACGACCGCGCGGTAGAACTCGTCGACACCCAGTTCGCGCAATGTGTCCAGGTCGGTGCAGTCCGCGGCGACCACACGCGTCAAGTGACCGGCGAGGCTTTGTACAAGTTTCGTCGACTGGTCGATGGCCAGCACTTCTACGCCGCGGCGCGTCAGCTCCAGTGCGATCGCACTTCCGAAGCGGCCCAGCCCGATGACCACCACCGGTTCGTTATCGAAGTCAGCCAACGTTGATCCTTTCCAGTGGCCGCTCGTACCGACGGCCGTGCTGGCGCAGTGCCAGTGCCGAGGCCAACGTGAGCGGACCGATACGGCCGAGGAACATCAGACATACCAGCAGTAACTGGCCGGATTGCGGAAGATCGGCGGTGATGCCCGTCGAAAGACCGACCGTGCCGAACGCCGACACCACCTCGAACAACACCTGCTCGAACGGGAGCGAGGTCTGGGCGAGTAACACAAACGTGGACACCGCAACCAACAGCACCGACACCAGGACCACGGCCAGTGCTTGACGCTGATTGTCCGGCGGTATCTGGCGTACCCCGACGTTGACTCGGTCTTCGCCTCGCAATTCGGCCCAGACCACAACTGCCAACAGCCCGAACGTCGTCACCTTGATGCCGCCCGCTGTTCCGGCTGTACCGCCGCCGATGAACATCAGGAAGTCGGTGAAGAAGAGCCCCTCCGGCGTCATCGCGCCGATGTCGATAGCGTTGAATCCGGCCGTCCGCGGCATCGTCGCGGTGAAGAAGGCCGCGAGAAGCCTGGTGCGAGGCGGCAGAGCGCCCAATGTTTCCGGGTTGTCGCGTTCGATCAAGGCGACCGTGATCGTCCCGACGATCAGCAGGACCACCGTCACCCACACCGTGACCCGGGTGGTCACCGACCACGTCTTGGGCCGGCTCCACGTCTTGGCCAGCTCGAAAATCACGGGGAATCCCAGACCGCCGACGATGACCGCCAGCGACACCGTCAGCATCACCCACGCATCTCCGACAAAGCGGGTCAGGCTGTCCGCGTACAACCCGAAACCCGCGTTGTTGAATGCCGAAATCGAGTGGAACACACCGGAATAGAGTGCGTCACCGAAAGTCATGTCAGTGGTGCGCAGGAATCGGACCGTCAGGATCCCTGCCACGAGGACCTCGCAGGTGATGCCGAAGATGGTGACGTTACGCACCACCCGGCCGATATCGCGCACTGTCAGCGAGCGGGTCTGCGCAGCGGCTATCAGTCGTGCCCGCAACCCGAGGCGGCGCGACAAGAGGATGACCGTCAGCGAGGCCACCGTCATGATTCCCAGCCCGCCGATCTGGATCAGCAGCAAAATCACCACTTCGCCGAACGTTGACCAGTGCGTGGCGGTGTCCACGACAACCAGGCCGGTGACGCACACCGCCGACGTCGACGTGAACAGCGCCTCCATCACGGTGGCACGCTCACCCGCTTCGGTGGCGAACGGCAACGACAGCATTGCGGTGCCCAGCGCTATGGCGGCGAGGAATGAGCCGGCGATCACCAAGCCTGGGTGCCGGAATCTGTCGGTGGTGGCCATCAGACGTGTCGTTCCCCGTTCAGCCTGCCGGACCCTCGGCGCCCTAACCGCCGCACTGGGATCGAGTCGGTGATGTGACTATTGAACCGTGCCAGCCATTGCGGCAACTGCGTGGCGACGTTCAAACTCATAGCTTGTGGCCTACCTCAAGCCTCCGTGGTTCACGCGGCGTATCTTCAACCCCGTCGCGATGGTGTTCGGCATGGGGCAGACGTTGACGGTGACGGGCCGACACAGCGGACGCCCGCAGCAGCTTCCGGTCGTCATCCCGGAGGTACACGGCATGAAGTATTTGGTGTCCACGCGCGGCGAGTCCGACTGGGTCAAGAACGTCCGCGCGAACCCGCAGGTCAAGGTCGGCAACCATGCCTACGTCGCCTCCGAAGTGCCGGTCGAGCAGCGCGCTCCCATCATCGCGGCGTATCGGCCCCTGGCGGGCAAGGTGGTCGAGTCGTACTGGCGCCGGCTACCTGACGACGCCGACCATCCGGTGTTCGCGCTCACACCGACGGAGTGACCACTACACCCTGTAGTTGACGCTTTTGACCCGGCTGGGAGACTGGTCGCATGAGCAGTACCGACCTGTCCGCGAAGCTGTTCGCCGACGCGTCCTCCGTCATCCCCGGCGGGGTCAACTCCCCGGTCCGCGCCTTCAATTCCGTCGGCGGGACACCGAGGTTCATCACGTCCGCCAACGGCTACTGGCTGACAGACGCCGACGGCAACCGCTACGTCGACCTAGTGTGTTCGTGGGGTCCGATGATCCTCGGTCATGCCCATCCAGCGGTCGTCGAGGCGGTGCAGAGAGTCGCCGCCGACGGGCTGTCGTTCGGCGCCCCGACGCCGTCGGAGTCGGAGCTGGCCCGCGAGATCGTCGACCGCGTCGCGCCCGTGGAGCGGATCCGTCTGGTGAACTCCGGCACCGAAGCGACTATGAGCGCGATCCGGCTGGCCCGCGGCTACACCGGGCGCGCCAAGATCGTGAAGTTCTCAGGCTGCTATCACGGGCACAGCGACGCGCTGCTCGCCGACGCCGGCTCCGGGGTGGCCACCCTGGGCCTGCCGTCGTCACCCGGCGTGACGGGCGCGGCGGCTGCCGACACCCTCGTGCTCCCGTACAACGATGTCGCCGCAGTGGAGGAGATCTTCGGCCAGTTCGGCGGTGAGATCGCGTGCGTCATCACCGAGGCCAGCCCCGGCAACATGGGCACCGTGCCGCCGCTGCCCGGGTTCAACGCCGAGCTGCGCCGCATCACCTCCGCCCACGGCGCGCTGCTCATCGTCGACGAGGTGATGACGGGTTTCCGCGTCAGCCGCGCCGGCTGGTACGGCGTTGATCCTGTCGACGCCGACCTGTTCACGTTCGGCAAGGTGATGAGCGGCGGGCTGCCCGCCGCGGCGTTCGGCGGCAAGGCCGACGTGATGGGGCGGCTGGCGCCGCTCGGGCCGGTCTATCAGGCCGGCACACTGTCCGGGAACCCGGTCGCGATGGCCGCGGGCCTGGCGACGCTGCGCGCCGCCGACGACGATGCCTACGCGAAGCTGGATGCCAACGCCGACCGGCTGGTCCAGCTGATCGGTGATGCGCTCACCGAAGCCGGTGTGGCGCATCGAATTCCGCGGGCAGGCAACATGTTCAGCGTGTTCTTCGGCGCCGGTCCGGTCACCGATTTCGCATCGGCGAAGGCCACCGAGACCTGGCGGTTTCCTGCGTTCTTCCACGGTTTGCTCGATGGGGGTGTCTATCCGCCGCCGAGTGCCTACGAAACCTGGTTCGTCTCAACAGCTCTCGACGACGACGCGTTCGACCGGATCGCCGCCGCCCTTCCTGCTGCCGCGAAGGCCGCTGCGCAGGCCACCGCATGACAACTCAGACGATCGTGCACGTGATGCGGCACGGCGAAGTGCACAATCCGGAGAAAATCCTGTACGGCCGGTTGCCTGACTACCACCTGTCGGAGCGGGGTCAATCGCAGGCCCGGGCTGTCGCCGAGTGGCTGGCCTCGCGCGACATCACGCATGTGGTCGCTTCGCCGCTGGAGCGCGCCCAGGAGACCGCTGCCCCGATCGCCGCCCACAAGGGTCTGGTGGTCAACACCGACGACGAATTGATCGAATCCGAGAACGTCTTTCAGGGGCAGAAGGTTTCGCCGGGCGACGGTGCACTGCGCGACCCGCGCAACTGGTGGCATCTGCGTAACCCGCGCACGCCGTCCTGGGGTGAGCCGTATACCCACATCGCGGCACGGATGAAGCGCGCGGTGTTCCGCGCCCGCGAAGCCGCCGAGGGTCACGAAGCGGTGTGCGTGAGCCATCAACTTCCCGTGGAGACCCTGCGGCGCGCGATGACCGATAAGCACCTGCACCACTTCCCGACCCGGCGCATGTGCAATCTCGCATCGGTGACGTCGTTCTACTTCCACGACGGAACCTATGTCGGCTGGGGATATTCGGAGCTGGCCGGGCAGTGATTCGGGTGGTGGCCGTGGTGCGCGCGCTGATCTCAGCGGGTGCGGCACTGGCTGTGGTCGCTGGATGTTCCACCGGTAGCGACGCCGTCGCCCAAGGCGGCACGTTCGAGTTCGTCGCTCCGGGCGGCCAGACCGACATCTTCTACGACCCCCCGCAGGACCGCGGCACACCGGGCCCGCTGTCGGGGCCCGACCTGATGGACACCGACAGGACCATCTCGCTGGCCGATTTCGACGGCGAAGTCGTTGTGATCAATGTGTGGGGACAATGGTGCGGACCGTGCCGCACCGAAATCACCCAGCTGCAGCAGGTGTACGAGGCGACCCGCGACAAGGGCGTGGCCTTCCTCGGAATCGACGTGCGGGACAACAACATCGATGCACCGCGGGATTTCATCATCGATCGCGGCGTCACGTTCCCGTCGATCTACGACCCACCGATGCGCACGATGATCGCGTTCGGAGGACGCTATCCGACGACGGTGATCCCTTCGACGGTGGTGCTCGACCGCGAGCACCGGGTGGCGGCGGTCTTCCTGCGCGAGCTGCTCGCCGAGGATCTGCAACCCGTCGTCGAACGACTGGCGGCCGAGCAGTGAATCTCGACCAGATCGACCAGTTGACCGCCACCGGGCCGCTTCTGCTCGCTACGGGGTTGGCCGCGCTGGCGGGTCTGGTGTCCTTCGCGTCGCCGTGCGTGGTGCCGCTGGTGCCCGGATACCTGTCCTACCTTGCCGCGGTCGTCGGCGTCGAGGATCGACCGGGAGCCGTCGCCCTCAAGGCGGCGCGGCTACGTGTCGCGGGCGCCGCGGCGCTTTTCGTCGCGGGTTTCACCGTCGTGTTCGTGCTCGGCACTGTCGCGGTGTTGGGCATGACCACCGCGCTGATCACCAATCAGCTTCTGCTGCAGCGCATCGGCGGCGTCGTGACGATTCTGATGGGTCTTGTGTTCATCGGCCTGGTGCCGGTGCTGCAGCGCGACACGCGGTTCACCCCGCGCCAGCTTTCCAGCCTCGGCGGCGCCCCACTCCTGGGTGCGGTGTTCGCCCTGGGCTGGACGCCATGCCTGGGCCCGACGCTCACAGGGGTCATCGCAGTGGCGTCGGCCACCGAGGGCAGCAATGTCGGCCGCGGCGTGGTGCTGGTCATTGCCTACTGCCTCGGACTGGGAATTCCGTTCGTGCTGCTGGCATTCGGCTCCGCACGTGCCGTCGCGGGGCTGGGTTGGCTGCGCCGCAACACCCGGACGATCCAGATCGTCGGCGGGTTACTGATGATCCTTGTCGGCGCCGCCCTGGTGACCGGGCTGTGGAACGAGTTCGTCTCGTGGATCCGCGACGCGTTCGTCAGCGACGTGAGGCTGCCCATCTGATGGTCACCACCGCCCCACCCACAGACGCCGACTCGTACAAATCGCCGCCCAGACGTGCGATTTCGCGTCTGCTCGCCCTCATACGCAACACCTGGCGCACCCTGACGTCGATGGGCACCGCGCTGGTGCTGCTGTTCCTGCTCGCGCTCGCCGCCATTCCCGGCGCGCTGCTGCCCCAGCGCAGCCTCAACGAGAGCAAGGTGGCCGAATACATCGCCGAACACCCGACTCTGGGGCCGTGGCTGGACCGCGTGCAGGCGTTCGACGTGTTCTCCAGTTTCTGGTTCACCGCGATCTACGTCCTGCTCTTCATCTCGCTGGTGGGCTGCCTGACACCGAGGCTGGTCGAGCACTTCCGCAGCTTGCGCGCCACACCCGTTGCCGCACCGCGCAATCTGAGCCGGCTACCCAAGCACCACATCGCCGAGGTGCCCGGCGCGGACATCGCCGCGATGGCCGGATCGGTCGACGAGACACTACGGGGCTGGCGCCGAACCACACGGCGAGCGGACGAGATTTGTGAGATATCAGCGGAGAAGGGTTATCTGCGGGAGTTCGGCAACATCGTCTTCCACTTCTCGCTGCTCGGCCTGCTCGTCGCGATCGCCGCGGGCAAGCTGTTCAGCTACGAAGGCAACGTCATCGTCATCGCCGACGGCGGCCCCGGCTTCTGCACCGCCTCGCCGGCGGCGTTCGACTCGTTCCGGGCGGGTAACACCGTCGACGGAACCTCGCTGTACCCGATGTGCATCCGGGTCAACGACTTCCAGGCCACCTACCTCGACAACGGTCAGGCGGTGGGCTTCCAGGCCGACATCGACTATCAGGCCGGCGACGACCTCACCTCCGGCACCTGGCAGCCGTACCTGCTCAAGGTCAACGAGCCGCTGCGCGTCGGGGGCGACCGCGTCTATCTGCAGGGCCACGGCTACGCCCCGACGTTCACCGTGACCTTCCCCGACGGGCAGACCCGGACACAGACGCTGCAATGGCGGCCCGAGGACCAGATCAGCTTCCTGTCGTCGGGCGCGATGCGGTTCGATCCGCCCGGGGGGACCTACACCGATGAGCGTGAGCGCCGCCAGAACCAGATCGCGATCCAGGGGCTGTTCGCACCGACAGCCTCGCTGCACGGCACGCTGCTGTCGTCCAGCTTCCCCGAGATGCGGGACCCGGCCGTCGCGGTCGACATCTACAAGGGCGACACCGGTCTGGACACCGGCCGCCCGCAGTCGGTCTTCTCTCTGGACGAGCGCATGATCGGCCAGGGCCGCCTGACGAAGATGGCGCGCGTGAACCTCAACGCGGGCCAGGAGACCCGCCTCGAAGACGGCACCGTTGTGCGCTTCGACGGCGCGGTGCCGTTCGTGAACCTGCAGGTGTCCCACGACCCCGCCCAGGTCTGGGTGCTGGTGTTCTCGATGACGATGATGGCGGGGCTGCTGGTGTCTCTGATCGTGCGGCGCCGACGCGTCTGGGTGCGGCTCTCGTCGGGACCTGCGGGTACGGTGAACGTCGAGCTGGGCGGCCTGGCCCGCACCGACAACTCGGGGTGGGGTGACGAGTTCGAGCGGCTGACGTCGCGGATTCTCACCGGGATCGCGCAGGCCGCACCGGTGGAGCAAGAGAAGAAAGCGGATCTTTCATGAGCACGACCATCGACATCGGGCTGGCCCGCTACTCCGACTGGGCGTTCACCTCGTCCGTGCTGGTTCTGCTGGCGGCGCTGCTGCTGTTCGCCGTCGAACTCGCCTACAGCCGCAGCCGCAAGGTGGAGAACCGGGAGTTGGTCGGTGCAGGTGGGGGAGCGGGTCGCGTCACCGGTGACAGTGCCGGACCCGGCATCGTCGCCGACGCACCGCGCCGTCCCTTCGACGAGCGCATCGGCTCGGCGGGAATGGCCCTCACCTACGTCGGGATCGCGCTGCTACTGGCCTGCATCGTGCTCCGCGGGCTGTCCACCTCACGGGTGCCGTGGGGCAACATGTACGAGTTCATCAACCTAACCTCCTTCTGTGGCCTGGTGGCGGCGGCGTGGGTCCTGCGCAAGCCTCAGTACCGGTCACTGTGGGTGTTCGTCCTCGTTCCCGTGTTGATCTTGTTGACTGTGTCGGGCAAGTGGCTCTACTCGCATGCCGCGCCGGTGATGCCTGCCCTGCAGTCTTATTGGCTGCCGATTCACGTGTCGGTGGTCAGCCTCGGCTCGGGGGTGTTCCTGGTGGCCGGTGTGGCCAGCATTCTGTTCCTGGTGAAGATGTCGACGTTGGGCGCCGCCGACCGCACCGACGGGATCGGACGCATCGTGGCCAAGCTGCCCGACGCGCAGACGCTCGACAGGATTGCTTATCGCACAACCATCTTCGCGTTCCCCGTGTTCGGCTTCGGCGTCATCTTCGGCGCCATCTGGGCCGAGGAGGCGTGGGGACGCTACTGGGGCTGGGACCCCAAGGAAACGGTGTCGTTCATCGCGTGGGTCATCTACGCGGCCTATCTACACGCGCGCTCGACCGCGGGGTGGCGGGACAAGAAGGCGGCGTGGATCAACATCGCCGGGTTCGTCGCGATGGTCTTCAACCTGTTCTTCATCAACCTCGTGACAGTGGGCCTGCACTCGTATGCGGGCGTCGGCTGAGCCGACAGTTGGGCAGAAGTCGGCTGAGCCGACAGTTGGGCAGAAGTCGGCTGAGCGTTCGAAGGGGAGCAATTGTCTGAGGTGCCAGGCGGATTTCGGGCCCAGCAACGGTTCTCTGACCCCATGGCGCCCATTCCCGCCGAGTGGACGGCACCGACACCTCCCGAAGGTGCCCCGCCGGTCGTGACGGTTGCCACGCCGCCGGGCAAGGAGATCGTCCCCTACCTCGACCCGTCGGCCGTCGCGCTGTTGCGCACTACGGCCGCCTCACCCTCGGCAGGGTGGCGCAAGTGGTTGTACCGCGGCTCCGGCCGCCTGATCAACCTCGGGGAGAGCCCGAAGGTGATCCGGCACAACGGTCTCGTCGCCCGGGTCCAACATCCGTTGCGAAGCTGCTATCGGATCGCCATGTTGTCGCAGAAGGGCGGCGTGGGTAAGACGACGATCACGGCCACGCTCGGCGCGACGTTCGCGGCCCACCGTGGCGATCGCGTGATCGCCGTCGACGCCAATCCCGACCGCGGTACGTTGAGCCAAAAGGTGCCGCTGGAAACAGCGGCGACGGTACGTCACCTACTTCGTGACGCCGAGGGGATCTCGGCCTACAGCGACGTCCGCCACTACACCTCGCAGGGACCCAGTCGGCTGGAGGTGCTCGCTTCGGAGAGCGATCCGGCGGTCTCGGAGGCATTCTCGGCCGAGGATTATGCGCGCGCCGTGGACGTGCTCGAGCGTTTCTACAGTGTGGTGCTCACCGACTGCGGTACGGGCATGCTGCATTCGGCGATGTCGGCGGTCATCGACAAGGCCGACGTCCTCGTCGTCATCAGTTCCGGGTCCGTGGACGGAGCGCGTAGCGCGTCGGCCACGTTGGATTGGCTCGATGCGCATGGCCACCAGGATCTGGTGCGCAACTCGATCGCCGTGATCAACGGCGTCCGGCCCGCTGCGGGAAAGCTGGGACGGAAGAGCGGTGGAAAAGGCACGGCGAAGGTTGACCTGACGAAGGTCACCGACCATTTCGCGCGGCGGTGCCGGTCGGTGTGCCAGGTACCGTTCGACCCGCACCTTGAGGAAGGCGCCGAGATCAGCCTCGACCGCCTCCGGGAAGAGACCCGAGAGTCGTTGTTGGAGTTGGCAGCTGTGGTTGCGGACGGCTTCCCTGGAGCGCGTCGTCAAACCGACCCGGTCGGTTAGCGGCCGGGTCTCACGCGGTCATGTCTCGTCAGGACCTTGGTTGATCGTCGCGGGGGTTGATCCGACGCAGAAATTCTGGATCGTCGTCGGGCCCGATCGTCCGGGTGCGCGGTCGTTGCGCGTTCATCCGGACCATTCGCCAAACGATGTAGACCACCGCGGCCAAGACAAGAATCAGGAGCAGATACGCCACTCAAAACCTCCTTCCTGTCAATATACGCGCCATCGGTAGGCTCAGATCCGTGTCCGAAAACCCGCGGCCCGCATCCCGTCCGTATCTGGATGTACTCGCGTATGTGGTGGCGCGACTTCTGCTCGTTGTGGTCGTGACGGCGGCGATACTGGGTGTCGGGCACCTGATCGGAATCCGTGAGTTCCCCGTCGTGGTGGCTTTGCTGTTCGCCATCGTGATAGCTCTGCCGCTTGGCATCTGGGTTTTCAGTCCGCTGCGCCGGCGAGCCACCGCGAGCATGGCGATGATGGACGAGCGGCGGCGCCGCGACCGGGAACAGCTTCAGTCGCGCTTGCGTGGCGACGGCCGCGGAGATGGCTCCGAGGCCACGAGCCGCGAACCCGAGGGCGGTACGGCGGGCACCTGACGCCGGATGACGAATTTGTAAGATTTGGGCTTAGCTGCGTTTCGTGGTGGGTAAACCGAGATGCATGACTAATCCGCAGGTCATGACCCGTCCAAGAGGCATGACGAGCCCCCTAGGTATCAGTAGCCCCAGGCGATTGCTCGGCCAGCGACTCTACAAGCGCTGGATCGACGAATTGTGGGCAGGGCACCGCATCGCGCCCCAGTTGGTCACGACCGACTTCGTCGGACATTGGCCGACGCAGGACGTGCGTGGCCCGGCCGAACTGCAGACCGTCGTCGATCGCACGCGAACGACCCTCAGGGAATTGGTGTTCGCCGTCGACGTCGGCCCCATTGTCGACGGCGACATGGTGGCGGCTCACTGGGTTGCCACAGGCTCGGGTAAGAGCGGACCCGCCCGGTTCACCGGCAACGATCTGTTGCGCATCTCCGACGGCAAGATCGCCGAGTACTGGACCAGCACCGCGCGCGCGTAGCGGAGTCGTCACCCCGCCGCATCGCGAAGGACTTGACGCAGAACCTCCAGCGGATCGCCGCCGACGTCGAGGCGACGCGGATCCGATGACGCATTGGGATCGGCGCCTGGGAGCGGAGGCGGAGCGGGTGCGTTGAATGCGGCCGGTGGCGGAGGGGACGGTGGTGCGAGGGGTGCCACCGTCCCCAAACCGGCGATCTTCGCGCGGATACGCGCCTCAGCGTCTTGGCGGACAGCCTGCCGCTGCGGATCAGGGTCGGAGTTGCCTGAGAAGCACATAGACGGGGCTTCAGAGATGACGGTGAGTGCACTCTCGTAAAGCCTTCGGGCATCGACCGGTCTGGCCTCCCACGCGTCGATGTCGGCTTGGCGCTCCGTGACGAGTTCCAGATTCACCCGCACCGGACAGGACTGTGCCGCATCGGTATTCGTAAGAGCCGCCGAGAACTGCGCCTGTGCGTCCGCTAGTCGATCCTCCAGCACCGCGAGCCCACCTGCCGCCCACTGGGCGTTCGCGGGCTCGACGATGTTGAGTACCTGTAGCAGCGAGACATCCTCGCGCAGCGCGCCGATGTCGCCCGCCGCATAATGCTCTTGCGCCGAATCCCCAACGACGGCAACCGAAATCAGTTTTGCTCCGAGCACAACGACAGCAACTGCGGGCAATGCGGACAACGCGAGAAGCCGTCGGCGCAGACGTACCCGGGCAGGTATTCGGCTCACGGCAGCACCTCCCTGCGGGTGGCTCTGGCTTTGCGAAGATCCCGGGCGGTCAGGTAGATCTCGGGAAGCAACAGAAGCGAGGCCAGCATCGTCAACGCCCAGTAGAGCTCGCTGCGCTCAGGGACTTCCACAGGGTCGGCGGGGGCGGCCGCACGGTCCGCTGTGCCGCCGGTGGGGGGTAGGGGTTCGCCGGGCGCGCGCTCGACGAAGGGGAGGCCGAGTTGGCCGGCGATGTCGCGCAGCGTGTTCGCGCCGGGGCCAGATCCGTAGCCGAGGACCGCGCCGCCATCGACGGCAGGTGTGTCGAAGACGCCCTGTGGCAGCGTGGACTGCCCGGCCCCGGAACCTAGGTAGTAGACCAGGTTCTCTGCCTGAGGGAACTGCTGCCCAGCCGAGATGAGTTGATAGCGAAGCACATTGGCGGCTGCTGCCGCGTTCACCTCGGTACTGTCTGCGCCGGGATACGGGTTCAGCGCCGCGACGACGGGCGTCAAACTCCACGCGTCCGCGGACAACGGCCAATCGATCGCGGGACGCGCCGCGAAAGAGATGAGGGCGAACCGCGCACCGGGGTGGGCGTCGATCACCGCTTCGATGTCGTCCCGCATGCCTGACATCCGTGGTGCGCCACCGAAATCGGTAACCGCAGAGTCGGTAGACCTGTCGACGAGGAAGTACACGTTCGCACCGGTCTGCGAGGCTTGGGCCGGCGCGGGTTCGGCCGCCGAGCCCGTCACCGGGCGCGCGGCGGCGAGAAGCACCAGCAGGATCGCCGCGGTGGTCAGCGACCATCGCAGCAGCACGCGACGGCCTGCCCTGGCCGCCTGCCGCAGCGACAGCAGCCGCAGGACCACCAGGGAGACCGCGGCGAACACCAGGACCAGCGGGGGCAACACAGGATCGAAGGTCATCGCCGGACCGCCAGCAGCGACACGCCGAGCAGCGCCGACAGCGCGAGGGCGGCGATCACCGCGGCGTCGGGGGCGTCCTCCTCGGCGTCAGCGCGGTCCTGTGGTCCCGACGGTGCCGAAGCACGGATGGCGTCGAGCTGGCCGTCGAGGTCAGCGGCGTCGTACCGGAAGAAGCGGCCCCCGGTCGCATTGGTCACGGCACTCAGCGACGCGGTGTCGCGGCCCGGTGTCGCGACGGCGTTGATCTGAAGGCCGGCCCGCTGCGCCATGTCGATGACCTGGGCGTCGGTGAAGAGCGACGGTGTGTTGTTGTCAGGGGGGCGTAACGCACCGGGACCCAGGTAGATCAGGGAGCGTCGCGTGTCGCCGGCAGTTCGGAAATCGGGGAAGCCGGTCAGGCACAGTGCGAGTGCGTCGGCGACCGTGGGGGAGTAGTCGTCGTATTCGACCGGTGCGTTGAACGCGGGCGCTGTCGGGGCATCCCGCGCGAAGTCGCCGAGGCGCCCGGCGGCGAACTGGTAGTCCCGCGTCAAAGGAATCAGTCGCCGGTTCAAGGAGGTCAACCCGATGCGTTCTGATCCGTAGGTGGTCGCCTGCCGCGCGAAGTATCCGAGGAATTGACCGGCGGCCTCCTTGTCTGCGGGTTCTCCCACGCACAGCATGATGTCGTCGCGAGGCGCCGAAGTTTGGGCATCCCAGAAAGTTCCGACGGGTCTGGCGCTGGCCAGGACGGTCGCTGCGCACAGCAGTATCAGAAAGGACAGGGCCACGACCGCCGCCCTCATCTGCCTGCGCACCACCGCCCGGTATTCGGGCAACCGGGTCAGACGGGTTGTGTTGGCCAGCGGCAGCTCGCGTTCCTGGGCGCCCTTGATCGGCACCAGCATCGCCAGCGCCAGCACCAGGGTCACGGCGCCGAGTCCGGCCGCTGCGACCGGCCACCACGTCAACTCCACGAGCGGATCAGTTCTTCGGTCTCCTCGCCCAGCTGCCCGACGTCAGCCGTCGACGACCTGTCGAACTGGACGCTTCCCAGGGCTTCCAACATCGGCGCGGCGGGCGCGAGATCGCTTGCAGCGATGGCACGCAACTGCATGTACTGAGCCCGGGTGCCGGTGGCCTGGTGCAGGAAGCTGCGCAGTGTGCAGCTCAGCGCCGCGCTGGCCTGCTCGTCCGACAGTTCACCCTCGCGGTGGCGTTGCGTGATGGTTCTGACCGTCTTCGCGAACCGCTGCCTCAGCAGCCGCCCGTGCAGATCCTCGACGCCGGGAATCCTGCGGAGCCGGTCTGACGGCATGGTGACGACGAAAACCAGCGCATACCAAGCGATGACGAGCACGAGCAACGCCAACCCGAGCCACAGCCACAGCAGCGAATAGCCTGGCGGACCGCTGACGAACTCCAGGAGATCATCCGGCACGGGACCACACCCTCGTCATGTCGCTGACGGCGCGGCGAATCTGTCCCGACCCCGTCACAACGGTGTGCGGCACAGCTCGTGCGCTCATGATCTCGTTCAGCCGCCTGCCGCGCTGCTCCTCGGCGCGCTCGTAGGCGGCGATGACGCGCGGGTCTGTGGCGGCCGGGCCGAGCACCGGCTTACCGCTGGCGACGTCGTAGCCGCCGTCCTTTGCGCCCGCGGCCGGCATGTCGGCGACCATCGCCCACATCACGTCGTGCCGCGCCGTCAAACGGCCGAGCGCGTCGTCGAGCCTGTCGGTGGGCTCCGGCTCGTCGGACACCACGACGATGAGCATGGAATGGCGGTAATGCGTTGCCACGTAGGTCAACTGGGTGACGATGTCGCTCGGTCCGTGCTGACCGGCATGACTGTGGTAGCTGGTCAGCATCGTCTCGATGTGGTTCTCGCCGCGGCTCTGTCGGACGCGCAGACTGCCGCGAGCGTCTCCGTACACCATGCCGATCTCGTCGGAACGGCCCAGTGTTATCAGCCCGATGGTGCCCAGAATATGCAGAGCAACTTCGCATTTGCGTTCGCCGTCCTGCGCGACCGCCACCATGTTGCGCCCGGCGTCGGCGACCAGCAGCACCTTGTGGTGCTTCTCGGAGACGAAACGCTTGGTCAGCACGTTCGCCGAGCGGGCGGAAGCCTTCCAGTCGATGTCGCGTACGTCGTCGCCGGGAACGTAGGGCCGCAGCTCGTCGAATTCCATGGTTCGCGTGTGCAACAGCGCGTGACGGCCCCCGTCGAGCATGCCGCGGGTGTCGGTGCCGAAATACGTTCTGGCCCTGTTGAGATGCTTACCCAATCTGTGCCGCCGCTCAGGGAACCCGAACCGCCTGCAGCACGGCATCGATCACCCGGGTGGGGGTGACGCCCGCGCTGGCAGCCTCGAACCCGAGGATCAGCCGATGCTGCAGCACGCGGTGCGCGAGGTCGGCGATGTCTTGCGGGATCACGTGATCTCGGCCCTTGAGCACCGCCAGCGCGCGCGCCGACGTGCACAGCGCGATGGTGGCGCGGGGGCTGGCGCCGTACTCGATGAGCCTGGCGAGCTGGCTGGGCAGATGATTGCCGGGCTCGCGGGTCACGCCTACCAGGCGGCTGGCGTAGAGCATCAGGTCGCGGCTCATGTAGACGTCGTGAGCGAACCTCTGCAGGCGCCTGACGTCCTCGAGCGTCGCGACGGGCCGACTGTGGCGATCCTTGTCGAAGATCCCCGCGTCGAGACGCGACATCACCTCGACCTCCTGCTCGGGAGTGGGATATCGCACGATCTCCTTCAGCAGGAAGCGGTCCGTCTGCGCCTCCGACAGCGCGTAAGTACCTTCCTGGTCGACCGGGTTCTGCGTCGCGATGACCAGGAACGGTTCGGGGATGGGGTATTCCGTCCCTGCGATGGTGGTCTGGCGTTCCTCCATCGCCTCGAGCATCGCGCTCTGCGTCTTGGCGCTGGAGCGGTTGATCTCGTCCAGGAGCACCACATTCGCGTGCACCGGGCCGAGTTGCGTCACAAACGATGTGGTGGTCGCATCGTAGATCTGTGTGCCGATGATGTCGCTGGGCAGCAGATCGGGGGTGCACTGGATGCGTCGGAACTGCCCGTCGATCGATTCGGCGATGACGCGGGCAGCGGTTGTCTTCGCCAGGCCGGGCACGCTCTCGAGCAGGATGTGCCCGCCCGCCAGCAGGCCGATCAGCAGGGTCTCGCGAAGATGCTCCTGCCCCACCACCTTGGCCGAGAACGCGTCAGCCAGAGCCGCGACCACCCGCTGGGCTGCGCGGGCGTCATCGGACGGTCGGGGCATCGGCGCAGCACTCATCTCGGTGCGTGTACCACGGGAATCCGGCGCGCAAACCGTCGCCGGGCGCGGCGGATCAGCCGAAGACCAGGGCTCCGCTGACCGCGATCGCCCACACCAGCATCGTCAGGCCCGTGTTCTTGAGGACCGGGATCAGGTCCCGGCCGCCCAGGCCACCGCGGACGGGCTTGGCGGCGCGCACTGCCAGCGGCAGCGCCACCAGGCCGACGGCGCACCAGGGTGTCGCGAGCATCAGCACCAGCGTCAACAGGAACGCGACGACCAGCAGCGCCTGGAACAGCACCCGTGTCTTCGCATCGCCCAGTCGCACCGCCAGCGTGATCTTTCCCGACACCTTGTCGGTCGGGATGTCGCGCAGATTGTTGGCCACCAGCACCGCCGATGACAGGCAGCCTGTCGCGACCGCGAGCGTGAGTCCCACCCAGTCGACGCGCAGCGCCTGGGTGTACTGGGTGCCGAGCACCGCGACCAGGCCGAAGAACACGAATACCGCGACTTCGCCCAGCCCCAGATAGCCGTAGGGCTTGGAGCCGCCGGTGTAGAGCCAGGCCCCGGCGATGCACGCCGCACCGACCGCGATCAGCCACGGCGAGGAGAACCAGGCGAGCGCCAGTCCGGCGACGGCTCCGACCGCCAGCGCGATCACCGCCGCGGTCAGCACCGCTTTCGGCGCCGCCACCTTGGAACCGACCAATCGCAGCGGCCCTGCGCGTACGTCGTCGGTGCCGCGGATGCCATCGGAGTAATCGTTGGCGTAGTTCACCCCGACGATGAAGCCCACGGCGACAAGCAGGGCGAGCAGCGCTTTCCACCACGACGCGGCGCCGAGCCACGCCGCGGCGCCTGTGCCTGCGATGACGGGCGCGACGGCGTTGGGCAGCGTGCGGGGACGCGCACCCTCGACCCACTGGGCGAATGTGGCCACGACCGCAAGTCTTGCAGGTGTCGGTCATGGCACACTGGGCGCATGGATGACCGGCTCAGCAAGGCCGAGATCGGCAAGGATGCGGTGCAGGAGATCGTCGGCGCGGGCGCGTCGACGGTCGGTGAGATCACCTCCATCATCACCACCGCCGTCAAGGACGTCGCGAACGCGATCGGCGGCTTCGCCACCGACGTTTTCGAGATCCGCGACGGCGCCCGGCGCGCCGCCGGTGACCCCGAGGACGACTAGACGCCGGGGCGGATGCCGCGCAGCGCGCCGACACCCCACACCTGGATGCGGGTTGTGCTGCGCGCGTAGGCATCTGGCGAAGCCGTATCGCCGGGGATCCTGACCGAGCCCCAGTCGAGCTCGGGGTGGCCCACCAATCTGCTCGGAATCTCGTTCAGCGGTTCGAACTCGGCGAGCCCGGCGAAAGTCCCGCCGATCTCGGCGTCGCGGTCGTCGGTCAGCCAGGGCCGCGGCGATTCGATGACGGCCCGCGGGGTTTCGGCCACGCCGCCGGACACCACGGGGATGTCGCGGATGCAGGGGAACAGAAACGACTGCGGCCAGCTGATCAGCACCGGCCCATTGTCGGCCAGGAAGTCGTCGAGAGGCACGACGTGACGCAGTCGCGGCCCGGTGAACGCCAACCAGCCGGCCTCGTCGGTGCGACCGTCGATCGCGCGCACACGCACCCTGTTCGCCCCCGCGGGCACTTCGGCGGCGTCCACGCCCAGTGACCTCCACAGGGGGTGCGCGGGGTCTTCGTCGACGGCGGGCCGGTCGACGACGGTGCTCGCCCCCAGCGCATCGACGTGTGCACCCTCGTTCTTGCCGAACTCCAGAATCAGTGAGTTCGCCCCGGAGGCCCGGCCTGAAACCGACAGTGTCACACCGGCATCGGGTGTCAACGGGGGTAGATCGAACCATTGCGTGGTGATCTCGCCTGTGGCCTGCGCGCCGGCGGCCCGGCTGCCCCACAGAAAGGCCGAGGTGTCGAGGCCGGGTGGATCCGGTGGCGGCGCACCGGGAAAGTAGCCCGATAGTCGGGTGAAACCGGCGGTCTGTGCTTCGGCTTGGGTCGACGTCAGCACCGGACCGTCGGGCAACAGTTCGATGTCGTCGGCGAGCCCGCACACGCGGGTGCCTGCGAGCCGGTCCACGTTGATCATTGCCAGCGATCCCACCCCGCGGCGCACCGGTGCTGTCGCGAATGTGCCGACCAGCACGGTCAGTGACGCACCGAACGCCACCAGCGTCAATACCGCGGGTGCCAGGGCCGACAGGCGGCCGACGCCGCGGAGACCTCCCAGCAGCACGACGATGAGGCCACCGGCCCCGAGGGCAGCCACCCACAGCAGCGGGCTGTCGAGAGGCACCCCGGCGGGCCGTATCGGATCCGTCGCCCACGGGAGGTCGTACAGCGCGGGCAACCACCAGGCGTTGGGACCGGAGAACGTCAGTGCGGCCGCCCCGGCGAGCAGCACCGAACCCGCCCCACCCACGACCGCCACCCACCGGTCAGGGGTGCGCGCCCGTCGGATCAGCAATAGGACCGTCACGGCCAGGAACGGCGCGAAGACGCCGGCGAGGGCTCCGAGGTGATAGGACCACTTCGACGGCCCCGCGGCGAGCAGCAGCAGAGCCACGACCACCACCCAGGCCATCCGGGCGGCGACGGACCCCACCCCGTCGCGGTCCCGGCGCCGCGCCGTCAGCGCGAAGACGACGGGCAACATCGCAGCGCTGAACAGCACCGGCAGACGCTTGGCGAAGCTGCCCTGTTGATCGGGCTGCAGCAGATGCTCGTAGCGGCTGGGTTCCTCGTACCACGGCAGTGCGGGCCCGAATGCGGTGTGCCAGTCGGTGGCCGTGACGAGGGCGTCCCAGGTCTGGTCGGCGAAGATCACCGTGAACACCACGGCGCCGACGCCGCTCACCAGGGTCGCCGTCACGAGCCGGGGCGCCGCACCGGCCCGGGCCGCGGCGGCCAGCCGAGGTGCGAAAACCAGCATGGGGGCCGCCACGAGCACACCGTTCGGGCTGATCGGGACGGTCAACGCGGCGACCAGTGCCATGCGGCCCAGATCGGCGGGGTGACGCGCGCGCAGGGCCAGCGCCAGAACGCTCGCGACGCCGAGGGCGACGTAGGACTCCGGACGCGTCCCGAGATTGAACGGTAGCCATGCGACCAGCAGACAGACGGCAGCCAGCGCGCGCACCCGCACCGTCGCGGCCACCTCGGGAACAGCCGCGCCGAGCACACCGCGGCTGACGACAAGCCACGTCGCCAGGGCCGCCACGGTGCCGGGCAGCCGCAGCCACAGTGGCGCGATGCTGATGTCGGTGAAGGGCGCGAGCAACTGCTGACTCAAGGCGAAGGGCACCTCGGCGGCATCCCACCACCGGTAGTAGTTGCCCGGATTGCCCGTCGTGGCGACGTTGCGGGCGATCGTGGTGGCCCAGCCGTCGTCGACCGCGAGTGGACCGATGACGGCCCAACCGAGGAACGTCACCACGACCGCGACGTCGACCCACCACACACCGCGCGGGCGTAGCCGCGGCCGCGCGGGTGGACCGCGTCCTCGGTGCAGGAGGACCAGCGCGGCGGCGGCGGCGAGCAGCTGTGCGGCGATGAGTACGCCCTTGAGTGCCGTCGGCGTCGTGGCGAACGGCCCGCCGACGGTGACGGTCACCGACAGTTCCGCGGCCTGTGCGGCCGTGAGATCGGTGTGGAACCCGTAGACCTGCGGCACAGGGGCGCCGGCGAGATGGGTGGTCCGGCCGTCAGGCCCGATGATCGACATCCCGCCGGCCACTGACTGGATGCCGACCTGGCACTTTGCCGGCTCGGTCGGCAGGAACAGCTGCTCCTCGTGGTCGTCGAGGCGCACCCGCACTCCGGCTACGGAGGCGGTGACCAGCAGCCCGGCGCCGTCCGCCGCGGTGGCCAGCACAGTCGGGGGAATCGGCTGGGCAGCGGCCGCCCGCAACGCGGTGCAGGGGATCGACGCGGTCAGGGTGTTCGGCCGGTCCGGCGCGATCAGTGCGGTGCTTGAGGCAACGGGCCTTCCGGGAGCGGGCCACGTCAGCGTCGTGGTCTCTGCGATCACCGGCGCGAACGGCAGCAGCAACGCAGTCATCACACCGGTCAGGCCGACGAGGAGTGCGATGCAGGTCTGGTGTCGTGACGGGAGTGTCCGCATAGAGTCGTCCGCCAGCGTGCCCACCGAAGCGGCGGCGGGGGCGCGTCAACGACTGAACGTCACACGTCGGTCATCGGTCGTCTGTTCGCCCGTGCGCACAATGGTGGGATGCGCACCGGAGCATTTGAGTGTTAGGCGTCATCGGCGGTAGCGGTTTCTACTCCTTCTTCGGGCCGGACGCGCGCTCGGTCAGTGTCGACACCCCATACGGCTCGCCCAGTGCGGCGATCACGGTCGGCACCGTCGGCGAGCACGAGGTCGCCTTTCTTCCGCGCCACGGCGTCAGCCACGAGTTCTCGCCGCACACCGTGCCGTACCGCGCGAACATGTGGGCGCTGCGCGCGCTCGGGGTGCGGCGCATCTTCGGGCCGTGTGCGGTCGGCAGCCTGGATCCCGCGTTGGGTCCCGGCACGATGGTCGTCCCCGACCAGCTGGTGGACCGCACGACGGGTCGCGCCGACACGTACTTCGACTCCGGTGGGATCCATGTGGGTTTCGCCGATCCGTACTGCCCGTCGCTGCGGGATGCGGTGACAGGCCTGCCCGGCGTCGTCGACGGCGGTGCGATGGTGGTGATCCAGGGTCCCAGGTTTTCCACGCGCGCGGAGAGCCAGTGGTTCGCCGCCCAGGGTTTCCGGTTGGTCAACATGACCGGGTATCCCGAGTCTGTGTTGGCGCGTGAGCTGGAGATATGTTATGCGGCAATCGCTTTGGTGACCGATGTGGATGCCGGCGTCGAGTCGGGTCAGGGCGTCAAGGCGGTCGACGTGTTCGCCGAGTTCGAGCGAAACCTGGTGCCGTTCAAGCAACTCGTCCACGAAGCCATCGAGAACGTTGGCGCGGAGCGCACGTGCACGCATTGCCTTCCACACGACGGCGTCCAGCTGCCCTTCGATCTGCCATGAGGGTATTGCTCACCGGCGCAGCCGGTTTCATCGGAACCGGGATCCGGGCGCAGCTGGCCGATGCCGGGCATGACGTCGTCGCCGTCGACGTCATGCTGCCCGCCGCGCACGGGCGCGACGCTCCGCTGCCCGACGACGTCGCGCGGGTCGACATCCGCGACGCCGCCGCGGTCGCCGACGCGCTCGCCGGCGTCGACGTGGTCTGTCATCAGGCGGCGGTGGTGGGTGCCGGCGTGAACGCCGCCGATGCGCCGTCGTACGGATCGCACAATGACTACGGGACGTCGGTGCTGCTCGCGGAGATGTTCACCGCGGGGTGCCGGCGATTGGTGCTCGCGTCGTCGATGGTCGTGTACGGCCAGGGCCGTTATGTGTGTCCGGAACACGGTGACGTCGAGCCGGTGCCCCGTACCCGCGCCGATCTCGATGCGGGACGGTTCGACCATCGGTGCCCGATCGGCGGGGAACCCGTCGACTGGGCGCTCGTCGGCGAGGACGCGGCGCTGAGGCCGCGCAGCCTGTACGCGGCCAGCAAGGTCGCGCAGGAGCATTACGCGCTGGCTTGGTCCGAATCGACCGGAGGTTCGGTCGTCGCGCTGCGCTACCACAACGTCTACGGGCCCGGCATGCCTCGCGACACGCCCTACTCCGGGGTCGCCGCGATCTTCCGATCGTCTCTTGAATCAGGCGAGGCGCCAAAGGTTTTCGAAGACGGCGGGCAGATGCGTGACTTCGTCCACGTCGACGACATCGCCGCAGCCAATGTCGCGTCGATCGAGGCGGGCCTGGACGGATTCGAGGCGTTCAACGTGTGTTCGGGTAGGCCGGTGTCGATCCTCGATGTCGCCTCATCGCTGTGCGAGGGCCGTGGCGATGTCACGCCGCAGGTCACGGGGCAGTACCGCAGCGGCGACGTCCGGCACATTGTGGCGGATTCGGCCAGGGCCGCAGAAGTTCTTGGGTTCCGGGCGGCGATCGATCCAGCCGACGGGCTGCGGGAGTTCGCGACAGCACCCTTGCGCGGGGTTCCGACGACCTCCTGACACCGGCGCCTGCTCTTCGCGCAAGCGCTCATCGGCCGTCAAGCCATACTGTGTCCGTGACGTCCACAGCGCTGTGTACACAGTTCGGCATCGATTTTCCGCTCTTCGCGTTCAGCCACTGCCGCGATGTGGTGGCCGCGGTCACCAACGCCGGCGGGTTCGGCGTGCTCGGCGCGACCGCCTACTCCCCGTCGCAACTGGACCAGGAGCTGGCATGGATCGACGAGGCCGTCGGCGGCAAGCCGTACGGCGTCGACCTGATCGTGCCCGCCAAGTTCGAGGGCAAGGGCGAGAAGCTTTCGAGCTCCGATCTGGCCGGGCGCATCCCGCAGGAGTACCGCGACATCGTCGACGACCTGCTGCGCGCCCACGACATCGAACCCGAGCCGAATCGCCGCCTGGGCGGGTCGTCGCTGTCAGGAGACACCGGTCGCGAGCTGCTCGACGTCGCGCTGACGCATCCGGTCAAGCTCATCGCCAACGCCCTTGGCGTGCCGCCGGATTACATGATCGAGGCGGGCAAGGAGCGAGGCATCCCGGTGGCCGCGTTGGTCGGTGCCAAGGAGCACGCCGTGAAGCAGGTGGCCGCAGGGGTCGACGTGATCGTCGCGCAGGGCACCGAGGCCGGCGGGCACTGCGGCGAGGTCAGCACACTGGTCGTGGTTCCCGAGGTTATGGATGCGATCGAGTCGATTGGCGCGACGACGCCTGTGTTGGCGGCGGGCGGCATTGTGACGGGCAGGCAGATGGCGGGCATGGTCGCGATGGGCGCGTCCGGGGCGTGGACAGGCTCGGTGTGGCTGACCACCGAGGAGGCCGAGACCGCGCCGCACACGGTGGCCAAGATGCTGGCGGCGACGTCGCGTGACACGGTGCGCTCGGCGGGCCGCACGGGTAAGCCGTCGCGGCAGCTGGTCTCGGACTGGACGAACGCGTGGGCCCCGGCCAAGGACGGGCATCAGCCGCTGGGCCTGCCATTGCAGTCGATGCTGTGCGAGCCGGTGATCCGCCGCATCGACGTACTGGCGTCGCAGGGTCACGAGGGCGCTCAAGCGCTGGCGACCTACTTCGTCGGGCAGGGCGTCGGGCTGATGAACAAGGTCAAGCCGGCCCGCGAGGTGGTCCGTGAGTTCATCGAGGACTACCTGGCCGCTGCCGAGCGCCTCAGCAGCTCACTGCCCGGCTGAGCCCCGCGAAATATCATTCCTGGTCGTGGTCTGACCGCAAACCGCAGCCCGGAATGATATTTCGCGGCGGCAGATCTAGGAGGCGGCAGATCTAGGAGGCGGCAGATCTAGTCGGCGGCCAGCGGCAGGCGGACCTCGAAGCGCGCGCCCGTCGGCAGGTTGTGCGCCGACAGCGTCCCGCGGTGGGCCTGCACAAGCCCGGCCGCGATCGCCAGCCCGAGCCCCGAACCGCTCGGCAGCGACGAATCCGCCCGCGGGATACGGCTGTTGGAGCCGCGGTAGGCGACGTCGAAAACCCGCGGCAGATCGGCCTCGTCGATGCCGACGCCGGTGTCGTCGACGCGGGCCCACGCGCTGTTCTCGTCGGCGCCGAGGGCAAGTTCGACGCTGCCTCCGGTCGGCGTGTGGGCGATCGCGTTGGCCACCAGGTTCGACAGCACCCGCACCAGCGCGCGATCGCTGCCGACCACCCGTACCGGCTGCTTGGGCAGATTCGCCGCGAGCCGCACTCCGGCACGCTCGGCGGCGATCCGGTGCGCGGCAAGCACATCGTCGACGACCTCGTCGAGGGCCACCTTGTCGAACGACGGGGTCAGCGCACCGGCATTGATCTTCGACATCTCGAACAGGTCGTCCACCATCTCCGATAGTCGAATCGACTCGTGCTCGATGTGTTTGGCGTGCACCCGCACTTCCTCGTCGGGGACGACGCCGTCGGCGATCGCTTCCGACACCGCGCGGATTCCTGCCAGCGGGGTGCGCAGATCATGGCTGACGAACGCGACGAGTTGGCGCCGCGACTGCTCGGCGGCCCGCTCGGAGTCTCGGATTTCGGCCTCCCACACCGTGCGTCGGGCCTGGTAGCGGCCAAGCATGACCGCAGCCGGGATGGCGACGATGGAGACGATCACCAGCACGACACCGGTTTTCTCGAATGTCTGCGTGATCATGAATCCGCTCGCACCGAGAACGCCTGCCAGGGTCGCCAGGACGGGAATCAGCACCAGCGCGACCATGCTCGCCGCCAGCGACCACGATCTGGCCAACCGGACGACGGCGGCTCCGGCCAGCACCACGGGTATCGAGCATGCCAGCGCCCAGCCGACGATCTCCCAGAAGTCAGGCGTCGGCATCCGACTGCCCCGCTGAACCTTCGGCCGACCACATGTACCCGCGGCCCCACACGGTCTGCACGCGGTGGCGGTCACCGAGCTTTGAGCGCAATCGCTTTACATGCACCGTGACTGTCGACAGGTCCCCGAAGTCCCAGTGCCACACCTGCTTGAGCAGGTCCTCCCTGGTGAAGACGGTGTCGGCGTGCGTGAGGAAGAAAAGCAGGAGGTCGAATTCGCGATTGGTGAGACTGACCGACTTGCCCCCGACGGTGACCGAACGCGACGCCGTCGCGACCTTCAGATCCCCCGAGGTGATGTCGACGGGCAGCACCCCCGTCGCAGACGGCGACCGGCGCAGCACCGACTTGACGCGCAGCGCCAATTCCCGGGGGCTGAACGGTTTCGTCAGGTAATCGTCGGCGCCCGCCTCCAGCCCGGCGATGCGGTCGTCCTCCTCGCCCAGGGCCGTCAGCAGGATCACCGGCACAGAGTAGTCGCCCCCTTGGCGCAGGCTCCGGCACAGAGCCATGCCGTCGGGGCCCGGCATCATCACATCGAGGACAGCCACGTCGATGCGCTGGGAACGGAGCAGCCGCAGGGCCTCCGAGCCGTCGTGCGCGGTGGACACGTCCAGCCCGTCGCGTTCCAGGTAGCGACGGACGACGTCGCGGACGACGTCGTCGTCATCGGCGATGAGGACTCTGGTCACTGGATCGAGGTTAGCGCGGCAAACCCGCTACCAGCGTCGATGTCACTGATTTGTCAGGCTTGCCTGACAATTGGCCTGGACACCCCGCCTAGCGTGGACACATGCCCGACGTGACGGTGGTGCTGCCCTGCCTCGATGAGGCCGCCTCGCTTCCCGGCGTGCTTACCGCAATACCGCACGGGTACAGCGCTTTGGTGGTCGACAACAACAGCACCGATGGCACCGCCGAGGTCGCGCGCAGGCACGGTGCGGCGGTGGTCGCCGAGACGACACCCGGATACGGTGCGGCGGTGCACGCCGGTGTGGTCGCCGCGACGACGCCGATCGTGGCCGTCCTCGACGGTGACGGGTCACTGGATCCACGCGAGCTTCCTGGGCTGGTTGCCGACGTCGAGGCCGGCGCCGACATGGCGATCGGGCGGCGCCGCCCGACTCCCGGGCTCAAATGGCCGTGGCACGCCCGGCTCGGGACGGCCGCGGTGTGCTGGCGGCTTCGGCAACGGCACGGGCTCCAGGTCCACGACATCGCTCCGATGCGGGTGGCCCGCCGCGACGCACTCCTTGCGCTCGGAGTGGCGGACCGGCGCTCCGGTTACCCGCTCGAACTTCTCGTGCGGGCCGCGCAGGCCGGCTGGTCGGTCACCGAGCGCGATGTCGACTACGGACCCCGCACCGGGGGGACCTCGAAGGTGAGCGGTTCGGTGCGCGGTAGTGCGATCGCCGCGTGGGATTTCTGGCGGGCGATCTCGTGACGCAGGTGTGCCTGCTGGTCGTCGCCAAGGCGCCGGTGCCCGGGCTCGCGAAGACCCGGCTTGCCGCCACGCTGGGAGATGAGAAAGCCGCCGAGATCGCCGCGGCGGCGTTGCTGGACACGTTGGATGTGGTGGCACGGACACCCGCCGCGGCGCGCGTCGTCGCGATGACCGGAGACCTCGCTTCCGCCGCGTGTGCTGACGAGATCCGTTCGCGCCTGGAGGCTTTCACGGTTCTGCCGCAGCGGGGCGACGGCTTCGCCGACCGGCTCGCCAACGCACATCTGGATGCCGCCGCCGCGACCGGCGGGCTTCCGATCGTCCAGATCGGGATGGACACCCCTCAGGTCGACGCCGATCGACTGACCCGGTGCGCGGATGCGCTCGCCGACTACGACGCCACTCTGGGCATGGCGCTCGACGGTGGTTGGTGGGTGCTCGGTGTACGGGATGCGACCCAGGCGGAATGCCTGCGCAGCGTGCCGATGTCAGTTCCCGACACCGGCGCTGAAACTCTCGATGCGTTGCGGCACAACCACAACCGGGTGGCTCTGGTCGAAGAACTCGCCGACGTGGACACGATTGCCGACATCCGCGGGGTTCGACGGGCGTGCCCGCCGGGATCCCGGTTCTGGCATGTCACTGCCGATGTTTCGACAGGGGAGGACTGATGTTCGGGAAGTTGTACGACCGCGCCCTCGACGGCGAGCGATGTTGGGTGCGTCGCGACGACGGACGGGTCAGCCGACTTCCGGTGAACAGCTGGCTGGGAGGAAGTGGTGCCGACATCGAGTTCGACGAGGCGCTGGTCGACATGTGTGACGGACCGACCATCGACTTGGGTTGTGGGCCCGGACGGTTGGTGGCTCACCTGGTGAACAGGGGAGTTCCTGCCCTGGGTGTCGATCTGTCCGAGACGGCGGTCGAGTTGGCGCGTAACAGCGGCGCGCCGGCGCTGCACCGCGACGTGTTCGCCGAACTTCCGGCGATGGGCCGCTGGCAGACGGTGCTGCTCGCCGACGGCAATGTCGGACTCGGCGGGGACCCTCGCCGGATTCTGCAGCGGGCCGGCGAGCTGCTGCGTCAGGGTGGTCGCTGTCTGGCTGAATTCGACTCGGCGACAAAGGGTATCGACGTCAGCTGGGTTCGGCTTGAGTCGTCGAAGACGATCGGCCCGTGGTTTCGCTGGGCGGTCGTCGGTATCGATTCGGTGCCCGAGCTGGCCGCCGACGTCGGACTCGTCGTCTCGGATGTGCATCGCATCGGCAGGCGAGTGGTCGCGAGCCTGGTCGCGTGACCAGCGCTTGCCGCACGGGACGGCAACGACCGCCCGTGTCGCCGGTCCTGATAGCTGCGCGGCCGCTACCAGTTCGTCAGAATGAAGTGGTTGATCGCGAGGGCGCCGATCACGTTGAGCGCCAACCACCACCGCAGTGATCGCCAGGGCAGCAGTGCCGCCGCTGCGACAAGCCAGACGGTGAACGGCAGCCAGATGCGTTCGGTCTCGGCCTTGCTCAACTGCGACAGGTCGGCGAACACGATCGCCAGCAGCGCGCCGAACACCAGCAGATGCAGCCCGGAGCGTCGCTTGATGGCCGCGATGTCGAAGGCCCTGCCGAGGCCGGCGACGCTGCCGAGTCCGATGGCGCACACCGTCGCGGCGAAGTTCGCCCAGCCCCAGTATGCGAACGGTCGCTCCATCGCGATGCCCTGCCAGTAGCGCTCCTGGACCAGCAGATAGCCGTCGTACCACCAGAATCCGGCCGCAAGGAACACGGCGGCCATCGCCGCGGCTACCAGCGCCGCCGGCACCAGCACGCGCACCGCGGCTCGCCAGGACCGTGCACTCACCAACACGGCGACGGCGGGCAGCGCCATCAACCCGAGGCCGTAGTTGAGAAAGATGCCCCACCCCAGCAGCAGACCCGCGCCTGCCGCTGCGAGCAGCGGCAGGCGAATCGTCCCGGTGACGGCCAGCGCCAGCAGGGCGATACCCCAGGCCGCCACGCCCGCGAAGTACCCGTCCGCCGAGACGGCGATCCAGACCGCCGTCGGCGCGACGGCGGCGAACACGGCGGCTTTGCGCGCGGTGTCCTCGTCAGCCAGCGCTCGCACCGCGACGACGATGGCGGCCGCAATACTTGAACCTGCCAGCAGCGAGAGCAGTCCCGCCCACGCGCCACCGGTCAGGCCGATGCGATCGAGCCACACATAGGTCAGCAGGGCGCCCGGCGGATGTCCGGACACGTGGGTGATCCAGGAGTCGGGCTGGAAGTCGAGGATCCGGCTCGCGAAGGTGCGCAGCATCACCGGGATGTCGCTGACCGTCGGCACTTCGAGCAGGTATTCGTGCTTTGCGGTCAGGCGGCCGGCGAAGCCACGCTGCCAGCCGTCGATCATTGCGAGGCTGAACGCCCACGCGCACGACACGGCCCACGCCGTCCACGGCAGCCACCGCCACGGCAGGCGTCGCGCGATCGTCGGGCCCCACAGGACGGCCGAGGCGGCGATCGCGAGCGCCGGGATGGTGCCCGGGCCGACGTGGGTGTTCCACCAGCCGAAGATCGGCGACGTCGCGGCGAAGTCGCGGAAGCGCTGTGGGGTCGCGTTGAGCAGCGGCGTGACCGTCTCCAGATGCAGATGCGGGATGACGAACGCCGCGACGACGAGCGCGACGGCAACGGCTACCGCTCCCGCCTCTTTACGCATCCCCCGATTCTCCGCGAGCGCGCGCGTCTGCACGCCGCCACTCCGTGTCTGGGCGTGCAAGACTGCGCGCTCGCGCCCGGTGAGCTGCGGGAAACTGCTACGCACCGTCAGACAGTCGTAAGGATCAGTAGAGGATCTCGCGCATGTTGTCCTCGTCGAGGTGCTTACGCAACTCGTCGAGGTCGGCCTCGGCGTCCATCAGCTTGACCAGTTGGGCCACGCTGGGCACCGCCGTCGGGTTCCAGGCCTCGGGCTGCCACGCGTCTGACCGCAGGAATGCCTTCGCGCAGTGGAAGAAGACTTCCTCGATTGCGATTTCCAGCGCGAGGATCGGGCGCTTGCCCTGCACGACCATGGCGTCGAAGTAGTCGGCGTCGGCCATGATGCGGGCACCGCCGTTGATCCGCAGGGTGTCGCCCCGCCCGGGAATGACGAACAGCGTGCCTACACGCGGACGCTCCAAGACGTTGAGATAACCGTCGACGCGCTTGTTGCCGGGTCGTTCGGGGATCGCGATGGTCCGCTCGTCAATGATGTGCACGAATCCCGGCGGATCGCCTTTGGGCGAGACGTCCACATGACCGTCGGCGTCCATCGTCGCGACGAACCCCAGCGGCGAATGTGACAGCCAATGCTGCTCGATCGGCGACAGATGATCGCGCACCTTGTTCGCGACGAAGGCGTTCGGATGCCCGACGATCGCGCGCAGTTCCTCGACGGAGGTCACTTGACGGCTCATGCGTCCATGATGGGCTCTTCGCTGACCGCCGTGTGGCCTCGATGTCGGTGAAACGGCGCATGACCGTTTTCTAACGTCAGCGTCAAATATTCGGCAATTGCTGATGCAGCAAACGAGTTGGACGCGCGTCAACCGCTAGCGTCTTCTCATCGAACGATACGGCCGCGGCGGCGTGATGCCCGAGGAGGAATTGCCATGGAGGCAGGACGGTTCTTCGGTCGTGTGGGTGGGCTCGCTGTAGCGCTGGGTATTGGTGCTGCCATCGCGTCTAGCCCCGGAGTCGCGGTCGCCGACGGTACGGAAAGTTCCGCGGGCCCCTCTGCGGAATCAAGTGCGTCGCCTACCTCGGCGCGTGCGGACTCAGCGAAGTCCACGAAGGATTCGGAGGGCGGCACTCGGTCCGACTTCAGGGATGACCAAGAAGCCGACGCCGACCAGGACACCGCAGAGGCAGAAGCCGCCGACGTCGAAGACGATGCCGCAGCCGATCAGATGGCGGACGACGACCTCGAGCCGGCACGCGACGATGACCCTGCCGAACCCATCGACGAAATCGCGCCGCGGGAGGACATCGTCGACGCCGAGGACGCCGAGGATGTCGAATCGCCGACAGCGTCGACGCACAGCGCCTCGACCACGGACCTCGGCTCCTTCGAAACCACGCCCGCGGCGGTGACCACCGTCGTCGAGTCCCGTCTCGTCGCAACGGCCCAGACCCGCACCGATCCACAACCGGCAACACCTCAGGCATCGCCCTCGACTTGGATGGCGGCTGCCTGGGTGCGGCGCGAGATCCAATACCTGCTGGGTAACCGCGCGGTCACAGCGCAGCCCACCCAGGTTTCTGCGGAGCTGACCGGTGAGCGAGCGGTGTACGGGACCCTTAACGCGTTGGGCCCTAACGGCAACGCGGTGGCCTACACGCTCACCACCCAACCGCGTGAAGGCACCGTGGAGGTTCATGCGGACGGCACCTACACCTACATTCCGCAGGAAGGCTTTCCCGCCGCGGGCGGCCGCGACGGGTTCGAGGTCACGATCACCGACGCCGGGTTCCACCTCGAGCACCTGTTCGGTGTCGGGCCACGCAGCATCAGGGTGCCTGTGCTTGTCGACGTCGCGCCCTCGGCCACCTCGTCTTCCTCCTACGGCCTCTACACCTACAACCTCTACAACTTCACCGACAAAGCGGTGCAGATCACCGACGTCGACTACGACAACAGCTACATGTCCGCAGGTGCGGTTTACTGGCCCACGGACACCGTCCTGCAACCGGGCCAGTCGTTGCCTTTCCAACTCGCCAATCAGAACACCGGCGCCGAAACCGGCAACTACCTGAATTTCACTGTGGCACCGGTGGATACCTCGGTGACGACGACCTGGAAGGTCGGCATGGTGCTGATCAATTACGGGACGGGTTCGGGCTGGCAGACCTACTCCAGCTGCACCACGACCGCGGGCGGTTCTTGCTCACCGTCACCCACTGGCGCGATCTATCAGACCAACAACGTGATGCTCTACAACGCCAATCCGACGACCATCACCATCCCGGCCAGTGACCCCGACGCCCAATCGGAAGTCCTGCAGAACGTCTGCACCAACAGCCAGGCCAGCTGCAGCTTCACGGTGTATGGCAAGGAATCGACCTCCGGCGACGACCATCCGCCGACCCAGTTCAGTCCGGTCGCGAACTGGACACCGCTGGGGCAGTCGACGGACTACACCGTCGGTGACACCACCACGGTCGAGGCCAGCTATTCGGTCAGCGACAAAGTCGAGGCCAAACTCCTGGACGCGGTGAAGGCCAGTGTGTCAGCGACCTACGGCCAGACACTGACCCAAACCCACACCTACACTTATCACCAGACTTTGCCGATGCCGAGTCACACAACGGCCACGCTGATCGCGAGCAGCCCGGTGATCCGCTACACCGGTACCTTCACTGTCGCCCTGAACAACACCACCTGGGTCCTGCAGGGCGTCACCGTCGATGACCCCGACCCCACGCGGTCGCCCAAGTGGGTCTTCACCACGCCGGATATCACCACCCCGCCGGTGGTTCCGCCCGGCACTAGTGGTAGCTCCGCTGCGGTCGCTGCGGCTGCCGCGGGTGACGCCGAAAGCAACGAGCCCGCAGATCTTTTCGAGTTGCTCCGCCGCGAGATCGCCTACACGCTGTTCGGTGACCGCAAGGTCGTCATCGATCCGATCCAGCTGGCAGCCCAGACCACTGGTGCGCGGTTGGTCACGGGGAATCTGCGCGCCGAAGGACCCAACGGCGATCCGGTCACCTACACGGTGCTACAGCAACCCGCCAACGGCACTGTGCTCATCCACGCCGACGGCACCTACACCTACACGCCGGACGAGGGTTTCCCGGCCAGCGGTGGCGTCGACGGCTTTCTGGTCAGCGTGACCAACAGCGCTATTCACTTGCCGAACATCCTGGGTGAACCGCAATCTCGTGTCACGCGGGCCGTGCGCGTCAGCGTTGCGCCGGAAGCGTTGGGGGCGACGCAGAACTACCAGGTGTGGAACCTGACATCGTCATCGCTGCACCTCAACAGGTACCTCGGCGGTGCGCCGTCGAGCAGTGGAGACATGGTTCCCCGGGTGGGAACTGTTCTCGCCCCGGGTGAGTCGGCGAATTTCGTGCTGAACTCCGGTGAAACAGCACAGCCATTGTTCACGCTGTCAATGGACCCGAATTACCTTGGTGCACAATGGCAGGTCGCTGTCGGCAATGGGCAGGTGACGTGCAATGGTGGTAGCGGGAACTGCTCCCAGGGCTACATGCTCGACTCCAAGGGATCCGAGTCGGTGGTCGACGCCTCCGATCCGGCCTGGGCGACCTACATCAACAGCGTGCTCGACAAGCTCTGCGGAGCGGGCGCCACATGCGCCTTCGTGCCGACGAGCTTTGTCCACACCCAAGGTGACCTGCGGGTGGCCGACGGCACCGTCTCGTTCGAGAACGACTCCACGGGAGATCTGCCGTCAGAGGATTACACATTGACGTCGACGGTAGCGGTCAAGACGAGCTGGTCGGTCAGCGCCTCGGTCGAGACCAAACTGAGTCCCATTGTGACGAATACACTTTCGGCGACCTGGGGCAGCTCCACCACCCAGAGCATGCAGTTCACTCAGAAGGTCACCATCAAGCTGCCCGCCGAGTCGACGACGACGATCTACTATGCAGACCCGGTGATCCGCTACTACGGCACCTGGGTGATCTCGTATGCGAACGAGATGATCTACATCGAGAACGCATACGCTGACTACCCAGATCCCAGCGGCAACGGCGAGTTCGTGCTGTACGCGGTGCCGAATTCGACGGCCTAGCGGCAGACCTCAGGGACCGAACCGCCGTATCAGCGCCCGGCGGTCCACCTTGCCGATGCCGCGGCGGGGGAGCTCGCCGAGAATGTGCACTTCACGGGGCGCCGCCGTCGACGGCAGCGTCTCGGTGACGTGGGACCGCAACTGCGCCAGCGTGACCGACGCTCCCGGGGTGACGACGACGGCGGCCACCACCCGCTGTCCCAGGCGCTCGTCGGCCACGCCGAACACGGCGCAGTCGGCGACCGCGGGGTGTGCCGCGAGCGCGGCTTCCACCACGGTGGGCATCACTGTCAGGCCACCGGTGCTGATCGCGTCGTCGACTCGTCCGAGGACCTGCAGCACCCCAGCGTCGTTGACGACACCGATGTCGTCGGTGCGGAACCAGCCGGGGTCGCGGAATGGGTCGGGCGTGACGGGATTGCGGTAACCGGCGGCGACGGTTGGGCCGCCCAGCGAGATCCGTCCGTCGTCGTCCACTGCCACCCCGACCCCGCGCAGCGGGGCGCCGTCGTACACGCAGCCCCCGGCGGTCTCGCTCATCCCGTACGTTCTGATCACGGAAATCCCGGCAGCCGAGGCTTTTTCGGCAACGCCCGTCGGCATCGGGCCGCCGCCGATCAGCACGGCGTCCAACTGCGCCAGCGCCGCCGCGGCTCGAGGGTCCTTCAACGCCTTGTCCAACTGGGCCGCCACCAGCGACGCGTAACGGCGACCCCCGCCCACCATCCCCTTGACCGCGGACTCGAGATCCGCGGGGTCGAAGGACGCAGCCACGGCCACCGGAGTCGTCCCCGCGACGACGCTGCGGACCAGCACTTGAAAACCCGCCACGTGATAGGCGGGCAGTGCCAGCAGCCATCGTCCAGGGCCGCCGAGCCTTTCGTGAGTCGCCTCGGCGCTGGCGGTCAGGGCTGTCGGGGTCAGCTGGGCGCCCTTCGGGGTGCCTGTCGTGCCCGAGGTGGACAGCACGGCGCCGACGTCGTCGGGGATCTCCTCACCGGCGCGCAGCGCCGTGGTCAACGCGAGGGTCTGGTCCGGATTGTCGGAAGGCACCGGAAGCACACTCGCCCCGCCGTCGAGAATGTCGGCGATCACCGATTGGGCGGCGAGCGCCGACGGACCCGAGCCGATTTCGACGGCGCGCAGGATGGCTATCGCTCGTCCTCCGCCTCACGGGGATCATCGAGGGGCCAGCCTTGGGCGGCCAGGCGCACCCGGACGCGCTCGACGTCCTCGGGCGACGGCAGGTCGTCGGTGATCTGTGTGATCAGCACGCCGATGTCGGCCGTGTCGATGTCGGGGGAGCCGGGGAGTTCGGCGCGCGCGCGGAGTTCGGTGACGACAGCCTTGACTTCGTCGTCGGTGAGGCGACGGCGCAGCAGCGCCAGCAGGGGAACGCGATCTGGCCCTGGCACGCCTTCCGGGTACCCGGCGACGATCCAGTTGACGATCTTTGCGAGAAACTTCGTCACGCGTTCACTCCCCACAGCAGAGGCGGATGCCCCGAGGCATTGACTTTAGTCGCCGCGGTTGCTGGGAGCTTCCTGTGAACTGAAGTTGGCTAACACTGGACCCGAAAAGGATGAATATTCGATGAACAACAGCGTCTGATCAGGAGAAATGGCACGTCGCCATCAATCTGAAACTCCGCGAAACTCGGCAATATTGTTAGCCGGGCCGCAGAATAATCGCCATGAGCGCTGAGCTGATCATCCTCGTGCTGCTGATAGCCACAGCACTGGCCTTCGACTTCACCAACGGGTTCCACGACACCGGGAACGCGATGGCGACGTCGATCGCCACGGGCGCCCTCAAGCCCAAGACGGCGGTTCTGTTGGCGGGCGTCCTCAACCTTGTCGGGGCCTTCCTCTCCGTCGAGGTCGCAGTGACGGTCACGACCTCGGTACTCAAGGTGCAAGACAGTCAGTCCGGTGAACTTCTGCCCGGTATCGACGCGTCGATGGGTCTGACGATCATCTTCGCGGGCCTCATCGGCGGCATCCTGTGGAATCTGCTGACATGGCTCTTCGGCATCCCGTCCAGCTCCTCGCACGCACTGTTCGGTGGCCTAATCGGTGCGGGTCTGGCTGCACTGGGCACCTCGGGCGTCAACTGGTCCGGCGTCACCCAGAAGGTGCTCATCCCGGCCGTCGCCGCCCCCGTCATCGCGTGCCTGGTCGCCGCCTGCGGCACCTGGATGGTCTACGCCATCACCAAGAGGGTCGCCGAGAAGCGTCGGCGTGAAGGCTTCCGCTGGGGTCAGATCGCGACCGCGTCCCTGGTCGCGCTGTCCCACGGCACCAACGACGCCCAGAAGACGATGGGTGTCATCGCGCTCGCACTCATCACCACCGGCCATCTGACCGGCGACGTCAAGGAGCAGGGCCTGCCTTTCTGGATCATCTTCAGCTGCGCTGTCGCCATCGGCCTCGGCACCTACCTCGGCGGCTGGCGCGTCATCCGCACCCTGGGCAAGGGGCTTGTCGAGATCGAGTCGCCCCAGGGCTTCGCCGCCGAAGCCTCCTCGGCCGCAATCATTCTCAGTTCCAGCGCCGCCGGCATGGCGTTGTCGACCACCCATGTCGCCACCGGCTCGATCCTCGGCAGCGGTGTCGGCAAGCCCGGTGCCGAGGTGCGCTGGGCCGTCGCGGGCCGGATGGCCGTCGCCTGGCTGATCACGCTGCCGGCTGCCGGTCTGGTCGGTGCGCTCTCCTATTGGCTGTCCCACAGCGTCGAGTCGGTGACCGGTACGGCGCTGGCAGGTGACGGACTGATCTTCGTCATCCTGGTCGGGCTGTCCGGCTACATGTGGTGGCGGGCCCAGCAGCAGAAGGTCGACCACAGCAACGTCAACGCCGACTGGGACGCCTCGACGAACTCGGTGGTGCCCGCGGATGTCCGCGAGGCCACCGTCGCCTCCAAGCCGTCCGCCACGGTCTGACCCGACGAGACAAGGAATTCAGATGGTGTACCTGGAGAGCATTCTCAAAGTGCTGGGGATCGGCCTGCTTCTCGGCGCCGGCCTGCCCGCGGTCTTCGCGCTCGGTCTGGTCGCGTACTCGCGCGGTGCAGGTAGCGACGCGACCGATGGCGGCGCTGCCGTCGCCCCGAATCCGGCGATCAAATTCCTCGGCGTGGCCCTGTTCGTGTTCGTCGGATGGGTGATCCTCACCGCGGTTCTCTGGATCACGCGCGGGACGATCATCCACCATTTCGGCATCGATCTGTTTCCGTTCCTCCCCAAGAAGTGAGCTGACGCGTCCATGGCTGAGAACGACTCCCCGAACGCCTTCGAAAGCATCCTGGGCTGGCTTCATCAGGGCTACCCGCACGGCGTCCCGCAGACGGACTACTTCGCGCTGCTGGCCCTGCTCATGCGGACTCTGACCGAGGACGAGGTCGTCAAGGTTGCGCAGACGGTGCTGAAGCGGAGCGAGTCCGACACTGTCACGCCCGAGGAGATCCGCGCCGCGATCCACCTGGTCACCGACAAGGAGCCCAATCCCGAGGAGATGCATCAGGTCGCGGCGCGCCTGGCGTCTGTGGGCTGGCCGCTGGCGGCTCCCGCCCGTTAGCCGCGGGTGTCGCGGCGCAGTGGGTGATCCTCGGGTATCTGCACGAAGATCAGCGTGACGCCGTCGGGGTCGACGACGTGCATCTCGTGCAGACCCCACGGCTCGCGACGGGCATCGCGCGCGATCTCGATGCCGCGCTCACGCAGGGTGTGCTGGGCAGCGGCGAGGTCGCGCACCTGCAGCCACAGCGCGCCGGGGAACGGCGGCGCTGCGTCCGCCGGGCCGCCGTGGCCGGCGAGCTCGACGAGCGACTGACCGGCGTAGAACACGGTGCCGCCGGCGTACTCCCTGGCGATGGCGAGCCCGATGCCGTCGCGGTAGAACACTACCGACCGCTCGTAGTCCTTCGGACGGAACAGCACCCGGCTGGCCAGGATCTCCATGGGTGATGTGTCTACCACGCTTCTCAGCCGATATGACGGTCCCTGCCCGCCCAGTGCGGTTCGCGCAGTGCGCGTTTAAGGATCTTGCCGCTCGGGTTGCGCGGCAGCGCGTCGACGAAGTCGACAGACTTCGGCAGCTTGAACCCGGCGAGCCGGTTCCGCGCGAACGAGATCAGCGCGGCTTCGCTGGGTTCGGTGCCGCGGGCCGCGACGACGACCGCCTTCACCGCCTCGCCCCATCGGCTGTCGGGTACACCGATGACGGCCACGTCGGCGACGTCCGGGTGGGTCATCAGGACGTTCTCGACTTCGGCGGGGTACACGTTCTCGCCGCCGGACACGATCATGTCCTTGAGTCGGTCGTGCAGGTACAGGTAGCCCTCGGCGTCAACGTATCCGGCGTCACCTGTCTTGAGCCAGCCGCCCGCGGTGAGGGCGGCTGCAGTCGCGTCGGCATTGTTCCAGTACCCGAGCATGTTCTGGTCCGAATTGGTCCACACTTCGCCGACGGTGCCGGGCGCTGTGTCCACCCCGCTGGTGTCCACGATGCCGATCTGCACCCAAGGGTAGGGCTTGCCGCACGACCGAAGCCGTTGCGGCACATGGTCGGTCCCGTCGAGTTGGGTGATCGAGCCCGTCGTCTCGGTCATCCCGTAGACCTGGGCGAAGATCGCGCCGAACCGGCGCATCCCCCGGACCAGGACGTCGTCGCTGATCGGGGAGGCCCCGTAGACGATGACCCGCAGTCCTGAGAAGTCGACATCATCGAGACCTGGTGTGTCGAGCAGGGATTGGATGACCGCAGGCACGAGAAGCATGTTGGTGATGCCGTGTCGGCTGATCGCTCCGAGGATTCCCTGCGGGTCGACCTCACGCAGCACCACCGTCGGCGCGCCCTCCCAGAGGCCGGCCAGCGCCCATCCGAAGCCGGCCATGTGGAACAGCGGCATCACCGCAAGGCTTACCGAGTCCGTGTCGAACTTCCACGGCCCGGTGACGCCGCCGGTTTTGCAGAGAAAGTTGGTGTTGCCGAGCATGACGCCCTTGGGTAGTCCGGTGGTTCCCGAGGTGTACATCAACATCACCAGATCGTCGGGACCGGTGACGACGCCGGGGTCGACGGCGGGATGTCCGGCGACCCAGCGATCGAATTCCGGCCAGCGGTCGTGGTTTCCGATGACGACGATGGTCGCGTCCAGTTCGCTCTCGATCGCTTCGAGGTGCCCGACGAACTCCTGCCCGACCACCACGACCGACGCCCCGGAGTCGGCGATGACGTGCCGCATCTCGGGCGCAGCGAGCCGCCAGTTGACCGGCACGCCGACGGCGCCCAGTTTCGCCAAAGCGAAGGTGACGTCGAAGAATTCGACGCTGTTGCGCTCAACGAAGGCGACCCTGTCGCCGACTCCCACCCCGGTGGTTGCGAACGCCTGGGCCGCGCGGTTGGAGCGGTCGTCGAGTTCCCCGTAGGTGATCGTCGCCTCGCCGACGATCAGCGCGGGTGCGTGTGGCCGTCCGCGGCCGTGTCGGCGCACGACGTCGGCAAGGTTGCGGAACAAGGCTTTTCAGTCCTTGGGCTGCATACGTTGACGTTTCATGATCAGGTCGACGGCGCCAGGGGCGATGCTGTTGACCGCGTGTGCGGTGACGGCGATGCGCGGCGCGATGCTGACGGGCCGGTGCCGCGCGGCGGTGATGATCCAGCCGGCGGCCTCGTCGGCCGATAGTCCGGGTAGGCCGTCGTACGCCCGCGTCGGCGCGATCATGGGTGTCTTCACCAAGGGGTAATACAGCGTCGTCGAGTTGACACCCCGGTCGGCCCATTCGGTTTCGATGATTCGGCTGATGGACGACAGCGCCGCCTTCGAGGCGTTGTAGACGCCGAACAACGGTGGGCTTTCGGTCTTCACGCCCCAGGTGGAGACGTTGATGATGTGTCCGTCGCGGCGGTCGAGCATGCCGGGGGCGAGCCCGCGGATCAGTCGTAGCGGGCCGTAGTAGTTGAGCACCATCGTGCGTTCGACGTCGTGCCAGCGGTCGAGGGACTCTTCCAGGGGTCGTCGGATCGAGCGGCCTGCATTGTTCACCAGGATGTCGATGCCACCGAGTTCCTTCTCGACGGTCGCGACAAGCTCGTCGACGGCATCGAGGTCGGACAGATCGCAGGCGTGGGCGCTTGCCCGGCCGCCGGCGTCGGTGATGCGGGTGACGAGTTGGTCGAGAAGGTCGTGGCGGCGCGCGACCGCGACGACGGTCGCGCCGCGGCGGGCAAGCTTCTCCGCGGCTGCCTCGCCGATGCCCGACGAGGCGCCCGTGAGCAGCACTCGCTTGCCTTTGAGCTCGAAGGTCTGTCGATTGGGGCGGTTCAGCAGCTCCGGCAGGATGGGCGGTCGCATGCTGGTCAGCACAACCTGCTCGGCCAGCCGCCGCAGCGGGTTCCTATTGCTCACGACAAGCGAGTCTAGGTATCGCCGAAACTGCATTCCGCGCGGCCTGCGGGCAATTTTCGGCGCACGGAATGCAGTTTCGGCGAGGCGCTAGGCGGTGAGTTTCCCGCTGAGCTCCCAGAGACGCTGTGCGGACTCCGGGTTCACGGCGTATCCGGTCACGCCCGGCGTGGTCTCCAGCGGGCCGCCACCCATGTCGATGGTGACGGGGGTGGCGTCGGCCTCCAGCGGCGACACGTCGTTGTTGGCGAGGTAGACCCCGCCGATGTCGGCAAGCAGCGGGCTGGTCGCGGCGAACACCTGCGTCGACGCACCCTGCTGCGGGGTTTTCATGTCGCGGTCGGGGTCGATGATCGGCTGGTCGTTGTCGTCGATGAGGCCCATCGCCCGCCAGTCCTCGAGGGTGAACGCCGAACCCAGATTCGTCGACACGATGCCACCGGGGTGCAGTGCGTAACCGCGGATGCCGTCGCCACTCCATCGCCGGTCGAGCTCGACGGCGAACAGCACGTTGGCCGTCTTGGACTGGCCGTAGGCCGTGATGCCGTCGTAGTCCGTCTCGAAATGCGGGTCATCCCAGCGAATGTCGGACAGGTGGTGGCCCCAGGAGGACACCTCGACCACGCGGGCACCGTTGGCGGCCCGCAGCGCAGGCAGGAGTCCGCTGGTCAGCTGGAAGTGGCCGAGATGGTTGGTCGCGAACTGGGCTTCGTACCCGCGCGCATCGCGGACCAGATCGCCGCCCATGATGCCGGCGTTGTTGATCAGGATGTGCAGCGCGGTGTTGCCGTAGCCGGCGACGAACCGCTCGATCGATGCGGGATCGATCAGGTCGAGCTGCGCGACCCGCACACGGTCGAGGCCTGCCACGGCGGAAGCGGCGGTGTCGGGATTACGGCTGCCGACCACGACGTTGGCACCGGCGTGGGACAAGGCGCGGGTCGTCTCGAGGCCGAGGCCCACGTGTCCGGCGGTGACGATCGCATTGCGACCCGTCAGATCGATGCCGGCGAGGACATCCGTTGTGGTGTTGGCGGCGGTGAATCCGGATCCGATGGGGTGCTGTTTGTTGGTCATGAGACCACTCTGCGACGCCCGGACCGTACGTTGAATGGTTGAAAGTTCGGAAAACATGCGTGATAGTACGGACATGATGCGAGACCAGCTCTCGGACGTCTTTGACCTCATCCAGGTGCGGGGGATGGTCTCGGGCGGGTTCTCCGTGCGTGGCGACTGGTACTGCGCGTTCGAGCTCGAAGATCCGCTCAAGATGATCGCGGTGGTGTGCGGACATGTGCGGCTGACCGCCGACGGCCACGGCCCCCTCGAGCTGGGTCCCGGTGACGTCGCAATCCTCAACCACCGCAGCCACCTGCTGCTCGAAGGTGGACCGGGGTTGTCGATGCCGGTGAAGCTCGACGCGCAGGCCTCCAGAGAGGACTTCGTGCGGGTCGACGACGCTGGGTGCGGGGCGTCCGATGTCATCATCGGCGGGCACGTCGACGTCAATCCGATCGGTGAGGCGCTGCTGGCGCAGGCACTGCCACCCGTCGGGAATGTGCGCGCCTCTGCCGATGAAGCCTCCAACCTGCACGCGATCCTCAACCGGGTACTCGACGAGGTGACGGGCAACAGGGTGGGCTCGGCCTTTGCGATCCAACATCAGGGCCAGCTCCTGCTCCTGGAAGTGCTGCGCGCCTACCTCGCGCAAGCAGAGGACCTACCGCCCGGCTGGTTGCGCCTACTCGCCGACGAGCGCCTACGTCCGGCAGTCACCGCAATGCATGACGAACCCGGAAAGCCTTGGCGCCTCGATGAACTCGCGCGTACAGCAGCGATGTCGCGTACGTCGTTCGCCGAGCGTTTCCGTTCCGTCGCCGGTGTCCCGCCATTGACGTACCTCAACACGTGGCGGATGCAGCTGGCTCAGCATGCGTTGCGCGACAACGAGACACGCGTGGGCCCGTTGGCCTTTCGTCTGGGTTACACGTCGGAGAGTGCGTTCAGCAATGCGTTCAAGCGTGAGGTTGGCGTGTCGCCGCTGCGCTACCGCGCCTCCCTGCGGTGATTTCGGGGTGCGCGGTCACGTTTTGCGCAACTCCTGACACCGAAATCCCTAGAAATAGCGCGGGAACGGTGACCAGTCGGGGTCGCGCTTCTCCAGGAACGCGTCGCGACCCTCGACCGCCTCGTCGGTCATGTAGGCCAGCCGCGTGGCTTCGCCGGCGAACAGCTGCTGACCGACGAGGCCGTCGTCGAGCAGGTTGAACGCGTACTTGAGCATCCGGATGGCCTGCGGCGACTTACCGTTGATCTCCGAAGCCCATTGCAACGCCACGGTTTCGAGGTCAGCGTGAGCGACGACCTCGTTGACCGCACCCATCGCGTGCATCTGTTCGGCGGTGTAGGGACGGCCGAGGAAGAAGATCTCGCGGGCGAACTTCTGCCCTGCCTGCCGGGCGAGGTACGCCGACCCGTAGCCGCCGTCGAACGAGCCGACATCGGCGTCTGTCTGCTTGAAGCGGGCATGCTCGCGCGAGGCGAGTGTCAGGTCGCAGACCACGTGCAGGGAGTGTCCGCCACCGGCGGCCCACCCGTTGACGAGGCAGATGACCGGTTTGGGCATGAAGCGGATCAGGCGTTGTACCTCGAGGATGTGCAGCCTGCCCGCCCGTGCCGGGTCGACGCTCTCGGCGGTCTCGCCGGAGGCGTACTGGTATCCGCTGCGGCCGCGGATGCGCTGGTCGCCGCCGGAGCAGAACGCCCACCCGCCGTCCTTGGGCGACGGACCGTTCCCGGTCAGCAGCACCACTCCGACGTCGGACGACATGCGGGCATGGTCGATCACCCGGTACAGCTCGTCGACGGTGTGCGGGCGAAACGCGTTGCGCACTTCGGGCCGGTCGAATGCGACCCGAACGGTCGGCTGGTCCAGGGCGCGGTGGTAGGTGATGTCGCTCAGGTCGTCGAAGCCGGCGACCGGCTCCCACAGGCTGGCGTCGAACGGATTGCTCCCGGCGGCGGACACGCCTCAAACAGTATCGAAGCGGAACACGGGGCAGCGCCCGGCCAGTGACTCGAACTCGTCGGGGTTGGGGCCCGTCACCAGTCCGGCGTTCTTCATGAAGCCCACACCGGTAGGGACCAGGATCGGGAACTGGCGTAGCAGTGGTCGCGCCTCCTCGAGCGGCAGCTCGACCATCCGCACCCGTTGGCGGGTCTTGCCCCGTACGAGGACGGCGTTGGGGTTGACCTGCGCGTTGCGCACCCAGTCCGAGCCCGGCAACCCCCCGACGACGTAGCGCCGTCCGTCGACTTCGAACGGTGTGATGGGAGTCGAACGGGGCCGGCCGGACTTGCGGCCCGTCACCGTCAGCACCACCGGCCCGTCCTTCAGCAGGCCGGTCTTGTTGACCGCGATCATCGCCTTGTTCACATACTTCAGCCACCACGGCGGCCGGATCCGCTCTGCCATGGTCTCGAAGTTACAACCGGATCCCGTGCGCCCGCAGCGCCGTGACCAGCCCGTCCCTACGGTCCGGAGTGGGCAGCGGGTCGACGAGTGCGAACGCGCAGCCGAGCGCTCTGGCGCCGCCGTCGGCTTCGTCGCTGTCGCCGACCATCAACGCACGGTCGGCCGGCACACCGACCCGATCGAGCGCCGTCTGGAAGATCGCGGGGTCCGGTTTGACGGCGCCGACCTCGAACGACAACACGAACTCGTCTACGGTGCCGACACCGTCGAAGGCCGGCCGCAGATCGAACGCGATATTGGACACCACCGCAGTCTTGACGCCGTGACGCTGCAGACCGGCGAGCACCGTCGCGGTGTCGGGGTACGGCGTCCAGCAGGCAGGGTCGATCACCTTGCTGTACAACGCTTCCGCGTGATGACGCGCCAGACCGGATTCGCGTAGGACGTGCAGATAGGCTTCGCGGTGCAGGTGCGGCGCGAGGTCGCGATTCATCCAGGCTTCCAGCGCCTCGGGCGTCATCGAGACCGAGCGGCCGGTGGGTGCGGTCAAGCGGCGCATCAGTTCGGCTTGGACATGGCCGTCGACTTCGCGGCTTTCGTCGGAGTCGAGCGTCATCCCCGCGAACCAGCTCTCGTCCTCCTCGAGCCGGAACAGGGTGCCGGAGAAGTCGAACAACACCGCGTCCAGATCGCTCACCCCACCATCCTGCCAGGTGTGAAATCGTCGCTGAGCGGCTAAATACCGTCCATGGGTCCGTTCGACGCCCCGTATGGGCAGGTGGTCGTGGTGGTGCCTGCGCACAACGAGCGTGAGCACCTTCCGCAGTGTCTGCGGGCGTTGACGACGGCAGGTCTGTGCGTGCCGATGCCGGTCACCATCGTCGTAGTTCTGGATGCCTGTGACGACGGCAGCGAGGTGCTCGCCGGGCAGTTCGGGACGGACGTCCAGTTCATCTCCGTCGACGCAGGCAACGTCGGCGCGGCGCGGGCTGCCGGGTTCGAGTACGCGCGCAGCCTGTGCGACGACGAGCTGATCGAACGCACCTGGTACGCGACGACCGACGCCGACAGCGTGGTCGACGCCGACTGGCTGGTGCGGATGGTCTCGGCGGACGCCGACATGGTCCTCGGTGTCGTGCGGGTGCCGACGTGGCGCAACTTCTCACCCGCAGTCATGCGCCGTTACCTGCACGAATATTGGTCCCCAGGCCCCGGTCATCGTCACGTCCACGGCGCCAACATGGGCTTCCGCGCCGACCTCTACTGGGGTGTCGGCGGATTTCGCGCATTGCCCACGGGCGAGGATGTCGAGCTCGTCGAACGGTTCGAGCGAGCTCGGCTGTCCATCCACCGCGACCGGGACCTGTCGGTCGCTACCTCCGACCGGCGCGACGCCCGGGCACCTGGCGGATTCGCCCAGCACCTGCGGAAGCTGGCGCGCCCTCCGCGAACGAGCAATACGAAGGCCTCGTGAGCGCAGCATTTGTCAGGAACTGGCTCGTCACGGAAAAACTCGATCTTCCGTTACCCGGGCATGGGCAGACCGCGCAGCGGTGGCAGAGCCTGGCGGAGCTGACCCAGACCGACATCACCGCCGGCCGCCTCGCCGAGGCGCACGCCGATGCGATCGCGATCCTTGCCGAACTGGGGGGATTCTCGCCGTCGCCGAGACAATGGTGGGGTGTGTGGGCCGCCGAGTCAGGTGAAGCGGTCCTGACCGCGACTCGCGTCGGCGACAAGGTGCTACTCGACGGCACGAAGGTGTGGTGCTCGGGTGCAGGATTGTGCACTCACGCTCTGATCACGGCACGCGTGTCGGCCAACGAGCGCGGGCTGTTCGCCGTCGATCTCAGCGCTCACGGTGTGCGTCCGTTGCCCAGCAGATGGCGTCACGCGGGGATGGCGGAATCCGACACGCGTTCAGTGCAGTTCACCGCAACGCCGGCAGTACCTGTCGGCTCGCCGGGGCAGTATCTGTCGCGGCCCGGCTTCTGGCACGGCGCTGCGGGGGTCGCGGCCTGCTGGCTCGGCGGTGCCCGCGCGGTCGCCGCCACGCTCTATGACCGGGTGAGATCCGGTAGGGCGGATGCGCACACGGCTGCGCATCTCGGCGCCGTCGATGCGGCGCTGGCCTCCGCCGCGGCATTGTTGAATGCGGTGGCCGGCGAGTTCGACGCGGATCGCCTCAATCGGTCCGGCCGTGCCGAGCTGCTGGCGCGCCGGGCGCGTGCGGCGGTCGAGACCGCCGTGGACGAAACACTCAATCGGACTGCACGCGCGCTGGGCCCTTCACCGCTGTGTCTGGATCCCCTCCATTCGCGGCGGGTCGCAGATCTGTCGATCTACATCCGGCAGAGCCATGCGGAGCGCGATCTGGAACGGCTTGGTTTGTTGGCGGCGGGTGCCTCATGACGATCTCCCATGTGAGCAACACAGAGCGGATGGCCCGAAGCCCGCTGTCCGGTGGCGGCACCACCGCGGAAGTCTGGTCCGGTGCGGGATTGCAGTTGCCTGTGGCTGATCTCGCCGGGTGCCGGGAGCTTGTGGTGGTCGGTGCGCATCCCGACGACGAAACGCTCGGGTTCGGCGCCGCGGCAGCGCTGTTGGCCGCCTCGGGTGTGCGGGTCCAGATCGTGTCGGCGAGCGACGGCGGTGCCGCCTTTCCGGAATACTCTCTGCTGCAACGCTATCAACTGGAGAGAACGCGCCGCGCGGAATTGCAGCGGGCCGCCAGTTTGCTCGGCCTACCTCCGCCGATCAGCCTCGGCCTGCCGGACGGGGACATCGCGCTCCACGAACAGCGGCTCACGGACCTCCTGATCGAGATCCTCTTGACGAAGCCGCCTGGCACGTGGTGTGCGGCGACGTGGCGCGGGGACGGACACCCCGACCACGAGGCGGTGGGCCGTGCCGCAGCGACCGCAACGGCCTACACCGGAGCTACGTTGATCGAATACCCGGTGTGGATGTGGCACTGGGCGCAGCCCGGCGACATCGCCGTGCCGTGGGTTCGAACCTTTGCCGCACCCTCCACGCCAGCCGTGATCGAACGCAAAAAGCTTGCAGCGCAATGCTTCCAGAGTCAATTCGTGCCGCCGTCGCCCGGCGAGCAGCCGGTGCTGCCCGCGTACCTCTTGCCCCGGTTGCTGACTGTCGGCGAGGTGGTCTTCTGCTGATGTCACGGTTACCTGACAGCTTCTTCGATGAGATGTATGCGGGAGCGGCCGATCCGTGGCAGCTGGAATCTCGGTGGTACGAGCAGCGCAAGTACGCGATCACGACGGCGATGCTTCCGTTTTCGCGCTACCGGCTGGCATTTGAACCCGGCTGTTCAGTGGGCGTGCTCACCGAGGAACTTGTGAGGCGCTGCGACCACGTGGTCAGCACCGACGTCAGCGTCGCAGCTTTGGACGCCGCACACCGCAGGCTGGTGGCGCACGGAATCAGGGATCGGGTGACGCTGCTGCGCGGATCTCTCGACAATCCCTGGCCGACAGGGCCCTTCGACCTCGTGCTGCTCTCCGAGGTGTGCTATTACCTGCAGCCGGCCACGCTGCGGCAGGTCCTGGACCGTGAAGTTTCCCGTCTTGCGCCCACCGCCACCGTGGTTGCGGCGCACTGGCGTCATGCCGTCGCCGAGTACCCGATGAGCGGCGATCATGCCAACGACCTCATCGGCGCCACCGAGGGCCTCCACCATCTGTGCGGCTATCGCGACGCCGATGTCGTCATCGACGTGTTCGACAACTGTGGGGGCGTGTCGGTTGCAGCTCGCACCGCAGTCCCCGGCGCCTAGACCTTGCACCGCGTGTCTGCACAGCGGCGCGTCGCAAATCTTGCGCTATCGCGCGTCCTGGCGCAGCAGCACGGCGTCATTCTTGACGTGCCGCACGAGCTTTGCCCCGCAGCACATCTTGCTCACGGTCGTTGTCCGTCAACTCGGCCGCCCGGTCGAACTCGTCAGCCGCCTCGCGTGATCGTCCGATCCTGGCGAGCAGTTCCCCGCGGACACTGGGCACGAGGTGTGAGCCGCCGAGGCCCTCGATCGCGTCGACGATCGCCAGGGCCTCGGCCGGTCCGCGAGCGGGATCGGTCATCGCCACGGCGATCGCGCGGTTGAGCTCGACCACCGGCGACGGCGAGAGTTGCAGAAGCGCGTCGTACAGGCTGACGATGCGGGTCCAGTCGGTGTCGGCGTATGTGGCTGCGGTGGCGTGGCATTCCGCCAGCGCGGCTTGTAGTGAGTAGTATCCCCAACCGATGCCGTTGTGCTGCAGTGCATTCGATGCTCTCCGCAGCATGTCGACACCACGCTGAATCTGGGCTCGGTCCCACGCCGTGCGGTTCTGGTGCTCGAGGAGGATCGGTCTTCCGTTGCGGTCCGTGCGCGCCCGCAATCGCGAGGACTGGAACTCCATCAGTGCGACCAGCCCGAGCACTTCGGCTTCGTCGGGTGTCAGCGCAGCCAGTACGCGGCCCAGACGCAACGCCTCGCTGCACATTTCGTCGCGAATCCACCGGTGGCCCGACGATGCGGAATAGCCCTCGTTGAACACGAGGTAGATGACGCTGAGCACCGCTGAAAGCCGGGCAGGGAAGTCGGACCGGTCGGGAACCTCGAACGGCACTCCGGTCAGCGCCTTTTTGGCTCGCACGATGCGCTGGGCCACAGTTGATTTCGGTACCAGAAAGGCCTTGGCGATCTCCTCGGTCGTCAAGCCGCCGACCACCCGCAGCGTCAACGCGATCTGGTTCTCCCGCGTCAATGTCGGGTGCGCCGACATGAAGATCAGCCGCAGCACGTCGTCATCGATGCGGTCGGGGTCCCAGGGGTCGTCGATATGAGCTTCGAGGTCGCGAGCCATCACCTCGTACTTGGCGTCGAGATTCTCCCGGCGCCGCCACTGATCGATCGCTTTGCGTTTGGCGACGGTGGTCAGCCACGCGCCGGGATTGCGGGGGACACCGCTGGACGGCCATTGGGTGAGGGCGTCGATCAAGGCTTCCTGAGCCAGGTCTTCGGCCAGGCCGATGTCTCCGACGGTTCGGGTCAGCGTGGCGACGATTTTGGCAGCTTCCATCCGCCAGACCGCATCGACGGTCCGTTTGAGATCGGCTGCGCCGGCGGACACCGCCCCATTGTGCCGGTCAGACGTAGCGTGCGCGCCCGGCCATCGCCCCGGCGACGATCTGCACGGCATAGACAGCCAAGAACATGCCCCACGGCACCGTCCATCCGTGCGACACGTCGTGTAGGAGTCCGAACAGGAACGGACCCGCTCCTGCGATGAGGTAGCCGAATCCCTGGGCCATGCTCGACAGTTGGGCGGTGTCGGCGGCGGTGCGCGCCCGCAGGCCGATCACGGTCAGTGCCATCGAGAACGCGCTCATGCCGATCCCGATGAGCACGCTCCACAGCAGCGGCTGCGCCCCGGGTGCGACCATCAGCCCGATGGCGCCGGAGAAGCCGAAGACGCCGACCGCGACAATCCACCCGCTCTGCCCCGGTTTGCGAGCAGCCAGGGGCGCGAGAATCAGCGACAGCGGCACGCCGATCAGCGATGTCAGTCCGACGAGCAACCCGGCGTGCACCTTGTCGACCCCGCTGTCGATGAAAACCTCTGGCAACCAACCCATTACGACGTAGGCCATGAATGCCTGACTGCCGAAGAACAGTGTGACGGTCCAGGCCAGCGGGTTGCGCAGCAGCGAGCGCCGCTCGCCGGCATCGGCAGACTGAGCCGCCCATGCCCCGCGGTGCCGCCGCGTCGCTGGAATCCAGACTGCCAGTGCCAGGCACGAGATCACCGCCCACGCGGCCAGCGCGGCGCGCCAGCCGCCGAGTGGATCCTCCAGGCCGGGCGTCAGCGCCGATCCGAGGGCCCCGCCGCCTTGCAGTGCTGCGGTGTAGATGCCGGTCATCAACCCGATGCGGGCCGGAAACGATCCTTTGATGACGACGGGTATGAGCACGTTGGCCAACGCGATCCCGGCACAGGCGATGAGCGTGGCACCGATGACGAGCTGGGAGCCGCCGACGACCCGTAGCGCCAGCCCAGCGGTCAGCGCGATCATCGCCGCCGAGATCGTCCGGCCGAGACCGATCCGTGCCGCCAGCCATGGCGCTGCGAGCCCCGCGCCTGCGAAGCACAGCGCCGGAACGGTGGTCAGTAACCCGGCCCAGGTCGCCGACACCGACAGTTCGGCACGCATATCACCCAGGAGCGTGGCGACGCTGGTGACAGCCGGGCGCAGGTTGAGTGCGGTCATCACGACGGCTACGGCCAGCAGCGCACCGCCGGCGGCGGCCGGTACCTGACGGGACTCGGGTGCAGACACGACGAAGTCCTGCCGTTCGGTACGCATGTTGCTACGGTGCCATACATCCCATGATTGGTTGAAAGGGGTTCCGTGTGCCGTTGAGCACTGCACGCCGTACCGGCCTGGTCGACCAGGTCATCGAGCAGATCCGCGATGCCGTCAGCAATGGTGAGTGGCCGGTGGGCCGCCGTATTCCCAACGAGACCGTCCTCGTCGAACAACTCGGCGTCGGCCGGAACACGGTCAGAGAGGCGGTGCGCGCGCTGTCCCACGCCGGCATCCTCGAAGTCCGCCAGGGCGACGGCACCTACGTGCGGGCCACCAGCGAGGTGTCGGGAGCGCTGCGCAGACTGTGCGGCGCCGAACTGCGCGAAATCCTCCACGTCCGGCGGGCCCTCGAGGTGGAGGGCGCACGCCTGGCCGCCGCCAACCGCAACGCCGACGACATCGCCGAACTACGCGCACTACTGAAACGCACCGATGACTGCCCCGACACGGAAGCCTTCGCCCGCGCCGACGCCGAATTTCACCTCGCCGTCGTGCGCGCCTCGGGCAACCGCATCCTGACAGAGCTCTACCGGGGCCTCATCGAGACGATCACCGCCAGCGTGGCGACCACCCACGAGGGGCCGGTGGAGGTACTCGACCACGGCGTGTTGATCGATCACATCGCGTCAGGCGACGTCGACCGCGCCGGCCGCACGGCCGGCGAGCTCTTGGACGGACTGCTCGCAGGAGCGTGACTCGCCGAATGCACGCTTTCTGATCGATTCGGGCCGACTTCCGTGAGCAACCGTGCATTCGGAAACGGAACTGTCGGCTCAGCCGACTGCAGCCTGATTTGTCGGCTCAGCCGACTGCAGCCTGACTTGTCGGCTCAGCCGACTGAACGCCCCGCGCCCTCCCAGAACTGCTTGCGTACCGCCTTCTTGTCCGGTTTGCCGAGCGCGGTGATCGGCACCGAATCGGTGACGACGACCTGCTTGGGCACATGCACCGATCCCTTACGCTCCTTCACCGACGCCTGGATCTCGGCAACCATCGTCGACACCGCGGCCTCGGAGGAGTCGGCGTCGGGCCGCAGCACCACCACGGCCGTCACCGCCTCTCCCCACTTCTCGTCCGGGGTTCCGATCACGCACACCTGGGCGATCGAAGGATGTTCGGCCACAACGTCTTCCACCTCACGCGGGAACACGTTGAACCCGCCGGTGACGATCATGTCCTTGGTGCGGTCGACGATGAAGTAGAACCCGTCCTCGTCCTCACGCGCCAGATCGCCGGTGTGCATCCAGCCGTAGCGGAACGTCTCGGCCGTCGCGTCGGGCAGATTCCAGTAGCCGCCCGAGAGCAGCGGACCCGACACGCAGATCTCGCCGACCTCGCCCTGCGGCACGGGACGGCCGTCCTCGCCGAGCAGCGCCACGCGCGCGAACAGCGTGGGTCGCCCGCACGACGTCAGCCGCTTGTCGTCGTGATCTTTCTTCGACAGATACGTGATCACCATCGGCGCCTCGGACTGGCCGTAGTACTGCGCGAAGATCGGACCGAACCGCCGTATCGCCTCCTTGAGCCGCACCGGGTTCATGGCCGAGGCCCCGTAGTAGACGGTCTCCAGCGACGACAGGTCGCGGGTGTGCGAATCGGGATGATCCATCAGCGCGTAGATCATCGACGGCACCAGCATCGTCGCGGTGATCTTCTGCTCCTCGATGACCCGCAGCACCTCGGCGGGATCGAACTTCTTCAGCACGATGAGTTCGCCGCCCTTGACGATGACGGGCGTGAAGAACGCCGCCCCGGCGTGCGACAGCGGCGTGCACATCAGGAATCGCGGATTCTCCGGCCACTCCCATTCGGCCAGCTGCACGGTGGTCATCGTCGTGATCGACGCCGTGGTGCCGATGACACCCTTCGGCTTGCCCGTGGTGCCACCGGTGTAGGTCAAACCGCCAATGTTGTCGGGAGCCAGGTCGGCGGCTACCAGCGGCTTGGGCGGGTACTTCGCGGCTTCGGCGCTGAGATCGGTGGCCGCAACCCCGGCTTTGACGAGCTCGTCGGGGACAGGCCCGATGGTCAAGATCTGTTTGAGTGTCGGCACCTTCTCCAGCAGCCCCAGCGCCCGCTCGACGAACATCGGGTTCGGGTCGATGATCAGTGACGTCACCTCGGCGTCGGACAGCACATAGGCGTGATCGTCCAGCGAGCCGAGAGGGTGTAGTGCCGTCCGGCGGAATCCCTGGGTCTGGCTGGCGCCGATGATCATCAGCACTTCCGGCCGATTCAGCGACAGCAGACCGGACGCGCTCCCGGTACCCGCGCCGAGCGCCTCGAACGCCTGAATGTACTGGCTGATGCGGTCGGCGAGCTCCCCACCGGTGAGAGTGGTGTCCCCGAGAAACAGCACGGGGCGGTCCTTGTGGCGCTTCAACGCACCGACGGTGAGGTGTCCGGAGTGCAGGGGATAACGCAGTAGATCGACCTGAGTCATATGGACAGACTAGAACGTGTTCCAGTTCCAGTCATCAGGGTCCGGCGGATTCGGCGCGGTTCACGACGCCGACAGTCGTGAACCGCGCCAGACTCGCTACTTCCAGACGCCTTCCTTCTTCCACCGCAGTTCCTTCTGGACCCATTCGTTGTCCTGCGGGAACTCCTCCGTCTCGGTCACGCGCCGGACCTCCAGTCGCGCGCCCGGCCCGAGCGGACATTTCAGTGCCCACTGCTTGGCCTCCTCGATCGAGGACACGCCCAGCATCCAGAAGCCGTTGAACAGTTCCTTGGCCTCGGTGTACGGCCCGTCGGTGATCACCGGGGTTTCGGTGTCGAAGTTGACCACGAACCCTTCCTCGGGGCCGGCCAGACCTTCACCGGCGAGCAGCACCCCGGCCTTGATGAGCTCCTCGTTGTAGCGGCCCATATCGGCGATGACGTCCTCGAAGTTGACGTTCTCCATCGCCTTCTCGGCTTCGGGGGTGGAACGCAGGATCAGCATGTAGCGGGTCATCTCGTGTCTCCTTCTATCGGTGGGGAAGGGCTGCCTAATCGTGCCCTCACCTAGGCGTCGAACGGCAAGACCCGGAATCGACACGAACGGGAAAGAAAACTTTGAAAAGGACGGACTCGCTGGTCACAGGCCCGCAGACGGGCGAGGCCAGCGTGGGCGGCGGCGCCCACCATGTCACCCTGGCCCGCCCGAGATCGACAAATCAAGTTAATGGCAGTTCGTGCGCCTCCGGACGCGCACCGGTTCGAGGCAGGGGTAACCGCTAGCAGATCAAGGGCTTTCCGTCAGAGCATCGCGGCATGTATCTCGCGGTGTGGTCCGGCGCGTACCTCCGACATCACGACACACCAGCAGAGCTGCGCCGCTAGGCTGGGCGCGTGTCACCATCCGCGGCTCTCCGCTCGGAGGACCGCAGGCGTCCCAAAGACCGCAAGCAGCAGATCGCCAAGGCGTCGGCCGAGGCGTTCAGCGAGCTCGGCTACCACGCCGTCAGCATGGAGGACATCGCATCGCGTGTCGGCGTTACCGCGGCGTCCCTGTACCGCCACTATGCGGGTAAGTACGAGCTTTTCCGGGCGGCCGTTCTCGGCCTCGGGGAGCAGTTGGTTGCTTGCACGGCATTCGCCGACGACGCAGGTGACGCGGAGCCGAAGGAGTTGTGGGACCTGATCGTCGACGCGTTGATCGATGCGACGATCCGGAACCGAACCAGCGGCGGACTCTATCGGTGGGAGGGCCGGTATCTGCGTGCCGCAGATCAGGCTCTGCTCAACGCGCAAATCCAGTTGGTGAATCGTCGGCTGCAGCGCCCCCTCAAGCAGTTGCGCCCCGGCGTGGACAGTACGCAGAGGTGGACGATCTCCGTGGCGGTGCTGAGCACGATCGGCAGCATCACCGATCACCGTGCGAAATTGGCGACGCCGGATCTGCGGAAGCTCTTGGCGGAGATGGCCTCTCACATCCGCGAAGCGCATCTGCCGCCCGTCCCTGAAGCGTCAGGCAGGGTTGATGCTCGCAGGAAGCCGCTCAGCGCCGCCGGCGATTACGAGCTGATGCTCAACACTGCACTGTTGTTGTTCAATCAGCACGGCTATCGCGAGACAGGCATGGACGACATCGCCGCCGCAGTGGGTCTGCCCACCTCGAATCTCTATCGCTTCTTCAATGGCAAGGCTGCGATCTTGGCGGCGGTGTACCGGCGGGCCGCGGATCGGGTCTCCGGCGATGTGACGGAGATCTTGAGCGAGACCACGACGTCGCGAGAGGCTGTCGCACGGCTTATTGACGCCTATGTCCAACGGTCGTTCGCCAATCCGGAACTCGCGTATGTCTATTTCGCCGAGCGAGTCAACGTGCCCGCCGAGGACCGCGTTGTACTGCACAACATCCAGCGCGCGACAGTGGAGGCGTGGGTCGGTCAGGTGGTCGCGGCGCGGCCCGGAATGTCGCCAGACCAAGGACGATTCGCAGTGCATGCGGCCTTCTCGCTCGTCGTCGATATCGGCAGGCTTGTGCGCTACCACAACACCGAATCGTCTCGGCAGTTTGTTGCCGAGCTCCTGAGAGTGCTCCTGCTCGGTGGGGGCACGATGCCGGTGCGACGTCGACGATCAGGCAAGAAGAAGGCCGGCTGAGGCTTCGGGCCCATGGATTCGCCTGTGGTGGCGAACATCAGTCGAGTTATGTGAACGGGCGCATGGGTGCAGACCCGCGCCGTCCTCTCCGATTGGCTGTTGCCAGGAGACTTCGAAAATTTGCCTTCTCAAAGCTCGAAGACGGGAACCGTGAGTCACAAGGCCGGGATTGGTCGAATTCGGTCAGCGCAGCGCACCGGCGTGGCACGCTTCTGACCATGGCCGATCTGCCCGCACCCCGCTTCCTCGACGAACGACTGGCCCACTGGGCCTCCGCCAAGCCCGACGGTGAGGCGATGGACTATCTGGACCGTTCCTGGACCTGGTCGCAGTGGAACGACCGTGTCCGCCGCCTCGCCGGTGCGCTCAAGGAAAGAGGCATCGGACGCGGGGATGTGGTGTCGTTCCTCGACAAGAATCACCCGGCCTGCGTCGAGCTGACGTTCGCCGCCGCGTCCCTGGGGGCCGCGACCGCGATCATCAATTTCCGGCTGGCCGCAGACGAGCTCGACTACGTGCTCAACGACTCCGATGCCAAGCTGCTCATCGTCGGCGACGAGTTCACCGCCTCGATCGACAAGATCCGCGACAAGCTCACCCACATCGAGCACGTCATCTCGGTCAAGCCCGAAGGCGGCGATGAGTACGAGGCCGTCCTGGACGCGGCCACACCAGTCGACCGGTCCGACGACGTCGACCCGGGCGACGTCTGCATCATCATGTATTCCTCGGGAACGACGGGCCGCCCCAAAGGGGTCGAGCTCACGCAGTCCAACATCATCGCCCACACCATCAACGCGCACGAAGGCTTCGAGTTCGACGAGGGCGACAAGAACATGGTGTCGATGCCGTTGTTCCACGTCGGTGGCTCGTCCTACGTGCAGTTCGGCATTCACGACGGCTTCCCGAGCGTGATGACGCGGGACGTCGACGGGATGACGCTGGCCGGGGCAATTCTCAAGGGAGCCAACAGGACATTCCTCGTGCCCGCGGTGCTGGCGAAGGTGTTGGAGGCGGGAGAGGACGCCGTCAAGCTTTTCGGATCGCTCAAGACGTTCGCCTACGGTGCGTCGCCGATGCCGCTGCCATTGCTACGTGCCGCGCTGAAAGCCTGGCCGAACACCGATTTCATGCAGGCCTACGGCCTGACCGAACTGTGCGGTGTGATCAGCCATCTGCTCCCGGAGGCGCATCGCGATCCGGGGAGGGAGGAGCGGCTCTCCAGCGCGGGCACGCTCGTGCCCAATGCCGAGGTCCGCGTCGTCGACCCCGACACGCTGCAAGACGTGCCGGAAGGTCACCAGGGTGAATTGTGGTTCCGCTCACCGCAATTGATGAAGGGTTATCACAACCGGCCCGAAGCGACCGCCGAAGCCATCACCGAGGACGGCTGGTTCCGTACCGGTGACATCGGACGGGTCGACGACGGAGGCTACATCTTTGTCGAGGATCGCCTCAAGGACATGATCATCTCGGGCGGTGAGAACATCTATTCGATCGAGGTGGAACGGGTGCTCGCCGAGCACGACGCCGTCGTCGAGGTCGCCGTCATCGGTGTCCCCGATGACAAGTGGGGCGAGGTCGTCAAGGCCGTCGTGGTGATCGAAGGCGAGACCTCCGAGGGCGAACTGATCGCCTTCGCCCGGGAACGGTTGGCAGTTTACAAATGCCCGAAGTCCGTCGACATCACCGATGAGCTGCCACGCAACCCCACCGGCAAGGTGTTGAAAAAAGAACTGCGCAAGCCGCATTGGGAGGGACGCGACCGCGCGACGGTGTGACCTCAGAGCGCGACGGCTACCTCGTTGCGCCGCCGGAACGGGAGCGTCCATGGCGGATCGTAGAACCAGGCCACGGCTTCTCCGCGCGGCTCGATCCCGTTGTCGCGCAGGGTTTTGAGCAACTGGTCGGTCTTGTCCGAGACCGCCTTGGGGCTCCGGTCACCGCTGAATCGGAGAACGGCGAAGGTCTCGCGGGGTATCGCGACCAGCCGCACATCGGGGTCGTCGGGTTCGGGGAGTGTCTCCATCGACCATTTCGAAGGCATGAAGAAGCGGACCGTCCACCCCTGCGCTGCGCTTCCGGTTTGCGCGACGGGCGCGGTCATGGCGATCTCTGCGCCGCGCTGCTGCGCGACCGGTGCGGTCATGGCCACTTCGGCCTTGCGATTGTTGGCGCCGAAGATGTAGGACGCGAGCCGACGGAATCCCGTATTGAGCGCGGCTTCCTTGTCGCCGGTGACGGTGGTCTCTGCCGCGATTCGTGACCCGTACTCGCGGACCTCGACGTCATCGGTGAGCGGACGTCCGATGAAGTGTGGTTCCTCCACCGTGCGTATCCCGGCGACCGACACCACCGATTCCAGAATTTGTGCCGCGAGTTTGACGATGCGGTTCATGTGCGCACTCCTGTCCGTGGCCTCGTGTCACCCAATCTTCGGAGCCGCTCGTCTCGCGGATGGCTGCGGCTCTCAACTTCTGCCGATCCCGTTCTCGACGTGCGCCTTGAGTTGCTCGAGGTCCTTGACGTGCAGTGCCCTCACTCTGCGGCCCATGATGGCTTCGACCACGTGCCGCGCGCCGAAGGGAAGCGGTGCTTCGGCTTCGAAGTCGAGGTGGACCTGCGTGTGTGAGCCGTCGAGATCGACGAGGCGGAACCGCAGGTGCGGGTGCATCTCCCGGCCCCCTGGTCCGCGGTTGTGCAGCCGGAAATCGACGACGTCGTCGCGGACGGTCTCGAGCACCTGCCGGCCCTGGACGACGCCGTGGGGGTCGGTGAAGACGATCTGCGACCCGACGCTTCGCCCGTCCCCGTCGATCCGACAGGAATACCCGGTGGCCTCCGGCCATGCAGACCAGGCCAACAGCTCCTCGGCGTCGACGATCGCCTGCTTCACCTCAGGCAGCGGGCGGCTTATCGTGATGCGCTCCGACCACTTCATGAATGCTCCAAATGTTCGATGATCGAATGATATGGTCATCGAATCATGGCCGACACGGAATGGCAACCAACAGATCCTGTGCTGCTCGCATGCCGCGAACTGTGGCGCGCGATGGAGGATTTCGACGAGGCGGTGTGCCGAACACTAGGTATCGGCCGCAGCGACCTGCGTGCGCTCAACGCTCTCGAGCACGGCCCACGCAGCGCCGCCGACCTCGCTCAAAGGCTCGGGCTGACCCGCGGCTCGGTCACGGCGTTGATCGACCGGTTGGAAGCGGCCGATCTCGTCTCACGGCGACCCGCCCCCGCTGACCGGCGCAAAGTGCTGGTCGGACTCACCGAAACCACCTACGCCACACTGGCAGACATCTACCGCCCACTCGGACAACGGGTCACCGCGGCCGCGGCCGCCCGCGCAGAGCGGGACAGGCGGACCCTGGCGCGCGGGCTCGCCGACATCGTCGAGGCGTTTCGCCGAGCCGCGCCCGACGACCGGCCCACGGTTGGCCGATGAGGGACACCGAAGATCGGCGGCCTGTCGAACTCGCGGACCTCCTCGAACGGTTGTATGTCGTCGCCCTGCCGATGCGGGTCCGGTTCCGCGGCATCACCACCCGCGAAGTGGCGCTGATCGACGGTCCGGCCGGTTGGGGCGAGTTCGGCGCATTCGTCGAGTACGAACCGCCGGAAGCGGCGCACTGGCTCGCGTCGGGCATCGCGGCGGCTTATCGTCCGCTGCCGGCCGTGCGCCGCACTCACATCCCGATCAACGCCACCGTCCCCGCGGTCGCCGCCGCGGATGTCCCAGGCGTGCTCGCGCGATTCCCCGGTGCTCGGACGGCGAAGGTGAAGGTGGCCGAGCCGGGTCAGGCGCTGGCCGACGACGTGGCGCGCGTCGCCGCCGTCCGGGCCGCCGGGCTGACCGTCCGCGTCGACGCGAACGGTGGCTGGACCGTCGAGGAAGCGGTCACCGCCGCGCGCGCCCTGACCGCCGACGGCCCCCTTGAATATCTCGAGCAACCGTGCCGCACCGTCGCGGAGCTGGCAGAGCTGCGCCGCCGCGTCGACGTTCCCGTCGCGGCCGATGAGAGCATCCGGAAGGCCGAGGACCCGCTTCACGTCGTGCGCTCGGGTGCAGCCGACATCGCGGTGCTCAAGGTCGCCCCGCTCGGTGGGGTAGGTGCGATGCTCGACATCGCGGCGCGCATCGACATCCCCGTCGTGGTGTCCAGCGCGCTCGACACCGCGGTAGGCATCGGTGCGGGGTTGGTCGCCGCAGGGTGTCTGCCCAGGCTCGACCACGCCTGCGGCCTCGGGACCGGCAGCCTGTTCGTCGACGATGTCGCTGCTCCGATGGCCGCGGTCGACGGCTGTCTGCCTGCCGCGGCGGTCACTCCTGAACTGGGCCGGCTGGCGGCGTTGGCGGCCCCCGCAGACCGCAGGCAGTGGTGGGTGGATCGCATTCGTGCCTGCTTTCCGCTCGTGTCCTGATCTGTGGGCTCCATGGCCTGGACGCCATCGGGGCGGTCGCCAACACTGAGTGCATGGTGCGCACGGTGCTCATCGCCGGTTTCGCGGGGGTGCAGGCCCTCGACATGGTCGGACCGTTCGAGGTGTTCACCGGTACATCGCTGTTGCTGTCCGGCCGGGGTGCCGACGGCTATGGGGTCCGGGTGGTGTCCGTCGACGGACAACCGGTCAGCACCGGAACCGGTCTGACATTCGTCGCCGAACCCCTGCCCGATCCCGACGACGAGGTCGACACGGTCGTGCTGCCTGGAGGCTTCGGCACGGAGACGGCTCGCAAGGACGATGTCCTCATCGACTGGATCACCGCGGTCGCACCGCGGGCCCGGCGGGTGGTCAGCGTGTGCAGCGGTGCGGTGCTGGCCGCGCAGGCCGGGCTGCTCGACGGGTGTGTCGCCACCACCCATTGGGCCTACGCCGACCAGATCGCCGCCGAATTCCCCGCCGTGACGTTCGATCCCGATCCCATCTTCGTCCGCAGTTCCGAGAAGGTCTGGACCGCGGCGGGTGTCACGGCGGGTATCGACCTGGCGCTGGCCCTCGTCGAGGACGATCACGGTACCGAGGTCGCCCAGACCGTGGCCCGCTACCTGGTGCTCTATCTGCGCAGGCCGGGCGGGCAGACCCAGTTCGCGGCGCCGGTGTGGATGCCGCGCGCCCGCCGCACCCCGATCCGCGACGTGCAGGAGGCCATCGAATTCGAACCCGCTGGCGCACACAGCATCCCCGAGCTGGCGCGCCGCGCCGCGATGAGCCCACGCCATTTCACGCGCGTCTTCACCGAAGAGGTCGGGGAGGCGCCCGGCGCTTACGTCGAGCGTGTCCGCACCGAAGCGGCCCGCCGCCAGCTCGAGGAGACCGACGACACCGTCACGGTGATCGCCGCGCGCTGCGGGTTCGGCTCCGCAGAGACGTTGCGCCGCAACTTCGTCCGCCGGTTCGGTGTCTCGCCGGACCAATACCGCAAGACATTCGCGTGACACAGAAGGAGATTCACCATGCAGGCCGCCATCATGCTCTATCCGGGTTTCACGGCGCTGGACTTCATCGGGCCCTATGAGAGCCTGCGCTGGCTGCCCGACACCGAGGTGCGGTTCGTATGGCACGAGCCGGGCCCGATCGCCGCGGACTCGCACGTGCTACTCGTCGGGGCCACGCACAGCTTCGACGAGACTCCGTCACCCGACATCATCCTGATCCCCGGCGGGTTCGCGACCATGGAACACGCCCGCGACCAGAAGGTGCTCGACTGGGTGCGCCACGCGCACCAGACGTCGACGTGGACGACGTCGGTGTGCTCGGGCTCGATAATCCTGGCAGCGGCGGGTGTGCTCGACGGCAAGCGTGCGACGTCGCACTGGGCGGCGCTGCCGGTGCTCAAGACCTTCGGCGCGCAGCCGGTCGGCGATCAGCGCATCGTCGAGGCCGACGACAAGACCGTGACTGCGGCCGGAGTGTCGGCGGGTATCGACCTGGGGTTGTGGCTCGCGGGCCGTATCGGCGGGGAGGCCAAGGCCAAGGCGATTCAGCTGTCGATGGAGTACGACCCGCAGCCGCCGTTCGACTCCGGGCACATGTCGAAGGCTTCGGCGAGTACCAAGGCTCTGGCCACCGCGATGATGGGCAAGGAGATGGTCAAACCCGCCGCGCTGGCCGCCTCGACCGGCCTGCTCTGGGACGCCGCCCTCAAGCGACTCCGGCGCGGAAAACGACGCTCCGCATCGCTCAACGCGCCGTAATCGCGGCGCGAACGGCGGCGCGCTGAGCGACGCCCAGGGTGCATGAGCGCGCCCGATTTGCGGTAAGTAGCGTCGTCGGGGTGAATTTGGCATTCGATGACCGCGGTACCGGCGATCCGGTGCTCTTCATCGCAGGTCGCGGCGGTGCGGGCCGCACCTGGCACCTGCATCAGGTGCCCGCCTTCACTCGTGCCGGTTACCGATGTGTGACGTTCGACAACCGGGGGATCGGCGCCACCGAGGCCGCCGAGGGTTTCACCACCGAGACGATGGTCGGCGACACCGCCGCGCTGATCGAGCAGATGGACCTCGCCCCGGTGCGCATCGTCGGCGTCTCGATGGGCTCCTACATCGCGCAGGAGCTGATGGTTGCGCGCCCCGAACTGGTGAGATCGGCGGTGCTGATGGCCACCCGAGGCCGCCACGACCGCACCCGCGACTTCTTCTGGCAGGGCGAAAAGGCGCTGGCGGAATCCGGCATCTCCCTGCCGGCCGAGTTCGACGCAAAAGTCCGTCTGCTGGAAAGCTTTTCACCCAAGACGCTGAACGACGACCACGCGGTGCGGGACTGGATCGACATGTTCACGATGTGGCCGCAGAAGCCGACGCCGGGCATGCGCACGCACCTCACCATCGCGCCGCGGGAGAACAGGCTGGCCGCCTACCAGAACGTGACGATCCCGACGCTGGTGATCGGATTCGCCGATGACGTCGTACTGCCGCCGCACCTCGGCCGCGAGGTCGCCAACGCGCTGCCCAACGGGCGCTTTCTGGAGATCCCCGACACCGGTCATCTGGGCTTCATCGAGAAGCCCGAGGTCGTCAACACCGCGATCCTCAATTTCTTCGCCGATACCCTGTAGTGGTGAATCCCTCGACGACGCAGGCACGCGTGGTCGTGGACGAACTCGTCCGCGGCGGCGTCCGCGACGTCGTCCTGTGTCCGGGGTCCCGCAACGCGCCCCTGGCCTTCGCGCTGCACGACGCCGACCGCGCAGGCAGGCTGCGCCTGCACGTCCGCATCGACGAGCGCACCGCAGGTTTCCTGGCCATCGGACTCGCAGTCGCCGAACGTGCGCCGGTGTGCGTGGCGATGACGTCGGGGACGGCCGTCGCCAACCTCGGGCCGGCCGTCGTCGAGGCCAACTACGCGCGCGTGCCGCTGATCGTTCTGTCGGCGAATCGGCCCTACGAATTGCTCGGCACCGGTGCGAACCAGACGTTCGAGCAGCTCGGTTATTTCGGGACGCAGGTCCGCGCGATGATCAGTCTGGGCCTTGCCGAGGAGAACGCCGATCCTGAGTCGTCGAACGCGCAGTGGCGCTCGGCGACGTGCCGAGTGTTGGCCGCCGCCATCGGCTCTCGCTCGGCGAACGCGGGTCCGGTGCAGTTCGACATCCCGTTGCGGGAGCCGTTGGTGCCTGACGCCGCGGAACCGGGCAGGCCCTACGCGCCCGAGGGACGTCCCGACGGCAAGCCGTGGACCTACACCCCTCCGGTAACTTTCGATCAGCCGCTCGACATCGATCTGACCCCGGACACGGTGGTCATCGCCGGGCACGGTGCGGGCAGCCATCCGAACCTCGCCCACCTGCCGACCGTCGCCGAACCGACAGCACCCTACGCGCAGACTCCCCTGCACCCGCTGGCGCTGCGGCTGCTCCGGCCCAAACAGGTCCTGATGCTCGGTCGGCCAACGCTGCACCGTCCGGTGTCGGCGCTGCTCGCCGATCCCACGGTTCCGGTCTTCGCGCTGACCACCGGTCCACGCTGGCCGGATGTGTCGGGCAACTCGCAGGCGACAGGCACCAGGGCGGTTCTTTCCGGAGAGCCTTCCCCGGAATGGCTGCACCGCTGCGCCGACGCGAACCGCCGCGCCATCGACGCGGTCCGCGGGCAACTGCAGGCCCACCCGCTGACCACCGGTCTGCACGTGGCCGCGGCCCTCGCCGACGCGGTACGCCCCGGCGATCAGTTGGTTCTCGGGGCGTCGAACCCCGTCCGCGACATCGCACTGGTCGGCTTCAACACCGAAGGCGTGAAGGTGCGCTCCAACCGGGGTGTGGCCGGGATCGACGGCACGGTGTCGACGGCCATCGGCGCCGCGCTCGCCCACGAGCGCGCCACCGGCGGCCGCACCGTCGCGCTGATCGGCGATCTGACATTTGTTCACGACAGCTCGGGACTTCTGGTGGGGCCGACGGAGCCGACGCCGACCAAGCTGACGATCGTGGTGTCCAACGACAACGGCGGCGGCATTTTCGAGTTGCTCGAGCAGGGGGACAAGCGGTTCTCCGATGTGTCCTCGCGCATCTTCGGCACCCCGCACGACGTCGACGTGGGTGCGCTGTGCCGGGCCTATCACGTGGAGAGCCGTCAGATCGAGGCCGGCCAACTGGCCGAGGCCCTCGACGACGACGTCGACGGTATGCGGGTGCTGGAGGTCAAGGCGGACAGGTCGTCGCTGCGCGCGCTGCACGCGTCGATCAAGGCCGAGTTGTGAAACAGCGCCTGACGGCGTTGTGGCACCGGGCCAAACCGGTCATCGTCCCGCACCTCTACGGCGAACCAGGAGAGACCCGCAGCGCCAGGGCGTTTCGGCGTATCCGCCTCGGCATCGTCGCGGCGGCCTGTCTGGTGACACTGCAGTCGGTGCTTCTGGTGGCCGGGGCATGGCGCAACGACCGGCAGATCGAACGCAATCTCGGTGTCGCGGAAGCCACCGTGCTTGACGCGGGCCAGCGGCGCTCCACCATCGAGTTCGTCACCCCCGACCGGGTCACCTACCGGCCTGAACTCGGGGTGCTGTACCCGTCGGAACTCGAAGACGGCATGCGCATCTATGTCGAGTACGACACCAACGACCCGGATCTGGTTCGCGTACAACACCGCAACGCGGCATTGGCGATCGTGCCCGCCGGCTCGATCGCGGTCGTCGGATGGTTGGTCGCGGGTCTCGCGCTGACGGGCACGGCGGCGCTCGAGCGGCGCCGTGAGCGTCGCAACGCCGAACTGGTCACGGCTGCAGAAGGTCGCTGAGCCAGTTCTCGTCGAAGATGTCGAGTTTCTCGCCGGCATTCAGGTCGTAGACGGTCGGGGTGCCGGTGTCGACGGGGTCGATGTCGTAGAGCAGGCCGAAGTTTGTCTCCTCCATGTCGAGTACGTCGACGCCCTCTTTGTCGTCGGCGACGTTGTTGGCGACGAGATCGGGGAGACCCGCCGAGCTGGCCATGTCGTGTAGTTCGTCGCCGGAGAACGGCTCACCGCCGGGGTCCTGGTTGAACCACAACTCCTCGACGAAACGCTGGAACTGTGTGCCCGTGGCCGCCGAGTTGTCCACGGCTTCGGTGGCCAGGAACAGGGCGTTGGCGACGATGGCGGAATACCCGTCGTCCTCGTCATCGAGGAATGTCAGCGGCCGGTAGGTGACCTGCACGGTGCCCACCGTGATGTTGTAGGCGAGCTGGTCGCCGAAATCCCGCTGCAGGTCTGCGCAGTGGCTGCACTGCGGTTCGGTGTAGATCTCGATCTTTGCGGGTGCGTCGTCGTACCCGACGACGATGCCGAACCCGTCCTCGGACACGGCCAACGGCGCCGTCTCCGACGACGTCAGGGGCATGCCGGTGACCTGCTTGGAGCATCCGGCGGCGGGCACCAGCAGCAGGAGCGCCGACATCACGATCAGCGGGCGAATCAGACGCATGCACCCATCCTCGCCGCGATGCCGCCGCCAAGCATGTCTTTCGGAGTGAACCGCGGGTCGCGCCGCACCCGCAATTCGTGCGACATATCCCTGTGCGCAACCTTCGGGACAGGTGGCGATGTCACTGTCGCGGTGTGCGCGTTGCAATCGTCGCAGAATCGTTCCTCCCGAATGTCAACGGTGTCACCAACTCGGTGCTTCGGGTCATCGAGCACATGCGTCGCACGGGTCACGAGGTCATCGTCATTGCCCCCGACACCCCTCGGGGCGAGCCGCCCGCCGACAAGCTGCACGACGGAGTCCGCATCCACCGGGTTCCGTCGATGATGTTTCCGAAGGTCACATCGCTTCCGCTGGGTGTACCGCGGCCGCGGATGGTCGGTGTCCTGCGTGGTTTCGACCCCGACGTCATCCATCTCGCGTCGCCGGCGCTGCTCGGGTGGGGCGGTGTGCACGTGGCGCGTCACCTCGGCATCCCGACAGTGGCGGTGTTCCAGACCGACGTCGCCGGTTTCGCCCAGAGCTACGGCATCGGTGCGCTCTCGCGTGCGTCATGGGCCTGGACCCGGCGCCTGCACAGCAAAGCCGACAGGACTCTCGCGCCGTCTACTGCAGCGATGGAAGATCTTGTCGCACATCGAATCCCGCGGGTCCACAAGTGGGGTCGCGGGGTCGACGTGACGGGTTTCGCGCCGTCTGCGCGAGACGACCGGCTGCGGCAGTCCTGGTCCCCGGACGGCAGGCCGATCGTCGGGTTCGTCGGCAGGCTCGCCCCCGAGAAGCACGTCGAGCGGCTCGCCCCGCTGCACGCCCGCGACGATGTGCAAGTGGTGATCGTCGGTGATGGCGTCGACCGTGCCAAGCTCGAAACCGATTTCCCGCGAGCGATTTTCACCGGCGCACTGTACGGCGAGCAGCTCGCCGCCGCGTACGCCAGCATGGATGTGTTCGTGCACGCCGGCGAGCACGAGACGTTCTGCCAGGCCGTTCAGGAGGCCATGGCGTCCGGGCTGCCGGTCATCGCCCCCGACGCGGGAGGACCTCGCGATCTGGTGGCGCCCTACCGTACCGGCCTTCTGCTGCCGGTCAGCGAATTCGAAGACAGGCTGTCCGAATCCGTCGACCACCTGGTCGCCGAACGCCGCCGATACTCAGTGGCGGCGCGCAAGAGCGTGCTCGGTCGGACGTGGCCGGTGATCTGTGACGAGCTCATCGGCCACTACGAAGCCGTCATGGGCGCCCGCGCCCTGCGTGCAGCGTGACCCGTCCGGCTCAGCCGTAGTCCCGCAGCGTCATCACGAGCCCGATACCTGCCGCGATCGCGGCGACGATGTAGATCGTCGCCGCCAGCCACGTCACCGTGATGACCGCGGCGGCCCAGCAGAACAGGAATGCGGCGGCCGACAGCAGCACTCCGTAGAACGGGGTCCGGATGGGGTGATCGCCGCGCGCCATGGTCAGCCCTGGGCTTCGAGCGCTACCGGCTGCCACTGCTCCCAGTTAGCAAGCCGGCTTTCGTAGTCCGCCTTGGCCAGCTGCAGCGGAACCTCACCGAAGAACACCCGCAGGGGCGGTGAGGGGGCGTCGACGACCGTGAGAAGCGCCCTGGCGGAGGCCTGAGGGTCGCCCGGCCGGGCGGTGCGCTCGGCGCGCCACTTCTCGTTCTTCACTCGCAGTTCGTCGTAGGCAGGCAGCGGGGTGGCGTGCTTGGACGACGGGCCCGCCCAGTCGGTGGAGAACCCGCCCGGCTCGATCAGCGTGACGTGGACGCCGAAGTCGGCGACCTCTTGGGCCAGTGATTGCGAGAAGCCCTCCAGCGCCCACTTGGAGGCGTGGTAGAGGCTCAGGTTGGGGAAGGCGGTCACGCCGCCGATCGAGGACACCTGGATGAGGTGGCCGCTGCCTTGCGCACGCAGATAGGGCAGCGCTGCCTGTGTGACCCACAGCGCGCCGAAGACATTGGTCTCGATCTGGCCGCGGGCTTCCTCCTCGGAGAGCTCTTCGAGCATGCCGAACTGCCCGTAGCCGGCGTTGTTGACGACGACGTCGAGCCGACCGAAGTGGTCGTGGGCCGCGGTGACTGCGGCGAAGTCGGCGTTGCGGTCGGTCACGTCGAGCGTGATCGGCAGCAGCGCCTCACCGAACTTCGCCGCGAGGTCGTCCAGCGTGGACACGTCGCGGGCGGTGGCGGCAACCTTGTCGCCGCGTTCCAGCGCCGCGATCGTCCACTCGCGCCCGAAACCGCGCGAAGCACCTGTGATGAACCAAACTTTTTCGCTCATAGCCGGTTAATGCCCTGTGGGCCCCATCTGATTCCCGTTCGCAACGAGCGCACAGCCGACTCCCAGCCGGCTGCCTGATACGTTCGGCAGCGTGAACCGCGCCTCGCTGGAGAAGAATCCCCATGAAGTGGCGTCGATGTTCGACGGGGTCGCGCGCCGCTACGACCTCACCAACACGGTGCTTTCCCTGGGGCAGGACCGTTTCTGGCGGCGTGCCACGCGTGAGGCGCTGCGGCTGAGTCCGGCGGACAAGGTGCTCGACCTGGCTGCGGGCACGGCAGTCTCGACGGTGGAGCTGGCCACCTCGGGCGCGTGGTGTGTGGCGGCGGATTTCTCCGTGGGGATGCTGGCCGCGGGTGCGGCCCGCAAAGTGCCGAAGGTCGCCGGGGATGCGACGAGGCTGCCGTTCGCCGACGAGTCCTTCGATGCCGTGACCATCAGCTTCGGTCTGCGCAATGTCGTCGACCACTCGGCGGGCCTGCGGGAGATGGCCCGGGTGACGCGGTCGGGCGGCCGGTTGGTGGTGTGCGAGTTCTCGACGCCGACGAATACGGTGTTCGCCACCGTCTACAAGGAGTACCTGATGCAGGCGCTGCCGCGGATGGCGTCGGCGGTGTCGTCGAATCCCGACGCGTACGTGTATCTGGCCGAGTCGATCAGGGCGTGGCCCGATCAGGCGGATCTCGCTCGGCGCATCGAGGCGGCCGGGTGGGCGGAGGTGCGCTGGCGCAATCTGTCCGGCGGGATCGTGGCACTGCACGCAGCCACCAAACCCTGAGAGACCGGACCCCTGCACCGCGAGCGCGCATGTCTGCACGCCGACGCGCCGAAAACTCCGGGATTTCGCGCGCGTTCGCGGCAAGTGAAAGCGGCGTTTCCGCACGCGCAGGGCGATAGCGTCACGTCATGCTGCTTGGACGCCACGCCGATCCTGACGCCACTCTCGGCACCGATCCCCGCTCGGACCCACGCATGGTGGCGGCTTTCGCGCGCTTCGGCCTCGAGGGAAGGCTCCCTGCCAGCGGTCTGTCGGTCGACTCGGCGCTCGACGAGCGGTATGCCTACGCCGCGATGAGCGAGGAGGGCATGGGCGCGATCTTCGACGTGCTCGCCGCTGAACTCCCATCTCCGGCGGACGTCTCGACGACCACGTCGACGATCCCAGGTCCGGACGGCAACGACATCACCGTCTACATCAGCCGACCCACCGACGCGCAGGGAACGATCCCCGGCATCGTGCACCTGCACGGCGGTGGTATGGCGATCGCGAGTGCCGGCGACCTCGCCTACATCCGGCTGCGCGAGCATCTCGCCTCGACCGGTTTGGTGGTCGTCGGCGTCGAATTCCGCAACAGCGCCGGCAAATTGGGTCCGCACCCGTTCCCCGCCGGGTTGAACGACTGCGCCGCGGCGGTCCGCTGGGTCAGCGCGAACCGGGCCGATCTCGGGGTCGGCCACGTCGTCGTCTCCGGCGAGTCCGGGGGAGGGAATCTGACTCTGACGTTGGCGCACAAGGCGAAACGTGAAGAGTGGATCAGCGAGATTGCGGGTTTCTACGCTCAGTGCCCCTACATCTCGAACCGGTGGCTGGAGGATTGCCTGGACCTGCCGTCATTGAAGGAGAACGACGGATACTTCGTCAGCTGCGAACAGTTGGCGCTCCTCGGATCGCTCTACGACCCCGCCGGGAACCACGCGCAGGATGCGACGTGCTGGGCGTCTGTCGCCACCGATGAAGATTTGAAAGATCTTCCACCGCATGTTATTTCGGTCAACGAACTCGATCCACTGCGTGACGCGGGACTTCAGTATTATCGCAGACTGCTGCGGGCCGGGGTACCCACGGTCGGTCGTATCGTTGCCGGCACGTGTCACGGCGGAGACCTGCTGTTCGGCAACGCATTACCAGATGTGTTCTCGGCCAGCGTGCGCGACGTCAGCGGATTCGCAAAGTCTCTCAACTGACCCGGTGGTCGAGCGCATGGTGCGCCCGTTGTCACCGGGGATCAACGTGATGCCCGGCCCGCCCTGGCAGCCGCTCCGAGAGGGTCAACCACCTTGCCAGAGCTGCACCGTCTGCTGGCTCACCTGCGCGTCGTGAATCTGCTGAAAGTTGCGGCCGCCTCTGCCGAACGTCGCGACAACAGCTGCAGGGCATCGGGATTCGGTGACGGGAGCGTCTCGCCATCGACACGGGCGGACGTGGACGAGATCCACGCCCGCGCCGTCGGCGTCGTAGAAGTACGGGCCGTCGATGTGGCCCAGCCAGTACAGCCCGTCGCCGTCGCGGGTCCAGACGAACGACCCGTCAGGCACCTCGGCAAACCGCTCCACTCGCCGAGCCAGCTGCGAGCCGTGCGCGCGTTCGCCAAACCCGCACAGTCCCAGCGACAGTGCGCGCCGCAGGGTCAGCCGCGGGTCGACGTCGTCGGAGCGGGAGCGCAGGGGCGCCCGGTACACGAACGTCACGTGAACGGGCGGCGTTCGTCGATCCTTCGCGACAGCGTGCCCGCGCCGCGCCAGACCCGGGCGACCAGATCCTCGTCCTCGTCGGTCACGAAGTTGCCCATCACCCGAACGGCGATCTTCATCAACGCCGCCGATCTCATCGCGACTGGCCCGGTCAGAGGCAGGAACCGCGGATAGGTCAACAGCAGCGCCAAGCGGCGGGCCACGGAGAAGCCCCGCGCATAGTGCGTGTGCAACACCGACGGCCAGGCGTCCGTGTACGCGCCGGACCCCAGCAGCGACACCGCCAACCGCCCGGTTTCCAAGCCGTAGTCGATACCTTCACCGTTCAGCGGGTTCACGCACGCGGCGGCATCGCCGATCAGCATCCAGTTCGGGCCGGCCACCCCCGACGCGGCGCCACCCATCGGCAGCAGCGCCGACAGCCCCGCCCGCGGGTCACCCTTGAAGTCCCACTCGGCGCGACGCAGGTCGGTGTAATAGTTCAGCAGCGGCCGCAGTCCCGCGTCCGCAGGGCGTTTCGCCGTGGCCAGCGCGCCCACGCCGATGTTCACCTCGCCGTTGCCCAGCGGGAAGATCCAGCCGTAGCCGGGCAGCACCTCGCCTGACGGGGACCGCAGCTCGAGGTGCGACGTGATCCACGGCTCGTTGGCCCGGGGCGTCGCGATGTACCCGCGGATCGCCACCCCGTAGACCGTCTCCTTGTGCCATTCGCGTCCCAGCGCCCGGCCCAGCGTCGACCGCGCCCCGTCGGCCACGATCACCGACGAACACGTCACGACCTCACCGGAGTCCAGCACCACGCCGGACACGAGACCTCGCGAATCCTTCTCCACCGAAACAGCTTTGGCGCCCAGCTTCATCTTCGCGCCGTCGTCGACGGCGACCAGCCGGATGCGTTCGTCGAGCTCGGTGCGGGGCACGGCGCTGCTGAACGACGGGAAGGACGGACCCGGCCATGTCACCTCGACGTCCGCACCGAAGCCCGACATCCGCAATCCCCGGTGCGCGATCCGGCCGTCAAGCCAGTCGCCGAGCCCGAGCCGGCGCAACTCGGACACTGCCCGCGGTGTCAGCCCGTCGCCACATGCCTTGTCGCGGGGGAACTGAGCGGAGTCGATGACCAAGACGTCGTGGCCTGCCCTGGCCGCCCACGCCGCGGCCGACGACCCGGCCGGTCCCGCCCCGACGACCACGATGTCGGCGCTCGAGGAACCCCGGATTGCTCCGCCCGCCGGTGAGTGCATGCTTCCCAGTATGTTGGCTGTGTGAGGACACCGGCGAATGTGGTGGCGGGAGTGGACTTCGGCGATGCCCAGTTCGCCCAGGACGTCCGCGACGGGGTTGCCCGAATCGAAGCTCTGATGTCCGATGAGCTGGGCAAAGCCGACGTCCTGATGTCCGAGGCCGTCCAACACCTCTTCCAGGCGGGCGGCAAGCGATTCCGCCCCCTCTTCACCGTGCTGTCGGCCCAACTGGGGCCCGAGCCTGACGCATGGCAGGTCACGGTCGCCGGCGCCGTCATCGAGCTGGTGCACCTGGCAACGCTGTATCACGACGACGTCATGGACGAGGCGCAGGTCCGTCGCGGCGCCCCGAGCGCCAATGCCCGCTGGGGCAACAACATCGCGATCCTGGCGGGCGATTATCTGTTCGCCACCGCGTCCCGCCTGGTCAGCAAGCTCGGCCCCGACGCGGTGCGCATCATCGCCGACACATTCGCGCTCCTGGTGACCGGTCAGATGCGCGAGACCCGCGGCAGCGCCGACCAGGTCGACTCGATCGATCACTACCTCAAGGTCGTCTACGAGAAGACGGCCTGCCTGATCTCGGCGTCGGGCCGGTTCGGGGCGACGTTCTCCGGTGCCGACGAGGCGCAGGTCGAGCGGTTGGCCAGGCTCGGCGGCATCGTGGGGACCGCGTTCCAGATCTCCGACGACATCATCGACATCGACAGCGACCCCGACGAGTCGGGGAAGGTTCCGGGAACGGACCTCCGCGAGGGCGTGCACACCCTGCCGGTGCTCTACGCGCTGCGCGAAACGGGCCCGGACGCCGACCGGCTCCGCGAACTGCTGAAAGGCCCCGTCACCAACGACGCCGATCTGGCCGAGGCACTCAGGTTGCTGCGTGCCTCCGACGGCATCAGGAAGGCCAAGGAAACCGTGGCCTCCTACGCCGAGGAGGCCGAAGCCGAACTCGCCCAACTTCCCGACCTCCCCGGTCGGCAGGCGCTCGCCAGCCTGGTCCAGTACACGGTCAATCGCGACGGCTGACCGGTCCGGAACCCACAGGGGGGTCCGGTCGTTGCCTTTGCGATGACTCACGCAGGTTTCCGGAGGAGGAACCCACAATGACTTGGCATCCGCACGCGAACAGGGCGAAGACCTTCCTGTTGCTGGTGCTGTTCTCAGGTCTCATCGTCGGGGTCGGCGCCATGTTCGGGCGCAACATCATGTTTCTGGCGGTGCTGTTCGCGCTCGGCATGAACGCCTACGTCTACTTCAACAGCGACAAGCTCGCCCTGCGCGCCATGCACGCCCAGCCGGTGAACGAGATGCAGGCGCCGGTGATGTACCGGATCGTGCGGGAGCTGGCCACGACGGCGCGCCAGCCCATGCCGCGGCTCTACATCAGCGACACCGCCGCCCCCAACGCCTTCGCGACCGGACGCAACCCCCGCAACGCCGCCGTGTGCTGTACGACGGGCATCCTGCAGATCCTGAACGAACGCGAGTTGCGGGCCGTGCTCGGCCACGAGTTGTCCCACGTGTACAACCGCGACATCCTCATCTCCTGTGTCGCCGGTGCCATGGCGACGGTGATCACCGCCCTGGCCAACCTCGCTTTCTTCGCCAGCATGTTCGGCGGAAACCGCGACGGCGGCACGAATCCCTTTGCCATTCTTCTGGTTTCGCTGCTCGGGCCGATCGCCGCGACGGTCATCCGCCTGGCGGTGTCGCGGTCGCGCGAGTACCAGGCCGACCAGTCCGGCGCCGAGCTGACCGGTGATCCGCTGGCTCTGGCCAGTGCGCTGCGCAAGATCAGCGCCGGCGTGGAGCGGGCCCCGCTGCCGCCCGAGCCGCAGCTGGCCGATCAGGCGCACCTGATGATCGCCAACCCGTTCCGGGCAGGCGAGAAGATCGGCAAGCTCTTCTCCACGCACCCGCCGATCGCCGATCGCATCGCGCGTCTGGAAGCGATGGCGGGCCGTGGATACGGCGGCCCCGGTCAGGGCCCCGGCCTGTACTGAGCAAATCCGGTTGCCAACATCGGCGAAAGTGCCAGCTCAACGGGCATCCGGCCATGCGCGAGGTGGTTGCGCGCGAAACGAAATCGCCGCCTAGTGTCTGGTTATGACGCCGAGCAATTCCTTGCAGTCCCACAGCATCTCGATGTCCCGGGTCGGCGCCGCTGTGGCGTTCACCGGTGGCGCGACCGCCTGTTTCCTCCTCGCCGGGACGCCGGCGCCGGCGTCCGCCGAAACCGGTGCCGGTTCGGATTCGAGCGACGCAGCAGGCCCATCCGCTAACGGCGGCACCGACGCCGCGGAACGCACGTCGCGGAAGGACGCCGCAGAAGGACACTCCGACGACGATGCCGCCGACACCGGCGGGGACGAGGGAGCGGCAACGTCCGACGGCGATGCCGATGCTGAGGGCGCCGACGAGACCCCTGTCGCAGAGGACGAAGACCCCGCCGAGGACGAGGGCGACCGTCGCACCCGGAAACGGGACACGACAAAGCCCTCCGACGACGCCGACCTGCACGCCGACGATGGGGACCTCGACGCGCAGGAGACAGCTGTCGACGCCCCCCGCCCGTCCACCGAGAAGCCCCACGACGCGGCGAGCAGTAACGACGATGCCGAGCCCCCAGCTACCTTCGCAGCCCTGGCCCGTGCGGCAGCCGACACGGAGAGCCCGTCGTTCTTCACCTGGATTCAGCGGACGTTCTTCAACAAGACCCCGACCGTCTCGCAGGAACCCGACGAGGTAGAGGTTCGGTCGGACGGCAGTGTCACCGGCGTGATCCTGGCCGACGACGCCGACGGTGACGTCCTGACGTACTCGGCGAGAGCCCTCGCGGCCGGTGCGACCGTCACGATCGACGACGACGGCTCATTCGTGTACCGCCCTGCAGCAGGCTCGGTGTTCGACGGCGGCGACCTGTTCTCCGTGCAGGTCAGCGACGACGCCGAGGAGAACGGCTGGCGCATCCATGGGCTCATGGGCCTCCTCGTTCCCGGGTTCGGCTCGACGGCTACGACGACGGTCGAGCTCGGTGCCGCGACGGCGGCGGGCCGCTACGGGTGGGGCGCCCCGCGGGAGACCCGCTTCAGCGGGCCGTCGTCGCTGGACGGCTGGGTCGTCTACGACTCTGTCGGTCACAACGGGTGGGGACGGCGGACGCCGCGTGCGATCTCATTCGTCGACGGCGTCATGGTGATCACCGGCGACGCCTTCGGCAACACCGGGGGGCTGACCTGGGGCGGTGGCCAGAAGTACGGAGCCTGGGAGGTGCGGATGCGGGTCCCCGAAGGGGCAGTCGACTACCACGCCGTCGCGCTGCTCTGGCCGGACGCCGAGAACTGGCCGGTCGGCGGCGAGGTCGACTTCGTCGAGGTGGTCGCCGACGCGAAACGTCAGCACGTGAGCCATCACCTGCACTATTCCGCGCTCGACCTCACCGAGGCCGGGGTGACGAACGTCGACGCCACCGAATGGCACAACTACGCGGTCAGCTGGACGCCCACCGCGATCACCATCTACGTGGACAGCGTGCCGGTGTGGCGGACGACGAACACCTCGCACTTCCCGCCGGGCCCGATGCATCTCGCCCTTCAGCTCGACGCGTCGGAAAAGCATCCGCCGAACCTGGCCGGGGGTGCGCAGATAGCCGTGGCGTGGGCACGTCAGTATTCGCTCAGCCAGATCTCCTGAGCTGACGCTGCCGTCAGACTTTCGGGCCGGGACCTGCACCGCCTCCCGCGCCGATCTAGGGTGTGGTCCGTGCTGAGCAGATTGATGATCATCGCGGCGGCCTGCGGAGCGGCATCGCTCGGAACGTCGGGCCTCGCATCGGCGCAGCCCGCGCCCAACGTCAACGCGATGGCGCTGGCGAACCCGAAGGACTACTCAGCCAACGACGGCAACTGGTACGCCTTCAGCGCCCTCGACGGTGTGACGTGCGTGCTGGACCGGGGTTCCGGCAGCTACGGCTGCAGCGGTCCACTGCCCGCAGCCCCGGGCGGCGCGAACATGGTTTCCGGCCATGCCGGCGGCGGTGTCGGCTTCGCCAACTCGGCACAGCCGATGTACGGCTTCGTCGAGAACGCTCCGGCGCTGCCGCCCAACAGCAGGCTGAGCTTCAAGACCGTCAGCTGCGGCAACGATGGATTCGCAACGTCGTGCATCAACACGTTCAACCAGTCCGGGTTTGTCATCAGCCCGACCGGTTCGTATGCGTTCTGAAACACTGCCGGTCCCGGTGACGACACTTAGGCTGTGATGGTGTCGAGCCGATCTGTCGTTGCTGCCGTGTGCGTCGCCGCGGCTGGTGTGTTCGGCGCGTCCGGCGTGGCCGCGGCGCAGCCGGCGCCCCCACCTCCACCGCCGCCACCCCCGAACGTCAACGCCTACACACCGGCCAACCCGCAGGATTTCGCGGTGTACAGCGGCTCGTCGTATGCGTTCACCACGGCCGGCCTGACCTGCATGGTGCAGCGCTCTGGCCCGTACGGGTGCAGCGGCGTCCTGCCCGGAGCGCCCAACGGCGCCAATCTGGTCAGCGGCCGGTCCGGCGTCGTGCCGGGATTCGGTTCGGTTGGCGGACCGATCGTGACCGAACCGGTCAACGCACTGCCACCGAACACGCGGATCAGCTTCGGGACGGTCAGCTGCGGCGGTGACGGCGCGACAACCGCCTGCGTCGACTCCGTCAACCAGTCCGGCTTCGTCGTCAGCCCCGGCGCCACCTGGATCGTCAACCAGGTCAATCCGCTCGTGGCGCGCCCCGAAGGCACCAACCCCTACTTCAACTGAGCTTCAGAAGCCCGAGCCGTGCACCTCGTGCCCCGGCTTTTCGACCATGAGTCCCCGATAGGCCTGCTCGACCGACGACCCGTGGTTCACGACACCGTCCACTTCGCGGGCGATCGGCATCGAGATGCCGTACTTGTCGGCGAACTCCATGATCACGCTGGCAGCCTTGACGCCTTCGGCGACCTGGTTCATGGCGGCGATGATCTCCTCAACCGTCTTGCCCTTGCCGAGTTGCTCGCCGACGTGCCGGTTGCGGCTGCGCTGCGACGTGCACGTCACGATCAGATCGCCCATGCCCGCCAGGCCGGCGAACGTGTCGCGGTTGCCGCCCATCGCCACGCCGAGTTTCGACATCTCGGCCACGGCGCGCGCCATCACCATCGCTCGGGTGTTTTCGCCGATCCCGAGGGCAAAGCCCATGCCCACGGCGATGGCGTAGACGTTCTTCAGCGCCCCCGCCATCTCCACACCGACCACGTCGTCGGTGGTGTAGGTGCGAAAACGCTTGGTGCGGAACAGCCCTGCGAGGTTTGCGGCGAGATGCTGGTCCGGCATCGCCAACACCGACGCGGCCGCATATCCGTCGGCCACCTCGCGGGCGATGTTCGGGCCGGCGAGGATGCCCGCCGGGTGGCCGGGCAGGATTTCGTCGACGATCTGGCTCATCCGGTAATTGGTGCCCTGCTCGAGGCCCTTCACCAGTGAGACCACCGGAACCCATGGCCGCAGCTGTGTGGCCAATTCGGTCAGCACGCCACGGAAGCCGTGCGACGGCACGCCCATGACAATGACGTCAGCGCATTCGGCGGCCTCGGTGAAATCCGTGGTGGCGCGTAGCGTGTCGGCCAGCTCGACCTCGTCCCCGAGGTACTTGGAGTTGCGGTGATTCTTGTTGATGTCGTCGGCCGTCTCCTGCGAGCGGACCCACTGCAGCGTCGGACCGCGCCTGGCGCAGATGGACGCGACGGTGGTTCCCCACGAGCCGCCCCCGAGAACAACGACTTTGGGTTCACGTTGCGCAGGTGCCATTCCGACACCCTAGGGCGGGTTTGCTCGGCTGCGCTGGCAGTTGCTCAACGCCACGGCGGAAACAGCGATCGCGAAGTCAAGTGGCTAGTGCAACGCGGCTAGGCCGCAGCGTTACGGGACTAGCGGTAGTTGACGAACTGCAGGGCGATATCGAGGTCGGCGCCCTTGAGCAGAGCGATGACGGCCTGCAGATCGTCGCGCTTCTTGGAGCTGACGCGGATCTCGTCGCCCTGGATCTGCGCCTTGACGCCCTTGGGGCCCTCGTCGCGGATGATCTTGGTGACCTTTTTGGCGTCCTCGCTGCTGATGCCCTGTTTGATGCTGCCGATCACCTTGTAGGTCTTGCCCGACGGCTGCGGGTCACCGGCGTCGAATGCCTTCATCGAGATGTCGCGACGGATCAGCTTTTCCTTGAAGACGTCGACGGCGGCCTTGGCTCGCTCCTCGGTGGACGACACGATGATGATGCCCTCTTCGCCCTGCCACTCGATCGTGGTGTCGGTACCGCGGAAGTCGAACCGCGTCGCCAATTCCTTGGCAGCCTGGTTGAGCGCGTTGTCGACTTCCTGGCGATCGACCTTGCTGACGACGTCGAACGATGAATCCGCCATTGGACCCGTCCCTCCCTCGTGGTGTTGTGCTTGCGTCCATCTTGGTCGCAGGCCGCAGTGAGGGCCAAACCACCCTGGCGATTTGTGTCGGGGTGCGGTCCTCGTTATATCCTGCTGTGCGCGCTCAAGCGCGGGTAGCACCCAGGCAGGTTGCCCGAGCGGCCAATGGGAGCGGACTGTAAATCCGTCGGCTAACGCCTACACAGGTTCGAATCCTGTACCTGCCACGCTGATCAGGCCCCCTTTCGAGGGGGCCTGACTCATTGAGCGGGGACGGGTGACAGTGGCTTGCCCTGCTCGGCTGCCCACACCATGTCGACGCAGAACTTCGCCCCGATCGGAAGCTCGTCCGGCGAGGAGTAGTGCTGCCAGTACACGCGCTCACCGAGCAATCCGACGGTGTCGACCTGCACCCTCTTCTCGACCCCCGCGACGCGCACCGTCACCGATTCGTCGTCGACGTCCATCTCGAAGCGGTACGTGCCGTTGACCGCCAGGGGCGGGTCGAACGTGGCCTTGCCCACCGACTCGGACGAGTCGCCGTCGGGATGTCTGCGCAGTTCCCACCCGGCCGGCGTGATGACGAGTTGCAGCTGGTTTCCGCTCAGGGTGTCGTCCGCCGCGATTCCCATGATCAGGGTCTCGTACCCGCCGTCTCCGATCTTCGTCCAGCGGCCCTCCGCGCCGACACGGCGGACGACGTCGCCCAGTGTCTGGACGGCGTAGGTGTTGCTGTCGTCGGAGGACACATAGTGGCCATCTCGGATGAAGGCGCCCGTCTGCACCGGAAGCGTGGGTTTGCCGGGCTCGGCTCCGCGCAACTCCCAGTCCCGGTCGAGTCCCGCGGGGGTTTCGGCGCGTTCGAAGTCGTCGACGAAGGACGCGCCCGGTTCCATGGGAG